>NZ_MBSO01000007.1:7500-93540 GCF_001695835.1 Ensifer sp. LC11 | reverse complement strand
CGGTCGCGAATATCCAACGAATGGAACTTGCCCATGAAACACCTCCACGCAGAAGTGAATCACAGATGCCATCACAACGGAATCTCTGCGAGTCGATTAAATCGAACGATGCTTTAGGCCGCGCTACGCAATCGCGCCGCGCGGCCTTGAAACGTCTGAAGCCATGCGAGCCTTTGAGGGCAGCCCTAACGGCGCTCAAGCAGGCGGCAGATTTCTTCGAGTTGATCGAGTGTCTTGTAGGCGATGCGCAGGTGGCCGCCCGATGCCTTGTGGTTGACCGTTACCTCGAGCCCAAGGCTGTCGGAGAGGGTGCGTTCCAGGGCCAGCGTGTCGGCGTCTTTCTCATCACGCCGGGACGCCTTGCCGTAGTTCGGATCGTTCTGGGCGCGAATGTCGTTCTGCGCGATCCGCTCGGCATCGCGAACGGAAAGTCCCTTGGCGATGATCGCGCGGGCAAGCGTGGCCGGGTCGGAGGTGGGGATCAGCGCACGCGCATGCCCCGCCGAAAGCGTGCCCTCCGACAGCATGTCGCGCACAGGCTCCGGCAGTTTCAGCAGCCGCAAGCTGTTGGCGACATGGCTGCGGCTCTTGCCGATGATCTCGCCGAGATCGTTCTGCGTGTAGCCGTGCTCGGCAATCAGCTGTTCATAGCCGAGCGCCTCATCCAGCGGATTGAGGTCGGAACGCTGAACGTTTTCGACGATTGCGATTTCCAGCGCAGTGCGGTCATCGACATCGCGAACGATAACCGGGATTTCGGTGAATCCGGCTAACTGTGCCGCGCGCCAGCGACGCTCTCCAGCAATGATCTCGTAGCGATCGACACCGATGGTTCGAGCGACGACCGGCTGAACGATCCCGTGCTGACGGATTGAATTGGCAAGATCCTGAAGTTCGGCCTCGTCGAACTGCCGACGGGGGTTGCGCGGGTTGCGCGACACGAATTCGATAGGAACGCGCCGGTCCGGGTTGACCGGGGCAGGGGCGGCTGCTCCTGCCTGCAACGGCTGATCCATCTCGCCGATCAACGCGGCCAGTCCGCGACCAAGCCGTCTCTTCGAGCTATCGTCGTTCATATCGTCACCCGATTTAGATTACGCTACCGAAATGATTATGCCGCCTTGCGCTGGCGCTCGCGTTGGATCACCTCGGATGCCAACTGGAGATAGGCCTGGCTGCCCGCGCATTTCAGATCGTAAAGGATCGCTGGCTTGCCGTAAGAGGGCGCCTCCGATACGCGAACGTTACGCGGGATGAGCGTGTGATAGACCTTGTCGCCGAGATGAGTCCGGACATCACTCACCACCTGCTGCGCGAGATTGTTGCGTGAATCGAACATCGTCAACACGATGCCCTGAATATCCAGGCCAGGGTTCACCGAGCGGCGAACCTGATCCACCGTCTCCAGCAGCTGGCTCAGACCCTCAAGTGCAAAGAACTCGCACTGCAACGGCACCAGAACAGAGTGTGCCGCCGCCATCGCGTTCATCGTCAGCAGATTGAAAGACGGCGGGCAATCGACGAGCACGTAGGAATACTCCATCGCCGCCGGGCTGACCAAAGCTTTCCGCAGACGGAAAACACGGTCCGGCTCCTGCGATATTTCCATCTCAACGCCAAGCAGGTCCATCGTCGAAGGGATAATGGCGAGGTTCGGAACGGCGGTTTGCTGGGCAATCTCGCCAATTCCGTGCGATCCCATCATCAGCTCGTAGGACGAGAGATTGCGGTCACGCCGCTGAATACCCAATCCGGTGCTGGCATTGCCCTGCGGGTCGAGATCCACGATGAGAACCCGTTCACCGATGGCCGCCAAGGCGGTCGCCAGATTGATAGCCGTCGTCGTCTTGCCGACGCCGCCCTTCTGATTTGCGATTGTGATAATCCGATTCTTTGCGCCAAACATCTTTCCGCTCGCCGATCACTGAACCTTGCGCGACAGATTTGCGATCTCGAGCACAACAGAATCCGGCTCGACGACGCTTGGATGTTTTACCAGATCAAATTGATAGCGGCCAACGGCTTTGTCGATTTCGCGCTGGTAATCCCGCCCTTTGTGAAAATAGCCGACCGCTTTGTGCTCATTTGCGATCATCCACGGCGCTGAATAGTCCAGCAGGAGGGTCAAATCCGCCAGCGCGCGGGCTGAAACTGCATTGGCGCGCGGAATCACTGTGCCTGCTTCTTCGATTCGAATGGGATGAACCGAGCCACGCGCACCGGTTTCCGCCAGGGCGACGCGCAGAAAAGCTGCTTTCTTGTTGTTGCTCTCAACGAGATGGACCCAACCATCGGCGAATTCAGAGAGATAGATGGCAGTAATCACGCCAGGGAAACCGCCGCCGCTACCGAGATCGACCCAGGTTTTTGGACCTGGGGACAGCTGCACCAATTGCAAACTATCGACGATGTGCCGGTTCCAAAGATCTTCTACAGTCGATGGCGCAACGAGGTTGATAGCCTTCGCCCACTTCTGGAAGAGCGCGGCAAAATGCGCAAGCCGTTCATTCGTTTCACGTGAAACACGCAGTCCGTTCAGCACATCGATTGGACTCGCTTTCATTGTGCACTTGCCTTTTCTTCACGTTGTTCGGCGCTGCTACGGTTCTGACGCTTGAGCCAAGCAAGGATGAGCGAGGCGGCCGCCGGCGTCATGCCGTCAACCTTCATCGCCTGCGAAAGGTTCCGCGGCGCCTGCTGCTTCAGCTTCTGCTTCAGTTCATTGGACAGGCCGGAGAGCCCGTCAAAATCGAAGCCGTCCGGAATCAGAAGATTTTCCTCGCGGCGGATGCCGGCGATATCCGCGGCCTGTCGGTCCATATAGACGGCGTAGGCGGCATCGATCTCCAGCGCCTCAATGACCCGAGGACCGATTGACGACAGTTCTGGCCAGATTGGCTCCAGTGCGGAAATCGACTGATCCGGATAAGAGAGGATCTCAAAGGCCGTGCGCCGCTGGCCGTCCTGGTTGAGCTTGAGCCCATGACGCGCCCCTTCTGCCGGCGTCAGCGACAGACTCTTCAACAGCCGCCGGCCCTCTTCAAACCGCGCGCGCCAATCCGTAAAGCGTTCACGGCGGACATCCGAGGTGCATCCGAGTTCCATTGCCAGAGGCGTCAACCGCGCATCGGCATTGTCTGCTCGAAGCGATAGGCGGTACTCCGCCCGGGACGTAAACATGCGATAGGGCTCGGTGATGCCGCGCGATGTCAAGTCGTCAATCATCACACCGATATAGGAATCCGTCCGGCTGAACACGACCTCGGGGCGACTGGTCGCCAAGAGTGCGGCATTCAGGCCTGCGACCAGACCCTGCGCGCCCGCCTCCTCATAACCCGTCGTGCCATTGATCTGTCCGGCCAGAAACAGGCCTGGCAGCTTGCGAACCGCCAAGGTTGCGCTCAACTCGCGCGGATCGACATGGTCATATTCTATGGCATAACCCGGCTGCAGGATTGCAACATTCTCCAGACCGGGGATGGTCTTGATGAAGGCTTCCTGGATATCCGCCGGGAGCGATGTGGAGATACCGTTCGGATAGATGGTGTCATCGTCGAGGCCTTCCGGTTCAAGGAAGATCTGATGGCCGTCCCGCTCGCCAAACCGCACGATCTTATCTTCGATCGATGGGCAGTAGCGCGGTCCAACGCCCTCGATCTGACCAGAATACATCGCCGACTTACCGATGTTGTCGGCGATAATCCTGTGCGTCGCTTCCGTTGTCCGGGTCACCCCACAGTCGATCTGCCGGTTCACAATCTGATCTGTCATGAAAGAGAAGGGGACAGGATCCTCGTCTGGGCCCTGCCGCCCGACACGACCCCAGTCGACCGTACGCCCATCGAGACGCGCCGGCGTGCCGGTCTTCAACCGCCCCAGCCGAAGTCCGTGGCGCAGCAGCGTGCCCGACAATCCCACCGAAGGTTCTTCGCCGACACGTCCGGCCGGAATCTTCTGGTCGCCAATGTGGATGAGGCCCTTCAGGAACGTACCGGTCGTCAACACCACGGACTTGGCGGTGAAGGTACGGCCGTCTTTCATAACCACGCCGGCGACCGTTCCATCCGCATCCAAAAGGTCGAACGCGTCGCCCTCAACAACGGTGAGGTTGGTGATCGCGGCGATCTCGCGTTGCATTGCTTCGCGATAGAGGCGGCGATCAGCCTGGGTGCGCGGCCCGCGCACTGCCGGCCCCTTGCGACGGTTCAGCAAACGGAACTGGATGCCACCGGCATCGGCGACACGCCCCATCAGGCCATCCATGGCATCGATCTCGCGCACCAGATGCCCTTTGCCCAGGCCACCAATGGCCGGGTTGCAGGACATGACGCCAATCGTCGCTGCCTTGTGCGTGATCAAAGCCGTGCTGGCGCCCAGTCGCGCAGCTGCGGCGGCAGCTTCGCAACCGGCATGGCCGCCGCCGATGACGATAACGTCAAACTGTGTCATTGCCTTGTCTCCAGGCCAGCGCTTATTCTGGCGCGAATCGTTTCACGTGAAACACAACGAAGGACTCGCAAGCGTTGCATTAGCGATTCCACAAACTTATTTGCCGATACAGAACTCGGAAAATATCACATCCAACAGGTTCTCGACATCCACCCGACCCGTTATCCGCCCGATTGCGTCGCCGGCGATGCGCAACTGCTCCGCGCGGATATCAAGCCCTTGATACTGACCCATCAGACTGTCTTCAATCGCACGATGGGCCTGCCGCAGACTATCAACATGGCGCCGCCGCGAAGGAAGCGACAGTGACGTGCGGCCGCTAAGATCAGGAAGATGCGCCGCAATTGCTTCCAATAGTCGGTCCATCCCTTCACCTGACTTTGTCGAAATCAGGACATCCGGCTCGTCCGTCTGCCAGGCGCGCTCATCACGGTCGATTTTCGTACCCACGCGCAACACAGGCGTTGCGCCGGACGCCACACTGGTCAGTGATTCAAATCCGCTCGGCGCGTCTGCGAGCAGAAGAATGAGATCGGCACGCTCGATAACTTCTCGCGCACGACGGATCCCTTCCTGCTCGACCCGTTCGTCGGTCTCACGCAAGCCCGCCGTATCGTAGAGCTTTACAGAGAATCCGGCTAAGGAAAGGTCTACGGACAGCACGTCCCGCGTTGTGCCGGCGACTTCAGTAACGATCGCAATGTCTCGCTGTGCGAGAGCGTTGAGCAGGCTCGACTTCCCGGCGTTCGGTTCTCCGGCGATGACAATCCTCAGTCCATCGCGGATGATCTCGGCAATCGGCGCATCGGCAATATGGATCGCAATCTCGTGCGCAAGGGCGGACATGTCCTGCCAGATGCGCTCGCTCACCGAGCCGGGTACGTCATCTTCATCCGCGAAATCAAGCTCGGCTTCGATCATTGCCCGCGCATGGGTGAGGCGTTTCGCCCAGCCCGCATAGATCTTCGATTGCCCGCCGCCAGAATGCTCGATTGCAAGCCGGCGCTGCATCTCGGTCTCAGCGACAATCAGATCCGCAAGCCCTTCGACCTCCACAAGGTCGAGCTTGCCATTTTGAAAGGCGCGCCTGGAGAATTCCCCGGCGTCCGCGTGACGCAAGCCATCAAATGCAGCGAGTTCCGCAAGCAAGGCATTGACCGCCGCACGACCGCCATGGATTTGAAACTCGCCACAATCCTCGCCGGTGAATGACGAGGGGCCTGGAAAATAAAGAACGAGACCGCGATCGATCACGAGACCGTTGCGAGACCGAATCGATTTCAACAACGCCATCCGCGGCGAAGGAAGTTCCCCGCACAATTCGCTGAGAACCGACGCGGTCTGCGGGCCGCTGACACGCACGACCGCGACGCCGGCGGGCAGTGCACCGCTGGAAAGCGCATAGATCGTGTCCACAGCCATCATTGGTTCACCTGAGGAGACCGCGGGGAACCGGAGCGGCCCGCGCCGTCAAAATACCTGGAGATCGTCGAAGTTCAGGACCAGAGCGTGTCGACTCTGCGGAGAAAGCTCACGCGGGGCGACAACAGCATCTAGAACGGCCGGTGTGCTTATGCCGAAACAGTGCCGAAAGATCAAGCTCCGGCTTTAGCCTGCTTAACACCTGCCTCTGTTTCACGTGAATCACGGGAAACGCCGATATCGCACCCATTGCGACGGTCCGGATCGTTACAAGACCGATTCAATTTTGTTTTGAATCCGGCTAAGAATAGCGGCTCGAAAAGAAACCGGCCGACAAGAGCCGGCCGGTCCTTCGTGTAGGCTTATCTGAATCCAGCTCAGGTGTTCATCGAGTCGAAGAAGTCGCCGTTGTTCTTCGTCTGCTTGAGCTTGTCGATCAGGAACTCGATCGCATCGGTGGTGCCCATTGGCGCCAGAATGCGGCGCAGCACGAAGATCTTCTGCAGATCCTGACGCGGCACGAGCAGGTCTTCCTTGCGGGTGCCGGACTTGAGAATGTCCATCGCCGGGAAGATGCGCTTGTCGGCAACCTTGCGGTCCAGGACGATTTCCGAGTTGCCGGTACCCTTGAATTCTTCGAAGATGACTTCATCCATGCGGCTGCCGGTGTCGATCAGCGCCGTGGCGATGATCGTCAGCGAACCGCCTTCTTCGATGTTACGCGCAGCGCCGAAGAAGCGCTTCGGGCGCTGCAGCGCGTTGGCGTCGACACCACCGGTCAAGACCTTGCCCGATGACGGAACAACAGTGTTGTAGGCGCGGCCGAGGCGCGTGATCGAATCGAGCAGGATGACAACGTCACGGCCGTGCTCGACGAGGCGCTTGGCCTTCTCGATGACCATCTCGGCGACCTGCACGTGACGCGTTGCCGGTTCGTCAAAGGTCGAGGAAACGACTTCGCCCTTCACCGAGCGCTGCATGTCCGTCACTTCTTCCGGACGCTCGTCGATCAACAGAACGATCAGGTAACATTCCGGATGGTTGGCGGTGATCGAGTGCGCAATGTTCTGCAGCAGCACCGTCTTACCGGTGCGCGGCGGCGCGACGATCAGGCCGCGCTGGCCCTTGCCGAGAGGAGCCACCAGATCGATGACGCGGGCGGAGAGATCCTTCGACGTCGGAATCTCGAGTTCCATCTTGAAGCGCTCGTTCGGATAGAGCGGCGTCAGGTTGTCGAAATGGACCTTGTGACGGATCTTTTCCGGATCGTCGAAATTGATGGTGTTGACTTTAAGCAGAGCGAAGTAGCGTTCGCCTTCCTTCGGTCCGCGGATCGGGCCCTCGACCGTGTCGCCCGTCTTCAGCGAGAAGCGGCGAATCTGGGAAGGCGAGATGTAGATGTCATCAGGGCCGGGAAGGTAGTTTGCATTCGCCGAGCGGAGAAAGCCGAAGCCATCCTGCAACACTTCAACGACGCCTTCACCGATGATCTCGATATCCTGGGCTGCGAGCATCTTGAGGATAGCAAACATCAGCTCCTGCTTGCGCATCGTGCTGGCGTTTTCGACCTCGAGCTCCTCGGCAAAGGCGAGCAGATCGGTCGGCGTCTTGTTCTTGAGTTCTTGTAGCTTCATTTCAGCCATGAAGGATCCATGTTCGGTATGGGGAATGGAGAGATGGCGAGTATTCGTCAGGGAGCTGCGGCTGGGGGGGCAGGCTCTTGTCTTTGTCACAAGCCATGAAGAGGAGATGGGTGAAAATAGCGATTCACGTGAAACCCCGCAAGGGGCTCTCGCAAATTAGAAACGACTATTGCAAACGGCAAATCGATTAAATTCAGAACGGCTTCACCACAACCATGATGACGATCAGTATCATCAGAAGGGTAGGGGCCTCGTTCAGCAGCCGCCAGTAGCGCGCATCGTGCCTGTTCTCGTCGCGCTGGAAGGCGCGTACGGCGCGGCTGAAGCGCATGTGAACAAGCGTCAGCAGAACCACGAACAACAGCTTGGCGTGCAGCCAGCCCCCCTGGAAACCGTAGACGCTCCAGGCAAGGTAGAGCCCGAGAACCCAAGAGATCATCATCGCCGGGTTCATGATGACCTTCAGCAGCCGGAGCTCCATCATCTTGAAGGTTTCCGACTGGGCGGAGCCCGGCTCGGCGTCGGTGTGATAGATGAAAAGCCTGGGCATGTAGAGCAGGGCCGCCATCCACGACATCACGGCGATGACGTGGAGCGCCTTGATCCAGAGATAGAGATCGTCTGGCTGCCAGGCGAAGAGACCGACGAGCAACGCCACGAAACCGCCGATCGCGATCGCCGCCCTCAGGCGCGCCCTGTTGCCGGGTGCCTTGTCGGTCTGCTTCTCCGCCATCACTGCGCTCCGCGAACCCGGGCGACCAACGCAGCAACATGCTCCGGATCGGCCTGGGGCGTAATACCGTGCCCGAGATTGAAAATCAGCGGGCCATGACCAAGCACGTCGAGAATACGGTCGATGCCGTCCTCGAGCGCTGTCCCGCCGGCCACGACCCGCATCGGATCCAGATTGCCCTGCACCGGCCCCTCTTGCTGCAGTTCCCTGGCAAAGGAAAGCGGCACGGTCCAGTCGAGACCAATGGCATCGGCGCCGGTCGACTGGCGATAACCCTTCAACAGCTGTCCGGCGCCCTTGGCAAAGGCGATGATCTTGGCATTGGACCTTTGTGCCCTGACGGAAGTGATAATCCGCTGCACCGGTTTGACAGCGTAGCGGGCAAATTCCGCCTCGCCGAGAACACCCGCCCAGGAATCGAAGATCTGCACCGCATCGGCCCCCGCATCGATCTGCCGGACGAGGTAATCGGCAGATATGTCCGCGAGCAAGGAAAGCAGGTGATCGAAAGCCTCAGGGTTTCTGTAGGCGAAGAGGCGCGCCGGCGCCTGGTCGGGCGTCCCGTGTCCGGCGATCATATAGGTCGCAACCGTCCAGGGAGCGCCACAGAAGCCAAGCAGGGTCGTTGTGGCAGGAAGTTCAGCGCGCAACCGCGAAACCGTCTCAAAGACAGGCTGGAGGTGTTCAGCGACGCCATCCGGCTTCAGGTCGCGGATACCGTCGACATCGATCGGATCCATTCGTGGCCCATGTCCCTCTTCGAATCGAACGTTTCGTTTCAAGGCATCGGGAATGACCAGGATATCGGAAAAGAGAATGGCCGCATCGAAAGCGTAGCGACGGATCGGCTGCAGTGTCACCTCGACCGCGAGATCCGGCGTATAGCAGAGATCGAGAAAACTTCCCGCCGTGGCGCGTGTCGCCCGATACTCGGGCAGATACCGGCCTGCCTGGCGCATGAGCCAGATCGGAGGGGGCGTTACCGTCTTCCCTGCCAAAACCTCCAGAACCGTTCTGCGCGTTTCGGTCACGGATCATCTCTCCCAATTTAAAATCAAAGATATTTAGAAGGTTTCTATTTCTTAGAGTCGGTGGGTATCAAGGATTAAAACAACCCACTGACTTGTCCACGATCGGAGATCTGGTCACGGCCCGGCGGGAGAGCAATCGGGCTCGGTGGAAAGACACTGCGGATCGCAACAGAAAAGTATTTTGATTCAGTCGATTAGTTGTAGCCTCGTTTTCTGGGCGCTTGTGGACAACCGGTTGATACGCGTGACACTTTGTCTCCGCCGCGAGTCTTTTCCACATTTGCCGCGGCGCAGTTTCCGCGACCGCGCCAATTGTGAATAAGTCGGCTGTTTTCCACTTGCCTGGACCCAGGCCGCGTCGTTAGCTGTCTTTCATCCCGGCTTATCAACAGCAGCAGGAGAATTGCGTGGAGAACAAGAAAAACTACTTCCACCTTCACCTGATTTCGGACTCAACCGGCGAGACTCTGATCGCCGCGGGCCGTGCCGCGGCGGCGCAATTTCAGAGCTCCCATGCGCTGGAACATGTCTACCCGCTGATCCGCAACCGCAAACAGCTGCTGCAGGTTCTGGATGCGATCGATGGTGCGCCCGGCATCGTGCTCTACACGATCGTCGATCGGGAACTCGCCGATGTGATCGATCGGCGCTGCCGCGAGATGGGTGTGCCTTGCGTCTCGGTGCTCGATCCGATCATCGATCTTTTCCAGTCCTATCTGGGCTCACCGTCGCGGCGGCGCTCCGGTGCACAGCATGTGATGGATGCGGAGTATTTTGCTCGTATCGACGCGCTCAATTTCACGATGGATCACGATGACGGTCAGTTGCCGGTTGATTTCGACGAGGCCGATGTGGTCCTTGTCGGTATCAGCCGGACGTCGAAGACGCCGACCAGCATCTATCTCGCCAATCGCGGCATCAAGACGGCCAATATTCCGATCGTACCAGGGGCGCCGCTTCCAGAGCGGTTGATGGAGGCGACGAAGCCGCTCGTGGTCGGGCTGATTGCGACGGCCGACCGCATCTCACAGGTGCGCCAGCACCGCGTGCTCGGAACCACCCATGGCTATCAAGGGGACCAATACACCGACCGGGCGGCGATCACCGAAGAGCTGAAATATGCGCGCGCGCTCTGCGCCCGCAACAATTGGCCGGTCATCGATGTCACCCGCCGTTCGATCGAGGAAACCGCGGCGGCAATCGTTGCCCTGCGTCCGCGTCTGCGCTAGAGCGGAATCGAACAATTCGGGAACCTGAATGATGACACCCTCGCTCGTCCTGGCTTCGGCCAGCCCGTTTCGCCGGGCGCTTCTGGCAAATGCCGGTCTCGTCTTTGAAGCGAAGGCCGCCCGGATTGACGAGCGCGCACTGGAAAAGCCACTCGAGGATGCGGGTGCTGCGCCCGAAACCGTCGCGCTTGAACTGGCAGAAGCGAAGGCAAGGGATGTCGCCCGTCATTTTGGCAGGGCGCTGGTCATCGGCTCGGACCAAACGATGTCGTTGGGATCTCGGGTCTATCACAAGCCGAAAAACATGGCGGAGGCAACCGAACATCTGCTCTCGCTTTCGGGCAAGACCCATCGCTTGAACAGTGCGATCGTGCTCGTCCAGGGTGAGGCGGTCATCTGGCGGCATGTCTCGTCTGCACATATGACGGTGCGACCGCTCACCGCCGCATTCGTAGAACGTCATCTGCAGAGCGTCGGCGAAAAGGCGCTGTCGAGCGTCGGTGCCTATCAGCTTGAAGGCGAGGGCATCCAGCTGTTCGACAACATCGAGGGCGACTACTTCACCATCCTCGGTCTGCCGATGCTGCCGCTGCTCGCCAAACTCCGGGAACTGGGAATGATCGATGCGTGATTCACGTGAAACATTTGTTAACCACGCCTTCGTCACCGGCTATCCGATCAAGCATTCCCGTTCGCCTCTGATCCACGGCTATTGGCTGAAGCAGCTTGGCCTGCCCGGCAGCTATCGCGCTCACGAAGTGCGGCCCGGCGATTTCTCGGCCTTTGTCGCAAGTCTTAAGGACGGAACATCGGGCTTCATCGGCGGCAATGTCACGATCCCTCACAAGGAGATGGCCTGTCGCCTTGCGGACCGTCCCGATGCACTGAGCGAAGAACTCGGCGCGGCCAACACGCTCTGGCTCGAGGACGGCGCGGTTCACGCCACAAACACCGATGGCCGCGGCTTCGTCGCCAATCTCGACGAACGGGCGGCTGGCTGGGATCGGACGTCGACGGCGGTCATCCTCGGCGCTGGCGGTGCCAGCCGCGCCATCATCCAGGCCGTTCGCGACCGCGGCATCAAGACGATCCATGTCGTCAATCGCACGGTCGAACGCGCGCAGGACCTTGCCGATCGCTTCGGACGGACGGTTGAGGCGCATCCGTTGGATGCCCTGAAAGAAGTCATGGTAGGAGCTGGCCTCTTCATCAACACAACCTCGCTCGGCATGGATGGAAACGAAGCGCCTGAGATCGATTTCGGCATCATGGCGTCCGGCGCGGTCGTGACCGATATCGTCTATGTCCCGCTGAAGACACCGATCCTCGCTCAGGCAGAGGTTCAGGGTTTTGCAATCGTCGACGGCTTGGGCATGCTCCTGCACCAGGCCGTGCCCGGCTTCGAACTCTGGTTCGGCTGTCGGCCGACCGTCGATGCGACGCTTCGGCAAATCATCATCGACGACATGGACAGACACTGATGATTATCGTCGGGCTCACAGGATCGATCGCGATGGGCAAGTCGACGGCAGCCCAGATGTTTCGTGATTTCGGCGTCCCGGTCAACGATGCCGATGAGGTCGTGCACGAACTCTATCGCGGCGAGGCGGTTGCGCCGGTCGAGGCGGCCTTTCCCGGCGCAACGAAAGATGGACACGTCGATCGCGCGGAACTGTCGCGCCAACTTATGAAGACACCGGAGCGGCTGCGCGAACTCGAAGCCATCGTCCATCCGCTTGTACGCGAGAAGGAACGGGCGTTCCTGGCAAGACACGCGGCCGCCGGGGCGCCCTTTGTGGTCCTGGACATCCCGCTGCTGTTTGAAACCGGAGCGGAAAAACGCATCGATCGCATTGCCGTGGTGACGTGTTCGCCGGAGCTTCAGCACGAGAGAGCGATGAAGCGCCCGGGAATGACAGAGGAAAAACTCGCAATGATCCTTGCGCGGCAAGTTCCCGACAGCGAAAAGCGCAAACGCGCCGACTACATCATCGATACCAGCGACAGTTTCGACGTCACCCGGGGACGGGTGAAGGCCATCGTCGACACGCTTGTCGCCAGCAACGGAGACGCGGATGCGTGAGATCATCTTCGATACGGAAACGACGGGCCTCGACAATCGCGAGGACCGGGTGATCGAAATCGGCGGCGTCGAACTCGAAAATCAGTTTCCGACCGGACGCACCCTGCACATCTTCATCAATCCCGGCAATCGCAAGGTTCATCCGGATGCGCTCGCCATCCACGGGATCACCGATGAGTTCCTGAAGGACAAGCCGCCGTTTGCCGACGTCGTCGATGAGATCCTCAATTTCTTCGGCGACGCCCGTTGGGTCGCGCACAACGCCACCTTCGATATGGGTTTCATTAACGCCGAATTTGCACGCATCGGCCTGCCGCCGGTTGCGGGCGATCGGGTGACGGATACGCTGGCGCTCGCCCGCCGCAAGCACCCAATGGGCCCAAACTCGCTCGATGCGCTTTGCCGTCGTTACGGCATCGACAATTCGCATCGCGCCAAACACGGGGCTTTGCTCGACTCCGAGCTGCTCGCTGAAGTCTATATCGAGATGATCGGCGGCCGTCAGGCTGCCCTTGGCCTCGTGTCCAGCAAGTCGACAGGCCAGTCGATTGAGCTCGACGATGCGCCGATCACCATCGGCCAGCGCCCGCGGCCCCTGCCGAACCGGCTATCGGAGGCCGATCTTGCCGCCCATGCGGCGCTGATTGCGAAGATCGGCGCGAAGGCAATTTGGGCAAAGTACGAACCCCAGGAATGAAGCAAGCATGAAAAAAGCCCGGCGCAATGGCCGGGCTTTTTGCTTTAGCGATGCTGTTCCTGGATCAGTTCGCGGTCTCGTTCGAGACCTGGGCGCGAACCTTCTCTTCGGCCATGCGCTGTGCGAACATCTGCGCGAAATCGATCGGGTCGATCATCAGCGGCGGGAAGCCGCCATTGCGGGTCGCGTCGGCAACGATCTGGCGGGCGAACGGGAACAGCAGGCGCGGGCACTCGATGAAGAGCAGCGGCAGCATGTGCTCCTGCGGGAAACCGGCAACGCGGAAGACGCCGCCATAGGCAAGCTCGACGTTGAAGAGAACGCGGTCACCGTCCTTTGCCTCGGCGTTCAGCGAGAGAACGACGTCGAAATCGTTTTCTGCGAGCGGGTTGGCATTGACGTTGACGTTGATATTGATCGACGGCGCCTTGTCACGGGCCTGCAGCGAACGCGGAGCGCCCGGGTTTTCGAAGGAAAGGTCCTTGATATATTGGGCGAGGATGTTCAGCGTCGGGCTCTGCTGCGCGCTGCCATTGCCGTTGGATGCGGTATCAGTCGTCATAAGGGTTCCTCGACATAATTAGGTGAGGCCATCTAGCATTTCGGCCTAGGGCTTACAACCCTGCGGCCCGGGCGCTTTCGGCTGCTCACCCGCGCTTGCGCTCCTAACCATGAAGCCGGCAATATGCTCTGAAATCTGGGCGATAGAGCGTCGCCGTTCGATCTGTCGGACTACCGCTGATGGCGATCCTCCGTCCGTGGCGGATCCTCGTCGTCGGTCCGCGAGAATTCTCCCTCGTCGAGATCGATCACGCGTGGCGAAGGGCGCGCATGGCGCGGATCGTTTTGTGCTTGCCAGTTTGCGCCGGATGCAGCGCTGACGATCGTCAGCCGCTTGCGCAGGAAGGCTGCCACCGCATCGCGGACAAAAGGCACAAACAGAAGCAGGCCGAACACGTCGCTGACGAAGCCCGGTACGACGAGCAGGATCGCTGCAAAGAACAGCAAGGCGCCGCCAAGCACCTCTCGACCCGGGTCGAGTCCAGCCTGGGCGGCATCCTGCATCCGGCGAATGACGGTAAATCCCTGGACTCGGAGCAGGATAATGCCGACAAGAGCGCTTGCAAGCACCAGAAGCAACGTCATCAAAAGACCGATCTCTCGGCCGACGACGACGAAGCCGGCGATTTCGGCGAGCGGTAGGCCAAGGACCACAAGGGGGATAAGAAGTGAACGCATCGATGCTGCCTGAAACGAAACTTGGTGCCACATCCCTTGCCAAGGGTGTGACATCGACATTTGAATGATCTGTCCTTGCGGACTATATGGAATAGCTACGAGAAATTCTAACAGCGGTTCAGGGTGGAAATGGGCTCCTTTGACTTCATCACGTTTTTTTTCCTGATCGCTGCCGTGGTCATCTTCCTGCAGTTGCGCAGCGTCTTGGGCCGTCGGACGGGCAGTGAGCGGCCGCCATTCGATCCATATTCGCCGCGCGACATGAGCCAGGGGCCGGAAAACGGCGACAAGGGCAAGGTCGTGCAGCTGCCTCGACGCGAGAGTGTGGAAGAGGAGGCGAACCGCTACGAAACGATCGATGCCTTCGCCAAGGCCGGCACGACGCTGAATACCCAGCTTCGGGCGCTGAGCGACGCTGACCAGAGCTTCGATCCCAAGGAATTCGTCAACGGTGCCAAGATGGCCTACGAGATGATCGTCATGGCCTTTGCCGACGGCGACCGAAAGACGCTCAAGAACCTGTTGTCGCGCGAGGTCTATGACGGCTTCGATGCGGCGATTACCGATCGCGAGCGCAAGGGTGAGGTGGTGAAGTCCACATTCGTCGGTATCGACAAGGCGGACATCATCCACGCCGAGGTCAAGGAAAGTGAAGAGAACATCACGGTCCGCATCGTCAGCCAGTTGATTTCCGCCACCTATGACAAGCAGGGCGGCCTGATCGACGGCGACGCCGAGTCGGTCGCCGAGGTCAACGATCTCTGGACCTTTGCGCGCGACATCCGCTCGCGGGATCCAAACTGGAAGCTGATCGCCACCGAATCCGAAAACTAAGCGGATATGGCGCCGATGTCCTTTCGACTTGAACCCGTCCGTTTCGACGATCTTCCCGGCTGGCAGGATGATGACCCGAAACCCGTGATCGATGCGATGCGTCGCTGTCATGCGCATGTGTCGACGGTCAAGCCGTATCGGACCGGTTCTCTCGGCGTCTCCGTCGACGATCTGTTACCGGCCTTTTCGGCTTCGTCACAGCATGTCGACACTCCCGAAGACGCGCGGGCGTTTTTCGAACAGCGTTTCGTGCCGTTTCGCATCGCCCCCGAGTCAGGCTCCGGTTTCGTGACCGCGTTCTACGAGCCGGAGATCGAGGTCCGCGCCGAAGCGGACGAAACCTATCGCTTTCCGCTCTACCGGCGCCCGCGGGATTTGGTCGATGTTGACGATGCCAACCGGCCCGGCGGCATGGATCCCTACTTCGCCTTCGGTCTCTCTGAGGAGGGACGGATCAGCGAGTATCCGGACAGGCGGGCAATCGAGCAAGGTCATCTGGCCGGGCGCGGGCTGGAGATCGCCTATGCGAAATCGAAGGTCGATGTCTTCTTCGTACATGTGCAGGGTGCTGCGCGCCTTGTTTTCCCGGATGGAAAGCGCTGTCGTGTGACCTATGCGGCCAAGACCGGCCATTACTTCTCGCCGATCGGCAAGCTTTTGATCGATCGTGGCAAGATCGATGCCGCGACCGTTTCGATGATGAGCATCCGAAGCTGGCTGGAGGCGCATCCCGATGAAGTCGATGAAGTTCTCTGGCACAACCGGTCGTTCATCTTTTTCCGTGAGGCTGCGGTCGAGGATGAGCAATTGGGGCCAATCGCCGCCGCCAAGGTGTCGCTTGAGCCGGGACGTTCGTTGGCGGTCGATCGCCTGATCCATACCTTCGGCGTGCCATTTTACATCGCGAGCGACAGTCTGACGCGCCTCGATGACGGAAAACCTTTCCAGCGCCTGATGCTGGCACTCGATACGGGCTCGGCGATCGTCGGTCCGGCGCGCGGCGATATTTTCACCGGTTCCGGATACGAGGCTGGCGAGCGGGCAGGAGCGGTCCGCAACGCGGCGGATTTCTACGTTTTTGTTCCAAGGGCCGCCGCGGCACGTTACGGCCATGGCTAGGGAAAAGAAGCTTTCGGCCGAGGATCGCATTCTCTGGGGCAAGGTTGCCCGCTCGACGAGACCGATGCCGGGCCGGCTCGATGAGTTGATGGGCATGCTGGTCGAGGACGAGCCGCCAAAGCCGCAGGATCAGCCCAAGGCCAAGCAGCAGCAGACGGCGACCGGCGCCATTGAGCAGCAGGGCATAGCTCTGACAAAGAAGCCTGGCGAAAAAGTGCACCAACCGCTTGAAAAGCCGGTCAAGCGCAAGCTCGCCAAAGGCCGTCTGGCGCTTGAAGCGCGGATCGACCTGCACGGCATGATCCAGAGCGAGGCGCATGGCTTGCTTCTGCAGTTTCTTCTAAGGGCGCATGAGCGGGGGCTGCGCCATGTGCTCGTCATTACCGGCAAGGGCACGTCCTTCGGCAGCGACGGTGCTCTGAAACGGGCCGTGCCGCTCTGGCTTTCCTTGCCCGAGTTCCGGCCGCTGATATCGTCCTATGAGCCGGCCGCGCGCAATCACGGAGGGGAGGGTGCCCTCTATGTCCGTCTGGCCCGTGTTCGGGGAAGCGCGATATGACGCCGTTCGGTCGGGCGCTGCGTGACCTTCGGCGACGCAAAGGTGTGTCGCAGAAGCAGATGGCGGCGGCGATCGGCGTATCGGCTGCATATCTTTCCGCGCTCGAGCACGGAAAACGCGGTGCCCCAAGCTTCGATTTCCTTCAGCGCGTCGCCGGTTACTTCAATGTGATCTGGGACGAGGCGGAGGAACTGTTCCGCATTGCCAATGTCTCCGCGCCGAAAGTCGTGCTGGACACATCGGGCTTGACACCGGAGCACACGGCGTTTGCCAACCGGCTCAGCGAACAAATCCGCGCTTTGTCGCCCGAGACGATCCGTGCCCTGGAAGATGTTTTGGAAAAAGCCACATTTCCTGATAATGACAGGGGATGAATACCCGTTTCCGGCCGCTGCCTGGCGGTCCGGGATTTGGAACAGTGGACAAATTTTCTATAGTCCGCGAGGCGTCCGAGACGTGATTCGCAACGAATCACTACGTCCGAAGAACCTGGAAAGACCCGTAGCTGAATGACCGACAATCCTGAGACCGAAACCGGCGCCAGCGCCGAATATGGTGCCGATTCCATCAAGGTGCTGAAGGGCCTGGATGCCGTGCGCAAGCGGCCGGGCATGTACATCGGCGACACGGATGACGGTTCCGGCCTGCACCACATGGTGTACGAAGTCGTGGACAATGCGATCGACGAGGCGCTTGCCGGCCACGCGGATATCGTGACGGTGACGCTCAACCCGGAGGGCTCGGTAACGGTCACGGACAACGGCCGTGGCATCCCGACCGACATCCACAAGGAAGAAGGTGTCTCGGCGGCCGAGGTCATCATGACCCAGCTGCACGCCGGCGGAAAATTCGACCAGAACTCCTACAAGGTTTCGGGCGGTCTGCACGGCGTCGGCGTCTCCGTCGTCAACGCCCTGTCGGTTTCATTGAAGCTAAAAATCCGGCGCGCCGGCAAGATTCACGAGATGAGCTTCACGCACGGCGTCGCCGATGGCGCTCTTGCCGTTACCGGCGACGCCGGCACGGAGACGGGCACCGAAGTCACCTTCATGCCGAGCGAGCAGACCTTCTCGAAGATCGAATTCGATTATGCGACGCTCGAACATCGCCTGCGCGAACTCGCCTTTCTGAATTCCGGCGTTCGCATCGTCTTGACCGACAAGCGTCATTCAGACATCCGCCGCGACGAGTTGATGTATGAAGGCGGGCTGGAGGCCTTTGTCGCCTATCTCGACCGGGCGAAGAAGCCGCTGGTGCACAAGCCAGTATCGATTCGTGGCGAGAAGGACGGCATCACCGTCGAAGTGGCGATGTGGTGGAACGACAGCTACCACGAAAACGTGCTCTGCTTTACTAACAACATTCCGCAGCGCGACGGCGGAACCCATATGGCGGGCTTCCGCGGTGCACTGACGCGCCAGGTCACCTCCTACGCGGATTCCTCGGGCATCACCAAGCGGGAAAAGGTCACGCTCCAGGGCGAGGACTGCCGCGAGGGCCTGACGGCGGTGCTGTCGGTCAAGGTGCCGGATCCGAAGTTCTCGTCGCAGACAAAGGACAAGCTTGTTTCCTCCGAGGTTCGTCCGGTGGTCGAAGGCCTCGTCAACGAGGCGCTCAGCACCTGGTTCGAGGAACATCCGAGCGAAGCCAAGATCCTGGTCGGCAAGGTGGTCGAAGCGGCCGCGGCCCGCGAAGCCGCCCGCAAGGCTCGCGAACTGACGCGCCGCAAGGGCGCACTCGACATCTCGTCGCTGCCGGGCAAGCTCGCTGACTGCTCCGAACGCGATCCGGCAAAGTCCGAAGTTTTCCTGGTGGAAGGTGACTCGGCGGGTGGTTCCGCCAAGCAGGGCCGATCGCGCGAAAACCAGGCGATCCTGCCGCTCCGCGGCAAGATCCTCAACGTCGAGCGTGCGCGCTTCGACAAGATGCTGTCGAGCCAGGAAATCGGCACGCTGATCACCGCGCTGGGCACCTCGATCGGCAAGGACGAGTTCAACGCCGACAAGCTGCGTTACCATAAGATCATCATCATGACGGACGCCGACGTCGACGGCGCCCACATCCGTACCCTTCTGCTCACCTTCTTCTTCCGCCAGATGCCGGAACTGATCGAGCGCGGCCACATCTATATCGCCCAGCCGCCGCTCTATAAGGTCACGCGCGGTAAGTCGGCGCAGTACTTGAAGAACGAGCAGGCGCTCGAAGATTACCTGATCTCGATGGGCCTCGAGGAAGCGACGCTGCAGCTTGAATCGGGCGAAGTTCGCGCCGGCCAGGACCTGCGCGAGGTTATCAACGACGCGCTGCGCCTGCGTAACCTCATGAACGGGCTGCACTCGCGCTACAACCGGGCTATCGTCGAACAGGCGGCCATCGCCGGCGCGCTGAACGTCGAGCTCAACGGCCAGCGCGATGAATACGAGAAGACCGCTGCGGAGATCGCCCGTCGCCTCGACGTGATCGCCGAGGAAACAGAGCGCGGCTGGACCGGTGCCGTCACCACGGAAGGCGGTTTGCGGTTCGAACGCATGGTTCGCGGCGTCAAGGAAGTCGCGGTGCTCGACATGGCGCTGATCGGCTCGTCCGATGCCCGCTATATCGACCAGCTGGCGGCAAAGCTGAAAGAGGTCTACTCGGCGCCGCCGGTGCTGCGTCGCCGTGACGGCACGCAGGAGGTCAGCGGACCGCGTGCGCTTCTTGACGCGATCTTCGCCGCCGGCCGCAAGGGCCTGTCGATGCAACGCTACAAGGGTCTCGGCGAAATGAATGCCGAGCAGCTCTGGGAAACGACGCTCGATCCGAACGTCCGCTCGCTGCTGCAGGTCCGCGTCACCGACGCCACCGACGCCGATGGCCTGTTCTCGCGCCTGATGGGCGACGAGGTCGAGCCGCGCCGCGACTTCATCCAGGAAAACGCGCTGAGCGTGGCGAACCTCGACATCTGATCGAGGTTTTGCAGAGACAGAATAAAATCAATGAAAATCCCGGCCTGGCGCCGGGATTTTTGTTGGTGGTTCATTCGCCCTTGAACTGGCCTTCGAAGGCAAATTCGCTGACAGGCTTGCGCTGGCTAGGGATCTCGCGTGCACGCAGATCGTCGGGAAGCGTCGCGGGATCGGCCAGCCGGCCGATCGCGACGGCGGCCTCGACCCGGTGGTATTCGGGAACGTTCAGAACGCGCATTGCCTTGTCGCGGTCGATGCCCGCCATGCCGTGGGTATGCCAGCCGGCGAGGGAAGCCTGCAAAGCAAGGCTGTACCAGGCAGAGCCTGTATCGAAGGCATGGGTATAGGACGGCCGCATTTCACCGCTTTGCGCAGGGTTGTGGGTTTTCGAAATGACGATCACCAGCGCGGCGGCATTCTTTGCCCAGCGCTGGTTACCCTCATCGAGAGTGTCGAGCAGCACGGGAAAGCGCTCTGTGCCGCGACGGGCATAGACGAACCGCCATGGCTGACGGTTGCTCGCAGACGGTGCCCAGCGGGCGGCTTCGAAGAAGGAGAGCAGGGCGTTTTCCTCGATCTCCTCGCTGGTGAAGGCGCGGGGCGACCAGCGCTCCAAAAACAATGCGTCGATAGGGTAGTCGGCTTTTCTGTTGTCGGTCGCCGTCATGGACATGCCTCTTCTTTATCGTTGCGAGCTCCAGTGGCCTTCGGCGTGTGACTGGTTGTTCGCCTATGGTCCGATTCGCCTGGCGACGCTACATGAGGACGGGTGCCGATGAAACCGGGTTTGGGGCGCGCAAAATACGACTGAGCGACGGCGTGGGCGCAGTTTCGGGAAAGTGCAAAACGACAGAATTGGGTCATTGCCGTATCCCTGAAAAAAGTTGTATAAGTTCTGTAGACTTTGAGAGAGGACGGATCATGTCGTTTAAAGACCCATCATTGTTTCGCCAGGCAGCCCTCGTCGGCGGCGAGTGGATCGAATCGGACGCGGCGAACGCGATTGAGGTGAACAACCCAGCGACCGGCGAGATCATCGGCCGCGTGCCGAAGCTCGGCGCCAAGGAAACCAAGGCTGCAATCGAGGCAGCACGCCTGGCCCAGAAGGGCTGGGCTGCCCGCACTGCCAAGGACCGCGCCGGCGTGCTTCGCAAGTGGTTCGACCTGATGATCGAGAACAAGGAGGATCTCGGCCGTATCCTGACGCTTGAGCAGGGCAAGCCGCTGGCCGAGGCGACCGGCGAAATCGTCTATGGCGCAAGCTTCGTCGAGTGGTTCGCCGAAGAAGCGCGGCGTCTCTATGGCGACCTGATCCCCGGTCATCAGCCCGACAAGCGCATTCTTGTCATGAAGCAGCCGATCGGCGTCGTCGCGGCGATCACGCCGTGGAACTTCCCCAATGCGATGATCACCCGCAAGGCCGGTCCGGCCTTCGCCGCCGGCTGCGCCATGGTGCTGAAGCCCGCGGCACAGACGCCGTTCTCGGCGATAGCGATCGCCATCCTTGCCGAACGCGCCGGCCTGCCAAAGGGCCTCTTCAGCGTCATTACCGGTTCCGCTCGCGAGATCGGCGCCGAGATGACCTCCAATCCGGTGGTGCGCAAGCTGACCTTCACCGGCTCGACCGAGGTCGGAGCCGAGCTCTATCGCCAGAGCGCCGCCACCATCAAGAAGCTCGGCCTCGAGCTTGGCGGTAACGCGCCGTTCATCGTCTTCGACGATGCCGATCTCGATGCCGCGGTCGAGGGCGCGCTGATCGCCAAGTTCCGCAACAACGGCCAGACCTGCGTCTGCGCCAACCGCATCTATGTGCAGGACAAGGTCTATGACGCCTTCGCCGACAAGCTCGCCAAGGCGGTCGCCAAGCTGAAGATCGGCAACGGCCTCGACGAGGGCGTGATCCTCGGGCCGTTGATCGACAGGTCAGCGCTGGAGAAGGTGGAAGAGCACATTGCCGACGCCACCTCCAAGGGCGCGCGCGTGATCCAGGGCGGCAAGCGCCACACGCTTGGCGGCACTTTCTACGAGGCGACGGTTCTGACCGACGTCACCCAGGCGATGGCGGTTGCACGCGAGGAAACCTTCGGGCCGGTGGCGCCGCTCTTCCGCTTCACCGACGAGGCGGATGTTGTGGCCCAGGCGAACGACACCGAATTCGGCCTCGCCTCCTACTTCTACGCCAAGGATCTCGCCCGCGTGTTCCGGGTGGCTGAGGCGCTCGAATACGGCATGGTCGGCGTCAACACCGGGCTGATCTCGACGGCGGAAGCGCCGTTCGGCGGCGTCAAGCTGTCCGGTCTTGGCCGAGAAGGCTCGCGCTACGGCATCGAGGAGTTCACCGAGATCAAATACGTCTGCCTCGGCGGCGTTGCATAAGATACGGTAACCCAATCACAAAGCCGGCCGGAAAGTTCTGGCCGGTTTTTTTCTTTGCCGGTAGAAATCTCGTGATCGCGGGATGTACGGCAATGATCTCATCCCGTCGCAATACAGGAGGAGATGGCCATGCCGGCACCGACGAACCCTTTCAAGGCAGCTCTGCGCGAAAACCGCTTCCAGCTCGGGCTCTGGGTGGCGCTTGCCAGCCCCTATGCCGCGGAGGTGGTGTCCGGTAGCGGCTATGACTGGCTGCTGATCGACGGCGAGCATGCGCCGAACGATATTCCGTTGCTGTCGGCGCAGTTTCGCGCGGTCGCAGGCTCGGCCAGTCACCCGATGGTCCGCCTGCCGGTCGGCGACACCGTGCTGATCAAGCAGATCCTTGACACCGGCGTGCAGACCCTGCTGATCCCGATGGTTGGGAGCCTGGCCCAGGCGCAGCAGCTGGTGCGGGCCACCCGCTACCCGCCCCACGGCGTCCGCGGGGTTGGCGCGGCGCTCGGCCGCGCCTCGCAATTTGGCCGCGTCGCCGATTATCTGCAGACGGCCAGCGATGAGATCTGCCTGATCCTGCAGATCGAAAGCCGGGCCGGCCTTGCCGCACTCGACGAGATCGCAGCGCTCGACGGCGTCGATGGTCTATTCATCGGTCCGTCCGACCTTGCGGCGGATATGGGTTACCTCGGCAAACCGGGTCATCCCGAAGTGCGTGCGGCGATCGCCGACGCGTTCCTGCGCATCAAAAAGGCCGGTAAGGCAAGCGGCATCATGACGCTCGATCTCGAGCAGGCGCGGGACTACCGCAACATCGGCGCCGATTTCATGGCGATCGGTACGGATGTCACATCGCTCGTGCGGGCGACGACAGCCCTGCGCCAGGAGTTTCTCGGCGAGGCGGCTCCGGCACCAAAGAAGCAGGAATCCGGCTACTGATCGGAAATTGCCGCGAGCTCGGGCATTGGCACGCCCGGGCTCCAGCGTCTGAGGTCGGCGATCCGGCGCGCTATCTTTTCCTGATGATGGTTGGCGATATCGCCAAGGCGGTGGTTGAGAAACGGGTTGCTGAAACGCTCCAACGTTGCGGCAGCATAGCTGGTCGCCTCGTTCTCCAAACCCTTTGCGGCGAAAGCGCGGATGACTTCGGCTTGATAGATGTGTTCGAGCCGGCCTGCCACGCGGGCATCAGCGAGGATTTCCCGGACAGTCTCGTTCGGGCGGCGGTTTTCCTTCAGCCAGAGATCTGCAAGCACCGTGTGGCCGAGATTGAGGATGTGGAGCTTCAGCTTTTCGTAGGGCGTCAGGTCTTCCACGAGCTTCACGGACGGGTCGATACAGGGCAGCCGTAAACCCGGCTGGTTTTCAATGGCCCACAGCGCGTAGGGCTCGGCAATGGCGCCGGCAGGCTCCAGCGGTTCGGAGACGATGCGGTCGACCAGCGTATTTGCCCAGACGACATCCTCTGTGAGCCAATTTGCGAAGGCATCGTCTTCGATGCGGTCGGCCGCGAGCCGCAACATTAGCGCTTTGAGCACCTCGCCATTGCGCGAAACGAGTTCGCAGGGAAGGATCGTCAGCGGTCGTCCGCCCACATCGAATCGGGCCTTGAGAAGCAGAAGGAGTTTACCCGGAAAGGAACGGGGGATCTCCGATGCCAGGTCATCCTCAGCGACCTGAAAGCCGGTATCGCCGGTATTGGAGATCAGGATTTCCGCCTCCTCGGCGACAATGTTCATAACGTCGGCCCAGTTCTCGCCAGTCGAAAGTGCCCGCGATACGCTGGTGACGCGCTTTGTTTGGTCAATTCGCTCGCCGTCGAGAAGGCCACGGACGACCACGGGAAAGCCGTCGGGGTGGGTGAGAGCCGCAAGACGGCCTGAACGCTCTTTCGACCCGGTCGTCTGCACCACCGTGATGGGTCCCGGTGCATGACCCGTCTTCAGCGCCTC
Source organism: Ensifer sp. LC11 (assembly GCF_001695835.1). Classification (GTDB taxonomy): domain Bacteria; phylum Pseudomonadota; class Alphaproteobacteria; order Rhizobiales; family Rhizobiaceae; genus Ensifer. The sequence goes on along the minus strand of NZ_MBSO01000007.1, from coordinate 69,232 downwards.
GCTGATGAAGAGATCGGCATGCGCCTGAAGGAAACGGCTCGTCCCGAATTGTACGATCGGCGTCGGCATGCGTAGCTCCGATAGCTGGCTATGGAATGGATTGAAGCAAGGTTTCGCGCGCGGACTGGAGGTGCCGCCGGCAGGCCTGCTCGGCCTTTTCGGGATCGTGCGAGCGTAGAGCTTCGATATAGGCGAGATGTTCTTCGAGCGCGCGGGCGTTGCGCTGGCGCGCATTCGTCTTGTTCCACTGGTAGTGATAGTGGAAGACGATCGCGATGATGTCGTAGAAATCGACGATGAAGCGATTGCTGGACGCCTTGTGCACCAGCAGGTGAAATTGCTCGTCGAGCTCCGAGAATTCCTGATAGCGCCTGTCGATATCCGCCAGGATTTCCCGATGCAGAGCTTCGATCTTCGTCAGCTCCTCCCAAGCCGGGTGGTCGTCGGGAAGCGAGACGAAACGCGCGGCCGAGCGCAACTCGAACATCTCGCGCACCTCGGTCAACTCCAGCGCAAATTCCCGCGTGAAGCCCTTGAGTATCCAGTGACTGTTCGGCCGTTTCTCGATCAGGCCGAAGCGGCTGAAACGGATGAGGAATTCGCGCACGCTGGTGGTGCCGGTGCCGATTTCACGCGCCAGTTCAAGCTCGTTGATCTGCATCCCCGGCTCGGCCCCGCCGGCCAGTATCCTGCGCATGAAGCTGCGCTCGATGATGTCGGCGAGCGAATCGGTTTCTTCGGTCGGAAAGTAGTCGTCGGGGCGCGGCTGCCGCAGCACGTTCTTCTTGCGCTTGTCCCATGCGATGAGCTGCAGTTCCTCAAAACGGCTGAGGATCGCTCGCACCGTTGTTCGGCTGACGCCGAGCACCTGCCCAAGCTCCGGTTCGGATGGCAGGGAGGATGTGTCAGCCAGCAGCCGCAGGCAGCGGTTATAGGCATCCTTGAAGACGGTGTTCTGTTTTGCCATGGCGACGTCCGGGTCGTTCGAATTTCTCTGCGCTTATGCGGAGGCTCCTCTATCCCGTCGCTCGGGTTTTGTCTTCGCCTGTCGTCAACATCGGTTCCTCCCGTTTGCCGCGATGGCCTTGCCGGCCGCGGTTCGGATCTTTCGCCATAATACCCATTGACGACGATCTGTCTATTGTAGATAAAAGACAGAATAACTGACCAAAGCACTAAGGGAGAGATCGGTGTCTGCGCCGTCCACCATTCTGCTCGCACCGGAGGACAATGTCGTCGTGGCGACGCTGGCGATCGCTGCCGGCGACAGCCTGCCGAACAATGCTCAGGCGGCAACCCAGGTGGATGCTGGCCACAAGATCGCGATCCGCCCCATCCGCGCGGGCGAACCGGTCGTCAAATATGCCCAGGCGATCGGTCGGGCGACCGTCGATATCGCGCCGGGTGACCATGTGCATTCCCACAATCTCGCCTTCGACCGCGACCGGCTCGCGATCGGTCCGCAGGGGACGCCGCAAGCGGCAAGCGAGACCGACAAGACCCGCACCTTCATGGGCTATCGGCGTGGCGACGGGCGGGCGGCGACGCGAAATTACATCGGTGTCGTCGCCAGCGTGAACTGTTCCACCACGGTCTGTCGTGCGATCGCCGAGGAGGCGAACAGGCGCATCTTGCCGAAATACGAGGGCATCGATGGCTTCGTGCCGATCGTGCACGACCAGGGCTGCGGCATGTCGTCGACGGGCGACGGCATGGCCAATCTGCATCGCACGCTTGCGGGTTATGCCCGCCATGCCAATTTCGGCGGCGTGCTGATGGTCGGCCTCGGTTGCGAGGTCAACCAGCTGACGCTTTATGGCCAGAGCGGAACCGGCACAGAAAAGCGGCACTTCAACATCCAGGAGGCCGGTGGCTCCCGCCGTTCGGTGGAAAAAGCGCTCGGCATTCTCGACGAAATCGCGGCCGAGGTCGGCATGGAACGTCGCGTCGCCATCCCTGTCAGCGAGATCATCGTTGGCCTGCAATGCGGCGGGTCGGATGGGCTTTCAGGGATCACGGCCAATCCGGCGCTCGGTGCCGCAGTCGATATTCTTGCTGCTGCCGGCGGTACCGCGATCCTCTCGGAAACCTCGGAAATCTACGGCGCAGAGCATCTGCTGCGCAGCCGGGCAGTGAACGAAGCCGTGGCGGTGAAGCTCGACGGGCTGATCGCCTGGTGGGAGAATTATGTGGCGATGCACGGTGCCTCGCTCGACAACAACCCTTCGCCGGGCAACAAACGCGGCGGCCTGACGACAATTCTCGAAAAGTCGCTCGGTGCCGTCGCCAAGGGTGGCCGCTCGCCGTTGAACGCCGTCTACCGATATGCCGAACGGGTGACCGAGCACGGGCTCGTTTTCATGGATACGCCGGGATACGATCCGGTGTCGGCCACCGGCCAGGTCGCCGGCGGTGCCAATGTGATCGCGTTTACCACCGGGCGCGGCAGTTGCTTTGGCTGTCGACCCGCACCGTCGATCAAGCTCACCAGCAACACGGCGCTGTTTAGGGCAATGGAAGAGGACATGGATATCGATTGCGGCGTGATTGCTTCCGGAGAAGCGAGCATTGCCGGGCTCGGCCGCGAGATCTTCGATCTGATCGTCGAAACCGCTTCGGGCCGCAAGACCAAGAGCGAACTCTTCGGCTACGGCGACAATGAGTTCGTGCCCTGGCATCTGGGGGCGACGCTCTAGGCAGGCGATGGACGCATCCTTGGAGGAGGAGAACAGGGAATGCAGACGAGACGGATCGGTCGAACCGGACTATCGGTGACCGAATACAGCTTCGGTGCCGCCGGCCTCGGTGGGCTTTACCGGGAATGCACGCGCGACGCCGCCTTGGCAACGCTGGATGTGGCGTGGCAGTCGGGTATGCGCTATTTCGACGTCGCACCCTTTTACGGCCTCGGGCTTGCCGAGCGCCGCGTCGGCGACTTCCTGCGCGACAAGCCGCGCAACGATTTCGTTCTCTCCACCAAGGTTGGCCGTCTCCTGCATCCAGTGCCGGAAGACAAGGTCTCCGACTATTCCTATGTGAAGCCGCTCAACTTCGACGTCGATTACGACTACAGCTACGACGGCATCATGCGGTCGGTCGAGTTCAGCTATGCCCGGCTCGGCCTCAACCGCATCGATATCCTCTATGTGCACGATATCGGGGTCTACACCCATGGGGCCGTCCGCAACGCCGTCTATCTCAGGCAATTGCTGGACGGCGGCCTCAAGGCGCTGGAGGAGCTGATGTCCTCAGGAACGATTGCGGCCTATGGCCTGGGTGTGAACGAGGTTCCGGTCTGTCTGGAGGTGATGCGCCGCGCCGATATCGACTGCATCCTGCTTGCCGGCCGCTACACCCTGCTCGATCGCTCGGCCGTCGCCGAACTGCTGCCGCTTTGCGAGAAGAAGCAGACATCGCTCGTCGTCGGTGGCGTTTTCAATTCCGGCATCCTGGCGACCGGCCCGGTCGAAGGTGCCCATTTCGATTACATGCCGGCAACCGCCGAAGTCAGGCAGAAGGTCGGCGCGATGGAAGAAGTTGCCCGCGCGATGAATGTGCCGCTCGCGGCCCCGGCGATGCAGTTTCCGCTTTTCAGTCCGCAGGTGGCCTCCGTGCTGCTCGGCACCGCAAGGCCGGAGAGCCTGAGGCGCAACATGGCGCTCGTCGAACGCCGGTTGTCCGCACCTGATCTGGCGGCGTTCGATCCGTTTACTTTGGTCGCGCCGGAACTCGGAGACCAGCCGGTTCGGGTCTAGCGGGTGGCGCCGCTTCGGGGCCTGAAATGCATGTTCTGCCGGCTTGCCAAGCCGTGAATGTCGTATTAGCATTCCAATATGTTTTTTATCGATAAAAGATCGATAGCCGGCACCTGCGATCGATCTCCAAAACCTGGAACACGGTGCAAAAAGAGGAGAAACCTGGGATGAGCATTCTGAAAAGCAGCCTTACCCGCCGTGCCTTCACGGCCCTTGCCGGCGCCGCGATGATCGCCGGCATGACGCCGGTCGCATCCTTCGCGCAGGACGTGACGATCCCGATCATCGTCAAGGACACCACATCCTTCTACTGGCAGATCGTTTTGGCCGGTGCGCGCGCCGCCGGCAAGGACCTGGGCGTCAACGTGCCGGAACTGGGCGCTCAGGCCGAGTCCGACATCAACGGCCAGATCAGCATTCTCGAGAATGCGGTGGCTGGCGCACCGGCTGCCGTCGTCATTTCGCCGACGGAGTTCAAGGCGCTTGGCAAGCCGATCGACGAGGCAGCCAAATCCGTTCCGATCATCGGCATTGATTCTGGCGCCGACTCGAAGGCCTTCTCCTCGTTCCTGACCACCGACAACGTCCAGGGCGGCCGTATTGCTGCCGATGGTCTTGCTGCGGCGGTAAAGGAAATGACCGGCAAGGAAGAGGGTGAGATCGCCATTATCACCAACCTTCCCGGTGTCGGTTCGCTCGATCAGCGCCGCGAAGGCTTCCTCGATCAGGTCAAGACCAAGTATCCGGGCTTCAAGGTGGTGGCCGACAAATATGCCGACGGCCAGGCGACCACGGGTCTCAACATGATGACGGACCTGATCACCGCAAACCCGAATCTCATTGGGGTCTTTGCCTCCAACCTGATCATGGCGCAGGGCGTTGGCCAGGCGATCGCCGAAAACAAGCTCGGTGACAAGATCAAGGTGATTGGCTTCGACAGCGACGACAAGACCGTCGGCTTCCTCAAGGAAGGCGTTCTGGCGGGTCTCGTCGTTCAGGATCCCTATCGCATGGGCTATGATGGCGTGAAGACGGCGCTGGCCGTCTCCAAGGGTGAGAAGGTCGAGGCGAATGTCGATACCGGTGCCAACCTGGTGACCAAGACCAATATGGCGGACCCGAAGATCGACGCTCTGCTGAACCCGAAGATCAAGTGATGATGGCTGGCGGCGGCGCATTTGTTCGCCGCCGCCTGTTTGCGACCGGAACGAGGACCGGTCGCAAGCAATCTCTGCGATGGGAGGAATGCGCAGATGACCGAGTTGCAAGAGGCACGCGATGTCAGGACCGAAGGGCTTACGGTGGCCACGCGCCATCCGGTTCCGAAGGGCGAGCCGATCCTGGAGCTGCGGGCCCTTCAGAAGAAATATGGCGCTGTGGAAGCGCTGAAGCCCGCTTCGCTGACGTTCCTTTCCGGTGAAATCCACGCGATCGTCGGTGAGAACGGTGCCGGCAAGTCGACGCTGATCAAGCTCTTGACCGGTGTCATCCGGCGCACGTCCGGCGAGATTTTTTGGTGTGGCAAGCCCGTCCAGCTCGGCACGCCGCATGAGGCGATCGAACGGGGCATCAACGCGGTGCACCAGGAGGTCGTGCTCTGTGCCCATCTGTCGGTGGCTGCCAACATGTTCCTTGGCGACGAAATCAATCGAAACGGCCTGATGCGCAAGCGCGCCATGACCGATGCGGCGCAGCGGGTGCTCGATGATCTCGGCTTCAACCTGCCGGCAGGGGCCGTGCTCGGTAGCCTCACCATCGGCCAGCAGCAACTGGTCGCAACGGCGCGCGCCGCCATGCGTGGTACGCAGTTTCTGATCTTCGACGAACCGACGGCCTATCTTACCCGACAGGAATCGGCCCAGCTCTTCCGCCTCATCCGCAGGCTGCAGGCGGAAGGCGTGACCATCGTCTACATCAGCCACCGCATGGAGGAGGTCTTCGAACTCGCCGACCGTGTCTCGGTGCTGCGCGACGGCACCCATGTCGGCACCCGCAAGATCGGCGAGACGAACGAGGCGGAGCTGATCGCGCTGATGATCAACCGCACGATCGAGCAGATCTACCACAAGGAGCATTTTCCAGCCGGCGACATCATCGTCGAAACGCGGAACTTGAGCGGCCCCGGCTTTCAGGATGTGTCGCTCACCGTCCGTGCCGGCGAGATCGTCGGGCTTTACGGGCTGATCGGGGCGGGACGCAGCGAATTCGCACTCGGTCTCTATGGACGCCATCGCCCGAGCGCCGGCGAGGTCTACTGGCAGGGGCGCAAGGTCGACATCGCCAGCGAACGCATGGCCATGGACCTCGGCATCGCACTCGCGCCGGAAAGTCGACGCGACCAGGGCCTATGCCTCAATCTGCCGATCGGCCTCAACATCAACCTGCCGGTGTTCAACCGGCTGACACGCGGGCTGACGATCAACGGCCAGCAGGAGCGCGAGAATGCCGACCGGCAGATTCGCGATCTGAAGATCAAGACGCCGTCGCGCCGGGTGCTCGTCTCCGCCATGTCGGGCGGCAACCAACAGAAGATCGTCATCGGCAAGTGGCTGAGCCACGGTGCCAAGCTCTTCATTTTCGACGAACCGACTGTCGGCGTCGATGTTGGCACGAAGGCGGAAATTTACCGCCTGTTCGCGCGGCTTCTGGAGAACGGGGCGGGCATCATCCTGATTTCGTCCTATCTGCCTGAAGTCTACGAGCTCGCGGACCGGCTGCATGTATTCCGAGGGGGACGGCTGGTCGCCAGCCATGACTATCGTGCCGCGAGCCACGAGGAAGTGCTGACGCAGGCGATCGGCGTTTGATTGCGCTGAGGGCGATTCCAGCAAGAGTGTGAAGCCGTTTGGCGTCCGGATTGCGTTAGAGCGAGTGAAATTCGAGGGATGCAGGGAGGAAGACAATGAGTGTGGAAACGGTGGAGAGCGGTGCGGGTGCGGCGCCACGGAAAGGCGTGAGCATCCTGTTTGGCCTCACTCTTCTGGGGCTGCTCCTGTTCCTCTGGCTGCTGTTGGGCTTTGCCACCAACAGCTTCTGGACGCCTAACAACATCAGCAACCTGCTGCGGCAGGGCGCGATGACGGCCATCCTTGCGGTCGGCCAGACTTTCGTCATCATCACCGCAGGCATCGATCTTTCGGTGGGCGCCGTGGTCGGCTTCACCAGCGTCATCGTCGCCTGGCTGCTTGCCGCCGGCGTGCCGCTCTGGGCCGCTATCATCCTCACGCTTGCCTTCGGGGTGGTGATCGGCGCTTTTCACGCCTTCGGTATTGTGCGCATGGGGCTGCCGCCCTTCATCATCACGCTTGCGACCCTCACCTCGCTGCGCGGCATCGGCCTGCTGATCACCAACGGCTCGACGATCTCGATCACCGATGAGGCCTTCACTAATTTCTCGCGTGCGGATTTCCTCGGCGTGCCCAGCCTGTTCTGGATGGTGATCGTTGTGGCGGTTCCGGCCTACATCTTCCTGCATCTGAGCCGCTTCGGTCGCTATCTCTTCGCCGTCGGCTCCAACAGCGAGGCGGCGCGCCTGTCGGGTGTCAACGTCCACCGCACCATCTATCTTGCCTACATCCTCTCCTCGACCTGCGCCGCTTTTGTCGGCCTGCTGCTTGCCTCGCGCATCGGCATCGGCAATGCCACCCAGGCCGAAGGTTGGGAACTGCAGGCGATCGCCTCCTCTGTCATTGGCGGCACCAGCCTTTTCGGTGCGGTCGGCTCGGTGCATGGCCCGCTGCTCGGTGCCTTCATCCTCGCGACGATCAACAACGGCGCCAATCTGCTCAACGTCAACTCGTTCTGGCAGCGCATCATCACCGGGGCGCTGATCATCGTCATCGTCTATTTCGACCAACTCCGGCGCCGCAGCGCCCGCTAGGCGCTGCCACCGTCATCCGAGAGAATTGCCATGAAAGCCGTGCTCTGCCTCGAACCCGGCCGCCTGGAGGTCGTTGACCGTCCGCCGGCCGAAAATGTGCCTGACGGTTGGGTGCGTCTCGCGGTCAGCCATGTCGGCATTTGCGGCACCGACTACCATATCTTCGCCGGCAAGCACCCGTTTCTGGAGTATCCCCGCGTCATGGGTCACGAGATCTCGGCAACGGTCGTCGCCGGCGGTCCTGGGACGGTGATCGCCCCGGGAACGCGGGTCGTCGTCAATCCCTATCTCGCCTGCGGCACTTGTGTTGCTTGCCGCCAGGGCAAGCCAAACTGCTGCACCTCGATCAAGGTTCTCGGCGTCCATACCGACGGCGCCTTCTGCGAGGAAATCGTCGTGCCGGAAGGAAATCTCTATCCGGCATACGACCTCTCGTCGGAGGCCGCGGCGACCGTTGAGTTCCTCGCCATCGGCGCCCATGCGGTGCGGCGCGCTTCGGTTGCTCCGGGGGCGCGCGCCCTGATCATCGGCGCCGGACCGATTGGCCTCGGCACGGCAATCTTCTCGCGCATCGCCGGCCACCGGGTGGTGCTCGCCGACACCAGCGCCGAGCGGCTGGCTTTTGCGGCGGAGAGGCTCGGTTTCAAACATGGCATCGTCGCGGACGCGGACGTTGCAGCACGCGTCGCCGAGGCGACGGATGGCGATGGCTTCGATGTCGTCTTCGATGCCACCGGACACGGCGGATCGATGCAGGCGGCCTTTGCCCATGTCGCCCATGGCGGCACGCTGGTGTTCGTCAGCGTGGTGAAGGACGAAATCCGCTTCTCAGATCCCGAGTTCCATAAGCGCGAGATGACGTTGATTGGCAGCCGCAATGCGACGCGCCAGGACTTCGATCACGTCGTCGCGTCGATTGGTTCCGGCCTTGTGCCGGTCGAGGCGCTGATCACCCACCGCACGACGCTGGATGGTGCGGTCGTCGATCTGCCGCGATGGGCAGAAGAAAAGTCGGGTCTCGTCAAGGCAATCCTCAAGGTGGCAGCAGCATGAGCGAGGGCGGCCTTGCTGCATCGCCGCAGAGGCCGCACCTGGCGTTCGCGCTTCGAAGTCGCCAGTTTTTCCGTGAAAATGCCTGGCATCGGTTCTCGACACACGAAAATAGCGGAAAACCGCCAGTTTCGGACAAGCTCGTTTGCAAATCGTCAGGAATCCAGATTCATTCTGGCCTAAGGCCTTGTATCGAGGTGAGACGGGTATATTTGTTGCGCTGCACAAAAAACATGGTAGTCTGGCAGCGATTGCGGACACCAAGACAAACAATCGCAAGCTTGCGTCCGACTGGGGGCGGCGTTGTCGTTGATTGAACCAAGGGGTACGCTTCCCATGTTCTACCAGCTCTACGAACTGAACCATGCAATGATGGCGCCGTGGCGCACGGCTGCCGATGCCATGCGGCTTGCCTTCAGCAACCCGATGAATCCCATCTCACATACCTATTTCGGCCGCGCCGCCGCGGCGGGGCTCGAGGTTTTCGAACGCTCCACCCGCCGCTATGGAAAGCCTGAATTCGGGCTTCCTGAAACGTTGATCGACGGGCTGCCCGTCGCCGTCCAGGAACGGATCGTCTGGCGTGCGCCGTTCTGCAACCTCATCCATTTCGAGCGCGATCTGCCCAAGGGCCGCGCTGCCGATCCGAAGGTTCTGGTCGTTGCGCCGATGTCCGGCCACTACGCGACGCTGCTGCGCGGCACCGTCGAGGCACTGCTGCCCCATTCCGATATCTACATCACCGACTGGATCGACGCCCGCATGGTGCCGCTCAGCGAAGGCACCTTCGACCTTGACGACTACATCGACTACGTCATCCAGATGCTGCATTTCCTCGGGCCCGATACCCATGTGATCGGCGTCTGTCAGCCGGCCGTGCCGGTGCTCGCCGCCGTTGCGCTGATGGAAGCGGCCGACGATCCGCTGTCGCCGGCGACGATGACGCTGATGGGCGGACCGATCGACACCCGCATCAACCCGACGGGCGTCAATCAGCTGGCTGAACAGCGGCCGATCGAGTGGTTCCGCGACAACGTCATCATGCCGGTGCCGTGGCCGCAGCCGGGCTTCATGCGCATGGTCTATCCGGGCTTCCTGCAGCTGTCCGGCTTCATGTCGATGAACCTTGACCGCCACCTGATCGCCCACAAGGAGTTCTTCGCCCATCTCGTGAAGAACGACGGCGACGCCGCCGAGAAGCACCGCGACTTCTACGACGAATATCTCGCTGTCATGGACCTGACGGCCGAATTCTACCTGCAAACGGTGCAGGTCGTCTTCATGCAGCATGCTTTGCCCAAGGGCGAGATGATGCATCGTGGCAAGCGCGTCGATACCACGGCGATCAGGAAGGTGGCGCTGCTGACGGTCGAAGGCGAGAACGACGACATCTCCGGTGTCGGCCAGACGAAGGCGGCGCAGACGATCTGCACCAATATCCCCGACCATATGCGCCTGCACTACATGCAGCCGGATGTCGGTCACTACGGTGTCTTCAACGGCTCGCGCTTCCGCCGCGAAATCGCCCCACGCATCGTCGCCTTCCAGCGCGAGCATTCGCGCCATGCCAAGCCGGTCAAGCAGCTGATCAAGGGCGGAAAATCGGCGTAAACCCGGCAAACCGGTCGTTTTGACCGCGTAGAGTCAAGGGTTTGTCTGATTCCGGGAAGGCGCGTCTTGCAGAGGCAGGAGCGCCTTCCCACATCGTTTTCATCGGGCCGCATGGGTGGCCCGGATGATTGCGAGGAATCCTGAAGATGAACCAATCTGCAATGATCCGTCCGGATTGGACGCCCGCGACCATCGCCCTGATGGTGCTTGGCTTCGTGGTCTTCTGGCCACTCGGCCTGGCCATGCTCGCCTATATCCTGTTCGGCGAAAAGCTGAAGACTTTCAAGAAGGACGCTAACGACACGGTGGATGGCATGTGCTCTGCTTTCAAGCGCAATGGACGCCGCTCCAACTGGACGCATCGCACCGGCAACGTCGCCTTTGACGACTGGCGCGAAGCCGAGCTGGCCCGCCTCGACGAGGAACGCCGCAAGCTCGACGAGATGCGCGAAGAGTTCGACACCTATGTGCGCGAGCTTCGCCGCGCCAAGGACCAGGAAGAGTTTGACCGCTTCATGCGTGACCGCAAGAACGGCGGCTCCGGTCCGGTGGTCGAAGCGCACTAATCCGCAGACAACGCTTCCGGCGTTTCACATGAAACGCCGGATTATCTATTGTGCGCCTTTCGACGCTGTAGGCGAAGCCCCAGCGAATCGGTTAGAAAGCCTGCATGTTCCCTTCTTTCAAGCGGCGCATTCAACCTGCTCCACCCGCCACGACGCGGCAGATCGAGGTCGCCGGCAAGTCCCTGCCGCTGACGATCAAGCAGAATGCGCGCGCGACCCGCATGACACTGCGTATCGAGCCGGGCGGCCGGGCGCTGAAGATGACGATCCCTCAAGGCTTGCCCGAGCGCGAGGTCAACGCCTTTCTGACACGCCATCAGGGCTGGCTGATGACGAAGCTTGCCCGCTTCTCCGGCGAAAGCCAGATCGAGGAGGGTGGCTCCATCCTGATCCGCGGCGTTTCCCATCGCATCGAGCGCACCGGCAAGATCCGCGGCCTGACGGAGGCGATGATGGTGGATGACGAGCCGGTGCTGCGGGTCAGCGGCGGCGAGGAGCATCTGAACCGCCGCATCGTCGATTTTCTCAAGAAGGAGGCGCGCCAGGATCTCGATCGGCTCGTGGCGATCTATACGGGGCGGATCGGGCGGCGCGCGAAGTCGGTGTCGCTGAAGGATACGCGCAGTCGCTGGGGATCCTGCTCGGCCGATGGTGCGCTGAGCTTCTGCTGGCGCATCGTCATGGCGCCGCCCAAGGTCATTGCTTATCTTGCGGCCCACGAGGTGGCCCATCTTAAGGAGATGAATCACGGACCGGACTTCTGGGCGCTGTGCGAAAGGCTGTGCCCGGACACGAACGATGCCAAACGCTGGCTGCGCCGCAACGGCACGATGCTGCACGCGATCGATTTCGATTGAACCAGAAGGTCGGCTGGCGACGGTGCTGCGGACCCGTTGCCGTTATGCGCGTTGGCGCGAAAGCGCGTCGCGGATCTTCTCATCGGTCTTGTATTGGCTGAGCGCATAGACCGACCAGATTGCCGCCGGAACCCAGCCGATCAGGGTGAGCTGCAGGATCAGGCAGACGAGGCCGGCCAAAGGGCGGCCGATGGTAAAAAACTGCAGCCAGGGCAGGATAAGCGCGAGCAACAGGCGCATCAGTCTCTCCATTGTGGTAAAATCCATATGGTGAAAACCAGTCGGCCGCGCAAGAGGCTGAACGCTTCTGAGGTTTGTTGGTCGGTGCCGTTGAAAGTGACGAGACGGCCGTCGATATGTCACTACGGACGAGGCTGCGCAGCGGCTTCAAGGCCGCTTGCCGGTGTGTTTTGCGTCGGTTTTTTGGCTCGACTCCCGTGACATTTCATGCAAGGTCGCTTCTCATGAAAACCGAAGTGAAGATATGCGGGCTGAAGACCGCGGAAGCGTTGGAGCGCGCTGTCGCGCTCGGCGCGTCGCATACCGGCTTCATCTTTTTCGCCAAGAGCCCCAGGAACATCGAACCCGACGACGCCGGTCGCCTGGCAGAGCGCATCCGCGGCCAGGCGAAGATCGTCGCGGTCACGGTCAACGCCGACAACGACGAACTTGATGAAATCGTCTCGGCGCTGAACCCGGATATCCTGCAATTGCACGGCGGCGAAAGCCCGGAACGCCTGCTGACGGTCAAGGCGATGTACGGCCTTCCCGTCATGAAGGTTTTTTCGGTCCGCGACGCTGCCGACCTCGAAAAGATCGACGCCTATATCGGCATCGCCGATCGCTTCCTCTTCGACGCCAAAGCCCCCGTGGGGTCGGATTTGCCCGGTGGCAACGGCGTTTCCTTTGACTGGAAGCTGCTCGACGCGCTTGACGGAAGCGTCGATTACATGCTTTCCGGAGGTCTCAATGCCGACAACATCGGCGAGGCCATGGCGCAGACCCGCGCCCGCGCCATCGATATCTCCTCCGGCGTCGAGAGCGCGCCGGGCGTCAAGGATCTGAAGCTCATGGAATCGTTTTTCAATGCCGTTCGCCAGGCGGAGGCGGGCATGCCACGGTCAGGGAGCAGGACGTGAACCAGGCGCCAAAGTTGAATTCCTTCCGGGGCGGCCCGGATGAAGACGGTCGTTTCGGCATTTTTGGCGGCCGTTTCGTGGCCGAGACCCTGATGCCGCTGATCCTCGACCTGCAGGACGAGTGGGACAAGGCGAAGAACGATCCGGCCTTCAAGGCGGAACTGGAGCATCTCGGTGCCCATTACATCGGCCGGCCGAGCCCGCTCTATTTTGCCGAACGACTGACCGCCGAGCTTGGCGGCGCCAAGATCTACTTCAAGCGCGAAGAGCTGAACCACACCGGCTCGCACAAGATCAACAATTGCATCGGCCAGATCCTGCTCGCCAAGCGCATGGGCAAGACCCGCATCATCGCCGAGACCGGTGCCGGCCAGCATGGTGTCGCTTCGGCGACAGTTGCTGCCCGCTTCGGCCTGCCCTGCGTCGTCTACATGGGCGCGACCGATGTCGAGCGCCAGGCGCCGAACGTCTTCCGCATGAAGCTGCTCGGTGCCGAGGTAAAGCCGGTGACCGCCGGCAGCGGCACGCTCAAGGACGCGATGAACGAGGCGCTGCGTGACTGGGTCACCAATGTCGAAGACACCTATTACCTGATCGGCACGGCCGCCGGCCCGCATCCGTATCCGGAGATGGTTCGCGACTTCCAGGCCGTCATCGGCCAGGAAGCCAAGGAACAGATGCTTGCCGCCGAGGGCCGGCTTCCCGATCTCGTCGTTGCCGCCGTCGGCGGTGGCTCCAACGCCATCGGCATCTTCCATCCGTTCCTCGATGATGACAGCGTCAAGATCGTCGGCGTCGAAGCCGGCGGCAAGGGCATCGAGGGCGACGAGCATTGCGCCTCGATCACGGCCGGTTCGCCCGGCGTGCTGCACGGCAACCGCACCTATCTGCTGCAGGACGGCGACGGCCAGATCAAGGAAGGTCATTCGATTTCGGCCGGCCTCGACTACCCCGGCATCGGCCCGGAGCATGCCTGGTTGAACGATGTCGGCCGCGTCGAATACGTGCCGATCATGGACCACGAGGCGCTCGAAGCCTTCCAGACGCTGACCCGTCTTGAAGGTATCATCCCGGCGCTCGAGCCGTCGCATGCGCTGGCCGAAGTCATCAAGCGCGCGCCGAAGATGGGCAAGGACGAGATCATCCTGATGAACCTCTCCGGCCGCGGCGACAAGGACATCTTCACCGTCGGCAAGATTTTGGGAATGGGGCTGTAAGATCATGACCGCACGCATGGACAAGAGATTTGCCGATGTGGCGGCCGAAGGGCGTCCGGTCCTCGTCACCTACTTCATGGCCGGCGATCCGGATTTCGAAACATCGCTTTCGATCATGAAGGCGCTGCCGAAGTCAGGTGCCGACGTCATCGAGCTCGGCATGCCCTTCTCGGACCCGATGGCCGATGGCCCGGCAATCCAGCTCGCCGGTCAGCGCTCGCTGAAGGGTGGCCAGACGCTTGCAAAGACGCTTGAGATCGCCCGCCGTTTCCGCGAGGACGACCAGCGCACGCCGATCGTGCTGATGGGATACTACAATCCGATCTATATCTACGGCGTCGACCGGTTCCTGACCGATGCGCTCGCGGCCGGCATTGATGGCCTGATCGTCGTCGATCTGCCGCCGGAAATGGACGATGAGCTCTGCATCCCGGCTCTTGAGAAGGGCATCAACTTCATTCGCCTTGCGACGCCGACCACGGACGATCGTCGTCTGCCGAAGGTGCTCGAAAATACCTCCGGCTTCGTCTATTACGTGTCGATGAACGGCATCACCGGCTCGGCGCTGCCCGATCCGTCTTTGATTGGCGGCGCCGTCGCGCGTATCAAGGCGCATACCAACCTGCCCGTCTGCGTCGGTTTCGGCGTCAAGACGGCGGACCATGCAAGGGCCATCGGTGCATCCGCCGATGGCGTGGTCGTCGGTACGGCGATCGTCAACCAGATCGCGTCGAGCCTGACCGAAGAGGGCAAGGCGACCGACGCGACGGTTCCGGGTGTCGAAGCGCTGGTCAGAGGGCTCTCGGCAGGCGTGCGGTCCGCACGGCTCGCAGCAGCCGAATAATTGCCTATATTAGCGCGCACAACCCGAAGGAAATCTTCAGGAGTTACTAAGTGAACTGGATCACAAATTACGTTCGGCCGAAGATCAACTCGATGCTGGGCCGCCGGGAAGTTCCGGAAAACCTCTGGATCAAGTGCCCGGAAACCGGCGAGATGGTGTTCCACCGCGATCTCGAAGAGAACAAGTGGGTCATTCCGCAGTCGGGCTTCCACATGAAGATGCCGGCCAAGGCCCGGCTGAAGGATCTGTTCGACGGCGGCATCTATGAGGCGCTGCCGCAGCCGAAGGTTGCCCAGGACCCGCTGAAGTTCCGCGATTCCAAGAAGTATTCGGATCGTCTGCGCGACAGCCGCGCCAAGACCGAGCTCGAAGACACGATCGTTGCCGGTCTCGGCCGCGTCCAGGGCGTCAAGCTCGTTGCCGTCGTTCACGAGTTCAACTTCATCGGCGGCTCGCTCGGCATGGCTGCCGGCGAAGCGATCATCAAGGCCTTCGAAAAGGCGATTGCAGAGAAATGCCCGCTGGTTATCTTCCCGGCTTCGGGTGGTGCCCGCATGCAGGAAGGCATCCTGTCGCTGATGCAGCTGCCGCGCACCACTGTTGCCGTCAATATGCTGAAAGAAGCGGGCCTTCCCTACATCGTCGTGCTCACCAACCCGACGACCGGCGGCGTCACCGCTTCCTATGCCATGCTCGGCGACGTCCACATGGCAGAACCGGGTGCTGAAATCGGCTTTGCCGGCAAGCGCGTGATCGAACAGACCCTGCGCGAGAAGCTGCCGGAAGGCTTCCAGACCTCCGAGTATCTTCTGGAGCACGGCATGGTCGACATGGTGGTCAAGCGCCATGATCTGCCGTCGACGCTCGCTCGGGTTCTAAAGATTCTGCTGAAGAAGCCGGCGGAAGCCTCTAAGCTCAACGGTGGAACGCAGCCGGCCGCCTTGCCGGTCGCGGCAAGCGCCTAATATCTGTTTGCGCAGCAGTTTCCGATAATTGCTGCGCAAGCAAAGCAGACAGGGCATTTCCGTGCTGCGAACAGACGGAGATGCCGCAGCATTCGATCGTGTCGGGGCGGGATGAGATGACAGCGGTGGAAGCCAGCGAAGCAGGCTACGAGATCGAAAAACTTCTCGCGCTGCACCCGAAAGGGTTCGACCTGTCACTGGACAGAATAACCCGGCTTCTCGCCGCGCTCGGCAACCCGCAGGATCGCCTGCCGCCGGTGATCCATGTTGCCGGCACCAACGGCAAGGGGTCGGCAACGGCGTTTTCGCGGGCAATCCTCGAAGCCGCAGGTCTGAGCGTGCACGTTCATACCTCGCCGCACCTCGTCAATTGGCACGAGCGTTATCGTCTTGGCGTCAAGGGCGGTAAGGGACGACTTGTCAGCGACCCGGTTCTTGCCGATGCGGTACGCCGTGTCGCCGAAGCCAATGGCGGCGAGAAGATCACTGTTTTCGAGATTCTGACGGCCGTTACCTTCCTGCTCTTTGCCGAGCATCCGGCGGATGTGGCGATCATCGAGGTGGGCCTTGGCGGCCGCTTCGACGCCACCAATGTGATTGCCCGCCCGGCGGTCTCCGTCAT
This sequence comes from Ensifer sp. LC11, assembly GCF_001695835.1. Lineage (GTDB taxonomy): Bacteria > Pseudomonadota > Alphaproteobacteria > Rhizobiales > Rhizobiaceae > Ensifer. Next base: position 52,726 of record NZ_MBSO01000007.1, on the reverse strand, counting down.
CATGCCGATCTCACTCGATCATCAGGCCTATCTCGGCGACCGGGTGGAACTGATCGCGGCGGAAAAGGCCGGCATCATGAAGCGCGGGTGCCCGGTGGTCATCGGCCAACAGGAAGAAGAGACGGCGCGCGACGTGCTGGTATCGACGGCAGAACGATTGGGCTGCCCGATGTTCGTCTATGGCCAGGACTTCATGGCCCATGAAGAATTCGGCCGTCTCGTCTACCAGGACGAAGGCGGTCTTGCCGATCTGCCGTTGCCGAAGCTGCCGGGGCGTCACCAGTATGCCAATGCTGCCGCTGCAATCCGCGCCGTTCGGGCCGCCGGTTTTGATATCTCTGAAGCGGCGATCGAGAAGGGGCTTGCCCGTGTCGAGTGGCCGGGGCGTCTGCAGCGGCTTACCAGCGGCAAGCTCACGCATTACGGCCCTTCCGACGCAGAAATCTGGGTCGATGGCGGCCACAATCCCGGCGCCGGCCAGGTGATCGCCGAAGCGATGGCGACCTTCGAAGAGCGCGAGTCGCGGCCTCTGTTTCTGATCATCGGCATGATCAACACCAAGGATCCGGTCGGCTATTTCCGCGCCTTCCACGATCTCGCTGAACAGGTCTTCACGGTGCCGATCCGGGGATCGGACGCCGGGCTCGATCCGGTAGCGCTCGCAACCGATGCGGCTGCCGTCGGCTTCGAAACCTCAGCCGTTTCTTCCGTAGCCGAAGCGCTGACCGTCATCGCCAATCTGGTCGACGACGATCCGGTGCCGCCGCGTATCCTGATCGGCGGTTCGCTCTATCTGGTGGGCGATGTACTCGCGGACAACGGCACGCCGCCGAAGTGATCGCGGGTTCGCTTTCGCCGCCCTGAATGACAGCAAGATGACATGAAAAAAGCCCGGCAATGCCGGGCTTTTAAGCATTTCAGCAGGAAGCCTCAGGCGACTGCAGTAGAGATCCACGACGAAAGCGCTGTCTTCGGTGCTGCGCCAACCTTGATATCGGCCACTTCGCCAGCCTTGAACATGGCGAGCGTCGGGATCGAACGTACGCCGTACTGGGCGGCCAGTTCCGGGTTCTCATCGATGTTGAGCTTCACAACCTTGACCTTGCCGGCGAGCTCGTTCGAGATTTCCTCGAGGCTCGGTGCGATCATTTTGCACGGGCCGCACCATTCAGCCCAGAAATCGACAACCACCGGCTCGGCGGAGTTCAGCACTTCCTGCTGAAAATTGGACGTATCGACTTTTACAGTAGCCATAGGCTGCTCCTTGCGTTCGGAATGGGAGTGTCCAGATGTTGTGTCTCATGTGAGAGGGACGCGCTGGATTTTCAATATCCGGTATCTCACTTTGTCGCGAGGTCTTCAAGGCTCCTGTCGAGCGCCTGATCCGTAACGACGTGGATTGCCGGCCCTTCGGTGAAGATCAGCACGCATCGGAACGCGTGTCCGGGATAGAGCGGCCGCAACAGCTCGCGGTAGATCGCCAGCTGCGCCCTATAGGCAAAGGGAACATCTTCCGGTGATGCCGGTACCTGCCTGTTCGTCTTGAAATCGGCAATCGTTACAATGCCAGCGCTGACCGCCAGGCGGTCGATGCGCCCGGAGACGGCGTGATCGCGCTTGCCGAGCGTGAGTGTGCCCATGACCGAGATCTCGGCCCGGCTGCTTTCGGAGAAAAGCGCGCCAAGATCGGGGTGGTCGAGCACGCTCTCGACGCCGGCAATCACCGCCGCGCGCTGTTCCGCCGACCAGCGCGGCACGGAGCGGGCAAGATAGCGTTCGGCCGCCGCACGACGATCATCACTGGCGAGGGACGGCAGCACCTGCAGCAGGCGGTGCAGGATGGCGCCACGCAGCATAGAAAGGTTGGCCGGGGCCTTTTCGGAAAAGAGAGCCGATCCGACCAGCGCCTCGCCATCGTCCTCATCGACGGCGATGCCGATGCCGGAGGGGCTCAGCGGCCGCGGCAAGCGTTTCTGTGGCGGCAGCGGCGTCGAAAGTGCTTTTGGCAATCCGGTTGCCGGGCGACCGTGCTCGACCGACGGTGCGTCGCTCAAGGGAATGTCACGATCAACCTGCGTCTCGCGCCAGGCATGGCCTGCCCATTCTTCATTGCCCGCGTGGAACGTGGTCGAGCGGCCTCGACCCTTTTCGTCCTGGGCAAGGCTCGCCTGAACCATGGCGTGCCACGTATCGGCGACGGCCCGTTGTCCGCGGTAGCCGCAGACGATCAGGCGGTCGGCGGCGCGCGTCATGCCGACATAGAGCAAGCGGCGATACTCTTCCTCGGCGAGCGTCTTCAACCGGTCGTTATCGGCCGCCACGAGCGAGTTCGATTCCGAGCCTGGTGCGCGCCACACCGGCAGCGAGAGGACGGTGCTGTCGCGCTGCGGCAGCTCCAGGAAGCGCAAAGAGGGGACATGCTGGTTGCTAAAGGGCGCGCCACCTCCGTCGACCAGGAAGACGACGGGCGCTTCGAGACCCTTGGCGGCGTGCACCGTCATGATCCGGACCTCGTCGCGTTCCTTGTCCTGCTCGCGCTTGACCGTCGGCGCTTCCATTTCCAGCGTCGAAACGAAGGCCTGCAGGCCAGGCAAACCGGTTCGTTCCTGGTCGAGAGCGAAGGTCAGGAACTCGTCGAGGATATCGCTCACTTCGCTGCCGAGGCGCGCGAGGAAGGCGGCCCTGCCGCCGTGGACGCCGAGGATGCGGGCATAGAAATCATGCGGCGCCAGCTGGCTTGCAAGCGTGATATGCGACGTCAGCGTTCTCGCCGTCGAATGAAACAGGATTTCGTCCGCCGCCTCGTTCTGCAATCGCTGCCAGAGGCTTTCGCCCTCGCGGCGTCGCGCCGCAAGTTCGAACAGCGCGTCCTCACCGATGTTGAACAGCGGGCTTTTCAGCAGCGCTGCAAGTGACAGATCGTCCTGCGGCAGAAGGACAAAACGTCCGAGTGCGAGCAGGTCCTGGACAGCAATGTGTCGCGTCAGTACCAGACGGTCTGCGCCCGCGACCGGAATATTGTTGCGACGCTTCAATGCCCTGGTCAGCGCATTGACGAAGGCGTCGCGCTTGCGAACGAGCACGATGACGTCGCCTGGACGCATCGGTCGGCGAACACCTTTTTCGACGATGGTCTCCTTGCCGATCCAATGCTCCAGCACCGCCGCCACCCGGCGGGCAAGGACGTTGACCGGTGCGCTCTCCGGTGTTGCGTCGAAGGCGGCCGTCCACTCCTCGTCCGCATCCGGGGGGAGCGAAGCGATCACGTCCCAGAGATCGACGGCACCCGGATGACCGATGCGATTGGAGGCATGAACCACCGGCTCGTTGCGGGCGCTCAAGCCTCGCGCATGCGCCGGATCGGCGAAGACCGCATCGACCGCCGAAAGCACGTCGACCGTCGAGCGGAAGGAGAGCTGCAAGCGGATCGGCTCAAACGCCTTGCCGCCATCGCGCACCCGCCGTTCGGTCTCGATGCTCTCGCGCGAAAACCGCTCCGGCCGCGCGCCCTGGAACGAGTAGATCGATTGCTTCTCGTCGCCGACGGCAAACATCGTTCGCTCTGTGCCGCGGGCGCTTTCGCCGGAAAAGAAGTCGGCAGCGAGTGCCTGAATAATTGTCCATTGTGCCGGGCTGGTATCCTGGGCTTCGTCGACGAGGATATGGTCGATGCCCTGGTCGAGCTTGTAGTGCACCCAGGCACTGACGTCGCCACGCGCAAAGAGCGCCGCCGTTCGGTTGATCAGATCCTCGAAATCGAGCTGGCTGCGCCTTCGTTTGAGCTCCTCGTAGTCGGCATTGAGCCTTTCTGCGAGGGTGAGCGCTGCAAGCGTTGCCTCAAACATTTTGAGGATGCTGACATGGTCGATGTAGGCGACGACATGGCGATAGGCCTCGTCGACCAGATCCGCCAGATCGGGAGCCGCCTGCTGCATCGCCTTGTTCAGGAAGGCAGACTGCGCGCGGGGCTTGCCGGTGCCGGTGAAGAACAGATGCCTCAGGCCGTCGTAGCGCGCTTTGAGATCCATCGGTTTGGAGACGGTCCTCAACCCCTCGGAAAACTCCAGAACCTTTGTTCCGCCGACGCTTGCGGCGAGCGAGAAGTAGCGTTCCAGCGCCGGACCGTTCAGCCCTGCCAGCGGCCAGATCCCGGCCATCGCGCTGTCGGCGCTTTCATCTGGCGCCAGCTTCAGGGCCCGACGCAACTCGGCCTCAGTGCCACCGAGCGCATCGGCTTGTTCGAGAAAGGCCTGGATCGAGGTCCGGTTCTGGACGATTGCCGCGAGCAGTTTTTCCAGGCCCGTGTCGTCGGCAAGGTCGAGGACCGTCGCGAAGGCCCGCGCCAGCTCGGGATCGTCCTTGGCCGCGGTTGCGGTCAACAGCATGCGGCGGGCATCGGCCAGAAGCACCGCGGCTGCGCGGTCGTCAAGAACCGAGAAATGCCCGGCGACATTGGCTTCCAGCGGAAACTGGTGCAGCAACGCCTCGCAGAAGGCGTGGATTGTCTGGATCTTCAGGCCGCCGGGCGTTTCCAGCGCGCGGGCAAACAGTCGACGTGCTTCCTGAAGCTTGAAGAGCGATGGCCGCTCGCCCTCGATCGCCTCGATCCGTTTTTCGAGCGTCGCGTCGTCGAGCGTTACCCATTCGGCGAGCCGCTCGAACACGCGGTTCGACATCTCGGAGGCTGCCGCTTTGGTATAGGTCAGGCAGAGAATGGCCGACGGCCGGCAGCCGGCAAGCAGCAGCCGGATCACCCGCTGGGTCAGCACATGGGTTTTGCCGGATCCGGCATTGGCGGATACCCAGGCGGAACGCTGAGGGTCGGAGGCAAGCGACTGCCGGCGCGAGGTCCAGTCGAGCCAGGCCTGCGGTGTCACCTGTTCGGGACCGAGGCTGTCATCCCTCATCGCCATCCTCCTCGTCGCTATCGGCTGTCGACCATTCGGCCACGCGTGCCAGGTGGTCGTACTCACCGCCATAGTCGCGCTCTTTCTGTACGATCAGGCGCGATGCAAAGCCGTGTTTGCCCGAAAGCAGGGCGCTGAGCAGTTTTCTGAGTTCGCTCAGCGATTCGTCGGCAAGCTGGTCCGCGGATTTGGTCTCCTTCGCCTTGCTGCCCTCGTTGTTGACAGCTTCAGATTTGAATCGCGCGCCGGGCTTGAGCCGGACATAAAGCAGCGATTGCGGGTGGCTCGGCGGCACATCCTTGAAGGCACCGGCCTTAAGTGCGGCTGCCTCGAGCGCAAGCTGCGGATCGAGCAGCACGCGGGCTTCCTTGATCGATGGGCTGGAGCCGGTCTTGTAGTCGATCAGCTCGACGCTGCCATCGTTCAGCACGTCGAGCCGGTCGGCTATGCCGGTCAATCGCATGTCGGCGACGCCGAGCTCCATCGAAGCCGGAACCTCGGTGCGCGATCGCCGTATCCAACGGGCGCGATCGCGCTCCCATTCAATGAAAGCCTTGCCAACCGCGGCGAAACGGGGTCGCCAGATCGTGTCGATATGGACAGGCAGGCGCGCCTCGTCAAAGGCCTCGTTCAAGAGCCGATGCATCGCCTCCTCGGCGGCAGGCGACATCAGGTCGAAACCGCCGCGGACGAAACGCTCGACAATCTGGTGATAGAGCGTGCCGCGCTCGGCCGGACCGGGATCGCTGTTGAACGGCAGCAGCGGATGCAGGCGAAGAATGCGCCGGGCGTAGATGGCGTAGGGGTCGCGCCTTAGCCGCGAGACCTCGCTGAAGGAATACTTGCGTGGCTGCAATTCCGTCGGCGGTTTGGGGGCAGGGCGTTCCGCGAGCGGTTGGCGCCCGCCGTCGTCGAGCATCCGGGCCCAGGCGAGATAATCAGCACCGTTGGCGCGCAAGGCTTCAGCCAATCGTTCGCCGCCGAGGGCAAGCAGGCGCTGCAGCCATCGCGACGCGACCGTGGGTGTTGCGCCCTGGCGCATCGAGCGGGTGAAGATCAGCCGCCGGGTGCCGCAGGCCATCTGGAAGTCATGCGCGAGCTGACCGATGCGCCGTTCGGGTGGTTCAAGGCCAATTCCCGTCTTCATGGTGCGCGACAAGAAGGGGTCGTTGGCGGTCTGACCAGGCCAATTGCCCTCGTTCATGCCGCCGAGCACCACCAGATCCATGCTCTGCAGGCGCGATTCCAGCGCGCCGAAGATGAAGACCCGCGGATGGCGCATCGAACGCGGCTTGACGGCCGCGCTCGCGGCAAGCGCCTCCATGACGTCGCACCATTGCGGACCGTCTGCCGTCATCTGGCCATCGGTCTCGATGATGCCGCGAAGGAGCGTCGCCAGCGTATCGGCTGCCTCGCCGGACCAGAGACCGCCGAGATCACCGCGTTCATCGATACAAGCCGCTTCCAGCGCTTGGCCGGTGCGCGTCGCCCAATCGGCGAAAGTGAATTCGTCCGAGAACACCCGGCTACCGTCTCTCTTCCGCGTGAGCGCCGAGGCCAGTGGCGCGACCGAGGATCCGATTTTCCGGGCCAGGTCGCGGGCCGCCTGAAGATCGTCGTCGCTGATTCCGGCGCGCCATTCCGGCGGGTGACGATCGGTCTTGTGTTGGAGAATAGCCGCGTCGAGCAACGGTTCGAGGGCGAGGATATCGACCGTTGCCGTGCTGCCGCGCAGCGCCATCCGCTCAAGCGTATCGGCGCCTTGGTGCATCATGTCGCGGCAAAGCCCGAAGCGCGCCAGTGGATGCTTGAGCAGGGCAGCGAAAGGCACGGGGTCGCCCGGGCGCAGGCTCGCCTCCAGAAGCAGGCGCATGAAGCTGCCCTGCGGTGTTGACGACAGGGGGGTACCGGCGGAATCGTCGGCCTCGATGCCGAAGCGCGCAAGCTCGCTGCCGACCCGTCGCGCGAGGTTTCGGTCCGGCGTGATCAGCGCCGCCTGGCTGTCTTCGCTGCCCTCCAGCGCCAGCCGCAGGGCAACGGCGATCGCCGCCGCCTCCTCGCGCTCATTGGCGGCTTGGATGAGGGCGGCATCCCCAAAGGCTGCCTGCAGCAGGTGAGAATCGAGCTCGTTGCGCGTTTCGGTCCAGGCATTGGTCGCCTTGGCCGGCAGAAGGGCGTGCGACAGGATTGCGGCGCGGAAGTCGAGGTCCGCATCGGCGCTGGCCAAGGCGGCCACGTCGGGCCGCAGAACGGCCATGCGCTTCAGCAGCCTGTAGAAACCGTATTGCGGGTGGCTGCGGCTTGCCGGGTCCGGCCTGCCGTCAAGGGCGGCATCGGCGACGATCATGTCCCACTCGGCATCGCTCATCGTCTGGTCGAGACCGGGAAGCACGATCGTGCCGTTGGGCAGCTTCTGCACGGCGGCGATCAGCGCCGCGGTTGCGGGAATGGAGCCGGTCGAACCGGCAATGACGATGGGCCCTTCGATCTTGCCGGCGGCGATCCGTTGCGTCTCTGCCTGAAGGATGGCGTTGCGATGGCGCGCGGGCGAGGATTGCTTGAGTTCCTCGAGCCGCTCCGGCCAGTAATGGCGGGCGATCTTCAGGAATTCGAGCGTCAGTTGCCACCAGAGCGCATGCTCGCCGGCATCGAGCCGGTCGAGCTCGTCCCAGTCCAGCTCTTCGGTCTCCATCGCATCGATGAGGTCGGCGAGATTGCGCGCGAGCCAGATCGCATCCGCGGGACTTGCCGGTGCAATCAGCGGGCTTTCCGCGTGGATATCGAGCACCACCTTCGGCAGGCGGTTGCGCCAGGCAAGGATCAGCCGGCCAAGTTCGATCAGCCGCGCCGTGCCGGGCAGCGGCGGGGCGAGATCGAGGATCGCCGGCACCTCGGCATCGAAGAAGCCGCTGTCGTCGTCGGTCTCGCCGAGTGCCTTGATCGTGGGCAGGATGGTGGAGCGGCCGCCGAGCAGATCGACGAACTCCGATCGAAGCACACGGGCCGAGCGGCGGGTCGGCACGAAAATCGTCACGCCTGCCAGCGGCAGCGGGTCGGCCGGATCGTAGCGGAAGTCCGGGGTCAGGCTTCCAGCGCAGAGCGTTTCGGCGAGCGTCTTCAGAAAGGGGAGGCCGGGCGGGATCGTGAAGACGTTGGACCGGCGGCCGCTCACGCTCATCCCTCCGGCTGATGGCGGCGGATCGCCGCCTCCGCTTCACCGATCGCTTCCGGGGTTCCGACCGTCACCCAATGGCCGTCGAGCAGAAGGCCATGGAGTCGGCCCTTCTCGGCGGCGCGATCGAAGTAGATATTGAGGTTGAAGGCATCGTCGGGCGCGTCGGCAAAGAGCCGGGAGTGAAGCGCGATCGCGCCGGCATAGACCACCGGGTTCGGCAGGCCCTCGGCGTAGCGCACGAGCTTGCCGTCGGTAGCAAGCGAAAAGTCCCTCTTGCCGTTGTGCCCCGTCGTATCCTCGTCGCGCACACAAAGCATCAGCATATCCATGCGCTCCGCATCGAAGGCTGCGGCCAGGCGCGTCAGATTGCTCGGCTCGCCCGCGGGCTCTGCAACCCAGAAGAGGTCGGCGTTCATCACGAGAATGGGACCTTCCGGCAGCAGTTTCAGCCCCTTGACCAGGCCGCCGCCGGAATTCATCAGCGCGCCGCGCTCGTCGGAAATCAGGATTTCAGGCGCGTTCCGCTGACCGAGATGCTCTTCCATCTGTTCGGCGAAATGGTGCACATTGACCGCGGCCCTGGTGACGCCGGCCTCTACCAGCAGATCCAGCACGTAGTCGATCATCGGCTTGCCCGCGATTTCTACGAGTGGCTTCGGCATGGTGTTGGTGATCGGACGGAGCCGGGTGCCGAGGCCCGCGGCGAGCACCATCGCATTGCTGATCGACATTGCTTCTCTGTCAGTTCGCTGATTCGGAATTAAGGATTCCGGTCTTCATACACCAGTCGTGCAAGGGTTTCAGCGATTCATGTGAAAGCGCGGCCTGAAGATAGGCGAAAGTGCGCGGCATGTGTTTCATGTAGCCAGGCTTGCCGTCGCGCTGCATCAGTCGCACCCAGATGCCGACAAGTTTGCAGTTGCGCTGCGCCGACATCAGGTGCCAGTCGCGTGAGAAAGTCGCCTCGTCGAAAATGCCGCTCGCGTGCCGCTCGGCGAGATAGGTCTGCATCATCCGGCTTGCGAGCGAAGACGATATGGTGACGCGGGCATCCTGAACGAGCGATGCCACGTCATAGGCGGTCGGACCAATCATCGCATCCTGGAAATCGATGAGGCCGATTCGGTCGAGACCCCGACGCTCTTCGCGCCAGATGATGTTGGGTGAATGGAAGTCGCGCAGCAGCAGGTTGGTCTCGGAGGTCTGCAGGAGGTCGATCAGGCCATCCCAGATCTCGCTATATTCGCGCTTCTCGTCATCACTTGCCGGCTCGCCACGTTTCCAGGGCAAGTACCAGTCGGTCAGAAGTCGCGTTTCGATCTTCATCGTCGTCCGGTCGAAATCCGGAACGCGGTGGACGACTGTGGCATCGACCCTGATTTCTCGTGGCGTCTGTTCGGAATGGAGACGCGCAAGCAACCGGGCGCTTTCGATATAGCGCGCGTCGATCGGTTGGCCGGCTTCATCGAGAACGCCCTCTGACCCGAGATCCTCGATCAAGAGGATGCCTTGGTCGAGATCGCGGGCGTGGATCGTCGGCGCCGCAAAGCCACGGGCAATCAGCAATTGATCGATGGCGACGAAGGGAACGACATCCTCGGCGATATGGGCGAGCTGCTGGTAATACTTGCCGTCCTGAAGGATCGGGCCGGGCTTGTGCCGCGGTGAGTCCATCAGAATCCGGCTAACGGAACCGTCCGCCGGATAGATCCTCTCATAGGCCCGGATCGAGGCGTCACCGCTCAGGTGCCGTCGACGTGCTTTGCAATGACCATGATTGTTGAGGAAGTCGCGGATCGCGAGCGAGCGGGAAATGCGCTGCAGCTGGTCCTCAGCACCGGAAATTTCAACGCGCCGCCCGTCATTCTCGTGCGCGAGGGTCAGCATGATGCGCTTGGCGGGGAGGGCGCCCTCAGCCCGCTCCGGCCATTCGACCAGGCAAATGCCTTGCGACAGCGCTTCGTCGAAACCAAGCTCGTCCAGTTCGCTGGAATCGGCAAGTCGATAAAGATCGAAATGCGCGACGGGAATGCGCAGTTCATAGGTCTGAACGAGCGTGAAAGTCGGGCTCGGCACTTCCAGGCCATCGTCATCGGCCAGCGCGCGCAGGAAGGCGCGTGCAAATGTCGACTTGCCAGCGCCGAGGTCTCCCGAAAGGGCCACGCAGTCGCCGGCCTTCAGGGCCAGCGCCAGGTCTTCGCCGAGCTCGATCGTTGCCGCCTCGTCCGAAAGCGTGCGCTCGATCGCCGGCATCACTCGGCCGCGATGATTTTCGGCGCTTCGGCCGAGGGGATGCGGCAGGTCACTTCCGTACCTTCGCCTTCCTTGCTGCGGATCGAGACCGTGCCCTCGTGCAGGCTCACGAAGCTCTCGACGATCGAGAGCCCGAGTCCCGCGCCGCCGCGCTGTCCGTGGCTTTCGAAGCGATTGAACACCGTGTCGAGAACGTCCTGTGGGATGCCGGGGCCGCTGTCCGAAACGGAAAATATGAAGTCGCCGCCTTCGCGGTGGCACTTCAGGTCGATGACGCTGCCATCGGGCGCGAAGTTCGCGGCATTGGTGAGCAGCTTGACGAAGATCTGCTTCAGCCTTTGCTGGTCAGCGACCATGCGGCCGAGATTATCGGGGGCGGCAATCCTGAGCGTCACACCGCTCTCGATCAGCCGGTCGGCCATCTGGTGAGCGATGTCATCGAGGAAATCCGTCAGACTGATGTCGGCGAGGTCGAGCTGGACGATGCCGGCATCGACGGTCGCAAGATCCAGGATGTCGTTGACGATCGTCAGCAGCAGCGACGAGGACGTGGCGATGTGGTCGACATATTCCGCCTGCCGTTCGTTGAGATCGCCAAAGGCGGGGGTCTTCAACAGGTCGGCGAAGCCGATGATGTTGGTGAGCGGCGAGCGCAGCTCATAGGAAACGTGGTGCACGAAGTCGTTCTTCAGCGCATCCGCCTTGCGCAACGCTTCGTTCTTTTCGGTCAGTGCCCGCTCGACCCTGACGCTGTCGGTAATGTTGACGAAGGTCAGCATTGTCTGTGCGTTCGGCAATGGGATGACGGCGTAGTCGAGGATCAGCCCGGTCCTGAGCTCAAGGATGCCGCGGCTCGATGGCCGCTCGTCGTCGAAGCTGGTTATGATGTGGGTGAACCGCTTCCACCCGTCCGCCTGGTCATAGGAGATGAGGCAGGCCTGCTCGATCGCCTTGATATGGGTGCCAGGCTTGGCCTCCGCCTCGTTGATGCCCCAGATCGCCCGGAATGCCGGGTTGGACAGACGAATGCGGCCGTCGGGCCCGAACACCGCGACACCTTCCGCCAGATGGTCGATGGTCTCGCCCTGGACCTGAACGAGCGTATTGTAGCGCGTTTCGAGATCGACCTTCTCGGTCAGGTTCTCGAATACCCAGGTGACGCCGCCCTGCGGGCGAGCGGTTGCAAAGACGCGCAGGGTTTGACCGTTTGGCAGGTGCCAGAGATCGCTCTGCGTATCGAGCGCCTGGTAGACGGAGAGCGCGTTCGCTTTCCATTGTTTCCAGTTGAGCTGTTCCGGCAGCTGGCCACCGGCACGCAGGCGGTCGAGGACCTCACCATTGTCGGGCTTGCGCTCGAGGAAGCCGATGTCGAGGCTCCAGAGACGCTGGAAGGCTTGGTTGTAAAACTGCAGGCGCTGATTGCCGTCGAAGATCGCGACCGGAGTCGCGAGATGGTCGAGCGTCTCGGCATGGCTCTTGAGCGTGCGGCTGAGTTCCTCGCGCACGGCTTCGATCCCGGATATGTCGACGGCGATGCCGGCCGTTCCGGCGCGGCTGCGAGCGTCGACGACGTCGAAGAAGGTGCGGTTGCCGCGCACGACCGTCGACACCTTATCGCGGAACGGCGTGTCGAACGTGGATACTGAGCGGATCTTTTCGCGCGCGACGGTCGCGAGCAACTCGCGGCCTTCGGTAACCGCGGTTGCGACATCGGGAGCTTCGACGGCGTCGGCATAGGCCTCGTTGACCCAGGTGAGCGCCCCGTCATTGCCGCGCTGCCAGACCGGAAGGTCGATCGCGTCGAGAAGCGTGCGGAAGGAGACGAGCGCACCATTGAGCCGGTCGTGCTCGAGCTTCAGTTCGGCGAGTTCCGCTCGCATGTTGTTGAGCGCGATGAAGCGCACGAAGGCGCGTCCGCCTGAAACGCGCCCTTGCGCTTCCAGAACCTCATTGCGCTGCGTTTCGAGCACCAGATCGAAACTGCGGGCCTGGGTGCGAAGTGCGTCAATCGCCTTTTCCAGGTCTCCTGCCGACTGGGCCTTGATCCAGCGGCCGAAGGCCAGGAAGTCGCGATCATCAGCCGGCGCACCGGTTTCGGCCGGCAGTTGCCCGAGAAGTTCGGCGCGTTCGGCCAGCCCGTCCCAGATGACGATCCGTCGGTTCTTGTCGGCGACCAGTGCCTGATAGCGTGAAAGGCGTTGGTTGGCGTCCGACAGGTCGGACCTGAGTTCGCGGTTTTCCGCTTCGATGTTGCCGCGCTGCCGGATCAGCCAGATCGCCGAGATCATGGCCGCGGAAATGACGCCGATCAGTACGGAGAAGGTGACGACTTCCGACGAGCCGAAAATGCCAGCCTTCTGCGGGGCGACCTGGGCAAGCGCATCCGTTGCAGCAAAGAGGGCGGTGCCGGCCAAAAGGTGGCGCAGGAACTTCGGGCCCTTGCGGCGGGTGCCCGGAAAAACTGTCTGATCTGTGTTCATGGCACTGCCATCCCCGTCTGTCCGAAGGGTGCTGCTGGCTGTTTCGCGCCTTGCACAGTCCCACCGAGGCCCTGTTTAAGGGCCCGCGTCAGTTCCGATTGCATCCCCGGTCTGTCTCCGTCTGTTTGCCGCCTATCGACAAGACATCCCATCCGCGATGCCCAAGGTCCGCACCGGCATCACGAATCAATGGGTTAGAGCATACTTCCTAGTCGAATCGTCGGGAAGGGAGAGGCCTAAAAAAGCGGCCGCGCTCTCTTGTCAAGAACGCGGCCACAAGATGTTGTGGATTGCCCGGGTAAGGATTAGTACCGGTAGTGCTCAGCCTTGAACGGGCCCTGCGGCTTCACGCCGATGTAGTCGGCCTGCTCTTCGGAAAGTTCGGAGAGCTTGGCGCCGAGCTTCTTCAGATGCAGGCGGGCGACCTTCTCGTCGAGCGCCTTCGGCAGGACGTAGACTTCGTTCTTGTACTTCTCACCCTTGGTGAAGAGCTCGATCTGCGCCAGCACCTGGTTGGAGAACGAAGCCGACATGACGAAGGATGGGTGGCCGGTGGCGTTGCCGAGATTGAGCAGGCGACCTTCCGACAGAAGGATCATGCGGTTGCCCTTCGGGAACTCGATCATGTCGACCTGTGGCTTGATGTTCGTCCACTTCAGGTTACGCAGTGCGGAAACCTGAATTTCGTTGTCGAAGTGGCCGATGTTGCCGACGATCGCCATATCCTTCATCTCGCGCATGTGGTCCATGCGGATGACGTCCTTGTTGCCGGTCGTCGTGATGAAGATGTCGGCCGACGAGACGACGTCCTCGAGCTGAACGACTTCGAAGCCGTCCATGGCAGCCTGCAACGCGCAGATCGGGTCGATTTCGGTGACCTTGACGCGAGCGCCGGCGCCCGAAAGCGATGCTGCCGAACCCTTGCCGACGTCGCCGTAGCCGCAGACGACGGCGACCTTGCCGGCCATCATCACGTCGGTGCCGCGGCGAATGCCGTCGACCAGCGATTCCTTGCAGCCATACTTGTTGTCGAACTTCGACTTGGTGACCGAATCGTTGACGTTGATCGCCGGGAAGGGCAGCAGGCCCTTGGCCTGGAGCTGATAGAGGCGGTTGACGCCGGTGGTCGTTTCTTCGGTCACGCCCTTGATGGCTTCGCGCTGCTTGGTGAACCAGCCCGGCGAAGCCTGGAGGCGCTTCTTGATCTGCGCGACGAGAATCTCTTCTTCCTCGGAGCCGGGGTTCGAGAGCACGTCTTCGCCGGCTTCAGCGCGGGCGCCGAGCAGGATGTACATGGTGGCGTCGCCGCCATCATCGAGGATCATGTTCGAAACGCCGCCATCGGCCCACTGGAAGATCTTGTCGGTGTAGGTCCAGTATTCTTCCAGCGTTTCACCCTTGACGGCGAAGACCGGTACGCCGCTTGCGGCGATTGCTGCTGCGGCGTGGTCCTGGGTCGAGAAGATGTTGCAGGATGCCCAGCGCACGTCGGCGCCAAGAGCGACCAGCGTCTCGATCAGGACGGCGGTCTGGATGGTCATGTGCAGCGAGCCGGTGACGCGTGCGCCCTTCAGCGGCTTGGAAGCGCCGAACTCTTCGCGGCAGGCCATCAGGCCCGGCATTTCCGTTTCGGCGATCGCAATTTCCTTGCGCCCGAAATCGGCGAGACCGATGTCGGCGACGATATAGTCCTGAGTGGTGGTCATGGAGTTCTCCGGGCTGATCTCTTCAAGCCGCGCGGCCCTTGGCCGTTTTGCGGCGCGATTATGCCTCCCACGCCTAGCGACGCGGTGAGAGTGCGACCGATCTATCAGGATTCAGGGTGGAGGGCAACCTCGATATAAAGAAGTCTTTATATCTTTATATTGCCCGTCAGATTTCCTCGCCAAACTTGTCGGCGACCAGCGCGTCGAGCGCGTTCAGCGCCTCCTCGGCCTGTATGCCGCTGGCGGTGACGCAGATGCTGCAGCCCGTGCTGGCGGCCAGCATCATCAGCCCCATGATCGAGGTCCCGCCGACAGTCATGCCGTCCTTCGAAACGGTGATCTCGGCGTCATAGACTTCGACCGTCTGCACGAACTTCGCCGACGCCCGCGCATGCAGGCCGCGCTTGTTGATGATCAGCAGTTCGCGCGTCAGCGACATGTCGGGGCGGTGATCCATTATTTTCCACTCAGGACGCGGCTGGCGACATTGATGTATTTCCGCCCGGCTTCCGATGCCTCGACCAGCGCCTTGTCCATGTCGCTCTCGCCGCGCACGCCGGCGAGCTTGATCAGCATCGGCAGATTGACGCCGGCAATCACTTCGACCGTGCCGCTGCGCATGACCGAGATGGCGAGATTGGAAGGCGTTCCGCCGAACATGTCGGTGAGGATGATGACGCCATTGCCCTCGTCGACATTGGTGACCGCGTCGAGGATATCCTGCCGACGTTGGTCCATGTCGTCCTCGGGGCCGATGCAGACGGTCTCTATAGCTTTTTGCGGACCGACGACATGCTCAAGCGCAAGTCGAAATTCCTCAGCCAGCTTGCCATGGGTGACAAGCACAAGTCCGATCATGGGTATCTTCGCTCCAACTGCACACGCAATTCACTGATGGTCAGATATCGCAATGCAGCAATTTCGTCCACCTGATGGGGCGGCCATCTTGGCAAGGAAAAGCCGAAGTGCAAGCCAAAAATGCCGAAAAACCAGCCCCGCTGCCGGTAAATAGAGCTAGAATCCTAATTTTTCGGCGAGCAGCACGCGCAAAATAGCAAGCGCGCTGGCCCCATCTTCAACGGGAACGCGAACAATCGGCAGTGCTCGCCCTAGTGGCAGCGGCAATGTCTCCCCGTCCGGCGGCAGACGCGGGTCAAAGGGGGCTCTGACGGGAAGGACTGCCCAGTCGATAACCGCGGCAGGCGCCGTTTCGATCTTGCCGATGCCGGCGCCCCGGATTTCGATCAGGCCTTGGATGGTCGCTGGGCAGCGCGCGACGATCCGGCCATGCTCGAGCAACAGGTCGACCCGATCGTCGGCGATCAGCGCCGCGAATTCTCCGGCTTGTCGTGCGGCCGCGATGCAGGCGAGTGCCAGCTTTGATTTGCCCACACCTGAAGGGCCAGTGATCAGGAAGCCGCGCGTCCCGAGCACGATGGCGGTGCCGTGGACATTGGCGCGGGTAGCCGTCACGCGTGTGGCTCGGCGGGCAGGGAGAGGATGAAGCGCGCACCGCTGATATGGCCGCCGGGCGCGGGGATATTTTCGGCCTTCAGCGTGCCGCCGTGCGCTTCGGCGATCTGCCGCGAAATCGACAGGCCGAGGCCGGAGTTCTGGCCGAAATCCTCGCCCTCGGGGCGGTCGGTGTAGAACCGCTCAAAGATGCGGTCGATGTCCTCCGCCTGAATGCCGGGACCGTTGTCCTCGACATAGACAAGGCAACGCGAGCGCGAACGCGTGAGGCGCACGACGATCCGGCCCCCGTCCTCAGGAACGAAGGAGCGGGCGTTCTCGATCAGGTTGGTGATGATCTGGCCGATGCGCAGTTCGTAACCGCTGACGGCGAAGCGCGCCTTCGGGCTGTCCTTGCGGTCGATGACGAAGTCGAGCAGCACCGCCTTCTTCTTGCTGCGGATCTGGCGCGAAATATCGACGAGATCACCCAGTAGTTTCTCCAGGTCGATCACCTTGGCATCGCTGCGGGCAAGTTCCGCATCGAGCCGCGAGGCGTCCGAGATATCGCTGATCAGGCGGTCGAGGCGACGCACGTCGTGCTGGATGACGTCCATCAGCCGCTTTTTCGATTCGTCCGTCCGCGCCAGCGGCAGGGTTTCGACGGCGCTGCGCAGCGAAGTGAGGGGGTTCTTCAGCTCGTGGCTGACGTCGGCGGCGAAATTCTCGATCGCCGCGATCCGGTCGTAGAGCGCGGTCGTCATTTCCCGCAGCGCGACCGACAGGTTGCCGATCTCGTCCTGACGAGAAGAGAAGTCGGGGATTTCTTCGCGTTCCTTGGCGCCGCCTCGACGCACGCGCACAGCCGCCGCCGCGAGCCGCCGCAGCGGATTGGCGATGGTCGAGGACAGAAGCAGTGACAGAATGATGTTGACCAGTGCGGCGACGCCGAAGACGCGGATGATGGCGAGGCGTTCCGCCTGGACGATCTTGTCGATGTCGCCGGCTTGCGTCGAAAGCAGGAGCACGCCGAGCACGGCGCGGAAGCGCTGGACGGGTACGGCCACCGAAACGATGAGCTCGCCCTTCTCGGTGACGCGCTCGACATAGCCGCGCACACCGGTCAGCGCATTGGTAACCTCAGGATAGATCGCGCCGTTGCCGCCAGGCGGTTCCTTGTAGAGCGGCAGATTGCCGGGCTGGAGCAACCGGTTCAGCCAGCTGTTGAGCTTTCCGCCGATGCCTGTCGATTCCGGCTCGATCGGCGGCAGGTCGAAGCGCAGCACCTGACCGCCGCTGTAAAGATGCCTGGAATCGAGCAGCAGGTCAGCGTCGGCGTCGAAGAGACGGGCGCGGGTGCGCGTCGGCGAGATCAGGCGCCTCAGAACCGGGGCAACGCGTTCCTGAATGATCGGGAAGTCGAGATCCTCGTCGCTCGGCAGCGGCGTAATGCTCTGGCCGGCCTGAAGCTCAAGGAGTTTCTCGGGATCGATGGTGATCGAGTTGGTGTCGACCGAGGCCGAGGCAGAGATTGCGCCGGCAATGATTTCGCCCTGCGTCAAAAGGCTTTCGACGCGTGCGTCGATCAATCCCTCGCGGAATTGATTGAGATACATGATGCCGCCAACGAGAACGACGAGCGCCACCAGGTTGAAGAAGACGATGCGGCGGGTGAGGCTCGAGAAGACGGCATTGCCGAACAGGCGGCGAATGAGCGTGAAGGGATGCGCCCAGCGGCGCTGGCCCTTCAGTGCCTGCGCACGTCCGTCAAGATCTTCGATATCGCCCTGCAAGACTTCTACCAAGTGTCCCGCTCCCGCGCGGACTTTCCTTCACGTTCTTTCGATCACGACGCCGCTCGGTTGCCCGATGGCGTCGTCGTCCATGATTCCGGTCCGAAGACTGCGGAGATCGCGTCGAGGCTCAAATGAGGCCATCGGCCATCGCGCGGCTTTGAATGCGCCACTATCGGCGCGATGGCAAGCCCCGCGGCTCAGGCAGTCTCCCGGAAACGATACCCGACACCGTAAAGCGTCTCGATCATATCGAAGTCGTTGTCGACCATCTTGAACTTCTTGCGCAGCCGCTTGATGTGGCTGTCGATGGTGCGGTCGTCGACATAGACCTGCTCGTCATAGGCGGCATCCATCAGCGCGTCACGGCTTTTCACCACGCCCGGGCGTTGGGCGAGCGAATGGAGGATGAGGAACTCGGTGACCGTCAGCGTCACGGCCTCGCTCTTCCAGGTGCAGGTGTGGCGCTCCTGGTCCATGACCAGCTGCCCGCGCTCCAGCGAACGCGACGGCGCGTCGGAGGCTTTGGCGGCGGTCGTCGGATTGGCGGCTGCTGCTTCGCGGTTTGCCGCGCGGCGCAGGATCGCCTTGACGCGTTCGACCAGCAGGCGTTGCGAGAAGGGCTTTGTGATGAAGTCGTCCGCGCCCATCTTCAGGCCGAACAGTTCGTCGATTTCTTCATCCTTGGACGTCAGGAAGATGACCGGCAGGTCGGACTTCTGACGCAGGCGGCGCAACAGTTCCATGCCGTCCATGCGCGGCATCTTGATGTCGAAGATCGCCAGCTGCGGCGGCCGGGCAAGCAGGCCCTCGAGCGCGGAAGCGCCATCGGTGTAGGTCTCGACCTTGTAGCCCTCTGCCTCCAGGGCGATGGATACGGACGTGAGGATATTCCGGTCATCATCGACAAGCGCGATGGTCTGCATCGTGTTCAACTCCGTCTTTTGAGGTGCCGGCTCCGTCCCCGAAACTCCGGCATTCGCGAGTCACGGGTGCGTTAGTGAGTATAAAGGTGGAACAAATTGTGGCGAAGCGCAAAAAGCACCAGTCCTATCGGTAGGATAGGCGTTCTCAGATGGGGGAGCGCGGGACCCATTTCAACCGATTAAAAAAACTATAATTTTCTTTAAATCGATTAATATACTGAAATCATTATTCTTTTTTTGACGTCGCCTTGTTTTTGAGCGAGCATGCAAGTAAGGTCCGGCGAAATTCAACGCCAATGGCCAAACACGAAGGAAGCTTGACCATGGAGCAACTCGGCACTCGCAATCTCGCGAACGGCTTGGAAAAACTCGGCTTTACCGACCTGGAAACGGTCCGGTTCAACCTCGAAGCCGCAGAGCTTTACGAAGAAGCCCTTCGCCGCGGCGAGGCTCAGCTCACGGCGCACGGCGCGCTCGTCGCACGCACCGGCCAGCACACCGGCCGCTCGCCGAAGGACAAGTTTGTCGTTCGTGACGCAAACACCGACGGCCAGATCTGGTGGGACAACAACAAGCCGCTGTCGCCGGAGCATTTCGCCGTGCTGCGCCAGGACATGCTCGACCATGCCAAGGGCATGTCGCTCTACGTCCAGGACCTCGTCGGCGGTGCCGATGCCGACAATTGCCTGCCGACCCGTGTCGTCACCGAATATGCCTGGCATTCGCTGTTCATTCGCAATCTCTTAATCCGTCCGGCGCGCGAAGCGCTCGGCTCGTTCCTGCCGAAGCTGACGATCATCGACCTGCCGAGCTTCAAGGCTGATCCTGATCGCCATGGTTGCCGCACCGAAACGGTCATTGCGTGCGACTTCACCAACGGCCTGATCCTCATCGGTGGCACGTCCTATGCCGGCGAGATGAAGAAGTCCGTCTTCACCGTTCTCAATTACCTGCTGCCCAAGAAGGGCGTCATGCCGATGCACTGCTCGGCCAATGTCGGCCCCGAAGGCGACACGGCGATCTTCTTCGGCCTGTCGGGCACCGGCAAGACGACGCTTTCTGCCGATCCGACCCGCACTTTGATCGGCGACGACGAACACGGCTGGGGCGAAGATGGCGTCTTCAACTTCGAGGGCGGCTGCTACGCCAAGGCGATTCGCCTGTCGGAAACCGCCGAGCCGGAAATCTACGCGACGACCCGACGCTTCGGCACGGTCATGGAAAACGTCGTGCTCGATACGCGCCGCGTTCCGGATTTCGACGATGGTTCGCTGACGGAAAACACCCGCTGCGCCTATCCGCTCGACTTCATCCCGAACGCCAGCGCCACCGGCACAGCACCGCAGCCGCGCACCATCATCATGCTGACGGCCGATGCCTTCGGCGTGATGCCGCCGATTGCAAAGCTGACGCCGGAACAGGCGATGTACCACTTCCTCTCCGGCTACACCGCCAAGGTCGCCGGTACGGAAAAGGGCGTCACCGAGCCGGAAGCCACCTTCTCGACCTGCTTCGGCGCACCGTTCATGCCGCGCCATCCGTCTGAATACGGCAACCTGCTCAAGGACCTGATCGCCAAGAACGGCGTTACCTGCTGGCTGGTCAACACCGGCTGGACCGGCGGCGCATACGGCACCGGCAGCCGCATGCCGATCAAGGTGACGCGCGCTCTGCTCGCTGCTGCCCTGGACGGTTCGCTCAATGCGAGCGAACTGCGCACCGACGCCAACTTCGGCTTCGCCGTGCCGGTCTCGGTCCCGGGTGTCGACGACGGCATCCTCGATCCGCGCTCGACCTGGGCCGATGGTGCCGCCTATGACGCGCAGGCACGCCGTCTCGTCGACATGTTCATCACCAACTTCGCCAAGTTCGAAGAGCATGTGGACGGCAGCGTCCGCAATGCGGCTCCCGGAACGAAGCTCGCCGCCGAATAAACATCGCCGGCTATGATTCACGTGAAACCCGGTCCTCGCGGCCGGGTTTCGTCGTTTTTGTACTGAATGTTTTCAAGAGGTTCGCGCTGTGCCATAGATCGGGACGAGGTGAATCATGGCTAGCGACCCGCTTTACATCAACGACAGCATCGTGATTGCCGGCTGGGAACTGACGGAGCAATTCGTGCTGGCCGGCGGGCCGGGCGGGCAGAACGTCAACAAGGTGTCGACGGCTGTTCAATTGTTCTTCAACGTGCTGGCCTCGCCGGCGCTTTCCGATCGCATCAAGGCCAATACGCTGAAGATTGCCGGCCGCCGCGCCTCGAAGGAGGGCGTGCTGATGATCGAGGCGAGCCGCTTTCGCAGCCAGGAGCGCAACCGCGAGGATGCCCGTGAGCGGCTGAAGGAATTGATTCTCAAGGCCGCCGAGCCGCCGCCGCCGCCGCGCAAGAAAACGAAACCAACCCGCGGTTCCGTTGAGCGCCGGCTCAAGGAGAAGTCCGGGCGCGGCGAAATCAAGAAGCTCAGGGGGCGGCCGGCAGGCGATTGATTCTTTTTTGCCGATCCCTTGCCTTTGCCGGGCGGCGCCCTCTCTTATCGAGCAGTGTTTTCGCAAAAGGAGATATTCATGGGTCTTTTCAGCTTTATCAAGAACGCCGGCAAGAAGCTTGGCATCGGTGGCGACGATGACGCTCCGGATGCCGAAAGCGTTCAGAAGGAGCTTGCATCCCACGATCTCGGCACCAAGGACGTGCAGGTCGAAGTGGCCGGTGACAAGGTCGTGCTGAAGGGTGTCGTGAAGGACCAGAGCGCCTTCGAAAAAGCCGTGGTCGCCGTCGGCAACACGCTCGGCGTTTCGGCCGTCGAAGCCTCCGAGCTCAAGGTCGCCGATGCGGGTGCTGCACCCGCACCCGCCAAGGCGCCGGTCTTCTATACGGTCAAGAAGGGCGACAACCTCTGGAAGATCGCCGAGGCGCAATACGGCAAGGGTAAGGGCGCCAAGAACACCCTGATCTTCGAAGCCAACAAGCCGATGCTGACCCATCCGGACAAGATCTATCCCGGTCAGGTTCTGCGCATTCCGGATCTGGACGCGGCCTGAGCGTGTCAGCCAAGCGTTCTCTTGTCATCGCGGCGCTGGTGGGGCTTTGCCTTGCCGGCGCTACTTTCGCGCAGCCGTTCCGTGAGCCCGCCAAGGGCAGCGCCGAGCGTGCCGCGATCCTCGACGCGATCCGTCCGGCAGTCGAGGCAGAGATGCGTGGCCCGGTCGAATTCGTCGTGACGACGATGCGGGCCTCCCCCAATTGGGTCTTCATGCAGGTCGAGCCGCAGCGCCCAGGTGGGGGAACAATCGATCTCACGCAAACCGGGTTGCGTGACGGGGCCGACATGATGGATGGTTCAACGGTGTTCGCACTTGTCAGCTTTCAGAACGGCCGCTGGAACCTGGTCGATCATGTCGTCGGGCCGACGGATGTCGCCTATGCCGGCTGGCCGCTTCGGTACGGCGTGCCGGCAGCACTTCTCGGCCTGGAGCAATAGGGGCTTTCAATGCAGGTGCTCCCGAAAGGGATCAGACATATTCCGGGCTTTCTTGATCGCGCCCGGCAGGAACAACTCGTCGAGGCCATCCGCCTCGTCGTCGCCGAAGCGCCGCTCTTCGTTCCGGAGATGCCGAAAACAGGCAAACCCATGTCGGTGCGCATGACCAATTGCGGCTCGCTCGGCTGGGTCACCGACCGCGATCGCGGCTATCGTTACCAGGCTCAGCATCCGATGACCGGTCGCCCCTGGCCGCCGATGCCGGACATACTGCTCGAGATATGGAACGCAGTTTCTGCCAGTCAAAAGGCGCCGGAAGCCTGTCTTGTGAATTTCTATTCCGAGGAGGCCCGCATGGGTCTGCATCAGGACCGCGACGAGCGCGATCTGGAAACGGCCGTCGTGTCGATCTCGCTCGGCGATAGCTGCCTGTTTCGCGTCGGCGGCAACACGCGTGGGGGCCAGACCATGTCCTTCCGGCTTGAAAGCGGCGATGTCGTCGTGCTCGGCGGGGAAGGGCGGCTTGCCTTCCATGGCGTCGACCGGATCTATCCGAACACCTCGACGCTGCTGAAGAACGGTGGTCGGGTCAATCTGACGCTCCGTCGCGTCAATCCGTGATTCAACGACTTGAATGGCGCAATTCCGGACGGAAAACCGTTCTACACTTTTCCTGAAATTGCGCGCGGCCGCTCAGAGCTTTCTGAGCGCTACTTTCTCCGTCAGGTGGTTCGGGCCTTTCTGCAGGATAAGGTCGGCGCGCGGACGCGTCGGCAGGATGTTCTGGTGCAGGTTCTTCAGGTTGATGTTGTGCCACAGGCCCTCGGCAATGGCGCGGGCCGCATCCTCGCTGATGGTTGCGTAGCGATGGAAGTAGGATTCCGGATTCTTGAAGGCGGTTTCGCGCAGCCGCATGAAGCGGTTCACGTACCAGCTATGGATCAGGCTTTCCTCGGCATCGATGTAGATCGAGAAGTCGAAGAAATCCGAGACCATCGGCACGATCTTGCCGTCGGCCGGCAGGTTGCGCGACTGAAGCACGTTGATGCCTTCGAAGATCAGGATATCCGGGCGATCGATAACGGTGAACTGGTCGGGCAGCACGTCATAGGTCAGGTGCGAATAGCTGGGCGCCTTGACGTTCGGCTGGCCGGCCTTGATCGCCGAGAGGAAGCGCAACAGCGCGCCCACGTCGTAGCTCTCCGGAAAGCCCTTGCGGTCCATCATGTTTTCGCGCTGGAGCACGGCGTTCGGATAAAGGAAGCCGTCTGTTGTCACCAAGTCGACCTTCGGGCTCGACGGCCAGCGCGAGAGCAACTGCGCGAGGATGCGCGCCGTCGTCGACTTGCCGACGGCGACCGATCCGGCAATGCCGATGACGAAGGGGGTTTTCGTCTCGGACATGCTGAGGAAACGTTTGCGCTGCTCGAAGAGCATCTGCGACGATTCCACATGGGTTGAGAGCAGGCGCGACAGCGACAGATAGATCTGCCGGACTTCGCGGAGATCGACGGGGTCGTTCAGCGAGCGCAGACGCTGCACTTCGTCGGCCGTCAGCGTCAGCGGCGTGTCAGCGCGAAAGCGTGACCATTCCTCGGCGGTGAAGAAATGATAGGGCGAGTAGTCCCGCTTCTGTGGGTCGTCGGGCAGGTCGGCCGCTTCGATGTCTTTCGCCGCTATCGTCATTATGGGGTCTGCCGATTTGCCTTTTCCTGCAGGCCGGATTGGTTGGTCCGCCGTGCCAGTTCGTTGAGCACATCCTGCAACGGAATGTCGGCGATCTTCAATACGACCATCAGATGATAGATGAGATCGGCGCTCTCGGCGACGAGATTCGCGCGGTCGTTGCTGACCGCTGCGATCACCGTCTCCACCGCTTCTTCACCGAGTTTCTTGGCGGCCTTCGGCTGGCCGCCTGCCACCAGTTTAGCCGTCCAGGATTCGTCCGGCGATGCCTTCGCCCGTGCGGCGACCGTTGCTTCGAGGTCGGAGAGTGTGAAGTCAGCCATGAGAGATCCTGAAGCTCAGTCGAGGCGCATGGCGATGCCATGCTCGGCCATATAGCGCTTGGTTTCGCCAATGCTATAGGTGCCGAAATGGAAGATGGAGGCGGCGAGCACGGCGGTCGCGTGGCCGTCGCGAATGCCCGCAACCATGTGGTCGAGCGTGCCGACGCCACCGGAGGCGATGACCGGAGCGCGAACCGCGTCTGCCACGGCACGCGTGAGCGCGATGTCGTAGCCACTCTTCGTGCCGTCGCGATCCATCGAAGTCAGAAGGATCTCGCCGGCGCCAAGGTCAACGACGCGACGGGCAAACTCGATCGCGTCGATGCCGGTCGGCTGGCGTCCGCCATGGGTGAAGATCTCCCAGCGGTCCGCTTCGCCGTCCTTCGACACCTTCTTGGCGTCGATCGCGACGACGATGCACTGGTTGCCGAACTTGTCGGCGGCTTCTGCGACGAACTCCGGGTTTTTGACTGCGGCGGTGTTGATCGACACCTTGTCGGCGCCGGCAAGCAGCAGCTTGCGGATGTCGGAGACCTGGCGCACGCCACCACCGACCGTCAGCGGCATGAAGCACTGTTCGGCGGTGCGGGCGATGACGTCGAAGATCGTCTCGCGATTGTCGGAGGAGGCGGTGATGTCGAGGAAGCAGAGCTCGTCGGCACCGGCGGCATCATAGGCCCGGGCCGCCTCCACCGGATCGCCGGCGTCGATCAGGTCGACGAAGTTCACACCCTTGACCACACGACCGTCCTTGACGTCGAGGCAGGGAATAACGCGGGCTTTGAGCGTCATGGTTTCAGGCCTTTCTCGCGGCGCGGATCAAGTCCAGCGCTTCCTGCGGGTCGATCCGGCCATCATAGAGCGCGCGGCCGGAGATAGCGCCTTCGAGTTTGCGGGCGTCCGGCGCGACCATGCGGCGGATATCGTCCATCGAGGCGAGACCGCCCGAAGCGATGACCGGAATGGAAACCGCGTCCGCAAGCTCCAGCGTCGAGGCCCAGTTGATGCCGGTCAGGATGCCGTCGCGGTCGATGTCGGTATAGATGATCGCCGAAACGCCGGCGCCCTCGAACTTCTTGGCAAGCTCGATCACGCCGAGCTCGGAGGCCTCGGCCCAGCCTTCGACCGCGACCTTGCCGCCCTTGGCGTCAATGCCGACGGCAACCTTGCCCGGGAATTTGCGGCAGGCTTCGATCACCAATGCCGGATCGCGCACGGCGACCGTTCCCAGAATGACGCGGGCAAGACCGCGTGACAGCCAGTTCTCGATATGCTCCAGCGTGCGGATGCCGCCGCCGAGCTGTACTGGGTTGCGGGTCGCCTTGAGGATCGCGTCAACGGCTGCGCCGTTGACTGTCTCACCGGCAAAGGCGCCGTTGAGGTCGACCACGTGCAGCCACTCGAAACCCTGCTCTTCAAAGGCACGGGCCTGGGCCGCCGGGTCGGGGTTGTAAACCGTCGCCTGGTCCATGTCGCCGAGCTTCAGGCGCACACATTGCCCGTCCTTCAGGTCGATTGCGGGAAAAAGGATCATGGGTCTGTCCAATCGAGAGGGCGAAAGCTCAGGGCTTCCAGCGCAGGAAATTCGAGATGAGGGCGAGGCCGAGCGCCTGGCTCTTTTCCGGGTGGAACTGCGAGCCGGCCTTGTTGCCATTGGCGACGAAGGCGGTGACGGGACCGCCGTAATCCGCCTCGGCAACCACGTCGCCGGCGTTCTCGGCCGCCAGATGGTACGAATGCACAAAATAGGCGTGCAGGCCGTCTTCGCCAACGCGGATGCCGTCAAGCAGCGGATGGGCGCGCTTGAGCGTCAGCGTGTTCCAGCCGATCTGCGGGATCTTCAGCGCGGTATCAGTGGGCGTCATCTCGACGACATCGCCCGGGATCCAGCCGAAACCATGCGTGATGGTCTTTTCGAGCCCGCGCGACGACATAAGCTGCATGCCGACGCAGATGCCGAGGAACGGCCGGCCGGCTTGCTCGACCGCTTCGGTCAGTGCCTGCTCCATGCCATCGACCGCGGCAAGGCCGCGGCGACAATCGGCATAGGCGCCGACGCCCGGCAGCACGACGCGGTCGGCGCTCGCGACGCGCTCCGGCCTGTCGGTAAGGTCGATCTCGGCTGCAATGCCGGCCTCACGGGCGGCCCGTTCGAAGGCCTTGGTGGCCGAGCGCAGGTTGCCCGAGCCGTAATCGATGATGGCGACGCGCATCAGCGTTCTCCGTAGGAATCAAAAAGGCCGAGACCGGGTCCGCCGCTTGAAGGCTTGCGTACGGTCCAATCGGCCGGGGAGGGCGGGGCAGGCCTTGTCTCGCCGGAGGCCACGCTCGTGAAATAGATCTCTTCGGCGGCTTCGAGACTGGGTGCCGCCACGATGGAGCGCAGCGTCCAGTCGCGGGCCGCCAGGCTGCGCGCCACCAGAACCGGTCCTTCAAGCGCCACCACGAGCCGAAGCGCGAGCTGCGCCAAGAGAGATGGCAGGAAGCCGCTCTCCTGGTTTGACAGAAAGATTAACGAGATCTGCAGAACAGCAACTGCGATTCCGATTGTCCATTGGCGCTTGGCAAGAAGCCAAAGCGCCGGGAAAAGGAAGGCCCACCAGGAAAAGCCGTCGGCGACGAAGCGCGCGCGCTCGTCATCGGCGCGTGCACCCGGCGGAGTCAGGATCAGGTAAGAAGCCATGGGTTCAGCCAGTGACTAGATCACGAAACGTGATCGATTCTAACAGGATAGAGCGGGATGCGGGCGGAAAACCGCACGCACTTTTCCTCATCCCGCTCTAGCCGCTCTAGGCGAGGGTCCCCTTGGTCGAGGGAACGCGGCCGGCCTGGCGCGGGTCGATTTCGGTTGCCGTGCGGAGCACGCGGGCGACGGACTTGAAGCAGGTCTCGGCGATGTGATGGTTGTTGGCGCCGTAGATGTTCTGGATATGCAGCGTGATCCCGGCATGCTGGGCGAGCGCCTGGAAGAATTCGCGCACGAGTTCCGTGTCGAAAGTGCCGATCTTCGGTGCGCTGAAAATGACGTTCCAGACGAGGAACGGCCGGCCGGAAACGTCGACCGCCGCACGCGTCATCGTCTCGTCCATCGCCAGGTCGAGCGAAGCGTAGCGGGTGATGCCGCGCCGGTCGCTGAGGGCCTTGGCAAGCGCCTGGCCAATGGCGATGCCGGTGTCCTCGACCGTATGGTGGTCGTCGACGTGCAGGTCGCCGTCGGTCTTGATCTCCATGTCGATCAGCGAATGGCGGGCGAGCTGGTCCAGCATATGGTCGAAGAAGCCGACGCCGGTCGAAATCTTCGAAACGCCGGTGCCGTCGATGTTGACCGATACGGACACCGCGGTTTCGTTGGTCTTTCGCGAAACCTCTGCAGTGCGGCTGGACGTGGCTTCTGCCATCGGGCTCTCCTGTATACGCTGACGCGGCTCCTTATCAGGCAAACGCTGAAATATCCAGAACTTGAGCGTCGATTCGAATCAACCGACATCAGGCCGCGAATGAAGATTGCGCCTCCTGCCGGTTGCCATTTGCAAATGTGTCTGCCGTACTTACATAGGCCCCAAGCAACCAGGCTCGTTCGGAGCCGCAACGCCCCCAAGTAAACGCCCCCAAGTATCAGGGGCCGACAGGTACCTTCATGAGCGAACACAATCCCTACGGAACGATGCATGCGACGACCATCATCACGGTACGCAAGGATGGCAAGGTGGTGATGGCCGGCGACGGCCAGGTGAGCCTCGGCCAGACCGTGATGAAGAGCAACGCCCGCAAGGTGCGGCGGCTTGCCAAGGGCGACGTGATCGCCGGTTTTGCCGGCGCCACCGCCGATGCATTTACGCTTCTGGAACGGCTCGAGGCCAAGCTTGAGCAATATCCCGACCAGCTGATGCGCGCCGCAGTCGAGCTCGCCAAGGACTGGCGCACCAACAAGTATCTGCGCAACCTCGAAGCGATGATGCTGGTCGCCGACAAGTCGATCACGCTGGCGATCACCGGCAATGGCGATGTTCTGGAGCCTGAGCATGGCACGATTGCGATCGGTTCGGGTGGCAACTACGCCTTTGCCGCGGCCCGCGCCTTGATGGATAGCGACAAGTCGGCCGAGGATATCGCCCGGCGGGCGCTGCAGATCGCCGGTGACATCTGCGTCTACACCAACCACAACATCGTCGTGGAGACGCTGGATGCCCAATGATCCGGTGCATGTCAGCTTCGTGCCAGTGGTCGATGACCATCTGCCGCTGCTGCATGCCTGGCTGAGCGAGCCGCATGTTCGGCAATGGTGGGGCGACCCGGACAAGGAAGTGGCGATGATCCGCGAGGGCTGCGCGTCAGGAGAAGTGGAAGGGTTCATCTTCCACGTGGCGGGCGAGCCGGCCGGCTATATCCAGTCCTGGCTGCCGTTCCAGTATCCGGACGAGGAGCCCTGGGCGAAGGATCTGCCGGCTGACGTGCCCGGTATCGACATCTTCGTCGGCCCGGCGGAACTGACGGGCAGGGGCGTCGCCGCGCTGGCGCTTAAGGCCTTCGCCGAAAGGCTCTTTGCCGCCGGCGCGCCCCGCATCGTGATCGACCCCGATGCGGGCAACCGCCGGGCTGTCAGCGCCTACACCAAGGCCGGCTTTGTGCCCTACGCAGAATGGATAGATGTATCCGGCCGCACGCTCCTGATGGAGCTGACGCGGACCGAGTTTGAGAGGACTACATGAGTACGTTTTCACCCAGAGAAATCGTGTCGGAACTCGACCGTTTCATCATCGGCCAGAATGACGCCAAGCGCGCCGTGGCCATCGCGCTGCGCAACCGCTGGCGCCGCCAGCAGCTCGGCGACGAGTTGCGCGACGAGGTCATGCCGAAGAACATCCTGATGATCGGCCCGACCGGTGTCGGCAAGACCGAGATATCGCGACGCCTCGCCAAGCTCGCCGGTGCGCCCTTCGTCAAGGTCGAGGCGACCAAGTTCACCGAGGTCGGCTATGTCGGCCGCGATGTCGAGCAGATCATTCGTGACCTCGTCGAGGTCGGGATTGGCCTCGTGCGTGAAAAACGCCGGACCGAAGTCAAGGCAAAGGCGCACCAGAATGCCGAGGAGCGCGTGCTCGATGCGCTGGTCGGCGCCACCGCGTCGCCGGCGACGCGCGATTCGTTCCGCAAGAAGCTGCGCGCCAACGAACTCGACGACAAGGAGATCGAGATCGACATTGCCGAAACCGGCGCGCCGGGCGGCTTTGAAATTCCGGGCATGCCCGGCGCCAATATCGGCGTTTTGAACCTCTCCGAAATGTTTGGCAAGGCGCTCGGCGGCCGCACGAAAAAGGTCAAGACCACGGTCAAGGCCTCCTACGGCATGCTGATCGACGACGAGTCCGACAAGCTGCTCGACAACGAGCAGATCCAGCGCGAAGCGATGAAGGCGGTTGAAGACGACGGCATCGTCTTTCTCGACGAGATCGACAAGATCGCATCGCGCGAAGGCGGCATGGGTGCCGGCGTATCGCGTGAAGGCGTGCAGCGGGACCTGTTACCGCTGGTCGAAGGCACGACCGTTGCGACGAAGTACGGGCCGGTCAAGACCGACCATATCCTCTTCATCGCTTCGGGTGCTTTCCATGTGTCGAAGCCCTCGGACCTGCTGCCGGAATTGCAGGGTCGTCTGCCGATCCGCGTCGAGCTCCGCGCGCTGACCAAGGAAGATTTCCGTCGCATCCTGACGGAAACTGAGGCGAGCCTGATCCGCCAGTACAAGGCGCTCTTGGAAACGGAAGAGGTCAAGCTCGACTTTACCGACGATGCGATCGATGCGCTCGCCGATGTCGCGGTGCAGCTGAACGCCAGCGTCGAGAACATCGGCGCCCGCCGGCTGCAGACGGTGATGGAGCGCGTGCTGGACGAAATCTCGTTCAATGCGCCTGACCGTGGCGGACAGGCCGTCACGATCGATGCCGAATATGTGCGCAAGCATGTCGGCGATCTCGCCGCCAACACCGACCTGTCGCGCTACATCCTGTGACATTTCGGTCGACGCGGGTGTGCAAACGCCCACAACCCTGAATACGCCGGGCGCCTGTCTCTCGACAGGCGCCCGCATTTTTTCTAACACGGACGCGGAAATGGATCGTGGTCCGGGCATCTTTCCGACATGATCTTGGCGTAGGAGCCGCCCGCCGACAGAGGCAGCCTCCACCAGTCACAGGAAGAAGAGATCGTGCGTTTCACCGCCTGCATGCTCGCTATCGCCACGTTTTGCCTGACCGCAAGCCAGTCAATCGCAGCGACTGCTGTTCCGCCGGGCAACCGCAGCGTCGAGCAGCCGGGCATCCCCGGTGCTTCCGTGCGCCGCACCAAGGCGGGCCGGACCTCCTTCGATGCCAAGTTCGAGAAAGTCCGCGATCTCCTGGCAACGGACAAACAACTCATCAGCAAGATCAAGTCCGTGTCGCGCGCCTATGGCATCGCCCCGATCCACATGGTCGGCGCGATTGTCGGCGAGCACACCTATAATGTCGACGCCTACGACCGGCTGCAGTCCTACTACGTCAAGGCGGCCGCTTACGCCGGCAACAGCTTCCAGTTCGGCTATGAAGGCGAGACGGTCGCCGAATTCGTTGCCCGGCCGCAGTTTTCCGAATGCGGTGCGAAAAAGGGCGCCTATGCGCTGTGGAGTTGCCGCGAGCGCGTCTGGGACAATGACTTCCGCGGCAAGTCGGTGGGCGGCAAGTCCTTCCCGAACAACCGCTTTAGCGCCGTCTTCTTCCAGCCGTTTTTCGCCGGCCAGACCTTCGGCCTCGGCCAGATCAATCCGCTGACGGCGCTGATGCTGACCGACATTGTCGCAAAGACGTCGGGCTATGATCGCCTCGACGAGAACAACGCCGCTGGCGTCTATGAAGCGATCATGGATCCGGACGTCTCGCTCGCCTACATGGCGGCCTCGATTCGCCATTCGATCGACGCCTATAAGTCCATCGCCGGCGTCGACATATCCACCAATCCCGGCGTTACCGCGACGCTCTACAATGTCGGCAACCCGGACGGCCGCGCCGCTGCCCTTGCCGCCAAGATCCAGAGCGGACAGGCCCATTGGCCGGAGGAAAATTATTACGGCTGGCTCGTCAACGACAAGCTGTCGGAACTCGAAAGCCTCTTGTGATTCACGTGAAGCACTTTCCTTGATTGCGCCGTAAAAACCTGAAATCTTGGCGCAATCGAGAAAAGGCAATCACCATGGACACGCGTCCGGAGCCCTTCGAACCGCCGGCTCCCGTTCCGCGAGTGGGCATCCCTTCCTACCTGAAGATCATCAGGACGGTCTTGCGCAATCCGCTCGAACTTTGGGGCGAACCGTCCTATACGCTGCCCTGGATCGAGACGAAGTTCGCCACCCAGCGCACACTGATCGTCAACGATCCCGGCCTCATCCGCCACATCCTGGTCGACAATGTCGGAAACTACGAGATGTCGAAGGTGCGGCGGCTGATCCTCAGGCCGATCCTGCGCGACGGCCTGCTGACGGCGGAAGGCGAGGTCTGGAAGCGCTCGCGGAAAGCCATGGCGCCGGTGTTCACGCCGCGCCATGCCAGGGGCTTTGCCGGCCAGATGTTGAAGAGCTCGCAGTTGTTCGTCGAGCGCTATGCAGGCGCGGAAAAGGCGCCATTCACCACCAACATCGCCAACGACATGACCGAGCTCACCTTCGACATTCTCGCCGAAACGCTGTTTTCCGGCGAAGTCGCCGTCGAGAAAGACGGCTTCGTCCAGAGCGTGGAGGAGCTTCTGCACCGCATGGGGCGGGTAGACCCGATGGATATCCTGCTCGCGCCCGAGTGGATACCGCGCCTGACCCGAATCGGCGGCAAGAAAGTCATGAACCGCTTCCGGTCGATCGTGTCGGAGACGATGGCGCTTCGGCGCCGCAAGATGGCGGAGGATCCGGAGGGTACGCCGAAGGATTTTCTGACGCTGCTTCTGGAGATCGAGGGTAGTCAGGGTCTGTCGACGGCTGAGATTGAGGACAATATCCTGACCTTCATCGGCGCCGGGCACGAGACCACCGCCCGGGCGCTTGCCTGGACGCTCTATTGCATCGCCAATACGCCGGCCTATCGCGAGACGATGGAGGCCGAGATCGATACTGCGATTGCAAGCGGTGCCGAGCCGGTCGAATGGCTCGGCCTGATGCCGCATGTGCTTGCGGCCTTCGAGGAGGCGATGCGGCTCTATCCGCCGGCGCCGTCGATCAACCGCGCGGCGATCGAGGACGACGAGTGGACTTCGCCATCCGGCAAGCGGGTGCGTATTCCCAGGGGCATCGCGGTGCTGATCATGCCCTGGACGCTGCATCGCCATGTGCTCTACTGGGACCGGCCGCGGGCCTTCATGCCCGAGCGTTTCCTGCCGGAAAACCGCGAGAAGCTGCATCGTTACCAGTATCTGCCCTTCGGCGCCGGCCCGCGGGTTTGCATCGGCGCCACTTTCGCCCTGCAGGAGGCGGTGATCGCGCTTGCCGTGCTAATGCATCGTTATCGCTTTGATCTGACCGAGGAGACGCATCCCTGGCCGGTGCAGCGGCTCACTACTCAACCGCGGGGCGGCTTGCCGATGAAGGTGTCGGTTCGCTGAAGGTCTTGCCGGGGATCGGCGACTGCACCGATCGAACCGGCGAATCGGCCGGCTTCGGCTGCTGCAGCAGTTTCGACGGCTTCTTGATCGTCTTGATCTGGGCGCAGGTTGCGTCGCCGACGCCGTCGCAGGGCTTGTAGACGACGATCTCGCTGCCTGCACCATCATCCCAGACCGCCTGGATCGTCAGCGTCTGCGCCGTCTTGGCCGGCAGCGAGATATAGACATACTCGGCCGTCTCGTCGCCCGGCAGGTTGAACGGCAGCTGCGGATTGCACTTAGCCAGCGGGAAGCGCTTATCGAGCGCGTCCGAATTGATCGAGTAGCGGATCTCCGATAGCCGGCAATGCATCGTCTGCAACGCGGTGAAATAGATCAGTTGTCGGTCGTCATAGTCCCGAAACTGTATCCAGCCGGTCTGCTTGTTGGCATCGAGCATCGCCTTGTAGATCGCGACTTCGGGCAGTTGCGGCTTGTATTCCTCTTCTTCGGAGTCCTGAGCTTGGGACGCACGCGCCTGAAGACAAAGGAAACCCGCCGACAGCAGCGCGGCGACAATCAACGGACGGCGGCTTTCGAGCATGCGGAAGAACTCCTGCCATTTCCACCGGTGTCGCTGTACTCATCGTCGATGTCTGCGCCACGATGGTTTTCTCCTGAAATATGTCATATCACCGCATCGATCCCCATTGAACCCGGGGCGTTACGCCCCGCGCGAATTCCGGACTGCGCGAATTGAGCTCTCATTTTCTTCTCGGCATCGATACCGGCGGCACCTACACCGACGCCGTCCTCTTCTCGGAAACGCAAGGCGTCGTCGCCAAGGCCAAGGCGCTGACGACCCGCCACGACCTGGCTGTTGGCATTTCCGGTGCGGTCGAAGCCGTGCTCGACCAGGCGAAGCTGCCGGTAGCGGCGATCAGCATGGTGTCGCTGTCGACGACGCTTGCCACCAACGCCCTTGTCGAGGGCCAAGGGGGACGTGCCGGCCTCGTCATGATCGGCTTCGGGCCGGATGACCTGAAGCGCGACGGGCTGCTCGAGGCGCTTGGCTCCGATCCGGTGATCTTCCTGCCGGGTGGTCACAATGTGCATGGCGGCGAAACGCCGCTCGACATGAGCGAACTCGACGCTGCTTTGCCGGTGCTTGCCGGCCAGGTCTCCTCCTTTGCGATTGCCGGCTATTTCGCCGTCCGCAATCCGGATCATGAAAAGCGGGTGCGCGACCGTATTCGCGAGGTGTCGCATCTGCCGGTCACCTGCAGCCACGAGCTTTCTTCCAAGCTCGGCGGACCGCGCCGTGCATTGACGACGCTGCTCAACGCCCGTCTCGTCTCGATGATCGACCGGCTGATCGGCTCTTGCGAGGGCTTCCTCAAGGCGCGCGGCATCGACGTTCCGATGATGGTCGTGCGCGGCGACGGTGCCTTGATCTCGGCCGAGGAGGCGCGGCTGCGCCCGATCGAAACGATCCTCTCGGGTCCGGCGGCGAGCCTCGTCGGCGCAAGGCATCTGACTGGTCTCGACAATGCCGTGGTCTCCGACATTGGCGGCACGACCACCGACGTGGCGGTCCTTGACGGCGGCCGCCCGCGGCTCGAC
Source organism: Ensifer sp. LC11 (assembly GCF_001695835.1). GTDB lineage: Bacteria > Pseudomonadota > Alphaproteobacteria > Rhizobiales > Rhizobiaceae > Ensifer. Next base: position 18,328 of record NZ_MBSO01000007.1, on the reverse strand, counting down.
GCTGAAGGGGCCGTCGTCGGCGGCTTCCGCACCATGGTCGAAGCGGTGGCGATGCGGACCTATGGCCTCGGCGGTGATTCGGAAGTGCGGATCAACGACCGCGGCCTCAAGGCCAAGCTCGATCTTGGCCCTCGCCGGCTGATGCCCTTGAGCCTTGCCGCCGCACTGCACCGCGATGCCGTCATCTCGGTGCTGGAAAAGCAGATGCGCGCGCAGCACCGCGGGCGCCACGACGGACGGCTGGCGGTGCGCACCGGCCTGCCGGACCATCTGGCAAGCGGTCTGCAGCCGCAGGAGCAGGCGCTTTACGAGCGAATCGGCACGGTGCCCATTGCTCTGGAAACGCTGCTGGTCTCGACGCCGCAGAAAGCGACGCTCGACCGACTGGTCGCGCGCGGTCTCGTGCATATCTGCGGATTGACGCCTTCGGATGCGATGCACGTGCTTGGGCGGCAGTCCCAATGGAATCTCGACGCGGCACGCCTCGGCATCGAGCTTGCAGCACGCATGCGCGATGGCTCGGGCCAGCCGATCGCCGCCTCTCCGGAAACAATGGCGCAGATGGTCGTCGACCGACTGACCAGGCAATCGTGCGAAGTCATCCTGCAGGCCTGTCTGGGTGAAGACGGGGCGACGATCGATCCGGCAGCCTCACAGGCCGTCGACCGGGCGCTCAACCGGGTGCCCGGCATTGTCCGCTTCTCGCTCGCCCTTGATCGGCCGCTCGTCGGCCTCGGCGCTTCGGCGCCGGTTTATTATCCGGCGATCGCCGACATGCTCGGAACCGAAGCGGCCATTCCTGCCGAGGCCGGCGTCGCCAATGCCGTCGGCGCCGTCGTCGGTCAGGTCCGAGCAACAGTCACCGTTTTCGTGACGATGCCGGAGGAGGGTATCTATGTCGTGAACGGTGCCGGGGTCAGCGAACGCTTCCTTGATCAGGAAAAGGCTTTCGGTGCGGCCCGTGGGCGGGCCGAGGCCCTGGCGCTCGAGGCGGCGCGCACCAACGGCGCCGAGGATCCCGCCTCGATGCTGCGAGAGGAAATCGATGCGCCGGAAGTGGAAGGCAGCCGCAAGCTGATCGAAGCCCGGTTCATTGCCTCGGCCAGTGGCCGGCCACGCATCGTCCACGATTGATCTTTTCCATTTCGGAAACAATTCTTCGCATCCTTGCAGAATTGACAGGGAATGAATTGGTGAGAAACTGCGGCCGTTTCACGCGCGCATTTCGCATCGGGTCGTTTTCGGAAGATTGCCGCGAACCTCCGGGCGCAGGATCAAAATGTTGGGGCGTTTTCATCGCATCCGGACGGATCGGTGGCGCTCCTTACGTCTATTTCAAGGAGTTGGCAGATGGACCGCATTGAGAAGTTTGGTTTGAGGATTGATGCGGGTCTCCATCAGTTTCTGGTGGAAGAGGCGATGCCGGGCACCGGCGTCGATGCGGAACACTTCTTCGAGCAGCTATCCGAGCTCGTGCATGCGCTCGCGCCGAAGAACCGGGCTCTGCTCGCAAAGCGCGACGACCTCCAGGCCAAGCTCGACGCCTGGTACAAGCAGAACGGCGCGCCCGTTGACATCGAGACCTATCAGGCATTCCTTCGTGATATCGGCTACCTGTTGCCCGAGGGTGGCGAGTTCAGCGTTTCGACCGCCCATGTCGATCCGGAGATCGCGACAATCGCCGGCCCTCAGCTCGTCGTTCCCGTCATGAACGCACGTTATGCCTTGAACGCCGCCAATGCGCGCTGGGGTTCGCTTTACGATGCGCTCTACGGCACGGACGCGATCTCCGACGCGGACGGTGCCGAGAAGGGCCGCGGCTACAACCCGAAGCGTGGCGCCAGGGTCATCGCCTGGGCGCGCGACTTCCTCGATGCCAGCGCACCGCTGGCGAAGGGGAACTGGGCCGACGTCGCGTCGCTCAAGATTGCCGGTGGCGCGCTGACAATCGGGCTGAAGGACGGCTCGAACACGACGTTGCGCAATGCGGCCCAGTTCGTGGGTCATTCCGGTCAGGAAGGCGCGCGGTCGGAGATCGTTCTCCGGCACAACAATCTGCATGCAATCGTCGTTCTCGACGGCTCGACGCCGATCGGCAAGGAAGATCCGGCCGGCATCTCCGACGTCATTCTCGAATCGGCAATCACCACGATCATGGACTGCGAGGATTCGGTCGCGGCCGTCGATGCCGAGGACAAGGTCGTCGTCTATCGCAACTGGCTCGGCCTGATGAAGGGCGACCTCGAGGAAGAAGTCGCCAAGGGTGGAAAGACTTTCACCCGTCGCCTCAATGCCGACCGCATCTACACGGCTGCTGCCGGCGGCACGCTGTCCCTCCCCGGCCGCTCGCTGATGCTGGTGCGCAATGTCGGCCACCTCATGACGAATCCGGCTATCCTTGACCGCGATGGCAAGGAAGTGCCCGAAGGCATCATGGACGCCATGGTGACCGCACTGATCGCCCTGCACGACATCGGCGAGGGCGGCCGGCGCATGAATTCCCGTGAAGGTTCCATGTACGTCGTCAAGCCGAAGATGCATGGGCCTGAGGAAGTCGCCTTCGCCTGCGAGATCTTTGCGCGCGTCGAAAAGGCGCTCGGCATGGCGGCCAACACCATGAAGATGGGCATCATGGACGAGGAACGCCGCACCACCGTCAACCTCAAGGAATGCATCCGCGCCGCCCGCGAGCGCGTCGTCTTCATCAACACCGGCTTCCTCGACCGCACCGGCGACGAGATGCACACCTCCATGGAAGCCGGCCCGATGATCCGCAAGGGCGATATGAAGCAGGCCGCCTGGATCGGCGCCTACGAGAACTGGAACGTCGACGTCGGCCTTGAATGCGGCCTCTCCGGCCACGCCCAGATCGGTAAGGGCATGTGGGCGATGCCCGACCTGATGGCGGCAATGCTGGAACAGAAGATTGCTCACCCGAAGGCCGGCGCCAACACCGCCTGGGTCCCGTCGCCGACGGCCGCGACGCTGCACGCGACCCACTACCATCGCGTCAATGTCGCCGAGGTCCAGGCAACCCTGAAGAGCCGCACCCGCGCCAAGCTTTCCGACATCCTGTCGGTGCCGGTCGCGGTTCGCCCGAACTGGACGCCGGAGGAAATCCAGCGCGAACTCGACAACAACGCTCAAGGCATCCTCGGCTACGTCGTGCGCTGGGTCGATCAGGGCGTCGGCTGCTCGAAGGTGCCTGACATCAACAATGTCGGCCTGATGGAAGACCGCGCGACGCTGCGCATTTCGGCCCAGCACATGGCCAACTGGCTGCACCACGGCGTCGTCACCGAGGCTCAGGTCATTGAAACCATGAAGCGCATGGCCGCCGTCGTCGACGGCCAGAACGCCGACGATCCGCTCTATGTCGCTATGGCCGGTAATTTCGATGGCTCGATCGCCTTCCAGGCGGCCATCGAGCTCGTTCTCAAGGGCCGTGAACAGCCGAACGGCTACACCGAACCGGTCCTCCATCGCCGCCGGCTGGAGCTGAAGGCATGCAACGCGGCCTGATTCGGCGCCGACGTGTGAATGTTGATCCAGAGCCGTGCCCGTTCGCTTGAACGCACGGCTCTGTCTTTTTGCTTGTATTCCTGGTTCCCCTGCGTCGACTTGGCCGCAGCCTCCACTGGGACGTGGTCTAAAACTCGGCCCAGCCGTCGGTTGCGAGGGCGGCATTGCCCTGTGTCGCGTAGGTGGCTGAGCGCCGGGCTGCCTGGGCGGCCGGCCGGTCCTGATCGCGGATTGCGGTTGCAGCCGGGGCAGGGGCTCTCGATCCGCCCATTGCCTGCGTCTCACCGGCAAGGGTGAAGCGCCCGATCAGGTTGCGCAAGTTCATGCCTTCCTGCGCCAGCGTGGCGGAGGCGGCATTGGCTTCCTCGACCATGGCCGCGTTCCTCTGCGTCACCTGGTCCATCTGGTTGACGGCGGTGTTGACTTCGCTGAGGCCCACGGACTGTTCGCGGGCGGAGGTGGCGATCGCAGCCATATGGTCGTTGATGGTGATCACATGCGCCTCGATCGTCTGCAGCGCCTCGCCGGTGTCGCGCACCAGGCGCACGCCGCTTTCGACCTCCTGGCTCGATGTACGGATGAGATCCTTGATTTCCTTCGCGGCCTTGGCCGAGCGCTGGGCAAGTTCGCGCACCTCCTGGGCGACGACGGCAAAGCCCTTGCCCGCTTCGCCGGCGCGCGCCGCCTCGACGCCGGCGTTCAGCGCCAAAAGGTTCGTCTGGAAGGCGATCTCGTCGATGACGCCGATAATGCTGGAAATCTGGCTCGAGGATTCCTCGATCCGGCGCATCGCCTCGACGGCATTGGCGACGACGACGGCGGACTGGGCGGCACTGGTTTTCGCCGCGCCTGCGACATCGCGCGCCTCCTCCGTCCGTCTCGATGAATTGCTAACATTGGCGGTGATCTCGTCGAGCGCGGCCGCCGTTTCCTCGAGCGAAGCGGCCTGCTGTTCGGTGCGCTTCGACAGGTCGTCGGCGCTTTGGCTGATCTCACGCGTGCCCATGCCGATGTTGCCGGCACTGTCGGCGACGGCGAGCAACGCATCGTTGAGCTGCCCTGCCGCCTTGTTGAGGTCGTGTCGCAACTGTTCGAACTCCGCGGCGAAAGGCGCGTCCAGTCGAACGGCGAGATCGCCATTGGCAAGCCGTTGCAGCCCGCTGGCAAGACCTGCCGTCGCCTGCGTCAGCCGCTCCTGAGCGTCCTGTTCCGCCTGTTTCTGCACGCGAATGCGCTCGGCCTCGCTGCTGCGGCGATTCTCTTCCGCTTCCGCCTGCAGCCTGAGGTTCGATCGCGCCGCCTCGCGGAAGGATTGGATGGCCCGCGCCATCTCGGCGATCTCGTCCTTGCCGTTCACCGGTCCGTCGCTGTCTTCGACGTGGCCGTCGATCAGCCGGCGCATGGCGGCGATCTGCCGGCCGAGCGGTCCGACGACGCCGCGTAGAACGACGAAAAAGGTGCCGGCGGCAAGCGCCATGACGAGACCGATGATGGCGATGTTGAGCTTCTGCACCGTTTCGAACTCGCGATGCTTGGCTTCAAAGGTCGATCCGGAAAGCTCGACCTGCAGATCCGAGATCTCGGAGATCGTTGCCGTCAGTGGGTCGATGGTCGCATAGAGTTTGTCACGCACGAAAGCATCGAGCGCGTTCTGGTCCTTGCTCAAGAGGATTTGTCTCAGCGCCGCGATCGAGTCCATCGCAACGATCATCTGGCTTTGTGCATTCTCGACCAGCCGCCGTTCTTCGTCGGTCATCGAGGTTGCCGCATAGGCGTCCCAGTTGGTCTTGATCGCCGCCCGGGCCGCATCGACGGAGGCAAGGCCACTCTCCATCGATTCGTTGCCGTTGCGCACCTTGTGGGCGGCGTCGACGATCGAGACCGCAAAAGCGTCCGACGTCGCCTTGAGGTTCTTCAACGGCACGATGCGATCGGCGTAGACCGCGTCCATCGTTTCGCTGGTTTCCGACAGCTTGGACTGGCTGTGGATTGCGATGCCGATGGCGATCGTTGATAGCAGCGCAATCGCGCCGATGAGCTTGGTCTTGATCAGCATGCCAGTCCCTCCCAACGGAATTTCTTGGGCACACTGTTTCTTTTATTTAGATAACGCTTACTTAATAAGCGCTTGGATTTAAGTCGAAATTGAAGTTTTCGAGCCCGCGCGGACCAGTGTTCGCGACCCTGGTTTGAGCGCATTTCGCCACGGCAACTTTGCGTCGCTGAGGTGCGGTGTTGCGGCTGCGCGCAAAAGCAAGTGACGGTTGAGCGCGAAACGAAAAAAAGCCGCCGAACGGGTCGGCGGCTTGAACGGTGTCGAAGTGATTCGATTACTGCTGAACGACCACGCGAGCGCTCTTGCCGGGGCGGACACGCGAGTAGAGGTCGATGATGTCCTGGTTGATCAGGCGGATGCAGCCCGACGAAGCGGCAGTGCCGATCGACGACCATTCCGGCGTGCCGTGCAGGCGGAACAGCGTATCCTTGCCTGCGTCGTTGAAGAGATAGAGCGCGCGGGCGCCGAGCGGGTTCTTGAGGCCGGGGCCCATGCCTTCCTCGACATACTTGGCCACTTCCGGCTTGCGCTCGGCCATTTCCTTCGGCGGATGCCACATCGGCCATTCCTGCTTCCAGGCGATATAGGCCTCGCCTTCCCATGCAAAGCCGGCCTTGCCGACGCCGATGCCGTAGCGCACGGCCTTGCCGCCCGGCAGCACATAATAGAGGAAGCGGTTCGGCGTGTTGACGACGATCGTTCCCGGGCGTTCCTTGGTGGCGTAGTCGACGATCTGGCGATGGTAGCGGCTGTCGACCTTGTTGATCGGGATCGCCGGCAGTGCGTAGCCGTGATCCTCAACTGCGCCATAATCGCCCGTGAAGATCTGGTTGGTCGCGACCTGTACGGTCGCGGGAGCGGGTTCGTTGGCAGCGGTCTCGGATTTGGACGATGTTGTCGAGCAGCCGGCAACAGCGAGTGTCGCCGCGAGGCTGCACAAGAGGAAGGCATTGCGGAAGCGCATGGGTGTCTCTTAAAAAGAAGCAAAGAAAAACTGGGTCGCCGCGACCAACAGTGACTACGGTTATTTTCGATTAGTTTGTGCTATGCAAGAGATTGCGCGGCCACAATTTGGCTGAAAAGTGCAAATTCCATGACCCTTGTTTTTTTGCAACAAAATGACCGGCCCAAAGGGGGCCCGGACGCATGACGATCCTCTCCATCCATGGCGATAACCCGCTGATCGACGGCCGCCAGTCGAATCGTGCGATGATGGTGCGCCGCGGCGTGCAACGGCTCTTCGCTGAACTGGGTCACGCGGTCTTGCCGGAATTGACGCTTTCAAGCGGAAGGCGCGCCGATCTCATTTCGCTGTCGGCCAAGGGCGAGATCTGGATCGTCGAAATCAAGACCTCGATCGAGGACTTCCGGGTCGACCGCAAATGGCCCGACTACCGGCAGCATTGCGACCGGCTGTTCTTTGCTACCCATGCCGGCGTGCCGCTCGAAATTTTCCCTGAGGAGTGCGGCCTGTTGCTGTCCGACGGCTATGACGGGCACATCGCTCGCGAAGCGCCGGAGCACAAGCTCGCGGCGGCAACGCGCAAATCCGTGCTGCAGCTTTTTGCCCGCACGGCCGCCCAGCGGCTGATGCTCGCTGAGTGGGCGGCCGAGCGCAACACCGAACTCGGCGGCTCGATCGGCGATATCCTCTCGGGCAACCGCGACAGCGGCGGCTGACGCGGTTATCTGCCCCGTTACTTGGGCGCGCGCTTGGCGAGGATGCGCTGCAGGGTGCGGCGATGCATGTTGAGCCGGCGTGCCGTTTCCGAGACATTGCGCTCGCACATCTCATAGACGCGCTGAATGTGCTCCCAGCGAACGCGATCGGCCGACATCGGGTTTTCCGGTGGCTCGACCCGTTCGCCCTGGCGCTGAACGAGGGCCGCGAAGATCTCGTCGGCATCGGCGGGCTTGGCGAGATAGTCGACGGCGCCGAGCTTCACCGCGTTGACGGCCGTTGCGATGTTGCCGTAGCCCGTCAGCATGATCATGCGTGTGTCGTCGCGCCGTCCGCGGATCGCCTCGATCACGTCGAGACCGCTGCCATCACCGAGTCTGAGGTCGATGACGGCATATTTCGGCGGGTTGCCCTTGGCCTTGGCGATGCCTTCCGCGACCGATTCGGCGATGTCGACCGAAAAGCCGCGGGCTTCCATGGCGCGGGCAAGGCGCCTGAGGAAGGGTGCGTCGTCGTCGACGAGCAACAGGGTGCGGTCCGGTCCGATCAGTTCGGCGTCCTGTGCCGGCGTGCTGGGCGAAGCTGTCGATTTGTCGGTCATTCTCGCAATCCTTGGGCGAAAACAGTGCGCTTTCGTTGAGATTATAGGTTTCTTCCGGTCTCGTTCAATAAACTGCGAAATGTCATTTCGCCAGTTTCGTATCCATCAGGGCGCGCGGCCATTCGACGCTGACCCGGGCGCCAGGTCTGTCCGGTCCGCCGTTTTCAAAGCGCAGGCGTGCGCCGGAGCGTTCGAGCAGCGTCTTGGCAATGAAGAGACCGAGCCCGAGGCCGCCGGCACTGTCGTCCTTCTGTCGCCGGGTCACATAGGGTTCGCCGATGCGCTGCAGGATATCCGGCGCAAAACCGTCGCCATCGTCCTCGATCGTCACGCGGACGCGGTCGCTGCTGTGCTCGACCGTCACGGTCACCTGCTTCTTGGCATAGTCGACGGCGTTTTCGAGCAGGTTGCCGAGCCCGTAGAGGATGCCGGCATTGCGATTGCCGACCGGCTCGGAGCTGCGGTCGCCCTTGTCGACGAGGTTGATGTGGATGCCGAACTCGCGGTGCGGCGCCATCACCTCCTCGATCAGCGACGACAGCGGCAAGAGGCGCATGTGCTCCTCGCTTTCGGACGACAGCGTCGTCAGCCGCTTCAGGATATCGCGGCAACGTTCGCTCTGGCTGCGCAGCAGATGCACGTCCTCGCCGAAGCGCGGATCGTTGCCAAGCTCACGCTCCATCTCTTTGGCGACGACGCTGATCGTCGCCAGCGGCGTGCCAAGTTCGTGCGCGGCGGCGGCCGCAAGGCCATCGAGCTGCGACAGGTGCTTTTCCCGCTGCAGCACGAGCTCGGTCGCCGTCAGCGCTTCCGACAGTTCGCTCGCTTCCAGCGAGACGCGATACGTATAGAAGGCGGCAAAGGCGGTCATGGACACGATCGCAAACCAGATGCCGGCGGTCAGGACCCGCGGCATCAACAGAACCGTGCCCGGATACCAGGGCAGCGGAAAGGGCGAGAAAGCGAGTGCTGTGATCGCGATCACCGCGAGGCCGGCAAGGATGATGCTGTGCGATTTCGGCTGCGACGCCGAGGAGATGATGACCGGGACGCAGAGCAGCGGGGCAAAGGGATTGGTGAGCCCGCCGGTGATGAACAGCAGCCCGGTGATCTGCGCGAGATCGAGGCCCAAGAGTGCGAAGGCGGCCGGCGGCTGCAGCCGGTGCGTCGGCGGATAGCGCAGCGTTACATAGGCGTTGACCAACGCGAGGCTGGCGATCAGCACCAGGCAGGAAATCAGCGGCAGCGGAAATTGTAGCCAGAAGGCGGTGATGAGCACGGCGATCGACTGGCCGCCGACGGCAAGCCAGCGTAGCCGCACGAGCGTCTGCAGGCGCAGGCTGCGGTTGCTGGTCTGGTCGTTGGTGTGTTCGAGTGCAACTGTGGTCATTCGTGCCTACATTCCAGTCATCGGAGGTTTCGTCTCATGTACCACGGGGCTTCGCCCGTGTCGTCGGCGCCGCATTGGCCGGATCCTCGGGCCAGGGGTGTTTCGGGTAGCGCCCGCGCATGTCGGCGCGCACGTCCCGCCAGGAACCCGCCCAGAAGCCGGGCAGATCGCGCGTCGTCTGGATCGGCCGATGGCCGGGCGAGATCAGTTCGAGCAGCAACGGCAGCCGTCCGTCACCGATCGCTGGGTGGGTCTTGAGGCCGAACAGCTCCTGCACGCGGATCGACAACAGCGGCTCGTCACCGTCGTAGTGGATCGGATGTCTTTGCCCGGTCGGCGCCTCGAAATGCGTCGGCGCAAGTCTGGCGAGTTCCCGCTGCCGCTCGTGCGGAATGAGGGACAAAAGCCCGTCCGAAAGGTTGGATGCCTTGATGTCGGCGACGGCAGTGACGCCGTGCTGGAAGGGCACGAACCAGTCGTCGAGACGGTCGAGCAATGCATCGTCCGAAACATCCGGCCAGGGCTCTCCGATCGAGCGGTTGAGGAAACCGATGCGGTCTCGCATCTGCATTGCTTCCTTGGAGAACGGCAGCGCGGCAAGACCGAGTTGGCGCACGCCGTCGGCGAGTGCCTTGGCGGCAGCCTCGCCGGTCGGGCGGGCAAGTGGTGTCTCCTCAAAGACGATCGCGCCAAGCCGCGTCACGCGGCGCGCCCGCACTTGGCGGCTTGCCCTGTCGAAGAAGCTTTGGTCTTCGCGGGTAATCGCCTCGGGCATATGCGCTTCGACCTCGGCGCGCGTCAGCTCGGCTGCCGCCAGCACCCGTTGCCCGCCGGCGCGGCCGGTCAAGTCGGCGATGACGAGCATCGAGGCGGCGGCAAGCCGTTCGGTCTCCGGGATCTCCGCGCCCCTGCCATTCGCCATGACGAACCGTCCGCGGCCGCCGCGCTGAAGCGCGATGCGATCGGGAAAGGCTTGCATCAAAAGCGCACCGGGCTGGATCGGCTCGTTCGACTTCGGCGCGCCCTTCAGCTCCGCCGCCATGCGGCGCGCGAGGTTACGCGAGGCCTCGGCCCGATCGCCGCGCTCCTGCCGGAAGCGGCGCAGGCGATCCTCGAGATCGATGCTGTTACCGCCGATCCCCTGCTCGGTGAGCATGACCGCGAGCAGGCAGGCCGCTTCCGCCTGACCCTCTTCGGCCGCGGCAACCGCCATTGCCGCAAGGCGCGGCGGCAGGGCCAGATCGCGGATCTTCCGACCCTTTGGCGTCAGTGAACCGATGTCGTCGAGCGCGCCAAGTGTGGCCAACAGCTTTCGCGCCTCGGCAAGCGTGGTTTCCGGCGGCAGGTCGATAAAGGCAAGGGTGGTGGGATCGCTGACCCCCCAATGGGCGCAGTCGAGCAGCAGGCCGGAGAGGTCGCTGGCCAGAATCTGCGGCGGTGTGAAGGCGGCAAGGGCCGCGGTCTGTCCGCTGTGCCAGAGGCGAATGGCGATGCCGGGCTCGGTTCGTCCGGCACGGCCGGCGCGCTGGTCGGCAGACGCGCGCGAGACCCGCACGGTCTCCAGCCGGGTGATGCCGG
>NZ_MBSO01000007.1:0-2500 GCF_001695835.1 Ensifer sp. LC11 | reverse complement strand
GGTTGGGTAACACCAACTGGAGGACCGAACCCGCATCTGTTGCAATAGATTGGGATGACTTGTGGTTAGGGGTGAAAGGCCAATCAAACTCGGAAATAGCTGGTTCTCCGCGAAAACTATTTAGGTAGTGCGTCGACCGAATACCCTCGGGGGTAGAGCACTGGATGGGCTATGGGGACTCACCGTCTTACTGATCCTAACCAAACTCCGAATACCGAGGAGTACTAGTCGGCAGACACACGGCGGGTGCTAACGTCCGTCGTGAAAAGGGCAACAACCCTGACCTCCAGCTAAGGTCCCCAAGTCATGGCTAAGTGGGAAAGGATGTGAGGATCCCAAAACAACCAGGATGTTGGCTTAGAAGCAGCCATCATTTAAAGAAAGCGTAACAGCTCACTGGTCTAATTAAGGGTCTTTGCGCCGAAAATGTAACGGGGCTAAAGCCATGCACCGAAGCTGAGGATGTGCAGCAATGCACGTGGTAGCGGAGCGTTCCGTAAGCCTGTGAAGGGATACCCGTGAGGGGTCCTGGAGGTATCGGAAGTGCGAATGTTGACATGAGTAACGATAAAGAGGGTGAGAGACCCTCTCGCCGAAAGACCAAGGGTTCCTGCTTAAAGTTAATCTGAGCAGGGTTAGCCGGCCCCTAAGACGAGGCGGACACGCGTAGTCGATGGGAACCACGTTAATATTCGTGGGCCTGGTGGTAGTGACGGATTGCTTAACTTGTTCGGACTTATTGGATTGTCCGGGCGGGGACGCGGTTCCAGGAAATAGCTCCACCGTATAGACCGTACCCGAAACCGACACAGGTGGTCAGGTAGAGTATACCAAGGCGCTTGAGAGAACTATGCTGAAGGAACTCGGCAAATTGCACGCGTAACTTCGGAAGAAGCGTGACCCCAATGGACGCAAGTCTTTTGGGGTGGCACAGACCAGGGGGTAGCGACTGTTTATCAAAAACACAGGGCTCTGCGAAGTCGCAAGACGACGTATAGGGTCTGACGCCTGCCCGGTGCTGGAAGGTTAAGAGGAGGGGTGCAAGCTCTGAATCGAAGCCCCAGTAAACGGCGGCCGTAACTATAACGGTCCTAAGGTAGCGAAATTCCTTGTCGGGTAAGTTCCGACCTGCACGAATGGCGTAACGACTTCCCCGCTGTCTCCAGCATAGACTCAGTGAAATTGAATTCCCCGTGAAGATGCGGGGTTCCTGCGGTCAGACGGAAAGACCCCGTGCACCTTTACTATAGCTTTACACTGGCATTCGTGTCGGCATGTGTAGGATAGGTGGTAGGCTTTGAAGCAGGGACGCCAGTTCTTGTGGAGCCATCCTTGAAATACCACCCTTATCGTCATGGATGTCTAACCGCGGTCCGTTATCCGGATCCGGGACAGTGTATGGTGGGTAGTTTGACTGGGGCGGTCGCCTCCGAAAGAGTAACGGAGGCGCGCGATGGTGGGCTCAGACCGGTCGGAAATCGGTCGTCGAGTGCAATGGCATAAGCCCGCCTGACTGCGAGACTGACAAGTCGAGCAGAGACGAAAGTCGGTCATAGTGATCCGGTGGTCCCGCGTGGAAGGGCCATCGCTCAACGGATAAAAGGTACGCCGGGGATAACAGGCTGATGACCCCCAAGAGTCCATATCGACGGGGTTGTTTGGCACCTCGATGTCGGCTCATCGCATCCTGGGGCTGGAGCAGGTCCCAAGGGTTTGGCTGTTCGCCAATTAAAGCGGTACGTGAGCTGGGTTCAGAACGTCGTGAGACAGTTCGGTCCCTATCTGCCGTGGGTGTAGGAATATTGACAGGATCTGTCCCTAGTACGAGAGGACCGGGATGGACATATCTCTGGTGGACCTGTTGTCCTGCCAAGGGCATAGCAGGGTAGCTATATATGGAATGGATAACCGCTGAAGGCATCTAAGCGGGAAACCAACCTGAAAACGAGTATTCCCTTGAGAACCGTGGAAGACGACCACGTTGATAGGCTGGGTGTGGAAGTGCGGCAACGCATGAAGCTTACCAGTACTAATCGTTCGATTGGCTTGATCGTTCCCATTGCTCATGCTCATCTCAAGGCGAATGCAACGCATTCGTCCGAAGATGATGCCATATACGTCCTCACGCGCCAAAGGCGCTGCGGACGGCGCGCCGGATACCGGCGGCTCGGCTTTGCCGGCTGCTGCAATTATCCGGATAAGACGTAAAGACGTGTTCAAAACAAATGAAGTGAAAGCGATAAACCGCAGGCGGTTTACGCCGACTTCAACCAGCTTCTCATTCGGTTCGCCACCTTCGCAGGTGGCAAATCTTGCGCTTTGCCGACCTGGTGGTTCTGGCGGGGTGGCTGCACCCGTTCCCATTCCGAACACGGCCGTGAAACGCCCCAGCGCCGATGGTACTTCGTCTTAAGACGCGGGAGAGTAGGTCGCTGCCAGGTCTGCAAAACGCAAGAAAACAAACCGAAACGCCGCTCCCCTTCGAGGCAAAGCCGAGAAG
>NZ_MBSO01000006.1 GCF_001695835.1 Ensifer sp. LC11 | reverse complement strand
GAGACAAATCCTCACGGATTTGCTCGGCACAGACCGCAAATCCCAGAGGGATTGGCGCTGACCGGATAAAGCGGATAAATCCCATGGGGATCTACCGCGATGGCGCGGGGTGGAGCAGCCCGGTAGCTCGTCAGGCTCATAACCTGAAGGCCGCAGGTTCAAATCCTGCCCCCGCAACCAAAACTGTCCAAGACCCAAAAAGCCCCCGAGCCAAAAGCCGGGGGCTTTTTTGTGTTCGCGAGTTCTTCCTGATCCCGCGATAGCTGGTCCATTGCTTCGCCGAGCACGTATTGGAAGCGGCCGCGCGTCGCGTCGGCCGATCAATGCTCTTATACCGGGCGAAGTAGAAATGGCGTCGGTATATTCTTCGACCACCTACCAGCCCTTCGCGGGCTTCGGCATCGGTTTCGCGCCGGAAATGGACGAAGGACCTGCCGAACCGCAATTTCGAACTCAGGCCCGTGCGCGGCGTCGATCTCAAAATCGGCTCGTGAGAGCGCGGAACAACATCCTACGGAAGTGGATAGCGACCTGAGCCGTGGCAGAGTGCTTCGCTAAAGCATCGTACGTTTAATCAGACGCATACCCTGCCGCCTTGAGATAGTTCCAGCACTCGGGAGTTTGCGGCCGTCCTTCACTCTGAGGCCCTGTTCCGACATTTCGATGACCGCCGTCAGGTTACTGCCTACGCGGACTGGCGCCGTCACCTTGGCGAGTGGCGCGATCAATCGTGAACAGGGCCGTCTCGAAGGCGGGCAATCCACGGCTGCGAACGACAATGGTCGAACTAGCATGGTTATGGCCGCATCTCGCGACAGCCTCATCGACATTGCCCGGTCGCTGGTCCGGCCGGGCAGATGCGAGGGTTGTTCAGCGGGATCCTTGGTGCATGAAGACACCGAGACGGAGCCGGAAGCCCACCTGTTAAGCGTGAACGGCCACACTGGCGGCGTCGCGGAATGAGACGAGTCTCTGACGCCTGTCATCCCACAGGACGAGCCTGACGCAGCGCAAGCTTTCCCAAAGAGTGATGCGGCCGATATTCGCGAGTTGGGGGTGATCGCGCAGAACTTCCGGCAATCTGTAGTAGGGGATCCTGCTCGACAGATGATGCACGTGGTGAATGCCGATATTGCCGGTCAGCCATCTCAGCACCAGCGGCAGGTCATAGTGGGATGCGCCGTGTAGGGCTGCCTGAGGAAACTGCCAATCCTCGCCGGCCGACCAGTGCGTCTCTTCAAACTGGTGCTGCACATAGAAGAGCCAGATGCCGGCGGCGCCCGCCAGGAGCACGATCGGCAGGTGGATCAAGAGGAAAGGCAGGAGTCCGATCACCCAAGCTGCCAAACCGGCGCAGATCAGGATCGCAGCGTTCGTCGTCATGGTGGAGATCCAGGGCAGCGCACCTCCGTTCATCATGCCGACCGGCACACGCTGCTTAAGGAGAAAGAGCCAGGCAGGGCCGATGCCGAACATCACAAGCGGATGCCGGTACAAGCGATAGCCCAGGCGTTTCATGCGTGGAAGTGCACGGTATTCCGAGATGGTGAGCGTGGTGATATCGCCGGTACCCCGCTCGTCCAGATTGCCAGCCGAGGCATGATGAGCGGCGTGCGCCCGGCGCCAGTAGTCGTAAGGCGTCAACGTAAGCACGCCGATGACTCGACCTGTCCAATCGTCGAGGCCGCGACGAGCGAAGAACGAACCGTGGCCGCAATCGTGCTGGATCATGAAAAGGCGCAGGAGGAAGGCTGCAGCCGGAATGATGGCGATCAGCCCGTACCAGAACCCGTAGGCGAGGGAAAAATAGGCGATGGCCCAGAAGCCGGCGAACGGCACGACTGTGACAAGAAGCTCCAAGGCGCTGCGCCCATTGCGGGGCTGACGGTATTTCGCGAGGATCTTCAACCACGCTCGGGCATCATTTTCAACGGGTGACGCCGCTGGGTAGACATGTGTGTTCATCAAAACTGGTCCGTATTTCCTCGCCTCGCACGTGGTCTGCCAGGCCTATGGCTTGCGCCGGCGTTTCGGGCGCAATGGTTGAGAGTGTCAGGCCCGACGAGCCTTGCGCACCACACAACGGCGATCGCGCTTGGCCTCGTCGGTCAAAATGTCATCATGGGTGCGGTTTTGGGGGCAAAGAGAATGTCGCAGGAATGTGTCATGGCTTGGCAGCAGTTTTCGGTGCTGCGTATCGGAACAAGGGTATCCTACAAGGTGGATGCGCAACGCAATAGCGTTGCGCACAATTGTCGCCTCCCAGAGGCGGCGTTCGAAACGTTCGCCAATCTGGGATCACCACGCAACTCGCACGAGTTGGCGCGATCGGGTTGCCGAAATGCTGAAAACGGAGTTTCCCCGCAATGAACTCACCGCCCGAGTTGACGCTGTCCATCGCTCGACGTCAATGAGCCGATGACCCTTGGCGCCTTCGCTGCGTCGGAGGCGGCATGCGAGCCGCCTCTGCTCCCATTTCCAGCTATTTCTGCTTCTTGCCGAGGCTAGGCCCGCTGTTGGCGAACTTGACCTGATTGCCCGGCACGGCGGCGGCCGGTGCCACGGACTTGTCCTTTTTCGGCTTTCGAACTTCGCGATTGCTTCTTACCTGGCCTTTGGCCATCGGATCCTCCCGGATTTTAGGTTGATTGTGTGTTGCAGCTTTCAACGCTGCAGCATGACCGTGCCTTTGGGTCCACTCAGCAAAGACCCGCTGATGTTGACGAGACTACGCGCCGCTGTGTGAAGGCGGAGGTCGGAAGACACGCGGTCCTCCTTTCGTTGGGGGCCAGGACACTAACGCCCCGAAGCAGCAGCGCCCTGAAAATGGCTGCTGACGGTGAGAGCATGTGCCATTTAAAGGTCATACGCAATGGCCTTCGCCCGCTCCGAAAGCACTCCACGGATCGTAGAGCCGCAAGCCGGGCGTCTCGACACAGCCTACGCCCGAAGACCGCGCCCCGTAACGGAAGAGAGCGCTTCAAGGTCAGCGTCAACGCCGTCCCAAAGACTTCGCTTTCCTGCCAATGGCGACCTGCTTTATTGAGGTTTTCGGCCACCCAGCGACCGCTCGAAAAGAGGTGGCCCCTTCGGCCCGCACCAACGGCGGCGCACTACACCGATTTGGGGAGATCGGTAGGGACTCGCTGAAAACAAGGTCGGCGCGGCGCTTGGCCGTCACGATCGTTCGTGCTTGGTGTTGCCGCGGCCTGGCGTCGCCGTGATCAAGTCGTCCGCCGATGAAAGATGAGCGCATTGCCACTTGTTCGGTCTGCTGAACGGGGGGCGTTCTCCCGCGTCGCAGACCGAAATGTCGTCGCTCAACCGGTCGTCAAAATGGTCCGTCAGGATCCTTCAGATAGCTGATAACGGCATCGGCGATCATGGTGCGATGCCGGCCAATCGTCGTCGGCTCAGATAGGTCACGGCGGAAGATCGTTCCGAATGTGTAGCGGTTGGACACCCGGAAGAAGCAGAAGGCACTGATCAACATGTGCACGTCGATCGGATCGGCCTTCCGCTTGAACACGCCATCGGCGATACCACGCTCCAGAATGCCAGCGATCGTCTCGATGACCGAGACATTCAGGTCGCGGATCGCGTCCGAACGCAGCATATGTGCGGCGTGGTGGATGTTTTCGATGCTGACCAATCGCACGAAGTCGGGATTGGCCTCATCGTGGTCGAAGGTACTGGAGATGAGCGTGCGCAACGCCTCTTCCGGCGCAAGGCTTGCGAGTTTCAGATCCTCCTCAAGTGTGCGGATCTTGCGATAGGCGCGCTCCAGCACGGAGAGGTAGAGTCCCTCCTTGCCTCCGAAATAATAGTAAATCATGCGCTTGGATGTACGCGTCCGCTCAGCGATGGCATCGACACGCGCGCCAGCTAGACCATGAGTCGAGAACTCCTCGGTGGCAACGACGAGGATATCTTCCTTCGTCCGTTCCGGATCGTTCTTTCGACCTGCCTCAACCCGCCCTGCCATTCTCTCGCGTCACTCCCCGGCACCAGCTAAAATTTCCTCAATAAAACCAAACCGAAACGGGCGAACCACAGGGCTCGTCATCTCGCCTCCCATGGAATTCATATTGAGGTTACGGGGGTCTTTCAAGAGAGACCGCTTGACATACGTACTAGTTCGTACATTTTGTAGTGAGCGGCGGCGACTGGAGGAGGTCGTCATCGTGCCGTGCTCCTGGGGCACCCCGAAGCTCAATATGACGCTCGGGGCGCAAGGGTGGCACGCCGCTTTGGGAGGAGCGCATGACCCGCATCATCGATTTCTATTTCTTCGCGCTGAAGGTGACGATTGCCCTGCTGCTCGCCGGCATGGTGGTGCTCGTCTTCGGCAATGTTGTTCTGCGCTATGCCTTCAACCAGGGGATCACGGTTTCGGAGGAGCTGTCCCGCATCTTCTTCGTCTGGCTTACCTTCCTTGGCGCCGTCGTCGCCATGCGTGAACACGGTCATTTGGGTGTTGACACACTGATCAAGCGACTACCGCCGCTTGCGGCAAGGATCGCTGTACTCTTGGGCCACGCGCTGATGCTTTTCGCGACCTGGCTGATGATCAGCGGCAGCTGGACGCAGACGCTGATCAATCTCCACGTCGGCGCGCCAGCGACGGGGCTTTCGATGGGCTTCTTCTACGGCGCCGGTCTCGCTTTCGGTGTTCCCGCTTTCCTGATCCTGCTTGCCGACGCCTTCGCGATCGCCACCGGCCGTATCGATGTGACAACCGCCGAACTCGTGCGCGATAGCGAGGACGAGCTGGCGCTCGACGATCTACCCGAGCCGGTGCTCGGCCCTGTTTCCACCAAGCGCTGAGGGGGCTTCGATGACCGTTACTATTTTCCTTGCCGCGCTTCTTGGACCCATGACGCTCGGCGTGCCGATCGCCTTCGCGCTCATCATCAGCGGTGTCGCGCTGATGCTCTACCTTGGGCTCTTCGACGCACAGATCGTGGCGCAGAACGTCTTGAATGGCGCCGACAGTTTCCCGCTGATGGCCGTGCCCTTCTTCCTGCTCGCCGGAGAAGTCATGAACACCGGCGGGCTTTCCCGGCGCATCGTCGCGCTGGCCATGGCGATGGTCGGCCATATTCGCGGCGGTCTCGGCTTTGTGGCAATCTTTGCCGCCTGCATTCTTTCAAGCCTTTCGGGCTCGGCTGTCGCCGATGCTGCTGCCCTTGGCGCCCTGCTCCTGCCGATGATGCTGAAGAGCGGACATGACGCGGCACGCGCCGGCGGGTTGCTCGCCTCCGCTTCGGTCATCGGCCCAATCATCCCGCCGTCGATCGGCTTCATCCTCTATGGCGTCGTCGGCGGTGTTTCGATCACCAAGCTCTTTCTTGCCGGCATCTTTCCAGGCCTGATGATTGCTGCGGCTCTTTGCGTCACGTGGCTCATCGTTGCCCGCAAGGAGCAGTTCGAGTTGCCGCCAAGACAAAGCGGAGCAGTGCGGCTCAAGGCGCTCGTCGATAGCATCTGGGCGCTCATGCTACCGGTGATCATCATCGTCGGCCTGAAATTCGGGGTTTTCACGCCAACCGAGGCCGGCGTTGTTGCCGCCGTCTACTCGCTTTTCGTCTCGATGGTTGTCTATCGCGAACTGCCGTCGGCACAGCTCTTCCATGTCTTCGTGTCGGCAGCGAAAATTACTGCCGTCGTCATGTTTCTCGTCGCCTGTGCCGCGGTCTCCGCATGGCTGATCACGGTTGCCGACGTCCCCGGGGCTCTCGCCGCCCTCATCGAGCCATTGATGGACAACCAGACCCTGCTGCTGCTTGCGATCATGGTGCTGATCGTACTCGTCGGCACTGCCATGGACATGACGCCGACCATCCTCGTCATGACGCCGGTGCTGATGCCTATCATCAAGCAGGCAGGCATCGATCCGGTCTATTTCGGCGTCCTGTTCATCATCAACAATTCGATCGGTCTCATCACGCCTCCGGTCGGAACGGTTCTGAACGTCATCTGCGGCGTTTCGAAACTGTCGATGGAAGAGCTGATGAAGGGCGTGATGCCCTTCCTGTTTGCCGAACTGATCGTCCTATTCCTGCTCGTCCTGTTTCCTGAACTGGTGACCGTGCCGGTCTCCTGGTTCGGGCACTGACGGCAGGCTCACGCTTCAACACGGCCGGGAAAGCCGGTCCAACCTGGGAGGAGAACATGTTGAACAGATTGACAAAGCTGGCCTTGGGCCTTGCCTTGCCGCTCGCTTTTCTGACGGCAGGGCCGACGCTTGCGGAGATCCGCGACCAGACCATCAAATTCGCGTCCGCCAACAACAAGGGTCATCCGCAAGTCACAGGCATGGAGAAGTTCGCCGAGCTCGTGAAAGAAAAGAGTGGCGGCAAGATCGAGGTGAAGCTCTTCCCGGGCGGCACGCTCGGTGGCGACGTCCAGACCGTCTCGGCACTGCAGGGCGGCGTCATCGAAATGACAGTGTTGAACGCCGGCATCCTGGCCAACAATGTCAAGCAGTTCGGCGCGGTCGACCTGCCGTTCCTCTTCGACAGCGGCGCGGAGGCGGACAAGGTGATGGACGGTGCCTTCGGCGCCAGTCTGCTTAAGCTCTTGCCGGATACCGGCCTCGTCGGCCTCGGCTATTGGGAGCTCGGTTTTCGCAACCTCACCAACAATCGCCATCCGGTCACCAAGCTTGAAGACATCAAGGGCCTGAAGATCCGCACGATCCAGTCGCCGATCCCGATCGAACTTTTCAACACGCTCGGCGCCAATGCCGTGCCGCTGCCCTACACGGAACTCTATACCGCGCTCGAAACCGGGACGGTCGATGGACAGGAGAACCCGGCCGCAAACATCCTGAACGCAAAGTTCTACGAGGTGCAGAAGTACATGACGCTGACCCGTCATCAGTACAATCCGCAGATCGTGCTCGTCAGCAAGAAATTCTGGGACGGGCTGAATGAGGAAGAGACGTCCGTTCTCCAGGCGGCCGCGACCGAAGCTCGTGACTACCAGCGCAAAGTGTCGCGCGAAGCGGACGCTGCAGCCCTTGAGGAAATTCGCAAGACCGGCATGGAAATCAGCGAATTCAGTCCCGAGGAAACGCAGAAGCTGCGTGATGCCGTCAAGCCGGTGATCGAGAAGTTCAGTGCTGAGATCGGAGCCGAGACGGTTCAGGCGCTCTTCAAGGAAATCAGCGCCGCCCGCGGCCAGTGACAGATGCAGAGTTTCCGGCCCGCCGGCAAGACGGTGGGCCGGATCGATGCGACTGCGCGTTGCTGAGGACAAAGAATGGAAACGGAAGCGATGAGCGAAACGCTTGTACGACCCTTGAAGGCCGGCCTGATCGGCGCAGGCATTCAGGCCTCGCTGACGCCGGCAATGCATATTGCGGAAGGCGCAGCTCAGGGGCTCCGCTATGAATATGAACTGATCGATCTCCACGAACTCGGCGCAACGGAAGACGATCTGTCGCATCTGCTTGCCGATGCCGAGCGGCGCGGACTGGCCGGCCTCAACATTACCCACCCGTGCAAGCAGGCGGTCATTGCCCATCTCGACGAGCTTGCCCCCGACGCCCAAAGGCTCGGCGCCGTCAACACTGTCGTGCTCAAGAACGGGCGACGTTACGGTCACAACACCGACTGGTGGGGATTTGCCGAAAGCTTCAGGCGCGGGCTGCCTGACGCCGACCTTTCCTTCGCCGTACAGCTTGGGGCCGGCGGTGCGGGTGTGGCGACGGCCTATGCCGCGCTTTCGCTCGGCCTGAAGCGCCTCGTGGTTTTCGATCGTGAGGCGGAGCGGGCGCAGTCGCTCGCCGAGATGCTGTCCGCATTCTTCCCCGAGGCCGAAATCGCCGCGGGAACGGATCTTCCGGCTGCGATGCGAATGGCGTCGGGGCTGATCCATGCAACACCGACCGGCATGAAGAACTATCCCGGGTTGCCACTCGACAACGATCTTCTCGACCCGCGCCACTGGGTGGCCGAGATTGTCTACTTCCCCATCGAAACGGCGCTCCTTGCCGAGGCGAAACGGCGCGGCTGCCGCACGCTCGACGGTGGTGGCATGGCCGTGTTCCAGGCGGTCGGCGCCTTTCGCCTGTTTACCGGGCGCGAGCCGGACGCAGCCCGGATGCTAAACCATTTCAAGGTGATGACCGGCTGACACTGCCGCCGGAAGTTCCAGCAAGGACAAAAACATGAAGACCTCGATAGCAACGGTTTCGCTCAGCGGCGATCTCAAGGACAAGCTGCGCGCCATCGCCAAGGCGGGCTTTGCCGGTGTCGAAATCTTCGAAAACGACTTCCTGGCATTCGACGAAAGCCCGCGCGAGGTTGGCCGAATGGTGCGCGACTTTGGTCTGGAGATCAGCCTGTTCCAACCTTTCCGCGATTTCGAGGGCATGCCGGAGCCGCTGAGAGCCCGCACTTTTGACAGGGCCGAACGAAAGTTCGACCTGATGCAGGAGCTTGGCACGGACCTCGTCCTCGTCTGCTCCAATGTCTCGCCGGCCGCAATCGGCGGTATCGACCGGGCGGCTGCCGACTTTCGCGAACTCGGCGAACGTGCAGCGAAACGGAATCTGCGCGTTGGCTACGAGGCGCTCGCCTGGGGGCGCCATATCAGCGACCATCGCGATGCCTGGGAAATTGTCCGGCGCGCCGATCACCCGGCGATCGGGCTGATCCTTGACAGCTTTCATACTCTGTCGCGCAAGATCGAGATCAATTCGATCCGCTCGATCCCGAAGGAGAAGATCTTCATCGTCCAGCTTGCGGATGCACCGCTGATCGACATGGACCTGCTCTACTGGAGCCGGCACTTCCGCAACATGCCGGGCGAAGGCGATTTGCCGGTGACCGACTTTACCCGCGCGGTGGCGGCAACCGGCTATGATGGTTATCTGTCGCTCGAAATCTTCAACGATCAGTTTCGCGGCGGTAATGCCAATGCCATCGCTGTCGATGGCTATCGCTCGCTGATCTATCTCGGCGATCAGGTCAAGCGCGCCGAACCGCATATTCGTTTGCCGGTTCCCGAAATGCCCCCGCGCGTCGACGTGAAGGGCGTGGCGTTCGTGGAGTTCAGCGCCTCCGAGGAAGAGGCGGGAGAACTCGAAGCAATGCTGCTGACGATCGGTTTCAGGAAGGCGGCGCAGCACCGGACCAAGCAGGTGGTGGTCTACCGCCAGGGCGGCATCAACCTGGTGGTCAACACCGAGCGGGAAGGTTTTGCCAATGCCTCCTATCTGGTGCACGGCACATCGGCCTATGCCTTCGGCCTTATGGTGGACGATGCGGCGGCGACCGTCGAGCGGGCACGGGCACTGGGCGCCGAACCCTTCGAGCGGCGGGTCGGGCCGGATGAACTGCTGGTTCCGGCTATCCATGGCGTTGGCGGCGGGCTCATCTACTTTTTCGACGAGGTGTCCGAGCTTGCCAATATCTGGGAGATCGAATTCGACCAGGTGCGCGACGAAGGTCCGGCGATGCCCGCCGGCCTGACCACGATCGATCACATCGCCCAGACCGTCAAATACGAGGAGATGCTCACCTGGCTGCTCTTCTATACGTCGCTGCTCGACGCACGAAAGACGCCGATGGTCGACATTGTCGATCCGGCCGGCATCGTCCGCAGCCAGGTCGTGGAAAACGACGCAGGCACGCTGCGCCTGACGTTGAACGGTGCGGAGAACCGCAACACGCTGGCAGGCCACTTTATCGCCGAGACGTTCGGCTCCGGCGTGCAGCACCTGGCTTTTGCCACCAGCGATATCTTTGCCACGGCTGAGGCGCTGCGCGCAAACGGGTTCAAGGCGCTGCCGATATCACCCAACTACTACGACGACGTCGAGGCGCGCTTCGGTCTTGCTTCGGAACTCGTCGAGCGGCTGAGGGCCGAGAACATTCTTTATGATCGGGACGAGAACGGCGAGTTTTTCCAGCTTTACAGCCCGACCTTTGGTGAGGGCTTTTTCTTCGAAATCATCGAACGACGCGGCTATCGCGGCTACGGAGCAGCCAACGCCATCTTTCGCATCGCCGCGCTGAGAAAATACCTGAGACCGGAGGGGCTGCCAAAAAACTGAGCTCCCGGCGTTAGCATCGGGGTCGGCGACTGGCACGGCTCGGGCAAGTTCCTGTTCGAACTGCAGCGACGATCGGCGCTTCCGAGCGGGCCAACCGCTGGCGACACTGGAACCGTCGCCTGTCATGCAGCTTCGTGTGAAACGACATTAGTCGTCGATGCGAAACCCAACTTTCATGACGACCTGATAGTGTGCAACCTCTCCATCCTTGATGTGCCCCCTGATTTGATCGACCTCGAACCACTCGAGATTTCTCATCGTCTTTGAGGCCCGCGCGATAGCGGTCTCTATCGCATCCGTGACAGAGGTCTTCGAGCTTCCGACAAGTTCGACTTTCTTGTAGACATGGTCACTCATGCGATCCTCCAGTTTGCGATTTGCCTGCGAGAGAGCAGCACGACAATGCTACGCGCCTTGCATCTCTCCGATGGCGCCAGGAATCCAACCTTATTTGGCAAGCCGTAAAATGCCGGCTCTTGTCAAATGTACACCTGCTGTCGGGTTGTTTCGCAATGCGCTCGCGACCGATCAGCGGAGGTTCAGTAGCCACGCATTACCGCCACTTCGGTGTACGCTGCGCGTTGTTCAGGAGCTCGCGGGCTGTTGCGAACATGCCGAACAGGCTTGTAAGACGACGTTCCTCTTCCGCGCAAAGACGATGTCGTTTGCAAAAATCATGGACTGACCAGACTTTCGTGGCGGCGTCGGTTTCGAGCTTTTCGGCTTCTACGCGTTCCATGCTTACCTCCCTGCACACCTCATTAGGGAATTCTACTAAAGTCTAGTGTGGCTGTGAATAAACTAAGACATAGGCCATTTGGGCTATGTGTCGAGGCAAACGCGTGCAGCGCGTCCGGCGGTGCGCGACGAACGCCTGTGCGGCGGCTGATCCTTCGACCTTCCGACTGGCGACAAACAGCTGCGGATGTGGGAAAATACGCCCCTGCTAAGCCCAACGATATCGTGCCCGTGGAGAAGTCACCGCTGTGGATCGAAAGCTTGCAGCCATCCTTTCGGCCGACGTTGCTGGGTTCAGCCGCCTTGCCGCGCTCGACGAGGAGGGTACGGTTCGGGCACTCGATCTGTGCCGCGGTCGGATCGCCGAATTGGTTAGCGAGCATGGCGGCCGTATTTTCGGTAGCGCAGGTGATGGCTTTGTCGCCGAGTTCCCAAGCGCGGTTCAGGCCGTCCGGTGCTCTGTCGAAATCCAACGCCGTCTTTCCAGTCTCTCAGAGGACTTTCCGCCCGATCGCCGCTTGGAGTTCCGCATTGGCGTCAATCTGGGTGACGTTGTTGTGTCTGGAGACGATCTTCTCGGCGACGGCGTCAATATCGCGGCGCGCGTGCAGGAGATCGCCGCTCCGTCCGGCATCTGCATTTCCGCATCGGTGCGCGAGCATCTCGACGGCAAGGTGCCGTTCGCGCTGACCAGCCTTGGCGAACGGAGCTTGAAGAACATTCCCCGGCCGATTTCCATCTTTCGGGTCGATTGGCAGCAAGGGATGCCCGCCGACGGCGGCAGCGCGTCCGCCGTATTATCTGCGACCTGCCGTGGCAAGGATCAGCCGTCGATCGTCGTAATGCCTTTCGACAACCTCAGTGGTCACGGCGACGAATACTTCGTGGACGGCGTTGTTGAGGAGATTACCGCCGCGCTCTCGCGCGTTCGGGATTTCTTTGTGATCGCGCGACAGTCCGCGTTCACCTACAAGGGGCGCTTCGTCGACGTGCGTGAAGTCGGCAGGGAACTCGGCGTCAATTATGTGGTCGAAGGCACCGTTCGCCGAGGCGGCGACCGGCTGCGCATTTCCGTGCAATTGGTCGACGCGGAGACGAGGACCCAGTTCTGGTCCGATCGTTACGAGGGCGCAATCGAAGATATATTCGAGTTCCAAGATCGGATTGCGGCACAGGTGGCAGGCGCCCTTCATCCGGCCATTCGCGATGCCGAGATCGAGCTTTCCAGACGCAAGCCGCCGACCAGTCTACGGGCCTACGATCTCGTTATGCGCGCCTATCCGAACATTTGGGGCCGCCGCAAGGATACGAACAACCAGGCGATTGAACTGCTTCGGCAGGCGATCGCCGTCGATCCTGGTTATGGCCGCGCGCATGCACTCTTGGCGTGGTGCCACGCCTCCAATGCCTCCTACCTATGGACCGAACAACCGGAGCATGAGTTGGAAAATGCGCGCGCAGCGGTTGAGGTTGCCGGCTCAATCGGTGATGATCCAACCGCGCTGACCGCCGCCGGCGCGGCAATGAGCATCTGCGGCGACCAGGAGCGCGCTACCACCTTTATCGAAAAGGCGCTTGCGCTCGATCCAAACAATGCCTGGGCATGGGCGCGCCTGGGCTGGCTGGCCATCTACAAGGACGAGGCCGCTCGCGCAACGGAACATTTCCAGCGTGGGATGACCCTGAGCCCAAGAGATCCGCTCGCATTCAACATGAGAATGGGGATGGCTTTCTCCTTGGCCATGGAAGGTTCTTTGTCACAGGCCATCGCGATAGCCCAGGAGGTTGTCAACACCCATCCTGACGTGACCTGGTCCTATCGCCACCTCGCCGCCTGGTCGGCGATGAGCGGGGACTTGGAGACCGCCCGATGGGCCGCGCAGAAGCTGTTGGCGGCCGAGCCGGGCTTTACCATAGAGCGGTATCGGGCGCTGCCGTGGTTTCAGAATATACCGCAATGGGAAGGTCAAATTGCCGAGGGTTTGCGGCAGGCAGGATTGCCTGAGCGCTGATTGCCGTTCAAGGACCTGCACAGATCGAGAAGGCGCAAAGCCAAATTAGCCGGGAACAAGGCTCTTGAAGTTCATCTCTGATCTCCTGACAAAATCAAACCCGCCGCGTGAACGCCCGATGCCGTTGCTCCAGACGGCCTCAACGAGCGAACGCGCTGTTAGTGCCGGCATCCTCCGTCACCTGTCGGGGTGTGCTTCGAGCCAATCTTCAGGCCGCGAACCGATGTTGTCCCTGGGGCGAGCCCGCTTCTCGAAATGGTGAGGCCGCCTCCCTTTTGATGAGGGCTTGGCGGCCTCAAGGCATTGCACCTCGATCAGAATCCCACTCCTGATGCACTTTTGAGTCAAGGTTTAGAATTTAGTCAACTCGGGTTAAAGCGTACGTCGACCGTAGCACCTCACAAGTCATTAGAAACACTGCCGCAACGCTTTCCTTGCGAAATCAAGCCGGGAGGGTAGAGACGAATCCCAGGCGATCCGGATCTCGACGAAAGGCAGGCCGACGTTTCGCCTGTTCGCCATAGATTTGTAAATTAAACTCAAAAAACATTGACATTTCAATACTAGATGTAGTTATAAAGATAACAACAAATTTCCGGACCTCTACCATGTTGGCCATTGTCGCTGATGATCTGACGGGAGCGCTCGATGCGGCTGCGCCGTTTGCGGCGAGGGGTATGCATGTCGAAGTCGCGTTGGTAGCCGAGGCAATCGAAGACGCCCTTCGGCAAAAACCGGACGTTCTTTCAATCAATCTCGGCTCGCGCGAGCTAAGCGGCGAGGTCGCAAGGCAGCGGGCGGCCGCGGTCCTTGCGACCCTGCCTTCCGAAACGCTTCTCTTCAAGAAGGTCGACTCGCGCCTGAAGGGCAATATCGCCGCAGAACTCGACAGCATGCCTTTTCGTTCTGCCTTGGTGGCTCCGGCCATTCCGGCATTTGGTCGATACGTGACAGGTGGGTACGTTCGCGGCTTTGGGGTGGACGCGCCGATTTCCGTTCATGAACGGCTCGGTCGGCATGCGGATAGGTCTACGATCCCCGATGTGGCCAGCGCGGCTGAGATGCGTGCCTCGCTCGAAGATGCTGAGCGGAATGGCGTCGACCTGTTGATAGGGGCGCGTGGCCTGGCTGAAGCGCTTGCCGAACGCATGACCAACGAAGCGGCCGCGCAGGCCGCCGAGATCTCTGCCGGTCCGGCCTTGTTCGTCATCGGATCCCGAGATCCCATCACCCTTGCCCAGATCGACGTTCTGCGCCGCGCGATAGCGGCGCGCTATCTGGCCGCACCCAATGGGCGGCTCATAGACGCCGCAGACGATGGCAGCGCGATCACCCTCGTCCAGGCTGTCCCGGGCGAAGGCGAGCTCTCATCGGAAGAAGTTTCCGAGGCGCTTGCCGATAGCGTCTGTCCGAACCTCGCGCGGTCGGCCGGCACGATGCTTCTTTCCGGTGGCGCCACGGCAGAGGCGGTTTTGAAAAGGATGGATATCCAGCGTTTCCGCCTGCTCGGCGAATGCCTGCCGGGCTTGGGCTTGGCTGAGGTCGAAGGACGTTGCATCATCGCCAAGTCCGGTGGATTCGGCTCTCCGGACACGCTGAAGCAGATCGCGGACGCGACCCTCCACAAGATGGGAACATAAATGGGATTGGAGAACGGAACAGCACGCAAAAGCCTTGGTGATCTCGTCTTCGAGCGTATGCACCGTGCGATCAAATCCGGCGCCTACAAGCCAGACGAGCGCTTGCCGACCGAACATGATCTGGCCAACGAGTTCGAGGTATCCCGTCCGATCGTTCGCGAAGCACTGCGCCGGCTGCGCGAGCAGGGGTTCATCTATTCGCGACGCGGTGCCGGCAGTTTCGTTCGTGCCGTCGGCATGCGTGAGCCGCTCGGCTTCGGTCAGCTCGAGAATGTCGCCGATCTTCTCAACTGCTACGAGTTCCGCCTGACGGTCGAGCCGGCCGCCGCAGCGGCCGCGGCCGAGCGCCACGACGCGGCCACCTTGGCCGCCATTCGCCAGGCGCTGGAACTGATGCGCGACGCCACCAACCGGCAATCCCACCGCGAGGACGCGGACTTCCAGTTTCATCTTGCGATCGCGCGCGCCGCGCAGAACAGCTATTTCTTCACCGCGATGGAGGCGCTCAAGGACCACATCGCCGTCGGGATGCGGTTCCATGGCGCCTCGGTCAAGCGCGAAACCACGGGTTTGACGCGGGTCTTCGCCGAACACGAGGCGATCGCCGAGGCCATTGCTGCACGCGAGGCAGCCAAGGCGAGACAACTCATGCATGATCATCTCGCGGGTTCCCGCGAACGCCTGTTCCAGGCAACGAAGTAACATTTCAAACATCAAACCCCGGCCAAGTGTCGGGGTTCTGCTTCGGTGGCGGGTGTGCGTCAGAAAGCGGCCTTGTAGACGGCGAGCACATCCTCAACGCTCATGTCGATTGGATTGTTGTCCATAAGACGGCGGTTGGCATGGGCCTCGGTCGCATAGAGCGGCAGGTCGTCCGTTTTTGCCCCGTGAGCGGCAAGCGACATTTCGATGCCGAGATTGCGGCAGAAGTGGCGGGCGGCGTCGAGAAGCTCGCGCGCTGCGAGGTTGTCGCCAAGGCCAAGGGCCTGCGCGACTTCCGCGGTCTTGTTAGCTGCAACCGCCTGGTTGAAGGCGAGGACGTGGGGGAAAATGATGGCGTTGGCCAGCCCATGCGGCAGGCGAAGCCTTGTTCCGAGCGGGTAGGCGATGGCGTGACCGGCGGCCGTATTCACCGGCCCAAGGCATATGCCGCCATAATAGGAAGCAAGCATCATCCCTTCACGCGCCTCTGTATCGGTGCCATCCCTGACAGCGCGCGCAAGATACTTGCCGACGAGCCTGAAGCCCATGCGGGCAAAGCCGTCGATCATCGGATGCGCGCGGCGATTGGTGAAGGCTTCAACGCAGTGCGCCATGGCGTCGACACCGGTAGCAGCGGTGACCGCCGGCGGCACGGAATAGGTAAGCTCCGGATCAAGGACGGCGAGATCAGCGATCATGTGCGGGCTTTCGACCGCGATCTTGTTGCCCTTTTCCGGATCGGTGATCAGCGAGCGGATCCCTGCTTCCGAGCCGGTGCCGGCGGTGGTGGCGACCTGCACGAGACGCGTGCTGCGGCCGGCAACCCTGTTCGGCCCGGCAACGTCCGCCAGCGTCTGTTGTGCGTTCCAAAGGACGGCAACCAGCTTGGCGACGTCGAGAACCGAGCCGCCCCCCAGGCCGACGATCAGGTCCGGCTTCTGCCGGCGCGCAACCTCGAGGGCGGCGTTCAACGTTGCGATATCGGGTTCACCGGGAATGGCGTCAAACACGGCGATGCGGCCCGCAAGCTTCAAACGATCGACGAAGCCGGCGGTAATCGGCGTTGCTATGACCAGGATCGACGTGGCGTCGGCGGCCCAGTTGCCGACCTCTGCGATCGTGCCGGCGCCGACGACGAGGCGGCGGGGCTGGTGAAGGGTGATCTGAGCGGGGGTCATGGCGTCATCCTCGCTTGGCAGTGCCCGACACCAGCTTGCGGGCGTAGGCGATCGCGGAGTTCATGTTGCCGTGGTTGGCAATACCCTTGCCGGCAATGTCGAAGGCGGTGCCGTGATCGACCGAAGTGCGGTCGATCGGCAGGTCCACCGAAACGTTGACGGCAGTGTCGAAGGCGACAAGCTTGACGGGGATGTGCCCCTGGTCGTGATATTGCGCGACAACCAGATCGAAGGCGCCGGAATAGGCGCGGTGGAACACGGTGTCGGCCGAGATCGGGCCGTAGGCATCGATGCCCTCCGCCCGCGCGGCCTTAACGGCCGGCGCGATCTGGTCGTCATCCTCGGTGCCGAAGAGGCCGTTCTCGCCGCAATGGGGGTTGATGCCGGCAACCGCGATCTTGGGCGCCGCATAGCCGATGCGCTTCAGATGCGCATCGCCGGCCCTGATGGTGGCCAGGACCCGCTCGGTTGTCGCGCGCCGGATCGCTTCCTGAAGCGAGACATGGGTCGAGACGTGAATGACCTTGAGGCGCTCCGAAGCGAGCAGCATGTAGGCTGCCTTCGAACCCGTCAGGCTGCGCAGCATTCCGGTGTGGCCGTCATAGTGATGGCCGGCAAGGTTCAGTGCTTCCTTGTTGATCGGGGCGGTGACGATGCAGCCGATGATGCCGGCTTCGGCATCCCGCACCGCCTTTTCGATGAAGCGAAACGCGGCGTCGCCGGCAACGGGGCTCAACTGACCCCAGGGAAGCGGTGCGCCTTCGACCGGCAGGTCCACGACGTAAGGGGTGAGGTCGATGTCGAGACCCAGGGCAGCGCGGGCCGCCTCGAGTGTTTCAAGGTTGCCGTAGATGCGCATTGTCTCGCGCTCTTGCTGCGGCATTTCCGCGAGTGCACGAACCGAAATCTCAGGGCCGACGCCGCATGGGTCTCCCATCGTTATGCCTATGATATTGCTCATGAGAGTCTCCCTGCGTCGGCGTGGTCCCAGCCGGGGGCCAGGCGGACATATTTGATGGCGCGCCGGTGGTAGGTGTAGGCGAGGTGCATGGTCCCGTCCGGCCCCTCTAGCAGCCAGGGATAGGACATTTCTTTGTTGCGACCGTCGGTTGAGTCGTTGGAAAGGCAGGTTCCAGGACCATCCTCGATGAGCACGCGGACGGGAAAGGACTTGCCGCCATCCTCGGAAAGGCAGAGAGCGACGGGCGCCCGCGGCACGCCCCAGATCGGCACGCAGCCACCTTCGGGGTTCGCATCGGGGCGTCCGTCCTCTTCGCCGAGTTCGTCGTAAAGGGAGGCGCGTCGCTCGGTGAATTCCGCTGCGCTGACCGGATTGCAGATCGTTGCGATGCGGCCATTGCCAAGTCGTATGGCGGCGATGGAGGAGTTGTTGTTCGGTACGTCGCTCGGCTCCGGTGCCGACCAGGTGCGTCCGCCATCAAGGCTCTCCGTCCTGTAGATCCAGTCGGCTTGCCGGCGGCGAAAGAGCGCGGCGAGGCGGCCTTGTCCAAGGGGGACGGGTGACATGTGCACGCAACCGATCGAGTGGTCGAGATCTTCCAGCTGCCACGTTTCACCCTGATCGAGCGAAACGCCAATGGCGGCGGTGTCATGGCTGCCGTTCCATTTCTGACCGGGGCGCTGAACGCACCGGAAGATCGGCAACAGCCACGCGCCGTCATCGCGCACCACCACAGGCGCACGAACGAAGCAACCGCGCGGTAGATCGAGATAGCGACCTTCCACGGCGATAAGTGCCAAGGGGTCGGACGGGTCCCGGCGGACCTCGGCCATCCGGATCCGGCACTCATCCTGATTACCGGAGGGTTGGGAGGTGTGAAAAAGCCAAAGCCTGCCGTCGGAAGCGGTGAAGAGCACCGGGTTTTGTTCCGAATGCGCCGGGTCGAAGCTCAGGCGTTGCGGCGGTCCCCATGCTGTCGCGTCCTTGGTCAGAACGGAGGCAAAGATCGAAATATCGGACCTGCCTTCCAGCGTGCCGCCGAACCAGGCGCAGGCAAGCGCACCATCTGAAAGCAGATGCAGGAAGGCGGCGTGGTTCTGCACCATGGGTGATGGCAGCAAGGCTTCCTGACGGGCGGGCGACGTGGATCGAAGCGCGCCATTCATGCTGTGGGCTATTTCCTCTGGGGTCATTGGTTCCTCCTGCTTGCCTCTGAAAATCGGCAAATTTACAAAGTTGTCAAGTTCTATTATGTCATCAATCGGCGCAACAATCGGAATAAATTTTATTAAGTCTTTGATATCGTATGATTTAAAACGACACTGAGCGGCCATCAGATTTTACATAGCAAAATAGTTTGACAAATTTGTTTGAAAAGGAGATTGTCGTGTCAAGCCGGCAAGAGGATGCCGGGGAGGAGGTTCCCATGCCGGAAGCCGACAGCCCTCGTGGGGCTAAGATGGCCGTGATCTTTGCGGTTGGCGCTGCGATCCTTGCGGCAGCCGACGCGGTGATCGTGCGGGCACTGAACGGGACCGTGCACCCCTTCGTCATCGGCTTCTTTCGCGCCTTCTTCGGCGCGGTCATTCTATTGCCTTGGGTGATGCTGCGGCCGTCCGTTCTGCGCTCAAGTCACCCCATGCGCCAGCATGCGGTCCGTGCCGGCTTCAAGCTTCTCGCCATGGTGGCCTTCTTTGCTGCCTTCAGCTGGGGCCCGTTGGCCGACGTGACGGCGATTGCCTTCATGTCGCCGATCTTCGTCCTGCTGGGTGCAGCGTTGACGCTCGGCGAGCGGCCGGGTCCGGTGATGATCGGCGCCGTGGCGCTTGGTTTCGTCGGCGCAATGTTGATCGTCGGACCGTCAGGGACCGGTTTCAGCCTGGCCATCTTGCTCGCCCTGATCGGCGCGGTGCTCCAGTCCGCCATCCAGCTGATCCTCAAGGCGATGTCGAAAGGAGATTCGACCTCGACGCTTGTCGTCTGGAACCTTCTGCTGACGGTGCCGATCGCGTTTGCCTTCGCGCTTCCGTTCTGGACCACGCCGGGGGCGAGGGAGTTGTCTTTGCTGGCGCTCCAGGGTGTCGTCGGCACGGCCTGCATGGGCATGATGACGCATGCCTTTTCGCTCGCCCCCGCCACGATCATTGCGCCGGTCGATTTCCTGCGGCTGCCGCTCGTAGCGGTCGGCGGCTTCGCACTCTTTGGCGAGCACATTGCGCTCACCACGCTGTGCGGCGGCGGGCTCATTGGTTTTGCCGCGCTGATCGCCGCCCGATCCGGAAAAGCAATGTCCGGCTGAACGAATTTCACTAGGGAGGAAATGCCGTGAAGAAACTGTTTGTCTTGAGTGCGCTCATGTTGGGTTCTGCCCTGTCGCCCGCCTTTGCAGGATCAGGTCCGATCAAGATCGTGCTTGCAGAAGAAGCTGACCTGCTCGAACCGTGCATGGCCACGCGCTCGAATATCGGCCGCGTCATCATGCAGAACGTCAGCGAAACACTGACCGAGCTCGATGTTCGCGGCGGCAAGGGCGTCATGCCGAGGCTTGCCGAGAAATGGCAACAGAATGAAGACGGCAGCTGGCGCTTTCATCTGCGCCAGGGGGTCAAGTTTTCGGACGGCACGACCTTCGACGCCAAGGACGTCAAGCACAGCTTCGATCGCATCATGAGCGACAAGAACACCTGCGAGTCGCGTCGCTATTTCGGTGGCATTACGGTGACCCCCACCGTGGTCGATGATTACACCATCGACTTCAGTGCCGATCCGGTTCAGCCGATCCTGCCGCTTTTGATGTCTCTCGTCACGATCGTGCCCGAGGAAACGCCGCTTGAGTTCATCCGCGAGCCGGTCGGGACCGGTCCCTTCAAGCTCACCAACTGGACGCCAGGACAGCAGATCGTGCTGACGAGCCGCGACGACTATTGGGGCGCCAAGCCCGAGGTCACGGAAGCAACCTATCTCTTCCGCGCCGATCCATCCGTGCGCGCCGCCATGGTACAGACGGGCGAGGCCGATCTCTCGCCGTCGATTTCGCAGCTGGACGCCACCAATGCGGCCACTGATTTCTCCTATCTCGACAGCGAGACCGTCTATCTGCGCATCGACCACAACATCGAGCCGCTGAACGACGTTCGGGTTCGCCGTGCATTGAACGTCGCGATCGACCGGCAGGCGTTCCTCGGTACGCTTGTTCCCGACAGCGCGCTGCTCGCAACGGCGATCGTGCCGCCGCCGACGCTCGGCTGGAACCCCGACGTGAAGGTCTTCGCCTATGATCCGGAAGGCGCAAAGAAGCTGCTTGAGGAAGCCAAGGCCGATGGCGTCAAGGTCGACACACCGATCACCATCATTGCGCGCTCGGCCAACTTCCCGAACGTGACCGAAATCATGGAAGCCATACAGGCGCAGCTTCAGGAAGTGGGCTTCAAGGTCGAGCTGAAGTTCGTCGAGGTCGCCGAGCACGAGCAGTACTATTCAAAGCCGTTCAAGGAGGGCCGCGGCCCGCAGATCGTCGCCGCCATGCACGACAACTCCAAGGGCGACCCGTCATTCTCGATGTTCTTCAAGTATGCGACCGACGGCACGCAGTCCGGCTTCTCCGATCCGAAGGTCGATGATCTGATCAAGCGTGCGTCGGCCGCTGTCGGGGAGGAACGTGCCAAGCTCTGGTCGGAACTGATCGCCTACGTGCATGACGATGTCGTCGCTGATGTCCTGCTGTTCCACATGGTCGGTTTCTCTCGCGTCTCCGAACGGCTGGACTTCAAGCCGACGATGGCGACCAACGGCACGCTCCAGCTCTCCGAGATCAAGATCAAGTAAACTGCCCTGGCGAACCAGGCGTTCGCCAGTCACAACAGCTATCAAGGCGGTGGGATGATCCCGCCGCCGGATTTCTCCGAGGGCGCCATGCTGAAATTCGTTCGAACACGCGCCGTGGCCAGTCTGATCTCGCTCGTCGGGCTGCTCGTCATGGTCTTCTTCCTGTCGCGGTTGACGGGTGATCCGGCGGCGTTGTTCCTGCCGGTCGAGGCTTCCGCCGAAATGAAGGAGCAGTTCCGCGAACTGCACGGTCTGAATGATCCGCTGCTGGTGCAGTTCACGCGCTATGCCGGCGACGTCGTAACCGGCGATTTCGGCGAATCCCTGCGCAAGGCCCGACCTGCGCTGGATGTGGTGCTCGAAGCCTTCGTCTGGACGCTTTGGCTTGCCGTCATCACGATGACGCTGGTCGCCGGTGCAGCAATCGTCGTCGGCTCACTTGCCGCCTTCCGCACCGGTGGCTTCTTCGACCGGCTGTCCTCCGTCATTTCGCTGATCGGCGCCTCGGTTCCGGATTTCTGGATCGCAATCGTTGCGATCGTGGTCTTCTCGGTCAATCTCGCCTGGCTGCCGACTTCGGGAACAGGCTCACTGCTTCACTGGGTTCTGCCGATCGCGGTGCTATTCATCCGACCCTTCGGCATCATCGTGCAGGTGGTGCGCGGCGCGATGATCGGTGCGCTGTCTTCGGCCTATGTGAAGACGGCCCGTGCCAAGGGTGTCAAATCCGGACCGATCATTTTCGTGCACGCATTGCGCAACGCCATGCTGCCGGTCATCACCGTGCTTGGCGATCAGGCGGCAAGCCTCCTGAACGGCGCGGTCATCGTTGAAACCATCTTCGGCTTTCCCGGTGTTGGCAAGCTGATGATCGATTCCATTCTGCAGCGGGATTTCAATGTCGTGCTTGCGGCAATCCTCGTTACGGCGCTGGCGATCTTCCTCATGAACCTGTTGATCGATCTCGCCTATGCGCTGCTCGATCCGCGCATCCGGCATTGAGGAGGCAGTCATGACCCTGCAGATCAATGACACTGTCGTCGTCGAGGAGCCGCCTTTCGCAACGCGGATGTTCCGCATGCTGCTTGCCGACAAGTTTGCCCTTTGCGCGGTGATCTTCCTCATCTTCATTTTGATCCTGGCGATCGTCGGCCCGAGCTGGCTTGGCGATCTCGCGACCAAACAGAACCTGCGCGGACGAAACGCCGCGCCCTTCGATTGGGCGCGCGGATGGGTCTGGTGGATGGGGGCCGACGCACTCGGCCGGCCGCTGCTTGCCCGCATCATTGTCGCCACGCAGAACACGTTGATGGTCGCTGCCGGCGCTGTCACGCTTTCCGCGGTCGCTGGCACGTTCCTCGGCCTCATCGCAGGCTTTTCCTCGCCGCGTGTCAATCAGGTGATCATGCGGCTGGCCGACGTCATCATGTCCTTTCCGTCGCTGCTGATCGCGGTGATCGTGCTTTATATCCTCGGTTCGTCGATCCTGAACCTGATGCTGGTGTTGGCGATCACCCGTATCCCGGTTTATCTGCGGACGACGCGAGCGGAGGTCCTGGAAATCCGTGAGCGCATGTTCGTCCAGGCTGCACGGGTTATGGGCGCTTCGCGCAACCGCATCCTTTTCCGCCATATCCTGCCTGTGGTGCTGCCGACATTGACGACGCTTGCGACGCTGGACTTCGCTTACGTCATGCTCGCCGAAAGCGCGCTGTCCTTCCTCGGTATCGGCATCCAGCCGCCCGAGATCACCTGGGGTCTGATGATCTCGCAAGGACGGCAATATCTCACCAATGCGTGGTGGCTGTCCTTCTGGCCGGGCCTTGCAATCATCCTCACCACCATGTCGCTCAATCTGCTCTCCAACTGGCTGCGCATCGCGCTCGATCCGGTGCAGCGCTGGCGTCTCGAAATGAAGGGTCACAAGCATGGCTGACCATCTCCTGGAAGTCCGCGACCTCTCGGTCGAGTTCCACACCGCCGTCGGCGTGGTCAAGGCGGTCCGCAACATCTCCTATCACCTTGACCGCGGCGAAACGCTGGCGATCCTCGGCGAAAGCGGGTCCGGCAAGTCGGTCTCCTCGGCTGCGATCATGAACCTGATCGATATGCCGCCGGGACGCATCAGTTCGGGAGAGATCCTGCTCGATGGCACCGACCTTCTGACGATGCCGACGCATGAGCGGCGCCAGATCAACGGACGTCGCGTCGCGATGATCTTCCAGGATCCGCTGAGCCACCTTAATCCAGTCTATACGGTCGGCTGGCAGATCCGCGAGGCGCTCACCACCCACGGAACCGACGGCGCCAAGGCTGCGTCAGAAGCGTTGCGCCTTTTGACGCGGGTCGGCATTCCCGACCCCGAGCGCTCGTTGCACAAGTATCCGCACGAGTTTTCCGGCGGGCAGCGCCAGCGCGTCATGATCGCCATGGCGCTTGCGCTTCGCCCCGACCTCCTGATCGCCGACGAGCCGACGACGGCGCTCGATGTCACCGTGCAGGCCGAGGTCCTGGCTCTGCTCGAGGAATTGCAGCACGAGACCGGAATGGCGGTCCTCATCATCACCCACGATCTCGGTGTCGTCGCCGAGATCGCCGATCGCGTCGTGGTGATGGAGAAGGGCGTTCTGGTCGAGACCGGTACCGTGCGCGAGGTCTACAAGAACCCGCAGCATCCCTATACGAAGAAGCTGATCGCCGCCGCTCCGGGGAAGGGGGAGATGCATGCGCCAGCCGCCCGGGCCGAGCCTGTTCTATCGGTCCGCGACGTGCGCAAGCGCTATGGTTCCTTCGAGGCGCTGAAAGGCATTTCCTTCGATCTCATGCCGGGCGAGACGATGGCCGTCGTCGGTGAGAGTGGCTCGGGCAAGTCGACGCTTGCCCGCATTCTGCTGCGTCTCGACGAACCGGACAACGGCAGTGCCTTGTGGAAGGGGCGCGATCTCTTCACGATGTCGCCCGCCGAACTCTACAAGCTGCGCCGAGACCTGCAGATGGTGTTCCAGGATCCGACGCAGTCGCTCAATCCGCGCATGACCGTCTATCAGCTGATCTCAGAGGCCTGGGTCATTCATCCCGACATCCTGCCCAAGGCCAAGTGGCGCGAACGCGTTGCCGAACTGCTGGTTCAGGTGGGGCTTGGCCCGGAGCACATGGGACGCTACCCGCATCAGTTTTCCGGCGGCCAGCGCCAGCGCATTGCGATTGCGCGCGCGCTCGCACTCGAGCCGCAACTGATCATTTGCGACGAGGCCGTTTCGGCGCTTGACGTCTCGGTGCAGGCGCAGGTGATCGCACTGCTCGACAAGCTGCGCAAGGAAATGGGCATCGCCTTCATCTTCATTGCCCACGACCTGCCGGTGGTCCGCGATTTCGCAGATCACGTGATGGTCATGCAGAAAGGCAATGTCGTCGAACTCGGCACCGTGCGCGACGTGTTTGAGACGCCGCGGCAAGACTATACCCGCGCGCTTCTTGCCGCGGGTCTCGATCCCGATCCCGACGTTCAGGCCGCTCAGCGCGCCGCCCGTCTCCAGCGTGCCTCTTGAGGTGTCGCTTACTCAGAGGAACACCGAATGACCAAGCAAGCCTATGTCGCCCTCGTGACCTGCTTCAACGAGGACGAAACCATCAACTACAAGGCGACGCGCGCCCAGGTTCGCCGCCAGGTGGAGGCCGGCAACAACATCATGTGTGCCGGCACCAATGGTGATTTCACCGCACTGACATCAGAGGAAAAGGTGCGTCTCACCGAGGAGGTCGTCGACGAGGTTGGTGGCCGTGTGAAGGTTATTGTCAATGCCGGGATGCCGGCGACCTTCGAGACGTTGAAGCTCGCCCGAGAATTCGATCGCATCGGCGTCGACGGTATCGCCGTGATCACACCTTTCTTCATCGCCTGCACGCAGGATGGCCTTATCCGCCATTTCTCGACAGTCGCCAATGCGGTGAAGACCCCCGTCTACCTCTATGACATTCCGGCCCGGACACAGAACCACATCGAGCCGGAAACCGCCCGCAAGCTTGCCGACCACGGCAACATCGCCGGCATCAAGGATTCGGGCGGCGCCAAGGAGACGCTTGAGGCCTATCTGCAGGTCGCCAAGGAGGTCGATGGTTTCGAGGTCTATTCCGGCCCCGACCACCTGGTTCTCTGGGCGCTGCAGAACGGGGCTTCCGGCTGCATTTCGGGCCTCGGCAATGCGATGCCGCATGTGCTTGCAGGCATCCTGAAGGCCTTCAATGCCGGCGAAGTTGCCGAGGCGGAAAAGCAACAGGCGACCTTTGCCGCTTTTCGAACCGACCTCTATGCGCTGGGCTTTGCCCCCGCCATGGTCAAACGCGCGCTCTATTTGCAGGATGCTTCCGTCGGCGCGAGCCGCCAGCCGGCTCTGCTGCCGAACAAGGAACAGGACGATCAGATCGCTGCAATCCTTGAACGTTACAGCCTTCTGTAGAAGGTCCACCACGGCGCCCGGAACCAAGTGCACCCATCGTTTTGATCAGCAGGATCCTTTTAGGCGGGGATGCTGCTGCAGTAAAAAGTGGGTGCGGCCCCCGATGAAGTTAGGCGCAAACGAAGTGGGCAACCGGCTTGCGCACTCGCTTTTCCTCTGTGGTGCCGGGCACCGAAGTGACTAAGGCTGCAGCCGTTCTATTTTGGTGCTTGGGCGATCGCACAATCGGAGGCATTCTCGTTCTCGTGGTCGATCCGTGGCAAGGCTGACGGCCGAACGTTTTCTGTTGCTGAAAGGGTGCTCACCATGGTGATGTTGATTGCGAGGGTCGCATTCGCGTTGGCCGCCTCATTGATGGAACAGGGTCAAGCGCCAAGCATCGTCGTTGAACGCGGGCCGTGCCTCGGAGAATGCCCAGTCTATCGTTTCAAGGTCACTGCCGCCGGCGGTGGTGAGTTCGAAGGCCAGCGCTTTACCAACATTCATGGCCAACAGAGTTTCTCGATCACGCCGAGGGAATGGTCCGCCTTCCAGTCGGCGCTCGCACCTTACCGGCCCCACGGGAACGAAGACATCACCGCCGGGCATCCGCGTTGCACCCAGATGGCCACGGACCACCCATCCGTGTCGGTGACGTGGATCGACGCCGAGCGCACTGACCAGCTCTTCTTCAACTTCGGATGCAAGGATCCTCAGAATGACGCCCTGGCTCAGGCGCTGGCCGCCGCGCCAGATCTGCTGCCGGTCGGGAAACTGATCGAGGATCGGCGCCTCGAGGATGGTGCATGGGAACGCCGACCTTTGAGCGTACCCAAATGATCGAAAACAGCGGGCCCTATCTTCAAGCCCGCGTCAATGCTTTCGGACAACATAGACTGTCATTGACTGAAACGGTTGGTCGGCAGCCCACAGGTCCCCGTGCGCACCGCGAAGACTGCACCCTCGTGCTGATTGCGGGCAAGGTGTTCGTCGCTCATCGTAAAGCGAGCCGAGGTTACGAACAGGGTTTCAAACTCTGGACCACCGAATGCGCAACTGGTGGGCCAGGAGCAGGGTACATCGACAACGCGGTCAATTTTACCGTCCCGGGCAAACCGAACCACACAACCGCCGCCGGCGACGCGGCAGTTCCAGATGAAGCCTTCGGCATCCATGCAAGAGCCGTCCGGAAGACCGCGATCGAAACCAGAAAGGATCGATCGTCTGTCGTGAAGCGACCGGGAGCTGGCATCGAGCGCATAGCTGTAGATCACATTGTCTTCAGTGTCTGCCGTGATAAACCGACCATTGTCGGTCCATATCAGCGTGTTTGTGATTCCGAACCGATCGTCCGAAACCGGATGCAATGCCCCGTGCGCGTACCGGTAGAGTCTCCCGGTTTTTGCGGTCGTCGCCTGCGGCCTGTCATCGGCAGCGATGTTGTCCTGCATCGTGCCAACCCAGAAAGCCCCGTCTGGCCCGACGATGCCTTCATTCAGGCGGTTGCGCGGAAGCTCCGGTTCGACCTCCGCCATGACCTGAAGCTCACCTCCAAACTCCCATAGGGCAATTGATTTCCGCAATCCGACGATGGCGCCACCGTCGTTGCGAAGACCGATTGAGGTGATCAGGTCGGGGAAACTCCACTTTTCATGTTTGCCCGAATTCGGACACAGCCGATGGATCGACTTTCCGACGATGTCGACCCAACACAGCTTGCTCTGCCGCTCATCCCATACGGCGCTCTCTCCAACGATGTTTTCCGCCGCGAGGGCGACGTCCATTTCGACTTTCATAATTCCTCCGTGCTGTCTTCAAATTGGTTGTTGACACACAGCTTACGCATAAATTATGACTCGGTTCAATTCAACCTGTCGGACAGGTTTTATAAAGCCGGGAGACGAAAATGAGTGTAGCGCCGGCCGACGAAGAGCAGCTTGCAGGAGGTAATCTCGTCAGCACCGCTGTCGGCGCCATTACCCAGCACATCCGGACGAACGAACTTGGTCCGGGTGACCGACTGCCGAGCGAGGCCACGCTGTCGAAGGAACTGAGCGTGTCCCGGTCGGTGGTGCGTGAAGCATTCAGGTCGCTTGCCACGATGCGGCTGATTGATCTCAACGTCGGAAAGCGTGCCACGGTGGCCCAGCTCGATCATGGCGCGATGTCCTTGATGATCGAGCACGGCGTGCACACGGCCCAGATCAACATCAACCAGGTCTATGACGTTCGCCGAACGATAGAGATGCGAACATCGACACTGGCTGCACTTCGCCGAACCGACGCGGAAGCCCGCATCATTCTCGGCCATGCGAAAGCGATGGAGACCAATTTCGCCGATGCGGACAAGGTCATGGAAAGCGACCTTGCCTTTCACCTGGAGATCGCTCGCGCCTCCAAGAACCCGATCTTCTCGATAATCGTCGGCGCGTTCCAGGGTGTCTCCCGACAGACCTGGCCGATCGGCTGGCGCAGCCGCGCGTCCGACGCCGAGCGGCATGCCATGAACCGGATACATATCGAGTTGGCCGAGGCAATCCTTGCTGGCGATCCGCAAGCCGCCAGCCAGCTTATGGCCCGCCATTTCGACGAGAGCGCAAAAGCGCTGCTCGCGGCTGGAATCGCATAGAGGACAACCTGATGAAAATTACGAGACTTGAGACGGTCCGCGTAGCGGAGCGGCCGAACCTGCTTTGGCTGCTGGTCCATACCGACGAGGGGTTGACCGGGCTCGGAGAAACCTTCTTTGGCGCAGAAACCGTCGAGGCTTACATCCACGAGTACGTCGCCCCTCGTGCAATCGGGCGAAACCCGCTGCAGATCGATCTGCTGGCAAATGACCTGGTGGGTTATCTCGGGTTTCGGTCGTCCGGTGCAGAGGTGCGTGGCAATTCGGCTTTTGACATCGCGCTCTGGGATATCTTCGGAAAGGCGACAGGTCAGCCGATCGCACAGTTGCTCGGCGGTTTCAGCCGCAACGAGATCCGCACCTACAACACCTGTGCCGGTACAGAGTACATCAAAAAGGCAACCGGTCAGACGACCGCAAATTACGATCTGTCGTCTGCCGGCACCCGCAACTACGACGACCTCAACGGCTTCCTGCATCGCGCCGACGAACTGGCAATTTCCCTCTTGGAAGAGGGGATTACGGCGATGAAAATCTGGCCGTTTGACATCGCAGCGGAAAAGTCGCGCGGTCAGTATATTTCGGTCCCCGATTTGAAATCGGCGTTGGTGCCATTTCAAAAGATCCGCGACGCCGTCGGTGACCGCATGGATATCATGGTCGAGTTCCACTCGATGTGGCAGCTGTTACCGGCAATGCAGATAGCCAAAGCGCTCGCGCCGTATCAAACGTTCTGGCACGAGGATCCCATCAAGATGGACAGCCTCTCCAGCCTCAAGCGCTATGCAGCCGTCTCGCCTGCGCCGATCTCGGCGTCGGAAACGTTGGGTTCGCGATGGGCTTTCCGCGACCTCCTGGAGACCGACGCCGCTGGCGTGGTCATGCTGGATATCAGCTGGTGTGGCGGCTTGTCGGAGGCCCGCAAGATCGCGGCGATGGCGGAAGCTTGGCATCTCCCCGTGGCGCCGCATGACTGCACCGGCCCGGTCGTTCTTTGCGCATCGACGCACCTGTCGCTCAACGCACCCAACGCGTTGGTCCAGGAGAGCGTTCGGGCTTTCTACAAGACCTGGTATCGCGATCTGGTCACGGCGCTTCCGGAAGTTCGAAACGGGATGATCACAGTGCCGCCAGGTGCCGGTCTCGGCATGGAGCTCAATCCCGACCTCGAAAAGGCATTTACGGTGTCCCGTCGCACGTCGCGCGGGGACTAGGACCGGGTTCTTTCGCAATTCTGCAGCTTAAGGAGGAGCAAGCATGCGAACAGTATTGATTGGGAGTGCATTGGGGCTGGCACTTTTCGGTTCGACCGCGCTCGGCGCATCGGCGGAACCGTTGAAGATCGTCTTCACGCACCACTCGTCGGCGTCGAATACATTCTGGCAGGCGGTCAAAAAGGGGTTCGACGACGCCTGTGAGAAGATCGGCGCAAGTTGCCAGATGGTGTTTACGCAGACCGAAGGCTCTGTTGAGCAACAGCTCTCCAATATGGAGGCTGCGTTGGCGAGTAAGCCCGACGCACTCTTGACCTCCATTGTGGATGACAAGGCGTTCGACGACGTCATCGCTCGGGCCGCCAAGGACGGCGTTGAGGTCATCGGCGTCAACGTGGACGACAGCGAGGGGGCGAAAGGAAATGCGCGCGCTGCTTTCGTCGGCCAGGGTTTCCGGCGTGCCGGATACTCGCTTGGAAAGGCCATGTCGGAGAATTTTCCGAAGGAGGGACCGATCAAAGTGTTGGTCGGAATTTCCGCGCCTGGCCAGAACTGGTCCGAGGCCCGCGGACAGGGTGTGATGGATTTCCTCGCGGAATATAAGGCTGCAAACCCCGGCCGAGAGATCTCGTGGGAACGGATCGACAGCGGCACGGACCTTGCGATCACGTCCGATCGTGTCGGCGCCTATCTCAATGCGCACCCCGACACAACCGCCTATTTCGATACCGGCTTCTGGCATGCCGCCGTAGCAAGGGTGCTGAAGGACCGTGGGGTCGCGCCGGGCCAGGTGCTCCTGGGCGGCTTCGATCTGGTGCCCGAAGTCGTCCAGCAAATGCAGACAGGCTACGTTCAGGTCCAGGTCGATCAGCAGCCATACATGCAGGGCTTCATGCCTGTCATGCAGGTCTACCTCGCCAAGAATTTTGGCCTCGTTCCAGCTGACATTGACACGGGGCAGGGGATCGTCCGTCCGGCCGACGCCGACAACATTATGGACCTTTCAGCACAGGGCCTGCGGTAGACGCGTTTCTGCGAAAATCGGAGGGTTTTCGGGGAAAGAGCCTGTTGATGAGCATGTGCTTTGCGTGTCGGACACGGCGCGCAAAGCAATGAATTTGGCCGGCAGGCCCGCGAAACGCGCCGCCCTGCCGCACGGGAGTGCATGCGATGAAAAGAATGCTGAAAATCTACATGGAGAAGCCGGAGCTGGCGGCGCTCCTTCTCCTCTTGCTGCTGATAATTCTCTTCCAGATCCGGTCTGGCGGCGTCTTCTTGAGCTTTGATAACCTGCGAGGCTTCTTTGGGATTCTGCCGGAGATGGCGCTGGTTGCGATCGGCGTCACTGTCTTGATGATCTGCGGAGAATTCGATCTTTCTGTCGGAGCCGTTTTCGCGCTGATGCCGATGACGATGGCCGTTTTGATGGCCACGGGGATTTCGTTCCCGATGGCACTGATCGCCGGCCTTCTCGTCTGTGTGGCGATAGGACTGCTGAACGGCTATCTGACCATCCGTTTTGCGATCCCAAGCTTCATAACCACGCTTGGCATGATGTTTGTTGCCAGATCTCTTACGGTCGTGATCTCCGGCGGCTTTCCGCCCCTCTTGCCCGCTGATCTTCCCACATGGCTCTTCACCAGTTTTGTTGGGCCTGGCCAATTGCTGCGCATGTCGTTCCTCTGGTTTCTGGCCATCGCCGTTCTCGTGTCGCTGCTCCTGAGCCGTACAAACTTCGGCAACTGGATCAGAGCGACCGGTGGTTTCCTGCCGGCGGCCGACGCCCTTGGGATCCCGACTGCGCGCGTCAAAATCGCTTGTTTCATTCTCT
This sequence comes from Ensifer sp. LC11, assembly GCF_001695835.1. Lineage (GTDB taxonomy): Bacteria > Pseudomonadota > Alphaproteobacteria > Rhizobiales > Rhizobiaceae > Ensifer. The sequence goes on along the minus strand of NZ_MBSO01000006.1, from coordinate 135,991 downwards.
GCTCGGTACTGAGCGGCTTCGCCGGACTTATTCAGGTGCTTCGCCTTGGGTCGCCGCTGCCCTCAATTGGCGAGGGCATGGAGCTCCAAGCGGTTGCCGCAGCCGTCATTGGTGGCACCGCCCTGAACGGTGGCGTTGGAGCGGTCTTCGGCGGTATCATTGGTGTCATCCTCATCCGCGTGATCGACAACGGTCTCATTCTTAGCCAGGTCGACGCCAATTGGTTCAAGTTTGCGATCGGGTCGCTGACGATCTTTGCTGTCGTCGCCAACTCCTGGCTTCGCAAGCGGGCAAAATCCATCAAGGTGGAGGTTTAAGCCATGAACGGTCCGATTGTATCCGTCCGGAACCTGCACAAATGGTATTCGGGCGTCCATGCTCTGAAAGGCGTCTCGGTCGATTTCGCACGCAATGAGGCCGTCGGTCTGATTGGCGACAACGGCGCGGGCAAATCGACACTCATCAACATCCTGTCCGGTGTCCAGAAGCAGGACGAAGGCAGTATCTTTGTCGAGGGAAAAGAGGCTGCGATATCGAGCCCGCGCGACTCCATGCGGCTGGGCATCGAAACTATCTATCAGTACAACTCCATGGTCCCGACCATGTCTATCGCGCGGAACCTGTTTATCGGTCGCGAGCCGCTCAAATACTCCTTCTTCGGCCTCGGGGTTCTGGATATCCGCAAGATGCGCGAGGAGAGCGTCCAGGCCATCGCAGATGTCGATCTTCATCTGCGCTCGCCTGACGCCTTGGTCGGCGAACTCTCAGGCGGCCAACGACAGGGTGTGGCGATCGCCCGTGCCATGCATTTCAAGTCGAAGGTGATGATCCTTGACGAGCCCACGAACCATCTTTCGGTCAAGGAAACGAACAAAGTCATTGGGTTCGTTCGCTCGTTGAAGGGACAGAACGTCACCGGCATCTTCATCAGCCATAACATGCACCACGTCTTCGATTCCTGTGACAGGGTGGTCGCCATGGCGCGTGGGCAAATCGTGCTCGACAAGCGCATCAGCGAAACGTCGATCGACGAAGTCCAGTCCGTGCTGTGAGGGGAACGCACATGAAAGCACTTCAGGGAAAAGTGGCGCTTGTCACCGGTGGACTAGGCACGCTCGGTCGAGCCCAGGCCAGTAAACTCGCCGCGGAAGGCGCGGCGGTCATCATCCTCGACCGTCCTGGCCTCGAGGCGCCAGGCCCGATTGAAGGTCTCGGCGAAAACGTCCGTTTTCTCGGATGCGATCTGAACGACCTTGAGCGATCCGAGCATCTCATCCGGCTGGAGGCCGAAGCCCCAGGCGGTATCGATATCCTGATCAACAACGCCGCCCTTATAATCAACAAGCCGTTCCAGGAATTCAGTCTGGCGGAGTACGAGGACCAGATCCGCGTCAATTCGTCGGCTGCGTTTGCAGCCGTTCGAGCCTGCGCCGACGTGATGAAACGCAAGAGGCGCGGCAAGATCCTCAACTTTGCTTCCATTACGCTCAACGGCCAATGGGACGGTTATGTGCCCTACGTGGCATCGAAGGGCGCTATGATCGGCCTGACCAAATCCTTGGCTCGCGAACTCGGACCATTCGGGATCAACGTCAATGCGATTTCGCCTGGAGCGGTGGTTTCTGAAGCTGAGAACCGGGTATTTGCCGATCGGCTTCAGCAATACAACGACTGGGTCCTCGAGCGGCAATGCCTCAAAACACGCGTAACGCCCGAGGATGTGGCGGAACTCGTCTATTTCCTCGTCTCACCGGCTTCGGACATGATCACAGGACAGAACTTCGCCATCGACGGCGGTTGGTAGATGATTGCCGAGCGGATCACTGTCGAGAACAGCAAGGCGCACTTGCAGCTGATCCCGGCACTTGGCGGTGGCATCGCACGGCTTGATGTCAGACATCCTGCCGGCGAATGGCTTCCCGTATTCAGGCCGTGGAATGGCCGAATGGAAGATGGTCCCTTCGAACTGGGGTGTAATGTGCTTGTTCCATTCTCGAACCGCATCTCACGCGGCGGTTTCGAACATGACGGTGCGTTTCATCCCATTCCGGCCAACCTTGTCGGCGAGCCATTCCCTATCCACGGGGATGGCTTCCAGCGGCGCTGGCGATTGCTTGCTCGCAGCGGCGAGACCGTCGAACTCGAATGCGATGGAGAGATCGGTCCATTTCGTTATCTGGCACGGCAGGTCTTCACCCTTGGGCCCGAAAAGCTGGAAATAAAGCTGACAGTTCAAAACATGTCGGGACAACCACTCCCCTTCGGCATCGGGTTCCATCCGTGGTTTCCGCGAAACGCGGGCACTCGGCTGCAATTTCACGCCGCGGAGATATGGCTAGAGGACAGAGATCACCTGCCCATTGGTTGTCGAAACGTCGGTGAAGTTCCAGACTGGAATTTCGGCGACGGGCGGGCATTGCCTGAACAATGGATCAACAACGCCTTCGGCGGGTGGGCCGGAGAGGCGGTCATCCTGCAGGGAGAGGGGGCGGTTTCCGTCAGGATCTCGGCCTCCGATAATCTTGCGTATGCGGTGCTCTATTCGCCGAGCGCGAAGGCGGACTTCTTTTGTTTCGAGCCGGTTTCCCACCCAGTGGACGCACATAACCTGGTGGGCCGGCCAGGCTTGATGATACTTGAAGACGGCCAGGAGCTGACTGGTTCGATGACTGTGGAATGGGAACAGTGATATGGAACTCGATAGGAATGGCACCCTCGTAGGTCGCGTGTGGTTATCACAGGAGAAGGGGCCGGTGCTGGTGGTGGTTAGGGCCGGCGTGGTGTTCGACATCACCACAAAAGAAGCGCCAACGATGCGTGATCTCTTGGAGATGGATGATCCTGTCGCGTTCGTCCGAGCACGAGAGGGAAGGGCGATCTGCAAGCTGGCCGAGGTTCTCTCCGCAGCACCAAGGGTCTCCGAGGCGCCGCGGCTGCTCGCGCCATGTGACCTTCAGGCAATCAAAGCCTGCGGCGTGACATTCGCACGCTCGATGCTCGAACGGGTGATCGAGGAGCGTGCCGCAGGAAACCCCGACCTCGCCTCCAAGATCCGCGAACGCGTGATGGTGCTTGTGGGCGACAGCCTGCGCAACCTCAAGGCCGGTTCGCCGGAAGCGACCAAGGTCAAGGAGGCCCTGATCGAGGAGGGGGTCTGGTCGCAGTACCTCGAAGTCGGAATCGGTCCTGACGCCGAAGTTTTCACCAAAGGGCAGGTCATGTCTGCAGTTGGGTATGGTGATGAGGTAGGACTGCACCCGATATCGAGATGGAACAACCCGGAACCGGAAGTCGTGTTGGCTGTGGACAGCAAGGGCCGGGTAAAAGGGGCGACGCTCGGCAACGATGTGAACCTGCGCGATGTCGAAGGGCGCTCGGCACTTTTGCTTGGCAAGGCCAAGGACAACAACGCCTCCTGCGCACTCGGCCCGTTCATTCGGCTGTTCGATGAAAGCTATTCGATCGATGACGTCCGCAAGGCCGAACTCGATCTGAGGATCGAAGGCGAAGATGGCTACGTCCTGACCGGGCGCAGCTCGATGAAGGAGATCAGTCGCGACCCGCTTGACCTCGTGGCACAGACCATCGGCGCCCATCACCAATATCCCGACGGTTTCCTGTTGTTCATGGGCACGCTGTTTGCCCCGGTCGAAGATCGCGACGTGCCAGGCCAGGGCTTTACCCACAAGCTCGGTGATGTCGTGACAATCTCAAACGCCCAGCTGGGGTCGCTGGTCAACACGGTACGATTGTCGACCGAGTGCAGTCCCTGGACTTTTGGCGCATCGCACTTGATGCGCAATCTCGCGGCACGTCAGCTGATTTGAATGGAACCGTCCATGACATTGCACCAGAACCCGATTGCCGGCGAATGGGTCGGTGGTGACGGGGTTGCCAACGATGCGCGCACGGCGATCGCCGCTAGTTGACGATGTTCAGTCACGTCGCGAATTCGGCGTTTTGCCGCGGACATTGGACGGCGGAGCTGGAACGCCTGGCGTTCCAGCTCCGTACGAGCGCTACTTCGCGAAATGAGTCAGCCAGTGGCGCGGCTTGTTGTCCGCCAGTTGAGCGACCCGGTCGATCTTGGTGCTCATCACCCAGGCCATCGGCTGCTGGTGCAGCGGCAGCATGATCATTTCATCCTTGACCATCTGGAGTGCCTTGGTCTGCAGTTCGAGCCGCTTCGTTCGGTCCATTTCGGTCGATGCCTGGACGACCAGCCTGTCAATCTCCGGATAGCTCCAGCCACCCCAGTTGAAGACGCCCGCCTTGTCGCTCCTCGTCTCGATCATCTGGAGCAGGATCGAGTAACTGTCGAGCATCGGCTCGTTCGCCCAGCCGATGATGTAGACGTCAGACAGACCACCCGTGCGCTTGGGCGCCTGTGCGGCAGTCGGGCCGATGTCGAGTTGCGGTTTGAAACCGGCGCGGCTCAGCATGTTGACGATACTCTGGCAAAGTTCCTCCTCGTTGACATAGGCCTCGTTCGTGCAGACCAGTGTAAAGGGGAGATCGCTGGCGCCGGCCTCGGCGAGCAGCTTTTTCGACAGTTCGGGATCGAACGGCACCACCGTGTCCAGTGCTTCGACATATCCCGGAATCTCAGGCGCGATGATCGCGCCCGCGATCCTCGACTTGCCGCGCATGACCCGCTTCTGGATGAGCTCCTTGTCGAGCGCATGTGCGACAGCCTGACGGACACGCAGATCGTTGAACTTGTTGTCGTCGCCGTTCGCAAGTTTCGGCTTGCGGTTGAAGCCGACCATGATGGTGCGCAGGTCGGTGCGCTCCATAACCTTGAGGTCCGGCTGCGCGACAAGGCGCGGAATATCCTGTGCAGGTGCATTCTCGGTGAAGTTGACCTCGCCCGACAACAGTGCGGCCACGCGCGTCGCGGCCGAGACGATCGGTGTGAACTCGATGCGATCTATATTGGACTGCGACTCGTCCCACCACGTATCGTTCTTGACGAGAACGGTCTTGCTGTCGGGGGCGCGGCTCTCGAGCTTGAACGGACCCGTGCCGTTGGTGTGGTAGGTGGCGTAGCCTTCGATTTTCTTGCCGACGTCGGTCGGCTTCAGCGAGTTGTTGTCGGTGAGCCAGGTAGCGTCGAAAACGTGGATGTTCGTCAGGTCGTTCAGCAGCAGCGGATAGGGGCCGGTGAGTTCGATATCGACGGTGTGGTCGTCGACCTTCTTCGCCGACTTGTAGGCGGGAAGGTTGCCGCGGAGCGGAGACGCGGGATCGCTGACCCGCGTGAGAGAGGCGATCACGTCGTCCGCCGTGAATTCGGCGCCGTCGTGGAACTTAACACCCTCGCGCAGATGGAACCGCCAGACCGTGTCCGATACGGTCTCCCAGGAGGTCGCGAGCGCCGGCTCGATCTTCAGTTCGGCGTCATAGCGGACAAGCCCTTCATAGACGTGGTTGAGGAAAGACAGCGTGTAGCTGTCGCCATAAGAGTAAGGGTCGAGCGAATAGATATCGCGCGAGGCGCCCCACTTGAGCGTCTCCGCATGACCCGCAGCGGAAAGCGCAACCGACATGACGGCCGCGAGAGTCAATTTCTTGAGCATTCTGCAGTTCTCCTTGGTTGAGTCACCTATTCCCTCGAACGGGAATCTCTTTCTTTTGGGGCAAGGCCTGCTCGCAGGCCGTATGTCTAATCGCCGGTACCGGTCAGCGAATGGCGCGGCTTGTCGTCGGCGCGGACACAACCTGCTCGATCTTGTCGGTTATCGCCTGGGGCCATCGACACCGGTGCACCGGGATCGTGATCAACTCGCGTCATCGGCCAGCGAAGCAGTCAAGTTGACGCCCCGACGCAGCTTGAAACGCCAAATCTTGTTGTCGGTCAGCTGTCAGTCGATAGCCGGCGCAGGCACCGCCTCGAACGCAGCTTGTCTCTCACCACCCCATCATGGATGTGCTCGAGAAACCCGATGTTCGATGTGGGACGCAGGAATAGGGATCAGTTGAGACGATGTCAGGCTGGCCGGCCCAGCGGAGCATCTTGGCGTGTGCGGCCGTCGCCAAAAGTCGCACCAACACGCTTTCGCGACGGTCTTCCGAAGACCTTGCATCAACCTGCTCCTCCCTAGCTCGTTGCTGCTGATCGGCACCATCGCACACCAAGGAGGTTTGTCAACGAATTTGTCGACAATTATGAGTACTATTTATAATAAGGTTGTCGACAATCCTGGAGCGACTGGATTCCGCACTGCCGGATGTTTTCAAGGACAAAGCCAGCGCCTGCCGTACTGCGCGGTATCGCTACAGCGATCCAGGGGCCGCAAAGAAACAGCTGGAGGACGCCGGCGTCAAAGACATGAAGATGAAAATCTGGGCGGTGCCCGTCAGCCGTCCCCACCTGCCGAACGTACGGCGCGCGGCGGAGCTGATGCAGGCGGACCTCGCCAAGGTCCGCATCGGGGTCGAGATCAGCGATCAGGCGCCCTGGGTGCGATTGCCCATTCGATCGTCCTATCACGGCTGTCAGTCTGCGATCAACGCTGGAGGATGCGGGTGCCTTGGCGGCGTCACGGCCGCGTCAGCAGCATCGAGATACCCTGCCCAACGCCGATGCACATGGTGGCGATCGCCCGTTTGGCACCCTGATGCTCCAGTTCCAGTGCTGCCGTCAGGGCAAGGCGCGCTCCAGACATGCCGAGCGGATGGCCGAGGGCGATGGCGCCGCCATTTGGATTGACATGGGGGGCATCGTCGGCAAGCCCGAGCTGCCGCAAACAGGCGAGGGCCTGCGCGGCGAAGGCTTCGTTGAGCTCGAAGAGGTCGATATCGCCAATGCCGAACCCGAGGCGTTGCAGGAGTTTCTGTGTGGAGAAGACGGGGCCGATGCCCATGATACGGGGCGGAACGCCCGCTGTCGCCATCCCGGCGACCCGCGCAAGAGGCTGAAGGCCGTAGCGCTCGACCGCATGGCCCGAGGCAAGGATGAGCGCGGCTGCGCCATCATTGACGCCGGAGGCATTGCCGGCGGTCACCGTGCCATTGGCGCGGAATGGCGTCGGTAGACTGGCCAGCTTCTCGATCGTGGTTTCGCGCGGGTGCTCGTCGTGCTCGACCCACATCGTCTCGCCTTTGCGTCCCTTGACCGGATAGGGGGCGATCTCTTGGGCGAAACGCCCGCTCTTCAGCGCAGCCGCCGTGCGAGCCTGGCTGCGCAGCGCAAAGCCATCCTGATCTTCGCGCGAGATGGAATACTCGGCGGCGACGTTTTCGGCGGTCTCCGGCATGGAGTCGATGCCGTATTGGACTTTCATGACGGGATTGACGAAGCGCCAGCCGATCGTCGTATCGTGGATCTCGGTGCTGCGCTGGAACGGGCCTTCGGCCTTCGGCATGACGAAGGGCGCGCGCGACATGCTCTCGACGCCGCCGGCGACGATGATCTCGGCTTCGCCCAGCCGGATCGCCCGGGCGGCATAACCGACGGCATCCAGCCCCGAGCCGCAGAGCCTGTTAATCGTTGTCCCGGCAACCGTATCCGGCAGACCCGCGAGCAAGGCGGCCATGCGCGCAACATTGCGGTTGTCCTCGCCGGCCTGGTTGGCGCAGCCGAGGACGACCTCGTCGATCTCTTCGGCAGGCACGGACGCAACACGCGTCAACGTCTCGCGGATCACATGGGCCGCAAGATCGTCTGCGCGCGCGCTCGACAAGGCACCGCCGTAGCGGCCGATCGGCGTGCGGACGCCACCGATGATATAGGCCTCGCTCATGCTGTAAGATCCTTGCCCTGCTCTGCGGCAAACATCGGCCCGCCCTTGTGCGCTGGAAAGCCGTAGCCGTTGATCATCACCAGATCGATGTCGCTCGCGCGGGCCGCGATGCCTTCGGCAAGCAACGCCCTGCCTTCATCGACCATCGCCTTCAAAAGCCGACCCATGATCTCCTCCGCTGCAAATGTGCGCGGCGTGATCTTCTTGGTGGTCCGCTCCGCCTCGATAATTGCCGTTACTTCGGAATCGACGGTGCGTTCGCCATTGGGGTAGGCGTACCAGCCGCGACCATTCTTGCGGCCGAGGCGACCGGCCTCGCAGAGCCTATCGGCGATCTCGACGTAACGGGCGGCAGGATCGCGCGTTGCCGCCTGACGTTTGCGGCGCGCCCAGGCAATTTCGAGGCCCGCCATGTCGTTGACGGCGAAGATGCCCATCGGGAAGCCATAGGCTTCGAGCGCAGCGTCGATCTCCTGCGGCAGCGCCCCATCTTCCAGCATGAACTCCGCCTCGCGGCGATAGGCGGAGAAAATGCGGTTGCCGATGAAGCCTTCGGTGACGCCACATACGATCGGCAGCTTGCCGAGGCGTTTGACGAAGGCAAGTGCGCTCGCCAGCACCTCGGGCGCCGTCTTCGCACACTCGACGACTTCGACGAGCCGCATGACGTTGGCGGGCGAGAAGAAGTGCAATCCGACCATCCGCGATGGATCGGCGGTGGCCGCTGCAATCGCATCGGGATCGAGGTAGCTCGTATTTGTCGCGAGAATGGCGCCGGGAGCGACGATGCCGTCGAGCTTCCGGAACAAGTCCGTCTTCACTTGCAGGTCGTCGAACACCGCTTCGATCACGAGATCGGCGGCGGCGAGGTCTCCGGCTTCCGCGGTCGTCTGCAGCCGCGCGTCGCAGTCGTCGCGGCCGGCCGCAGTCAATCGTCCGGAGCGCACGGCCTTGTCGAGGGTCTCGGTAATGCGTGCCCGCCCGCTCGCGGCCGCTTCTTGCGTCTGCTCCAGCGCGACCAGGCGGTAGCCGGAGGTCAAGGCGGAGACCGCGATGCCGGATCCCATCAGCCCGGTGCCGACCACGCCGACCGTCTCGATCCTGCGCGCGGAAGCCGTGTCGAGCCCCTCGACCTTGCCGGCTGAGCGTTCGGCAAAGAACACGTGCCTGAGGGCAGCGGATTGGGCGGAATCGCGCAAGCGCAGGAAAGTGGCGCGTTCCTCGGCCAGTCCCTGTTGCAAGGTGAGTTCACCGGCCGCCTTGACGAGACGAATGGCCTCACCGGGGGCATATTGGCCGCGGGCTCTCGCCAGGACCTTGGCTGCCTCGGCGTCGAAGGCCGCCGAGTCTGCGGACGGAGCCGCGATCATGCCCGTCCGGCGGAGTGGCTTGCCGGCATGTTTGCGTATGAAAGCCAGCGCGGCAGCTATGGGGTCCTTGGCGATGCCATCGGCAAGACCGAGCGTAACGGCTTCGGCCGTCTTGACGGCGCGTCCCGTTCCGATGAGGTCGATTGCCGCGATCAGGCCGATCAGGCGCGGCAGGCGCTGCGTCCCGCCGGCGCCCGGAACGAGGCCGAGCTTCACTTCAGGCAGACCGAACGAAGCCTTTTCGCCGGCGATGCGGCCATGGCAGGCGAGCGCCACCTCGCAGCCGCCGCCAAGGGCTGCGCCGTTGACGGCAGAGATGACCGGCTTGTCTGATGTCTCGATGCGTTCGATGACATCAGGAAGTGTCGGTTCGACCGGTGGCCTGCCGAACTCCTTGATATCCGCTCCACCGATGAAGGTGCTGCCGGCGCCCGTTACGATGACGCCCTTTATTGCGGGGAGCCCGGCCGCATGATCGAGCGCCGCCCTCAGGCCGGCGCGGACATGCGCGGAAAGCGCATTGACCGGCGGGTTGTCGATGGTGACGACGAGAACACCGTCTTCAAGCCCGGCGGAAACGCTTTCCGAAAATTGGATCTCGGACATCTTCGCAGCCTCAATCGGGGATGACGGCCGTGGCCTGGATCTCGATCTTGGCGCGGTCTTCGACGAGCGCGACCACCTGCATTGCCGCCATGGCCGGGAAATGCCGGCCGATGGTTTCGCGGTAGGCCTGGCCGATGCCGCGCAGATTGCCGACATATTCCTGCTTGTCTGTGAAGTACCAGGTCATCGTGGTGATGTGATGCGGCTCGGCGCCGCCGGCGGCAAGCACGGCAACAACATTCTTCAGCGTCTGGCGCACCTGCTCGACGAAATCGTCGGTCTCGAACTCGGACTGCTCGTTCCAGCCGATCTGACCGCCGACGAAAACGGTGCGGCCCGTTGCAGCCACGCCGTTGGCGTAGCCGATGGGCTTTGCCCAGCCTTCAGGTTGCAGGATGGTGTGCATCGGTCGTCTCCAGATGTTGTGTCAGCGCAGCGCGGACATCGTCCGGCCAGGCCAAAGAAGCGTGTTTGTCGAGCGAGGTGGCAACGACCCGCTGTTTTGCCGTCCAGAGCATGGTGTCTTTTGCCAAGACCGTATGCTCCATATCGAGCGACGACCAGCCGATGGCGCGGACCGCGAGCGCGAAATCAAGCTCGTCGCCCTGAAAGCCCGGCCGAATGAAGGTGAGGTCAAGGCGCACCGTCGGCACCCCGATCCGCCGCTCGTCGTTCATCGCCCTCCAGGGAAAGCCGAGCGACGCGAAGAAGTCCTCGGTCACCCCGACAAGGATGTTGAGGTAGGACGGGAAGTAGGCGATCCCAGAGGGGTCACAGTCCCCGAACCTAAGCGGCCTTTTGGTTCTGTACATCGAGTCCGGCCTCAGTTTGCAAAGGCGGCGATGCCGGTGATGGCCCGCCCGAGGATCAGCGCATGGATGTCGTGCGTGCCCTCATAGGTGTTGACCACTTCGAGGTTGACGAGGTGGCGGGCCACCGGAAATTCGTCCGAAATGCCGTTGCCGCCGAGCATGTCGCGGGCGGTTCTGGCGATTTCCAGCGCCTTGCCGCAGGAATTACGCTTGAGGATCGACGTCAGCTCGACCGGCGGATTGCCTTCGTCCTTCATTCGTCCGAGGCGCAGACACCCTTGGAGACCAAGAGCGATTTCGGTCGCCATGTCCGCCAGCTTCTTCTGGATCAGCTGGTTGGCAGCCAATGGCCGACCGAACTGCTTGCGGTCGATGACGTATTGGCGTGCCGTCTCGTAGCAGGACTCCGCCGCCCCAAGCGCGCCCCAGGCGATGCCGAAGCGCGCAGAATTGAGGCAGGTGAAGGGACCTTTCAGCCCGGTCACCTCGGGCAGCATGTTCTCATCCGGCACGAAGACCTCGTCCATGACGATCTGGCCGGTGATTGAGGCCCTCAGACCCACCTTGCCATGGATCGCGGGCGCGCTGAGCCCCTTCCATCCCTTCTCGAGGATGAAGCCGTGGATGACGCCATCGGCGGTTTTCGCCCAGACGACGAAGACGTCGGCGATCGGCGCATTGGAGATCCAGGTCTTGGATCCCGAGAGCAGATAGCCGCCATCGACCTTGGCGGCGCGGGTGATCATCGAGCCGGGATCGGAACCATGATCGGGCTCTGTGAGGCCGAAGCAACCGATCTTCGTGCCGGCAATCAGTCCCGGCAGGTATTTGCGCTTCTGCGCTTCGCTGCCGAAGGTATAGATAGGCACGATCACCAGGGAAGATTGTACGCTCATCATCGAGCGGTAGCCGCTGTCGATGCGTTCGATCTCGCGGGCGATCAGGCCGTAAGAGACATAATTCAGACCGGCTCCGCCGTAGTCTTCGGAGACCATCGGACCGAGCAGGCCGAGTTCGCCCATCTCTGCGAAGATTGAAGGGTCGGTTTTCTCGTGGCGGAAGGCCTCTTGCACGCGAGGCGCTAGCCGGTCTTCGGCATAGCCCTTAGCGGTGTGCCGCACCATCCGTTCTTCTTCCGTCAACTGTGCATCCAGATTGAACGGATCCTGCCAGTCGAATGACGCCTTCGAACCGTGCATGTTCGACACCCTCTCGTTACTTGTCCGTGCCCTTCATCAGCTCCCGGCCGATGATGAGCTTTTGAACCTCGGTCGCACCCTCATAGATGCGCAGCGCCCGGATCTCGCGGTAGAGCCGCTCGGTGATCTCGCCGACGCGCACGCCGCGGCCGCCGAAGAGCTGCAGCGCCTGGTCGATCACCCATTGCGCATTCTCGGTCGCCGTCATCTTGGCCATTGCCGCTTCCCGTGTCGTCGGCCGCTTCTGGACGTCGCGTTGCCACGCCGTGCGGCAGGTCAGAAGTGCCGCGGCATCGATTGCGGTCGCCATCTCGCCGAGTGTGCTTTGTGCGGTCGGCAGATCGGCAAGCGTCGCGCCGAACATCTTGCGGCTCTTCGCGTGCGCCACCGCCTCGTCGAGCGCTCGGCGGGCAAAGCCGATCGCGGCGGCAGCCACCGAGGGGCGGAAGATGTCGAGCGTGCGCATGGCGATCTTGAAGCCTTCGCCGGGGGACCCAAGAAGCTGCGACGCCGGGATGCGGCAATTGTCGAAGGCAAGCCGGGCAAGCGGATGCGGCGCGATCGTCTCGATGCGCTCGGCGATCGTGAAGCCCGGCGTGTCGGCAAAGACGACGAAGGCGGAGATACCGCGCGTGCCCGGCGCTTCGCCGGTGCGGGCAAAAACGGTGTAGACGTCCGCGATACCGCCGTTGGAGATCCAGGTCTTCTCGCCATCGAGCACGACGTCGTCGCCATCACGTCGGGCCGCGCAGGCCATCGCCGCGACGTCAGAGCCCGCGTCGGGTTCGGACAGCGCGAAGGCGGAAATCCATTCGCCGCTCGCCACCTTTGGCAGGACCTGCCGCTTCAGCGCATCGGAGCCGGAAAGGCTGATCGCGCCGGTGCCAAGCCCCTGCATGGCGAAGGCAAAGTCGGCAAGCCCGTCGCTGTAGGCAAGCGTTTCGCGCACGAGGCAGAGCGTCCGGCTGTCGATCTCGTCACTCGCGCCACCGAAGGTTTTCGGCACGCAATGGCGAAGCACGCCGGCTTCACCGAGGGCCTTGACCAGATGCCGGCAGGCAGCGTCGACATCGCGGTGGTCGACTTCGCTCAACCCACCGCCGGCAACGAAGCCATCCAGTTCGGCGGCAAGCGCGCGGTGTCTGTCCTCGTAGAAGGGCCAATCGAGATGGTCACGGGTCGGTGGGCGCAAAGCCACGTCATGGGAGCCCATCGTCAGTTTCCCTTGAATTCCGGCTTTGCCTTGGCGGCAAAGGCCTCGAAGGCGCGTCGGAAGTCGCCGGTCGCCATGCAGATGGCCTGTGCCTGGGCCTCGGACTCGATCAACTGGTCGATGCCCATCGCCCATTCCTGGTCGAGCATCTTCTTGGTCATCGCATGGGCAAACCAGGGACCGTCGGCAATCGCGCGTGCGAACTTTTGCGACTCGGCAAGCAGCGATGGACGTTCGTGCAGGGCGTTGTAGAAGCCCCAGGCATGGCCTTCCGTCGCCGTCATGACCCGGCCGGTGAAGAGCAGTTCGGCGGCGCGGCCCTGGCCGATGATGCGGGGAAGGATACCGCAGGCGCCCATGTCGGCACCCGCCAGCCCGACGCGGGTGAAAAGAAATGCGGTCGTTGCTTCCGGCGTCGCCACACGGAAATCCGAGGCCATAGCCAGGATTGCCCCGGCGCCGGCGCAGATGCCGTCGACGGCTGATATGACGGGCTGCGGGCAGGCACGGATCTGGCGCACCAGATCGCCGGTCATGCGGGTGAAATCGAGTAGATCAGGCATCGCCATGCGCGTGAGCGGCTCGATGATCTCGAAGACGTCGCCGCCGGAGGAGAAGTTGTCATTGGCGCCGGTCAGCACCACGGCGCGCACATCGCTGGCGCGACCGAGCGATCGGAAGAGGTCGACAAGTTCCTCGTAGCTCTCGAAGGTCAGCGGATTCTTCTTTTCCGGACGGTTGAGCGTGATCGTCGCGACCCGGCCGTCGGCGTCGGTCTCGAACAGGAAGTGCTTCGCCTTGTGATCCCTAAAGGGGCGCTTCTTGGCCTGCATCGGGTTTGTCATCTCTATCCTCCGAGAACTTCGCCGCCGGCAACGGCGATCGCCTGGCCGGTAATCGCGCTTGCCTTCTCCGATACGAGCCACGAGACGGTGTCGGCGACCTCATCCGGCGTCACCAGGCGCCCTTGCGGATTGGAGCGTGCGAGGCTGGCGCGCGCCTCCTCGCGCGGACGACCGGTCTTCTCGCTGATCGTATCGAGTGCGCCGTCGATCAGCGGCGTGTCGGTGAAGCCGGGGCAGACGGCGTTGACGGTCACGTCGGTGCGCGCGAGCTCGAGCGCCAGCGCCCGCGTCAGGCCGATGACGCCGTGTTTCGAGGCGCAATAGGCCGAAACATAGGCGTAGCCGGTGAGGCCTGCCGTGCTCGCGACATTGACGATCCGCCCGTTTCCGGCCCGACGCACCGAGGCAAGGGCTGCCTGAGTCACGAGAAAGACGCCCGTCAGATTGATGGTGAGCACGCGCTGCCAGAGTGCAAGATCGGTTTTCTCGAATGGCGCCGAGGGCGCCTCGCCGGCGCAGTTGACGAGAACGGCGATGTCGCCGGCGCTGGCGATCGCGGCCGTGATGCCGCGGTCGACAGATGCAGGGTCGGTGACGTCAAATCCGTGATGGACGTAGGCTTCGCCCCCCGACACGCGGATTTGCTCTCGCACGGCTTCGAGGGGTGCCGCGCGGCGCCCGGCAAGGCTGACGACATGCCCGTCGGCGGCAAGTGCAAGCGCGATCGCCCTGCCGATCCCGCTTCCCGCGCCCGTGACGAGAGCGTGTCTCTTGCTCATGGCTTGCCCGCCGTCGTTGCGGCGCGCGCCAGGTTGTTCACATACTGCGCGCGGGCGGAGTGGTACTGTTTCGGCCAGGGCTGGTCGTCATAACCGATCTTTGCCGCCTCATGCATGACGAAGGATGGGTCGGCCAGATGCGGGCGGGCAATGGCGCAAAGATCGGCGCGACCGGCGGCGATGATGGAATTGGCGTGGTCGGCTTCGGAAATCGCCCCGACGGCGATGGTCGCAACCTGGATCTCGTTGCGGATCTTGTCGGAAAATGGCGTCTGGAACAGGCGGCCGTAGACCGGCTTTTCTTCCTTCACCACCTGGCCCGACGAGCAGTCGATCATGTCGGCGCCGGCCTCCTTGAACAGGCGGGCGAAGATCGCGGCATCCTCGGGCGTGTTGCCGCCCTCATGCCAGTCATGCGTCGAGAGGCGCACGGACATCGGCCTGTCTTCGGGCCAGACGTTGCGAACCGCATGGAACACCTCGAGCGGGAAGCGGGCGCGGGCCGCATGGTTGCCGCCATAGTCGTCGGTGCGCCGGTTGGTGAGCGGCGACAGGAAACTCGACAGAAGGTAGCCATGCGCCACGTGCAGTTCGAGAATGTCGAAGCCGAGGTCGCGGGCCTGCTCCGTGGCATGCACGAAGTCGGCGACGACGCGGTCCATGTCGGCCAGGGTCATTTCGCGCGGCGTGTCCGAATGCTTGAGATAGGGCAGGGCCGAGGCGGAGATAAGCGGCCAAGCGCCTTCGTCCAAGGGCTGGTCGATCCCCTCCCACGGCACCCTGGTCGCACCCTTGCGCCCGGCGTGGCCGAGCTGAATGCCGATCTTGGCCGGCGTCTGGTGGTGCACGAAATCGACGATGCGCTTGAAAGCCAACGCCTGCTCGTCGTTCCAGAGCCCCAGGCAACCGGGCGTGATGCGGGCATCGGCCGATACACAGGTCATTTCCGGGAAAACCAGAGCGGCGCCGCCCATGGCGCGTGCGCCAAGATGCACCAGGTGGAAATCGTTCGGCACGCCGTCGGTCGCCGAATACATCGCCATCGGCGAAACGACGATCCGGTTCTTCAGCGTCAGGCCGCGCAGCTTGAACGGCGTGAACATTGGCGGCGGGACCGCGCCGTTTGCCGCCGGCTCGACGCCGGCGCGTTCGGCGAACCAGCGCTCGAAGCCTTCCAGCCAATCCTTGTCGCGCAGCCGAAGGTTTTCGTGGCTGATGCGCTGCGAGCGGGTCAGCATCGAATACATGAACTGCTCCGGCTCAAGCGTATCGGCATAGCGTGTCCCGACCACTTCGAACCATTCCATGGCGTTGCGCGCGGCATTCTGGATGCGGGCGACATCGACCCGGCGCACCTCTTCATAGGCGCTGAGCACTGCGGGGATGTTGGCCCTGTCGTGGCCGAGAATGTCGAACTGGCGGGTGAGCTCGATCGCGTCGTCGATCGCGAGCTTAGTGCCCGAGCCGATGGCGAAATGGGCGGTGTGGGCGCTGTCGCCCATCAG
Source organism: Ensifer sp. LC11 (assembly GCF_001695835.1). GTDB lineage: Bacteria > Pseudomonadota > Alphaproteobacteria > Rhizobiales > Rhizobiaceae > Ensifer. Next base: position 119,917 of record NZ_MBSO01000006.1, on the reverse strand, counting down.
CACGACGTGGCTGCGGCCGTTGAAATGGCTCCATTTTTCGCAGATCAGCCGGCCGAAATTCAGCCAGGCTGAGCCGCGTAAGTGCCGCGCATTGGTCATCAACCTGTGGCCGTCGAGCGTTCCGGCAAAGAGCTTCTCGCAGAACGCGATCGACTGCTCCTGGTCCATCTGGTCGAGGCCATGGGCCTTAAAGACGTCGTCGGTCGTTTCGACGATAAAGGTCGAGGTGTTGTCATCGAAGCGGTAGATATGCGCCTGGAACCAGCCATGTTCGGTGCGCTGGAAGTCGAAGGTGAAGGCGTCGAAGCGTTTATCCGTGCCGAGCCAGACATAGCGGTTCGGCCGGATGACCATGTCCGGCCGGAAGACGTCCGCGTACTTGCTGCGGATCCTGGAGTTAACGCCATCGGAGGCGATGATCAGGTCTGCGTCGGCGAACTGCTCGTCGCTTTCGACGTCCTGCTCGAACAGGAGTTCGACGCCGAGTTCGAGGCAGCGATCCTGCAGAATGTTGAGCATCTTCTTGCGGCCGATGCCGACGAAACCGTGGCCGGTCGTGCGGATCTTGCGACCCTTGAACACCAGCTCGATATCATCCCAGTGGTTGAAGGAGATCTCGATCGCTTCGGCCGTCTCCGGATCCCACTGCCGCATCGATTGCATCGTCGCGTCCGAGAAGACGACGCCCCAGCCGAAGGTGTCGAAGGCGCGGTTCCGCTCGACGACGGTGACCTGATGTTCCGGGTGCTGGCGCTTCATCAGCAGCGCAAAATAGAGGCCGGCCGGCCCGCCACCGATACAGACGATCCGCATGTCGTTCTCCTCCCGAGCTCCGGCTGCGCATGTCGCCGTCGAGATCGCGTTGGTCGCCATCCCGAACTGCTGGAGGCAGGGTGGACTCGTTCGGAAGAAATTTCAAGCTTAAAATTGTTTTGAGGAGATCGGCTACGTCAGGCGCGTGCTGGCCCGGCCCGGCGACGGCGCGCCGTTTCTCAAAGCGTGACGAAATGTAGAGGGCGCGGCGCGTTGCGCCTCAGGTGTTTCCCGCAAGCGAAGCGATGACCGAGCGCTTGAGCTTGGCCAGCTCATCCATCAGCACGCCGCCCTCCTTCGCCGAAAGACCGGCAAACAGGTCGGAGATCCAGTCGGCATGCCGTGCCGCCATCTTCTCGAATTCGGCGCGACCGAAGGGGGTCAGTGCGACGATCTGCACGCGCCGATCCGTTGGAAGCGTCGTGCGGCTGATATGGCCGCTCTCGGTCAGCCGCTCCACCAGAACCGTTATGTTGCCGGGTGAGACCATCATGCGCTTCGAGACTTCGCCGAGCACCATGCCGTCAGGCGCGCGCTCGAGCTGGGCCATCAGGTCGAAACGCGGCAGTGTCGAATCGAATTCTTCCCGCAGGCGCCGGCGGACTTCGCTTTCAACCAGCGTTGAACAGGTCAACAGGCGCAGCCAGAGCCGGAGCTCGGCACGGTGATCACCTGGAGCTTCAAGCGCCTTGGTCTCGCCATCCACCCATTCCGGCGAGATGTCGAATTTGCCTTCACCCATCATCCAAACGCCCGCTTCTAACCCTGCGCCACAAATCGGCAGGCTCTTGCCTGTTTGCTTTTAAAGAGCTTCGCAGGTCTTGGACAGGCTGTCACGGGCTGTCATTTGGACGCAAGCCCGGGCGCCGAAGGCAAGGCGCGGCCGCCGTCTTCCGATTGGACATAGACATTGACGGTAAAGCCGATGTGGTCGGCCATCAGTGCTCGGGCACGCTCGATGTTTCGATCGAGTGCCGCCTCCATCAGCTCGGTGTGATGCTCGATCGCCATGGCGTCCTGCAGAGCCGCGACTGCTTCCTCGTAGCCCTGGCTCATCCCGGCGGCAGCCCTCATCGTCGGGGCCAGGCTCAAAAAACGATGGTGGCGGCGGAGCTGGTCGGAAATCGTCGCCTGAAAGCGCGCGAGCCAGTTCGACCTTGCGGCGCTGATCAGCGCGGCATGGAAAGCGGCATGTTTCTCGTCCCACTCGTCGATCTCGTTTTCCGAGAAATGCTCGACGGAAACCTTGCACCGCGACAGCCGGTAATGCGCCGTGACGACGGCGGATTCCCAGGCGCTGTCGCCGTTCTCGATCGATTCGAGGAACAACGGCATTTCGACGGCGAGGCGTGCGCGGGTGAGGTCGTCGAGTTCCCCGCGTGAAACCGGGGCGACGGCAAAGCCGCGATTGCTGATCGCCGTGACCAGGCCCTCCGCCTCCAGACGGGACAGCGCCTCACGCAGAGGCGTCCAGCCGATCCCATAGCTTTCGCGCAGCGTGCTCAGCTTCATCGGCGCGCCGGGCTTCAGCCGCGTCGCAAGAATATCGCGGCGTAGCAACCGGTAGGCCGATTCGGTTTTGGTTGACTGTTGGTGATCCTGCATCAGGTTCCCTTACCGCCCACGTCGGGATGGTACAAATATATATAGTTCGGCGGTGTAGATCAAAATATATATAATTGTTTGACAAGACGTCTGGCCGGCCCCATGATCCGCGCACACCGCCGAGGAGGGCGGTAACGCTCGTCAAATTCTGGGAGGGATGTATGAGCAGGCTTAAGAGCACTTGGCTTTCGGGATTGGTCGTCGCGGGTACGCTCGTCATGGGAGCAGGCACGGCCGCCGCCGATCCGATCCGCATCGGCATCGCCAATTTCGGCGAACATCCGCAGTTGAACGCGTCGATCGCCGGCTTCAAGAAGGCGCTGGCCGAAAACGGCTTCGTCGAAGGCACCGATGTGGTCTACACCGAGAGCCACACCAATTTCGACGCCTCGCTGGTCCCGCAGATGATTGCCAAGCTGCAGGCCGAACAGCCGAAGCTGGTCTATACCATCACGACGCCAGTCTCGCAGATCGCCAAGAAAGCGCTAGCCGGTTCTGGCATTCCGGTCGTCTTCTCGGCCGTTACCGATCCGGTTGCCGCAAAGCTCGTTCCGTCCTGGGAGGCGGGTGACGACGGCATGACCGGCGCGACGGACCTTCAGGACGTGGCCGCCGTGATGGCCTTCACGCACAAGCTGCTGCCGAGCGCGAAGCGTTTTGGCGTCCCTTATAATCCGGGTGAGGCGAACGACGCGGCACTGCTCGACAAGATCAAGGAAGCGGCTCCTGCCGCTGGGCTCGAGGTCGTGGAGGTCGGCGTCGACAACGTCAACGACATCCAGCAGCGCATCGCCTCCTTTGCCGGCAAGGCCGACGTGATCTACACGCCCGCATCCAACCTGCTGCAGCCGGCCATCGGCGCCGTTTCGGCGGCAGCACGCCAGGCACAGATCCCGATCGTGAACTCCGACGACGGTGCCGTGCGTGATGGCGTGGTGCCGGCAAGCTTTGCCGTCAACTACGAGCAGGTCGGCATGAATGCCGGCAGGATCGCCGCCCAGATCCTTAAAGGTACCGACCCGAAAACGATCGCGCCGTCGCGCCCGGCCTATGAAGATCATGCACCGCTGATCTCGAAGAAGGCGGCAGCCGCCTTCGGCATCGAAGTGCCCGCAGCGCTCGCTACCGAGTGCAATTGCGTCGTCGACTGATCTCCAGTCAATCTTCGAAAGGTGACGGCGTCGGCAGCGCCGTCACTTCATACGTTGAAGGGGGAGCCAATGCTGGAAATCAGATCGGCCCGCAAGGTTTTCTACAAGGGGCAGGCAGACGAGAAGGTCGCACTCGACGGCCTCGATCTCAGCCTCGCCACAGGCGAATTCGGCGTCGTCATCGGTTCGAACGGTGCCGGCAAGAGCAGCATGCTCAACGCCATCTCCGGGGCACTCGTGCTCGACACCGGACAGATCGTCATCAACGGTGACGACGTGACGGCGACGCCCGTGCACAAGCGTGCCACGCGGCTTGCGCGCGTCTTCCAGGACCCGATGCGCGGTACCGCCGCCAGCATGACGGTGGCGGAAAACATGTTGCTCGCCGAACTGCGCAGCAACAAGCGCACCCTGCGCCGGGGGCTCAATGCGACGCGGCTTTCCGCCTACAAGGACCGGCTTTCGCTGCTTGGGCTTGGCCTCGAAAACCGTCTCGACACGCGGGTGGAGCTTCTGTCAGGCGGCCAGCGGCAATCGCTGTCGCTGATCATGGCGGTCGGCGGTTCGCCGGAGCTGTTGCTGCTCGACGAGCACACCGCAGCGCTTGATCCGCGCACCGCCGATATTGTCATGCAGGCGACGATCCGCGCGGTCGAGGCCCTGAAGCTGACGACGCTGATGGTGACGCACAACATGCAGCACGCGGTGGATTTCGGCCACAAGGTCATCATGCTCGATGCCGGACGCGTGCGCCTGGAAATCGACGGCAAGGACAAGGCCCAGACGACTGTCCCTGATCTGATCGGCCATTTCTCCGTCAAAACCGACCGCATGTTCCTGGCGAGCTGACGATCATGGATATTCTTCAAAACACCATCGCGAGCTTCGTCTCGCTCGTTCCCGTCACGCTCGCGCAGAGCCTGATCCTCGCTTTCGTCGTGCTCGGGATCATGATCCCGTTCCGCATGCTGAGCTTTCCGGATCTGACCAGCGAAGGCGCGTTCCCGCTCGGCGGCTGTGTCTGCGGCGTCCTGATGGCAGCCGGCATGTCGCCGCTTTCCGCGATCGCCATCGCTCTCGTCGCCGGCTTCATCGCCGGCTGCTGCACGGCCTTCATTCATCTCAGGTTCCGCATCCACACGCTTCTTGCCGGCATCCTGATGATGACGATGCTCTATTCGATCAACCTGCGCATCATGGGCCGGTCGAACCTCTCGGTCTTCGGCGCCCCGACAGTCTTCGACTGGGCGCCGGGGCTGCAGCCGGGCTTCCCGGCAAGCAAGATCGTCGTCGCCGGGCTGATCGCCCTCGTCGTCTTCTTCCTGCTCTATCATTTCTTCCGGACGGAGAAGGGTACGGCAGTGCGTGCGGTCGGCGCCAACCCCGACATGGCCGAAGCGCAAGGCATCAATGTCTGGCTGGCGACCATCGGCGGTGTCGGGCTTGCCGGTGCATTTTCGGCGGCAGGCGGCGCGCTGATGGTGCAGTCGCAGGGGTTTGCCGATGTCAACATGGGCCTTGGTATCCTGATCAACGGCCTTGCGGCACTGATGATCGGCGAGGCGATCGTCGGCAAGCAGAGCGTGCTGCGCCAGCTCGCCGCGCCGTTCGTCGGCGCCATCGTCTACTACCAGCTCGTTTCCTTCTGCCTGGCGGCGGGTATGCCACCGCCGGACCTGAAACTTGCGACCGGCCTGTTCGTTCTCGCCATGCTGGCTCTTCCGAGCCTCAAGCGAAGCCGCGGGCCGGCACCCGCCCGCGAAACCGTTCGCGAATAGACAAGGACCAACCTTATGAGTGCAGTTCCTGATTTTGCAGCGATCGAGGCGATGGATGCGGCCGACGTGCTGCGTCCGATGCGCGAGCGCTTCATCCTGCCGCCGAACCTGATTTATCTCGACGGCAACTCGCTTGGCGTCGCCTCGACCGCTGCCTTCGACGAGCTTCGCAAGGCGGCGACGGAGGAATGGGGGCAGGATCTCATCCGCAGCTGGAACACGGCCGGTTGGTTCGAGATGCCGCTGGCGCTCGGCGACCGGGTGGGTCGGCTGATCGGAGCGGCCGCTGGCCAGACGGTGGTTTGCGATACCACGTCGATCAACATCTACAAGGCGCTGCATGCTGCCATGGCGCTCCGGCCGGACCGTTCGGTGATCGTTAGCGAAGGCGGCAGTTTCCCGACCGACCTCTATATGGCCGAAGGCGTGGTTTCGACGCGCCCCGGCGCCTCGCTGCGGCTCGAAGGGGTGGATGCACCCGAGATCGAGGATCTGTTCGACGGCCGTGTCGCCGTGGTCCTGGTCAACCATGTCAACTACAAGACCGGTGAGTTGCGCGACATGGCCGCCTTGACGCGCAAGGCGCACGAGCATGGCGCATTGATCATCTGGGATCTCTGCCATACGGCCGGCGCCTTGCCGGTCGATCTTGACGGTGCGAATGTCGATTTCGCCGTCGGTTGCACCTACAAATACCTGAATGGCGGTCCCGGAGCGCCCGCCTTCATCTACGCAGCGACCCGTCACCACGGCGATATCCGCCAGCCGCTCACCGGCTGGTGGGGCCATGCTCGCCCGTTTGCCTTCGAGAAGCATTACGCTGCGGGCGAGGGCATTCGCCGCTTCCTCTGCGGAACCCAGCCGATCCTGTCGCTGCGGGCGCTGAAGGGCGCGCTCGATGTCTGGGACGAGGTCGACATGGCGGCGCTGCGTGAGAAGAGCATCCGGCTCACCGATCTCTTCATTATGCTCGTCGAGGCGAAATGCGGCGCCCATGGCCTTGAGCTTGAAAGCCCGCGCGACGGAGCCAAACGCGGAAGCCAGGTTTCGTTCAGCCACCCGCACGCTTACGAGATCATGCAGGCGCTCATTGCCCGCGGCGTCATCGGCGATTTCCGCGCGCCGACGACGATGCGCTTCGGCTTCACGCCGCTCTATGTCGGCTATGCCGACGTCTGGCGGGCGGTCGAAGTCCTCGAAGAGATCCTCAGCACGGGCGCATGGCAGGACGCGCGCTTCGCCGTCCGCGCGGCCGTGACCTGATCTGATACCGTCGGCAGGCTGCGGGCGGCATGTCTCCCGCAGCCTCGCTCTGAGACGCACAATGAAGGTTGCGCAGCCTCGCTGCAGACCAGTCCCGGCAGCTGCGCAGAAGGTGGAAGACGAGGACTTCGTTATGACAACTGCAGCACGCCGACCGACGCTGGATGAAATCGCCGAGGCTCGCGGCCGCATCGCTCCCTATGTCGCCCGCACGCCGCTGGTCAGGCTCGATCTTGGTTTCCCGGATCGCCAGATCTTCCTTAAACTGGAGACGCTGTCTCCGATCGGCGCCTTCAAGCTTCGCCCGGCGCTAAACGCAGTCTTGTCGCGCGATCCGGCTGCTCTGCGGCAAGGAGTGGCGGTCGCCAGCTCCGGTAACATGGCCTATGGCATGGCCTGGGCCGCCCGGCTCATGGGCGTACCGATGGTCGCCTACATGTATCGCGGAGCGCCGCAGACGAAGGTCGACGGCGTGCGCGAGCTTGGCGGCGAGGTGCGGTTCGTCAGCCAAGAGATTTGGTGGGACTATATTATCGGCGCGGCCCGGCCGGAGGCGCCGGAACTGCTGATCAACCCTGTCACCGATCAGGCAGTGTTGGCCGGTAACGGCTCGATCGGTATGGAAATCATCGAGGATCTATCGGATGTCGATGCGGTGCTCACCCCCTATGGCGGCGGCAGCCTAACCGCCGGGGTCGCAAGTGCCGTCAAGACCGGCTCCCGACCGGTGAGCGTTTTTGCGGTCGAGGATGACAGCGCCGCCCCGGTTTGTGCTGCCCTTGCGGCGGGGCGGATCGTGACGGTGAAAACCCGCCCGTCCTTCATCAAGAGCATCGGCGCGCCGTCGCTGGTGCCGCAGCTTTGGCCAGTCGTACGCGAATTGATCGACGGCGCCATTGCCGTCAGTCCGGCAGACGTGACCGAGGCGATGCGGCTCTTGTTCAGGAAGGCCAAGATCGTGGCGGAAGGTGCCGGCGCTGCCTCGCTCGCGGCCGCGATTGCACGGCCGGATCTCAAAGGAAACATCGTCTGCGTGATCTCGGGCGGCAACATCGACGCTGCGGCCTATTCGGTCGTGCTTGCCGGCGGCATCCCCTCGGCTTAAGCCACGGCTCAGACGCCGAGATAGCGATCCTGCAGCGCTGGCGTCAGCGCTGCCGGCGGCCCCTCGAACACCGCCGCACCCTTTTCCAGGACGAAGCATCGATCCGCCACCGGCAACAATTCCGAGAGCGTCTTGTCGACGACGAGGATCGACTGGCCGGCCGCCTTTAGCGTGCGGATCGCCGACCAGATATCCTGCCGGATCACCGGTGCCAGCCCTTCGGTTGCCTCGTCGAGAATGAGCAGGCTGGGATTGGTCATCAGCGCCCGGCCGATGGCGAGCATCTGCTGCTCGCCGCCTGACAGCGTGTTGGCGTACTGGTCGCGCCGCTCGCCAAGGCGGGGGAAGAGGGCGACCACTTTCTCGAATGTCCATTCGCTGCCGCGAGCGGTGGCAACGAGGTTCTCCATGACCGTCAGATTGGGAAAGCAGCGCCGCCCTTCGGGCACAAGGCCGAGGCCTAGCCTCGCGATCCGGTGCGGGCGCATGCCGGAGATCTCCTTGCCGGCGAAACTGATGGCGCCTGAGCGCGGGCGAACGAGGCCGAGGATCGAGTTGATCGTCGTCGTCTTGCCCATGCCGTTGCGGCCCATCAGCGCGACCACCTCTCCCTCGCGCACATCAAGATTGACGCCAAAGAGCGCCTGGGACGCGCCGTAGAAGGTTTCGAGCCCCTGGAGTTCGAGCAAGCTCATGCGGCTTCTCCCAGATAGGCGCGACGGACCTCCGGGTCGCTGCGGATTTCATCGACGGTACCGGTCGCGATGATGCGGCCGTAGACGAGCACGGAAATGCGATCTGCGAGCGCAAAAACCGCATCCATGTCGTGCTCCACCAAGAGCATCGGCGCTTCGTGGCGCAAGCCGTCGAGGAACGTCGTCAGCCGCTTGGAGCCCTCCGGCCCCATGCCGGCCATCGGTTCGTCGAAGAGAAAGGCCTTCGGCGACAGCGCCAGCGCGATGGCGATTTCGAGCTGCCGGCGTTCGCCATGCGAGAGTTCGGCGGCCGGCACATGGGCGCGCGCGGCGAGGTCGACACGCTCCAGCATCGCCATTGCCGGCTCGATCAGGTCTCTGTCGCTGGCCACTTGGCGGAAGAAGCGAAAACTGCTCCCCTGGCGCGCCTGCACTGCCAGCATGACATTGCGAAGCGCCGAGAATTCCTGCGCCAGCGAGGAGATCTGGAAACTGCGCGCCAGGCCGAGCCTCGCGCGGGCGGCCATGTCGAGTCCGCTGACATCCCGGCCGAGAAACCGGATCGTGCCGCTGTCAGCCCTAAGCGAGCCGGCGATCTGGTGGATCAGCGTGCTCTTGCCGGCGCCGTTCGGACCGATCAACGCATGGATCTGCCCCGGCTGCAGCTCGACGCTCACCCCGTCCGTGGCCTTGAGTGCGCCGAAGGATTTGCGCAGATCGCGGATTTCGAGAATGGGCTCAGACATGGCGCGGCTTTCCCGAGAGCAGGCCCAGCAATCCGCCACGGGCAAAGAGCACGATGCCGAGCAGGATGAGGCCGAGAAAGAACTGCCAGCGCTCGGTGATGCCGCCGAGCACATATTCGAAGAAGACGAAGATCATCGCGCCGGCGACGGGTCCGAACAGGCGCCCCTTGCCGCCGAGGATGATCAACACGATCAGTTCGCCCGACATGTGCCAGGAAAGCATCGAAGGGCCGACAAAGCGATTGAGATCGGCATAGAGCGCGCCGGCAAATCCGGTGATCATCGCCGAAACGGCGAAGGCGACGAGCCGGATGCTGAAGGGCGCGATACCGACTGCGGCAAGGCGGGTCCCGTTCTGTCTTGCCGCCTGCAGGGCGCTGCCGAAGCGTGAACCCTCGACGATGCGAAACAGGAGAAGCGTAACCATCAGTGCGGCGTAGCAGATCAGGAAATAGGGCAGGGGCTTGGCGGTGTTGACGCCGGGAAAGGCGTTGCGCATCGACATCGATAGGCCATCTTCGCCGCCATAGGCCGGCCAGGATATCGCGAAGTAATAGATCAACTGCGCGAAGGCGAGCGTGATCATGATGAAATAGACGCCTGATGTGCGCAGGCTGATCGCGCCAATCGGCAGCGCGACGAGTCCGGCAACAACCACGGCCGTCACCCAGATGAGTGGCATCGACGTGGTCGCTGGAATGTCGGCGAAAAGCGGCTCGCCGTTGAAGGCGTGCGTCGCGAGGATGCCGGCGACATAGCCGCCGAGGCCGAAGAAGGCCGCATGCCCGAAGGAGAGCAGCCCGCCGAGCCCGAGCGCGAGATTGAGGCCGACGGCCGCAAGCGCCAGGACGACGACGCGGGTCGCAAGCGTCACGTAGAAGGGTTCGCCCAGATTTGCGGCAAGGATCGGCGCGCCGAGTAGCAGAAGGGCAAGCAGCAGATTGACGGTGGTTTCGCGGTTCATTCGGACCTCACGACTGCGCGGCAAACAGGCCGCTCGGCCTGAAGGCAAGGATGAGGGCCATGACGACATAGATCAGCATCGAGGCGAGCGCCGCGCCGATCGTGGTTGCCTGCGAAGCAGGCATCGTCAGCGCCAGCAGCGAGGGCAGCAGGAAGCGGCCCATCGTGTCGACGACACCGACGATGACCGCGCCGACGAGCGCACCCTTGATCGAGCCGATGCCGCCGATGACGATGACGACGAAGGCGAGGATCAGGACCGGTTCGCCCATGCCGACCTGCACCGATTGCAGCGCCCCGACCAGGGCGCCGGCAAGACCGGCAAGGGCTGCGCCGAGCGCAAAGACGACCGTGTAGAGCGTGCCGATATCGACGCCGAGTGCTCCAATCATCTCGCGGTCGGACTCCCCGGCACGGATGCGCATGCCGAGCCGGGTCCTCGCGATCAGCAGATAGAGGCCGACGGCAACCGCGATACCGACGCCGATGATCGCCAGGCGATAGAGCTGATACTGGCCGCCGCCGGGCAGGGGCACTGCGCCCTGAAGCAAGGGCGGTATGTCGAGATAGAGCGGGAACGAGCCGAAGAGCCAGCGGGCGCCCTCGGAGAGGATCAGGATCAGCGCGAAGGTGGCAAGCACCTGGTCGAGATGATCACGGTCGTAAAGCCTGCGGATGACCGCGACCTCGATGATCGCGCCGACGCCGGCGGCGGCGGCGAGGCTGGCGATCAGCCCGATCCAGAAGGAGCCTGTGGCGGCCGCAACGGTCGCACAGGCGAAGGCGCCGATCATGTAGAGCGAGCCGTGGGCGAGATTGATCAGGCCCATGACCCCGAAGATCAGCGTCAGGCCGGCGGCCATCAGAAACAGCATCACGCCGAGCTGAAGCCCGTTGAGCAGTTGTTCGATCAGGAGTGCGGTGAACAAGAGACCGGTCCAAGCTTCATTTCAGGAGGACATGGAGCATCGACCGGATGCCGGCATCAGGGCCGCGCATCCGGGCGACTACATACGCCGAAGCACTACATGCTGCACTTCTCGGCGTAGGCGTCCTTGTGGTCTTCAAAGGCGGTGGCGATGATCTTGTTGGTCAACACGCCATCGTCTTCCTTCACCACCTCGCGAACATAGATGTTCTGGATCGGGTGGTTGTTGTTGTTGAAGGCGAATTCGCCGCGAACGGACTTGAAGTCGGCCGCCTTAAGTGCTGCGCGGAACGCATCCTTGTCCTTGACATCAGCCTTCGAAAGGGCAGCGAGGATCAGGTTTGCCGTATCCCAGCTTTGTGCCGCATAGATCGAGGGCAGGCGCTTGTACTCGGCCTTGAAGGCTTCGACGAACTGCTTGTTGGCCTCGTTGTCGAGATCCTTCGACCAGGTTGCCGAGTTCTTGACGCCAAGGGCTGCGTCGCCGATCGCCGGCAGAACATCCTGGCTGAAGGAGAAGCCCGGCCCCATGACCGGGATGCTGACGCCCGACTGGGCGTACTGCTTCATGAACGCGATGCCCATGCCGCCGGGCAGGAAGAAGTAGACAGTATCGGCGTCGGAGGCGCGGATCTGGGCGATTTCGGCGGCGTAGTCCGTCTGGCCGACCTGGGTGTAGATCTCACCGGCAAGAGCGCCCTTGTAGTATCGCTTGAAGCCGGTCAGCGCGTCCTTTCCGGCCGGGTAGTTGGGGGCCAGGATGAAGGCGTTCTTGTAGTCCTTGTTGGCGTATTGCCCCATTGCCTCATGGAAATTGTCGTTCTGGTAGGCGACGTTGAAATAGTTCGGGTTGCAGTTCGCCCCGGCAAGTGCTGACGGACCGGCGTTGGGCGAGAGATAGATCACGTCCTGCGCCACCGTGTTCGGCACGACTGCCATGGCAAGGTTCGACCAGATGATGCCGGTCATCAGATCGACCTTGTCGCCCTGGATCATCTTCTCGGCAATCTGCACCGCAAGTTCCGGCTTCTGGGCATCGTCTTCGATCACCAGCTCCACGTCCTTGTTGCCCGATTGCTTGATCGCCAGCGTGAAGGCGTCGCGCATGTCGATGCCAAGGCCGGCGCCGCCGCCCGAAAGCGTGGTGATGACGCCGATCTTCACCGGCTCGGCGTGGGCGAGGCTCGACGTTGCAAGCGAGAGGCCAAAAAGGCTCGCTGCCAGAATACGGTTCATGCTGTTCTCCTCTTTATAGGTTCCCTTTTTGGGTTGTGTTCTATCAGAGACCTGTGCGCACGTGCCAGAGCTCGGGGAAAAGTTCCACTTCGAGCATCTTCTTCAGATAGGACGCGCCGGATGTTCCCCCGGTTCCGCGTTTCATGCCGATGATGCGCTCGACCGTGGTGACGTGGTTGAAACGCCATCGACGGAAATAGTCCTCGAAGTCGACCAGCTTCTCTGCGAGTTCATAAAGCATCCAGTACCGCTCCGGATCGCGATAGACGACCTGCCAGGCGGCGAACACCTTGTCGCTTTCTATGCGCGTTTCGCGCCAGTCGGTCCGATGCGCCTCTTCGCCGACATCGAAGCCGTTGCGTGAAAGCAGGCGGATCGCTTCGTCGTAGAGCGACGGCGCGGCGAGTATCGCCTCCAGCTTTTCCATGATGTCGGCGCGATGCGCATGCGGCCCGAGCATGGCGACGTTGCGGTTGCCGGCAAGGAACTCGATCGCCCGGTACTGCCACGACTGGAAGCCGGAGGATTGGCCGAGCGATTCGCGGAACGTGGTGTATTCGCTGGGGGTCATCGTGCGCAGCACGTCCCAGGCGCTGTTCAGCTGTTCGAAGATGCGCGCAACCCGTGTCAGCATTTTGAACGCCGGCTCCAGCCGGTCGTCGCGGATCGAGCGGACCGCGGCGTTGATCTCGTGCAGCGCGAGCTTCATCCAAAGCTCCGACGTCTGATGCTGAATGATGAACAGCATCTCGTCATGGGCCTTTGAAAGCGGCTCCTGTGCGTCCAGCACCTTTTCCAGCATCAGGTAGTCGCTGTAGGACATGCGCCCCTTGAACGACATCTGGGCGCCTTCGTCAGAAGGATTGTATGATTTGCTCATGTTTTCAGGTCTCCGACCGCAATCGGAACCGCTGGATCTTGCCCGTGGCTGTCTTCGGCAGGCTGTCCAGGAACTTTACCGATCGCGGATATTTGTAAGGGGCGATCGTCGCCTTCACATGATCCTGCAGGCGCTTGATCGTCGCATCGTCCGCCGCCACGCCGGAAATCAGCACGACATAGGCCTCGACGATCTGGCCGCGATCCGCATCGGGCGCGCCGACGACGGCGCATTCGGCGACTTCAGGATGCGCGATCAGGGCCGCTTCGACCTCGGGACCGGCGATGTTGTAGCCGGCGGTGATGATCATGTCGTCCGAGCGGGCGGCGAAATGGAAGAAGCCATCCTCATCCTGATAGAAGGCGTCGCCGGTCAGGTTCCAGCCGTCGCGCACATAGTCGCGCTGACGGCTGTCCGCCATGTAGCGGCAGCCGGTCGGGCCGCGCACGGCAAGCTTCCCGATCGTGCCCCGGGGTACTTCCCGCATCTCGTCGTCGACGATCCGCGCTTCATAACCGGCAACGGGCTTGCCGGTCGAGGCAGCCTTGCGGTCCTCGAAGCGGTTGGAAATGAAGATGTGCAGCATCTCGGTCGCGCCTATCCCGTCGAGGATCGGTTTGCCGGTTTTCGCCGTCCACTCCTCAAAGACAGGGCCCGGCAGGGTCTCGCCCGCCGAGATCGCCACCCGGAGCGATGACAGGTCGGCGCCATTGTCCATCGCCTTCATCATCGCCCGATAGGCGGTGGGAGCGGTAAACGAGATCGTCGCTTTGTACTTCTCGATGATCTCCACCATGTTGGCGGGGGTCGCGTGTTCGAGCAGCGTCGCCGCCGCGCCGAAGCGCAAGGGAAAGATCGCAAGGCCGCCGAGACCGAAGGTGAAGGCGAGCGGCGGCGAGCCGACGAAGATATCGTCGGGCGTGACCCCGAGTACTTCACGGGCATAACCGTCGGCGATCGCAAGCAGATCGCGGTGGAAATGCATGGTCGCCTTCGGGATCCCCGTCGTACCCGAAGTGAAACCAAGCAGCGCCACGTCGTCACGACCGGTGTGGACTGCCTCGAAGACCACCGACTTGTCGAGTGCAATCCGGTCGAGCTCGGCGTCGTGATTGGCGGTCCCGTCGAAGCTGACGACCTGCTTCAGGTGGCGACTATCCTTGGCGCAGGCGATCATCTCCTCCATCAGCCGCGTATCGCAGAGCGCCAGGCTAATCTCCGCTTTGTCGACGATCTTGGCCAGCTCGCCGGATCGCAGCATCGGCATAGTGTTGACGACGACGGCACCGGCCTTGGTGGCGGCCAGCCAGCAGGCGACCATGGCCGGGTTGTTGGCGGAGCGGATGAGCACCCGATGGCCGGGCTTAACGCCGTAGTTTTCGACGAGCGCATGGGCGAGCCTGTTCGTCCAGTCGGACAGTTCCTTATAGGTCCGGCGACGCCCGTTGCCGATCAGCGCGGTATGGTCGCCAAAACCCTTGGCGACCATGCTGTCCGTCAGCTCGACGGCGGCGTTGAGATGGTCCGGGTAGTCGAAGCCTTCGAGAAGGAATTCCGGCCATTCTTCCGGTGGCGGCAGATGGTCACGTGTGAACGTGTCGACGTGCGAAGTCGGTCCAAGCATGTGGCGGCTGTTCCCTAGTTTCGTTTCTGCCTGGTGCTCAGGCATTTTTCAAAGCCGGCTGAAAAGTCTTGCGATCGTGTCGGCAAGCGACAGGTCTCGCTGCACCGTTACCGGTGGCGTGCGCCGTCGCTGCGGCGACCTCAATGATCGTGATAGGCACAGCGAGACCTCCACTTCTGCGCTGAACATGGGGAAGCATTGCACCAGTCCAAAATTATTTCAAGCCTAAAGTTTTTTCAGATGACGGCATTGCGTTTCCCGGTGCGGCGGGCGATTGCTACGCTTGAGGAGATACCAAAGGGAGGAATCTATCGATGCTGGAACGCCGTATTTCCGATTGGGACGACGCCTACGCCAACGGCTCGAACATCGCGCGCGGCGACCGCTGGCCCGAGGCGTGGGTCAAGCCGGCCGAAGCGTTCCGCGACGCCCTCTCGGCATCAGGCCGCGCGAAACTCGATCTTGCCTATGGCGAACGGCCGAGAAACCGCATGGACCTCTTCTTCCCTGAGGGTTCGGCCAAGGGGCTGGTCGTCTTCGTGCATGGCGGGTATTGGCTGCAGCTCGACAAGAGTTTTTGGTCGCACCTGGCCGCCGGTGCCGTTGCCAACGGCTTTGCGGTTGCCATGCCTTCCTACACGCTTTGCCCCGAACTGCGCATTGGCGGGATTGTCGAAGAAGTCGCCGGGGCCATCAGCCAGGCGGCACAACTGGTCGAAGGTCCACTGATGCTGACCGGGCATTCGGCTGGCGGCCACCTCGTCAGCCGGATGATCACGACGACCGCCCCACTGTCGCCGCAGGTTCAGGACCGTATTCGCAATGTCGTGTCGATTTCCGGCGTGCACGACCTGCGTCCGATCATGTCGACCGCCATGAACGAGAAATTGGCGATCGATGAGGCCGAGGCGCTTTCGGAAAGCCCGGCGCTGCTGCGCCCCATGCGGAATGCCCGGATCACCTGCTGGGTCGGCGGCGGAGAGCGGGCGGAATTCCTGCGTCAGAACGCGTTGCTGGCCAACATCTGGACGGGATTGGGAGCGGCAACAGCGGCGGTCGTCGAGCCGGACAGGCACCATTTCAACGTTATCGACGGTCTTGCCGAAGCGGGGCATCCGCTCACGCGAAGCCTGCTTTCGGCTTAGGTCGGTCGCGAGCGCCTTTTCCGCTGAGACGCACGCGACGCCATGGTTCCCGGCGAGGGACCCGGCCGAACGCGGGTTGCAGAAGAGCAAGTCAACTCGGGACGGCGATCACCCGGTCGGCTGAGGAATCGACCGGGGGATGCCCCGGTCGACCGCCGTCGGCATTACTCGGCAGGTTGCGAGCCGAAGTCGGCGCCCCTGTCGGCGTCGAGGATCGCGTCGATCGCGATGAGTTCGGGCATTTTCAGGCCGCGGGCACCGCCGCGCGAGACCAGCAGGTAGCCGAGATAGAGTGCGCCGATCGCGAACATGACGGCGACGTAGAACCACGGCTTTGCGAAGGACGCATCTCGGAAGATCGACAGTTCAAAGACGAGCCATGCGATGGCGAGGATCAGCACTTCTTTTGCTTTCACTCGGTGGCGCCGCCATAAACTACCTGTTTCTGGCCCTTGCCTCCAATCTCTGGATGCTGCTCATCGGCCGCGCGATCGCCGGGCTGACGAGCGCCAATGTATCGGTGGCGACCGCCTAAATCACCGACATATCGCCTGAGGACAAACGCGCTCGCCGCTTTGGCTTGTTCAATGTTCGGCATCGGCTTCATCGTCGGCCCAGTCCTGGGCGGCATGCTTGGCGATTACGGGTTGCGGCTGCCCTTCTATTTCCTCGTGCGAGAGCAATGGCCCGGCGCGATCTGGTTGTCGGTCGTTGCAGTTTATCTGGTCGCCGTGCCGCTCGTCCTCGGCCTGCGGTTCGCAAGGGCTGTCGAAAACTAGAGCGCCTTACGCGCAAATGAGCGCACCAAGGGCGGTCCAGGAATTGCCGAGCATCAGGCTGCTGGCCGTACCCCGCCGCCCGATGCTGCGTGCAGCCAGCCTGAAAGATCCTGTTTCATCAGCGCGCCCAGCCTTTCCGTCTCCGGTCCATAGAACTCGATCAGACGGCTGCGAAGGTCGCTCGGCAGCGGCACGTAGTCCAGTTCACGGGCGATCATGGAGCGCAGTCCCTTTGCAACAGGATTGTCCCGGAACGGCGCCACAATTGGCTTCAGCGGACGAAAAAGACGACGCAGCGTCGGCGGGACGACGGGCACGGTCTTGTCCTTGACCTTGTTGACAACGGGTTTCAGGCCCGAGGGCAGCTGCAGGAAGTCCCGCACCGCATCAAGATGCGCCTGCGGATCCTGGCGAATGTGTTCGTAGAGCAGGATCTGCAGGTTTTCGGCCGGAAAGAGGTCCAGATACGCTTCCAGCTGGTGGCAATAGAGGCCGCCCAGCAGAAAACGACCGCCCCCCGCCTGTCGCGGGTCGAGGTACTTGGTGATGTCTCGGCCGACCTCGCCTCGGCGATACAGCATGCAGTAGTCGGAATAGGCCCGATCGACCGGGTTGCGAAGCTGCGCAATCAGTCTTGCCCGCGGGAGCGCCTTTTTGATGCGAGCTGCCGCTTCCGGCGCGTCCAGATAGGAGTTGGATTTTTCTCCGACGACCGTGTGGTGCGGCTCAGGCGCAAATTGCTCCAGATACCAGCTGTCGCCCTTTTCGAAGCTGCGACTAAAGAAATGGAGTTCCGGGTCCGGCATGTAGACGGTGGGGTTCTGTTGCAGCGACTGCTGCAGCCACGTGGTCGCGCTCTTGGCGGCGCCGATGATCAGGAAGTCGATATCCGAGAGCTGCATGTCGTTAACTTTCTTTCCGCTGTGGGCAGGCCTTACCCGTCAGTGCGCACGATGCGTCGCGGCGTCGGCCACCTTCCGTCCGAGAATGCGCTGGTAGATACTCACGATGCCATCGACATGCGGCTTGATGCCGTAGGCGGCGAGGGTGGAAACGCGCGCCTGCTCGCTGATCCGGGACCATTCGTTGCGATCCTTGAGCAGGAGCTCCATCGGCGCGACGAAGGCCTGGGGCTTTTCCGGTTCAACAAGGAATCCGGTCACGTTGTTCTCTATCGCCTCCGGGTTGCCGCCGTGGTTCGTCGCGATCACCGGAGTGCCGTACATCATCGCCTCTATGAGCGTTCGTCCGAATGGCTCGCTCATGGCCGGAACCAGAAGAATGTCGACCCCGCACATGTAAGGCGCAACTGGATGTCGGAAACCCATGAGGTGGATCTTGTCGGCGATGCCGAGCGTGCGCGCGAGTTCGGCCGTATCGAGATCAAGCCTCGGTCCCGCTTGTTCGGGCGTTCCGAAAAGCAGGCCGGCAATCGGAAAGTCCGGATTGCTGCGATGAAACGCGTGGACGGCCTCGACGAAGCGAAGCGGTCTCTTGCGCTCGTTGAGAAGGCCGAAATAGCCGACGAAGCGTGTCTCCTCGGGCAAGCCGAGTTCGCGCGCCAGCGCCAGTCTGCACTCCTCCCGATCCGGTGTTTGATCCGGGTGCTTGAAGGGACTGTGCAGAACGGAGATACGTCCCTTGAGCGGCAGCACAGGTTTTGCCGGTTGCGCAAATCGGGAGACCGTGACCACGTGCTTGGCCAGAAGCGGGGCGAGCATGTTGACGGCCCTGGCCCTTGGATCCCCACGGTGGTGCCACAAAAGTTTCGCGCCGGCCAGATAGGTGGGAAGCGCCCACGTCGTATGGATCGCACCGTCATTGGTGTGCACGATATCGATGCGGTGACTTTTCAGAAGCCTGATGATCTTCAGCATCGAGATCGGATATCGCAGCGCAGAGAAGGATTGTCTTCCAAGGTCGCGTTGCGGGGACAGAATGTCGATATCCTCGATCGTAACGTATTCGATCTTGTTTTCGTCGAGGTACCTGGAAAGGGCCTTGTGGGGATGATGTACGAAGACAATGGGATTGATTCGATCTCTATCGAACGATGAAATCAGGTTGAGCGCCGATATATGGCTCCCCCCGATATCATCTCCCGAAAATGGAAATCCGACCGTTATTGTTTTTTGAGACACGAAACGAGGTCCCGAAAGTAAACTAAATATGGCGAAACTATAGCACCGTCTTTTCGCTACTTCGAGGGCTTCGACCCTCCAGATATATAACTATTTCGGGTGATGAAAACAAATCGAATTGACGGATTATAGCAAAAGTGGAAAGCTTCGCTCCGAATTGAGCAAATAATATTCTTTTCATTGACTGAATAGGGGGCGAGTGAATAGCCCCACGAGAATTGCAAGCTTCTGGAGCGAGGCCTCGCCAAAAGGCTTTGGGAGTGACGTATGGCAATCAGGATTTTCAAGCTGCGCATTGGGCAGCGGGCAACGCAGGCAACTGACCCTGCGGGCCGTCGGTGTTTCGCAGGACGCAGGAGCGCCTCACTCCAGGCCGCGCGAATGCTCGTCTTGCTTTCAGCGTTCTGGGGCGCCGTGCCTTTGACGGCAGATGCGCAGTCCGTTGCGTTTCCCGGTGCCGAAGGGCACGGGAAAATGGCGCAAGGCGGCCGCGGTGGCCGCATTATCCCGGTAACGAGCCTGGAAGATGCAGGCCCAGGCACGTTGCGTGAATGCATTGAGGCAACGGGCTCCAGAAACTGTGTGTTCCGGGTGTCGGGTGTCATCCGTCTCAAGTCCTCACTCATTATCGGCGAGGAAAATCACTCGGTTTCGATCCTGGGGCAAACGGCGCCGGGCGGCGGGATATTGCTGACCATTGACCAGAAAAATGAGGAGTTGCGACATACGCCGCTCGTCGCCAAGCAGACGCATGACGTGATCGTCCGGCACCTGCGTATACGGCCGCGGCTGCCCAACTCGATCAAGAACGTCCATGCAGCGGTGATAGAGAACAGCAAGCGGGTCTATTTCGACCACACGTCCATGTCCTGGGCCACCGACGAGAATGTCAGCACCTATTCGAACACGACGGATATCACCATTGCGAACTCGATCTTTGCCGAGGGGCTCAACAAGCACAGCAAATGCACGCTGCTCGGTGCCGACCCCAGGGTTCCGCAAAACATCACCTTCTGGCGAAACGCTTGCATTTCCAACAACGACCGGAACCCGGACAACAACCATTACGGCAGGTCCTGCATCGAGATCATAAACAATGTGTTTTTCAATGCGCGATCCGAATGGGGCGAGGTGTTTTCGCAGTATCCGGGCGGCACGCCGATTTCCTATGTCGCGAACTATTTCAAGGCCGGGCCGAGCACCGTCGAGAAGACCTATGCGATCAAGTGGCAGAATGTCGAAAGCGCAGGTGAGCCGCAGATCTATGAGAGCGGCAACATATTGTGGGCACCTCCACCAAAGTCGCTGCAACTGCTCTCACCGGGAACGGCGCAGTTCGTCGTGCCGCGCCCGCCTTGCCCGCTCGCAGTCGATACAGTCATCGCTGCCGGTGAGGCCTATGATCAGGTGCGCAGCCAGTCCGGCGCGTTTCCTCGCGACGAGCTCGATATCCGCTGGATAAAGGAGATGGGCCAACAGGGAGAGCATGGAACAGGGCGAATGGTGATCGAGCCCGGAGAGATCCCGAGCATCCAAGAGGCGGGCGCTTATGTCGACGAAGACGGTGACGGCATGGCCGACAGCGTGGAAGCGACGTTTGGAGGCGTCGTCGGCTCGAATGATGCTTGGCAACCGGCTTCGGCGGGCGGGGGCTCGCGCTTCGACCAGTTCATGGAATGGTTGTCGCAGGAACGCGTTGCCGGTCGATACCCGAACTAGATGGGGTTCTGGAGTATCCTGCAACGGCCGGCGTGCCCGATAGCCAGACCGGCTCATTGCTGTCTTTGGTCTGGGGCTGCTTGCAGCAACAGGTCACAATCGTGGCGATCGGCGGGGTCGGTGGCGTAGGTCAAAAGGCTCTATTGCTCTTCCAGGCTTGGTATAATATAGTTTTCTAAATTTGAATGTTATTTCCATGTGAATATTTTCTCGGCGCAGTGTTGCCTATCGCTGCGAAGAGTGCGCGCGTTCGTGTCTTGTAATTCTTTGAAGTCAAGTTTTTCTATCAAAAATATACGTTAGGGGTCTCATGCTGACCATTGATCGCAAAGTCGAAACGCCCGCTGGGCGCGGGCAGGCAGCTGCGGTTCAGTATCGAGAGGCGCGAGTGACGCCGCGCGGCTATGGTGTCCGCGACCTGTTGGAGCTTTTCCGACGGTATCGATTGACCTTTTTCACGCTGCTGGGATTGGCGATGCTCGCCACGCTTCTCACGGCCGCGCTCTTGCCGCGCGTCTACACGGCCGCCTCCGCGATCGTCTTCGACCGCAACGACGTTCGGCCCTACGAAGCACAGGTCGAGTTGCGCAAGCTCGAGCGCGACCGCTCGGTGATGGAGACGGAGCTGGATGTGATCCGGTCACGCGTCTTTGTCGGTGTCGTCGTCGATGCGCTCAACCTGGTCAATGATCCCGATTTCAACACATATCTGCCCAAGGTTCGCAGCGAGCATGAGACGTTCCTGCAAGCGTTTTTTGCCAATATCTCCGAGTTCATTTTTGGCGGACCGGACACGCGTATCCAAAAGGAAAGGATCATTTCGGAGAACGTGCAGCGCAACCGCGCCATGTCGATGCTGTTGAGTTCCTACACCGTCACCCGCACCGGCGAGAGCCTGGCGCTGACAATCCGCGTGGAGCAATCAAATCCGCTGAAGGCGGCTACGATCGCCGACGCCATTGCGGAGCAGTATCTCGCCTGGACGGCGAAGAAGACCGAAGAGGCGACGAACAACACTGTCGCCTACCTGCGCGGCGAAATGGCAAGCAGCGCCACCAGAATCGCCAGTATGGAGCGGGATATCGCCGCTTTTGCGCGCGACAGCGACCTTACCTTCGATCCTCAGGACGACGTACTCAGGGCGCGCATGCTGCAGCTCAACGAACAGTATGTCGGGCTGCGCGTCGAGGAGGCGGGGGCGGCTGCGAAATACAACGAAGCCAAGGCGCTTGTGTCCTCGGATGACAAGAAGATTGCCGGCAGCGCTCTGACATCGACGCAGCTGGACCAGCTGCGCGCGGAAGAGGCGCGTCTCGAACGCACGCGTGCGCAGCTCGGCGCCAAATTCGGCAAGAACCATCCGCTCGTTTTGGATGCCACAACGGAACTCGAGTCTGTTCGCGCCATGATCGGAAACGAGGCGCGGCGCCTCGTGCAGGAACTGGAGAACAACGCCAAGGTTGCGTCCGCGCGCGCGGAGAAGTTCCAAAGCGAGCTAAGCGCGCTGCAAGATAAGGTTCAGGGACGGAATCTGGCAGAAATTCGCAGGCGGGAACTCGCCCGCGACCTTCAGTCGGAACAGGCTGTCTACGATCAGATCGTGCTGCGGCTCGGCGCTCTCAATCCCGAAAGAGGGGAGTACAAGCCGACGGCAAGGATTGCCTCCTATGCGGAAGTGCCGACGAAGCCAACATTCCCAAACAACACCATGGTGATTGTGGCCGGCAGCATCGGCGCCATGTTGCTATCGGTCGTCGGGGTTATCATATCGGACGCGCTGGAAAGCAGGCTGTATCTGCCGCGCGATGCCGAGCACCTGCTCAATCGCCCGAACCTCGCAAGCATCCCCGACATGCGTAAGCGCTTTCGGAATTCGTCGGCGTTCTATCACTACATGCTCAACAATCCCGAGTCACCGGCCGCCACCGCCATGCGAACGCTCTGCATGGCCTGGCTTACGATCGACCACGAGGCGGGAGGCAAGGTGGTGATGCTGTGTTCCCCGGCGCTTGGTGATGGTAAGACCACGGTCGCGCTCGGCATGGCCACGATGGCGAAAATCGACGGCTTGCGGCCGATCGTGATCGACCTCGACATGTCCGCGCAAAGCGCTCCGAGTATTGCCGGTGCCAACACCAAGGAGAGTGCGATAACAGCACCGCTCGAAGGCAAGGTCGATATCAAGAGCCGGGTCTGCGCCTCGCCTGCCTACCCCTTCCTCGAGTTCATTTCGGTGCGGCCAGGCTTGATGAACCTCGATGTCCTTTGCGCTGAGCTGCGCGATTGTTACGACCTCATCATTGTCGATGCCCCGGCGGTCGAAGAGAACGAGGGCGTGATCTGGCTGGCTTCCCATGTCGATTCCGTCATTCTGGTCTGCAGCTCGGGCGGCACGACGGATCGCCAGCTCGCCAATGTCCAGCAGCGGCTGTCGCTGAACCACGCCGTCATCCTCGGCAGCGTCATGAACTATTGCGACAGGTCGGAGTAGCGCGCCAGCAGTGCGCGCGGCGCTCTCTTCGGCGAGCGGAGGCTAGGCGCGGACGTCTGGCTGCCGTGCCGGCGAACTGACGCGATAAGCTTTACAGCGCCGCGCATCATATATGCGTAAATCAGGATGCTGTCGGCTCGTCTCGAGCCTGAAGCCCGTTGGCTCTCCCTATGCGTTTCAACCGTTAATCTCGCACAAGCCATTACCGCAAAACCGCTACAGAGTGTTACGGCGATGGCGCCGTACGACGCTCGGGCGCCGGTCGAAGCCTGCTCTCTACGTCATCACTTGTCGGCAAGTTTTCGGCGATAGGCGATCGCCATTTGGACGAACCAGACACCCGACATGACGATATGAGCCACATTCGCGCCGACCGCGCCGACGCGCGGTATGAGCACGATCGCCGTGGCGCAGAAGAGGAGGCCGCCAGTGAGCGCGCTCTGCAGCAGAACTTTTTCGTGCCCCATGGCGAGCAATGCCGAGTAGAGGGTTCGGCCGCACAGAAAGATGATGACGGCGACGAATTGTACCATGACGAGCGGGGCGGCCGCCTCGAAGCCTGGCCCGGCCGTCACGCGCAGCACCCATTCGATCGTCAGGTACGCCGTGACCAGAGCGCAGACGCCGAAGCCGAACAGCAGCCAGCCAGTCTGGCTGACGGTCTTCCTGAATTCCGAAGTCCCTTCCGTCGCCCACACGCGAGAAAGATCCGGATAGAGCACCGCCTGAACCTGCTCGCCGGCCTGCTGCGCGATCTTGGCCACGCGCTTGGCGATATGGTAGAGACCCGCCGACCCTGGGTCGGCGAGATAGCCAACGAGAAGCGTGTCGAATTCGAAGGCGCAGGCCTGAATGATCAGGGCCAGATTGGTCGAAAGCGAGAAGCTCCAGAAGCCGGGAAAGCGCGTTCTTATATCGCCGAGCGGCGTCTGCATGACGCCATGCAATCCCTGCTTGCGCAGCTCACGAAAGGCCCAGATGGTTCTGTTCAGGCTGCTGCAGATTTGCGAGGCCATCCAGAGCAGCATGAATTCGAACAGCCCCCAGCCGAGATAGACGCCGGCGAGGCATAAAAGTGCCCTGAGGACGCTCGCGGCCACTTGGCCGTAGGCGACGATCTTGAAGCGGCCGTAGAGACGCATGACGGCCGTCGGCATGCCCGTCACCTGGAACGGCAGGACCGCGCAGTAAATCAGCACGAAGCGGCTCATCTCGGCAGAGATTCCGAAAAATGGCCCCGCAAGAAGTACGATCAGCACCGCCAGGCCCCATCCGGCAAGTGCGGTGGTAAGGTCGATCAGCAAGCCGAACTTGAAGAGCGCCTTGAGGTCGTCGGTCTCGCCGACCTGCAGCGCCTTTGCTCCGTATTTGATGAGCGGCTGCCAGGAACGAAAACTGACGAACCGCTCTATGCCGCGCGTATAGGCGAAGGAAAGCGCCAGCAGGCCGTAGTCAGCCGGACCGAGCGCCCGTGCCGTCAGCGCAAAGCCGACAAGGCCAATGAACGCGCTGGCGAAGTTGCCGGTCAGAAGGTGAGCTATGTTCTTGAGCCGCCCGTGGAGGTCCGCTTCGGCTTGCCAGGCGGAACGATACTTTTTTGTCTTTTTCAGTAGTGATTCCAATAATATCACAAAATTACATCCTGCTTTGAGGTTGCAATTACGCCTGTTTCATGGAACAATGGACGATATGTTTTAGAGTTCTCGCTCAGCGAGTTTCGTTTGCTTGCCTTTTCTGGGCGAAATTAATTACGTTCAAGAATGCAATTAAAGATTGTGTAATGCTTTCTGCTTTTCGAAGCATATCATAGTGACTGAAAGAAATTACAGAGGTCTCGTAAAATAATTTCAACGATTGTTGTAGTTTAAATTCCGCTTCTCCTGGTGCGGTTGACCTTTGGTGAAGTGCGGATTTTATTCATTAGAGGGAAGCATGAAGTTTCCGGCTCAAGCAATCTACCGCCTGTTCAATCTTGTCGCTCTTGCCGCGACCGCCAGTTTTTTGATGGTCGTCTCGCTTCAGGCCGCCGGGGCGGTAAGCGCCGGAGCAACCAGCGCGGGCGCAGCCAGTCCCGCCGCGGCCGGTGCTGGAACAGCGATCCAGGCGCCGGCTGCTTACCGGATTTCCGTCGGGGATATCTTGTCTTTCGACATCATGGACGACGCCGACCTGCCGGTCTCGTTGACGATCGGTACCGACGGCGTTGCGGCATTTCCGCTCATTGGGGCGGTGAAGATCGAAGGGCGAACGATACCTGAGGCCATGGCGGCTCTACGCGGCGAATACTTGACCCGTCAAGTGCTGACCGACCCGAAGCTCTCCCTCAGTATCATCACGGTCCGCCCTGTTCTGATCCTCGGCGAAGTGAGGACGCCAGGTTCGTTCCCCTACTATCCCGGATTGACGGTCGAGCAGGCTGTCGGCCTTGCTGGAGGACCGCTTTCGGCCCTATCCAATCCCGCTGACCGCATCATCGCCCGTGCGAAGCTGCGTGGCACCATCGAGGAAACGGACGTCGAGATCGTGCGCGAGGCGATCTATACCGCGCGTCTCTACGCGCAATTGCGCGGCTCCGACAAGATTGACCTCAAGGACGTGCCGGAAAGCGTCAAGACCTACGTCGATGACACGTCGGTCGATTCCATCGTCGCAATCGAGGAAAAGATCCTGAGGACGGACCTGGTGTCGACGCGAAACCAGATCGAGATTCTCAATCAGAGCATATCGCAAACCGAGGCGAGCCTTGTCATCCTCGACAAGCTGAAGGCGCAGCAGGAGGAGGTGGTTGCCCTTAACGAGCAGGTCGAGGCACGCACGCTCGCCTTAAGAAAGAGGGAACTGAATACGGAATCCGAGCTTTCGCGCGTGAAGATGGCAACGTCGAGTGAAAAGTCGCGGCTGCTGGAGCTCTACGCAGAAATCGGGCGCTCCAGCCGCGAGCTTGCCAATCTCAAGCTGCAACTGGCAACCTTGCAGGCAAACCGGGAGAAAGAGATCCTGACCTTGCTGCAGGAGCGCGAGGCGACGCTCAAGAAACTGGAAACGGTGCGCGAGACAACCGAAGAGCAAATGCTCCTGATGGCCGCTGCCGATGCCGACACACGCAAACCGAATGAGATCTCGTTCCTCTACAAGATCAATCGTGACACCGGGCACGGCGAGGTCAAGGCGCGGCAGAGCATTGAGGCCACGAGCCTGACCGAGGTGTTGCCCGGGGATGTCATCTTTGTTTCGATCGCTGGTCTCTAGAGCATCCCGCTCTCAAGTGGATTCACGTGAAGCGGAAAGATGCTCTAGAATCAAAGTGCTAGAGCGTCCTTGGTGCGTTCATATGAACGCACGGCGCTCTAGTCCAGATATACAGTGTCTACGTCCGTATACAGATGGAGAGTTGCGTGAGGGGTGAGTTCGCATGCGTGCCAAAGCCGAGGAGTGTCGGTGACGTATTGATGGGGGCGGCGCGATGACCCTTACGGAAACCTTCGGAAGGACGCTCGTGATCGCGCCTCATCCCGACGATGAGGTCCTGGGTGCCGGCGGCACCATGGCAAGGCTGGCTCAGCAGGGAAACGACGTCTTCGTGGCTGTGGTTACGGAGGGAAAGCCACCGACCTTTGACCGCGCCTCGGTCGCCGCGGTCCAGGCCGAAGCCCACGAGGCGCATCGAATTCTCGGAGTGAGAGAGACGCGCTGGTTGGGGTTTCCCGCCGCTGCCTTGTCCGAAACGTCGCATTCGGCGCTCAACGCCGCCCTCTTCGAGCTTGTGCGTTCCATCTCACCGCAGACGCTGCTCATCCCTTTTCTTGGCGATATGCATATCGATCATCAGTTGATCTTTCTGTCGTCGCTGGTCGCCGCAAGGCCGCATCAGCCCGGCTATCCCAAGACGATCCTGGCCTATGAGACGCTGTCGGAGACGAATTGGAACGCCCCTTACGTGACGCCGGGCTTTGTTCCGAACGTCTTTATCGACATCAGCGACCACATCGATCGCAAGCTTGCCGCCATGAGGGCATTCAAGTCCCAGATCCGCGCGGCTCCGCATGAGCGTAGCATCGAAACTCTGACCGCCCTTGCCACCTTGCGCGGTGCCACCGTGCTCAAGTCGGCGGCCGAGGCCTTTGTGATGGTGCGGCACGTGATCTGACATTTCTGGAATTTTCGGTCGACCGAGGGAGCAAGCCGTGACGACGTGGCCGGTATATGACGAGGAACAAATTGCGGATGTCGTGGCAGTCTTGAGGTCCGGCAAGGTGAATGCCTGGACCGGACCCCATGTCGCGACCTTTGAGGAAGCCTACGCCCGCGCGCTCGGGCGGACGCACGCGATTGCACTTGCGAACGGAACGCTGGCGCTGGAACTGGCGCTTTTCGCCCTTGGTCTCGAAGCCGGGGACGAGGTGATCGTTACGCCGCGCAGTTTTGTCGCTTCCGCGTCCTGCGTTTCCTTCTGCGGTGGCGTGCCCGTCTTCGCGGACGTGGATGAGAACAGCCAGAATATCAGCGCGGAAACGATTGCCCCGAAAATCACCAGCCGGACCAAGGGTATCATCGCCGTCCATCTTGGCGGATTTCCCTGTGACATGCCGGCAATCATGGCGCTCGCGAGGCGGGCGGGGCTGTGGGTCATCGAGGATTGTGCCCAGGCCCACGGTGCCGAAATCGACGGTAGACCTGTTGGAAGTTTCGGCGATATTGCCGCGTTCTCCTTTTGCCAGGACAAGATCATCACCACTGGCGGCGAGGGCGGGCTGATCGCTCTTGACGATGAGGCGCTCTGGAAGAAGGCATGGAGCCGAAAGGACCATGGCAAATCCTATGATGCTGCCTTCCTGCGACAGCATCCGCCCGGATTTCGCTGGCTGCATGAAACGATCGGCACAAACTGGCGGATGACCTCGCTTGCGGCTGTTCTGGGGGTGAGGCAACTCGAGCGCCTGAGCGGATGGCGCGCCGCAAGGACGCGCAACGCCTCGATCCTCGACGATGTCGTCGGTCGGCTTCCGGCGCTGCGTGCACCGCTTCTGCCGAACGGCTTCCGCCATGCGTATTATCGATACTACGTTTTCGTTCGGCCGGAAGCTTTGAAGCCGGGATATGATCGGGACGGGATCGTGGCGGCCATGAATGCGGCAGGGATCGCTTGCTTCACGGGCAGTTGCTCAGAAGTCTACCTTGAAAAATGCTTTTCGGATCTCGGGCTGTCGCCCTCGGAAAGACTTCCCGTTGCCCGTCGGCTCGGCGAAACCAGTATCGCGCTTCTGGTCGACCCGGCGCAGAGCGAAGAGGCAATGATGCGGGCCGCCCGCCTCCTGCATGACATCGTCAGTGAGGCGTCCAGACCCGCTTTGGGGCAGCATGCGCCGGCCGGTGAAATGGAGGTACGGGCGTAGACCTGTGCTTTCGGGGTATTGTTGAGCGCAGGTGACGCGGTCGCCCGGGTGCACGACGGGGTGCTTGGAGTTGGATATGAAACGGTGCTTTGACATCGTCTTTGCATTGTTTGCGGGCCTCTTGAGCCTGCCGATTATGCTGGTGGTTGGGATTGCCGTCGCGTTCTGGCTGGGGCGGCCCGTGCTGTTTCACCAGACCCGGGCGGGGCTCGACCGCCGTCCGTTCCGCATGATGAAATTTCGGTCGATGTCGGATGCCAGGGATGCTGAGGGGCGGCTCTTGAGCGACGAACAGCGGACCGGTCGGTTTGGGCTTTTGCTCCGCCGGACACGGTTGGACGAGCTGCCCGAGTTCTGGAACATCCTGATCGGCGAAATGAGCCTTATCGGTCCGCGCCCGATCCTGCCGGAAACGATTGATGCACTCGGCGAGCGCGGCACCCTGCGCTGTAGCGTACGGCCTGGTCTCACCGGTTGGGCGCAGATCAGTGGCAATGCCATTCTATCGAACGACGAAAAACTCGACCTCGACCTCTGGTACATTGCCAACCGCTCAGCCTGGATCGATCTCAAGATTGTCGCGGAAACCGTTCTGGTGATGCTTCTCGGTGATCGTATCAGCGAGCGGCGGCTCAACGCCGCGCGTCCGGGCCCGCCTGAGACATGAAGCCTTGTTCCGGTTGTGTGAGCACCGGCTCGGGTTGGCCAAAGGCATCGGGAACCGGCTTCGTCGAACGCGAGAGCGCGATGTAGGCGCAGGCGAGTGCCACGGGGAGCACGAGCGGGAACGGCCAGAAGCGGCTATAGGCATGCGGCACCGCATTGGCGACCAGGAGCAGCATGGAGACGTTGGCTGCGATGCATCCCGCGAAGGCCCGACCTCCGGGTAGCCGCGCCACCGCCAACGCGGGGCCAAAGGCGGCGAGGAGCATGACCAAAAGGCCAATGGCGGATATCAGGCCGCCTTCTGTCCATAGCAGCAGATAGAGATTATGGACCGGCTGATGGATAGCGCTCGCTATCCGGTATTGGTCTGCGCCCACCCCGATCAGCAATGTGCTGTCGGTCATGTTCATCGCTTCATAGATCAGTTCGACACGGTGGTCGAATGTGCCGGCTTGTCCGATGTCGCCGCTTTCGAGGGCGCCAAGCACGCGCTTCTGGAACGCGGCCGGCAGATAGTCTCGCGCGGAGCTACCGACGGCGAGGACAATGCCGGCAAGCAAGACGATGTTGACGACCAGCCGCTTCCAGTTGACGCCAATGATCGCGAATACGCTCATGCCAAACACAAGGGCGATGAGGCCCGTATTTGAGCCCGTGAGCAGGATCCCGTAGATGAGGATCGGCAGGGCGATGAAGGCATAGACGCGGTTGAGCCGTCTCGTCGTGATCAGCAAAAGCAGGATAGGCACTGCGAGCGCTATGACCGCCGCGCACTCGTTCTCGCGCTCCATCAATCCGCTGAAGCGTCCGTTGCCGCTCACGAAATTGGTGTTTGTGCGACCGTCGACATGGATGAGATAGATCCCTTGAAAACACAAGACGAGGATCGAGAACACATAGGTCTTTGCAAGGATCACGAGTTGGTCAAGAGTGCGGCCGCTGAACAGCAGCACCACGAAGAGATAGGCGTAGAGATATTGCGTAACGACGACGATGCCGCGCATGGGGTCGGGGCCGGCAATGCTGCTTGCCAAGAGCCCTGAAACCAGTAGCGTCAGCCCCAGCCACCACAGCCCGCTGCTGACGCGACCGAACAGCTGAAGATCAATGTTGCGGTTGAGCACCGCAAAACAGAAGCAAAGAAGGGCAAGGAAGTCGGCGACGGTAAAATTCGTGTCGCCATACCGAAAGTAATTCATCGAGCAGAAGAAGACGGCGCCAAGCAGCAGGATGAACTCAAACTTTCTGCTGAGCGCAAGGCCCGGTGTGTCGCGACGCATCGCGTCGCGTTTGGGGGCCAGTCCGGCCGGAAGGCTATGGTCGAACATGCTCATGGTATGCAGTCGCCCTCAATGGACACGAAGGAGATCGCAGCGTTCAGGTTCGAGGGTGGGCAATTCTCAGGTCCAGTGTCCCAATCGCCCGCCGGATCTGCTCGCCTCCGCCTCAGCGCTGGCATTCCTCGTTTCCAGACATCTTAGACCGGTTTCGTTTCATTCCGCTTCCTTTTCGGTGGCGAGAGGCCCGCAATCCCGCCCCCAGCCGATGAAGCCGGGATTGGCGAAGTCGCAGTCGTTCGCCTGACGGCGCTTTCCATAGAGGAAGGGTTGCCCGTCCAACGTCGTGACGCGGCCGCCGGCGGCACGCAATACGGCGTCGCCTGCGGCCGTATCCCATTCCATGGTGCGTCCGAAACGCGGATAGACATCAGCCAGGCCCTCGGCGAGCAGGCAAAATTTGAGCGAGGAGCCGATCGACGTGCACTCAAGGATCGCGTTCTTTTGGAGAAAATCGGCTGTTTCGGCGTCGCTGTGGGAACGGCTGGCAACCGCCGTCAAGCTGGCCGGCCGCGGCCGGCAGCGTATTTCCGCAATCTCGGTGACGGCGAAGTCGGCGGCCACATGAAACTTGGTGGCCTTGCCGCCTTCGGCAACGTAGCCGACCTGCCGTGCAGGCGCAAAGACCACGCCTGCCACCGGCTCGCCATCGCTGATCAAGGCGATGTTGACGGTGAAATCACTGCGCCGGTTGATGAATTCCTTGGTGCCGTCGAGTGGATCGACGAGAAAGAAACGCTGCCCGTCGATATCGGGCACGGCGCCTGCCGCAACGGATTCCTCGGCAACGACAGGGATATCCGGGAAGGTCTGCGCCAGTATGGCAAGGATGATTTCTTCGGCGGAGCGGTCCGCCTCGGTGACCGGCGAGCAGTCTGCTTTTTCGGCAACACTGATGTCACGTTCATAAACGTCGAGAATAGCCTTGCCGGCCTCTATCGCGGCTGCCGTGAGCGTGTCGATCATCGCATCCCTCCAATTGCATTCTTTGGCTTCGCTGCCGTCCGCTGACGCGGTTGCTATTGTTCGTCCAGGTAGGCCTCGATCTCGCTTGCAAGAGCCGTGACCTCGTGGCCCACCGTATGGAGGTGGATCTCCGGCGCCTCCGGGCGCTCATAGGGTGAGCTGATGCCGGTGAAGTTCCGGATCTCGCCGGCGAGCGCCTTCTTGTAGAGGCCCTTGGGATCACGCCGCGCGCATTCCTCGATCGGTGTGTCGACGAAGATCTCGATGAATTCGCCAGGCGCGAACATTTCCCGCGCCATGCGGCGTTCTGAACGGAACGGCGAGATGAACGAGACGAGCACGATCAGGCCCGCCTCGGTCATCAGCTTGGCGACTTCGGCCACGCGTCGGATGTTCTCCACGCGGTCCTCTTCGGTGAAGCCAAGATCGCGGTTGAGGCCGTGACGGACGTTGTCACCGTCGAGCAGGAACGTGTGTTTGCCTCTGGAATGCAGAATCTTCTCGACGATGTTGGCGATCGTCGATTTTCCGGAGCCGGAAAAACCGGTGAACCAGAGCACCCGCGGTGTCTGATGATTGAGTGCGGCGCGCGCCTTCTTGTTGATGTCGAGCGCTTGCCAATGGACGTTGAGCGCCCGTCGGAGTGGGAAATCGATCATGCCGGCGCCAACGGTCGCGTTGCTGAAACGATCGATCAGCACGAAATTGCCGGTGGTGCGGTTGGCCTTGTAGCTGTCGAAGACGATCGGCGCCTGGGTGGAGAGATTGCACACGCCGATCTCGTTCATGCGCAACGACTTTGCCGCTTCCTCGGCGAAGGTGTTGACGTCGATCTGGTGTTTCAGGCTCGTGATGGTGGCGCTCACGCTGTCGACCTCGGTGCGCAGGATGTAGCTGCGGCCGGGAAGCATCGGATCAGGATGGAGCCAGATCACGTGGGCCATGAACTGGTCGGCGACATGAGGGCGGTCTTCAGGTGGCACGAGCATGTTGCCGCGCGAAACTTCCAGTTCGTCTTCCAACACGAGCGTGACCGACTGCCCCTCGATCGCGCGCGCGAGCTTGCCGTCGTAGGTGACGATTTCCTTGACCTTGGATAGCTGGCCGGATTTTGCCACCGCCACCGGGTCGCCGACGGCTATGCTGCCGGATGCCACCTGCCCGGCAAATCCGCGGAAATCGAGGTTTGGGCGCAGGACGAGTTGAACCGGAAACCGAAACGGAGCTTCGGTCGCATCTTCCTCGATCGGGACCGTCTCAAGATGCTCAAGCAGCGTCGGTCCATCATACCAGGGCATCTTCGGCGACCGGCTTGTCATATTGTCGCCGAAGCGCGCCGAGATCGGAATGGGAGTGACCGTTGTGAAGCCGAGGTTCCTGGCAAATTCCCTGTAGTCGGCAACAATTGACTCGAAGACGCGCCGATCATAGCCGACCAGGTCGATCTTGTTGACGGCAAGAAGGACATGGCGCACCCCGAGCAGGGACGCGATGAAGGAATGGCGGCGCGTCTGACGAAGGATGCCTTTACGGCTATCAACGAGCACGATTGCGAGCGTCGCGGTCGATGCGGCCGTGACCATGTTTCGCGTGTATTCCTCGTGCCCCGGCGCGTCTGCAACGATGAACTTGCGCCGCGACGTGGCGAAGAAGCGATAGGCGACGTCGATGGTGATGCCCTGTTCCCTTTCGGCTTCGAGGCCGTCGATCAAAAGAGCAAAATCAATGTCGTTTTGGCTTGCGTTGCGCCGCTTGGTGTCACGCTTGATCGCGGCAAGCTGGTCGTCGAACAAAAGCTTGCTGTCGTAGAGCAGCCGGCCAATCAGGGTTGACTTGCCGTCGTCGACGGAGCCGCAGGTCATGAAACGCAGGAGCGATTTCTTTTCCTGTTTGGCCAGATAGTCCAGCACGGTGCTGGTTGTGGCGGGTGTGCTGAAGGCCGTCATCAGAAGTACCCCTCCCGCTTTTTCTTCTCCATCGATGCGGCCTCGTCGGCGTCGATCAGGCGACCGTGCCGCTCGGACGTCCGTGCGGTCAGCATCTCGCGAACGATATCCTGGAGTGTTGTCGCGCTCGATTCGATGGCCCCGGTGAGCGGATAGCAACCGAGCGTTCGAAAGCGGATCAGGCGCTCTTCGACCTTTTCGTCGTCATGGAGCGGCATTCGGTCGTCATCGACCATGATCAGCATGCCGTCCCGCTGAACCACCGGGCGGCGTGCCGCGAAGTAGAGCGGAACGATCGGAATGTTTTCCTTGAGGATATATTGCCAGATATCGAGCTCGGTCCAATTCGACAGAGGAAAGACGCGGATGGTCTCCGAGGGGCCGACACGGGTGTTGTAGCTCTTCCACATCTCGGGCCGCTGGTTCTTTGGATCCCAAGCGTGCTGACTGTTGCGGAACGAAAAAATACGCTCCTTTGCTCTGCTCTTTTCCTCGTCCCGTCGCGCGCCGCCAAAGGCGGCATCAAAGCCATATTTGTCGAGGGCCTGGCGAAGCGCCTGTGTCTTCATCACATGGGTGTGTACGTTGGAGCCATGGGTGAAGGGGCTGATCTTCTGTTCGACACCGTCGCGGTTGATGTGAACGATCAGATCGATGCCGAACTGGGCCGCGATGCGGTCGCGAAATTCGATCATCTCGCGGAACTTCCAGGTCGTGTCGACGTGCAGGAATGGGAAGGGTGGTTTTCCTGGATAAAACGCCTTCATCGCCAGATGCAGCATGACGGAGGAGTCCTTGCCGATCGAGTAGAGCATGACCGGCTTGGCAAAGGTTGCGGCGACCTCTCTGAAGATGTGGATCGCTTCGGCTTCAAGTCGCTGCAAATGGGTTAAAGACATGGCGTTAATACTCCGATATGCGAAATATGTACTATCATCTGCAATATTGTTGTCTAGTTTTTACTGATATGAAAATTGAGATCTAAGAGATATTCGGTTGCTGTGTTTCAGGAGGATGCCGGCTGCCTAATGCGACGGCATCCTCCATCGCGTATTTCATGACGGCATTCGCTGCTGCAGCTTCGCGAAACACCCAGAGCCGAGACGTCAGGTAGTTCCAGACGAATACGATGGGGACGCTGACGAGCTTGGCGATGGGCGCCGGGATCAGCAATGCAAGGGTCGAAACGATGGCCGTCGAGATCAGGAGGCCGGCAACCGTCGCCACGACAAACTTAACGGCTTGCACATGGCTGCGGGCGGCGCGGAAGGTCCAGGCGCGATTGAGCATGTAGCTCACCGCGATCCCGCAGGAATAGGAAACCAGGTTCGAGGAAAGTGGCGGCACCCCCACCAGATAGAGTGTGTTGAACAGTGCCATGTCGAGGAGGGTCGTCAGCGCGCCAACGGC
This sequence comes from Ensifer sp. LC11, assembly GCF_001695835.1. Taxonomy (GTDB): domain Bacteria; phylum Pseudomonadota; class Alphaproteobacteria; order Rhizobiales; family Rhizobiaceae; genus Ensifer. The sequence goes on along the minus strand of NZ_MBSO01000006.1, from coordinate 85,137 downwards.
AGCAAACCGTGCAAGCGTCGCGCCGCCGCGCGGCCCGGCGCTAATGTCTTTGATTGTCGGCCGCGACATCGCCCCGCCTCCATTCCGGCATCATTGGTGCCGGTCGCCGGTGTCGGTCGTCATTGAGCGATGCTTCGATGATCGGGGCAGGGCGTCGCTTAGATTGCATGAAAATGCGTCCCACATATTCGCCCATGATGCCGAGGAAAATTGCGTTCAGAGTGATGGAAAGCAGAAGCAGCATCGTCGTCGTGGCAAAGCCCGCCGGCCAGTCCTGTCCAAACAGAAGCTTGCCGACGAGGTAGCCGAGCAGAAGCAGGAGGGTGGCAGTGCCCATCACCAGGCTTGCCATCGAGGCGAGCCGCAGCGGCGTCAGCGAATGGTTGAGGATCCCGTCGACGGCGAGTGACAACATGGCCCTGAACGGAAACTTGCTTTCGCCCGCGACACGCGCCTGTCGGTCATATTCAAAGCCGACCTGCGAGAAACCCATCGCACTGATAAGGCCACGCAGATAGGGCGACGTATCGTCGACCTTGCGCAACTCATCAAGAATGCATCGGTCGACAAGTCGGAATTCGCCGGCGTTGAGAGGCAGATCATCTTCGCTGAGCGCGTTGATGCACCAGTAGAAAGCGCGGCGGATCCGGGTCGTCAGCCACCCGTCCTTGAGTGTCCGGCGAATGCCGTAGACGACCTGGTGACCCTCCAACCAAAGGTCGACCATGCCTGGAATGAGATGCGGAGGATCCTGCAGATCGCAGTCGATCTGAACGGAGCAATCGCCCGTCGCCGTCTTGTAGGCGACCAGCAGCGAGCGCTGATAGCCGATGTTGCGGCTGAAGCGGATGACACGGACGGTCGGGTCTTCGCGGGCAATTTCTGACAGAATGTCGAAGGTCCTGTCGGTGGAGTGGTTGTCCGTAAAGATGATCTCGCGGTCGTATCCGGGAAGGGTCCCAAACATCTCGACGATCGCCTCGTGGGCGCGCCTGACATTGGCCTCCTCGTTGTAGGCCGGCACCAGGATCGAAATCTTTGGTTTCTTCTTCATCGCGTTTCACCACCCTCAGACGGTATTGCGCGATGCGCGGCCATCGCTTGATATGGGCGGTAGTACCCCTCGGCGCCATGCGATTGTGCGGGCTAGCCCCTCCGTCAGCGGCACCCGCATGCTCCAACCGAAAAGATCCTTGGCTCGCGCGGTCGATGCACGGAAATCCCTGATGCCCCCGGTCGACCCCACTCCGTATTCTATGAGGCCCGGGTCGGCACCGGTGTGCTCGACGATGAGCTTTGCAACCTCCCGCATAGTTGGTGCCATGCCAGTTGCGACATTGACGAGCCGGGTGCTTACCGGCGCATCGGCAATCCGAAGCAAGGCTTCAATGACGTCGTCGACATAGAGCAGATCGCGTCGGTCTCCCGGATTGCGGACGACGCAGTGCTGGCCGGCGAGGCAACGTTCGATCAACAGCGGAATCATGAATTCCGTCGATTGCATCGGGCCGTAGACGAGCGCCAGCCGCGCCGTGATTACGGGGAAGGACAGGCGCGCCTGCAAGCCACCGATGAAATGTGTGGCGGCGGCGAGTTCGGCGCCATAGGCGTTGACCGGCAACTCGCGGCTATCTTCTTCGTAGGGTGTCGGCGCCGAGCCGTACTCGGCAAGGGAGCCGGTTCTGACGATCTTTCGCGGCGGGTGGCGGACAACACTCGCGGCTCCGAGGAGACCGAGCAGCGCGTTGAGGTGTTCCCGGATTCCGGCCTTGGCGTCGTTGAGTTCGGCTTCCTCGCGCCGCCTAGGTCGGGCGGAGAGATGAAAGACGATCTCCGGCGACACGTCTGAAAGGCACCGCTTGATAGCCTCTTCAGACTGAAGGTCGAAGTTGTGTCGGGTGAACGCACCATCGACGGCATCGAGCCGGCTGTCGTCGGTGCCGGGCCTTGCCACGACATGGACTTCATAGCCGGCATCGACGCAAGCGCGCGTCATATGCGAACCAATGAATCCAGCCGCGCCGGTAATCAATACTCTCGACATGGGCCTAATCCCGTTTGCGCCAAATCGCCGTATCGCAACCCGTCCCGACTTCTAGTTGACGAGGGTCGGGTAAGGCAGCGGCACGAGGAAGCGGCCACCACGCGCGGCAAAATCAGTTTGCTGTGCCCGGATCTCGTCGAAGAAATTCCAGGCCAATACGAGGAGCACGTCGGGCGCGTCTTCGGTCAATACCTCGGGCGAGCGGATCGGTATCTTCATACCCGGCGAGTACAGCCCCTGCTTTAGTGCATTTCGGTCAACCAGATAGTCGAGCCTGTCGGGCCCGATCCCGAAAAAGTTGAGGAGGGTGTTGCCCTTGGCCGGCGCACCGTAACCGGCGATGGTGATGCCGTCCTTCTTGAGTTGGTCGAGCATGGCGTTCAGGTCGACACCGATCTTGCGTACCCGTTCTGCGAAGGCGAGATAGGTCTCGGCCTCGAGCATCCCGGTGTCCAGTTCTTCCGCCAGCATTTCACCGACCGTCGCCGACGGACGAGTGGCGGCGGCAGCATGTTTGAGGAAGACACGCATCGACCCTCCGTGCACGCCAAGGCGATGAACGTCGACGACCTCAAGGTCGAAGTGCCCGCTGAGCTTGACGAGCGACAGCAGGCTGAACTCGGAGACGTGCTCGTGATAGATCGTATCGAATTCGTTGTTTTCGAGGAGGTTCTTCGCCCACGGCACTTCGACGACGAAGACGCCGTCTTCCGCCAGCCAGTCTTTGACACCGGCCATGAAATCATGAAGGTCGCCGATGTGGTTGAACGTGTTGGTCGTCACGATCGCCTTTGCCGAACCGTACTCTTTAACAAGGCGTGCCGAGCCGTGGTGGGTGAAGTAGCCGACATCGACGTTCACGCCGCGAGCGCGGGCAATCTCGGCAAGGTTGGCCGCAGGGTCGACACCGAGCGTGTTTCCGCCGACCTTGTTGCAAGCCGAAAGCAGAAGGCCGTCGTTGCAACCGATATCAACGATCAGCCCGCTTCCGGCCGCCTTCTTCAGCACATCGGCCAATCCTGCGAAGTGGTCGTGCATGGAGGTGGCGCTCGAGGGAACGTAGAGATAGTGCTCAAAAAAACCTTCCGGAACCTGGTCGGAAACCTGTATCAGGCCGCACGTCAGGCAGACCTGCGAGTCGAGCGGATAGGTGGGCTGGCTTTCAGGCACATCCTCCGACCGCACGAAGCTGTTTGCCGGAGGGTGATCACCCATGCAGAGAAACGTGAGCGGGTCGGCTGCAAGACAGGCGCGGCATCTCGTAAGACGTGTCATCTTTAAACCCCATATCACTTAAAAGAAGGAGGCAGGTTGCTGTTGGCTGCGCCTGCTGGACCCTGAATTTGCAAATCGAAGCGCGAAATCGCGGAACGACTGGTGGATGTGATCCAGATGCGCCGGCGTCAGCCCGTGGTGGCAAGCGAGCAGGATGCCGCCGCGCATCACGTCGTCGGCGATTGGGTAGCCGCGGGGATCGACCTTGCAGGCGACACCGTTCATGGCCGGCTGGCGCAGGATGTTGCCGGTAAACACCGGCCGGGTCTGGATGTCGCGCTGCTCCAGGAAGATCTGCATCTCGCGGCGGGTGAAGGGGGCATCGGCGTGCACAGTCAGCGGAAATGCCAGCCATCCGGTTCGCGAGAACGGCAACTGCCGCGGTAGCACGAACCAGTCCTCGTACTCCTGGAAGAAGGCCATCTGCTTGGCGAAGTTGCGCTCGCGCGCGTCGATGTTCTGTTGCAGGCGATCTAATTGTACGAGCCCGAACGCGGCGCCCATCTCGGACGGTTCTATGTTGAACCCCAGAACTTCGAATACGAACTTCGCATCGTAGTCGAAGCCGTCGAGGTCGATGTTGAAACGGTTCTCGATGGTTTCGGATTCAACGAAAAGCGAGGACGTGCGGCCCCAGGAGCGATAGAGAAGCGCCGTGCGCGCCAGTTCATCGTCGTTGACGCAGACCATGCCGCCATTGCCGGCCGCGGTGATGACATGCGAACCGTAAAAGCTGGTCGTGCTGATATCGGAGCGCGTTCCGGTGCTCTTGTCGCGCACCGTTGCACCGAGCGTGTCGGCGCTGTCCTCGATCACCAACAGCTTATGGGCGTCCGCGATGGCGCGAATGCGGTCCCAATCCGGCAGGTTGCCGATCAGGGACGGGATCATCACCGCCTTCGTCTTCTTGGTAATCATGCGCTCGATCGCGTCGGCATCGATGTTGTAGGTGCCGTCAACCACATCGACGAAGGCCGGTAGGAGGCCGGCACGCACGATCGGCGCTACCGTCGTGGCAAAGGTCAATGCAGGGGTAATGACTTCGGAGCCCTTCGGAAGGTTGGCGATCTCGATGGCGAGATGGTTCGCCGACGAACCCGAATTCACCATGATGCCATGCCGTTTTGCGAAAAGCGCGGCGACGCGCTCCTGCATCGCCCTGACGGCTTTGCCCATCTGCGTCGATGACCGCAAGACTGCCATGACGGCATCGATTTCTTCCTGGCCGTAAACGGACTGCCCGTAATTAACTCGCATCTTTCCAATCTCCGATAGCGCGCAATGGCGATGGTCTTGCGTCGGGTTCAGCTTCCTGTTTCCAGGCGTCGGCGTATTGCTCCAGTTGATGTTCGGAAAACGAGCGGATGTGCGTGGGATCGTCGCGATACTTCCTGTACCAGGCGGCGGTCATGGCCACGGCGTCGTCAAGGCGGAGTACCGGCTTCCATCCGAGTTCCGTACGTGCCTTGGTGCTGTCGAGGCGCAGAATGGTGGACTCCACCGGCCCGTTCGCCTGCTGCTCCACGATGTATCGCGGCGGGGCGTCGCCCCAATGGCTGACGACCATCTGGGCAAGCGTTCCAACATTCACCGTTGCTTCCTGATCGGGGCCGAAATTCCAGCCACCTGCAAAGCGCGTCCTGCCGTGAACGAGATGGGCGGCGAGCATCATGTAACCGCGAAGCGGCTCGAATACGTGTTGCCACGGCCGGATGCTCGATGGATTGCGCAATCGCGCCGGGTTGCCGCTTTCCACCGAACGGACAAGGTCCGGCACAAGCCTGTCGGCGCCCCAGTCTCCGCCGCCGATAACATTGCCGGCGCGCACGCTGACGAGCTGCGGCCCGCTCGCATCGTTGAAGAACGAGGAGCGGTAGGCGGCCGCGACAAGTTCGGCGCACCCTTTCGACGAACTGTACGGGTCGCGCCCGCCCATCGGGTCGTTCTCGCGATAGCCCCACACCCATTCACGGTTTTCGTAGCACTTGTCGCTGGTGACGACGATGACGCCCTTCAGCGATTTCAGCCTTCGCGCCGCATCGAGCACGATCGCGGTGCCGACGACGTTGGTGGCGTAGGTATCGACAGGGCTCTCGAACGATGTTCGAACGACCGCTTGCGCAGCCATGTGGATGACAAGATCGAAATCCTGCCCCTGGATTGCCTGCGCAACATCTGCGGCGACCCTGATGTCGCCGCTATGGCCCTCTACGATTTCGCCAAGTTCGGTCGCCAGAAAGAAGGACGGCTTCGACGGCGGCAGGGATAGCCCGACCACCGACGCACCCAGCCGCCTCAGCCACAGCGCGAGCCAGCCTCCCTTGAAGCCGGTGTGGCCCGTGATCAGGATTCTCCGACCATGGAACGCCTCGGAAAGGTCCGCCTCGCAGGTGATCGCAGCCATGTCCTACATCCGTACGTGATGGGTAGACGTTGGGGGTGTCGTTGCTGCGATGTGGTCGCGTTCAAAATGCAGCCACGGCGGATCGTCGCTCTCGCACAGGCCGTTCAGGTAGTCGCGATCGCGGATCGTATCCATCGGATGCCAGAAGCCGTGGTGCTTGTAGGCAAACAGCTGCCCGTCTCTTGCGAGGTTGGTCAGCGGCGACATTTCGAGTGGCTCGGCAAGCCCCGGGATGTAGTCGAGGACGCCCGGTTCAAAGACGAAGAAGCCGCCGTTGATCCAGGTTTCCTTCTTCTGGACCTTTTCGGTGAATTCGACGACCTGGTCACCTTCGATCTCGAGGTTGCCGAAGCGCGCCGGGGGCTGGACCGCCGTGACTGTCGCAAGCCGTCCGTGCGAGCGGTGGAAGGCAAGAAGCGCCTCGATGTCGATGTTCCCGACACCATCCGAATAGGTCACCATGAAGGGTTCGTTGTCGAGCCACTCACGCAGGCGCAAAAGCCTGCCTCCCGTCATTGTCGACAGGCCGGTGTCCACCACCGAAACATTCCAATCGAGCGGATGATTGGGATGCAGCACCATCGAGCCGCTTCCAAGCGCGACAGTAAAATCGGCCGTCGACAGATGGAAGTTATGGAAAAAGCTCTTGATGGACATGCATTTATAGCCGCCGGCCACGACGAAGTCGCGGTGTCCCCAATGGCTGTAAATGTCCATGACGTGAAGAATGATGGGTTTGCCACCAATCTCGACCATCGGCTTGGGTATACGCGTGGTTTCCTCGGCAAGGCGCGAGCCAAGCCCTCCCGCAAAGAGAACGACTTTCATAGCGGTCTCCAAGAATATATGTTTGGGATACTGTTGACGTCTTAGGTTTTATTCATGGGCAATCGCGATCCAATGCGCGATGAGGTCGTTTTCAATAACTGATAAAAATGCACGCCAATAAATGCAGGCGTTTGCCTGCGCGTTACGGAATATATCTGGATTAGTCCCAGGGTTTCCGTTATCTTAAGTAACCAATATAAAAGAAATACCTTATATTATGCTTGGCCGCAAGCTTTTTTAGGTGTCAGGTTTATCCTTGCGCGCTTGTCCGGATTTTCCCGTATGCCACGCGCCACCGGTGCCGTCACGTTCCCGCTTGATGATCCGAGCCAGAGCGCGGCCGTCAATGTTCGCGTCGCTTCCCGCTTTCTATACTTCGTCGATTGTTTGTTCGGAGTTTTTAGATGACATATCCAGCAAACGTTTCTTCCGAGGAAAAAGTCTCGGTTCGCGGAAGGTCTGTAGAGTTTTTTTACTATCTTGCGACTGCGCTGTTCTTCTTGTTTGTGTCTTATTTCTTATTTCTCCGCATCATGAATTTCGAGATGCGGCGGGACGAGCAACTGTATGTTCCCCCGATCCGGCTGCTAAACGACCATGCGCTCTATGGTGATTTCTTCTACAATCATCCGCCGGGCTCCGCATGGTACTTCTACGGCATCGGCAAGCTTGTCGAGCCGAGTTACCTGCTTCTGAGTGGCCGAGTGGGTGTGTTCCTCGCCTGGATCCTGTTCGCGGTGGTGGTGGCGGGCGTCGTGCACGCACTGACACGTTCGGGCTGGGCAACCGTTTGTGTCGTGGTTGTTTCCTTGGTGAACGAACTGTTCCTGACGCAGACGGGTGTCAGCGCCACCAACAATTTCTTGCCCTGGCCGTTTGCCTTCCTCGGCCTCAGTCTTTTCCTGTTCGCGCTGCGCAACGAGCGGCGGCGCGCCGCGCTGGCTGTATTGGCCGGCTTCTTCCTGGCGCTTGCCGTGAGCTTCAAGTTGAGCGCTGTTGCCTTTATACCCGCCGTGGCTGTTGCCGCATTCCTATTGCCGCGATCGCTTAAGCTGAAAGACCGCATCGGTCAGGTCGCCGGTCCACTGATGATTGGCGGCCTGCTTGGAGGAGCGCCGATCCTTGCTTATCTCTTCAGGGACCCTGAGCTCTTTATCGCGCATGTGGTTCGCTATCACACCGGACCGCACCCGCAATATTGGCGGCTGATGAGCGGTGACGGGGAGGGAGGCGCAATGTCGCTCGCCCAGAAGCTCGCGCTGGCTCAGGAGATATGGTTTGCGCCGGCTGTCGCCGTGGCGCTTGCCGCGCTGCTGGCAGTCGCACTGACGGTTTTTGCCCGACGCGCTGAGAATACGGCGCCAGAGCCGAAGGCACGGATCGGCGAGGTGCTGGTGCTGGCGGGCGTATTGCTCTGCAGTGTCGCCTTGAGTTTCGTGCCGACGCCTGGGTTCCCGCAATATTTCGCGCCGCCGCTGGTCTGCATTCCACTGGCGTTCGCGCTCTTGCTAGAGGCGCTCGGGCCGGGGGCACTTCCTATGGCGCGGCCGATCCTTCTGGCCGCGGCGCTTGTCGTGCTCGCCGTCAACGCGCCGCGTCTTGGTCAATACATCGGTAAGGCGACACATCCGCAGCAATGGGCGACAATGCGCGTGCATGAGCAGGGCATGACGATTGCGGAGCGGATGCAAGCTGCCGGTGTCAGCGGCAAAGTGGCGACCCTTTCGCCGATCTATCCGCTGGAAGGCGGCCTCGACGTCTATGCCGAGCTTGCTACGGGGCCATTCGCCTATCGCACCGCTGCCATGACCGACCCGGAGCTGGCGAAGTACTACAAGATGGCGTCGCCGGCGACGATTGAAGCAATGTTCGATAAGGACCCGCCAGCGGCACTTCTGCTCGGTTTTGAGGAAGAGCTGGAAAAGCCCATGCACGCCTATGCACTGAGCCATGGCTATGTGCAGTCCGCTCCCCTTGGTTTCAAGGATCGGTATGGGACCCCTACGCTGTATCTGAAGCCGGGCTCGCCCTGAGCATCCTTGTGGCGGTGACCGGGAGACGATCCGCTGCCGCATGCCGTCTCAAGTCGTCAGGCGCGCCGTCGGGGACAGGGCGGAAACGGTCCTTGGCGGGGCAATGACGTTGTCCCATTGCTGAAGGACGGAGGAGGTTGCGTAACGTGAGGCGACCGCACGCGCGCCGGCCGCTCCGATCCGCTGTCTGAGCGTTGCATCGCCTGCCAACCGGTCTATCGCCGCGGCCAGTTGCTCGACACTCTCCGGAGGTAGCAACACGCCCACCGTCGGCGTGTCGATGATTTCCGAGGGCCCCCAGGGACAATCGAAAGCGATGCTTGCGAGGCCTGCTGACATCGCCTCTAGCAGCACGTTGGGAAAACCCTCGAAGCGGGAGCTGAGGACGAAGATATCGCCGGCTTCAACCCATTCGACCGGTGATTTCGTCGTGCCGGGAAGGCGAATGCGGTCCATCAGGCCGAGATGGCGAACCTTTTCCTCGAGCGGGCGCCGTTCCGGGCCCTCACCGAAGATGGTCAGTGTTATCTTCGGGTTCCGCCTGGCGACATCCGCAAAAGCGTCGACCAACAGATCGAAACCCTTCTGTTTATCCAGACGCCCGACGGCCAGCACCCGCGCGCCCTTGCTTTGCGTGCGGGTGCTGGCAAGTGGAAGCGTGACCGGATTGGGGATGATGACGGCCTTCTTTTTCAGGTCCGGCGGCAGCGACTGCACCGCCTCTGCCGTCTGCATCACCAGCCGATCCGCTACTCGGGCGGCCAGCGGTCGCGATAGCCGCCACAGCGGGCTCATGGTCTGGGTGTTGAAGTTGTTTCGCTCGGAAAGAACGACCCGCAGGCCGAGGCCGCGTGTGGCCAGGACGACCATGATGTTGATCTTGGTCAGGAACGATATGACGACGTCGGGTGACAGTGCCCGCAGTCGCGTGCGCAATCGAATGACACGTTCGGCGGTTCGAAGGACTCGGAACGGCGTGCCGCTGCCGAGCGCCTCGACGCGGATCGTCTTATCATAGGCAAAGTAGGTCGCCGGGCTTTCTGCATTGACAGCAAGAACATGGACCTCGTCGCCACGCGCGGCGCGGTGGTGTGCGAGGAGGTTGACGACCTTTTCCGCGCCGCCCGCCTCAAGCCCTGATAGCACAAACACAATCCGCAAAGGCGGCTCCTGTCTCAACTGCGGCAAGCGTGGCATTTCGCTGCCGGTGCCTTGGCCTGACCGCCTGTCATCAAAGTGCCGGAGCGCCGTGCGTTTATTGTGCACGCCACGCTCTAGAGGGCGCTCATCCAGCCATGGGTCAGGGCGAAATGGACAATTTGCGCCCGCGTGTGGAGCTGCAGCTTCTCCGTTGCGCGCGCCTTATAGGTTTCGATCGACTTGACGCTCACATTCGTGCGCGCGCCAATCTCCTTGTTGGAATAGCCGAGCGCGACGAGACGCAACACGTCTTGCTCGCGACGCGTAAGTCCGGGCACGCCGACCACCTTCATGGCACGTGATCCAATGCCAGGCGGTGTGCGGGTCAGTTCCTGGGCGGTTGGCGGATCCAGATACAGGCCGCCGAGCGTCACTGAACGGACGGCGAGCAGCAGATGTTCGGGGGCGGAGCATTTTTGGATGAACCCTTTAACGCCGATCTGAAGCGCCTGCTGCGCATAGGTTCGTTCCTGGTAGATCGTCATCACCACCACATAGGCCGAAAGCTGCTGCCTTAGGATCTCTTCGGCAAGCGAAAGGCCGCTCATGTCGGGAAGGGAGATGTCGATAACCGATACGTCCGGGCAGGTCTCCTTGACGAGCGCAAGCGCCTCGGCGCCGGTTGCGGCGGCGCCGACGCAGACGATATCGCTTGTCGTCGCGATTGTTGCCCGGGCGCCAACAATGACGAGCGGATGGTCGTCGACGATGACTGTGCGTATCGGTGCCGTCATGATGCCCACCCGACGGAGTGCGCATTCGGCCGAGGAGGCGGCCGACGCCTGCCCGCATCCAGCATCCGACCGCCGCTGACGGCCAGGCCCAGGTCGTGCTGCCTTGTGGCGCCGCGCAGGCGCCACGACCCTTTCCCGTTGCTGTCACGGACGGCTCGGCAAGTCGTGTGTGGTGTCGGGTCTGTTATTCTTCGGGTTACATGCATGTCAAAATGCCCGCAGAAGAAGTGCTTGTGATTAGATTATTTTAAGCCGCGAACTGCAATGCGTGATTGTATATCTGAAGAAATTGAAAGTATGTCTTTTAAAGTTTCGATGCTATCACATGCTTGCCATTGGTCAACGCGGCGATGTCTCGGCGCTGGAAGATGGTACGGACTGGGCCTCGTTTTCTTTTTCGTGCGGGCAACTGTCTCTTTCTTTGATATCCTGTTCAGTCGCTTCGTTCGCGCGGTGGCACGTCAGAAATTCCTCAGGAAGTTCGAGTAGCGCCTTTCGATCTTGTGCAGTGTGTATTCGCTTTCGATACGATCGCGGGCGAGATGGGCATAGCGGGCGTATTCTTCCGGCGAAAGGTCGAGCACTTTGCGCATGGCGTCGGCGAAGGCTTCCGGGTCGCGCGCAGGCACGACAATTCCCGCGCTGCCGGCAACCTCTGCCGCGTCTCCCACGTCGGTTGCCACCACCATCTTCGCGTAGCTCATCGCTTCCGCAACGACGTTGGGAAAGCCCTCCGTTCTCGACGATAGCGCGAGGATGTCAATGCTGCGGTAGAAATCCTCCATGTCCGCCACCTCGCCCCGCAGGTCGATGGCTTCGCTCGGCAGGCCCGCATCCGCGATCAACCGTACGACCTCGGGATTGTCCCAGGCCAGTCCCCGGCCGGCTGCAAGGAAACGCGTGTCCGGATGCGTCCGCAACACTGAGGCGGCAGCCCGAAAGAAGGTGGCGTGATCCTTTTGCGGATGGAAGCGCGCGACGATGCCAATCCGGCGGGGCGGCGCCTCGTGTCCGGCGGAAACGGCTGGAATTTCAAAGCCGTTCGGGATGACGACTGAGTTCAGGTTGCGATAGCCGTAGGCACGGTGCATGTCGCGCGCCCGGGACGAGTTGTAGATAATGCCGGATGCAGAACCGGAGAGCACTTTGGCGGCAGCGATCGCGAAGTGCGAGCTTCTCGACAGCGACGCGATGTCATCCAGCGACTGGCGAACGTTCCAGATCACCGGCGTCGCACAGCGGGCGAGTTTCGCAGCAACCGTTCCGACCACCATCGCATGGTACATCCAGCAGAGCATGACGCTCGGCTTTTCCTGGCGGATGATTTGGGCAAGTCGCATCGTGCCCTGAACGATGGCCGGCAGCGAACGCGCGCCGAGTGCCACATACTCGACGCGCGGGTTGTCCGCGAGGTCGCGGTTTCGCGCCGAGACGTCGAGCAACGACACGACCAGGACGCGTTCGTCGGATGAAGCCTTGAGCAGGCGCGCAAGCATCGTTTCAGCTCCGGCGCTTGCGCTGAAATTGGTGATCAAATGCAATATCATACTATGGATCCGAAGTTGCGCCGCAGCTGGGGCCTTCTCCGCATTCCCTTGGCTGGACTGCAGGGCTACACACGATGTGTTTCACTGCGCCTGCCACAAGCATTAAACTCCTTTGCGCGTTTCGCACGCTAGGGTATCAATTTTTTCCATTGCCTCAATTTCGGAGGGCACATCGGACGCGATCATTTCTGAAATTTGTTCGTTCTCAAAAATCGCCTTCGAGAGCTGAGCCCTAGAAAAGCAGTGGTTTTACGATACAACGGCTGACACTATCATGCAATTATTCTCTTGCAGTATAGCCCGCGTCTGAAATAGCATCCCCGCATATCATACTTGAAATACTTTAATATCGCCCACATGGGTTATTTCTCCCCTTGGTTGCGCTCTGGGTTGTGCATAACGCTCTGACACACTTTTTATTTGAGAAAAACAATGCGGTTTGTTTTGGTTGGTGCCGTAGAGGGATCCCGAATAGCGCTTGATGCCCTTCTGTCGAAAGGGCTGCTGCCGTCGCTGGTGGTCACGTTGCCGCCCGAGGCGGCCGACCGGCATTCCGATTTTGCCGATTTGACCGCGCCGGCACGGGCAGCCGGGAGCGCGGTCTTCCATACGACCAATGTGAACGCGGAAGAAACGCTGGAGGCCGTTCGTGCCAGCGCGCCGGACCTTGTGCTGGTTCTCGGCTGGTCGCAGATTTGTCGCCAGGCGTTTCGCGCCATCCCCCGTCTGGGGGTGATCGGCTTTCACCCGTCGGCACTGCCTCGGCTGCGGGGACGGGGGGTTATTCCATGGACAATCCTGCTCGACGAGAAGACGACCGGGTCGTCGCTCTTCTGGATCGATGAAGGCACAGATTCCGGCCCCCTCATCCTGCAGCGACTTTTCGCCCTCGCTCCAGACGAGACGGCGCGCAGTCTCTACGAGAAACATGTGCGCAATCTGGCAGAGATGGTTCCGGAAGCCGTCGCCCTGGCGGCGGCAGGAAAGGCGCCGAGGACCGAGCAAGACCACAATCTGGCGAGTTACTGCGCAAAACGCGTGGCGGAGGACGGTCTGATCGATTGGCAGCGTCCAGCAACGGACATCCTGCGCCTGATCAGGGCAGTCGGGGAGCCTTATCCCGGCGCCTTCGCTCGCCAGGAGGGAAAACCCATCCATATCGACGTGGCGCGCACATTTGCGGATTCCTTTCGCTATGTCGGCCTCGCCGGGCAAGTTCAGGCGCACACGCCGGACGGTTTCACCGTCATGTGCGGCGACCGACAGTGCATCGAGGTGACCGGCTGGCGCACGGCCAATGGTCGACGCCCCGCCGTGCACAGCAAACTGGGATCGTGAGGCAGCCAGAAGCGGATGCGTGGATTGGCGTTCGTTCGGTTTCGCAGAGGCAAATGTGAATGATCATTGTGGCTCCTCGTCATTAGGAGAAGGCGCGTATGGCGTACAGGTCGCTCAATATCCTCGTCTCTTCCGCAGGAAGGCGCGTCGGCTTGATCGAGTGCTTTCGTCGGGCCGCTCGGGCCCTTGAGATCGAGGTCAAGGTCTTCGCCTGCGACGTCGATCCGGATTTAAGTGCCGCCTGCGCCGTTGCCGACAGGGCCTTCACCGTGCCGCCCTACGACCACCCGCAATTCGCTGCTCGCCTGATCGAGCTTGCGCGCGCGCATGACATTCGGCTGATCGTTCCGACCATCGATCCTGAACTGGTGCCGCTCGCGGCCGCGGCGGATGATTTTGCTCGCTTCGATTGCCGTGTGCATGTCAGCCCACCGGCCGTCATCGACGTTGTCCGCGACAAGCTCGAAACCATGCGTGTCCTGGAAGCAGCGGAGGTGCCGGTCCCCCGAACCGGAAAGCTGGATGATGTCCGCGGCGCACTCTCCCGTTGGGATTGGCCGCTGTTCCTCAAGCCGAACGCCGGAAGCGCGAGCCGTTCAATCAGCATCGTGCGCTCGCAGGCCGATCTGCCTGAGACGACATCGGAGCCGATGATCCTGCAACAATATCTCGATGGCCCGGAGCATACGGTCAATGCCTTCGTCAAATCCGGTGGCGAACTCATCTCGGTCATCTCGCATCGACGCCTGCGTATACGGGCAGGGGAAGTCGAAAAGGGCATCACCGAGCGCCATCCCGCCCACCGCGCCATGGCCGAGGGCATCCTGCGGGCGCTGCCGGCCCTGCGCGGTGCATTCTGTTTTCAGGTTATCGATGATCGCTTGACCGGGCCGCGGGTAATCGAAATCAATGCCCGTTTCGGCGGCGGGTATCCGCTTGTGGACCATGCCGGCGCGACATTCTCCCAATGGCTGCTTGAGGAAGTGGCGGGATTGCCGAGCACGGCGCACGACAATTGGCGCGAAGGTGTTTTGATGCTGCGTTATGACGCCGCAGTATTCAGGGAGTAGCGGGTTTGTCCACCTCCGAACGAGTGCTTGTCTTCGATCTCGATGACACGCTCTATCTGGAGCGTGATTTCGTCGCGAGTGGCTTTAAGGCGGTTGCGACCTGGCTGGCTGGTCATGCTGGTATCGAAGGCTTTGCTGCGCATTGCGAAGCAGCCGTCGCGGGCGGGCATAGTGGACACGTCTTCGACGCGGCACTGGCCGCGATGGGCGTCGACGCCGATGCGAGCTTGGTCGCGCAACTGGTTGCGGTCTATCGCGGGCACGAGCCGAAAATCCATCTGGCAGCCGATGCGCGCCGTTTCCTGGCGCGCTCAGGCGTCGGGCGAAGGGCGATCATCACCGATGGGCCTGCGGCAACGCAGCAGGCCAAGGTGAAAGCTCTGGGATTGGAAACCCTCGTCGATCTCGTTGTCTTCACTGACGACTGGGGGCGCGAATTCTGGAAACCGCATGCGAGAGCCTTCGAAACGATCGAAGCCTGGGCACAGGTGAAACCGGGGGATCTGGTCTACATAGCCGACAATCCGCTGAAGGACTTCGTAACACCGCGCAGCCGTGGATGGCACACCGTGATGGTGGCTCGCGAGGCGCGGATCCACAACACGGCAGCGCCAGACGCCGCACATCGCGCCGACACGCAGATCAGCGATTTCGACGAACTGGAGGATGCGTTGCGAGCGTTCGATGCCGGCTATGCCGCCGAGCCATTTTCACCGTGAGCCGTATTCAGGGCCAATTCGCAGGGACGGAAGCGGCAGAGCCGCGCACCTTACGAGATGCGCGGCTCTTGAGGACTTTGAAGTGCTGCCTGCTCTTGGCCTTCAATCGGCTAGGATCAAAGGAACAAGAACGCGGCGGACGGCCGCGGTCCGCGCAATCGCGTCCGCGGCCGATACCCTTATGCGAACGTAAAGTCTGCGGCGCTGAAATTGGCTGCAGACAGCGTTCCATTCGGATCGTCGACGACGATCGAGAAGGCGTGCCCAGCCGAATCCTGCGCCTTCAGGATCACGTCGCCGTTCGGGTCGTCATAGGCGAACACGGTGCCGGGGCCACCCGTGTTGGTATAGCGGGTGACGCCGAGTTTCTCGATAACGATGCGGTCGACGCCGTCCTGGTAGTCCATGATCGTGTCCTGACCGTCGAGCGCACCAACGCCCTTGACGACGAAGCGGTCGGCGTCAGCGCCGCCCCAGAGGGAGTCGGAGCCGGCGTCACCGATGAGCGTGTCTCTGCCAGCATCGCCACGGATCGTGTCGTTGCCCGAACCGCCATAGAACAGATCATCGCCATCGCCGCCGTTCAGCGTGTCGGCGCCGTCTTCGCCGCTGATGCTGTCATTGCCGCCATCGCCGTAGACAAGATCGTCGCCCGCTCCGACGCTGATCCTGTCGATGCCGGCGCCGCCATGCGCCTCGTCGCGGCCGCTCTCGGAATCGAGGATGTCGTTGCCGTCACCGCCGTCGAGATAGTTGTTGCCGTCGCCGCCGTCGACCCGGTCATCGCCGATGCCGCCGTAGACGTGGTCATTGCCGGACTGGCCCTTCAGCGCGTCGTTGCCGCCTTCGCCGTAGATGTAGTCGTCGCCGGCGCCGCCACCGACGGCCTGCGTCGTCACCTTGCCGGTTGCCGGATTGATGCGGTTGATGAAGCCGTCATTGCCGTCGCCGGCATAGATGATGTCATTTCCCGCTCCGCCGTCGATGTATTCCTCACCGGCGCCGCCGTAGAAGGTGTCGTTGCCAGCACCGCCGAGCATGGTGTCGTGACCATCGCCGCCGTCGAGGGTATCGTCGCCGTCCTCGCCATCGAAAATGTCGTTGCCGAGGCCACCCAGGAAGCGGTCGTTGCCGATTCCACCATCGAAGGAATCGTTACCGACACCGCCTTCGGCATAATCGTCGCCCGGACCGGCCTTGAAGAAGTCGTTGCCGTCGCCTCCGTACATCCGGTCGTTTCCATCTCCACCGTCGAGATAGTCGTCACCGGCATAGCCCCAAAGGCTATCGTCGCCACCATATCCGTAAATCGTGTCAGCTACGTTCGTGCCATAAAGCGTGTCAGCTACGGGTCTTCCATGAACGATCATGTTTCCATCCTTTATTAGTGGGGCAGAATACGCGCCGTTGCTTTTACCGACCGCTGCGCAAGAACAGCAAGCGACCGGAGCGTGTGAAAACTGTGATCTGTCGCGTTATGTGGTGGGGGTCTAAAATAGCATCTATAAGCAACTGCTACAACAGATGTATAGTAACTGCTCAACCCCAGGCACGTTGACAGCAGGCACGACTTCCATCGATACGGCCCCACTCAAAATCCTAAAACCGGTGTCGGTACAGCATGGTGGACAAGAGAATCAGAAGCGGCAAATTACGTTCTGCGTTCCAGCGCAGCATGATCGATCTCGGCCTGTTCTCGACGGTCGTCAACGTTCTGGCGCTCACCTCGCCCCTGTTTTTGATCCAGGTCTACGATCGCGTTTTGCCGTCATCGAGCATCGAGACACTCGTCTATCTCTCGATCATCGCCTTCCTCGCCTTCGCGTTTCTCGGATTGCTTGATGTGATTCGCGCGATTTATGCGGTTCGCATGGCCGCCAAGCTCGACTACGAGCTTGGGCCAGCCGCTTTCGCGAGCGTGCTGGCGGCATCACCCGGCCGCGAGCCGGGAGATATCCAGCCGCTGCGCGATCTTGCAACCGTCAGAGGCTTTGTCGCGTCCCGCGGCACGCCGGTTCTCTTCGATTTGCCGTTCTCGCCCGTGTTCGCGGCGCTCCTCTACCTCTTGCATCCTCTTCTGTTCTGGATGACCACCATCGGTGCAATTATCATCATATTGTTGGTCTTCCTCAATCAGTACGTGAACAAGCGGGCGGCACAATTTGCTCAGGAGCGCATCACGAGCGCCAATCTGACGGCGCAGATGTTCAGTCGCAATGCGGAAACGGTGCGGGCGATGGGCATGACGGCGAATGTCGGCGAGGTCTGGGGACGCCAGTTCGCCGCGGCGACGGCCGCGTCTGACGGCAACCTTGTCGTCAACGCCGTCTTTGGCGGGGTGTCGCGGTCGGTAAGAATGATCCTGCAGATGGCGATACTTGCTGTGGGGGCGACCCTCGTCCTGAAGGGGCAAATGACTGCCGGCATGATCTTCGCATCATCGATCATGTCTGGCCGCGCGCTGCAGCCGCTCGATCAGTTGGTTGGCATCTGGAAGCAGGCGATGGAAGCGCGCAGCGCCTGGACGCGGTTCGAAAAGGTGATGGAAGCAGTTAGCGCCAATAGCCGCAGGCTTCGCCTCCCGGATCCTGTCGGCCATGTTGCCGTGCGCGACCTCCTCTATGTATCGCCGGATGCCGGAGCCGATCCCGAGCCGATCCTGAAGCGATTGAACTTTGCCATTGCCGCGGGTGAGAGCGTCGCCGTGGTCGGGCCGAGCCGGGCGGGCAAATCGACGCTCGCGCGCCTCTTGACCGGTGCTGTGGCGCCGACGGCGGGCTCGATTACGATTGACGGCGCGGATCTGAGAACCTGGGATCCCGAGCAACTCGGTCGTCTCGTTGGCTATCTCGCTCAGGACGTTCAGCTCCTGCCCGGAACGATCGCCGCCAACATCTCCCGCTTCGAGCCGAAGGCCGCCGATGAGACGGTGGTTGCCGCGGCACGTGCCGCCCACGCCAATGATCTGATCCTGTCGCAGCCGAAAGGCTATCAGACAGTGATCGGGCCGGGCTCCAGCAACCTCTCCGGCGGCGAGCGGCAGCGCGTCGGGCTCGCGCGCGCTTTCTACGGCGCGCCACGTCTCCTGGTGCTCGACGAACCGAACGCCAACCTCGACAGCGAAGGGGAAGCGGCCCTTGGCCGGGCGCTGAGGGAAGCGAAGGCGAGCGGCGTCACGGTCGTTATCGTCACGCATCGTATGTCGATTGCCACGACCTGCGACCGGATCCTGGTGATGAACAATGGCAGGGTCGAGGATTTTGGCCCGGCGGAGGAGGTGACGCGCCGGGCCCAGTCCGAGCGTGCAGAGAGGATCGCGAAAGCCACCGCCAACCGGCCTGCTGGCGTCTCGGCCACCAACATCTCCACCTTCGTGCCTGGCAGAACCGGTGAGCGGCCATGACGGTGGACGATGCCCGGCGATCATGGCGCGAGGCGATCGCGACGGACACCCTGCCAGTCGCGCGGCTGGGCTACGGCGCGCTTGTCCTGATCCTTGCCGGATTCGGCTATTGGGCGGCGACAGCGCCGCTGTCCGGTGCTGCTGTCGCTTCCGGCGCGATCACCGCCACGGGACGAAACGTCCTTGTCCAACATCTGGAAGGCGGGATTGTCGGTGAGATTGCGGTTCACGAGGGCGATGCTGTCGCGAGGGGCCAGACGCTGGTCGTGCTTGACGATACCGTCGCTCGCACCCAGCTCAACCGCCTCGCAAAGCAATGGGTCGCGCTGAAGGCGCGGGAGGCGCGCCTTGCCGCCGAGCGCGACGGACGGCGAGAGTTGACGATCGCCATCGGCAATGCACCGGCGACGATTTCGGCGGCGAGCCGTGACCTGACAGAAGAACAGGTCAAGGAGTTTCAGAGCCGGCTCGCGCGCTTCACCTCCGAAACCGTTATCCTGCAGCAACGGGTCGAAAGCCTGAACGAGGCGCTTGAGGGGCTGGCGGCGCAGAAGGTTGCGGTTGAGAAGCAAACGCAAATCGTGCGCAGCGAGGCGGAGCGAAAGTTCAGCCTTCTGGAAAAGGGGCTGACGAACCGCACGGAATACACCCAGCTTCTGCGGGTTGAAGCGGACCTGCTGGGCCAGGTCGGCATGCTGCAGGCGGAAGCATCGTCGAGCCGAACGCAGGTCGCCGAAGCGCGCGAACAGATCGAGCGGCTGAAGACGCAGCGTGTCGAGCAGGCGGTGACCGCGATGAACGAGGTGAAGACCGGGCTTGCTGATGTGGAGGAGCAGGTGCAGGCGGCGCGCCGCGTGCTCGACCGGACCGTTGTCAAGGCGCCCGTCGATGGGGTCGTCGTCGCCTCAGTCTACAATGCCATCGGCAGTGTCATCGGTCCCGGAGAGAAGATCATGGAGATCTTGCCGACCGGTGACCTCGTCGTCGATGCGCGCATCCACCCGCAGGATATCGACGTCGTTCACGTCGGTCAGCCTGCCAGGGTCCGTCTCTCGGCCCTGAACGCCAGCCTCACGCCGGAGGTACCCGCAACCGTTGCTCATGTTTCAGCCGATCGCCTGAGCGATCCGGCGACGCGTGAACCCTACTATAGAGCAGTGCTGCGCCTGGATATGCCGTTGCCGCAGGGGGTGCGCATGGAGCAACTCCATCCGGGGATGCCGATTGATGCCTTCATCGAGATCGGTGACCGGACGTTCCTTGAATATCTGGTACGGCCGATAGCCGATTCCTATCGGCGCGCCTTCGCCGGGGAGTGACCGGCGCGACGCCTATCCGCGAAGATGAATGGCTGTTGGCGGGGCGCCATGTTGGCGCGCCGGGCTCACGTATGACCAGTCGGGTATCGGCTGCCCGTCGGTCGGGAGAGGGTCAGGAATAGGCCTGTCGTCACCGTGTCGTGGCGCTCTCGCGCTTGGGGAAACGCGGCTCGCGCGCGCTAGGAAATGTGGCGTAGTGCCTTGTATACCCCAAAGTAAATCAGCGCTTTTGTCTATTTAATATTGCATTCATCGCCATTAAGTCATAATTAGTGGTTTTGTGGTCTTAAGAATAGTTAGTAATACATAATTTGTTCAGAATTTTTGTGGAATAGTTCCAAGTTCACTTTGGTGCTTAGTATATCATTTGTCGATCGACGAAGTCCCTGATTAATCCATATGGATTACAATGGCGTCATGATTAATACTATTAAGTTCTAAGTTGGTTAGGTAAATTGCTCTCGATAAAACAAAAAGATAATTTACATGTTGTTTTTGGCATGCGAGAGTTTTGGGGAAAGTTGCCTATTCTTTTCCGATAACGAATACATACGTCTGTAGATAAGCGAAATAGATTTCAGGTAACATAGTATGAAATCATAGGTATCAGAAGTTTATTCCAAACAAATTCAACGGGACAGAGATTGTCCCAAAGTACGTCTTTCGTCCGTCCGTTCTCGGCACGGCGGCTGAACGACGTTCTATGGATCGAAGGGTGTCGCATGCATCGCAACGAGGTCGCTGCCCAGCCCACTCAAGCCGTTGCCCCAGCTCAGCCCTTAACGGCGAGATATTGGGCCCGGTTCATCAACACACTCGCCTGGTTTGCCGCCGTCGGACGCGCCCTTCTGCGCTTGGCGGCAAGGACGACGGTATCGTCGGTCAAGCAGGTTCGCCGCTCGCGCAGGCTCTATGTCATGGATATCGCTTCGGCGTCGTTGGCGCTGGGGGCGGCCTTTTTCCTGCGCTACGGCTTCGACGCAATGTCCTCGAGACCGGAGCTCGCCTGGGCGCTGGTGACGACCGGACCGCAATACATCCTGGCGTGCGCGCTCGCCTTCCCGATTGCTGGATTGTACGCGCGGGACTGGCGCTACTGCTCGGTCTCGGATCTGCGCTCAATCCTGCAGGCCGTGCTGATCAGTTCGGCGGCACTCGTCTTGATGTCCTTCTTCGCCAACCGCCTCCAGGATATGCCGCGAAGCGTCGTGCCGCTCGAAGCGCTGCTCTTGACCGCGTTTCTTTCTGCGTCAAGGCTGAGCTTCCGGCTGGACGAGCTGGCATTGCGGCCGACACGACGGCAGCCGGTTGCTGAAGATAGTGCCGGCCAAATCCCGACCTTGCTTGTGGGCAGCGGTCATGCGGCAGATCTCTATCTGAGGGCGCTGCGTCGCGATCCGCATTGCAACCACAAACCGGTCGGCTGTTTGGAGGTTACGCCCGAACACACGGACATGACCTTGCGCGGGATCCCGATCCTTGGCGCCCTCAGCGATTTCGACCGCGTGGTCAGCGAGCTTTCCGAAAGTGGGCAAGTCCCGCGCCATGTGGTCTTTACCGAAGCTCTTTCGACCTTCGGCGAGGGCGCGGAGGATGTGGTGCGGCGCGCCGAAGCTCGCGGCATGACCGTGTCGCGCCTGACGCAGATCACGGAACTCAAGAGCGCCAAGCAGGAAAGCCGCTTCGAGCTTCGTTCGATCGAACTCACCGATCTTCTCGAGCGGCCGCAGGCGGCACTCGACAACGAGGCAATTCTCCGCCTCGTCCGCGGCCGGCGTGTCTTGATTACCGGTGCGGGCGGATCGATCGGCAGCGAGTTGACCTTGCAGGTGGCTGCCCGCGAGCCGGCGGAGCTCATTCTGGTTGAGAACTGCGAGTACAATCTCTATGCGATCGACATGGAGCTGGGCGAGCGGTATCCGGGCGTCAAGCGGACGGCCAATCTATGCAATGTGCGCAGGGCCAACCGGGTCAACGACGTCTTTGCAAGATATCGGCCGGAACTCGTGTTCCATGCTGCCGCACTCAAGCATGTGCCGATGGTGGAGCTCAACCCATGCGAAGGCGTGCTGACCAACGTGATCGGCACCATGAACGTGGCAAATGCGGCGCGTCGCTTCAAAGTGCAGGCGATGGTGCAGGTGTCGACCGACAAGGTCGTCAATCCTACCAGCGTGATGGGCGGCACCAAGCGGCTGGCCGAACTCTACTGCCAGGCTCTAGACTTGCATTGCCTCAAGAAAGGCTCCGGTCCGCGGTTTATGACCGTTCGCTTCGGCAATGTGCTCGGGTCTAGCGGCTCACTGATCCCGCTCTTCAAGCGGCAAATCGCCAAGGGCGGCCCGCTGACGGTTACGGATCCGCGTATGACGCGTTTCTTCATGACCATTCGCGAGGCGGTCGAACTGACGCTGCAAGCTTCGGCCTACGGGTTGGAGGGCGAAATTGGCAAAGGCGAGATCTTTGTCCTCGACATGAACGAGCCGATCAAGATCATCGACATTGCCAAGCGCATGATCCGGCTTGCGGGCCTTACGCCTGGCAAGGATATCGATATTGAGATCATCGGCTTGCGGCCGGGCGAAAAGCTGTATGAGGAGCTGTTTGACAGCAACGAGCAGCGGATCACCTCTCCGATCCCCGGTGTCCTCGGCGCGATCCCGAATGCCGTGCCGCTGGCGACGCTCAAGGAGATGTTTGCCCGCCTGAAGCTTTTTGCCGAACTCGGCGACCAGACGATGGTCTTTGCGATCATGAACAGCCTCATTCCGGGTTTTGACAAGCATTCGCCTGAAGGCACGGCAGGTGGGCAGCCATTTGACGGTGAAGACGCGGCGCTGGACGCCGATAGCGCCCATCTTTCCGAGGATGTTCTGCAGGCTGCGCTGGCAAGTCTGAGACGGGGACCACCTTCGACGCCGTTGCCGATGTGATCATTCCCTGTCTCGAACGCTTGTATGGAGCAGTGCATGTTGATCGATGCGAGCGACTATCCTCCGCTCAAGCAGCCCGCGCAGCAATGGGGGGCTGCGGCCAAGAGTGCGGCTGTTGCAGGAGCCACCCCGAAACAGCGTATCGCCGTGCTGTCCAGCTACAGCCGCTCTCTCACCAATTTTCGGTTGGAGCTTTTGCGGCGCCTGGTTGAAGCCGGCCATTCGGTGGTGGCTGTTGGCCCCGAGCAGGACGAGGAGGTTGTCAATCAGCTTGCCGGGATCGGCGTTGAATTCGTTCAGACGTCGATGGCGCGGACGGGGCTCAACCCCCTTACCGATTTGGCAACGCTGTGGTCCTACTGGCGGCTGCTCCGAACGCGCAAGATCGATGTCGTGATCCCCTACACGATGAAGCCGATTGTCTACGGCGGCATCGCGGCGCGCCTTGCCGGCGTCAAGAGGCGCTATTTTCTCGTGACCGGCCTCGGCCACGTCTATTCCGACGCTGCGAGCAAGCGTTGGCTCGGCCGCCGCGTCAAGCAGATCAGTATTCTGCTTTATCGGTTGGCGCTAAAAGGGGCTGGTGGGGTCTTTGCCTATAACCGCGCGGATACGGCGGATATTGCCAGCTGCGGGCTGATGTCCGATCTTCGGGATCTGACGCTCGTGCCGGGCTCGGGCGTGGACCTCGACCACTACGCCTTCTCGCAGCCCCCCGTCGGCCGGCCGGTCTTCCTCCTCATCGCCCGGCTACTGAAGGATAAGGGCATCATCGAATATGCCGAGGCCGCACGCCTGGTGCGCCAACAATACCCGGAGGCGGAATTCCGCCTCCTGGGGCAATACGATCCGAGCCCTGCTGCGATCTCCGCCGACACCATGGCGGGCTGGGTCAAGGACGGAAGCTTGACCTATCTTGGGGAAACCACCGACGTGCGACCCCATCTTGCCGAGTGCAGTGTGTTCGTTTTGCCGTCCTACTATCGCGAGGGTATCCCGCGCAGCATTTTGGAAGCGATGTCGACGGGACGGGCGATCGTTACGACCGATCTGCCGGGTTGCGACGAGACGGTTAGAGACGGCGTCAACGGCTATCTCGTCGAGCCGCGGAACGCCAGGCAGCTGGCGGAGGTGTTGTGTCGTTTCCTCAAAGCCCCCTCGCTCGTGGCGGAGATGGGGCTCAGATCTCGTGAACTGGCGCAGTCGAAATTCGACGTGCATGCCGTAAACAAACTTCTTCTTGATCGTATGGCATTGCTCTGAGGGACATGATCCCGCATTTTTCGAACAGTCGCCAAGGCTCGTCAACCGCAGAAGTAGTGCCATGTGGGCACTCACCATGCTGTTGCCGGCGCGAACATCTTGTTTGGAAACGGACTAGCCGCAATATTAAACTTATATGTCAGTTATTGTTGTTGAAGTGATCATTGCTATGCATAATCGCGTTCGAAGAATATTTGGGGCGATTGTCTTACTATGGCGGGCAGCGTCGTTCATATCATCAACGACCTCAACGGAAACGGTGGTGCCGAGCGCCTGGTCGTGGAAATGGCGCAGCGGCAGACCCGCTTCTCCGCAACCGTGATCGTTTGGAAGGGAGCCAACAACGAACTGCTGGACGACGCGGCATTTTCGGCAGTGACGATCATTGTTGTGAAACTGTCGAGCCCGCGTTCAATTACCAGGGCATGGCACGCGATGCGGACGGCGGATCTGGTTCACGTCCACCTTTTTCCGTCGCTCTACTTCTGCGCGCTCCTTCCTTTCCGAAAAATCTATACCGAGCACAACACGTGGAACCGCCGAAGGGCAAGGCGCTGGCTGCGCGGTGTCGAACGGTGGATCTACGGTCGCTATGATTGCATTGCAGCCATTAGCGAGCCGGTGCGCGCGCACCTGTCCGCGTGGCTCGAGCCAATGGCCGCGAAGATCCACATCATCGAGAACGGCGTTTGCCTGGAGCGGTTTGCGTCGGCCCGCGATCGCGGGCGAGGACAGGACGGTCGGTTCTATATCGGGATGGTCGGAAGTTTCACGGACAAGAAGGATCAGGAAACGATCGTGCGGGTGTTGCCCCGGCTGCCTGACAATGTCCATGCGGTCTTCGCCGGCGTCGGCAGTCGCCGCCCCATCGTCGAGGAGCTGGCCAGGACTTTGGGTGTTCGCGAACGGGTCCATTTCTCGGGCCTGGTCCGGGATATTCCAGGCTTCCTGAGCCGCCTCGATCTTTACGTTCAATCCTCCCATTGGGAAGGGTTCGGAGTGGCCGTGGTCGAAGCAATGGCTGCCAGCTTGCCGATTCTGGTCAGTGATGTTGGCGGACTGGCGGTCGTTGTCGACAATGACGACTATCGATTTCCGGCGAAGAACGATATCCGCTTGGCTGACCGCATTCGCGAACTTGCCGACAGCGAGGAAAAATATCACGACGCGATGGCCTATGCCCGGAGCCGTGCGCAATGTTTCTCAATCGAGCGAACCGTTTCTGCCTACGAGGACCTCTATGATCTGATCAAACTGGGTCCGCGGGCGTTGATTGCCGCTGGTGCAGACGCTGGTGCCCGGCAATGCCGCAGTTCCTCGCGGCCGTCCTAGGCAATGAGCGCCTTTCCTCTCGGTGGCGTCACGGGTTGGGAACAGAATTTCGGAGCTGGGCTTTGTGCCGCGCGACACGTTCATGAAGCGGCACACGTCTTGTTGGATGGGACCACTTGGCCAAAATTGATCGAAATGAACTTGGAATCTCCAAGGGAGTTGATATCATTATGCTATTGTTTTCGAATATAATGAAATTGTCAGTTGTTGTTTTCAAGTTTTGGAAGCCGATGCCGGCCAGTTCTATCTCAAAACCGTTGTAGCAGGCGCCGAACCTTCCTTCTGGAAGGAGGGTGGCATTTGCGTGAGGCGTCTACAGACATGCTTCGGTTCGAGGTGCCGGCGGGCATAACTGCGCAGGTATCAGATGATGGTGATGAGTGCCCGGCAATTTTATTCGGGAAATGACGGCTCGACGGATCGCGCTCGGGAGTCGGAGTTCTTTGCAAAGCTGAAGATGCGAAACGGCACGTTCAAGCTGACGCAGCCGTCCCGGTTTCGTGAGTTGGAAATCGCGTTCAGGCCGGTCCTTTCAGAGCGGGCGGCGCAGTTGCGCGACGTGCTCGACGTCGGCGTTTCCACAGGGGTCACGACGGTCGAGCTACTCAGGTACCTGGAAACATGCGGATCGACGCCAAAAGTGACCGCAACCGATCTTTTCATTGATGCCCATATTGTCGAAGTGGCGACTGGCGTTCGCGTTCTCGCCGATCCCGAGGGCTGGCCGCTGCAATACGATGTCGCCGGTCTCGCGATCCGGCCATGGATACGCCGACTGGACTATGTATCGCTCGCCTTCATCCCGCGCCAACTCGCGAAAGCCATGCTGCAGCCGCGCTTGCGCGCGCTGATCCGCAGTGGCAAGAGCGAACCGGTGCAGATGATCACCCGCTCGTTGTCGCGCAACGATTCCATCGAATTCGTGGAAGACGACATCATGCGGCGGTCGCCCGATTTCACCGGACGCTTCGATCTCGTTAGAGCGGCGAACATTCTCAACAAGAGCTATTTTTCGGCCGAACAGATCTGTTCGGCCGTGGCCAACATCCGCTCCTATCTCAAGGGACGCGGCAGCCTGCTGATCGTCACGCGGACGAACGAAAAGGGCGAAAACCGCGGTACGATTTTCGAAGTCGGCGCGGACGGTTCGTTCGCCGCGCTGATGCGTGTTGGCGGCGGATCGGAGGTTGAGGATCTTATCCTTGGCCATCAGGAGCCTTGAAGGGCGCCCTGCGTGTCACGCGCGCCATTTTTTCATCTGCGAGCACGGTGGCTCCACCCGTTCACAAGCGCTGTGATGCGCGAGGAACGGTAAACCGGGCCATGCGAACCTTGACGGCACGAGAGCCGCCAGCGAGGATTGCAATCGAAACGGAAAGAGGTTCGCTCACGGACGTGATTGGTCAGCGCCAGTTTCGTTCATGAACGGCTCGTCGGCTCCGGCGCCCACCACATCTATGGATCCAGATGCCTCGTCGAGATGAGGCGTCGTGAGGGAAATGTCTTGAAACGGGTATTGGTTACCGGTGGAGCCGGCTTCATAGGCGCGCACTTGGTGCGAAAATTGCTGCAATTGGGATATGGCGTCACTGTTCTCGATGACTTGAGTTCAGGGAAGCGGGAGAATGTTCCAAATGCGGCTACCTTTGTTGAGGGTTCAATCCTGGATAGTGGGTCCGTTCGTCAGGCGCTTGCCGATGCCGACGCCTGTATCCATCTGGCGGCGGTCTCTTCGGTGGAGAGATGCAAGCGGCAATTGACATCGTCGCATGCCATCAACCAGACTGGCTTCCTGCGGATCATTGAGGAACTCACGCTTTCGCGCAGCGCCCTGCCGCTTGTCTATGCATCCTCGGCGGCGGTTTATGGAGCGAGCCAGGATTTGCCACTTTCAGAGCATGGCAACTGCGCACCTCTCTCGCCCTATGGTGCCGACAAGCTTTCGTGCGAACTGCATGCACGCGCGGCCTATGAGGTCTATGGCATCTCGACCATGGGCTTGCGTTTTTTCAACGTCTACGGACCGGGGCAGGATCCCGCATCGGCGTACTCGGGCGTCATCGCAAAATTCGCTGAAGGCCTGAAGCGTGGTGAAGAGATCACGATCCATGGCGACGGTTACCAGACTCGCGATTTCGTCTACGTCGATGACGTCGTCGGGGCATTGGTCCAGGCGATCGGCCGCTGGCAAACCGGGGCCAGCATCATCAACGTCTGCAGCGGCGTCGAAACGTCGATAAACGATCTCGCACGGATCATGATCGAGGAAACCAACGCCCGCTCCGGTATCAGGCACGTCGACGGTCTGCTTGGCGAAGTCAGGCGCTCAAAAGGGAGCGTGCATGCGTTGAACGCGAAACTCGACTATCAATGCCGAACGGATCTCCGCACCGGGCTTGCGCGACTGCTGCAGTAAGTTCGGCGACCATTCCGTCCGAAACGCCTCGGCGAAGCGACCTAAGTGGCTTCATTGAAGGACAGCCCCACATGCCCCTGCGCATCTCGGCCCTGCAAATCGCCGCGGCACTGCCAGGGGGCGCGGGATTTGCAGGAGGTCGAGCGTTAGCGGTGGTTTGCGTGCTTCCCTCTGAGAAGGCGCGGCTGCGCCCTCACTGCCTCTAAATAGTCTGACTGACGATGCTGCGGCTCGCCTCTGTGCGCGGCCTAAATGCCCGACTGAAGCTTGCCACTGATGTAGCGGAACTCCTGTGTCTTGCCGCCATAGCCATAGGCCGCAGCCGAAACCTCGTGAACGAGGACGTAGCTTTCGTGGTGCAACCTGCCGAGCAATTGTTCGAAACGGCCGAAGATGGCTTCGAGGTAGCCCGCCATTTCCTGCTTGGTATTGGTTCCGTCGACGACCTTGATGTCCAGCCAGAAGCTGTTGGCGTTCTGCTCGGCAAGCGACTTCCCGCCCGCAAACCAATGCTCTGGATCCGCGTAGTTGACGACGATTGCCGTTATCGTCGGATCCTTGCGCAGATGGGCAGCGGTCAGTTCGCTGACCGCTGAAGCAATCCGCGACGAGAGAGTGGGGTCGGCCTTGCCGCTGACGATGATGTTGATGATGGGCATTTGATGTTCCTTTCAAGCTTTCTCTGTTTGTGTGAGCCCAATCTGCCACCGCGGTGCATTAGATAAAATCGAATTGTTTTGAACATACAGTTCGATTATAGTGAAGCTATGGAAACGTTTGACCCCGACCTGCTGCGCACCTTTCTCGCCTTTGCCGAAAGCGGCTCGCTTGCGCATGCGGCGTCAACCGTCGGGCGGACGCCTTCTGCTGTTACGGCTCAGATGCAGCGCCTGGAGGCAATTGTCGGTGAACCGCTGCTGGCGCCATCCGGCCGGGGGCGTATTCTCACGGCGGCGGGAGAGGAGCTGGTCGTTCACGCCCGGCGAATACTTGACGTTCACCGCGATGCCTGGCTGAGCCTCAAGGGCTCCAGGGCCGATGGCCGCCTGTCGCTCGGCTGCACCCAGGATTTTGCCGACAGCAACTTGCCGGATCTTTTGCGCCATTTCGGCCGCACCCATCCGCGTGTACGCCTGGATCTGAGAGTGGGGCGCTCGCGCGAACTGACGGCCGCCTACGACCAGGGACTGATCGAGGTGCTGATCGTGATGAGGGAGGCGGAGACGTCCGACGAGCTGGCCATCCTGCGCGAGCCGATGGTCTGGCTTGCGGCGTCAGTCGAACCACCGGCTGCTGACGACGAACTGCCGATTGCCGTCCTCGATCCGCCCTGTGGCTTTCGCTCCGCGGCAACGGCGGCGCTTGAGGAGGCTGGCCGTCCCTATCGCCTTGCGGCAACCAGCCCGAGCCTCTCCGGCCTGCGCGCCGCCGTTCGAAGCGGCATTGCCGTCACGGCGCGGACCCTACGGTTCCTAGGTGACGGAGTATCAGTCGCGCCCCAGACGCTCTTGCTGCCGGCGCTGCCGTCCGCGGAGTTCAGCCTGCGTCTTAAGCCAAAGGCGGACAAGGCGGCGTCGAGCCTTGCATCGCTTCTCGCCGACGGTTTGCCCGGCCGTGCCGACCGGAGCTGACTTGCTCCGACCTAAGACCTACATCTGTGCGGTCATGCCGCCGTCGACGGTCAAGGTCGTGCCGTTCACGAAGCTTGCGGCAGGAGAAGCCAGGAAGACGGCCGCCGGAGCGATCTCTTCCGGCCGCCCCCAACGCTTCAGGGGGATCCGCACATCCACGAAAGCCTTGAGCGCCGGGTCGGTTACAAGGGCTGCATTGGTCTCGGTCGCAAACCACCCTGGCGCGATTGCGTTCACGGTCAGTTTGTCGGACCCGAGCTCAACCGCGAGCGAGCGGGTGAGGGCGTCAAGGCCTCCCTTGGCCGCCGTGTAGGCGGGATCGCCCGCGCGCGCGGTGGCTGCGGCGATGGAGGTAACGAAGATCAGTCGCCCGGAGGACGATCGGCGAAGATATGGGAGCGCGGCGCGCGCCATCGCGTATGCCGCCGTCAGATCGGTGTTGAGGACGGCGGAAAAGGATGCGGGGTCCATGGCATCCGTACCACGACGATCGCGTTCGCCCACGGCGTGAAGTAGAATATCGAGCGCGCCGGTCTTCTCGACAGCGGCAGCAACAATCGATTCCGCGTCGGTTGCAACGTCGCCGGGGACGATATCGATTTCGATGCCGTCCCTCGCGACCCGGTGACGCACCGTCTCGAGCGCTTCTCGGCTGCGGCCGTTGATCGCAACGGTGGCGCCGGCCCTGGCAAGCGCCTTGGCCATTTCGAGGCCGAGTCCGCGCCCGCCGCCAGTCACCAGTGCCGTTTTCCCCCTGAGGTCGAACATAGCGGTCTCCGATGTTTTGCCGTTTCCAGCCTGAGGCTATCTCAATCTTGCGCAAGAACTTTTCTAGCGCCTGCCTCCGCATTCGCCAACGGGGAATAGGTTGAAGGGCCGTCCACCGCTGGTAGACGACGTGATCGCACCGCTGAAGCTACCGTTAAGCGCTTGCGCCGCACGGTCCGGTTGCTTACTCAAAAACCGCAATCGCGCCCAATCTTAGGCGCGCAAGAAGAGAGGTAACAAGATGGCAGTTTCCAACGCCGTGTGCCGGTGGGCTGATGCCGGTGTGACTTGGGACGAACTGCTCGTCCTCTCTCTTTCTTCGGGCGGCAGGAACACCTGCCGCAACAGGATTGCATTTCATGCTTCAACTCGAGCCAAAGGCCTATTCGACCGCTCACTCCCTCTTGAATGACCTATCCCGCGTCCATGTAACTGTCCCGGCGGTCCTCGACGGTTCGATCGACGGCGACATCTGGATCGACCGTCCGGTGGAACCGCGTGTCGCGCTGCTTGCGAATGGCGGCGCCTATTATCTGGCGGGGTCGCCGGAGCAAGCTTCCGGCAGCGTTGCGGCCTTGAAACGCCTGATCCCGGCATGGGCCTATTTGTTCGTCGAGGACCGCTGGTCCGGTCGTCTCGATGATATCTGGTCCAATTCCTTCGCCTTGCCGCATCCGTGCATAAGGCTCGGACTGTCGGGAGCCCACCGCACAGGCGTGGCCGCCGCGCTGCCGGATGGCTTTCACCTTGCACGGATCGATCAGGTGCTGCTCGACCTTGATCCCGGTAACCTCGATACCGTGACCGATCTCATGGATGGGTGGCATTCGTCCGAGCTTTTCCTGAAAAAGGCCGTCGGCTTTTGCGTGCTTCACGACGGATGCATCGTCAGCCATTGCGCGACCGACAGTGTCAGCGGCAAGCGTTGCGAACTCGGTGTCGGCACTGAGGCTCGCTATCGGCGTCTCGGGCTTGCAAAGGCGGCAGCGATCGCGACGGTTGCAGAATGCGTCAATCGCGGCGTTCCCGAGATCGAATGGCATACGCACGCCTCGAACAAAGGTTCGATCGCAACGGCCAAGGGCAGTGGTCTTACCGAACTGGACAGACATATTGCCTTCAGCGGCAATCTGCCGGCCGAGAATATCGGCGATCTCGATTTGGCGACGTGCCGCGACTGGGCGCAGCACCTGGAACGGGCCAGCGGTCACATCGGCTGGTACCGGTTTCATGCGGCGGGCGCCTGGATGCTCGCCGGCGAACGCTCTCGGGCACTCGCCAACCTCCGCCAGCTCGTCGACGGTGGCTGGGAAGGCGAGGCCGAGTGGCTCGAAGGCTACTGGGCCATACAATCGCTCGTCGACGATCCCGAATTCCAGGCGATCGTAGCACGGCAACGCGCAGCCAACGGCGATTGAGAGATGGCCGGCCGCGCTGCATGCAGCGCGGCCGGATCCACACGGAGGTTCCCAGTAGGAGCTGTGTTGCTCGATGCTGGGCTGAGCCGCGAAGCGGCGGGCCTATTAAGGCTCGCGGCGCTCGAATTTGCGTTCAATCCATCTCAATGGTGCGGTAATTGCCCACGACCTAGAGCTTTTAAGTTCTGTGAGCCTTGAGATCGCGTCCAAGCGAAGGCGATCAAGACGATCGACATCGTGTGCAAGCTTCTGCCTCTCGGCGTCAAAGCCAGCAACCAACGCCGAAGTTTGCTCGAGGTGCTGCTGCTCTAGACGCCGGTTCTCCTCCTGGAGCCATTCCTCAGTGACCTTCAAATGGAATGCCGCGGCGACCTTTGCCTGTCGCAGTTCATTCCGTTCCGTGTCCGCCTCTCGGTACTGTTCTTTGAGCTGTTGCCAGACAGCTCTCATGGCGCGCTCTTGATAGATCAATAGCTGGTTTGGAACCGTCAGTGCCCGAGTAACGGCTGCGTTTTCTTTTGCACGGTCAGCGGTCTCGATAGATTGGCGATGGTGGGCACTCAACTTTAGGCACTGGACCGAAAACGAAGTGCCAAACGTAAGGCTCTCGTGCTGGAGAAATTTTCGCCACATATGCAGATCAGTCCAAAGGTCAGGCGGTGCTGGGCTCCAACCGATAGGCAATGAGCGATAGGCGGACAGGCGGTAACCTGCGACAGACGGGCCAAAAAAATTCCAGGGTCCTGAACACATGCGCTGGCGTGTTGCCTTGTCAGCGAGGTCGTCTATGTGAACAGCGATAGAACCGTCCGGCAAGAGTTCGGCCTGCAGCAGATTGCCGAAGTCGACCGTTTCGAGAAGACTGCCGAGAACCGCCAGATGGTCGGGAAACCACAGGTCATCGTCGCCTATCTGTGCGACCAAAGGGGCGCGCGCTTCGCGCAAGGCCACGTCTCGATGCACCTCTCCGTGTCGCTCGCCTTTTTCGAATGCGAAAACCCGTATCTGCCGATGCCGCTCTGCAAGCTCCTTGGCGCAAGCTACAGTCGCGTCAGGGGCACCATCACAGACTATGAAGAGCTCGAAGTCGGCATTCGACTGCGTCAGAACGCTCTCAACGGCAAACGGAAGCAATTCCGGCGAACGGTGTATCGGCAGCAATACTGTGAAGAAGGGGCGAGCCATTCTAAACACCTGCTAGGTGTCGGAGAGCTGTCACGCGCTCGACGAAAAGCAGCCCCTCCTTGGCGGACGATCGAGGGGCGGGACCGCCGCGAAGATGTTCCACAAACGCGCGCAATTCCCGCAACAGCGGGTATTCGGAATCGACATGCTCATGTATGGGCTTCGATGCGTTGACGCCCGGCATGCCCTCGGCGATGAAGATGCGGTCGTCGTAGGAATCCGCGAGCTGGGCGCTCGCCTTGCTGCCGATGACAACCACCGAACGTCTGGAAACGGGATGCTGGGCCGATACTTCCATCGTGACGTGGCATGTTTCTGCAGAACCCGCGAGTACGGCGATCAAGTTCGAATGACCCTGGCCTGGCACAGTCGCGATGGCCGATCGAGCCGGCGGAAGATATCCGAGTATCTCGTAGGCAATACTCAGATCGTGAGGCAGAAGGATCCAGATCGCATCGACATCCCTATGGGGATTGTCCCAGCCCAGGCGAAACGTGCGTATGCCCAGGATGTCGCCGAGGGCACCGGATTTGGCCCGCGCAGCAAGTGCCTCGACGCCCGGATGATATCGCCATTTATCCATTACGAAGATGCGCTCGCCAGCGCGCCTTACGAGTGCCTGAGCCTGCTCAAGGTTGTCGGTCAACGGTTTTTCAACGAAAATCGGGCGCTCGCGCGACGTAAGTTCAGATAGAACCGAGGCGTGCGTGACGGTTGGCGTGGCGACAACAAATCCGTCTACCTGAGGCAGAAGCGAACAGTCGCCGCAAACGGACGCTGCGCCTTTCGCCATTGCCTCGGCCCTGCTGGCAGCAGAAGGAACGGCGACGTGTACCTCCGCACCCAATGCCCGCAAGTCGCGAAAGATGTGCTTTCCCCAACGTCCATAGCCAACCAGACCGATAGAAGTCATTGTCTTCACTTCGCGTTTTGAGTGTGCCGTTTCACAAGCTGGTCCCGCATCTCGTCATAGGACGAGGCGAGCTGATCCCGGCGCGACAGTTTCGGCATCCTATTTGGCCAGGCAAGGCGCAATTCGGCCTCATCGAAACGGCAGCCCAGCTCGTCCGATTCATCCCAATAGTGGGAGACCGCGTACATGTGAATTGATGGCTCGGGAAAATAGAACCCGTGGCAGACACCGGGCGGAACGGTGACCGCAGTCGGGTTCGCTGCATCGAGGACGAGCATGGTCGAGAGCCGATCCTCTGGCGCATTCGGCCTGCTGTCGTGCAGGCCCAGCAGCATTCGGCCGCTTACCACGAGCAGATAGTCAGTGTGGGTGGCGTGTACGTGAACGCCTCTCAGCACATTGGCTTCGCTCCTGACCACGTTCCACTGGACGGGGTCACACCCTGCCGACCATTCCCTTCTAAAGGCCTCAAGGAACACGCCACGGTCGTCCTTGTGCGGAAGCAGGGAATGAAGCTGAACACCCGGTGGTAAAATCTGCGGAGAACTGGAGAGATACATAAAGCCCGCGCCCATATTAGTACGAAATCAATCGCACACGTCTGGGTGATCGAACAAGTTGATACTGAGTTGCTGCACAAGCAAACATGAAACTTCGTACCTTTGGCCGGCGCGCCAGCCATGGGGCGCTCCGGCCAAGGGTATGGCGCTCTTCCCTTCAAGGAGATATCCGGTCGTCCGGGCGGCCGGAGCGGATAATCATCTCACTTCATCGTGTAGACATCGATCGTGAAATACTTGTCGTTGATCTTCTTGTAGGTGCCGTCGGCGCGGATTTCCTCGAGCGCCTTGTTGAGCTTTTCGCGCAGTTCGTTGTCCTCCTGGCGCACAGCAATGCCCACGCCTTCACCGACGAATTTCTTGTCGGTGATCGGCTCGCCTATGAGTTCGCAGCAGCCTTTGCCGTCAGTGTTCTTCGTCACCCAGTCGAGCAGCGGCAGCATGTCGCCCACCTGGAGGTCGAGGCGGCCGTTGACCATGTCGAGGTTCGCCTCATCCTGGGTCGGGTAGAGCTTGATCTCGGCATCGGGGTAGGTGGCGGTGATGTAGTCGGCCTGGGTGGTTCCGGACTGCGCGCCAATCACCTTGCCCTTGAGCGCTTCGTTGGTGAACGCGGTGATGCCGGCGCCCTTCGGTGCGGCATGCGTCATGGCGGCCAGATAATAGGGATTGGTGAAGGCAACCTGCTTCTTGCGCTCTTCGGTGATGAACATCGAGGCGATGATGAGGTCATACTTCTTGGCAAGCAGACCGGGAATGATGCCGTCCCAATCCTGGGCGACCACTTCGCACTCGACCTTCATGCGTTCGCAAAGCGCAAGGCCGATATCGACGTCAAAGCCGCCGATCTTGCCGGAGGGGTCCATGAAGTTGAAGGGCGGATAGGCGCCTTCAGTGCCGATCCTGATCTTCTCTGCGGCGCTCGCCGAAGACGCGGTTGCCGCCATGATGGCGAGCATGACTGCTGCGATCTGTTTTTTCATTCGCGTTCCCCTTGTTGCGCATCATTCTTGATGCTTCCGGGGAAGACTAAGTCGCGCTGCCCTATAAGCGAAATAGATAGGCGCGATAATCGCTATTGTTTTGATTGATTGGTGAAGTCGGCCCGGGGTTACTTGTAGCGACCGTGGCGCTGCAGCACCTCGATCTTGTATCCATCCGGATCAACAAGGAAAAAGAAGCGCGCGAGCAGAACGTCATTCCGGTTGAAGGCGACGATCTTGCCCGGATTGAGACCGGCCTCGGTCAGGCGTTGGTGTTCGCCATCAAGGTTATCGACCGACAGCGCCAGATGACCATAGCCATCACCGAGCGCGTAGGGTTCGGTTCGGTCCTTGTTGACCGTCAGTTCAAGCTCGAAGTCGCTTTCCTCGTTGCTGAGATAGATCAGAACGAATGTTCCGAAGTCCAGCCGCTCGGCGATTTTGAGCCCCAGGGCCGAGCAATAGAAGTCGACTGATCTCTTCTCGTCGAGAACCCGGATCATCGAATGGATCGCCTTGGCCACCTGCATCTCCTTCAAGCTTGAACGTCGGCGGGGTAGCAGAGAGCCGCCGCCGATGGAACCCTGTTTGGCAGGCGAGGAAAAACGTTAGGTCCTTGCTGTCCGCTTCTTCAACTGCTGTTCGCGAAAGAAGATGAAGAGGCCCGACGCGACGATCAGGGCCGCACCGATAATGACCGTCGGGCGGGGTGTATCGTCGAAGAAGAACCAGCCGAAGACCACCGCCCAGAAAAGCAGTGTGTATTGCAAGGGCACGACGGTTGCGGCATCGGCGAGCTTGAGCGATCGGTTGACCAGGATATGCGCCAGCATCGCGACAATACCAAGCATGCCGAGTTGCAGGAGCGCTTCCCCATCGACCGGCGCCCAACCGGCAGGGTTGGCGGCCACGCCGACGAGCGAGAAGACGAGCGCGCCGACGATCTGCCAGAAAACCAGCGTCGTGTCCGGCGTTGAGCGGAGTGTGCGCCCGAGCATCAGCGCGAAGGCAAAGGCGGTGCTGCCGGCCAGCGCGATCAGCGCGGGCAGGCCAAGGCTCTCCTTCGACGGTTCGAGCGCGATCAACACGCCGGCAAAACCGATGAGGATGGCTGTCCAGCGCCGCCAGCCGACCTTTTCGCCAAGAAGAAAAGGCGAAGCTGCCGCAACATAGATCGGCGCAGCCAGCCAATAGGTCATCGTGTCGGCAAGCGGCATGTAGGCGACCGCGAAATAGAAGGCGGAGGCATCGATCGCAAAGAGCAGCGAGCGAAGGGCCTGCAGACCCGGTCGCTCGACCTGAAACATCGAGCGCAGGCCACGCCTGAGAATGAACGGCGACAGGAACAGGAGCGCCGCGACGCTGCGGATCACCATCAGCTGGCTCACCGAATAGGTCGCGACCAGCCATTTGCCCATCACGTCGTTCAACGAAAACATCAGCATGCCGAGCAGCATGATGAGGACGCCGGTCCGGGCGGCGTTCGGAGCGGATGCGGGAGCGGTAATCACGGTCATGGTCAGGACTTTCAGAAAGCTGGGCACCCCATGCCACACTCTGCACGGCCGATCCATCGCGCTCTGCAGATGATTCCATAAGTTTTACGAATGAATAGGCCGCGCGATTTGCGCGGTTTCTTGCTTAAGGGAAAGGCGATGGCGGCAACCGTTTGGTGATCGCCGGCGAAAGCGCAAGCGGCCCCTTGACGTTCCACCCCACGCTGCTAATTAGGAAAGCACTCCCGCGCTTCAGACATCGGACCGCGGGATGAACACTGGTGCCGGGCCCCTCTGGCGAGAGTTTTTACGGCGCTCTCGTGATGTCGGTACCGCCAGCAAATTAGCCGGCGGATTAGCTCCAATGAAAACTGATCTCATGCCTCACGCATGTGCCCCTTCGGCCGTGCGCATTTCCGTTTTGAAACCGCATTTCTTCACCGAATCCGGTGTCATCAGAGCCAAGGAGGCCCGTCGATGACGCAGCCTCAATCGCACACGAGCGCGCTCGGCTATTTCACCTGGGCCTTCATTGTCACGGCAGTGGGCCTCGTGCTCGGCGCCTGGCTCGGCTGGCAGTCGACCGGAACCATCGGTGGTATGGCCTCGGTCTTCTTCATCTGCACCGTGCTCGCGGTGCTTGAAATCTCGCTGTCCTTCGACAATGCGATCGTCAATGCCAACAAGCTCAAGGACATGACGCCGGAGTGGCAGCATCGATTCCTGACCTGGGGCATCATCATCGCCGTCTTCGGCATGCGCATCGTCTTCCCGCTTTTGATCGTCGTCATCGCTGCGAAGATCGGACCGATCGAAGCGATCGTTCTGGCGGCAAGCAAGCCGGAGGAATACGCGCGCATCATGAATGACGCGCATCTGCCGATCGCCGCTTTCGGCGGTACCTTCCTGATGATGGTCGGCCTGACCTACTTCTTCGATCATGAGAAGGATGTGCACTGGATCAAGTGGGTCGAGACCAAGATGGCCCGCTTTGCGACCATCAAAGGTATCGAAATCGCCTTCGTTCTGGCGCTCATCCTTGGCTTCTCCACCCTGCTCGAACCGGCAGATGTGCACACCTTCGTCTATTCGGGGATCTATGGTCTTCTGACGTTCCTGGTTGTCGAGGTGGTCGGCGGTCTGCTCGATGCCTCGCAGGAAACCATGAGTGCGGCGGCAAAGGGTGGCTTCGGCGCCTTCCTTTATCTGGAAGTGCTCGACGCCAGCTTCTCGTTCGACGGCGTCATCGGCGCTTTCGCGCTGACGCAGAACCTCTTCATCATCGCGATCGGCCTTGGTATCGGCGCCATGTACGTGCGCTCGATGACGATCATGCTGGTGGAAAAGGGGACGCTCAGCGAGTACCGCTACCTGGAGCACGGTGCGTTTTACGCGATCCTGATCCTCTCGGTCGTCATGTACTTCCAGACGCTGGTCCACATTCCGGAAGTGATTACCGGCCTTGGCGGCGCGGCGCTGATCGGCATCTCGCTCTGGTCGTCGATCCGTTACAACAAGCGCGAACGCGAGGAAGAACTGGCGGGCGCGCACGCGGAGTAACGGCTTCGCCCAGCGGCGTATGCTCGATTATCTTCGCACAGTATAGACGGTCTGGTGGAAACGCCGGGCCGTTTTTTGTTGGGCTGTCATTGTCCCTCTTGCATTGCCAAACCGCGCGGCGCACCGGATAAACAAAACATGCTCGCCGATGATTTAAGGAATGTGCTCGAGGAGCTCTATAAGGCGGGTGCCTATCGGGTGCCGGCCGAAGAGATCTACTGGCCGCAGGACTTACACGCGACCGTGTTCCGCGCCCTCAACATGCAGTACATCACGCGCAGAGAGGTTGGCGACGGGCGCGTCGAGTTCTCGCTGACGCAGGCCGGTTACAAGGCGATAGATGCCGAGATACCTTGGTCCTACATCCTGCGCCGGCGCTTGCGCGCGTTCTTTTCCTTCGGCAGTGGGCGCTAGCCAGCCTCAAACGCGCAACGGCCCGGCGATCCTTCGATCCCGAGCCGTTTGATCCTTGGGAGGATAAGGCGCGCCTTTGAGGTGCGCCGGAAATTGTTAGCCGCGGCGTGTGTCCGGGAAAGTCGCCGGGTCGATGCCGAGCGTGCGCAGGTCGCTTGCTTTCGGGCGGCGGTGACCTTCGACAGCGGCGGCGGCAGCGCTAGCAGCGCCGAGAACTGCGAACGCACGGCCGATGAAACCCTTGTTATAAGTTGTGGTAGCCATCTTCTTGCTCGCTTTCGTTTTCTCTTTGATGAGTAAAAGATGGGGTTTCGCTGCTCTTTTTGCAATGCACTATTGGACACTTCAGCTATGCATGGGAAGCGGGCTCGATGCGGCGCCGAGCCGGTCCTTTCGTGCATGAGAACAGCGAGGCGAAGCACGCGTCCAGGGTTGATGTGAACGTCCCTGGCTGGTTTCCCAAGCCTCAAACGCGCAACGGCTCGGCGGTCCTGCGACCCCGAGCCGTTTGATCCTTGGGAGGATAAGGCGTGCCTTTGAGGCGCGCTGGAATTTGTTAGCCGCGGCGCGTGTCCGGGAAAGTCGCCGGGTCGATGCCGAGCGTGCGCAGGTCGCTTGCCTTCGGGCGGCGGTGACCTTCGACAGCGGCGGCTGCAGCGCTGGCAGCGCCGAGAACTGCGAACGCACGGCCGATGAAACCCTTGTGATAAGTTGTGGTTGCCATCTTCTTGCTCGCTTTCGTTTTCTCTCTGATGAGCAAAAGATGGGGGCTGGCAGGTCATATTGCAATGCACAATCCGGCAGCCCAGCCATGCAAAGGAAGCAGGCCCGGTCGATAGTCAAACCGACCGAGCCTGCTGATAGGCCTTGGGAGGAGGCGCTATTAGTCTTCGCTGGCAGCGAGCTGCGAGAGCACTTCGCCGCGGCCACGGGCCCTAAGGATCAAGGGCACGATCAAAGCCGCAGCCGCGATGAGCAGGAGCACGGCGGCGATCGGCGAAGTGATGAGTACCGAGTAGTCACCCTGGCTGATCGCAAGCGCCCGGCGCAGCTGCTGTTCGGCAAGCGGGCCAAGGATCAGGCCGACAACGACCGGTGCGATAGGGTAGCCAAAGACACGCATGGCGTAGCCGAGCAGACCGAAGGCGAGCAGCATGCCGAGTTCGTAGACCGACGGATTGGCGCCGATGGTGCCGAGCGTCGCGAACAGGAGAATGCCCGCATAGAGCCAGGGCTTCGGGATGGTCAGAAGCTTCACCCAGAGGCCGATCAGCGGCAGGTTGAGCACCAGCAGCATGAAGTTGGCGATGAGCAAGCTGGCGATCAGACCCCAGACAAGCTGCGGATTGGTGGCAAACAGCAACGGACCAGGCTGAAGGCCATACTGCTGGAAGCCAGCGAGCATGATCGCAGCCGTCGCCGTGGTCGGAAGCCCGAGGGTCAGAAGCGGCACCAGCGTACCGGCAGCCGAAGCATTGTTCGCCGCTTCCGGACCGGCAACGCCTTCGATCGCGCCATTGCCGAACTCTTCCGGATGCTTGGTCAGGCGCTTTTCCGTAGCGTAGGACAGGAAGGTGCCGATTTCCGCCCCGCCAGCCGGCATGGCGCCGATCGGGAAGCCGATGAAGGTTCCGCGCAGCCACGCTTTCCAGGAGCGAGCCCAGTCGTTGGCGCTCATCCAGATCGAGCCGCGCACGGCCTCGACCTTGTCCGGCCCCTTGTCGCCCTGGGCGGCAATGAACAGCGTTTCGCCGATCGCGAACATGGCAACGGCAAGCGTCGTCACTTCGATACCGTCAAGCAGCTCAGGAACGCCGAAGGAGAGGCGAGCCTGGCCGGTCAGCTGGTCGATGCCGATGACCGCAAGCCCGAGGCCTACAAACAGCGACGTCAGACCGCGAAGGGTGGAGTCGCCGAAGGCAGACGAGACGGTGACGAAGGCGAGCACCATCAGCGCGAAATATTCTCGCGGACCGAAAACCAGGGCGAGCTTGACGATGTAAGGCGCGATGAAGGCGAGGCCGAGCGTGGCGATCAGGCCGGCGACGAACGAGCCGATTGCCGCGGTCGCAAGCGCAGGGCCGCCGCGTCCGGCGCGGGCCATCTTGTTGCCCTCGAGCGCGGTCACGATCGACGAGCTTTCGCCGGGCGTGTTCAGAAGGATCGAGGTTGTCGAACCGCCATACATGCCGCCGTAATAGATACCGGCGAACATGATCAGCGAGCCACCCGGGTCAAGCCGGTAGGTAACCGGCAGCAGAAGCGCCACGGTCAGTGCCGGGCCGATGCCGGGCAGGACGCCAACGGCCGTGCCGAGCGTCACGCCGATCAGCGCATAGAGCAGGTTCATCGGCTGGGCAGCAACCAGCAATCCCTGCAGCAGGAAGTCAAAAGTAGCCATGGTCGTCGGCCCTCTTAGAAGAACAGGCGTTCAAGCGGCCCTGCGGGCAGCGACAGTTGCAGGAGCTTAGCGAAAATCACCCAGACGACGAAACAGAGCACGATGCCGAGAGGGAGAGAGAACCAGAGCTTGCGCTTGCCGAAACCGCGCGCGGTCAACGCGAACAGAATGCCGGTCGCGATCGAAAAGCCCGCGACATTGAGCAGAAGCATCTGGGCGGCGAGGCCGGCAACAATCCAGATGACCGGGCCAACCTCCTGGCGCTCGCGCTCGGGAAAATCGCCCCGAAACGCTTCGAAGGCCGTCCAGATTGCAAGGCCGAGAAGACAGCAGGCGATCGCATAGGGGACCGTCGTCGGTCCAACCTGGGAGTAGCCGGCAGCACCGGCCAGGCGCGACACATCCCAGAAAATGAGTCCGGCGATAGCGGCGAGAACCGCCGCGATGAAGAGCGCCGCCCGATCCGGGCGACGCGTTGCAGTTGAAGGGTGATGCCCCTTGGTCATTTCACCAGTCCAATGTCCTTGAGAACACCTTCGGTTGCCGCAACGTCCTTGTCGAGCTGGGCGTTGAAGGCGTCCCCGGCGAGATAGCTGTCCTGCCAGCCCTTGGTCTTCAGCACTTCCTGCCAGCCAGCGGACTTGGCAAGCTTCTCGATGTCGGCCGAGACGGCAGCCTTCTGCTCATCGGACAGGCCAGGAGCAGCTGCGACCATGCGCCAGTTTTCGACGACCACATCGAGACCCGACTCCTTCAGCGTCGGAGCTTCGACGCCTGCAATGCGCTCGGGGCCTGATACGGCGAGCAGGCGAAGCGTGCCGGCCTTGACCTGGGCTTCGAACTCGCCATAGCCCGACACACCGGCCGTGACCTGGCTGCCGAGGATTGCGGCAAGCGCCTCACCGCCACCCGAATAGGCGATGTAGTTGATCTTGGTCGGGTCGACGCCGGCAGCCTTGGCGATCAGGCCAACGGCGATGTGGTCGGTACCGCCGGCCGAGCCGCCTGCCCAGGAAACTGCGCCCGGATCCTTTTTCAGAGCTTCGACGAGGTCAGCCATCGTCTTGATGTCGGACGATGCGGGAACGACGACCGCTTCGTATTCGCCGGTGAGGCGTGCGATCGGGGTTACGTCCTTGAGCGTGACCGGGGACTTGTTGGTGAGGATAGCGCCGACCATGACGTAGCCGCCGACGATCAGGGCGTTTGCATTGCCCTTCTGCTGGCTTGCGAACTGGGCGAGGCCGATGGTGCCGCCAGCGCCCGGAACGTTCTGAACCTGAACGTTGCCGGAGATGCCTTCCTGCTGCATGACGGTCTGAAGCGAGCGAGCCGTCTGATCCCAGCCACCGCCCGGGTTTGCCGGTGCGATGATGGTGTAGTCAGCGGCATAAGCCGGAAGCGACATGGCGCCGGCGAGAATCGTTGCGAGGAAAAAATGTTTCAAGGTCAGTCCTCCGTGAGGCGCGTTTTCACCGCGCACTTTGTTGCTCAGTGCGGACGGGAAGACGGCGACGGGTTCTTTCGACCCTTGTCGCTTGACCGGATTGGTGGCTCCTCCCAGTACGCAACCGGCTGCCCGCCTCCACGGGTGCCAGTGACCCTAAGCCATCATAGAAAGCTGACATTTAGCTGACATCAAGCCCCGAATGCGATTTTCGCGTCGCGATGTTTACGAAATCTTAGCTTCGCACTGTTGCAGCCTGGCATATCGCGTTTCCAGGGAGGCCGAACCGCTGCGTTGCGCTGCCTGGGAACGCAGAGAAGGGCCGAATCGGCACCACGAGATTACTGCCCCGAGGTGGACGTCGGAGATGGCCGGCCTACGTATGATGGAAACGTTCCCCCGGAACGGCGGGCTGTCGCAGCTTCGCGTTCGTCCGAGAGCCTGTTCGAAAGGATTGACCATTGGCAAAGGCAGCAAGCTCGAGAGCCGCCAAGACGTCCACAAACGAGCGGACAAAGCCGACCTCTGATCGACAGCCGGATCAAGGCGGCCAGGATGCCGCGGGCGGTCAGCCCAGGTTGCTTTCCGGAGGCAATCCGCAAATTGCCAAAGGCTATGGCGATGCTCCGGTACAGGCGTATATCGCGGCCATGCCCGGATGGAAGCGTGCGGTTGGTGCCCGTCTGGACGAGATCATTGCGCGCGCCGTTCCCGACGTGCAGAAGGCGGTGAAATGGAATTCGCCGCTCTACGGAATGGGAGACGAACACTGGTTCCTTGGTGTTCATTGTTTTGCGAAATACATCAAGGTTGCGTTTTTCAACGGCGCGGCACTGAACCCTCAGCCACCCGTTGCCTCCAAGATGGCAAAGGCGCGCTACTTCCATATTCACGAAAATGACGAGGTCGACGAAGCCCAGTTCATCGATTGGGTGAAACAGGCCAGCCGCTTGCCTGGCGAGCGCATGTAGGCCGAAAACGCTTGGGCCGGCGTGACCGGTCGGGCGGTCAAGAACTTAGGAGAACGAGAAACGATGGCGAAGGCAACGACGAAGAGCAGTGCGGCGGAAAGCGGAGTTTCACCCTCCGAACAGATCGATGCGAGGATCGCGGAACTCAGCGACTGGCGGGGGAAGATGCTGGCGCGGGTTCGGAAACTCATCAAGGAGGCTGATCCGGATATTGTCGAGGAATGGAAGTGGAGGGGCGTTCCGGTCTGGGAGCACGCCGGCATCATCTGCACCGGCGAGACCTACAAGGCGGTCGTCAAGCTGACCTTTGCCAAGGGGGCTTCATTGGAGGACCCGACGGGTCTCTTCAATTCCAGCCTGGATGGCAACACCCGGCGGGCGATCGATATCCAGGAGGGCGAAGACATCGACGAAGAGGCACTGAAGGCCCTTGTCCTCGCCGCCGTGGAGCTCAACCTCTCGGCACAGGCCGCGCGCTCCGGCCGTTCCAGGAAGAAGGCCTGACAGGTCCGCGAGATCCAGCCGGGATCGGGTGAGTAACCTGCCTTCCGAGTCGCTGTTGGCGGTGTTTGCGGACGTTCGCGGCTCGGCGGCGGGCGGTTCCTCTGGCGCCGTCTCAGTGGAGCCTCAGCACTTCGTTCCACTTGGCGATCAGCCGTGAGCGCTTCACCTGATCGAGATAGACCATCAGGCCGGGGCTGACGGGGACGGGGCGCAACTGGCCGCCGAGCATTTCCTGCATGGTGTTGGCGGTGTTTTCACCGGCAACCTCGGGACTGACGGCGGGGATCTGCAGTTCGCGCGCCATGATCGTCTGCCCCTCCTTCGACATGAAGAATTCGAGATAGCGCCGGCCGAGGTCCGGGGAGGCGGAGGCCTGGGGAACGAGGCCGATCCGCGACATCACCACCGTGTAATCCTTCGGCAGGACGATACCGACTTCCGGATGGCGGGCCGCCCAGTCGGCCGCATAGGAGCCGAGAATGTTGTAGCCGAGCACGAAGCGTCCGTCGGCGACACGCTCG
Source organism: Ensifer sp. LC11 (assembly GCF_001695835.1). Lineage (GTDB taxonomy): Bacteria > Pseudomonadota > Alphaproteobacteria > Rhizobiales > Rhizobiaceae > Ensifer. Next base: position 40,507 of record NZ_MBSO01000006.1, on the reverse strand, counting down.
AGGATTGCTTCGCTGGTGGAGTAGAGCTTGACACCGGCCGCACCCATTGCCTGGATCACATCCCAGATATCACCGAACTGCTCCTGGTCACGGGACATGAAAAGGAAGCCGACGCCGGAACGCTCGATATCGTAAGTCCCGATACGACCGAAAATCGCGGCACCCTGGCGCTTGAGATAATCAACGAACTCGGCGCGCGTGGACGGCGGCTTTTCCTTGGTGAAACTCGGCTTGTGATACACAAAGACGGCTGGTTCGAAGGTGAGCGCATAGGCCGTGTTGCGCCAGTTTGCCCAGGCGGGCCAGCGGTCGCTCATCGGCAGGTCGCTGCGCTGGGCGTAGCCGTCGTTGCTGAGCTTGACTTGCAGGTCCATGGCGGACGAAAAGGCAAAGTCCGCCGTCTTCGTCCCGGCGTCGGTCTCCTTGACAATGCGGTCGTAGATCTCGCCGGTCAGCATGTCCTCGTAGCGCACGGCAACATCCGGATTGGCCCTCTGAAAGCCGACGATCATCGGCCTTGCAAGCGGCTCGTCGAGCGACGAATAGACAACCAGCGTGCGGGCATCGGACTTGCCGGAAAGAGCCGGGAATATGATTGGCGCCGCAGATAGCAGCTGGGGACAAAGGGCGAAAAAAAGAAGAGAAATCAAGAACCGCATGAATCCACAATGCCTCAGTGTCTCACCGTTCACAAGCAAGGCGTCGGCGGATAAGGTGGTCTGGGGAGTGACGATAATTGCGCATATTGCTCGTTGAGGACAATCAGGACCTGGCCGAGGGTCTGTCGGCCATTTTGCGTGGCAGCGGCTACGCCGTCGATGTCGTCAGCGACGGCGCGTCGGCGCATGCAGTTGCGGCAACCGAGACCTTCGATCTGGTCATTCTCGACCTCAACCTACCGGAAATGGACGGGCTCGATGTGCTGAGAGCCATGCGTGCGCGGCAGAACCGCGCTGCCGTGCTCATCCTGACGGCGAGGGGCGCGCCTGAGGAGAAGATCAAGGGCCTCGATCTGGGCGCCGACGACTACATGATCAAGCCCTTCGACGTTGGCGAACTCGAAGCGCGCGTGCGGGTATTGCTGCGCCGGCAGGCGGGCCTCAGAGCGTCGACGGTGAGTTACGGTAATGTCTCGCTCGATCTCAACACGCGCAGCTTCTCGTCGGGTGGTGTGCCGATCGAGATCCCTGCGCGTGAACTCGGGCTTCTCGAACTTTTGTTCATGCGTGCGGGCAAGGTGGTCGCCAAGGATGCGATCATGCAGTCGCTCACCGGCTTCGACGACGACTTGAGCCCCAACGCGATCGAGCAATATGTCAGCCGGTTGCGCAAGCGGCTCGCGCCGCATGGGCTGACGGTGCGCACCGCGCGCGGCATCGGCTACTACCTCGACAAGATGGCCGGGCCGGAATGACCGCGGTGGTCTATTCCCTTCGCCGGCGCCTGCTTGGCTGGCTGCTGATCTCGACGGTCGTCATCGGCGTCATTGCGCTGATCGACACCTACCGCGAGGCAGTCACCACCGCCAATGTCGTCTCGGACCGCGTGCTTGCCGGCTCCGCATTGGCGATCGCAGAGCGCGTGGTCGTGGCGGAGGACGGCTCGCTCGAAGTCGACATTCCCTATGTCGCGCTGGAGATGCTGACCTCGGCCGCGCAGGATCGGGTTTTCTATCGCGTCGACGGGCCACCAGGCCAGTTCATCACCGGCTACCAGACGTTGCCATCGCTGGCGGAGGAGCCCGGAGCGTCCACGACCTTTGCCGATTCGACCTTTCGTGGCGAACCGATCCGCATCGCGGCACTCCGCCGTTCCGCCTCAACGGGTATCAATTCGGTGCCTTTCGTCGTCACCGTCGCCGAAACGACGATCGCGCGGCGACAGCTGGCACAGACCATTCTGGTGCGGTCCGCCTTGCGTCTCGGCATGATGATCGCTGGCGCAGCCGTGATCGTCTGGATCGCGGTTACGTTTTCGCTGCGACCGCTCTATCGCCTGGGCGATGCGATCGCCGAGCGCAGTCCTGACGATCTGCATCCGATCGGCGAACGGGTGCCGAACGAGGTCCAGGGGCTGGTCGATACGGTCAATTCCTTCATGGGGCGTCTGCAGTCGGCGCTCGACGCGCTCCGCAACTTCACCGGCAATGCCAGCCATCAGCTGCGCACGCCGCTTGCCATCATTCGCACACAGCTCGCCTTGGCGCAGCGCGCCGGCTCGATTGAGGAAACGAGAGGTGCGGTCAAGAAGGCGGACGAGGCCGTTGCCAATGCCGAGCGCATCCTGGGGCAATTGCTGCTGATGGCGAAAATCGACGCGGCGGGCAAGGACGAGACCCGCTTGCTTGATCGAGTCGATCTCGTTGAGCTCGTGCGGGAGATAACAGCGGAACACGTACCGGCAGCGGGGGAGGCGGGTATCGATCTCGGTTTTGATGGCGAAGGAGAGGCCTTTGTTCGGGCCGAGCCCTTGCTCGTCGGCGAGATGCTCAAGAACCTGATTGCCAATGCCCTGCTTTACGCGGGACGCGGCGCGGAGGTGACGACGCGCGTCCTTTCGCGGGACGGTTCCGTGTCGCTGGAAGTCGAGGATAACGGGCCGGGCATCCGACCGGAGTTGCGGGAGGCTGTGCTTCGGCGTTTCGAGCGTGGCGGCAGTGAAGCGCCGGGTTCAGGGCTCGGACTGCCGATCGTGGAGGAGATTGCCGAGCTTTACGGTGCGACGACCAGTCTCGGCGAAGGCGCGGACGGCAGCGGTCTCAAGGTGACCATCCGCTTTCCACAGGGGTGATCGAGCCACGGTGCCCCATCCGGCGCCCCATGGTGGGGGCCAGATGAAGGATAACCGTCACGCCGGCGATCTTGCCGATACGCCTGACTGGCTCACTCTTTGGGGGAATTCTGCGCTTTTTAGCGGCCGCGCTGGCCGAAGAGGGTAGCTGTTTCGCGGGTCTGTACCCGCAGCATCGCGCTCCAGAGCTGGAATACGAAACGCGGCTGAAACTGGCTCGCAAGCTTGCGCTGCGACAACATGATAAGTCTCCGATAGTTTTGGACGCCTGCCATATAGTGCATCGCCCAGGATTTTGCCAGAGCGCCGGCGTGGGGGCAGCCCTGCGCGCCAAGCATATGTGGAAACGGCTCCCAAAGCGGCAAAATACCTGACGCCGAAAAACAAAATGCCGGGATGATTTTCATCATCCCGGCCAGTTGGCTTCACTGGGAGGAGAGTTATTCTTTTGAGGGTCAAACCTTCTTGCGGTTTTTCTGTCGATAGACGTCGATGACGACGGCGGCGACGATGATCAGACCCTTGACGATTTCCTGGTAGTAGGCGTCGACCCTAAGGAAGGTGAAGCCCGAGGTCATGACGCCAAGGATGATCGTGCCGATGACCGTGCCGGTGATGCGGCCAACGCCACCCGTCAGCGAGGTGCCGCCGATGACAGTCGCGGCGATTGCGTCCAATTCGTACATCACGCCCATGCCAGCCTGGGCTGTCTGAGCGCGGGCGGCGGTGACGACGCCTGCAAGGCCCGCCAGCATGCCGGCGATGGCATAGACTTTGATCAAGTGTGCCTCGACATTGATACCCGAAACACGGGCGGCCTGTACGTTTGCGCCGATCGCATAGGTGAACTTGCCATAACGGGTATAGCGCAGCGCGATGTGGAAGATGATCGCAACAACCAGGAAAACGATGACGGGCCAGATGCCGGTACCAATGAAGTTGAACTGCTCGGTGAGGCCCGAGACAGGCTGACCTTTGGTGTACCACTTGGAGATGCCGCGTGCCGACACCATCATGCCGAGCGTGGCGATGAAGGGCGGGATCTTGGTGCGGGCGATGAGCTGCCCGTTGATGAAGCCTGCAAGCAGACCGATGCCGATGCCAAGCCCGATCGGGACGATGGCGGGCATGTCGGTCAAGGACGGATAGAGCGCGCGGGGCCAGGTGGACGCCTGGGCGACGCTTGCCGAGATCATCGCCGTCATGCCGACGACGGAGCCCGAGGAAAGATCGATGCCGCCGGTTATGATGACCTGGGTTACGCCAACGGCGATGATGCCGATGACCGAAACCTGCAGGATCATGATCGTCAGGCGCTGCGGGTTCATCAGGAAGCTCTGGCCGACGAAAATCCAGCCGAGCACCTCATAGACCAGCGCGATGCCAATCAGCACGAGAAAGATGTTGAATTCCGGGGGCAGGCGGCGCTTTGCGCCGGCAAGCGATGTGCTCGCGCCCTGTGCGGCGACATTGGTATCCATTTTCATTCCTCCCTTTCGTCGGGTCGCTTCCCGCTCAGCTCGCGGCGAGTTCCATGACCTTGATCTGGGTTGCTTCCGCCCTGTCGAGGAAGCCGGTGACGCGGCCCTCGTGCATGACCATGATGCGATCGCTCATGCCGAGCACTTCAGGCATTTCCGAAGAGATCATGACGACCGCGACGCCGTTGCGGGCGAGTTCGGTCACGAGGCGGTGGATTTCCGCCTTGGCGCCGACATCGATGCCGCGCGTCGGCTCGTCGAGGATCAGGATGCGCGGATTGGTGAGCAGCCAGCGGCCGATCAGCACCTTTTGCTGGTTGCCGCCGGACAGGTTCTCGATGCGCTCCTGCAGGTTCGGCGTCTTGACGCGCAGCTTGCGGCTCATCTCTTCGCAAGCCGCGGTGATCTGCTTCTCGGTGACGAAGCCGCCTTTGACGAACCGATCCTGAAGTACGGCGATCTGCATGTTCTCGAGGATGTCGAGGATCAGGAGACAGCCTGTGTCCTTGCGGTCTTCGGTGAGGAACGCCATGCGGTTCTTGATCGCTGTGTTCGGACTGTCGATCGAAAGGGTCTTTCCGTCGATCGAAATCGTGCCGGAGCTTGCTGGTGTCACGCCGAAGAGCGTTTCGGCAACGTTCGAGCGGCCCGAACCGACGAGGCCCGCAAGCCCAAGGATTTCTCCAGCGCGCACATCGAAGGAGACATCGCGGAAAACGCCGTCGAGTGTCAGGTTCTTCACCGAAAGGACGACGTCGCCGATCGGAACTTCCTCCTTCGGGAACATCTGGGTGATCTCGCGGCCGACCATCATGCGGATGATGTCGTCGCGGGTGACGTCGCTCGATGCATGCGTGCCGATGAACTTGCCGTCGCGGAACACCGAGAACTCGTCGGCGATCTCGAACAGCTCGTTCATCTTGTGGGTGATGTAGACGATGCCGATACCCTGTTCACGCAGATCGCGAATGATCTCGAAGAGGTGTGCGACTTCGCGCTCGGTCAATGCCGAGGTGGGCTCGTCCATGATCAAGACGTCGGATTCGTAGGAGACGGCCTTGGCGATTTCGACCATCTGTCGGTTGGCGACCGAAAGGTGGCGCACTTCGATTTCCGGATCGATCTTGATCTTCAGGCGATCAAAAAGCCGCGCAGTAATGCGGTTCATTTCGCCGTGATCGACGAAGCCGAAGCGGTTCTTCGGTTCGCGACGGATCCAGATGTTTTCTGCGACCGTCATGAAGGGCATCAGGTTCAGTTCCTGATGGATCATGGCGATGCCGTTTTCAAGCGCGTCGAGCGGCGACTTCAGGCGGATATCGACGCCCTTCAGCCTCACGTCGCCCTTGTCGGGCGTGTAGATGCCGGCAAGAATCTTCATCAGCGTCGACTTGCCGGCGCCGTTTTCACCCATCAGCGCATGGACCGTGCCGCGCTTCAGCTTGAACTCGACATCGTCGAGAGCGACGACGCCGGGGAATTCTTTGCGGATTCCTTCCGCAGAAAGAAGATATTCGGCTTTAGGCACCGCGCCGCTGGCGCGCACGGCTGCCATCGTTGTCGGACTGAGCGTCATGTTTCTTGCCTCCCCCGTTTCCGGCTGTCGCGGAAAGTCCTCGTCGCTGGCGGGTCACCAGCCTATCGTGTCGCAGGTCGCATCCCGCTAGAGCGCCGGCGTTCATATGAACGTAGCAAGGACGCTCTAGTATTTTGATTCTAGAGCATCTTTCCGCCTCCAGTGCTTCCACTTGAGAGCGGGATGCTCTAGAGGGTGCAGACATCAGCTGCGGGACTTGTCTTGAACGAGAGCGCGGGATTTCCCGCGCTCTCGTTGCAGGCGATCAGTTCTTCGCCTGATACTTGTCGAGGGTTTCCTTGGTCACGAGTTCGAAGGGAATGTAGACCTTCTTGTCGACCGCCTCACCCTTGGCGAGCTTCAGGGCGGCATCGACCGAGCCCTTGCCCTGGCCGGCTGCGTTCTGGAACACCGTCACGTCGAGGTCGCCGGCCGCCATTGCAGCAAGCGCGTCCTGGGTGGCGTCGATACCCCCCACAACAACGCTATCCATCGAGCGACCAGCAGCCTTCAAGGCCTGGATGGCGCCGATTGCCATTTCGTCGTTGTTGGCAATGACGGCATCGAACTCAATGCCTGCGGAGAGCCAGTTGGTCAGGAGGTCTGAACCCTGGGTACGCGACCAGTTGGCGGTCTGCTCTTCGACGATCTCGATACCCTTGCACTGGTCGGTCGCAAGCACATCGTGGATGTCCTTCGTGCGCATACGGGCAGCCTGGTTGGACAGTTCACCCATCATGACGACAGCCTTGCCCTTGCCGCCGAGCATCTTGCAGATCTCCTGGGTCTGCAGCGTGCCCGACTCCTGCTCGTTGGACGCGACGAAGGCCTGCTTTTCCGGCAGCGTATCGACATTGACCGGCTCGCGGTTGACGTAAACGAGCGCAATGCCGGCATCGGCTGCGATCTTCGACATGGCCGCCGTCGCATCGGTATCAACCGGGTTGACGATGATGGCGGTGACGCCTGCGGCGATGAAGTTCTGGATCTGGCTCTGCTGCTTCGAGACGTCGTTCTGCGCGTCTTCGATCTGCAGTTCCACGCCGTTGAGGGTTTTTGCGTAGTCGGACATGCCGTTGCGCAAGACCGTCAGGAAGTTGTCATCGAAAAGGGCCATGGATACGCCAATGGTCTCGGCATGCGCAGCCGTCGACATCATTACGGCCAGCGCTGTGCCCAGCACGAATTTCTTCATTGTCTTTCTCCTCCACAATGGTGCCCGGCGACACCTTCTCCTGCCGGTGCGCAATCCTCTCCGGATTGCGTTCGCTCACATCGAAAGCGGCACTCCCGCCACGCCCCCGACCAAAACGGAATAAACGAACCAGTAAATTGCAAGTACGGAATATGTATTCCATTTTATGGGGGCGCCGTCAAGTCCTGTTGCGGCGCCCCGCGTCGCTTTCCCGCGCTTGTCGGGCGACTGTCAGATATGGGACTGGATATAATCCACACTCTGCTTCACGGCGGCGGCCGGATCGGCCAGGTCGTGGACTTCGACGGCGAAAGGTTCGAAGGAAAGCGGGCCGCTGTAGCCATCCAGCCGAAGGCGCCTGATCTGCCCGACATTGTCGAGAAGGTCGTGTTGGTCGACGAGCACGCGGTGCGAGTCGCGCAGGTCCGAAACGGAAACGCGCCCGTCGGTGACGCCCGAAATATGGACGAGGCCGGTCATGGCCGGAAATGTTGCTGGCTCGCCTGCGAGGTGGTGATGGAATGTGTCGTGCACCAGGCGGAAGGTCGCTTCGCCGTCCACTGCCTTGATGGCATCAACCGCCTCGCTCTTCGAGCGCAGCGAGCAAATCTCGAAACCGAGTGGCTCAACGAGGCCGATGATATCGGCAGCATCGAGCATGGGCTTGAGCGCAGACAGAGCCGCACGCAGATTTGCCTGGCGTTCGCCGTCCTCCTGGCCGCTGCCATCGTTTACGGGAACCAGAACCAGGGCCTTGGCGCCACAGTCGCGCGCGTATGTGACGAGTTCTTCGGCCTCCACCCTTCGAGCCTCGTTCCATTCGTTGAAGCGCTGCAGGGCATTGATCGAGATGATCGTGATGCCGTGGTCTTCCGCGAGCGCTGCGACATCCTTGGCGGGCGTCCCGTCGAGGATCGCATTACCCGTGAGGTCGTTGCGAATTTCGACGGAGGACATGCCGAGCGATTTGGCGAGCTCGAAAAAGGCGGCCAGCGGCAGGCCGGGCGTTGTCATATGGTTGAGGGCGAAGGGCAGGGCGGTCACGGGAACATCTCCTCCAGTGGGATTGGGTGCTCGTCCAAAAATAGAACGTCCGTTCCATTTATAGGGACTTGAGCAAATCGCCAACGGCTGGAGGGTCGCCAAGGGGCTTAATGCCCAAACGGCTTGCATCTCTGCAAGATGGGCCTAATGCTCTGATAGAATTCCATCAGAGAACTAGATGTTTTCGGGCGTGAAGAGATCAAAAGGCAGGAAGGTTTGCCCCGGCGCGCCGGTCGGGCCCTTGCTGATCGCCTGGATCATCAGATTGATCGTCTCGCGAGCGAGCATCGCCGTCGGCGTCGCCACGGCAAGGGTCACGACGTTGTCCGCCAGGGCGGCACGCGATTCCGGCGTCAACTCGTTGACGACGCCGATAAGTTTGCCCTCGAGCTTTTCCTCGCGGATGGCCGAGATTGCGCCTTCCATGCCGCCCCCGCAGACATAAAAGCCGATCAGGTCGGGGTGACGCTGCAAAAGGTTGAGCGTGGCCTCGTGGGTGATCTCGGCCGTGTCGAGATTGACCATCGTATCGAGCACTTCGAAATCAGGCGCATGTTCGCGAAAATAGGAGCGGAAGCCGATTTCACGCAGTTCGTGGCCGAGGAAACGGTGGCTGCCGACGAAGGCGGCGACCTTGCCCGGCCGCTTGGCCGCCTTGGCGATCATCCATGCGGCCGTGCGTCCGACCTTGTGGTTGTTGAGGCCGACATAACCTTCGCGCACGCCCGCCGCAAAATCCGAAAGCAAGGAGAAGACGGGAATGCCGCGGGCCTTGAGGTCTTCGATCGCCGTCGTCACCGCCGGAAAGTCGGGCGCAACCAGTGCGATCGCTTGATTGCGGGCTGCGGCCGCCTGCAGTTTCTCGGTAATCGCACTCGGCGTCGAACTGGAAACGAAATCGATCTGGGCGAAGACGCGGGCGTTCGAGAGCGAGAGGGCGGCGTTGTCGATCTCCTTTGCAACGGCCTGGTAAAAGGATTGCTCCGGCTTCTGCAGGACGAAGCCAAGTCGGTATTGCGGCAAGTCTTCGAAGACACGCTGCCGAATGAGGCCGACGGCGTGATAGCCGATCGCCTTGGCGGCCTCGTAAACACGGCGCGCGGTCTCCTCGCGCACGGGATGGCGCCCGTTCAGCACACGATCGACGGTCGCGACGCTGACGCCGGCGGCCTGCGCGAGATCGGCGATGGTCGGTCGGTTGCTCATGGCTCCTCCTGATAGGTTTGCATCAGAGTTGAGATGCAAGGTATGACATCATTTGATAGATTATATCATTGCTGCATTGAGCCATTGCAAAAGTCAACCTATCGTCATGGCACGACATGAGACGCCGCCGGCCAGGTCTGGTCGGATCGCAGGGAGGAGTGCAAATGACGATGGTACCGACGAAGCGGGACTACAGTCTGCTAGGCCGCGATGCGCAGGCAGCCGTTGCCAACGGGCTGTCGGCCGCAGAATGGTATCACACAGACATTCCGCGCAAGCAGATGAAGGAACTGATGAAGCGAGAGGACGGTCCCGCCATCCGCGACACCGCGATCTGGCTTGGCTGTCTCATTCTTTTCGGTGCACTCGGCATCTGTTTCTGGGGCAGCTGGTGGGCGGTTCCGTTCTTCCTTGCCTATGGCGTGCTTTACGGGTCGGCATCCGACAGCCGCTGGCACGAATGTGGCCACGGCACGGCGTTCAAGACGATGTGGATGAACGACGCCGTCTACCAGATCGCCTGCTTCATGATCATGCGCAATCCCGTTACCTGGCGCTGGAGCCACACCCGCCACCACACGGACACCGTGATCGTCGGCCGGGATCCTGAGATCGCCGTCATGCGGCCTCCGGATTTGTTGCGCCTGGTCCTGAACTTCTTCGGCGTCCTCGACGTCTGGCACGCGATCGTCGATATGATCCGCAACACGCTCGGCATCATCAGCGCTGAGGAAGCGACGTTCATTCCTGAGATGGAGCAGCCAAAGGCCATCCTCGTCGCCCGGATCTGGTTCGCCATCTATGTGACGACGATCGCAGCTTGCTTCTATTTCGGTTCGATCCTGCCGCTGATGCTGATCGGTCTGCCGCGGCTCTACGGCGCCTGGCACCACGTACTGACGGGCCTGCTTCAGCATGGCGGTCTTGCTGACAACGTCACCGACCATCGGCTGAACAGCCGCACCGTCTACATGAACCCGGTCAGCCGCTTCGTCTACTGGAACATGAACTATCACGTGGAGCATCACATGTTCCCGATGGTGCCTTATCACGCGCTGCCGAAGCTGCACGCCATGATCAAGCACGACCTGCCGGAGCCGAACCCGTCGATGCTGCATGGCTATCGCGAGATGATCCCGGCCTTCCTGCGGCAACTGCGCAACGAGGATTATTTCCTGAAGCGTGAGCTACCGCCGACGGCGAAGCCTTACCGCGAAGAATTCCACGGCGACGCGGTCGTGCAGGCCGCCGAATAATTCAACGATCTCAGCAAATGGGAGGAAACTATGAGCGGAACCTGGATCGAAGTCTGCGCGACGGATGAAATCGATGAGGAAGATGTCATCCGCTTCGACCACGAAGGGCGCACCTTTGCGGTCTATCGCAGCCCGGACGACGAATATTTCGCAACCGACGGGCTCTGCACGCACGAACACATCCATCTGGCCGACGGCCTCGTGATGGATGACATCATCGAATGTCCGAAGCACAACGGTCGCTTCAACTACAAGACCGGCCAGGCCAAGGGCGCCCCGGTCTGCGTCAATCTGAAGACCTATCCGGTGAAGGTCGAGGCGGGAAGCGTGTTTATCGCGCTCGCCTGACAGCGGCTTCAGTGTGTTTGGGCGCCGATGCGCGCCGGGAGGTTGAGATGGGATGCATCGTCATTGTCGGCGCCGGCGAATGCGGCGCGAGGGCCGCCTTTGGCCTTAGGGAAAAGGGCTACGATGGCAAGATCACGTTGATCGGCGCCGAGCCGCACCCTCCCTATGAGAGGCCACCTCTGTCCAAGGATGGCATCAAGCAAGAGGCGCCGCCGAAATATATCGCCGATATCGAGCGATATGCGGCGGCAGGTATTGACCTCCTCACGGACGCTCCGGTGAGGGCGATAAAGCGCAGCGCCAGGCGCGTCGAACTGGTCGACGGCAGCAGCATTCCTTATAATCGGTTGCTGCTCACGACGGGCGCGCGTGCGCGTGCGCTCCCGGGGACTGAACACCTGTCTTCCCGTGTCCGCACGCTCAGAACACATGCGGACGCCGCGGCGATCCGCTGCGAACTTGTGCCCGGACGAAAGCTTGCCGTCATCGGTGGCGGGTTCATCGGCCTCGAACTTGCGGCCACGGCACGCGGTCTTGGTGCCGAGGTTGTGCTCATCGAGGGGTTGGGCCGCATCCTGTCGCGTGGTGTGCCCGAGGACATCGCGGTCGTCGTGGCCGACAGGCATCAGGCCGAGGGGGTTGAGCTGCGCTGCGACGCGAAGATCGAGCGCATCGATGCGGACGACGGTCGCGCGCGCGTCGTTCTTGCCGGTGGTGAGACAATCGAGGCCGATCTCGTTGTCGTTGGCATTGGTGCGGTCCCGAACACGGAACTCGCCGCCGCCGCAGGCCTTTCGATCGAGAATGGTATCGCCGTCGATGCAACGCTCAGAACGAGCGATCCCGATATTTATGCCGCCGGCGATTGTTGCTCCTATCCGCTCTGCCACTATGGCGGTCGCCGCGTGCGCCTTGAGGCGTGGCGTAATGCTCAGGACCAGGGAACGCTTGTTGCCGGCAATCTGCTCGGTGCCAATGAAGCAATCACCAGTGTGCCGTGGTTCTGGTCCGATCAGTATGATCTGACGCTGCAGATCGCGGGGCTCGCTGACGGCGCTGCGACCACCGTGCGACGCAATCTCGGCGGCGGGGCGTTCATCCTTTTCCATCTCGACGATACCGGCCGATTGCTCGCTGCCTCCGGCATCGGACCGGGCAATGCTGTCGCACGCGATATTCGCCTTGCCGAAATGTTGATTGCGGCCGGCAAACGACCGGATCATCAGGCGCTAGCCTCCCCAGAAACCAAGCTCAAGGCGCTGCTGGCCGCCTAAGCGCGCCTGCCGAGCCTCGTGCACCCTGTTTCCTTCCACGACCTTCGGAGTTCTCTCTCATGAAAAGCCGCCGCCCAACCGTTGCCGACCTCCTGTCAATGAAGGGCAAGCGTCAGCTCACGATGCTGCGGGTCGAGACGCTCGACGAGGCCGAAGCGGCCGAGGCGGCAGGCGTCGATCTCGTTTCCGTGCCGCCGGCACTGCTCGGCCCGGAATTTCGCGAGGTGGCCCCCACCTGTTTCGCCTTTCCGGGCTTGGAATACGGCGACTATGTCTCGGCAGAGGAGTGTATGCGCGCGGCCTTCAAGGCGTTGAAGGCCGGTGGCGATGCGGTCTATTGTGCGGCCGGTCTCTCAACGGTGAGGCGCATGCGGGAGGAGGGCATACCCGTCTGCGGCCATGTCGGCCTCATTCCTTCAAAGGCCACCTGGACCGGCGGCTTCCGCGCCGTCGGCAAGACGGCTCAAAGCGCGCTCGAGATCTGGCGGCAGGTGAAGGCTCTCGAGGAGGCTGGCGCGTTTGCCGCCGAAATCGAGGTGGTTCCCGGCGAGGTCGCTTCGGCAATCAGTGCCCGAACCTCGATGCTGATGCTGTCGATGGGGGCGGGTTCGGGCTGTGACGCGCAATATCTCTTCGCTGACGATGTGCTTGGCAGCAATCGCGGTCATGTGCCGCGCCACGCCAAGACCTATCGCAATTTCGCCGCCGAGCACGATCGGCTCCAGCGCGAACGCATTGCGGCGTTTTCGGAGTTCGCCGCGGATGTGCGGTCCGGTTTGTACCCGGAAGACCGGCATCTGGTTGGAATCGATGAAGCGGAGCTCGGCGTGTTTCTGGCCGAACTGGAACGCGCCTAGAGCCGAGTGACTTGCGTCGGAGAGGTTGGTTGATATAGTCCACGCGCCAATTCAACTTCTCTTTCCGCGACGGATCACGATTTGAGCGCCCTCATCCAGGATAGCCTCACCTTTGTTGCCTTGCTTGCCGCGGTCTATGCGGCGACGGTGTTGCTGTATTTCATCTTGGGCTATGGCATCACCTGGCTCAACGATCGCAACCCCGAGCGCCGCATCCAGAAGGGGCGGCGCGGCGAGAAGCGCAAGGCAATCGAGATCCGCCAAAGCATGGCTTCGATCCTCGTCACCTGCATCTCCGTGGCGATCGGCCTCTTTGCGCAGCATCAGGGCTGGACCCTGTTCTCGCCATGGGACTTCAGCTGGTGGACGGCCGTTCCACTCTTCGTGCTGTGCATGGTGCTCTTCGACGCCTGGTTCTATTTCGCCCACCGGCTGCTGCACACGAAGTTTTTCTACAAGTACCACCTGCTCCACCACCGCAGCGTTGCGCCGACGGTCTGGAGCAACGATTCGATCGGCCTGGTGGATACCGCCATGTGCCAGGGCTACTACGCCGTCGTCACCTTCTTCGTGCCGTTTCCGCCGATCATCCTTCTGGCGCACCGGCTGTTCGACCAGATCAACGGCACCTTCGGCCACGCCGGCTTCGAGTACTTCGCCTCGCGCACCGCACGCTATCCGTCGCCGCTCCTGTGCACGACCTATCACGACCAGCACCACGCGGAATTCAAATACAACTACGCGAACTATTTCTCGTTCTGGGACCGCGTGATGGGGACGGTCGCGCCGAATTATGATCGGCGGGTGGAGGCGTTTGAGGGGGAGGCGAAGGGGCTCAAATTGCGGAAAGCTTCCGGCGCGGCGGGGGTGGCTGAAGGTTCGATGGTCGACTGAGCCGCCGCTTTTTTTCAATGGGCTGTTTTCTGGGGCGGCCTTGCCACTTGGCCCCGCCCGCTGATTGATTGCGTTGTTCCCAATCGATTTTTCTGCGATGTGAACGGCGCGATTGTGAAATAAATCCGCGCCACGCGGTTGATGGATGGGAGCCGATGGTCGAGCCATCGCAGGATGAATTCAGCGTTGCGATGAAGCACGACGCCGGGCACTACGCCGACCGCCCGATCACGCTTTTGGTACGCGACCCCGACCATCGCCTGGGGCGGCGGCCGCGGCTTGCGTTGAGGCGTTATGACAGAACACCCGATACCGTGTTCCGCTCCTTCCTCATCGACCGGCGAGGCCGCGGGCGTTTCTACGGTTGGACGCCGGTTCAACTGCAAGCGATGACACTGCTGGTCGATGACGCAACCGCAAACGGCTCGGCAAGGATCGAGCCGCAGATTACGATGCGACGCATGTCGCTGATCGAGGTCGCTATCCTCATCGCTTTCCGCCGAACTCTCGCGTTCTTACAGATTATCAAGCTGCTCCTCGCAGGAAACAGGAAGGGAGCCGAGTTTCGTTTCGTTCGCCAATGCGACGCGCTTTCTGCCCCCGACTATCACGAGTGGATCGAGGCTCAGGCGTTGGCTGAGAAGAACGTGAACTGCGACGATCCGCAAGCCTGGCCGCGAAAGCCACGCATTCTCGTTTCGATAGAGGACGGTGACGCGGCTGGCGTTGCCGAAACGAGAGCATCGTTAGCAGCGCAGACTTGGAGCGAATTTCGCGAGATGACAGCAGCGGATGTGGCGCAAATGCTGAAGCGCGGCGAGACAGCCGATGATCATCTGTGGATGCGACTGCCGGCGGGGATGCGCGTCGCTACGAACGCTCTGGAACGGCTGGTTCGGCCTTTTGCCATGTCAGCCAATGTCGCGGTTGTCTATTGTGATGAGGACCACATCGACGGCCGCGGCAAGCGCTCGGCCCCCTTTTTCAAGCCGGCTTGGAATGAGCCGCTGGTTCGCTCCGGTTGGCTTTCCGTGGAAGGCGCGCTTTTTCGCCTGACCGACATTCCTGAAAGTGTTGCCCTGGCAAACGCATCGGCCGCCGAGATGGCACTTGCCGTCGCGAAAGCTCTGACCGGGCAGATACTACATCTGCCCGAGATCCTCCTTCACCGGGGTCCTTCGTGCCGCCGGCGTGACTGTCGCGCAGAGACGAACTGGCCGAAGCGGGAGCACCCGGCAGTCAGCATCGTCATACCGACACGCGACCGGGCCGACCTGCTTGAAGCCTGTCTCAGGGGGCTCTTCGAAAATACGGCGCCAGCCGACCTTGATGTCATCGTCATTGACAATGAAAGCGTCGAGCCGGCCACGCTGGCACTGTTTGTTCGTTACGAGCAGTCCGGCTTTATCCGCCGGATACCTCTGCGGGGAGGGTTCAATTTTTCTCGCGCCTGCAACATCGGTGTCGGTGCCGCTCGCCACGATCTCATCCTCTTGCTAAACAATGACGTGGAACCGATTGATTGCCACTGGCTAGAGTACTTGGCAGGTGAGCTCGATGACCCGACGGTTGGAGCTGTCGGCAACCTGCTGCTGTTTCCAGATGGCACCGCTCAGCACGGCGGGGTCATGCTTGGCGCCGGCACAGTCGCCCGGCACAGCTTTCACTTCCTTGACCCAAAGGGGCGGGGCGACAGGGGACTTCTCAACGAACGCCGGGACATGTCGGCGGTCACCGCGGCCTGTCTGCTGACGCGCAAAGAGCTCTGGTGCCGCCTTGGGGGCATGGACGAAGAAAAGCTGACGGTCGCCTTCAATGACGTGGACTATTGCCTGAAAGTTCGGGAAGCGGGTTTCCGGATTGTCTGGACACCGGCGGCGGCGATGTTGCATAGAGAGAGCGTTTCGCGCGGCGCCGACGATACACCTGAGAAGCTTCAGCGTTTCGCGCGGGAGGAACGAGCCATGCATGAGCGCTGGAGCGACACCTTGAAAGCCGATCCATACTACAATCCGAACCTGTCGCTCATTGCCGAAGAATTCGTTCTGGAAGCCTATCCGAGAAATCTGTCGCCGAGGTCGAGCGTTTGAGCAGCGTGCGCGAACGGCTGGCCCGCTGGATTGAACAGCGGCTGCCTAAACCACGGCTGCGGGATGGTGCTAGCGGTCGGCCGCGGCGGCCGGTGAAGCGGATCATCGTTTTCGGCCGCATCCCGAACCCGACCTTCGACTACTACCTCGCTGCGCGCCTTGAGGCACCCGACATGCCGCCGTATGAGGTCGCGGATATCCGCAGTCGCGAGACGCCGACCCTCGATCCCGACGGAGCCTTCGTCATCATTTGCCGCTACGCGTCTCCCTCCGTCTTACGCTGGATTGAGAGCAATATGCAGCGCCTCTCCGGCGTGGGATTGTTCGTCGACGACGACATCCCGGCCGTCGTGACGGGGAAGGACGCCGATTTTCTCTATCGGCTGTTCCTCTGGTACCGCGCTCTTTGGCCGCTTCGCCGACTGAACCGGCAGTTGGATATCGTATGGGCCTCCACGCAGCATCTTGCGTCTCGGTTGGCGGAGGCGAAAGCGCTGGTCTTACCGCCGGCCCCACCGAAGGCACTCTGGTCGAATGTCCGCGAAGATGCCGCGGCCTATGATCGGACCAAGGGCGAGGTCTTGATCGCCTACCACGCAACGGGTGTGCATCTGGAGGAGCATCGATTTCTCCGGCCGATTATCGCGGAGGTTCTGCGCGAACGCCCGCAGGCTCGGTTTGAGGTGTTCGCCGATCGACGTGCAAGTGCGATCTGGCAGGGTCTCAATCGCGTGCAAATTCGCGAGCCGATGCCGTGGATTGAGTACTTGGCTGACGCAAACGATCGGACCATTGATATTATGCTAGTGCCGTTGGCGCCGTCGCATGTGAATGACAGTCGAGCACCGACAAAGCGCATCGATGTAGCGCGCTACAAAGCGGCTGGGGTTTATTCGGAAGGATTGGCATATGGCTTCGCAGATGAACACGGTGAACTGCGATTGCCCTATTGCGCTGACCTTTGGTATCGCGTGATTGCACAGCTTGTTGATGATCTTTATACGCGCGGTAAAGTTGCGTTAGTGTCGCGGAATGCGGTCTTGCATATGACGGCGGCAGCGGATACGGGTCTTCAGGTCCTTAGCCAGGGTAAGGCAAGGCTCCTGCCGCCCTAGTTTCGGCCCAATGGGTCGCATGATGCATTCAGGATACAGAAATGGGTTCTAAAGTTGTGTTGCTTAGTTCCAAGCGATTTGGCGACGACCGAGGATGGTTTACCGAGGTTTATAACGAGGAGATTTTCGTCGCGCATGGCATTGCCGACCACTTCGTTCAAGATAATCACTCGCTTTCCATTCCAATCGGAACGTTGAGAGGCCTGCACTTCCAGACCCCACCTTTCGGGCAAGCCAAGCTCGTTCGGTGCATACGCGGCCGGATTTTCGATGTGGCTGTCGACATACGTCAAGCTTCCCCGACCTATGGGCAATGGGTCGGCGCTGAGCTTTCGTCTGAGAACGGTAAGCAACTTTTTGTTCCTGTGGGTTTTGCGCACGGTTTCGTCACGCTCGAATCCTCAACGGAAGTAACTTACAAGGTGTCCAGTCGTTACTCCCCGGAAAATGATGCTGGCATCCTCTGGAGTGACCCACAGATCGGGATCGAATGGCCTCTGCCGCGCGGACTTGAGCCAGTATTAAGCCCAAAAGATGAGCGTCAGCCGGCGCTGCGTGATTTCGACAGCCCCTTCGTTTACGACGGTATTCCGCTCGAACTAGTCGAAGTCTAAGTTTGAAAAAAGGATTGTTCATGCGCATTCTCGTTACCGGCGGTGCTGGATTCATCGGCTCGGCCTTGGTTAGGCACCTGATTGAGAATACCGAACATGATGTGTTGAATTTCGATAAGCTCACCTATGCGGGTACTCTGACATCTCTATTGTCAATCGCGTCGTCGTCCAGATATCAATTCAAGCAAGGCGATATTTGCGATGAGCGCGCTGTGACCGCCGCCATTGAGGATTTCCAGCCACATGTCGTCACACATCTGGCAGCAGAGTCGCATGTAGATCGATCCATAGACGGACCAGGGGCATTCATCCAAACGAACGTAGTGGGCACCTACACGATGCTAGCTGCAACCACTGAATATTGGCGGGGGCTGCCTGCCGATCGTCGAGAAAAGTTCCGTTTTCATCACATTTCAACGGATGAAGTTTTTGGTTCGCTCGGTGACACGGGCTACTTCACCGAAACAACGCCGTATGATCCTCGCTCGCCATATTCGGCATCCAAAGCGGGCTCGGATCATCTTGTCTCCGCTTGGGGGCACACATTCGGTTTGCCGATACTGATCACGAATTGCTCGAACAACTACGGGCCCTACCACTTCCCGGAGAAACTCATTCCTCTGATGATCGTAAAGGCCCTCGCGGGCGAACCACTCCCCGTTTACGGGAGCGGTACGAACGTCCGCGATTGGCTGTATGTGGAGGATCATGTTCGCGCACTTCAATATGTGTTTGAAAAAGGCGTTGCGGGGCAGACTTACAACATCGGCGGCAACTCCGAGCGCCAGAACATCGATGTTGTGAACACAGTGTGCGCGATCTTGGATAAATTGCAGCCGCGCGATGATGGGGAGTCCTACAGTAAACAAATCACCTACGTCGCCGACCGGCCCGGCCACGATCAGCGCTATGCGATCGACGCGGCTAAGATTCGTAACGAGCTCGGCTGGCAGCCGGTTGAGAGCTTCGAGAGTGGAATCGAGAAAACCGTCTCTTGGTATTTGAGGCACCGCGATTGGTGGTCTGCGCTACTCCCGCGGACCCAAGAAGGGAAGCGGCAGGGGTTGGGTGCATGACCACGCAGCGGATTCTAGTCACCGGCGGCACGGGCCAGGTCGGTATCGAGCTACAACGTTGTCGGTGGCCGAACGACGTGGAGATTGTCGCGCCTAAAAGAGATGAACTCGATTTGTCGGACGCAGATGCGGTGGCCCGATATGCTGATTCAGGCGAATTTAGCGTAATAGTGAATCTGGGCGCATATACCGGGGTGGATAGGGCTGAAAATGATGTCCTGCAAGCGTGGAGGGTGAATGCCCTCGCTCCAGCGGCTCTAGCTTTGACTAGTCACAAGCACTCAGTCCCAATTATTCATGTATCGACCGACTACGTTTTCGACGGATCCAAATCGGGGATTTATGTCGAAGAGGACTGCTTGTCCCCCCAAGGCGTCTATGGAGCATCGAAAGCCGGCGGGGAGCATGCAATAAGAACTGGTAACGAGAAGCACATCATTCTGCGGACCGCTTGGGTGTTCAGCGAGCATGGCAACAATTTCGTCAAGACGATGTTGAAGCTTGCGACACAAAGACAAACAATTAAAGTAGTGAGTGATCAACGAGGCTGCCCAACTTGCGCGACAGACCTTGCAACGGGACTTTCTCAAGTCATAAATAAAGTTCTTGAGAAAGATTTCGAAGGCTTTGGAACGTACAATTTTGTTAATTCAGGCGAGGCAACGTGGTTCACCTTCGCCGAAGAAGTATTTCGCCAAGCGCCGACCTATGGCCATCCCTCCGCCCGAGTTGAGCCGATATCAACCGCGGACTATCCTACCGCCGCTCTCCGCCCGGCAAATTCACGGCTTTCGAACGGAAAGTTTTCAAACGCATTCGGAACCGTGCCGCGACCATGGCAGGAAGCGCTCAGCGAAGTTCTGGTCGCTCTGTCGAAATGAATGGTGACGTTTGGATTCATAGAGGAGTCTCACTTTGAAAGGCATTATTCTTGCAGGTGGATCGGGCTCCCGACTTTACCCGGCGACACTCGCGATAAATAAACAGCTCGTCCCTGTCTATGATAAGCCGATGATATATTATCCATTGTCGGTTTTGATGCAAGCCAAGATAGGGGATGTACTTATTATTTCTTCTCCAGAATACATGGAAAGTTATCGACGACTCTTTGGGGATGGTTCACGTTGGGGAATGAGCATTCAGTATGCTATCCAACCTGAACCGAATGGGCTCGCACAGGCTTTTACTATCGGGAAGGACTTTATCGGAGGTGATCGGGTAGCTCTCGTGCTCGGCGATAACATCTTCTTTGGCGCCGGATTGCTAAACCTTTTGAGGCGAGCGAGAAGTCGCGGTGACGGCGCGACAGTGTTTGCGTATGAAGTGGATGATCCTGAGCGCTATGGCGTGGTCGAACTGGATACAGAAGACCGCGCATTGAGCTTAGAAGAGAAGCCAACTCGTCCAAGATCGAAGTTTGCTGTAACCGGTTTATATTTTTATGACAACAAAGTGGTGGAGTATGCTGAAGGGCTAAAACCGTCCCAACGTGGTGAGTATGAGATTACGGATCTGAACAAAATATATCTCGACCGTAACGAGCTCTTTGTGGAGCGAATGTCTCGCGGTTATGCGTGGCTGGACACGGGAACGCATGACAGTTTGCTGGAGGCTGCAGAGTTTGTGCGAACTATACAACATCGGCAGGGCACCAATATAGCATGCATCGAAGAGATCGCCTACCTCAATGGCTTTATCTCCAAAGAGCAGCTCATCGAAAGTGCAAAGCCGTATTTGAAGACCGCTTACGGTCGCTATCTGATGAAGGTGTCCGAAGATCTGGTCCCTGATATGGAATAGCCGCAATCGCAGTTACACTTCACACTCTAACTGCCGTGCAGCGCTTAATCATGTTTATCGCTTAGGCGCGCTGCTCAGCTTTTGCTTGAACCGCGTGCCTTTTTTTAGATTCATCGGCATCGCGTAGAGGGCCCCACTCTCTTATCGCATAAGAGGTGCAGGTCATGAGGACCGCAATACGGTATTCTTCGAGATTTTGGTCACTACGAGGAAGTTCAATTTTGCTTTTTAATAAGAGCTGGTATGCAAGCCAGAAACGCGATAGCGCACGCGCCGCTACGAAAAGTGACTATCTAAAGAATGGCTGGCGGAAAAGGTTGTCGCCACACCCCCTGTTCTCTACGGCGTACTACCTTGATCAGCGGCCCGACGTCGTGTCTTCCGGAATGGAGCCCTTCAAGCACTTCGCAAAGTTCGGTTGGCGGGAGAAAACGAACCCGCATCCGATGGTGGATGTGGAGTACTATTTGTCGCAGAATCCTGATCTTCGGAATCTCGACCCACTCACACACTATGCAAAATTTGGTTGGAAGCGTGGGCTTCAGATCTCTCGCAGTTTCGATACTGCTTGGTACCTGCAACAGAACCCGGATGTAGCGCAGTCCAGAATCGAACCGCTCATGCACTACATCCGGTGGGGACACCAAGAAGGACGGCTGCCAATGCCGCTTTCGGATGAAGAGGCTGCCATCGGAAATGGTGACGGTAAACTTGCATCTGTAAGCGAATTTGACAAGTCTCCGGCAAAAGAGCAGGACCACGGAATGTTATTCAATTTCGGCAAATGGTTTAATGCCAGCGAACCTAAAATAAGACCGGAGAAATTAGGGCACGTCGCAAAGGATTGGCCGGCTGTTGTAGCGCGGAACGTGGAAGTGTTTCGCAGTCACCGAGAGCGGGGACCATTCTCCACCGCAGTATGCGCGCCTGACGAAAGCTTGCTGTTGACTGCTAAGTTGGCGAGCATTGGCAGCGATCCATCGTTTAACCAAGGTTGGATTGAGCAAATTGGACATGCCACCTCTGGTATAGGCGCCAGCTACGTTGAGATATTTGCGTCGCTTGGCTTGAATCCCGAAGTTGAATACGTCAAGCCCACCCCGACGGGAACTCCTATATTAGATAATTATAACGCAATGCGTATCGACGCGTTGAATCGGCTCAGGTTTAATCCGGGGATTGCGTCATCCGAATTCGAAGGACCGACCTTTAGTGTCCTAATGCCTGTTTACAGGACCCCACTTGTATACCTGGAGCGCGCCATCGCGTCAGTTCTGGGGCAGGCCTATGCGAATTGGCAACTGATAATCGTCGACGATTTTTCCGAGAAACCGGAGCTAGCTGCGCTTCTGAGTTATTACGAGGAACTCGACAGACGCATCAAGTGTATTTCTCTGCCGAGTAACAGCGGTATTGCGAGTGCCACAAACGCTGCACTGGATGCGGCAAACGGCGAATACATAGTGCTGTTGGATCACGACGACATGATGACGTCCGACGCCCTTCAGTGCTTTGCGCAAGAAATAATTGATGACGAAACTATAGACCTAATTTATTCTGACGAATGCAAAATTGATGAGCATAATATAGTTGTTGACATATTTTCAAAGCCCGACTGGAGTCCGTTTCTTCTATTTAATTGCATGTACACAGGTCACCTGTCGGCATACAAACGCGAACTGGTAGCGCGATTGGGTGGGTTCGACAGCCGTTTCGATTTTTCTCAAGATTACGATCTTGCCCTAAGAGTCGCTGAACAAAAGCCGAATGTGAAACACATTGAACGAGTGCTCTACGGCTGGCGCATGATTGAAGGCTCGGCGGCAATGGGCGGAAAACCGACTGCTCGAAAGACCAACATTGCAGCACTTCAAGCCGCGATGGATCGTCGCGAATACAACGGAACGGCTGTC
Source organism: Ensifer sp. LC11 (assembly GCF_001695835.1). Classification (GTDB taxonomy): domain Bacteria; phylum Pseudomonadota; class Alphaproteobacteria; order Rhizobiales; family Rhizobiaceae; genus Ensifer. Next base: position 17,978 of record NZ_MBSO01000006.1, on the reverse strand, counting down.
GCGTTGCCCATGGCGAACCGCGCCAAACGTTCGTTCCCCGGCGCTGCGAGTCTTGTTTCGATAGTCGTACCATCTGACAATGTAGCCCACATTAGGGATACAATCTCGTCGGTACTCAAGAAGACGACCTACGAAAATTTCGAAATAATAGTGGTCACCAACTCCGAAGTTGTGCAGCTGCTCGAACGAACAATTAAAAACGCTCGCATTCGCTTCGTCAGGTACGATCTTCAATACAATTTTTCGGCGAAATGCAACGCCGGGGCCGAGAGTGCCCGTGGTGAGTACATCGTTTTCTTTAATGATGACGTAAGGGTCATCTCTTCCGATTGGGTTGATAGCCTACTGGAATACTTGACCCTACCTGGAGTGGGGGTTGTCGGTCCGAAACTGCTCTACGAGGACGGGCGAATTCAGCATGCCGGAATGCTAACAGGCGTAAGACGGCTGGTCGGAACAGCGTTTCACACGTTCCCGTCGATGACACCTGCTCATTTCAATTTCGCACAGAGCGTCCGCGAAGTATCTGTTATCTGCGGGGCCTGTTTGGCCATGCCGCTCTCAGTCTTCAACGAGATCGGCGGCTTTGATGAAGTTAATGCGCCCATTGCCCATTCCGATGTAGACCTTTGCTTCCGCGTGCGAGACCGCGGGTATCATTGTATCTACACGCCGCACGCCGAACTAACGCATATCGGCCATCTTTCGATTGGAAAAACCAAGAAAAAGAAAGAATTCAAGAAAGATAAGGCGGATATTTATCTAATGAAGCGATGGGGGAGTTTGTGCGCTCGAGACCCATTTTTTTCGCGATCGATGCGAGACATTCTCTATGTAGATTCGCAAGAGCCGTTTAATTATTTTCCAGCTGAGTCTGAAATTGAGAGTTACAGTAATGATGTACTCATCTTTTCACACGATTTGAGCGGTAGCGGCGCTCCCAAAATTGTCCTGGATATGGCGAAAGTCCTCATTGAATCCGGGAGTTTCGTCCTCGTGATGTCACCAGAAGACGGCCCAATGAGAGAAAGGCTACGTCAGATAGGCGCGCACGTAATGGTCGACCCGCTTGCGCTAACACAAAATGCTAACGTGACCGACCTTGGCAAAAACTTCGATGTCATAATAGCCAATACGGCGGTATGTTGGCCCATAGTTTCACAGTTCGTGAAGTATTCGGCAGTTTATTGGTATTTCCACGAGACAGAACTAGTTCGGCAACTGGCCGAGTCGAGGCCTCAGTTCAGAGATGCACTTTTACACGCCAAGCAGATCTGGTGTGGTTCGGATGCTTCGGGACAGTACATTCGTAATCTCGGAATCCACAACTACACGATTCTTCCGTACGGAGTTGAAGCGCCGCCATCGACCGAGGCTACTATTCGGAATAGTAAGACTTTCGTAATCTCGGTATTGGCCACGATCGAACCGCGAAAGGGACAAGATCTTGCGATTCAGGGTTACTTGGCGCTGCCGACAGATGTGCGCCAGAAATGTAAGCTAAGACTCGCAGGCAGGGTCAACTCAGAGAGGTTTTATCAAGCGTTAGTCGATTTTGCGAAGGGACACGATGATATCGAAATCGAGGAAGCGCTCGACTTCGATACCTATCTGGCCAGGTTGAGGGAGACAGATGTCGTGATTTGCCCGTCTCGTGATGACACATTGCCACTGGTCTCGCTTAATGCATTGGCAGAAGGGAAGACGCTAGTCTGCAGTCGGGAAACCGGAACGTCGAGCTTCATCGTTGAAGGGGTGTCTGGTTTCGTTCTGAAAGCAAATCATCCAGATGTGATTTGCGAAGTGCTTACTAACATCATTCGCAGTCCCGATCGGTTAGCGGACATTGGCCGCGAAGCGGCGCTGGTGTATGAGCAGAATTTCACAGAATTGGAATTCAAAAGGCGCTTGCTTTCGGCGCTAGGTACCGTCGGTGCCCGAGAGGGTCGGGCATATTGAGCCCGATTACCCTCGTTGGACGAATATTGGGTGATTCTAAACAATGAATCTTCGGGGACTGCGTTTTCTCATATTTGGAGGCGGAGGCTTTATTGGCGGGCACGTCGTCGCTCAGTTGTTGCAGTACGGCGCGAAAGTACGAGTCTTTGATCGGTCGCCGCCACAGATTGACCATCCTAATTTGGAATGGACAATAGGATCTGTAGATCGGATTGAATTGCTGCAGCCATTGACAAGAGGCGTCGATTTTGCCGCTTACTTGGTTTCTGGTGGCGTGCCGGCTGACGGCGCGCAGATCGAGTCGCAACTGCGCGAGAACATCTTGTTGCCTCTCGAACTGGCTAGGGCTTGTGACGCAAGTGGTGTGAAGAGATTTGTATTTGCTTCGTCCGGTGGAACTGTTTACGGCATGGATTCGGATGTGCCTATTAGAGAGAACCATCCATGTTGGCCGAAGAATGCTTATGGCATATCTAAACTTGCTTGTGAGCACTATCTGCGCTTACTAGGTAATACGAGTGATATGGCAACAATTTCCCTCCGAATATCAAATCCTTACGGCGAACGCCAAGTAGCGCGGGGCGGGCAGGGATTCATTGCTGCGGCGATGGAACACGTTTTGGCGGGACGTCCGTTGGTGATTTGGGGCGATGGAAGCGCGGTGCGCGACTTCATCTATGTCGGAGATGTGGCAAAGGCAATAATTTCGGCATGCCTCTACCAGGGCACGGAACCCGTAATGAATGTTGGATCCGGGGCTGGCATTTCACTCGTTGGTGTCCTAGACGAAATGAATAGATCGCTTGGCATCAGACCAAAAACTCTATTTGAGCCCCAACGAAAAGTTGATGTTCGGATGAACGTATTAGATACCCGGCTTGCAGCTGAGTTGCTCGGATGGAAGCCAGCCGTTTCACTATCTCAAGGATTGAACATCACATACGCGTGGTGGAAGACCCGCGCGGACCCAAAAGCAGATCCGGTTTAGCATTCTCTACCACGGCTTCAAAGAGGAATTGCCAATCAGGTATGGATGGACCTCTTTGAAGCTCCGTTGTCATCGCTACGCCCGGGCGCAATGATCACGTTGATCAGTTGTGAATCATCCTCTCAAGCATATCAAAGATCCGAGGAACCGACCTTGTTACTAATAGCAAGTCTGTTGCTTTGGCGCTGCTTCTTATAAGTCTGTCATTGAGTTCCATAAAGCCCAAGGTACTGGACTTGATTGACCGCAAGCGTACTCCGTCAACTTCCCAAATCTCGCAATTTCGTCCTAACTCGATAAGCGCGTCAATTGAGCTGGAGTAAGTTTCGATAATCTCGGGGCAATACTGGAACTGAACAACGCAAGGCATCGAACTAATAGTGTTCCGGAGTCCATCAATCACGACGAAATCGGCACCGTCGGCGTCGATTTTGACCACGGCACCAGCCCGGCGATGACTTCGAATTATGTCGTCAAGAATATGAGTAGTTAAGTTCGTCACAGGAGTGGAAAGAGCTTCCCGTGGGGCAGAGTGCTCCTCTCCACTTGAAATTATGGCCCTCGCAGGCGATATCACCTCTGCGAGAGAGTTAATTTCAATCGAGCGTACTAACAGGTCGTAATTCGGTCCGGTTTCGAAGGCAAATAACTGGTTACCGATCCTACATCGCTGCTGAAAAATGGCCTCGGCCATCACGGCCATGCCTATATTGGAACCGATATCATAGTAGTTGAAAGCGATGCCATTACGGGCAAAATGCAACGCTGCCAGGCTGAGTAAACCTAAGCCTTTCGCTTGATACCAGACGTCCTCCGGCTCGATCTCACCCGTCTGCCAAGATGCTTCAAACGATGCATCAGTCACGAGCCGCGCTCTTGGATCCTGCATTGCGTGAGTGAAAGCGCTATCGCGAGTATTGTAGCAAAGATACATACCTGCGATCGCGACTACTGCTGTGTCACTTTCGTTTAAAGTCACAATCCCCCCCTTGCGGAACATTTGTCCACCTGCGACTAAACACATTCGGAGGACAACTCAAACAGACCATGGAGATCATCCACATCTGAGAGGGGCTAGCCGGAGACGCGACCAACCGGTGAGTTTGTTGTGGTCCAGGTCTCAAACCGGCAATAGATTCGAACGGGGTCGTATGCTCGAAGATCCGCGAGGGTGAATTTTTCGCAGGTCTTTACGCCGGATCGCGAATTCGCCCAATGACAACAGTAAGTCCAAACGCCAGATCCGTGAACTGCCATCCCAGCCTTTTAGGAAACATCGAGCAGCATGACCGGGGTCCCCGCACGCATTTTACACTCGTTAGTGGGTATGTCTGCCGATAGAGATGCCGACTGCTTGCAAGGTCAGGAATTTCAGATTATTCCCCGTGCTGATCGTTTTAGCCTGCGGCAGCATCAATAAAACGTTGCTCTTCTTCCCTCACGCCTACCGAAGCGAATGAAATGGAGCACAGGATCCATTCCAGAATTCTCTATGTCAGTATTGTTCTTCAGATAGAGCTCGCTGTTAAAGCCGGCTCCGCGAAGCCTCCGACATTCGATGCGTACGGCAAGATGCGATGCTATTGGCCAACCACCGTCAATCAAAAACCTCATCAAAGTGCTTGGTGGCGCGATCAAATCCTCGAACCGAAGCTGCAATCCCTCCGCCACTTGAGTTACTCGGCTTAATTGTTCCAGCAAAAGCCCTTCTTTAACAGTGCTTTCGATATAATTCTTCATCACGCGGTCACTATGCGCTTTGCTTACTTCGACCTGTCTATGAGCCATATCGAGCGCATTAGTTAGCTGATCGTTGGCTTGGGCGAGGACCTCTTTCTGGATAACGACTTCCGCCAGTTTATTATGCAACTCTTCGCATTTAGCACCGAGATCCGAGATCTTGTCTTCTGCAACAAAGGTTTCATTTAGTAAATGATCACGGCCGACGGAAAGTCTGTCACATTCCCGCGATAAGGTCTTATTCTTGCGCTCGAGTGTCGCGTTATCTGCGAGCAATGAAGTTATTGGACTGTCAGGCTTGGTCAATACCGGGATATAATTGTATAATACAATTTTGTACTCGCCCTTTTCCTTTGATTTCCTCTCCCGCCAGTCATCGCCGTAGAGAAACTGGCAGCATTTATCAGGTTTTGCAGGTAGAAGAATGTCTACGCCAAAAAATACGCTTGTCACCAACGGGAATAATATACTTTTATCGACGCGAAGATGCTCTTTCTCTGTGTGAGGATTGCCAAGGAAGTTCCATCTATCAAGGATAAATTGCCACTCAACGTTGTCTTCGTACAAGTAAAAATCTACGTAAGTACTTGCGCCGCGGATTTCTCTTTGAGCTTGCAAGAAGTATGGCGTGTGATTCGGATAGGTGCCTTCGTCAAGCGTAAATCCGAGGTTGCGCATCAACCTTATAATCGTAGCGCGATGCACCATATTAACATAAAAATCGACATCATCATCATGGATCAATATGTCGCCTTCTCGCGTCAAGCCGAGAAGGGTACCGAAGAAGGGAAACGCACCCAAGCCCTTTATGGCTGCATAGACCTGCAGTAAATTCTCTCGATTAGATTCCTGGCTAACTGTCGCGAGCATCTCAAACCCGTCCGGAGAACACCATGCGCGCGATCATTGGATCTTCGTCGCCATAAGGCGCCAGGCCCCTGCCTACCCGCAAGTGCAGCGAATTCATTCCCCGCATGAGACATTTGTTCATTAAAATTGTTGGCGAGATAAATCTGCGGAAATGCTCTTTCTCAACTTTACGTAGCTCCGCGTCCGCAAGAGTACGAAACTCAATACAGAGCAACGCCCCTCTATCTAGAAAATTCATTGCGGAATCAAGGAAGCAGTCCTCAACTTCCTCGACGACAGCATGAAGGAAGAACCTCGAATATATAACTGATTGGCTGACCCGAAAATCCAAGCCGAGGTCAAGAGTGTTGAAATAATCTTTGGATACGACCGCCTCGTCGAACGTGCACGAGCCATTCATTTGAGCCGCCCTGGACTTGCAGACTCTAATTGCAGACTCGCTTGCATCTATACCTACAACAGTCTTGCCCTCTGTGGCAAAAAAGATAGAATCTCTCCCATCTCCACATCCGATATCCAAAATGCATGTCCGTTCCGGGTACGTATTTATCACGAATTTTGCGAACAAACTGGGGGCGGTCTTTGGAGAGGCGTGCTTGTAGTACTCCTCCCAATAGTTGCCGATTTCTGCTGAAGCTTCCAATTTCGAACCTACCTGTAACCAAGATGTCGCTTTGTGCGCCATGTATCGGATATTATCGATTGCCGCCATCAGAAATTGGTAGGAGCGCCTGTTCGTTCAGAAAAATCCAACATCGAGTTTGAGGGTGGGAGGGCCAGATTCCTCCCCTCCCACCTCACTGCAGTCAAGAGATTCGCCGGGTCGGTTCGAACGCCATGCGCTTCGGAGTCGGTGCCCGGCTTTCAGGAGGGGCTGCTTTCTGGACTTGCAGTCGGTAGAAAAAAATGGAAGGTCATCCATGTTGATTGGACAACCGTTCGGCGCCGTTGAAGCACAGCAATTCAGTATGTACGCGATGAAATTACTAAGGAGACTATACTCACTGCACCTCAAAATGGTTGGTGCATTCCAATATACGCACTGGGTCCGTAAGCACGAAAAGGAAATTATACGGTACGAAGGTTCGGCTGATACCAAGGTATCGATTTTAATACCGGTCTACAATACTGATCCAAATTTTCTTCGCGACTGCATAAAAAGCGTTCTTAATCAGTCCTACACTAATGTCGAAGTGTGTATAGCAAACGACTGTTCGACGAAGAAGTCTACTTTGGAAATATTGGATTGGGCCAGCGATGACTGTAGAGTTAAAATCGCGCACCGTGAAGTTAATGGCCACATATCTGCTGCAACCAATTCGGCGCTTGAACTTGCGACGGGCGAGTGGATTGCCATGTTGGATCACGATGATTTGCTACATAGACATGCGATCAGCGAGATTGTTGCCGCAATACAAGAACATCCAAAGGCTGAGCTGATCTATAGCGACGAGGACAAGATAACGGCTGCCGGAAAGCGTTTTTCGCCATTCTTCAAGCCGGACTTCTCCTTCGATCTTCTCCGATCACAGAACTATCTAAACCACCTTACGGTCTACCGCGCGAGCACGATAAGGGCACTGTCGGGCTGGCGAACTGGATTTGAGGGCAGCCAAGATTATGATCTAAATCTTAGGCTCGTCGAATGCCTCGGATCTGATCAGATCGTTCATATACCTAAGGTACTCTATCATTGGCGTGCCGTTGCGGGCTCTGTCGCGCGGGCCGGAGATCAAAAGCCTTATGCGTTGCTGTCGGCGAAAAGAGCGCTGTCTGAGCATAGCATTAGAATGGGCCTCGACGCGATTGTGGAGCGAGTAACGAAGACACAGTTTTTCAGATTGAGCCCTGCACTCCCTGCAACAGCTTCGGTCAGTGTCATTTTGTCGCTGCGGCCAACAGCCCAGGATATTTCAGAGAAGGTGCAGCGTTTCCTCAGTTCGCTGGATGGTCCGGTGATCGAGTTGATTGTCCTTCACGAACCGACCGCCATTGGAAGTATTTCAACTCTACTAAGCCACTTGGATCACTGTGCAGCTTTGTCGATATCGTGTATTCCGGTCACAGACAACTGGCCAGCCGCAGTTAATACAGCTGCCAACAGAGCGAAAGGGACAATCCTCTGCTTCGTATCCGGTACGGTGCAGTCGGCTAAGAAGTCGTGGATTGGACAATTGGCGGCGATGGCCCTACAAAGTGGCGTGGGATGTGTCGGTGCCAAGTTGATCGAAAGCGACTTTACCGTGCACAGCGCGGGAATTGTTGTTGGAGTAGGGGGCTCAGCTGCCTTCGCTCACGCGAATTTTCCAGCCGATAGTTCGGGCTACTTTTCGCGACTGAATGTGAGGCATAACGTCTCTGCGGTGAGTTCGCGTTGTATGGTGACGCCGCGAGAGGCGTTCGTCCAGAGCGGTGCATTCAACGAAGAGTTGGAGATGGGCATTCTTAACGACATCGATCTCTCGCTGAGGATGCGGATCGCGGGGAGGCGGCACATCATCTGCCCTGACGTTGTACTCTTAAACTCAGATGATACGTCTCCACGGAGGTTCGATGTCGCCCACGAAAATGACGTATTTCCACGCGATTACGATCGCTTGAGGCGGGCATGGAGCAAAGCTATTTTACGGGACCCCTACTACTCCGTAAATCACAACTCGTCCGTGGCCGACTTTCGGCTGGGGTGTGGGACTTCTAGGTCGCCTGACATTGTACAAAAGTCGTCAAACTGAGCCTCATGGCGATCTCGAGCGCATGGACGATACTCAGAGCCGTATTTCTGTAGCTAATTTGGTGCTCGCCAGATTGGGTGTGATCTACGCGCTTATGTTGCGTGATATGCGTACCCGATTTGGACGGTCTCATGTGAGCTACTTGATTGCAATTGCATGGCCATTCACGCACTTGATCGTTCTTGTTTCAATCATGGCGTTCGTGAATCGTTTAGCTCCAATTGGTGGCGATCCGGTCGTGTTTGTTACAAGTGGCGCTCTTGCATACATTCTTTGCCTTTATCCGGCCCGGGCAATGGGGATGGCGCTCGACATGAATCGCGCGCTGTTTCTATTTCCAGTCGTGCGACCATTTGACGTTATCGTAGCTAGAGCAATAATAGAATTTATCACCTCATTCATAGTGATAATTCTTAGTTTTCTGACGTCTCTGTTTGCTGGCGTTGATCTTATTCCCCTTGATGAGTTTATATTTGCTTCAGGTGTGATCTCAATTATTTTTTTCTCACTTTCACTTGGAATACTAAATGTTGTTCTGTCATCGATATTTCGAATGTGGAACATTACCTTTATGTTTATTATGCTTATACTGTATGCGACTTCTGGAATATTTGTTCTTCCATCAAGCCTACCGCCTGGGGTGAGGGACATGATGTGGTATAATCCCTTGTTGCACGCGATCGAATGGATGCGATCAGCATACTATGATGGCTACGGCGACGATATGCTTTCGAAGGGTTACTTCCTAGCCATAGGGACGGGTTGCCTTTTGTTCGGGCTTTTAGGCGAAAGATATTTGCGGGGAAAGCTACTAACAGGATGATCAGGCTGCACAACGTATTTAAGTTTTTTCGCACAAAAGGTGGTGCAAAAATCATTCTTGACCATGTGTCGATGGATTTCCGGGCTGGGATTTCATATGGAATTCTGGGAATCAATGGGGCTGGAAAATCTACAACGATGCGGATGTTGGCCGGAACCGACTTGCCGAATGCAGGAGCGATAACCCGTTCAGCCAGGGTGTCTTGGCCCCTTGGGTTTTCAGGTGGTCTTCATCCAGCAATGACCGGTCGCGAGAATGTACAGTTTGTCGCGCGAATTTATGGACAAAATCCGGCGCGCGCCATCGAGTTTGTTGAGGATTTCGCGGAGATCGGTTCTTACATGGACGAGCCGTACTTTAAATACTCGTCCGGGATGGCTCAGAGATTAGCGTTCGGACTGTCAATGGCCATTGACTTCGAATGCTACCTCATTGACGAGGTCACTGCTGTGGGAGATTCACGATTTCAGCAGCGATGCCACGATGAGTTCGCGAAGCGGCGCGACCACGCAGATGTGATTATGATCTCGCATTCGATGGAAACAATTCGGACCTATTGCAGCCGTGCGGTTGTCCTAGCTCACGGTGTCATGCACGAGTTCTCTGATGTCGATGACGCCGTAGAGTTATACAACAAACTGAATCAATAGAAAGTCTGCAATAATGGCGCCGATCGCTGCAAAAAACAAGAACGCTGGCGAGTTGAAGCGCTTGACCGCGAGAGAGCGATCAGAAGCAATATCTATCGAATTGCGTCGCGTCGCGCGCAAGGCTCGAGTTCCGAGACCTGTCAGCAGTGGCGGTGGCGGGTTCAGAGCGCGACGCAGCGACAAGATCTTTCGCTGGTATTTGATTGGCAGCTTCTCGCTTCTCTTTGTTATACCGGCGGTGCTATCCATTTTATACTACTCCTTCATAGCCGCGGACCAATACGTCTCGGAAGCACGGTTCGCGGTGAAATCGGCTGACCGCGGTGCCGTTGACGCCCTTGCTGGTCTAACCACCCTTTTCGGTGGTCAGTCTGGTGATGCGGCAATCATTGCGGAGTACATTCAAAGCCGCGCCGTAATTGACGAGCTTAGCTCGAAGTTCGATCTGAGGCGTATTTTTAGCCCTGGTACATATGACTATTTCGCAGAGCTTAAAGCCGGCGCAACCATGGAGGATCTTCTAGAGTATTGGGAGCGACAAGTCAGCGTGACGATAGACCGATCCAGCGGTTTGATGACGTTGCGCGTCAAGGCGTTTTCTGCGGATGAAAGCTTGAAATTGGCGGCAGAAATCATAGTACGTTCGGAGCAGATGGTTAACAAGCTAACTGGCCGGAACCAAATCAACGCACTCGCCGAGGCGAGTGCTGAGCTAGAGCGATCGAAGTCCACGTTGGTCGGGGCAGTTGTGGCTATGCGCGATGCACGTAACGCGGCAGGAATCATTGATGCCGACACAAGCGCAAAAGCCCAATCGGAGATTCTTACAGCGCTTAGCCTTGAAGAGGCTAAGGTCAATGTGCAGATAGCCACTCTGACTAAGGGATCTGCTGAAGCCGGTCCGCAACTTACCGCCCTGAGGGCCAGGTCAGCGTCACTTCGGGAAGAGATCGACCGGTACCAAAAAAGACTTGCCAGTGAAGAATTCTCGCAGGGTAGTGGCGCAGAAGAGTCGCTAGCCGATCGCACAGCAGTTTTAGCTCAGACTGCGTTGGAACTTAAGATTGCGCAGTCGGATTACGCGCGCACTTCAACCGCATATGAGCTTGCACGCATGAATAATGAGAGACAAAAGTCCTATCTTCTTACGTATGTCCAGCCGAGGAGGGCGGAGGAGGCGCTCTATCCAAAGCGTCTTTTGATGTCGGTCTCAATCTGTGTAGTGGCATTTATAGCGTGGGCGATTGCGGCTGGCGTTGCCCTCTTGGTGCGCGATCACACGGCGTGAGTGGGTAGAGTATGTATTTTCACATAGATCAGGACACTGGTGCATACATCAGCGGCTGGGTGATATGCGACAACCCTGGGGATACACCTGAGATTTTAGTGAGGGCCTCCGGGCGAAAAGAGCTCGCTCTGACCGCAAACGTCTTTAGACCTGACCTTCGCGATTTGGGGATGCATAGCACGGGCCAAGCTGGGTTTGTTGTCGATGAAAGGCATGTACCCGATCTGCATCAGCTCAACGACATCACTCTGATTGAATCAGAGACAGGCATAACCATATATAAGCGGTTTAACGCTAGTGATCATATCGAGCGAAAGCTTTTACTCGTTGACTCCAGCGCGTTCCCGCAAATTGCGTTGGTTAGGCAACTCATGTCGTTTTTCACGCAATCGTATCCGGTCTTAGAAAGGCTGTCCCTCGAAACGATCACTGGGCTTCTTTCTTTAACAAACATCAAGTCAGCATTCCTTACGGGCTCGATGAATTGGATTCGGCATGGTGAAATCGCTAGAGATAATGGTTTTGTGACCGCGGCCCTGCTCAGGGAGCCGTTTGCAGAGCTGGCAGAAAAGCTGATATTTTTAACGCACGCGACGAGGCAGTCAGAGAATGTGCGTGCCAGCCCGACGATTGCGAGGTTTGCTGACCTGTTACCGTATCTTGAGGATCTGGATTTTCGCAACTCAAGATCAATACTCTCCGCATTACGCAGAATCCCGAATGAGGGGCGGAAGAAGTTACAATCGCCAATGACAATGTTGTTCGGAACTGCCCCGGATGAACGTGTTCAACGTCGCAATGTCAGTGTCGCACTTGACAACTTAGCCAAGTTTAACGTTGTCGGTTTGCGGAACCACTTTGACTTGTTTTGCGGCATGTTGAACGAGTATGTCGAAGCTCCAATCGCGTCGGGACTTGAGCTAAGTGGGTTTGCAGAAGTTGAAGAACTCGCTGAGAGACTGAGGAACATCGGAATCGCTTCGGATTTGCTTGACGAGGATATCGCGCTCTACTCATATGCTGTAGAGGCTATCGAGGAAAGTTTGCAAAAAACGGACGACCCAGGGCAAGTGAGTAGCGACACATCTAAATGACGTTACAAAGACCGAGCGACGAACCTAACAGTGTTCCTGCAACTGAAAGCCAAGCAAAAACGAGCATCGCGCGACGAAAAGAGTATTTCCGTTCGTTGAAAACTCTTACTCCAATTGTAAGAGGCTCGTTCCGATTTATCAAGTCCAGCGCAATTGAGAAACGATCGCGCGCGAATCAGCTTTTGATCAAAAGTTTCCTTTTGACGGTCGTGCTCCCAACGCTGTTAACTCTAGTATACTATACTCTGGTTGCCTCTGATATTTATGTGGCCGAAGCAAAACTAAGTGTGCGTGAGGCATACGAGCCAAGCTATCAAGATTCGCTTGATAGCAGCAACTCCGTTACATCCATAATCGGGAAGATTGGAATCGGGGGGGGAGCCGCAACGTCTCAAGACTCAATGATCATCTTAGATTATTTGAAGAGTCGATCCGTGATCGTTGATATTGGCGGCAAGCCTAAACTAAGGCAGGTGTTTGGTAAGGCTAGCATTGACTGGTTCTCCCGACTGGATGCAGACGACGACCTAGAGTCCATCTGGGCGTACTGGAAAAAGCACGTAGTCACCTATGTGGACTCAACTTCCAATATTTTGACACTAAAGGTTCGGGGATACACACCCGACGACGCTTTTTGGTTGGCTCGGGAACTGACTAGACAGAGCGAGGTTCTAGTCAACACCATATCTAGGCGGAACAGGGAGGATGCGCTTGATACCGCAGCAGGAGAAGTCAACCGTGCAATGGCGGAGTTGGCGACGGCTAGGGCAGACATTCTAAGTTTTCAAAGACGGACCAAGACGATTGATCCTCAAGACACAGCGAAGCAAATTCTTTCCCTAGTTGCCGAACTTACAGTTAAAAAAATAGAACTGGAAGGAGAGTTGAAAGCTCTTCAGTTGTCAGGCGCGGCGAATAAGCCGGGAGAAAAATATCGAAGAATTAATTTGGACGCAATCAATAAGCAATTGGATGATCTGCAAAAGTCTCTGACGAGCAATGATTCGAGCGCGCTGTCCGATCACCTGAAAGACTACGAGCTATTAAAGTTGAAGGAGAAATTTGCGGAGCAACTGTATACAGTGGCGAGAAACAGCATGGAAGAGGCTAGGCGAAAATTGACGAACCAGCAGCTTTATGTTGTTGTAATTGTGCCCCCGCTGATCCCAGACTCTTCAGTATATCCGAAACCACTCGAACAAGCTGCGGTTACGTTTCTCGCGTTGTTAGTTTTCTGGGCGATAGCCAGCCTATTAGTTGCTACAGTTAGAGACAGTGCCGTGTGAATTCTAGTTGGTGATTTGCTATGCTTCGACGATGAATATGTGTTCGAAGGCGCTGGTGATAGTTCAGGTTTGTTTCATCTGTGCAAAGCTCGGGCTGCCGTGGCTGACAGCGCAGAAACCTGATCTCTGCCGGTTTTTAAGAACTGTTTACTGTAAGAGGTGTTCTTAGGCCACGGCTGTCCGGTTGGAGGCTGGAGCATAGACCAGGCATCAGCTCGCTGACTTGGCTGTTGGCATGGCCGTTGACGATCTTGGTGAGAGCATGGCTGAGACTATTGTGTAAGCGTCCGGTGAAGCAGCCTTTGAGAATTTGCCCAGGGCGCTGAAGTTACGTCGCTAATTCCGTAGGTAGCGACGTAGCCAAGGGTGAACTTATGGGGCGAGTTGAGATTCTGACGGGCGTCGAGCGCCGCCGTATCTGGACGCACGAGGACAAGCGTCGGATTCTTGACGAGGTGGAGACGAGCGGCTCTGGCATCGCCGAGATTGCCCGCCGGCACGACATCCTCCCGCAGCAAACTTACACCTGGCGCAAGAAGCTTAGCCAGGATAACAGGCCGCCGGGTGGATCAGGCGTGACGCTGTTGCCGGTGGCGCTGATCGGGTCGGATGCGGATGGCGAAACGGATCGAGCCGCGGCAGCAGAATGGCTCGCACCAAAACGATCGGCGAAACCGTCGCGCATCGAGATCGGCTGCAAAGGTGGCCGCATCCTGAAGGTCGATGCCTCGATTGCGCCGGAAACGCTGAAGGCCCTGATCCGGTCGGTGGAAGAAGCATGATGGGACCGGGTGGGAATGCGCGCGTCTATCTCGCTCGCGGGGTGACCGACATGCGCAAGGGGATCGACGGACTGACGGCACTTGTGCAGACGGCGCCGCGGCAAAAGCCGGCGTCCGGATCGGTGTTCGTCTTTCGCGGGCGTCGCGGAAACCGGATCAAGCTTCTGTTCTGGGATGGCCAGGGCTTCTGCCTCTATTACAAGGTCCTGGAGAAAGGCCGCTTCCCGTGGCCCTCGGTTGCCGATGGCACGGCCCGGTTAACGGCGGCGCAACTGGCGATGCTTTGGGAAGGAATCGACTGGCGGCGGCCGTCCTGGATGTCTGCACCGACGCGTGTCGCATAGGATAAAAATCCAATCTTTCCATTGTGATAGCTGGTGAGCTGAGGTCAAATCAGCTATACGTTCCGTCCATGGGACAGCGCCTTGCCGGCTTGCCGGATGACGTCGAAAGCCTGCGCGCGATCATCGCCGCACAGGCCGAGGAGCTGGCGAGTCAAAGCCAGAAGCTTCGCTCGCGCGACACTTTAATCGAGAAGCTAAAGGCCCAGCTTGCAGTTCTGCGACGGGCCCGCTTCGGTGCCTCGTCGGAGAAGATCGAACGTTCGATCGAGCAGCTTGAGCTGGCGCTGGAAGACATTGAAGCCGCGGACGCGGAGATCGAGAGCTCGGTCCGTTCTACCTCAGGCGGCCGAGAGAAGGCGAAACCGAGCCGCCAGCCATTGTCAGATCATCTGCCGCGACAGGAGATCGTGCACCAGGCGGCTTGCGCCTGCCCTGTCTGCGGCGGTTCCGACTTCATCCGCAACGGCGAGGCCGTCACCGAGGTGCTCGACTATGTGCCGGCCTCCTTCCGGGTCGTGCGCCATGTTCAACCGCGTTTGACCTGCAGGGGCTGTGACACCGACATCAAAGCGACGATGCCGTCGCTGCCGATCGAACGCGGCAAGCCGGGAGCTGGTCTTGTCGCGCATGTGCTCACCGCCAAATATTGCGATCATCTTCCGCTCTATCGCCAATCAGAGATTTATGCGCGGGAAGGCGTCGATCTTTCCCGTTCGACTATGGCGGATTGGGTCGACAAGGCCAGTGCGCTGCTCGAGCCGCTCGTCGCGAAACTACGCACGCACGTCTTCGCCGGGAGCCGCCTGCATGGCGACGATACTCCGGTTCCGGTGCTGGAGCCCGGCAAGGGCAAGACGAAGATCGGACGGCTGTGGACCTACGTTCGCGATGGTCGCGCTTGGGGCGACGAGATGCCGCCCGCCGTCTTCTACTTCTACAGTCCCGATCGCAAGGGTGAGCACCCGAAGGCCCATCTCGCAAACTTCTCCGGCACTTTGCATGCCGATGGTTATGCCGGGTTCCGCGACCTCTACGAAGCAACCGAGCCCGATAAACCCGCCGCCGTCCAGGAGGCGGCCTGTTGGGCGCATGTCCGCCGCAAGTTCTTCGACCTGACCACCAACTCCGGAACCCATCCGATCGCCGAGGAAACGCTCGTGCGGATCGGCGACCTCTACGACATCGAGAATGCGATCCGCGGAGCACCGCCAGACAGGCGCAAGACTGTCCGCCAGAGCCAGGCTAAGCCGAAGATCGAGGCGCTCCGTCGGTCGTGGGACAAGATGCTTTCGGAACTGCCGCGTTCAAGCAGCACGGCGGAGGCGATCCGCTATGCGGTTACCCGCTGGGCGTCGCTCTGCCGCTTCCTCGACGACGGCACCATCGAGATCGACAACAACGCCGCCGAGCGGGCGATCCGGCCGATCGCGCTCGGCCGGAAGAATTGGTTGTTCGCCGGATCGGACAAGGGCGGCGAGCGTGCCGCGGCGATCCTGTCGCTCATCCAATCCGCAAAGCTCAACGGTCTTGATCCCGAAGCCTATCTTCGCGACGTCCTCACCCGCATCGCCGACCATCCGATCAACAGGATCGGAGAACTGCTCCCGTGGAGCATGCGGCATCAAGATCGATAGTATCTGTCGCGCCGGCAATAGATCACTCGCTGCGCGACGGGCGGCCCTTCAATATCAGGACCAAGAAGGCGGCAACACCCAGGGCGGTAACGAAGGTAGCCCCCAAGCCAACAATGAGCGTCATGATGTAGAATTCGAAAGGTTCTTCTTTCGCGGTTGCAATGACCGCCCGCGATTGCGGACTTCGCCGGCAATGATCGCCTCAATAACCTTGTACAGGACTCTGGGACCAGACGCCGCTAGACCGATTGCAGCAATGATTTTATTGAGGCGGGGAAACGGCCCCACGGAGAGATGATACGCGAGAATACGGACATAATCCTGCAGAAAGGCCACCATACCCTTTCCGAATCTTGACAGCATCCCTCGAGATGGTGAGCGATCGCCACCTCGGAGCGCTTCGACCTCTCGGAGTTTATCCAGTAGCCGTTTCGTTGTTCTGGGCATTCGTCGATGTTGGCTGTTTTGACGCGATCAAACTCCAAGTTACGCACGAGCCGTTTCGGTAACGTAAAGGCGGGCCGTCAGCGCGAAGCTACCTCACCGGACGCTTACACTATTGTACTGTCTTGGTTGGAAGCTACCGGCGACGTTGGACGGTCGTTGTTCAGCCCACAGCTCTGAGTTCGGTGGGCATCCAAATATCCAGTTGCAGCCTCAGTTCGCTGGCGTCGTAGCTTCCGCAGAATCGGTGCAGAGCGCCGACACGCGCAAAAGCGTCGTGCAAATAAGACCCTTTCGGGGGAGCGAGCTGCTTGTTATAGCCCGATATCTCAAACATGTGATGCCAAAGGTGTAAGCGCTGTCATGCTCGCACCTTGACTAGGCTACGATGCCTTATGCCGTTTCGGATAGTGTCGCCATGTTTGCGAAAGCAGCTCGCGCCAAAAGCCGCCTTGCCCCGCTCCTGAGAATTTGACCGAAGCACGTACCAGCATCAGGCACTCTGGCCGTCTTAGGCGGCCTTAAATGTACGGATTTGCATTTCGTCCCAACGCGTCATCACCTTTTCGTTGAAACGGTCCCTGTTGTAAGTCACGCGGGAAAATGCGTCGACTTCAAAAATATCGTCCCTGGCAGCAACTGCATCTAAAAATCGAGGAAATACAAAGGTGAGATGATCATCATAAACCACATGCTGATCGAGAGTGAACATCGCGTAGCAGTAGTTATCGAAGGTCTCAAAGTCCGAAAAATCGGTCGCTTGACACGTTTTTAACGTCATGACCGGCGTGTAGAATGGGGTGGCAACTATCCGGCGCCGTGCATCGTCCCGATGTGCTGCCAAGTGAGGTGGCTCAATGGGGGCTATCGCTCCGACTTCCTTGAGGATGCTGGCGCCCCATTCCCACTTACTCGTGAATCCGTGATCAAAAACCCCGAGTGGTGTCGTCTTGTCGTCCGCAAGCCAGCTTAGATATGACCGATCCACTTCTATCATTCCGTAGACGTCGTACAGGAATTCGTAGATCAAGGCAGCGACTGGAGCGTTTCTGAAACTGGCCATGAGTTGAATATATTGGCTACACTGCCCAGCGCAATTATGTCGAGCATTGATGAGCCATCGAGAGTTAACGCTCTCTTTCACGAAGATTATGACCGGGCGGTGGATGGCAGTTGGCTTACTTGCGTTGTAAGGCAGTCGCCCGTACCACATCAGGCAAACAGAGGCCTAGGACCAATCGACATTCAGGATTCCCAAATCGCTTAATCGCTGATTCATAAGATACCGTGTTAGGCACGGAGGTCGATGGTGGCGGTTAGGCGGTATGAACTGAGCGACGCTCA
>NZ_MBSO01000005.1 GCF_001695835.1 Ensifer sp. LC11 | reverse complement strand
GGTCCCGCGAGCTCCGCCGCCCACGTTTCTCTTTCTCTATCTTCAATTGTCAAAAAACCGACGAACTCACCATCCGTCAAACCGTTTCCAACAAGCCCGAAACTTCCGTCCCAGACCCACCAATCAGCCTCAGCCAACCAAGGAAACTCTAGAGCGAAGGTCGTCGTCGCCAGCAGCGCCGCCGCCCTCGTCAGTGATCGGGCTTATAGACCCCACACCTCGCAGACGTCAACAGCCATCTTCAAAAAAACTTCAAAAATCGACAAGTGATTGATTTTATTTGATTATTTCGACTGTTGATAAATTCAGTCGATTTTGAGGGCCGAACAAGAGACCCTTTGGGAGGCAAATCACCCGCTTCGGGTCGGGAACCGTCATCTCGGTGTCATCCAGTACGAATTACGGTCGCGACGTGCGGCGCAGGCTCGTCATCACTGGCGCTGCTTCCCGGGTGAAATACGACCTGTTCTCTCGCACGATCTGCATCAGGAACTCGCGCACCGCCCTCACCCGCGGCACCGCCACCAGATCCCGGTGGCAAACCATCCAATAGGTGCGCTTGAGCTCGATTTCGTCTGCCAGCACGATTTCAAGGTCCTCTTCCTGCCGCGCCATGAAGTGCGGCAGCACACAGAGACCCAATCCCTGACGCACCGCCTTCAGCTGGGTCAGAATGCTCGAGCTCTGGAAATGGGCCCGCAGCCCCGGCTGCAGTTCGCCGAGGTAATCGAGGCCCGGCGCAAAGATCATGTCTTCGATGTAGCCGACGAAGCGGTGCGCAGCGAGGTCGTTGCGGCTGGCAATCGGCGGGTGTCTGGCGAGATAGCTGCGTGAACCATAAACATGCAGCGTATAGGGCGTCAGCACCTCGGAATGATAGGGCCCGGCCTTCGGCGCGGTCAGCGCCACCTGGATATCCGCCTCCCTGCGCGACAGCGACATGATCTGCTGGATTGCCACCAGTTCGAGCGACACGTTCGGGTAGCTCGCAGCAAAATCGGCGAGCCGGTCAGCCAGGAAGAAATTACCGAAACCTTCGAGCGTGCTCAGGCGCACGACCCCGCGCTGCGCCGTCAGGCCGTCATTGATGTCGAGCTGCAATTGCTCGGTCTCGCGCTCGATGCGTTCGGCGGTTTCGATGAAACGCTGCCCCATGCCGGTCAGCACGTAACCGCGCGGATTGCGCTCGAACAGCTTGACCTTAAGCGCAAATTCCAGCCGGTCGATGCGCCGCGACACGGTGGCATGACTGGTTCGCAGCCGCCGCGCCGCCGTCGACAATTGCCCGGTCCGGGCTACCGCCAGAAAGAACTGCAGATCGTCCCAGGTGAAATTCGGATTCATCGCCACTCCCTATCTGTTCGAAAATGAACAGATCCTGTTTGCAATTTATGGTCCGGGCCGCTTGCATCCAAGCGATTTTTTCCGGATTGTAACGGGCAGAGCCGACATCTGAGGAGCATGTCTGGCCAAATATGAACAGAACCAAATAATCGGCCCGGCATCGCGGAACGGTGCGCCGGAAACGGCGGACGTTTGCGCGTGTATTTCGTGCTTTTCGAAGCTCTGGAGGAGGACATGATGACGAAGAAACTGATCGTAACATTGGCGGCAATGCTTGCCAGCAGCACCGCCGCTTTCGCCGACGCATCCGACGGCAAGGTCAAGATCGGCATCTTGAACGACCAGTCCGGCGTCTACGCCGATTTCGGCGGCAAGTCCTCCTATGAGGCGGCGCTGATGGCGGTCGAAGATTTCGGCGGCAAGGTGCTTGGGGTGCCGGTGGAAGTCACTACTGCCGATCACCAGAACAAGGCCGACATCGCCTCCAACATCGCCCGCCAATGGTACGACACCGAACAGGTCGACAGCATCATGGAGCTCACCAGCTCTTCGGTCGGCCTTGCGGTGCAGGCGCTGTCGAAGGAAAAGAAGAAGATCACCATCAACACCGGCGCTGCGACCACCGAACTTACCGGCAAGCAGTGCTCGCCCTATGGCTTCCACTGGGCCTATGACACCCATGCGCTTGCCGTCGGCACCGGCGGCGCGCTCGTCAAGCAGGGTGGCGACAGCTGGTTCTTCCTGACCGCCGACTACGCCTTCGGCTATTCGCTCGAGGAAAACACCGGCAACTACGTCAAGCAAAACGGCGGCACGGTCGTCGGCTCCGTCCGCCATCCGCTGGCGACGACCGACTTCTCGTCCTTCCTGCTGCAGGCGCAATCCTCCGGCGCCAAGGTGATCGGCCTTGCCAATGCCGGCCTCGACACATCGAACGCGATTAAGCAGGCGGCCGAATTCGGCATCGTCCAGGGCGGCCAGCGGCTTGCGGCTCTGCTCTTCACCCTTGCCGAAGTGCACGGCCTCGGCCTCGAGGCGGCGCAAGGCCTGACGCTCACCGAAGGCTTCTACTGGAACCGCAACGAAGAGAGCGCCAAATTCGGCAAGCGTTTCATGGAGCGCACCGGCAAGATGCCGAACATGGTTCATGCCGGTACCTACTCGGCCGTGCTGTCCTATCTGAAGGCGATCGAAAAGGCCGGCACCGATGATGCCGACGCGGTCGCCAAGGAGCTGCGTGCGCTGCCCGTCAACGACGTCTTTGCCGAAAACGGCAAGGTCGCCGAGAACGGCCGCATGATCCACGACATGTATCTGCTCGAAGTGAAGAAGCCGGAAGAAAGCAAAGAACCCTGGGATTACTTCAAGGTGCTTGCCACCATTCCCGGTTCCGAAGCCTTCATCGATCCGGCCAAGAGCGGCTGCGACCTCGTGAAGTCGTAACGCGATGAGCGCACCGGTCACCGAGCCGAACGGCGCACCGCGGGTGGTTCTGTCCGCCCGCGGTCTGCGCCGTGACTTCGGCGGCTTCACCGCCGTCAACAACGTCAATCTCGACGTCCATCACGCCCGCGTGCATGCGCTGATCGGCCCGAACGGCGCCGGCAAGACGACGGTCTTCAACCTGTTGACCAAGTTCCTGCAACCGACCGACGGCTCGATCACGCTGCTCGGCGAGGACATCACCCGCACGGCGCCGGACAAGGTGGCGCGCATGGGGCTGGTGCGCTCGTTCCAGATCTCCGCCGTCTTTCCGCACCTGACGGTGCTCGACAACGTGCGCGTGGCGCTGCAACGGCCGAACGGGCTTGCAACCCAATTCTGGAAGCCGATTTCGGCGCTCGACAGTCTCAATGCCAAGGCCGACCAGCTGATCCGTTCGGTCGGTCTCGACAGGGAACGCAACGCCGTTGCCGCCGATCTATCCTATGGCCGCAAGCGTGTGCTCGAAATCGCCACCACGCTGGCGCTCGATCCCAAGGTCCTGCTGCTCGATGAACCGATGGCCGGCATGGGCCACGAGGATGTCGGCATGGTCGCGGAAATCATACGCGAGGTGGCGCGCGAGCGCGCCGTGCTGATGGTCGAGCACAATCTCTCCGTCGTCTCGACGCTGTGCCACCACGTCACGGTGCTCCAGCGCGGCGAGATCCTTGCCGAGGGCGACTATGTCCAGGTGTCGGCGGACCCGCGGGTGCGCACCGCCTATATGGGCACCGAGGAGACCTGACATGAAACCGCTTTTGAAAGTTTCCGGCCTCAATGCCTGGTATGGCGAAAGCCACATCCTGCACGGCGTCGAGCTGACGGTCGGCGAAGGCGAGATGGTGACGCTGCTTGGCCGCAACGGCGTCGGCAAGACGACGACGCTGCGCTCGATCATGGGCATCGTGCGCAAGCGCAAGGGCGAGATCAGCTTTGCCGGCGCGGACCTGATGAAAGTGCCGCTGCACCGGGTCGCCCATCATGGCCTCGGCTTCATTCCGGAGGAGCGCGGCATCTTCTCGACGCTTTCGGTCCACGAAAACCTGCTTTTGCCGCCGGCGGTCGCCAAGGGCGGCATGACGATCGACGAGATCTTCGAGCTTTTCCCGAACCTCTACGAACGCCGCAGCAGCCCCGGCACCAAGCTTTCCGGTGGCGAACAGCAGATGCTGGCGATCGCCCGGATCTTGCGCACCGGCGTGCGCATGATGCTGCTCGACGAGCCGACCGAGGGGCTCGCGCCGGTCATCGTCCAGCGCATCGGCGACGTGTTGAAAACCTTGAAGCAGCGCGGCATGACTGTGCTGCTGGTCGAGCAGAACTTCCGCTTTGCCAGCAAGGTTGCCGACCGCTTCTATCTGATGGACCATGGCCAGATGGTCGGCGAGTTCCCCGTTTCGGAACTCTCGAGCCGCATGGACACGCTGCATGACGTGCTGGGGGTCT
Organism: Ensifer sp. LC11; assembly: GCF_001695835.1. GTDB lineage: Bacteria > Pseudomonadota > Alphaproteobacteria > Rhizobiales > Rhizobiaceae > Ensifer. The sequence continues at coordinate 176,822 of NZ_MBSO01000005.1, read as the reverse complement.
GAGTGATGAGCACGATTTTTGGAATTCCCATGCAAGCCTTTCTCGGCCAGCTGCTGATCGGGCTGATCAACGGCTCGTTCTACGCGCTCTTGAGCCTTGGCCTTGCCATCATCTTTGGCCTGCTGCGCGTCATCAACTTCGCCCATGGCGCACAATACATGCTCGGCGCCTTCTTCGCCTGGCTGCTCTTGTCGCATTTCGGCCTCGGCTACTGGCCGGCGCTGATCATCGCACCTGTTGCCGTCGGCCTCGTCGGCGCCGTGATCGAGCGCACCATGCTGCACCGGCTCTATACGCTCGACCCGCTCTACGGCCTGCTCTTCACCTTCGGCCTGGCGCTGACGATCGAGGGCACCTTCCGCTATCTCTACGGCGCGTCCGGCCAGCCCTATGCGACGCCGGCAGCCCTTGCTGGCGGCACCAATCTCGGCTTCATGTTTCTGCCCATCTATCGCGGCTGGGTGATCGTCTTCTCGCTTGTCGTCTGCATCGGCACCTGGCTGGTGATCGAGAAGACCAAGCTCGGCTCGTACTTGCGCGCCGCCACCGAAAACCCGGTGCTGGTGCAATCCTTCGGCATCAACGTGCCGTTCCTCCTGACGCTCACCTATGCGCTGGGGGCGGCCCTTGCGGCGCTCGCCGGCGTGCTTGCCGCGCCCATCTACCAGGTCTCGCCGCTGATGGGCTCGAACATCATCATCGTCGTCTTCGCCGTGGTGGTCGTCGGCGGCATGGGCTCGATCATGGGCGCGATCGTCACCGGTTATCTGCTCGGCGTCGCCGAGGGGCTGACCAAGGTCTTCTATCCGGAAGCCTCCAACATCGTGATCTTCGTGATCATGGCCATCGTTCTCCTGATACGGCCTGCAGGCCTCTTCGGCCGGGATGCTTGATATGACGCTGACACTCGATATCGAAAAACCGAAGGAAAAGAGCCCGGTTGTCGTCCAGACCGTGTTCCTCGGGATTGGACTGGCGCTGCTCATCCTGGCGCCGATGTTCTTCTATCCCGTGTTCCTGATGAAGCTGTTGTGCTTCGCACTCTTTGCCTGCGCCTTCAACCTGCTGCTCGGCTACACCGGCTTGCTCTCCTTCGGCCACGCGGCCTTCTTTGGCGGGGCTGCCTATTTCACTGCGCACACCGTCAAGGAATGGGGCCTGCCGCCGGAGCTCGGGATCCTCGTCGGCGTCGCCGGCGCGGCATTTCTCGGGCTGATCGTCGGTTATCTGGCGATCCGCCGACAGGGCATCTACTTCGCGATGATCACGCTGGCGCTGGCGCAGATGTTCTATTTCTTCTGCCTGCAGGCGGAGTTCACCAAGGGCGAGGACGGCATCCAGTCCGTGCCGCGCGGTCATCTCTTCGGCTTCATCGATCTCAGCCAGTCTACGAACATGTACTACTTCGTGCTCGGCGTCTTCGTCATCGGCGTCGCCATCATCTGGCGCATCATTCACTCGCCCTTCGGCATGATCCTGAAATCGATCCGCGAGAACGAAACGCGCGCCGTGTCGCTCGGTTATTCCGTGCGCAACTACAAACTCGCCGCCTTCGTGATGTCAGCGGCGCTCACCGGCCTCGCCGGTGGTGTCAAGGCGCTGGTCTTCCAGTTCGCCACGTTGACGGATGTCGGCTGGCAGATGTCGGGCGAAGTGATCCTGATGACCCTTCTCGGCGGCATCGGCACGCTGATCGGCCCGCTCTTCGGCGCCGGGCTCGTGGTGACGCTGCAGAATTATCTCGCGACCTCGGAATTCCCGGTGACGATCATCACCGGCCTCGTCTTCATGGTCTGCGTGCTGGTTTTCCGCCGCGGCATCGTCGGCGAGTTCTATCATTCGCGGCTCGGCCGCAAGCTTGGTTTTGAACACAGACAGTAGCTGGCCCCTCCCCGCCCAAGCGGGTGGGACGGAGCCGTAGCCCGATCCAGATTTGGCAAGGATCGAGCCCCGAACATTGGAAGAGAACCATGGACACGTTCGACTATATCGTCGTCGGAGCGGGTAGCGCCGGCTGCGTGCTCGCCAACCGCCTTTCCGAAAATCCCGGCCATCGCGTGCTGCTGCTGGAGGCCGGCGGCCGGGATAATTACCACTGGATCCATATTCCGGTTGGCTATCTCTACTGCATAAACAACCCTCGCACCGACTGGTGCTTCACCACGGCTGCGGAGGAAGGCCTCAACGGCCGCTCGCTCGGCTACCCCCGCGGCAAGGTGCTTGGCGGCTGCTCGTCGATCAACGGCATGATCTACATGCGCGGCCAAGCGCGCGACTACGACCATTGGCGCCAGCTCGGCTGCACCGGCTGGGGCTGGGACGACGTGCTGCCGCTCTTCAAGAAATCGGAGGACCACTACAAAGGCGCCAACGAGATGCACGGCGCCGGCGGCGAATGGCGGGTGGAAAAGGCGCGGGTGCGCTGGGACGTGCTCGACGCCTTCCAGAAGGCCGCCACCGAAGCCGGGATTCCCGAAACGCCGGATTTCAACCGCGGCAGCAATGAAGGCTCCGGCTATTTCGATGTCAACCAGCGCTCCGGCATCCGCTGGAACACGGCAAAGGCATTCCTGCGCCCGGCCCAGAAACGCGGCAACCTGACGGTTCTGACCAAGGCGCATGTGCGCAAGCTGATCATCGAAGGCGACCGCATCGAAGGCGTCGAGTTCCAGCACGATGGCGTGGTCAAGCGCGCCCGCGCTGCCCAAGAGACGGTGCTTTCCGCTGGCGCCATCGGCTCACCGCATATCCTCGAACTGTCAGGCATCGGCCGCGGCGACGTGCTGCAGGCAAACGGCATCGAGGTCCGCCACGAGCGCTCCGGCGTCGGCGAGAATTTGCAAGACCATCTTCAATTGCGCATGGCCTACAAGGTGACGGGTGTGCCGACGCTCAACGAAAAGGCCAATTCGCTGATCGGCAAAGCATCGATCGGCCTTGAATACCTGCTGAAGCGGTCGGGCCCAATGGCGATGGCGCCGAGCCAGCTCGGCATCTTCACCCGCTCGGGCGCGGAGAAGGAAACACCGGACCTTCAGTATCATGTACAGCCGGTCTCGCTGGATAAGTTCGGCGAGCCTGTTCATTCCTTCCCGGCGATCACTGCCAGTGTCTGCAATCTCCGCCCGGAAAGCCGCGGTTCGGTTCACCTGAAAGGCCCGGACTTTGCGGCGGCCCCGGACATCCGGCCGCGCTACCTGACCGCGGAGGCCGATCGCAACGTCGCCGTCAGCGCCATCCGGCTGACGCGGCGGATCGTCAAGCAGCCGTCCTTCGCCCGCTTCAATCCGGTCGAGTTCAAACCGGGCCCGTCCTATGAGACGGAGGAGGATCTTAAGCGCGCCGCCGGCGACATCGGCACGACCATCTTTCATCCGGTTGGCACCTGCCGCATGGGCGCCGACCCCGAGAGCGTCGTCGATCCGGAACTGCGGCTGCGCGGTCTCAAGGGCCTGCGCATCGCCGACGCCTCGATCATGCCGACGATCACCTCGGGCAACACCAATTCGCCGACGATCATGATTGCCGAAAAGGCGGCGAGCCTGATCCTGGCGGCGAATCGCTAGGGCGTTCCAGCGAACGCGTGCAGCGGTTTTGCGGTCGGGAAAAGCGCAGTGTCGAATCGATCGGAAGGTGCTGATTCCACGGCGGATTCAGCCCGGCAAGCGGCGGCGGATAACGGTAAACTGGCCGAAAAGCGACGCGAAAAGCTTAAATCTCAGGCTTTGAGCCCCTATATCAGCCCCTGATGGCTCAGTTTTGAGCCCAAGCAAGATTAGGGGTTGTGATGGCAATGCAGCGATTTGGGCGTTTTGGACGAACCCTGGCAATGATGGCGATCGGCATGACCGTCGCGCTGACCGTTGTGGACGTCGCCGAAGCGCGGCGCTCGGGCGGCGGCTTCGGAAGCCGCGGCACCCGCACCTTCTCGCAGCCGCCGGTGACCCGTACCGCACCGACGAACGCAGCGCCGATCGACCGTTCGATGACGCCGCGCCAGGACGCAAGTCCGACCGCCACCAATCCGGCGGCCGGCCAGACGCGCCCGAACGCTACCCAGCCGAACGCCCGCCCGGGCTTCTTCAGCGGCTTTGGCGGCTCGCTGCTCGGCGGCCTGATGGTCGGCGGCCTGATCGGCATGCTGATGGGCGGCGGCTTCGGCGGCGCTGCCGGCTTCCTCGGCCTGATCGTGCAGATGCTTTTGATCGGTGGCCTGATCATGCTCGTCATGCGCTTCTTCGGCCGCAACCGTCAGCAGACGGCCTATGCCGGCCCGTCCGAGCGGTCGTCGGGCCAGTCACCGTCGAATGGTATGCCGTCGTTCAAGATCCCGAGCATCGGTGGTGGCCAGTCGGGTGGTCAAACGCAGGCACGCCCCATGGCAGCACCTCAGCCGGCTCCTATCACCGACGGTCCGGCCGATGAAATCGGTGTCGAGCAGTCCGATCTCGAGCAGTTCGAAAAGATGCTGAAAGACGTCCAGGCCGCCTATGCCGCGGAAGACTACGGCACGCTGCGTCGCCTGACGACGCCGGAAGCCATGTCCTACCTGGCCGAAGAGCTCAGCGACAATGCAACAAGCGGCGTCAAGAACGATGTCCGCGACGTGCATCTCGTCCAGGGCGACGTGGCCGAAGCCTGGTCCGAAAACGGCACCGACTTTGCGACGGTCGCCATGCGCTACGAGAGCATCGACGTGATGCGTGATCGCACGACCGGCAAGGTGATCAGCGGCGACCCGGACAAGCTGACGGAGGCCGTGGAACTCTGGACCTTCGTCCGCAAGCCGGGTGCCGAATGGCAGGTCTCGGCGATCCAGGGCGTCAGCCACGACTGACGCGAGCAACGTCTATCAATCAAGAAGGCCCGGTCGGCTCCGCCGCACCGGGCCTTTTCGTTTTCAAGATCACACTTTCGAGATCACAGAGTGGCCGGGACCGCCTCCGACGGCGCGAGAATCTGACCGATCAAATCTCTGAGCCAGCGATGGGCGGGGTCGCCGTCGCGCCGCCGATGCCAGATCTGCCGGAAGGCAAAGGGCGGGATGGCAAAGGGTGGGGCGAAGATGGTCAAGGACCCGGCCTCGGCATCGTGCGGCAGGATACGGCGCGCCACTGTAAGCACGAGGTCCGTGCCGATGACGAGCCCGGGCGCCGCACTCCAATGGGGCAGCGCGAGCGCAATACGCCGCTTGTGTCCGACGGCCGCCAGCGCCAGGTCGATCTCGTTGCCGGTATCGCCGCGGAGCGAAACGAGAACATGCGGCCGCTCCAGATAGGCCGAAAGATCCATCGTCTTTTCGCCACCAAGACTCGCACCATCCGCCAGGCAGGCGAAGTGTTCCTTAAACAGGAGCGATGTTCTCAGATCTTCAGCAAGCGCCGGAAACACGCCGAGCGCCAGATCGATCTCGCCGTCGACCGCTTGCGACATCATCACCTCGCGGCTCGCTTGGCTGACGACGAGGTCGACATTCGGCGCCTGCCAGCGCAGCACCGCCATCAATTGCGGCAGCAGAACGAGTGCGGCGTAGTCGGACATCGCCAGACGGAAGACATGGTGCTCGCGCGCCGGGTCGAACGCCTCGGAACCCATAAGCTGGCGCATGTGCGCCAGCGCCTCGGTTAGCCGCGGTGCGATCTCCAGCGCCCGCACCGTCGGCTCAAGCTGTCCGCCATGGCGCACGAGCAGCGGGTCGTCGAAGAGGGAGCGCAAGCGCGCGAGCGCATGGCTGACGGCCGGCTGGCTTTTGTTCAGCCGAATGGCTGCACGGGAGACGTGACGTTCCGCCAGCAGGGCATCGAGCACCACCAGCAAGTTCAGATCGATCGCGCCGAGATTATTCATAAAGCGAATATAGCACGTGCGAAATTGGAATTTCCATTCATGCTTCCGATGGAGAAGAATGGGGCAATCAAGAAGGAAAAAACAATGCCCACTCTCTCCTCCCTCCTCATGCTTGCCGCGGCGACCTTCGCCGGCGCCGTCGTCCCCCTCCAGGCCGGCGCCAATGCCAACCTTGGCCGCCTCCTCGGCCATCCGCTCTGGGCAACGGTCGTCTCGCTTGGCGTCAGCCTCGCGCTCATCCTGCCGATGCTGATCGCCTTGCGGGTGCCGTTGCCGAGCCTCGCGGTGGCATTCAAGGGTCCGTGGTGGATCTGGACCGGTGGCACCGCCGGCGTGATCTACATCACCGCGGCTCTCCTCCTTGCGCCGAAGCTCGGCGCGGCAAGCTTCATCGTCGCCGTCATCGCCGGGCAAATGGCCATCTCCATGCTGATCGACCATTTCGGCCTGATGGGCTTCCCGGAAAAACCGGTCAACGCCGCACGCCTGACCGGCCTTCTGCTGATCATCGGCGGCATGATTGTCACGCAGATTGCAAATGCCTCCCCGGCGCTGGCCGAAGCGACGCGCTGACAGTCGGCCGCGAACCGGCCAGATAGCCACGCCCATCGTGGCTGCCGCTTGTCACCGAACAAGTGCGCGTGGTAGACGGCAGCCATGTCGAACGAACCCCATCTGATGGCCTGATCGGCCCCGCAAGGCGGGGCTTGCAACAGTGAGCCCAGTAGCGTCCGCCTTCCGGGCGGACAGATTTCGTTCGCGCCGATCCATTTCTTAATCTGCCTTTCAAGGCTGGTGTGGATCGGCTGCCTGCCACCGGGCTCGTCATGATTATTTCCATTTTCTCGGGCTGCGCCGCCTTCCGGCGCATCTGCCTCGTTCTCGCCATCCAGTCCTTTTGCTCCTGGATGCTCGTTGCCGCGCTTCCCATTATTGTCGCCGCCCGTTTTGGCGCCGGCGCGGAGCTCATCGGCAGCCTGGCGCTCCGCCTTCTGCCACGCATCCTGTTTGCGCCTCTAGCCGCTGCTCTCATCCGAAAAGCAGGTCCACGCGTTCCGGTCCTTTGCGCGATCGCTGGCGTCGCGACAGCTATTCCGGCTGTGACGCTCGCGCCAAACGCGGTGACGGTGCAAGCCATCATCCTCCTGATCGGCCTCGCCGATACGGTGATCGCGCCGGGTCTGCTGACGCTCCGCTCTGCGTCCGTTCCGCCCGGTCGCAACATGGAGGCCAATACGGCCTTTCAGGCGATCGACCGCTTCGCCAAGATTTTCGGGCCACCGGCGGCAGGCCTGGCGGCGGCAATGGCCTCGATATCAGCAACGCTTCTGGTACTGGCGCTCGGCCACCTCATCGCCGCAACGCTGCTGGTGCCCCGCCCCCCGGGAAGTTCGGATCCGCGCGAACCAACGGTGTCGCCAACCCGAAATACCTGGCGAGAGGCATTCGCCATCATGCGTGGCAATCCTCTTCTCTGGGCGCTGCTGATCCCTGCCTTCGGCTATATGGTCTCGCTCGGCGCGCTGCAGCCGTTTCTGTTGTGGCTCAACCGCGACCAGTTTCACCTCGGGCCCGAAATGTGGACTATGCTCCTTGGAGCCCAGGGCGCCGGCGCCTTGCTCGGCGTCTTTGTCTCCAACTGCATCGCCAAGACCCTGATCGATACGCGCACCCTGCTTCTCGCCTATCTCTTTGCAAGTTTGCTGGAAGGCATCTCGACTTTCATGCTGATCTTCGCGCCAAGCCACGGCGCAGCAATGGCGCTGCTCATCGTCGGCGGCGTTCCGGAAATGATTGCCTTTGCCACCTACTTCACCCTGGTCCAGCGATGCCTTTGCCTTGAGCGGCAAGTGTTGTTCTACGCACTCAGCCTGCCGCTGATGGATCTCGGTCTCATGATCGGTGTGCTGTCGGGGGCGATGCATGCGAGCGGTCCCATGACACTCGGGCAGTTCTGGCTGTTTGCCTGCGCCTGCACCGTGTTGCCGGTGCTGCCTTTCCTCAAATGGCGAAAGCGAGCCGGTAGACACCGAGCAGCGGCGCAGGACCAGAAACACCAACGCCAGCCGTAACTTACGGCTGGCGCGAACGGCTTTCGCTGGCCATACTCACCCTGGGCTTTTTGAGGGGTATGGCATGCAGGATCGGTTGTTCATTGACGGCAAATGGGAAAAGCCACGGCGTGGCGGCACGCTCGAGGTTATTGACCCGGCGACCGAAGAGGTGATCCACCGCGCGCCGGCGGCGACCTACGAGGACGTCGACCGCGCCGCAAAGGCCGCCCGCATCGCCTTCGACAGCGGCCCCTGGCCGAAACTGTCGGGGACCGAGCGCGCCGCCTATCTCCGCGCGATCGCCGCCAAGATCGAGGAGAAGCGTCACTCGCTGGCGCGGCTCGAGGTGACCGACAACGGCAAGCCGCTGCCGGAGGCGCTCTGGGACATAGACGATGCCGCCGGATGCTTTCGCTACTATGCCGGCCTCGCCGAAGAGCTGGATGCCGATCCTGAAGAGGCGATCACAGTCGGCGACAACCGCTTCACCGCACGCGCCGTGCGTGAGCCGCTCGGCGTCGTCGGCGCGATCACGCCCTGGAACTATCCGCTGCTGATGGTGTCCTGGAAGGTGGCCCCGGCGCTCGCCGCCGGCTGCACCATCGTGCTGAAATCGTCAGAGTTGACACCGCTGACGGCGCTTGAGCTTGGCGTCATCGCCGAGGAAATCGCCCTGCCGCCTGGCGTGCTCAACATCCTCACCGGCACCGGCCAAGACGCCGGCCAGCCGCTCACCGAACACCCGCTGATCGACAAGCTCGCCTTTACCGGTTCCGTCGTGACCGGCCGCAAGGTGATGATGGCCGGCGCCCAGGACATCAAGAATGTCAGCCTCGAGCTCGGCGGCAAGTCGCCCTTCGTCGTCTTTGCCGACAGCGACATCGACAAGGCCGTCGAATGGATCATGTTCGGCATTTTCTGGAACCAGGGCCAGGTCTGCTCGGCAACCTCGCGGGTGCTGGTCGAGGAAGAGATCTACGAGACCGTCGTCAAACGCCTTTGCGAAGAGGCTGCCAAAATCACCATCGGCAATGGGCTCGAAGACGGCACCCTGCTCGGGCCGATCGTTTCGAGAGGTCAATACGACAAGATCCTCGGCGCCATCGACCGTGCTCGACAGGACGGCGCCACGGTGGCAGCCGGCGGCGGCCGTCCGGCCGGCCTGAACAGTGGCTATTTCATCGAGCCTACCGTGCTCACCGACATGCGCGAAGACAGCTTCGTCTGGCGCGAGGAAATCTTCGGCCCGGTCGTCTGCGTCAAGCCGTTTGGTGACGAGGCGGATGCGATCCGTATGGCCAACGACAGCCGCTTCGGCCTGGCGGCGGCCGTGATGTCTGCCGACCGGGAACGCTGCGAACGTGTCGCCCGCGCGTTCCGCGCCGGCATCGTCTGGATCAACTGCTCGCAGCCGACTTTCCCCGAGGCGCCCTGGGGCGGCTACAAGCAATCGGGCATCGGCCGCGAACTCGGCCGCTGGGGTCTTTCGAATTATCTCGAGACCAAGCAGATCACCAGCTTTGACGCCGACGAGCCCTGGGGCTGGTATCTCAAGGGATAGGGGCGAGCAGGCGCATCTGCCTGGGCGTCAAATTCCCTTCATGCGGCTGTGAAATAAGCCGACTAACGATAGCAACAGGAAAGGCTGTCGCTGAGCACACTGAATCCGGAGGGTCAGATGAACAGGCCGAACGACGAGATCGAAACGCAGGACTGGCTGGAAGCCGAACTGGCCGACACGCTCGACGAGGACTATGAGCTCGAGCTTTCCGAACCGGCGCTGTCCGAAGAGATCCGCAAGATCTACCGCAAGAGCCACCCGCCAACGATCCCGCGCATCGATTACTTCCGCACGCTGCTGAAGCTGCAGTCGGAATTGATCAAGCTGCAGGACTGGGTGGTCTACCACAAGGAAAAGGTGGTGGTGATCTTCGAGGGGCGTGATTCCGCCGGCAAAGGCGGCGTCATCAAGCGTATCACCCAGCGGCTCAACCCGCGCGTCGTGCGGGTCGCCGCACTGCCGGCGCCCTCCGACCGCGAGAAGACGCAATGGTATTTCCAGCGCTATGTGCCGCACCTGCCGGCCGGTGGCGAAATCGTGCTCTTCGACCGCTCCTGGTACAATCGCTCCGGCGTCGAGCGCGTCATGGGCTTTGCCACAGAAGACCAGGTCGAGCAATTCTTCGACGACGTGCCGGAATTCGAGCGCATGCTGGTGCGCTCCGGCATCCGGCTGGTGAAATACTGGTTCTCGATCACCGACGAGGAGCAACAGATGCGCTTCCTCGTGCGCATCCATGACCCGCTGAAGCAGTGGAAGCTGTCGCCCATGGACCTGCAGTCGCGGGTGCGCTGGGAGGCCTATACCAAGGCCAAGGAAGAGACCTTCGCCCGCACCAACATTCCCGAAGCGCCCTGGCACATCGTCGAAGGCAACGACAAGAAACGCGCCCGGCTGAACTGTATCGATCACCTGCTGGCGCAGTTCCCCTACGAGGACGTCCCTCACGAGGAAATCTCGCTGCCGGAACGCGTCTTCAATCCGGATTACGAGCGCAAGGTGCTGCCGCCGGAACTCTACGTGCCGTCGAAGTACTGACGTCGGCGGCGCAACGGCGTTCGCTCCTCCCTGCCGGTCACAGTTGAAAGCGAGGCGGCGCCCGCCCGGCTCGCTTGCAATATCCGCGCGGAAATCAGAGATTGCCGTGAAACGACAGTTTCATGGAATCGACATGAGCCCCAAAGAACGCTCCTTCCTCACCCGCGTCCGCCAGGTGCTGCCGGAACTGCATCCGGCCGAACGGCGACTGGGCGACTTTCTCTGCGATTTTCCCGGCGAGGTCGCAAGCTACTCGGCCCAGGAACTGGCCGCGCTGGCGCATGTGTCGAAGGCGACCGTCTCGCGCTTCATCCAGCGGCTCGGCTATGACAACTATGAGGAGGCGCGCCGCCATGCCCGCGCCGACAAGCAGACGGGCTCGCGCCTTTTCCTGGCGACCGCCACCGACAGCGGCGGCGAACAATCGCTCTCCGCCCATGTGGCACAAGGGGTCTCCAACATCGAGGCGTCCTTTCTCGCTATTTCCGAAACTCAGGTGACGGCGGCGGCAACCGCCATTCTTAGCGCCCGCAAGGTCTGGGTCATCGGCTTTCGCGCCAGCCATTCCTTCGCCACCTATCTGCAATGGCAGATGACGCAGGTGATCGAGAACATTTCGGCCATTCCCGGCGGCGGCCAGACGCTTGGCGAGCATCTGGTCAGCATCACCAGCGACGATGTCGTCATCCTCTTCGGCCTGCGCCGGCGCGTTTCCCTGATGGAACCATTGCTTGCACAGATCGAGAAATCGGGTGCGCGGCTGCTCTACATTACCGACGAGGGCGTGCCCTTTCTCAACCAGGCGGAATGGCATTTCCGCTGCCAGACGCTGGCACCTGGCCCCCTCTTCAACCATGTCTCGGTCATGGCGCTCTGCCATCTCTTGACGACCCGATGCATCGAAATCGCCGGCACTTCCGGTCGAAGTCGGCTCCGCGGCATCGAAGCCATCAACGATGCGCTCGAAGAATTGTGAGCGGCGATTGGGCATTTGCCTGAAACACCAGAACATTTTTTGCACGGAAGAAATCTGAGTTTCAACGGTTCGCGACACGACGACCTTCCGTCAAGCCTCTGACAATAAAAGAGAAACCATGGTTTCTCAGCAAATGGCACGAAATCTGCATTCCCTAGACTGTTCTGCGAACGGCCTGGTCCTTTCGCAGCGCATCATAGAATCTTCTATGAAACCAGAATTTCATGATGTAGATTTCATGAAACTGAGTTTTCACATTTTCACGTTGTTAAGCCATAAAGGGGAACGAACCATGGCAGCGGAAAATATGGTGCCTTCCGGCAGGTCATCGCCGGTCATCAGACAGTTGGAATCAGCCTTCACCAAGATCGGCGTCACCGGCGCCCACAAGCAAATCCTTGCCCTCGTGCTCATCGGCTGCCTGTTCGACAGCTTCGAGCAGAACACCATCGGCGTCGCCGGCCCGATCCTGAAGGAGCATTGGGGCCTCACCGGCACCGATATCGGCTTCCTCAACACCATCACCTTCGGCAGCGCCGCGATCGGTCGTCTGCTCTCCGGCATCCTCGGCGACCGCTACGGCCGCCGCGTCATGCTGACCATCAACCTTCTGCTCTTCACCATCGGCTCGGCCGCCTGCGCCATGGCGCCGAACTTCGCCACGCTCTGCTTTGCCCGCGCCATCGTCGGCTTCGGCGTCGGCGGCGAAATCTCGACGGCGGTGACGATGCTGTCGGAATTCTGCTCGCCAAAATTCCGCGGCACCGCGGCCGGCCTCGTCAATGTCGGCGCCGGCGGCTTCGGCAACTTCCTGGCGCCTGCCTTCGGCCTGATGATCTTCACTCTCTTCCCGGGTGAAAACAGCTGGCGCTGGCTCTTCGCAGCACTCGCTTTGCCGGCCCTGCTCGTCGTCTTCTATCGCCGCTTCGTGCCGGAAACGCCGCGCTTCCTCGCCTCGCAAGGCAAGATCGACGAGGCCAACAAGGTGCTTTCGATCCTTGCCTCCGGCTCGCTGCGGCCGCGCAACCTCAAGGTCCAGGAATACCTGACCAAGGACCACCTGAAGGACGAGGAACCAGTCAAGAGCGACTGGAAGGAACTCTTCCGGGCGCCCTTCATCGGCCGCACCATTCCGGTCGCCATCGCCATCCTGATGAGCTACGGCGCCCAGCTTTCGGTGCTGACCCTGATGCCGATCATCTTCGTCTCCATGGGTTACACGCTCCAGGGCAGCCTGCTCTACAGCATGATCATCCAGAGCGGCAGCGTGCTCGGCGCCATCGCCGCCTCGATGTTCGGCTATTACTTCCCGCGCAAGAAGGTGCTGACAACAGGCGCGATCTTTGCCTGCCTTGCGGCGGTCTCGATCGCCTATCTCGGCACCAACATCTACCTCGTCCTGATGTTCGGAGCGATCTTCCAGTTCTTCGTGCTGCTTCTCAACACCTCGATCTGGATCTATGCGCCCGAACTCTTCCCGACCCGCATCCGCGCCTTCGGCGTGGCGCTGATCCTGGCAACCGGTTCGGCCGCGGGTTCCTTCATCCCCACCATCGCCGGCGCGCTCTTCGATGTTTACGGCATGGTCGGGGTCTTCGGTCTCGCCGCCAGCATGTATGCGGTCTTCGCCTTCTGCATCCAGCTCGGGCCCGAGACCTACGGCATGTCGATGGAGGATTTGACCCAGCCGGCCAGTGCCGACGTCGCAAAGGCTGACACCTCTGAAATCAAAGTCGGCGCGGAACTGAGAACGTGAGCTCGCATATCCTTCTGATCAACCCGAACAGCTCGCATGCCACCAGCGACATGATGGTCGCCATCGCACGCAGGGCCGCATCAGGACGCATGGCCGTGGCAGTTGCCACGGCCATGCGGAACCCGCCGATGATCGTGACACCGGAGCAGCTGGATGCGGCCGCTGCCGAGGTCGTCGAGATCGGCGAAAAGCATGAGGCCGGATGCCTTGGCATTGTCGTCAGCGCCTTCGGCGATCCCGGCCTTGCCGCCCTCAAGCACCGCCTCACGATCCCCGTGATCGGCATCTGCGAGGCCTCGATGATCGAGGCCTCGCAGGACGGCCGCAAATTCGGCGTCGCCACCACGACGCCGGAATTGATCCAGGCGATCGACGACCGCGCCCGCGATCTCGGCGTCTGGGACCAGTATACCGGCATTCGCTGCACATCCGGCGATCCCCTCGCGCTCTCCGCTCACCCGGAGCGCCTGCTCGATGCCCTCGGAGAAGCCGTGCGCCAATGCATCGAACGGGATGGCGCCGAGGCTGTCATCATCGGTGGCGGCCCGCTCGGCCAGGCGGCCGAACAGCTCCAGCCGCTGTTCGCAACGCCGATCATCGCCCCCATCCCGAGCGCGATCGATCGCATGCTCGACCTGATGCAGGTCGCCGCCTGACCGGCATTCGCCATCGCAGACACCCGAAAGGAGTATGGACCGGGCGACGGTAAAGCCTGTTTCCACCGGTCGCCCTGTGTTATTTTCGCTCTTCCTAAACAGGCGAGACCGAAGCGGGGGCGGAGGTTACGCGATGAGATCTCTCTTTGCTGCACTCGCCGCGGTGGCTTTTTTTACCGTGGCGGCTATGGCGGGTCCTTTGCATGACGCGGCACGGGACGGCGACACGGAACGCGTCAAGCAGTTGCTCGATCAGGGAACCGACATAACCGAGCCCGATGCGGCCGGCGAGCCGGCGCTGCTCATCGCCGCTCTCAAAGGGCGCACCGAAATCGTCGCGCTTCTCCTCGACCGCGGCACCGCCATCGAGATCCGCAACAAAGGCGGCCTGACGGCACTGCATGCCGCCGCCTATGGCGGTGATCTCGAAACCGTCAAATTGCTCGTCGCCAAGGGCGCTGCCGTCAACGACGTCGCCAATTTCTACAAGATGTCGCCGCTGCATGCGGCAGCCGAAGAGGGCCACGCGGAGGTGGTCGCCTTCCTGCTCGCCAACAAGGCGGACATCGAAGCCAAGGAACGCAATGGCTACACGCCGCTGACGCAAGCCGGCTGGCGCTCGTACTGGCCAACCGCCGAGCTTCTTTTGAAGGCGGGTGCCACCTGCCAGAAGGCCGAACTTGTCGGCGAGTGGCTCTACGGCGAATGCACCAAACGACAATAAATCAGATCCGGAAACGGAGGAAACGGCATGTCTCGATACTCCATACCATTTGCGATCGCGGCGACAGCGGCGCTGTTCGCGTCCGCTGGGCCGTCGCTGGCGGAAGAGCCCGTGAACACCGGCTACTTCGGCGACGTGGCGATCAAGGGATACGATCCGGTCGCCTATTTCACCGAGAACAAGGCAGTCGAAGGATCGCCGGAATTCAGCTATCGCTGGCTCGGCGCCACCTGGCAATTCGCAAGCGCCGAGCACCGTGACCAGTTCATCAAGGAGCCGACCCGCTATGCGCCGCAATATGGCGGCTATTGCGCCGACGGCGTCTCCTTCGGCACGGTGACGACCAACATCGACCCGAAGGCCTGGCGGATCATCGAGAACAAGTTGTATCTCAGCTACGATCCGGGCGCCGCTGACGGCTTCCAGAAAAATCCGAACAAGGTGGTCGATTCGCGCAAACACTGGTCCGAGGTCGAGCAGACGCTGCTCACCGAAAAGGCGTCGATCAATTGGACGAAGCCCTCGCCCTGAAGCAGTTCCAGGAAAAGTGTGAAGCAGTTTTCCGTCCGGAACGGCGTCAACTCAAGGAACCTGCACCGACCAGGCTTTGATCATCGATGCCTGGCGAACCCCGTCATCGTTCGATCGAGAAGAACTTCAGCGCCTGTGGTGTCACGTTGATGTAGTCGGCGGTGCGTTCACCCTTCGCCGTATTGCGATAGACATAGCCGCAGACCATGCGACCGAGAAAGTACCCTTCGTATTTCTCGCAAAGCTGATTGCCCTTCACCTCGACACGACCGGTGATGCTCGTGTTGCTGCTGCGATAGGCGGTGTTGCCGGCCGTGTCGAAGAATTGCACGAAGCTCGTGCCATTCTTGTGCACGCCGACCCATGTCTTGTTGTCGATCAATCGCTGCAGTTCCGCCGGGCCTAGGCGATCGCTGGTCGCCCCAACGAAGCCGAAGGGCCATTCGGGGATACCGGCGGTGCGCAAGCCGAAGAGATGCCTGTAGAGATCTTCTTCGCGCCAATAGTCATAGAGATAGCCGTAATAGGTCAGGTTGGTGTCCGGGAAGAGTTTTAGCAGTTCCGCCGCTTCTGCCGCTGCGCTCTGCTGGTCGCCGTGCTGGGCAAAGGCCGCGGCGAGATACTCCTTCACGGCTTCCGCCTTCGGTAGCTCCTCGCGCGCCGCTTCAATCAGTGGGATCGCCCGTTCGAGGCGGCGCACCGTGTAGTAGACGATGCCCGCAAGCAGCTTCAGGCTGGACGACGGCGACGGATCGAGCCTCAGTGCCCGCTCGATATCCTCGACCGCCTGCTCGTGTTCGCCGGTCTGGGCAAGCACCAGCGCCAGGTTGGCCAGCGCCTCCGCATCGTTGGGCTGCGCGGAGACGGCCCTGAGCGCCGATTCCTTTGCCTCTGAAGCGCGTCCATCGACGAGCTGAAGCAGCGCCAGCACCGTATGGGCGCGGGCATTGTTGGCGTCGAGTTTCAACGCCTGGCCCGCCGCATCATAGGCGATCTTGCGCGCGACGGCCGCCGACCAGAGATAGTTGTAGTCGTTGCGCCAGACGTCGACCGCGATGCGGGCTATGCCGGCGTGGGCATCGGCGAAATCGGGATCGAGGTCGATCGCCCGCTGGTAAAAGGCAAGTGTCTGGCGATTGGTGTCGACATCGCGCCAGATAAGGCCCTGCTGCTCTGCCCGCATGTAGTTGTCATAGGCCTCGAGATTATCCGTCGGGATGCGCGCCAGCTGGTCGCGCTCGCCCTCGCTGAGCTTGACTTCGAGTGCTGCGATGATCTGGCCGATGACGTCGTCCTGAACGGCAAACAGGTCGGCATATTGCCGGTCATAGCGCTCCGCCCAGAGCGAAAGCCCGCTCATCGCATCGATCAGCTTGACGTTGATGCGCAGCCGCTGGTCGGCCCGCTGCAGCGTGCCTTCCAACACGTAGTGCACGCCCAGTTCGGCCGCCACGTCCTGGATCTTGGTGGCGTTGCCCTTGAGCGCAAACACCGAATGCCGCGCTATGACGAAGAGACCGGACACCTTGGACAATTCGGTGATGAGATCGTCCGTCAGCCCTTCGGCCAGGTGATCGTGATCGCTGTCTCCACTGACATTGATGAACGGCAGCACCGCGACGGAAGGCTGGTCCGGCAACGGATAGGCGAAACGCTGCGCTGGTCCTTCCTGTCCGATCCATGTCCACGGCTGCCACCAGGCGACAGCCGCCACCAACACAAGCGCCGCCACGCCGATTGCCACGCGTTTCAGCCGGGCGGCGGTCCGCCCGTTCTTTGCGGCGATGGTCTTGCCGGCAGCATCCGGGTCGAGAAGGACGCGATAGACGCGGATCGGCTCGGCGAGCCCCTTGACCGACTGGTGCCCCAACGATGCAAAGCCAGCCTTGAGTTTGGAGCTGACCTGATCATAGGCCGTGCCCGATATTGCAATGCCACCCGGCTCCGCCAGCCCCTGCACCCGGTCGGCGATGTTGACGCCGTCGCCATGGATGTCGTCGCCCTCGACAATGATGTCACCGAGATTGATGCCGATGCGGAAATCCAGCCTCTCGCCGTTCGGTCCCTTGTCAGCCTCTTCCGCCGCCTTGCGTTGCTGGATTTCGATCGCGCACTGGGTCGCATCGACGACGCTGCGGAACTCGACGAGCAGGCCGTCGCCCATCGTCTTCACCAGACGCCCGTGGTGTTCGAGGAAGAGCGGCTCAAGGATGTTGCCGAGGTCCGACTGGAATCGCAGGCGCGTCCCTTCCTCGTCGAGCCGGCTCAGGCGGCTGTAGCCGACGACATCCGCGATCAGGACGGCAGCGAGACGGCGCTCCATCGATGAACTCTCAACATACGATGTATTTTAGCGAGATGTTACCGCAGCTTGGCAAGCGGCGCCATCGGCGTGCGGCCGGCGATCACGCCCGAGCTGCGTCGTAACCGTTACGTACTTGCGGTGCCCCGTCGAACTGGCACGATTGCTGGCGATCATCGAAGGGAATTTGCCATGCTCAAACGACGGTCACTGCTGATGCTCAGCGCACTTGCGACGGCTCTGCCTGCACTCAAGATGACGGGGGCAAGCGCTGCCGATGCAGGCCTCTCCGCAGAGGAAGCCCGCGCCATCGCCAAGGAAGCTTATATCTACGGCTTTCCGCTCGTCGACAGCTACCGTGTGCAACATTCCTATTTCGTTGATCGCGGCAATCCCGAGTTCAAGAGCGGATGGAACACACTCAACAACACCGCTCGGGTCTATACGCCTGAGGATAAGGCGATCCAAACGCCGAACTCCGACACGCCCTATTCGTTCCTTGGAGCGGACCTGCGTGCAGAACCGCTGGTCCTGACTGTACCGGCGGTCGAGCCGGAGCGGTACTACTCGCTCCAGTTCATCGATATGTACACGTTCAACTTCGCCTATGTCGGTAGCCGTGCCACCGGAAACGAGGCCGGCAGCTTCCTGCTTGCGGGGCCTACCTGGAAAGGCGAGACCCCGCCCGGGATCAAGGCGGTGATCCGCTCGGAAACCGAATTCGCCTTCGTGCTTTACCGCACCCAGATGTTCAATCCGGCTGACATCGAAAACGTCAAGAAAGTCCAGGCCGGTTACCAAGTCCAACCCCTGTCGAGCTTCCTCGGCGAGGCGGCGCCGGCCCCGGCCGCGGCCATCGACTTTGCAGAACCGCTCGGCGCCGACGAGGAGAAGACCTCGCCGGATTTCTTCAGGGTCCTCAACTTCGTTCTCGGCTTCTGCCCGACGCACCCGTCGGAAACGAGCCTGATGGAGCGCTTCGCCAAGATCAATGTCGGCGCCGGCAAGAGCTTTGATTTCGATACATTCCCTCCAGAGATGCAGCAGGCGATCGAGGGTGGGATCGCGGACGCCTGGGCCGCATTCAAGGAATTCAAGGAAACCGAACTCGACACGGGGAAGCGAACCAGCGGCGACAGTTTCGGAACACGCGAATATCTGAACGGCCGCTATCTCGACCGCATGTCCGGCGCTGTGCTCGGGATTTACGGCAACTCCAAGAACGAGGCGATCTATCCCGTCTATTTTACCAGCGACGACAAGAAGCCGCTCTCGGGCGAAAACAGATACACCCTGCGCTTCGAGCCGGGAATGCCGCCGCCGGTCAACGCCTTCTGGTCGCTGACACTTTATGAGCTGCCGTCGAGCCTGCTCTATGCCAATCCGCTTAACCGCTACCTGATCAACTCGCCGATGCTTGCGGATCTGAAGAAGGACGCCGATGGCGGCGTAACGCTCTACATCCAGCATGAAACACCCGGCGCCGACAAGGAAGCCAACTGGCTGCCGGCACCGAGCGGCCCGTTCTTCACCGCCATGCGGCTCTACTGGCCGAAGCCGGACGCATTGGACGGCAAATGGAAAGCGCCGCCGATGCAGCGCGCCAACTGATCAAGAAGGATCCGAGCATGACGCATTATCGTTCGTTCTTCATGGCCGGCGCATTGGTGATCGCCGGTGCCGCGCCTTCAAGCGCCGCCGACCCCGTGACTGTTGGCGTTGACAACTTCATTCGCGCCGAAAGCGATATGTATGCGGCCAGCATGGTCAAGGACGGTGGCTTCGGCAAATTCGTGCACCGACGCGAACCGGCTTCGATCGACAATCAGACCGTCATCCGCCTCAATCGGGACACGCTCTATTCGTCTGCTGTTTTCGATCTGGATGCCGGACCGGTCACGATCACCCTGCCGGACGCTGGCAAGCGCTTCATGTCGATGCAGGTGATCAGCGAAGACCACTATGTACCCGAGGTCGTCTATGGTGCCGGCGAAACGACGCTGACGAAGGAGAAGGTCGGTACACGCTACGTCGTCGTCGGCGTCCGGACCCTCGTCAATCCCGCCGACCCGAAGGATATCGCCGAAGTCCATGCACTGCAGGACGCGATCAAGGTCAGTCAACCAAAAGAAGGCAAGTTCGAGGTTCCCGCCTGGGACCCGGCCAGCCAGAAGAAGGTGCGCGAGGCGCTGCTCGCGCTCGGTGCCACCATGCCGGACTTCAAGAAGGCCTTTGGCACCAGGGAAGAGGTCGACCCGATCCGCCACCTGATCGGCACGGCGACCGGCTGGGGCGGCAATCCCGACAAGGACGCGACCTATCTGAACGTCACGCCGGCCAAGAACGACGGCAAGACGGTCTACAAGCTTGCCGTCAAGGACGTGCCGGTCGATGCCTTCTGGTCGGTCAGCGTCTACGACGCGCAGGGCTTCTACGAGAAGAACTCCTACGACGCCTACACGATCAACAACATCACCGCCAGGAAGGCGGACGACGGCAGCGTCTCGATCCAGTTCGGCGGCTGCGACGGCAAGATCGCCAACTGCCTGCCCGTCGTCGACGGCTGGAACTACACCGTACGGCTCTACCGGCCGCGCAAGGAAATTCTTGATGATACCTGGCACTTTCCCGAGCCGCAGCCGGTAAACTAAGCTCGCCGCGGGGTGATCAAGGAGACCTGGTGCATGGAATTTCAGGACGACGACCTTGTCGCCTTTGCAGCAAACGGCGCATTGCCCCTGCCCGCACCAGCCGCTGAAGGCCAGGTCGAAAGCGACGGCGCCCGCATCTGGTACGCGGCCTATGGCGAGGGCAGGCCGGTAATCCTGCTGCATGGCGGCCTCGGCCACAGCGGCAATTGGGGCTATCAGGTACCAGCGCTCGCCGAATCCGGGCATCGCGTCATTTTGATCGACAGCCGCGGTCACGGCCGCAGCACCCGCGATAGCAAACCCTATACCTATGAACTGATGGCATCCGATGTGCTTGCCGTCATGGACAGGCTGCAGCTTCAAAAGGCAGCCATTGCCGGCTGGAGCGACGGTGCCTGCATCGCGCTCGTACTTGCTTCGAAAGCACCGGAGCGGGTGAGCGGTGTCTTCTTCTTCGCCTGCAACATGGACCCGAGCGGAACCAGGGAGGTCGAACCGGGCCCGGTGCTCGACCGCTGCTTCGGCCGGCATTCCGGCGATTACAGGCAGCTATCGGCAACGCCGGATGATTTTGGCGCTTTCGTCGACTCGGTCAGCGAGATGCAGAAGACCGAACCGAACTATGCTGCCGAAGACCTCGGCAAGATCCGCGTACCGGTCGCGATCGTCCAGAGCGAAAACGACGAGTTCATCAAACGCGAGCATGCGGACTATCTCGCCCGCAGCATTCCCGGCGCCGCATTCATCCTGCTTGACGGCGTCAGCCACTTTGCACCGCTACAGCGGCCGGACCGCTTCAATGCCGCACTCAAGGCCTTTCTTACGGCGCTGTCTGAAGGCGACGAGCAGAGCCAACAATGACGAGCCCGGATCCGCTCGTCATCATCCCATCCCGCAACGCTACTCCGCCGCCTCTGCCTCCGGCATCGGCACGTAGTTGAGGATCGGCGAGAGCCAGCGCTCGACCTCGCGCACCGGCATGCGCTTGCGTGTCGCATAATCCTCGACCTGGTCGCGCTCGATCTTGGCGACGCCGAAGTAATAGGCCTCGGGGTGGCCGATATAGAGGCCGGACACCGACGAACCCGGCCACATCGCATAGCTCTCCGTCAGGCTGACGCCGATCGCGGCTTCCGCATCAAGCAACCGGAAAAGCGTCGCTTTTTCCGTATGGTCGGGCTGGGCCGGATAGCCGGGCGCCGGGCGGATGCCGGCATAGGGCTCGCCAATCAGATCCACGGGCGAGAAGGTCTCGTCAGCCGCATAGCCCCAGAGTTCCTTGCGGACATATTCGTGCATGCGCTCGGCGAAGGCCTCGGCGAAACGGTCGGCCAGCGCCTTGACCAGGATCGAGGAGTAGTCGTCGTTGGCGCGCTCGAAACGCTCGGCAATCGCCACCTCCTCGATGCCGGCGGTGACGACGAAGCCGCCGACATAGTCGTTGGAGCTGCTGTCAGCAGGTGCGACGAAATCGGAAAGCGCCACGTTCGGGCGACCGTCGCGCTTCGACAGCTGCTGGCGCAGCGTGAAGAAGGTCGCGAGCTCAGACGCTCGATCTTCGCCGGTGAAGAGCCGGATGTCGTCGCCGACCGTGCCGGCCGGCCAGAAACCGACCACCGCCTTCGGCGCGAACCACTTTTCTTCGATGATCTTTGCAAGCATCGCCTGGGCATCGTCGAACAGTTGCCGGGCGGCCGCACCTTGCGCCTCATCGTCAAGGATCCTCGGATAGACACCCTTCAGCTCCCAGGTCTGGAAGAACGGCGTCCAGTCGATGTAGCGGGCGAGTTCCGCCAGATCCCAGCTTTCAAACACGCGTGTACCGAGGAACGACGGCGCCTTGGCCTGATAGCCGTTCCAATCGATCCGGTGCTGGTTCGCGCGGGCCTGAGACAAAGGCAGTCGGCGCTTTTCCGCCTCGTTGCGGGCATGCGCGTCGGCGACCTTGCGGTACTCCGCCCGCACCGTCTCCATGTAGCTGTCGCGCGCTTCCGGCGACAGAAGGCTCGAGACGACGCCGACGGCGCGGCTGGCATCGGTGACGTAGACGGTCTGGCCGCGGTCGTAGCGCGGATTGATCTTGACCGCCGTGTGCACCCGGCTGGTCGTCGCCCCGCCGATCAGAAGCGGAATGTCGAAGCCTTCGCGCTCGAGCTCGGAGGCGACATGCACCATTTCGTCGAGCGACGGGGTGATCAGACCGGAGAGCCCGATGATGTCGACCTTCCGCTCGCGCGCCACGTCGAGGATCTTGGCCGAGGGCACCATGACGCCGAGATCGATGATCTCGTAGTTGTTGCAGGCAAGCACGACGCCGACGATGTTCTTGCCGATATCGTGCACGTCGCCCTTGACCGTCGCCATCAGGATCCTGCCGGCGCTTTCGCGCGCCTCGCCGCCATTGGCAAGCTTCTCCGCCTCCATGTGCGGCAAGAGCACGGCCACCGCCTGCTTCATCACGCGCGCGGATTTCACCACCTGCGGCAGGAACATCTTGCCAGAGCCGAAAAGGTCACCGACGACGTTCATGCCGGCCATCAGCGGGCCTTCGATGACATGCAGCGGCCGCTCAGCAGCCAGCCGCGCCTCCTCCGTATCGCCCTCGATATACTCGGTGATGCCGTTGACAAGCGCATGCTCAAGCCGCTTTGCCACCGACCACTCGCGCCAGGAAAGATCCTTCTCGCGCCCCTGTGCGCCGCCCTGGCCGCGATAGCGCTCGGCGATCTCAAGCATGCGCTCGGTCGAATCGGTGCGGCGGTTGAGCACCACGTCCTCGCAGGCCTCGCGCAAATCCGGATCGATCGCGTCATAAACGGCAAGCTGGCCGGCATTGACGATGCCCATGTCCATGCCTGCCTGGATGGCGTGGTAGAGGAACACCGCGTGCATCGCCTCGCGCACCGGCTCATTACCGCGGAACGAGAAGGAGAGGTTGGAGACGCCGCCCGACACATGCACATGCGGCAGGGTCGCGATGATCTCGCGCGTCGCTTCGATGAAGTCGACGCCGTAATTGTTGTGCTCCTCGATCCCGGTTGCCACTGCGAAGATGTTCGGGTCGAAGATGATGTCCTCAGGCGGGAAACCGGCCTCTTCGGTCAGGAGCTTGTAGGCGCGGGTGCAGATCTCGACCTTGCGCGCCTTGGTGTCGGCCTGGCCGACCTCATCGAAGGCCATGATGACGACGGCGGCGCCATAGGCGCGGCAAAGCCGGGCGTGATGAAGGAACGCCTCCTCGCCTTCCTTCATCGAGATCGAATTGACCAGCGGTTTGCCCTGAACGCATTTCAGCCCCGCCTCGATCACCTCCCATTTCGACGAATCGATCATCACGGGAACGCGGGCAATATCGGGCTCGGAGGCGACGAGGTTCAAAAACTCGATCATCGCCTGCTTCGAATCGATCAGGCCCTCGTCCATGTTGATGTCGATGATCTGGGCGCCGTTCGCCACCTGGTCACGCGCGACATCGAGAGCGGCCGAATAGTCGCCGGCCGTGATCAGCTTGCGGAACTTGGCCGAGCCGGTGACATTGGTGCGCTCGCCGACGTTGACGAAGGGAATGTCCGAGGTCAGCGTGAAGGGCTCCAGTCCGGACAGCCGCATCAGCGGCTCGACCTTGGGGATCTCGCGCGGCGGATGCTTGGCGACCGCCTTGGCAATCGCAGTGATATGGGCGGGCGTCGAACCGCAGCAGCCGCCGACGATATTGACGAGCCCGTCGCGCGCAAACGCCTCCACCTGCGCCGCCATCTGCTCCGGCGTCTCGTCATACTGGCCGAACTCGTTCGGCAGGCCGGCGTTCGGATAGGCGCAGACGAAGGTATCGGCAACGGTTGAGAGCTCGTCGATATGGGCGCGCATCGCATTGGCGCCGAGCGCGCAGTTGAGCCCGATGGTGAAGGGATCGGCGTGGCGCACGGAATGCCAGAAGGCAGTCGGCGTCTGACCGGAGAGCGTGCGGCCGGAGAGGTCGGTGATCGTGCCCGAGATCATGACGGGCAGCTCGATGCCCTTCTCGACGAAGACTTCCCTGGTGGCAAAGATTGCCGCCTTGGCGTTCAAGGTGTCGAAGATCGTCTCGATCAGGATAATGTCGGCGCCGCCGTCGATCAGCCCGCGGATCTGTTCGGCATAGGCAATGCGCAAGTCGTCGAAGCTGACGGCGCGATAGCCGGGATTGTTGACGTCAGGCGAAATCGACGCCGTGCGGTTCGTCGGCCCAAGCGCGCCGGCGACGAAGCGGCGACGACCATCCTCGGCTTCGGCCCGCTTGGCGGCACGTCGCGCCAGCCGCGCGCCATCGCGGTTGAGCTCATAGACCATGTCCTCCATGCCGTAATCGGCCTGGGCGATGCGCGTGGAGGAGAAGGTGTTGGTTTCAAGGATGTCCGCGCCGGCAATCGCATAGGCGTAATGGATGTCTTCGATCGCCTTCGGCTGCGTCAGCGTCAGAAGGTCGTTGTTGCCCTGCTGGTGACAGGCGCAGCCACCGAAGCGATCACCGCGGAAATGCTGCTCGATGAAGCCGAGCTGCTGGATCTCCGTGCCCATCGCGCCATCCATGATCAGGATGCGTTCACTCGCCGCCCGACGCAGCGCCTCTTTGATCTCGGAGCCGTCCGGCTTGGAGGAAACGTCACCGAAAAGGGCGCCGATGGCGGACATGGGAAATCTCCCGTTCTGAAAACGACAAACAATAAAATAAGTCAGTCACATAAAGATATCTTTATGTCAACATATCATCCAATCACATTTGATCAGCCAGGCAAAGAAAATGGCCCGTCGCGTGTGCAACGGGCCACCGGAAGAACAACCTGATGTAAAACGGCAAATCAGAGCCGCGCGAGGCAATCCTCAGTTTCATAGATGGCGCAGAGAATGTGATAAAAGCTGCTGGCCGGCGCCGGCTCATCGACGAAACGGCCGTCGGACGTCTGCTTGTCGCGCCAGAGGCCCGCGACTGGTGTCTCCAGGAAAGTCTGAAGCGCCGCCGCCGCCCGCGCTGCGGAAGCAAGATACCGTTCACGCTCGGCGCCGTTGCTGAGTGCTGCGAACCGGACCGCGGCCTTCAGCCATTCCGTCTGTGGCCAGAGCCGCGCGATCGGATCTGCGACGGAGAGATCGTCGAGAAGCGTCATGATGGCGACATTGCGGTCGGCGCAGACGCCATGGGCCTCGCCGAGATCGAAAAGGCGCCGTGCCTTTACGATCGCCTCGGCGCTGCCGCGGCGTTCCGCCCAGCGCAAGAGCAGCCAGGCCCATTCGAACAGATGTCCGGGCTCGACGATCCGCCCCTTGTCGCCCTCAAACGGCGCCCAGTCGTGGTCGAAGAATTCACGCAGCACGCCGCTTTCGGCATCGATGAAGCAGTCCATCGCCAGATGCGCAATCTCATCGGCGAGATTGGCCCAGGCGACCTGATCGAAACCCTCTACGATTTCACTCGCAAGGCAGGCCTCGAAGAGATGCATGTGCGGGTTGGAGCCGAGCGGCAGGCGCGAAGGATTGTCCTCCTCGAACCCGGCAGCCGGATGTTTGACATGCGCCTCGAGCCAGGAGCGCAGCCCGTTGCTGCGCTCGATCATCTCGGCCTTTCGGGACGGCACGACCTCTGCGAGATAGGCGAAGGCCAGCAAGGCAAAAGCCTGATTGTAGAGGTCGAAGGACGGGTCGAGCAGATTGCCGTCCGCATCGGCGAGCGCACCGTAGAAGCCGCCCGGCTGCTTGTAGACGCGATCGAAATAGGCAAGGCCGCCTTCGGCGGCACCCCGCCAGTCTCCAGCCCAGCCGCGGCGTCCGGCCTCGGCGAAGCAATAGACCTGCCGCGGCTGCACCCGCGAACGACGGTTTGCGCGTGTCGGTTCGCCGGCCATGTCGATCGTCTCGACGAAGCCACCGGCCGCATCGACGCCGTTTTCACGCCAGAGCGGCAGGGCCTTGTCGGCCAGCCATTGCGACAGAATGCGGGACTGAGAGAAAATTTCGTCTGACAACACTCAGCCCTCAAGCTTCAAGGCGTCATGGTTCTTGCCGAGCAAGGCTGAGAGCGCTTCGACCACCATATTGTGGTCCTCGCGCTGCGGCAGACCGGAAACGGTGACCGCGCCAATGCAGCCCGTGCCCTTGACGACGATCGGGAAGCTGCCGCCGTGGGCGGCATAGTCGGCATCGGCAAGCCCGAGCTTCGCCTGCAGGTTCGTCTGCGCCTTGGCAAGTTCGCGACCGGTGGCATAGCTGCTCTTGAACAGCCGGAACACGGTGTTGCGCTTGCGGCGCACCCAGTTCGGATTATCGGGCGTCGCGCCTTCGAGGGCTGCATAGAACACCTGCATCGAAAACAGCGTGATGTCGATGACGACACCGACCTTGCGCTCGACCGCCATCTTGCGCAGCAGTGCGCCGAGCTCCCAGGCCGTTTCGAGGTCGAAGCGCTCGAACTGCAATTCCTGTTCCTGCAGCGTGATGCGGGCCAGATCCTTGTCGATGTTCATGGGTTAGTCCTTCCAGAGCCAGGCAGCACCGCGCACGCCGGAGCTGTCGCCATGCAGGGCCTTGCGGATGGGGGTTTCGAACGTATCGCCGAAGAGATAGTTGACCACCCGAGGCGGCACGTCGTCATAGATCTCGTCGACATTCGACATGCCGCCGCCGAGCACGTAGACATCGGGATCGACGATGTTGGTCAGCAGCGCCAGGCTGCGCGCCAGCCGGTCGACGAAGCGCTCGTAGACGCCTGACGCCACCGGGTCGCCTGCCCGTTTCGCCTCGATGATCTCGCGGCCGCAGCGCTCGACCCCTGTGGTGAGCCGGTAGTCGAGCTCGACGCCGGTGCCGCAGGCATACATGTCGAGGCAGCCGTGTTTGCCGCACCAGCACTTGTGGCCGGGATACTCGTCCCTCGTCATCCAGGGCAGCGGATAATGGCCAATCTCGGCGGCAACGCCCTGGTAGCCGGCATGCACCTTCTTGTCGATCGCAAGGCCGCCGCCATGGCCTGTGCCGACGATGACGCCGAAGACCACGTGCGCTTGCCTGCCGGCACCATCGACCGCTTCGGAGACCGCCAGGCAGTTGGCGTCGTTGGCGAGCCGCACCGGGCGGCCAAGGGCCGCTTCGAGGTCGTGGCCGAGTGGTTTGCCGTTGATCAGCACCGCGTTGGAGTTGCGCACGATGCCGGTGCGCGGATTGGGGCTGCCGGGAATGCCGATGCCGATCGAGCCCTTTTCGCCCGCCGTCTGCTCCGCGGCGGCAACGAGGTCGAGAACGGCGCGAATGCAGTCGTCGTAACCGCTGGTCGGGGTCGCGACGCGATGACGGGCGCGCGTTTCGCCATCGCGGCCAAGCGCGATGACTTCCATTTTCGTGCCGCCCCAATCTATTCCGATGAACATATGTGGATCAGGTCTCTGATGAAGGTCTCATGGGGAGCGCCTGCCTCCTCAAGCCGACGCCCGCCTTGCTTAGCATTCGAAAGACCTGAAAGACCAGCCCCGTTTGGCAATCGATTTCAAGGCGAGGAAGCAGCAGTGACAACCCAGCCGTTGGGGATGTCCAGCCCCGGCGCCGCCTGCAATTCCGCCTGTACTCATGCAAAAACACTTGGCGAAGGGGCTGTGCTTTTGTATGGGTGCTATCCGAGTGGTCCCGTAGCTCAGCAGGATAGAGCACCAGATTCCTAATCTGGGGGTCGCGCGTTCGAATCGCGCCGGGATCACCATAAAAATCAAACAGTTGGCAACCGAGCATTCCTATACGTTCCCGCGAACGTTCCCCGCTTGTGTTTGCTTAGGATTCTTTGCACTGCCCCAAGAAAGAGAGTCCAACCAAATTCATAATTCTGGTTCACCCATGGTTCAGTTGCTTGTGACCTACATGGAAATGCACAAACGTCCGGCGGGCGAAGCACTTCCGCCGCCGATCGACCATGCCGTCGTTGCGCCCGAACGGCTCGCCACCAGCGAATTCCTGTCGCTCTATCGCGCCGTCGGCGAACCTTTGCGCTGGGATCAGCGGTTGCGCATGTCTGCGGGCGATCTCGACCACTTTCTGCAGAGCGCCTCGACCGGCCTCTACATTCTTCGGCTTGAGAACCGCGCGGTCGGCTTCTGCGAATTTGACCGCATCGATACATCAGATGTCGAGCTCACCCATTTCGGCCTGATCCCGGACGTGCACGGCAGGAGGCTCGGGCCATTCCTTCTCGACAGCGCGCTTCGCGCCGTGTGGGATCGGGGGCCGCAGCGTATCTGGCTGCACACGGACGAATGGGATCATATGAAAGCGCAAGACACCTATCGCCGCGCCGGCTTCAGAATGTTCGCGCAGAAGCTCGAAGAGGTCGACGTCTAGCGAAGCGGCTGCCACGCGGCACTTCGCCAGCCTTTCAACTCCTGAAGAAAGACCTGCAGCCGCAACGGCAGAAAGCGGCGCGTCGGGTAGATCGCGTGCACGAAGACATCCGGCGCCGACCATTCCGGCAGCACGCGGATAAGCTTGCCGCTTGAAAGAGCTTCGGCGCAGAAGATCGGCGGGAGCCGGCCGATGCCATGGCCCCGCTCGACAAAGGCGCTGAGCGTCT
The DNA here is from genome assembly GCF_001695835.1 of Ensifer sp. LC11. Lineage (GTDB taxonomy): Bacteria > Pseudomonadota > Alphaproteobacteria > Rhizobiales > Rhizobiaceae > Ensifer. Next base: position 148,142 of record NZ_MBSO01000005.1, on the reverse strand, counting down.
GGATATCGTGAACGGCGACCGATCCTGTGACGTTAAGCCGAATCGATCTGTCCCCACTGACGAGATGCCATTCGACCTCGTTGTTGCGAGCGCCAAGCAAGACGCATTTATGCTCAAGCAGATCCTCCGGTCGCAGCGGCGCGCCATGTTCGTCGAGATAGTGTGGTGCCGCCACCAGGTAGTGCGTGGTCCGGCCGATTCGTTGCGCCACGAGGGACGAATCTCTGAGCTCGCCAAATCGCACGGCGACGTCGATGTTCTCCGCGACGAGATCCTGAAACACATTTGTTACACGCAGGTCGACCTCGATGAGGGGATATTTCTTCAGAAAGCCCGACAGGAAATCGTAGAACGGCGGCTGCCCCAGTGTCACGGGAACGCTCATTCGCAGCAAACCCTCAGGCTTCCGTTGCGCCTCGCTGAGCACCCGCTCCGCGTCGTGAAGCTGCTTCAGCGGTTCGCTGCACTCGTCATAATAGGCCCGCCCCTGAACCGTCAGGCTCAGCTTGCGCGTGGTGCGCTGAATGAGCGTGACGCCCAGCTGCTCCTCAAGGGCCGTCACTTTGCGGCTGACGGTGGAAACCGGCATGCCGAGCGCCCGCGCCGCCCGGCTGAAACTCTCGAGTTGGGCAACGGCCACAAAGACCGCGATATCGTTCAGATCGACCATGCCGAGATTTTTGCACTGATGGAAAAGTAATTCCAGATAGTTTCATCTAATCGTGGAATGGCGCTGCAGCCATATTGATCTCCAGCAACCCAATCCAACCATGGAGACGTCAAATGGCAAAGGTCGCAATCATTACCGGCGCATCGCAGGGCATCGGCGCAGGTCTCACGAACGCCTTCCTCGCTGAGGGCTATAGCGTCGTCGCAACGTCGCGTAGCGTCAGCCAATCCCGGGATATCGTCCAATCGGACCGGCTGGCGCGGGTCGATGGCGATATCGCCGATCCGGACACGGCCAAACGCGTGGTCGAGACCGCGATCGACCGGTTTGGATCGATCGACGCGCTCGTCAACAATGCCGGCATCTTCTTCACCAAGCCCTTCGTCGATTACACCGCCGAAGACTACCGACAGCTGAGCGCGACGAACATCGAGGGCTTTCTGCATACGACCCAGCTCGTCATCAGGCAGATGCTGGCGCAGAAGAGCGGCGGCAGCATCGTCAGCATCACGACGCCACTGGCGGACCGCCCGATCGCGGGCATGAACGCCTCGGTCGCCATGCTGACCAAGGGCGGCATCAATGCCATCTCGAAGAACATCGCCATGGAGTACGCAAGGGACGGGATCCGCGTCAACATCGTGGCGCCCGGCGTGGTCGATACGCCGCTTCACAAGGACAATCCGAAGGAGTTCCTGAACACGCTTTCGCCGATGCACAGTATTTCCAGCGTCGATGAGATCGTTGATGCCGTCCTGTTCCTGACCAGGGCGCCGCGCATAACCGGGGAGGTGCTGAACGTCGACGGCGGCGCGCACTTGGGAAAATGGTAGAGCCGAGCACCGCGCCGCGCAGAACAACGATTGAAGGAAAGCATCGGCAACGACCGCTGGAACTGCCGGTCGAGATCGAGCTCGTGGTCAAGGTGGCGGATTGAGAAAGCGGCCGGCGGCGCTCATGTCATCGGCCGATCAGGATAGAGGCATCTCCGTCATTTGCCTGTCACGAACAGAGGCTATTGAACACTCATACCTTCTTGATGACCACGGATGAACTGGCATCGGCGGGAGGTGATGAGGAAGGTCGGGTTCGCCCCGGCCTTTTTTGTTTTGACCGGTTCTCCTCCAGGCCAATCGAAATCACGTAGCCGGGCGGGCGGCAGCACCTGCTTGACAGCGCATGCGGTCTGCCCGAGGTTGCTCGCATGACGGGAGGAGACCATGGGCAAGCTTCTGCAAATCATTGGAATCGTCATCATCATCGCCGCAGCCGTTGTCGCCACCGCGACGCTGGCTGTTGATCCGGCCACCGCGCAGCTGCGTGCGCTCATGGTTCTACCCTGGGCCTTGAGCGCGATCCTGAGCGGCATTCTTCTCACGGCCTTCGGATCCATGCTGCGGCAGCTCAGCGCAATCCGCGCCGCCACCGAGCGCCAAGCCGCCTTGTTCCAGGCCATTCTCGACCGAAGGACGCCAGCGGCTGCGCCGTGAGAGGGGCAGCATGCGCCCGGCGCACCGGTCGGTGGCCGCTCAGTCATCCGGCCGGCATACGCGCAGGCGATGACCGTCCGGATCGAGGGCAACGAAAGTGCGGCCGAATACGGCGGTCTTCAGCTCCTGCTCGATCGTGAGCCCACGCTCGCGCCAGGCCGCATAGAGCCGTTCGACCTCCGCGTCGTCCTTCACCATGAAGGCGATTTCCGAGCGATGGCCGGTGCCGGACGAAACGAAATCCCTCGCGCCCGTGGACCAGAGACTGAAGGTCAGGCCGTTTTCGAGCTCGAAGGCGGCATAGGTCGGAAAGGCAGCGGCAGGCTCGTGTCCGATGAGGTCCGCGTAAAAGCGAGCGCTCGCCATCGGGTCTTCGACATACAAGAGGATGAGGTTGGGTGACAGCATGGCCGGGTCTCCTTTTGGATGACCGGACCCTAGGTGAAACGACTGTCAGTTGTTGTCAGCATCGACCAGGCATCAAAAAACCGCCGGTCCATCGGAACCGGCGGTCTTCGCATTGGCTGGAAGGCGGCGCGTCAGAAGACGGCCAGGTATTTCAACAGAGAGACGATGCCGATGATGATCACAATGATCTGGACGATCTGTTTGGCGCGCGCGTCAAGCGGCAGCCGCTGGACGAGATAGAGCACCAGCACAATGACGAGGAATGTAATCAGAATTCCGATAAGCAGCCCCATGGATCACTCCCATTTGCACGACAGCGCCGCAATGGCGTCGGAATGTAACTAGGAGTCGAAGCCAAAAGTTCCATTCGAGGCGGCAACTTGTACAGCCGGCCCGGCAAGCACGCTTGGAGAACCGATGCGTGACCGCGAAATACCCGCGTCAGGACGCAGGCTTGCAGGCGATGCCCTGATCCTCTTCACCTTTCGTTGCGTCGAACAGCGTCGCCTCCTCGCCCTTCGTCCACCAGATGTATTGCCCGCCGGCGTACTTGGCACCCGAAGCGGCAATCACGTTGGACGCGACGACAAAGGTGCCGTCGATCGTGAAGGTCACCAGCGAGACCGGACCGGCATTGATGTATTCCGCCTCGACAACCTTGCCGCCGCAATCGTAGCGAACCGATTGACGATCCGCCGCGTCGGCACCTGGGACGCGGATTGTCACATCGACCCCTTCCGACCCGGCCGTCGTCGACGCCAGCTTGATGCCGGGTTCGCCGCCGGCTTTGGTCAGGACGAGCTTTGATCCCTCCACCGCCCAGGAGAGCTCGCTGCGCAGAGCTTCGAGAAACTTCTGTTCCTGGTTCATCACCGCCGGCACGCACATCTTGCGTGTCGATGCGGCCGGACCGAAGGTGAGCTTCGAACCCGAGAGGCCGAAGGTGCCGGTGAAATGGTTGCAGCCGGCCATGCCTCCGTAAGTGCCGTCCTCGCGGATTTCGAGCGTCGATTGCAGGTCGTCGATCACCCCGCCTCCGCCGATATCTTCGGCAAGCCAGGTGCCGACGAGTTGCGGAGGAACGTTTTCGGCCGCGACCGGCTGCATCGAAGCCATCTCGATCATGACGCAGGCGCAGGAAAGGGCGGTAACGGCTTTCAGCATCACGAACTCCTTCGGCTTCGACTCAAAGCAGATCCGATTCTTAGCCTCTGGACGAGACGGATTGAAGACCGCGCCCTTGTTGCCGACGGAATTCGCCTGTAGAGCCTAGGCACAACATAAAAAACTCGGATCGATCTTCAAAAGATCATGCGCTGCATCCGCGACGAAGTCCGCCGCGCGCATTCCTCCGAAAAGAAGAAAATGGGTATTGGCATGGCATCCCGCGACAACGCGAAGCGCCGACTGACGATCCTCGGCTCGACCGGCTCGATCGGTACCAACACGCTCGACGTCATCGAGCGCTTGGGCGGCCGCGAGCGCTTCGACGTCGTCGCCGTCACCGGCAACGGCAATATTCCCCTGCTCGCCGAGCAGGCAGTGAAGTCCGGCGCCGAACTCGCCGTCACCGCCAACGAAAACCAATATGAAAACCTGAAGGCAGCCCTTGCCGGCACCGGCATTGAGGTTGCCGCCGGCAGAAGCGGCCTGATCGAAGCGGCCGAACGCGACGCCGATTGGGTGATGGCGGCCATCGTCGGCAATGCCGGCCTCGCCCCGACGCTGGCCGCCGCGCGCCGCGGCGCCGACATCGCGCTTGCCAATAAGGAGTGCCTCGTTTCCGCAGGCAGCCTGTTCATCGAGGCGGTGAAGACGGGCGGCGGCCGCTTGCTGCCTGTCGACAGCGAGCACAACGCCATTTTCCAGGTGCTGGAAGAGCACCAGCGCCACGCCGTCGAGCGCATCATCCTGACGGCCTCGGGTGGTCCGTTCCGCACCAAATCGCTGGAAGAGATGCGGCATGTGACGGCAGACGTGGCGCGCGCCCATCCCAACTGGTCGATGGGGCTGAAGATCTCGATCGACAGCGCCTCGATGTTCAACAAGGCGCTGGAAATGATCGAGGCGAAACACCTCTTCGCCCTCAGGCCGGAACAGGTCGAGGTGATTGTGCATCCGCAATCGGTGATCCATTCGATGGTCGGCTACACCGATGGCTCGGTTCTCGCCCAGCTCGGCTGCCCGGATATGCGCACCGCGATCGGCTATGCGCTTGCCTATCCGAGCCGCTGCAGCCTGCCGATCGAGCGGCTCGATTTCGCCAAGCTGTCGCGCCTCGATTTCGAAGCGCCGGACGAAGTGCGCTTCCCGGCCATCCGCCTGGCGCGCCGTGCCATGGTCGAGGGTGGGGTACAGGGTGCCGTGCTCAACGGCGCCAAGGAAACGGCGCTCGACGCCTTCATCGCCGGCCGCACCGGCTTTCTCGCCATGGCGGAGATCGTCGAAAAGGTCATGGACAGGCTTGCTGGCCTGCCGGCGGCGTCCACCATGGACGATGTCTTTGCCGCCGACGAAAAAGCCCGGCAACTGGCGGCCGAGCTGCTTCAGTAATCAGGTTCTCTGAGCGCTTCACCCCCTCGAGAGGGAAGCGCCCCCTCATCCGCCTGCCGGCACCTTCTCCCCGCAAGCGGGGCGAAGGGACGTTGCGGCGCCCGCTCCGATCCAACGCACTCAGTTTCGCGTCCTGCCATGGGAGCAAGACGTCGTTTCGGCGTTGGCCGGAGTGGTTCAATCGTCACTCTCGTCCCCTCGCCCCGCTTGCAGGGAGAGGGTTAGGGTGAGGGGCAGATTTTCGAGACGGTGCGCCGTAACTTACGCGACGGCGCGGGCCAGCGCGCAGCGCGACCACAGCGAATGCAGCGCGCCGACAAGATGGTCGATGTCGGCATCCGAATGCAACGGCGTCGGGGTGATGCGCAGGCGTTCGGTCTTCTTCGGCACTGTCGGATAGTTGATCGGCTGGACGTAGACGCCGAAGTTATCGAGCAGCAAGTCGGAGATCCACTTGCACTTGGCGGCATCGCCGACCATGACCGGCACGATATGGCTCGGGTTCGGCATGTGCGGAATGCCGCGCTGGTCGAGCAGCGAACGCAGGCGACGAACGCGCTCCTGGTGGGCGAAGCGTTCGACCTGGCTTTCCTTCAGGTGACGGATCGAGGCGAGCGCACCGGCGGCGAGCGTCGGCGGCAGCGCCGTCGTGAAGATGAAGCCGGACGCAAACGAGCGGATGAAGTCACAGAGCGCCGCGGAACCGGTGATATAGCCGCCCATGACGCCGAACGCCTTGCCGAGCGTGCCTTCGATGACCGTCAGGCGATGCATCAGGCCTTCGCGCTCGGCAATGCCGCCTCCGCGCGGGCCGTACATGCCGACGGCATGGACTTCGTCGAGATAGGTCATGGCGCCGTATTTATCGGCGAGGTCGCAGAATTCCTTGATCGGCGCAATGTCGCCATCCATGGAGTAAACGGATTCGAAGGCGATGAGCTTCGGCGCGCGCGGATCGGCAGCCGCGAGCTTGGCTTCGAGGTCAGCGACCGAATTGTGCTTGAAGATGACGCGTTCGCACTTGGAGTGACGGATCCCCTCGATCATCGAAGCGTGATTCCCGGCGTCCGAGAAGACGATGACGCCAGGAATCTTCGAACAGAGCGTCCCGAGTGCGGCCCAGTTGGACACATAGCCCGAGGTGAACAGCAGCGCCGATTCCTTGCCGTGCAGGTCCGCGAGCTCGCGCTCAAGCAGGACGTGGTAGTGGTTGGTGCCGGAGATGTTGCGGGTGCCGCCAGCACCGGCGCCGCATTCGTCGATGGCGCGCTTCATCGCCTCGGTGACAACGGAATGCTGACCCATGCCGAGATAGTCGTTCGAACACCAGACGGTCACTTCCTGAACGCCGTCAGCCGTGTGGCGCGCTGCCTTCGGGAATTGGCCGCGATGACGGGCGAGGTCTGCGAAAACCCGGTAACGGCCTTCCTGATGCAGCCCGTCCAGCTCGTTCTTAAAGAAATTCTCGAAATCCATCATTTTCTCCAGTGCCCGGCGCTTTTTTTTGATTCAAAGCGACCTGGGGTCAACCTCGGAATGCTCGGCATCTGCCAACTGCGGCAAAAGGCCCTTACCTGCTGCCCGCCCAGCAAATGCATCAGAGATGCTTTAGCATTTTCGCTCCAGAGCATCTTCGCTGCTTTCCCTGAAACCGTTTCAACTGAGACAGCGCTAGTTTTGAAACATTCCAAAGAAAGCCTTAGCGCATGTTCATCTCTTCAAGCTTGATCGAAGTCAAGCAAGGATGAAAAAAGGACGGCCAAAGCCGCCCTTTTTCGATGGGTGCACGGCGCCCCATGGCGGTCAGGCCGCCGCGACAGCGCGTTTGGCCATGACCTTCACCAGATTGGCGCGATAGGCCGCATCGGCGTGAAGGTCGGAGAGCAAGTCCGTGGCATCGACGCTGACGGTGGCAAGCGCATCCGGCGACCAATTGGCAGCAAGGGCTGCTTCCATGTCCATTTGCCGGAAGACACCGTTGGCTCCGGCGCCGGTGACCGCAACCCGGACCTCGCCATTGTCCCGTTTTGCCACGAAGACGCCGGCCATCGCATAGCGCGACGCCGGATTGGCGAACTTTTGGTAGGCGGCCTTGGCCGGTGCGTCGAAGGTAATGGCGGTGATGATCTCGCTGTCTTCCAGCGCCGTCTCGAACAGGCCGGTGAAGAAATCGTCGGCTGCGATCTCCCGCCGGTTGGTCACGATCGTCGCACCGAGCGCCAGCACCGCCGCCGGATAGTCGGCTGCCGGATCGTTGTTGGCGATCGAGCCGCCGATCGTGCCCATGTGCCGCACATGCGGATCGCCGATATGGCCGGCGAGATGGCAGATGGCCGGACAGACCGCTTTCAGCGCCGCCGCCGACGCCACCTCATCGTGGGTGGTCGCCGCACCGATGCGCACCGACCGGCCATTGACCGAGATGCCCTGCATCTCGGCGATGTGGCGGAGATCGATGAGGTCGCTCGGCGCCGCCAGTCTCTGCTTCATCGTCGGGATCAGCGTCATGCCGCCGGAGACATATTTGCCTTCTCCGGCCGCTTCCATTCGGCTGACGGCATCCTGAACCGAGGACGCCCGATGATATTGGGTCTCGTACATTTGGGTGTCCTCCCGTTCACTTGGCCGCGTGCGCCGCCGCCCACACCTTCTGCGGTGTCGCCGGCATGGTGAGCGCGTTGTTGCCGATGGCGTCGGTAATGGCGTTGATCAGTGCCGGCGGCGAGCCGATCGCCCCTGCCTCGCCACAGCCCTTGATACCCAAGGGATTGTTGGGACAAGGCGTGTTCGAGGTGGAGACCTGGAACGACGGCAGATCGTCGGCCCGCGGCATGGCGTAATCCATGTAGCTCGCCGTCAGCAGCTGGCCCGAAGCGTCATAGTGAACGCTTTCGAGCAGCGCCTGGCCGATCCCTTGCGCAATGCCACCATGCACCTGCCCCTCGACGATCATCGGATTGATGATGTTGCCGAAGTCGTCGGCAGCGACAAACTGCACGATCTTGGTTCTGCCCGTGTCGGGATCGACCTCCACTTCGCAGATGTAGCAGCCGGCCGGGAAGGTGAAGTTTGCGGGGTCATAGAAGGCTCCCTCCTTCAACCCCGGCTCCATGCCCGAGGGCAGGTTGTGGGCGGTATAGGCGGCAAGCGCCATCTGGAACCAGGGCACCGATTTGTCGGTGCCGGCAACTTTCAGTTCGCCGTTCTCGATGACGATGTCGCTTTCGTCCGCCTCCATCAGATGCGCGGCGATCTTCTTCGCCTTGGCCTCGACCTTGTCGAGCGCCTTGACGACGGCCGACATGCCGACGGCACCGGAGCGCGAACCGTAGGTGCCCATGCCCATCTGCACCTTGTCAGTATCGCCGTGCACGATGTTGACGCTGTCGAGCGGCACGCCGAAGCGGTCGGCAACAAGCTGGGCAAAGGTCGTCTCGTGGCCCTGGCCATGGCTATGCGAACCGGTCAAAACCTCGATCGTGCCGACGGCATTGACGCGCACCTCGGCCGATTCCCAGAGCCCGACGCCGGCGCCGAGCGAGCCCACCGCCGCCGACGGCGCAATGCCGCAGGCCTCGATGTAGCAGCTCATGCCGATGCCCCGCTTCATGCCGCGATTGGCCGCTTCCGCCTTGCGGGCGGCAAAGCCGTTCCAGTCGGCCGCCTGCATTGCCGCGTCGAGCGACGCCTCGTAGTCGCCCGCGTCATAATTCATGATCACCGGCGTCTGGTGCGGGAAGGAACGGATGAAATTGACCCGCCGGAGCTCAGCCGGCGAGACGCCAAGTTCGCGCGCCGCCGTCTCCATTGTGCGTTCCAACAGATAGGTCGCCTCCGGCCGCCCGGCGCCGCGATAGGCATCGACCGGTGCGGTGTTGGTATAGACGGTCCGGACATTCGCATGGATTGCCGGGATGTCGTATTGGCCGGACAGCAGCGTCGCATAGAGATAGGTCGGCACCGCCGAGGAGAAGAGCGACATGTAGGCGCCAAGATTGGCAATCGTGTCGACCTTGAGCCCGATGATCCGGTTGCTGGCATCAAAAGCCATCTTCACCGTCGACACATGGTCGCGGCCGTGCGCGTCGGTCAGGAAGGCTTCGGTTCGATCCGACGTCCATTTCACCGGCACGCCGGTGCGCTTCGATGCCCAGAGACAGACGATTTCTTCCGGATAAATGTAGATCTTCGAGCCGAAGCCACCGCCGACATCGGGCGCAATCACCCTGAGCTTGTTCTCCGGCGCAACGTTATAGAAGGCGCTCATCACCAGCCGCGCCACATGCGGGTTCTGGCTTGTCGTGTAGCAGGTATAATGGTCGTCGCCGGCGTCATAGATGCCGAGTGCCGCGCGCGGCTCCATCGGGTTGGGCGAGAGCCGGTTGTTGTGGATGGTGACCTCGGTGACGTGTGCAGCCGTTGCGATCGCCTTGTCGGTCGCGGTTTCGTCGCCGATCTGCCAGTCGAAGATCAGGTTGTTTGGCGCTTCGGGATGAAGCTGCGGCTGTCCCGCTTCGATCGCTTTCGACGCGTCGATCACGACGGGAAGTTCCTGGTAGTCGACGACGACGGCCTCGGCCGCGTCACGCGCCTCAGCCACGCTGTCGGCAACAACGATCGCCACAGCGTCGCCGACATAACGCACCGTCTCGTGCGCGAGTGGCCGCCAGGCGCCCATCTTCATCGGCGATCCGTCCTTGGAGTGGATCATCCAGCCACAGATCAGGTTGCCGATACCGTCGGCGAGAATCTGCTTGCCATCGAGCACGTCGATCACGCCGGGCATGCCCTTGGCCGCAGACGCATCCACCTTCAGGATCTTCGCATGCGCATGCGGGCTGCGCACGAACACCGCATATTTCATGCCCGGCACGGACATGTCGTCCGTGTAGCGGCCCTTGCCGGTCAGGAACCGCTTGTCTTCTTTGCGCGCCACACGGGCGCCAATGCCTTCAACTCCCATTGCCGATCTCCTCCCGAGATATCCAGCGACAGTCCTTCGATGACATGCCTGGGTGGGGCGCTACTCTGCGGCCACGCGGGCGCCGCTCATCTCGGCGGCTGCGGCAAGGATCGCTTTCACGATGTTGTGGTAACCGGTGCAACGACAGATATTGCCTTCGAGCTCGGCGCGCACCGTCGCCTCGTCCAGTTGCCCCTGGTGCCTTCGGATCATATCGACCGCTGTCATCACCATGCCGGGCGTGCAGAACCCGCATTGCAGGCCGTGATTGGCCTTGAACGCCGCCTGCACCGGGTGCAGTTCGCCGTCTGCGGCCAAACCTTCGATGGTGGTGATGGTCGAGCCCGCCGCCTGCGCGGCGAGGATGGAACAGCTCTTGACCGATTTTCCGTCCATATGGATGACACAGGCGCCGCACTGCGACGTGTCGCAGCCGACATGGGTACCGGTCAGTCCAAGATTTTCGCGTATGAATTGCACCAGCAATGTACGGTCGTCGCAATGACCGCTCACCTGACGGCCGTTGACCGTCATTGTTACTTTCGCCATTTCGCTCCTCCGGGGTCGGTCAATGCCAACACGAGCGCGGCCGAAACGTCGGGTGAGATGGTTCACGCGACTAGGGTACGCGCCAACTGATATCGATGCCCGTCGCCGCTGACCCACTCCTCCCGGATCCGCTGGCTTGTTTGTATCATTTGTCTTTTTTTGGAATGTCGCAACCGCTGTCGGTCGCCCGACGACAAATTTTTTCCAAGCCAGTTGTATCGCGTGGAACAGCGCCTTCATGTCCCGTTCAGGAACGATATCATTATCTTGCACGCGGAAAGAAAGCGCTGGACCCTCTGTAGACTTTCATTGGGGACCGCGTATTTTCCGGTTGCAAGTTCAGGTGGAGCGGGATGAGCCCGGCTCCGCCATCATCCAAGGACGGACTGAGCGAACGCTCAAGATCCGTAGAGATCGGAGAGGACAATATGAAGAAAGCCATTGCACTTGTGCTGGTGGCCCTGTCGGTCGCAAGCTGCACCCAGACGGAAAAAGGCGCCGGCATCGGTGCTGTTTCCGGCGCGATCATTGGCGGCGCGATCACCGGCGACGTCCGTGGCGCAGCGGTCGGCGCGGCCATCGGCGGCGTTTCCGGCGCGGTCATCGGCCATGTCAGTGAACAGCCGGGCCAGTGCTACTACCGCGACCGCTACGGCCGCCGCTATATCGACGCTTGCCCGCGCTAAGGCGACAGGAAGGCTATGCCCTCGGCCGCCGATGGGCTCGTCTGAAATCTCCCCCTCACGGCCGATGGCCCTGAGGGGGTTTTTCGTTGCGGCGGACGCCGCGGCCCAAGCCGGGTGAACGCGCAAGGCGCCGATCGAGCGCGCAGAAATCGGGTGGCAACCGTTGGCGCGATCGCTTCTTGCTGTCCTCGACAGATCATGATCGAGGTCCTCCATGTCGAAACTACCGGACACCGCATTGCCGCCAGCCTTCATAAGGATCGGCTGGTCCAACCTCTTCGCGCAATTATCAGAGCAGATGGCGCTGGCCGCCGCTCCCCTCGCCGCGGTCCTATTGCTTGCCGCCGGCCCGGCGGAAACCGGATGGCTGCAGATGGCCCAGACCCTGCCTTTCCTCCTGCTCTCGATCCCTGCCGGTCTCGCTGCCGACCGCGCGTCGCGACGCAACTTGATGGTCTCCTCGGAAATGCTGAGGGCCGTATCACTGGTTGCCACATTGCTGTTGATGGTCAGCGGCCTGCTGACGCTGCCGCTTCTCGGCCTCATGGGCTTCATCGGCGCCATCGGCACCGTGTGCTACAACGTCGCCGCACCCGCCCTTGTCCCGGCGATCGTTCCCCGCGCCCGATTGGCCGATGCCAATCGCTGGCTGGAACTCGCCCGCAGCTTTGCCTATTCCGGCGGACCTGCGATTGGCGGAGCCATCGTGGCGTGGAGCGGTGCATCCCTCGCCTATGTTGCAGCCACGGCGCTTTCCCTTCTCTCCGTGAGCCTGCTCGCCGGCCTTGGTGATCACCACCCACCGGCCATGCCCAAACGCAATCCGCTTCAGGACCTGGCCGAAGGCGCTCGGTTCCTTGCCGGCCATCCACTGCTGCGGCCCATTCTTGTGACAGCCATCGTCTTCAACACGGCCTGGTTCGTGTTGCAGGCCGTCTATGTCGCCTATGCCGTCCAGACCCTCGGCCTGACGGCAACGGGTGTCGGCATCACCTTGGGAATTTACGGCGCCGGCATGATGATCGGCGCACTCGCCGCCCCCGCAATTGGGCGCCGCGTCCCGTTCGGCGTGATGATCACTCTTGGCCCGCTCGGCGGTCTTATGGCGGCCGCAGCGATGCTCGCGACGATATGGGTGCCGTCAGGCGCCCTCGCCGGCCTGAGCTTCTTTCTGTTCGGTTCAGGACCAGTGCTCTGGTCGATCGCCACTCTCACCCTCAGACAGGCCGTGACGCCGAATGCGATGCTCGGGCGGGTTTCCGCTTTCATTGCCACCGCCACATTCGGCGCGCGGCCCATCGGCGCAGCCCTCGGGGCAATGGTCGCCACACGCTTCGGCGTCGAGGCCTGTCTTGCCGTCGCGGCTAGCGGTTTCCTGATGCAGTTTCTCGTCATCATAGCCTCTCGCGTACCGCAATTGCGGGCGCTGCCGGAAGCCGCATAGCTTTGGCTGACCACAGGTCAAGCGCGCCCAAGCGCCCTTCGGAGTGGCGGCGCGCTTGGCTGGAAGCCAGTCCTGCCGGGATTGGCGATTGTGCTGCGTCGACAACATTTCGACGCTTTTTCGAGCAAATCGGTACCGATTTTCGGCATCAGGGGTGGATGCTGCGGGCTGTCATCGTTAACAGATGGAAAACCTTAGGCATGCGATAGTGACCCGGCCGCATAAGCAGGCAGTTTGTATTGGGTCGCCTGAAGACGGGATGCGGAAGCGAATGTCCCCACCACGGTCGAGTATTGCGTACTGGAAGGCAGCGACTGTGTTTGCTGTTGCCTTTTCGTGCGCGCTCGGCCCGCTTTCCGCCGAAAAAGCCCACGCCTTCAAGCTCTTCGGCATGAAGTTCTTCGAAAGCGACGAGGAAGAAGCGCCGGTCATCGACCCGGTCAACTATACCCTTACTTTCGACGCCGGCACCGACGACAAGGAGCTGAAGGAAGCGCTGGAAAACAGCTCTCAGCTGGTTCAGGGCCAGGAAAAACCGGTCTCCGGCGATCTCGGCCTTGCGATCCGGGCGCGCGACGATCGCGACCGGCTGCTCGCCGCTCTCTATGAAAAGGCCCGCTACGGCGGCACCGTGGCGATCCGCGTCAACGGCCAGGACATCGACAGCCTGCCGCCGGATCCCGCATTCCCGGATGGCAAACCGATCCCGGTCACCGTCACCGTCACGCCAGGCCCGGTTTTCAAGGTTGGCACAGTCACGTTCGAAGGCGACGCGGTTGGCTTCAATCCTGCAGACTACGGCCTGCCTGCCGGGGCGCGCGCCGATTCGACACTGATCATCAAGGCCGGCGAGAAGGTCGTGAACGATCTGCGCGAGCAGGGCCGTCCCCTGGCCAAACTGACCGAGCGCAGTGCCGTCGCCAACCACGCCAACTCGACCGTCGACATCGTCATCGCTGCGAGCGGCGGACCTGTCGCTCCCGTCGGGGAGGTCAGTGTCGACGGCACCAAGACCGTCGACCCCGGATTCGTGCGCGACTATTCGCGCCTCAACGAAGGCCGCCCCTATTCGCCCGAAGATATCCGAAAGGCCTCCGAGCGCCTGCGCCAGCTCGGCGTCTTCTCGAGCGTCACGATCAAGGAAGCCAACACGCTTTCATCAGACGGTTCGATCCCGATGAAGATCGAGGTGTCGGAGGGCAAGCACAAATATTTCGGCTTCGGCGCCCAGGTTTCGACAACCGACGGCCTCGGAGTGTCCGGCTATTGGGGACACCGCAACCTGTTCGGCCGGGCCGAATCGCTGCGCATCGAAGGGTCGGTCGACCGCATCGGCGAAACGCAAGAACTGGACAAGCTCGATTATTCGGTCGGCATCCTCTTTGCCAAACCCGGCGCCTTCGGTCCCGCCTCGACCTTTACCGCGAGCCTCAGGGCCAACATCCAGGATCCGGACGCCTATCGCGCCAAGATCCTGACCGGTGCGGCGGGCGCCACGTTCGAACTCTCGGATACCGATACCTTTTCGGGCGGCGGCGAGCTCAGCTGGGCCGACATCGACGACGCCTTCGGCTCGAACTCCTATCTGACCGCCGCCATTCCGCTCGAATATGTGCGCGATACCCGCAACGACAAGCTGAATGCGACCGACGGCTACCGGGCGATGATCAACGCCAAGCCGAGCTACGAGATCAAGGGCCAGACTTTCTTCTCGTCGTTTGAAGCGTCGGCATCGGGCTATCACGCGCTTGGCGACGAGAAGCGCTTCGTTCTCGCCGGCAAGATCGGCGCCGGCGTCTTGGTCGGCGGCAGCGGGCTTGAGGACATTCCGGCCAACCGTCGCTTCTATCTCGGCGGCGGCGGCTCGGTACGCGGCTATTCCTATCAGGAAATCGGCCCGCGCAATGCCGACAACGAGGAGACCGGCGGGCGCTCCTATGTCAACGCCTCGCTCGAAGCCCGCATCGCGATCACCGACACGATCGGTGTCGTTCCCTTCATCGATGCCGGCACGGTCTCTGCAAAGACGACACCTGATTTCTCCGACATCCGCGCCGGCGCCGGCATCGGCCTGCGCTATGCGACCCCCTTCGGGCCGATCCGCCTCGACTTCGCCGTGCCGCTCAATAAATATCCCGGCGGCACCAAGTACGGCATCTATGCCGGTATCGGCCAATCCTTCTGAACAGGGCCGATTCTCCAGCCAGAACCGGCAAATTGCCGTTATCGGGGGATAGTTTCTCCCGCAGCGATTCCGCTGCAGCGCAACTTGCGTTATGGGTAGATCATGAATCAGGTCGTCCGCTTCCTTGGCACGACGCTGCGCTATGGCCTTCGTGTGCTTGGCGTGATCGCGGTCGTTGCCCTCCTTCTCCTCGCCTTCGTGGGCTTCACCACTCCCGGCGCCCGGCTCGTCGCCTGGGCGATCGAGAAGTATGCGGCGACGCCGGACCAGATCGTGCGGATCGCCGATCCGAGTGCGCTCCTGACCGGTGAGTTTACGGCCGGAAGCATCACGCTCTTCGACGGCGAAGGTGTCTATGCGGAGGTCCGTGACCTCAAGCTCGACTGGTCGCCTGCGGCGCTGCTGTCCTTCCGTTTCGACGCGTCGGCAATCTCGGCCGGCCTGGTGCGCGTCGAGCGCCTGCCTGTGCCATCCACCGAGACCAAGGAAGTCCGCTCGACCTTCGTGCTTCCGGTCGATGTCAAGATCGACGCGATCGACCTCAAGGAGATCGTCATCGGCAAGGCAATCGCCGGCGAGGATCAGTTCCTGACCGCCAGCGGCAAAGTGAACGCCACGAACGAGAGCATCGCCCTTGGCCTGACCGCCGCCCAGCGTGACCGGCCGGACGCCCGCGCCGTAGCCGACATCGTCTTCAATCCGGCCGGCAATGAACTCAAACTCGAGGCAACGGTCGACGAACCTCAAAACGGCGTGCTCGCAAAACTCCTGCGACTGCCCAACGAGCCCGCGGTCAACATCAAGGTCACCGGCGAGGGACCGCTTTCCGACTGGGCCGGCAACGCGACGGCGGCACTTGACGGCAGTGAGATCCTCAAGCTCGACGGCCGTCATGTGCAGACGAAAGACGGCATGCACCGGCTGACGGTCAACGGTGGCGGCGGCTTCGGCGCGCTGATGCCGCCGGCGCTGCGCCCGATGTTCGGGGGCGAGACCAGCATCGACATCGCCGCCGCCTTCAACGGCCAGGGTCTCGTTCGCGTCGACAAGGGGCAGGTGAGAACCGGGGCGCTCAGCTTTGGTGCCTTCGGCACCTTCGACAGCAAGGGCGAAAACAACCTGCAGGCCAGGCTCGCTGGCACCAATGGCGCAATCGACTTTCGCTGGCCGCTCGAAAAGGGCGAGGCTCAGGCAAAGATCAATGCCGTCAACCTGTCTCTGACCGGCGACGCGCAAGCCGCCAGTCTCGATCTCGCAGCAGACATCGCCTCCGTGGCGCTGCCGGATGTGGCGCTCGGCGCCGTCAAGTTTTCGGCACACAGCGACGCCTTCAATCTTCAGGCGCAATCCGGCCCGGTGAAGACAGTGATCGAAGTAGGCGAGGCCGGCTTCAGCGATCCCAACCTTACCCGTCTGGTCCAGGCGCCGCTCAAGTTGGACGCAATCCTATCGGTGACCAGGGAAAACATCGCCTTTAATCCGGTGACAATCGAAAGCCCCGGCGTCGGCGGGTCCATCACCGGCGCCTTCTATCGTGACGAGAACGCGCTCGCTGCTGCCTTCAAGCTGTTTGCCGTTCCGGACGCGCTGCCGCCCGCGGCAGCGGCGAAGTTCGAAGGCACCATCGCGCTCGCAGGCGAAGTCAAGACCACAAGCGACGGCAGCGTGACCGTCGAAGGCCTCGAGCTCAAGTCGAGCACGATCGAGGCCTCAGGCACCGTCGCCCTGGCCCAGAGCAATCTGACGGCCGACCTCAAGGGAACCCTGCCCGATCTCGGCAAGATCCTGGCCGACGCCAAGGGCAAGGCCGATTTCACCGCAGCGGTGACGGGCCCGCTTGCCGAACTCGGCATCAAGGCAGAGCTCACCTCGAGCGGCGCGACGCTCGCCGGCCGCACGCTGAGCGACCTCACGATCAAGGCCGACGCGAAAGCCAACCCCTCGAGCCCACAGGCAAGCCTCACGGCCACGGGTGCGCTCGACGGCCAGGCGATCGACGTCAAGGCCGATGTCGTCTCCAAGGACGGTCGCACCGGGATCCCCGTACTCGAGGCCCGGATCGGCGAGAACACGCTGACCGGCGCGATCAATTTCACGCCCGACTTCAAGCCGGACGGCAACGTCAATTTCGACCTGCCGGACCTCGGCCTGCTGGCCGCCATGGCCGGTGAGAAGGCCTCGGGCGACCTCAAAGGCTCGGCGACGATCAAGACCGCCAATGGCATCACCTCCGTCGTGGTCAAGGCCGGTGGCAGCGGCATCAAGCGCGATGCGCTGACGATCGCCAAGCCGACCGCCGACATCACCATCTCCGATGTCGCAGCCCTTGCCATCAAGGGCAGCATCCGCGCCGAGACCATCGCGCAGGGAGAAAACCGCGTTTCCGGGCTCGCCGTTGATTTTGAGCAGCAGGCTGGCCGCACCGGCTTTGCCATCAACGGCAAGTATGATGGTGGCCCGCTGACCGCGAAAGGCGACCTCAGCAGCGCCAAAGGCCGTACCGAAATTCGCCTTCAGTCCTTCGGTGCGACCCCGAAGGGCATCGCGCTGAAGCTTGCGCAGCCGACGGCGATCGCCATCGAAAATGGCACCGTCCGTCTCAACGCGCTGACGATCCAGGCATCGAAGGGCACCATCACCGTCAACGGCAGCGCGGGCGAAAAGCTTGATATCACCGCGAAGCTGAACGCTCTGCCGGCAGCCTTGGTCAACGCTTTTGCACCGGATCTTGGCGCCGAAGGCACGATCGCCGGTAGCGTCGATGTCGACGGCGCAGCGTCCGCACCTGTTGTCGCCTATGATCTCAAATGGTCCGGCGCATCGCTCGCCGCTGCGCGCACGGCCGGCGTCGCCGCCTTCGACATCGCGGCCAGCGGCAAATTCGCCAACAACAAGGTGACGCTCGACACAACACTTACGGGCGCCGGCGGCCTTGCCTTCAAGGGCGGCGGCAATGTCGATATCGGCGGTACCATGCCGATATCAATGAAGTTCAACGGCAACGTGCCTTTCGCACTCATCGCCAGCCTGATGGCAGAAAAAGGCTTCACGCTGACAGGCCAGGCGAAGGTCGACGTCGCCATTTCCGGTTCGGCCAAGGCACCGCAGATCGCCGGCACCCTCACCACGTCAGGCGGCCGCCTCGTCGACGTGCGCCGCAACCTCGCGCTCGATAACCTGACCGCCAATGTCGCGCTCGACGGCAAGCAGGCGACGATCTCCAAGCTCTCGGCCAATCTCGCAACCGGCGGCTCCGTTGAGGCGAGCGGCACCGTCGGCACCGTTCCCGGCTCCAGCTTCCCGGCCAATCTGACGATCAAGCTGAACAACGCAACCTATGTCGACGGCACGCTGTTCAACGCCAATCTCAATGGCGAGATGACGTTGACCGGTCCGCTGGTCGCGACACCGACGCTCGGCGGCAAGGTGACGATCCGCAAGGCGTCGATCACCATTCCGGAAAAACTGCCGACCTCGCTTTCGGCGATCGACATCAAGCACAAGAATGCGCCGCCCAAGGTGCAGAAGATGGTCAAGGACCTGCGCAAGGACGAGGCGCCGGGCGCCGGCGCCAATGCCAGTGGCGTCATCGCCTTTGACCTTGGCGTCAACGCCCACCAGATCTTCGTGCGCGGCCGCGGCATCGACGCCGAACTCGGCGGCGACCTGACGATCCGCGGCACGGCCGTGCAGCCGGTCGTTTCCGGCGGCTTTGAAATGCGCCGCGGGCGCCTCGAAATCCTTGGCAAGCGGCTGACCTTCACCGACGGCAAGATCGGCTTCGGCGGCGACCTGATCCCGACGCTCGACCTCAAGGCAACCTCGAGCGTCGGCGCCACCACGATCACCGTTTCGGTGGCGGGCCTTGCCAACAATCCGCAGATCGCCTTCTCGTCGTCGCCGGCGCTGCCGCAGGACGAGATCCTGGCGCAGCTGATCTTCAACCGGTCGCTCTCGAACCTCTCAGCCTTCCAGATCGCCCAGCTCGCGTCCGCCGTCAGCCAGCTTGCCGGCGGCGGCTCGACATCACTGCTCGACGGCCTGCGCAACAAACTCGGCGTCGACGACCTCGACGTCACCACCGACGAGAACGGCGGCGCTTCGGTGCGCGCCGGCAAGTATCTCAATGACCGGACCTATATCGAGCTGCAGCAGGGCTCCGATTCCGCCTCCAGCAAGGCGGTCATCAATCTCGATGTCGGCAAGGGCGTGAAGCTCAAGGGATCGGCGGCCGGCGACGGTTCCGCATCAGGCGGTATCTTCTTCGAAAAGGAATACTGAGCGACCGCTCCCCTCCTCTGCAGCATGGCAAATCGAAGGGCCTGCGGGTAGCGATCCGCCGTCCTTTTGCCGCACAGGAGCTGCCGTGAGCCACGCGCTTCCCCTGATCTTGACGCGGGCTCCCTGCGGCACTTGCAGGGCTTGATCGAGATTTGGCCAGGAGATGACGCCGTCGGGCCAAACGCCCGCAAAATGCACGCGAAACCTGCGTTGCGGCAGTGGCATAACCACGACACAGACCCTACATCGACGTCCGGCCGCGTCGCGACCTAGAGCACCGTGCGTTCACATGAACGCGCAACGGACGTTCTAACGCTTTGATTCGATAGCATCTTTCTGCCTAGGGTGACTCTCCTCGGGGCAGGATGCTCTCGCTATTTTCATTCATTTTTTCAGGTGATCGTCTTGTCCTTGCGAATTCCCAATATCGAACTCCCGGAAAATTTCGATCCGCTGGTTACCGGCTATGACTGGAACCGCGACACGCTCGGCCAGTCGGACTCCAGCATCTATCTGTTGAAGGCGGCGGGCCGCCCGATGCTGGTGCTGAAGGTCGAGGCTGCCGGCCCCTTCGGCGAATTCGCCGATGAGGCCACCCGGCTCGATTGGCTGACATCGCAGGGCGTTCCTTGTCCGCAAATCCTCGCCCGCGCCTTCGGAGCGGAAACGAACTGGCTACTCTTGCAGGCTGTCGAAGGCACCGATCTCGCATCGACGACCTTGTCGCCCAAGGACCAGATTGTCATCCTGGCGAACGCACTGAAGCGATTGCATGCGTTGGATGTTGCCGCCTGCCCCTTCGATCACCGGATCGACAAGCGCATCGCCATCGCGAGCGCACGCACCCAAGCCGGCCTGATTGATGAAAGCGACTTCGACGAAGCGCGCCTTGGCCGCACGGCGGCAGACCTCTTTACCGAGCTGCAAGCCCGCGTGCCTTCGACCAAGGTGCTCGTCGTCACCCACGGCGACGCCTGTCTGCCGAACATCATCGAAAGCAATGGTCGCTTTGCCGGCTTCATCGATTGCAGTCGGCTTGGCGTCGCCGATCCCTATCAGGATATCGCGCTTGCCTGCCGCAGCATCGCCCACAATCTCGGCGAGGAATGGGTTTCGCCGTTCCTGACACTTTATGGAATAGACAAGGACGACCGGCAAAAGCGCGATTTCTACTGCCTTCTCGATGAGTTTTTCTGATCCCCCACTTGGGCCGATACAGAGCCCCCCGCCAGGCACTCGGCCGCCAAGCCATTGTGGAAAGGGCCCCAACGCCTCACGCAGCGTTGCGGGCCTCGACGCTCAGATCGACGATGTCGGCATCCTCGATCGCGTTGAACAGCGCCCAGATATGGCCGAAGGGATCGATGAAGGCACCGACACGATCGCCGGTCGACAGCGTTTCAGCCGCATTCCTAAGGCTTGCCCCGGCGCCGATCGCCCGGCCGATGACGCGATCGACGTCGCGCACATGCAGTTCCAGGATCACCGCCGTCGTGCCGAGCGCGTGCGGCGACCGCGGCCCCCCGAGCCTGGGCTCGGCGTCGCGTCGCGGATTGGCGCCCGCTATCCGGAAGACCGATTCGCCGATCCTCAGATCCGCGCTCGTCAGAATGCCGCTCGGCCATTCATGCCGCTGCAGGAGCTCGGCGCCAAGCGCCTCGCGATAAAAGGCGATGGCGCGATCCTCGTCGCCATGCCTGACAAACAGCTTCACACAGATCTGCCGATCGGCAAGCCTGCCGCCATTGGCAACCATGACATCCTCCATCTTGGGTGAGGCGCACAGGATAGCGAAATACGAGAACAAATCAAGAACAATCGGACTCTGACGAGCAACTTCGTCGCCGCTTGGCGGCGGTCCAACACAGTCAGAAAGCGCCGGTCATCTTGCTGGTTTTCAGAAGGATGTTGGTCTCCGTGACGGTGATGCCATCGATCAGACGGATGCGCCGCAGCGTCTCGTCGAAGGAGACGAGATCACGATCCTCCAGTTCGGCGATGAAGTCCCAGCGGCCATTGGTGCTGTGCAGCGCCCTGACCTGCGGCAGACCGCGCATTTGCTCGGCGACGCGGTCGGCCATCTTGCCGTGAACCTCGATCATCACCACCGCGCGCACGCCGGATGCCGGGATTTCCGCGCCGGTGCGGATGGTAAAGGCCGCGATCGTGCCGTTGGCGACCAGCCTGTCGATGCGGGCGGCAACAGTTGCGCGCGACACGCCGGTCATCGCCGAGAGCGCCGAAACGGCGATGCGTGCATTCTGGCGCAGCGCGCTGATCAGCGCCTGATCGAGGTCATCCATGGCTGTCACTTTGCAATATCGTACTTATCAGTCTGCGCGTTTTATCTCACTAATCGGCAGTTTTCCATCTTTTTGCTGACGCGCACTTTCGCCATAATCCGCGCGACGACCCAAACGGGGTCACAGGGATTTATTGAGAAGGAATCGGGCGGACATGACGACCATCACGCTGATCGGCGCACCCATCGAGGAAGGTTCTGGACGACGCGGCGCGGCCATGGGGCCGACGGCACTGCGCATTGCCGGCATCGACATGGTGCTGCGCGACCTCGGCCACACGGTTCACGACGAAGGCGACGTCAAGCCGCTGCCGGCCCGCGACCTCGCCAACCACCAGGGTGCCAACAATCTGCAGATCGTCGCCGCCTTCGCCCGCGCGCTGCATGATTCCGTGCACGACACGGTCCGCAAGGGCCACTTCCCCATCATTCTCGGCGGTGACCACGCGCTGTCCATGGGCAGCGTCTCCGGCATGGCGCGTTACGCCGCCGAAGTCGGCCGCCCGCTCTTCGTGCTCTGGCTCGACGCCCATGCCGACTTCAACTCGCCGTCGACGTCGCCGTCCGGCAACATGCACGGCATGCCCGTCGCCTATTTCTGCGGCCAGGCCGAGTTCGCCCCGATCCTGCCCACCGACCGTCCGCTGGTCGATCCGAAGAAGGTCTTCCAGGTCGGCATCCGCTCCGTCGACGACCGCGAGCGCGAAGAGATCACCGAGCACGGGGTCCGCGTCTATGACATGCGCGCCGTCGACGAACTCGGCATGGCCCACATCATGCGCCAGATCCTCAATGAAGTGCGCGCCGCCAACGGCCTGCTGCATGTCAGCCTCGACGTCGACTTCATGGATCCGGAACTCGCCCCCGGCGTCGGCACCACCGTTCCCGGCGGCGCGACCTTCCGCGAGGCGCACCTGATCATGGAAATGCTCTGGGAAAGCGAGCTCGTTTCCTCGCTCGACGTCGTTGAGCTCAATCCCTTCCTCGATGACCGCGGCAAGAGCGCGCGCATCCTGGTCGAACTGACGGCGAGCCTCTTTGGTCGTCGCGTGCTCGACCGGCCGACCCGCAGCGCCTAGATCACGTTGATTTCGGGTCGAGTCGACCCGAAATCATAAACGTGATCGGCTCTCATAAGTGAGAGCGGGATGTGGGCGGAAAACCGCAAACACTTTTCCTCATCCCGCTCAGAAAACAGACAAACGGAGGACGATGGATGAATACGACGGCAGCCCTGATCGAAACCGAATACCGGCTCGGCGCCCATAACTACAAGCCGCTCGACGTGGTGCTCTCGCGCGGCGAAGGCGTCTATGTCTGGGACATGGAGGGCAATCGCTACCTCGATTGTCTCTCGGCCTATTCGGCCGTCAACCAGGGCCACTGCCATCCGAAGATCCTGCAGGCGATGATGGAGCAGGCGCAGAAGCTGACGCTGACCTCGCGCGCCTTCCGCAATGACCAGCTCGCGCATTTCTATGAGGAGATCGCAGCGCTGACCGGCTCGCACAAGGTGCTGCCGATGAACTCCGGTGCCGAGGCCGTCGAGACCGCGGTCAAGGCCGTGCGCAAATGGGGCTACGAGGTCAAGGGCGTGGCTGAGAACCAGGCCGAGATTATCGTCTGCTCCAACAACTTCCATGGCCGCACCATGGGCATCGTCGGCTTCTCCACCGACCCGGACGCCCGCACAGGCTTCGGTCCTTTCGCTCCCGGTTTCCGGGTTGTGCCCTTCGGCGATATCGACGCCTTCCGCGCCGCGATCAACGAGAACACCGTTGCGTTCCTCGTCGAACCGATCCAGGGCGAAGCCGGCGTGATCGTTCCGCCTGTCGGCTACTTCACGACCGTGCGCGAGCTCTGCACCAGGCATGGCATCACGTTGATCCTCGACGAGATCCAGACCGGCCTCGGCCGCACCGGCAAGCTGCTCGCCGAGGAGCACGAGGCGATCGAAGCCGACATGACGCTGATCGGCAAGGCTCTGTCCGGTGGTTTCTACCCGGTCTCGGCTGTCCTCTCCAACTCGGAAGTGCTGGGTGTGCTGAAGCCCGGCCAGCATGGCTCGACCTTCGGCGGCAACCCGCTCGCCTGCGCCATCGCCCGCGCCGCTCTGAAGGCGCTGACCGAGGAAGGTATGATCGAGAACTCGGCCCGCATGGGCGAGCGCTTCCAGAAGGGCCTCACCGACATCCGCTCCAACATCATCAAGGACGTGCGCGGTCGCGGCCTCATGCTGGCGGTGGAACTGGTTCCGGAAGCTGGCGGCGCCCGCAAGTATTGCGAAGCGCTGAAGGAGCGCGGCATCCTTGCCAAGGATACCCATGGCGACACCATCCGCATCGCGCCGCCGCTCGTCATCACTGCCGACCAGGTGGACTGGGCCGTCGATCAGTTTGCCGCGGTCCTCGCCTCCGCCTGACCCTTGCCTCCTGATCCCGGTCTGCCCCGAGCCGTCGTGGGGCGGACCGTCCCTTGCGAAGGTCGTTGTTTTGCTGGAACGGTAGGATGTCCGACGCGTGGAACAGCGCGACAGCAGCCGTAAAACCGTGTTGCGCTTTTCCCGGGATGGCTTGCCCGCGCCTACAAAAGCAAGTCTTAACGAATCCCGGCCTATAGTGCCTTCCCAAAGCGCAAAGCGGTTCCTCCGCGCATGATGCAGCTGCGCCCCACCGGATGTGATCGGTGGATTGTAAGGATCTCTCCCGAACGGATTTTCGGTCGCGCTCAATGCGTCGGCAGCCCCAAGCGGAGATGTCTCGAGTTTGGCGATGTCGCGCCCGTAGGCCGCGACCGGAAAGCTGGAAGGACCTTCGATGACAAGCACACTCAGAACGGCCGGTTTCGACGGCGAGACGCTGGAAATCATTGCGTTCCGCCTCCACGATCAGGAATTCTGCGTCAAGACGACGACGATCCGCGAGATCCGTGGCTGGGCGCCTTCGACCCCCATCCCGCATTCGCCGCCGGAAGTGATCGGCGTCATGAACCTGCGCGGCACGGTGATCCCGATCATCGATCTCGCCCACAAGCTCGGCATGAAATCGACGACGGCCAATGAACGCAGCGCCATCGTCGTCGCCGAGGTGCACAACATGGTGATCGGTCTCGTCGTCGACCGCGTCTCCGACATCCTTACGGTTCAGGGCAGCCAGGTTCAGCCGGTTCCTGAAGTAACGGCCTCCTTCGACAAGAGCTTCGCCGAGGGCATCATCGCCAATGAGAACGGCATGATCTGCTTCCTCAACCTTGCGCGCATGTTCAAGGAGCGTGAGGTCGAAGAACTGGCCGCCTAAGCCGCCCGACCAACCCTATGCAGGCCGCCCCACGTTCCGTGGGGCGGCCTTTTTTATTGGCAGTGCCCCGACCTCTACGACAGAGCCTGGAAAAACAGGCGTACCTAATTCAACTAAAATTGGGATCTATGAGTTCTTACAACTAAAATTTGATAGTTGCTATTTTAACACCTGCTTAATAGTCCTATCACTAACCTAGATTGCATAACACGGCGCCTTGGGCATGAAGCCCGGTGGTTCGAACTCCCCTCACGAAGCACGAAACCGCTGACCCGGTGGGCCAGCGCGGGACGACCAGGCATTTTTCGGCAGGCCGGCATTTGTCTTAGTCCGGGAATTGCGCCGCTTTGGCCCCGCAAGCCCTGTCAAAGAAGGCACGAAGCCCCGGCTTGAGCCAAACAAACGAGATCAGAGGGTTCCTATGTTCGCTCTCGGTAAAATTGCAGATGCGACCCACATCGTCGCCGCGCTTTCAAAGTCGCAGGCCATCATCCAGTTCGACCTGACCGGCAACATCCTGACCGCCAATGAGAATTTCTGCCAGGCACTCGGCTACAGCCTCGCTGAAATCGTCGGCCAGCACCACCGCATGTTCTGTTCGGCCGACTACGCCCAGACACAGGAGTACCGCGACTTCTGGGCCCGCCTTGGCCGCGGCGAGTTTGATGCCAATGCCTACAAGCGCGTCACCAAGGGCGGACGCGAGATCTGGATCCAGGCGACCTACAATCCGGTACTGCGCAACGGCAGGCCCTATAAGGTGGTGAAATTTGCAAGCGACATCACTGCCGCCAAGGCAAGGGCGGTGGAAGATGCCGGCAAGCTCGACGCAATCTCCCGTTCGCAAGCGATGATCGAATTCACGCCGTCCGGTGAAATCCTGACCGCCAACGAGAATTTCTGCGCCGCGCTCGGCTATAGCCTCGCCGAGATCCAGGGTAAACATCACAGCATGTTCTGCGAGCCGACCTATGCGCGCAGCAGCGAATATGCCGATTTCTGGAAGCGGCTCGCCGCTGGCGAATTCTTCTCCAACGAGTTCGTGCGCTACGGCAAGGGCGGCAAGGAAATCTGGATCCAGGCGGCCTACAACCCGATCCGCGACCTGAGTGGCAAGGTCTACAAGGTCGTCAAGTTCGCGACCGACGTCAGCGAACGCATGGGCGCGATCAAAAGCCTCGGCGCGGGCTTGCAAGCCCTGGCCGGGGGCGACCTGACCCGCACGCTCGACACCCCCTTCGTGCCCAGCATGGAAACAGTGCGGGCCGATTTCAACGGTGCGATCGGCAAGCTCTGCGAAGCCATGCGAACGGTCGGCGACAACGCCACGGCGATCGCATCCGGCGCTCGCGAAATCCGCTCAGCCGCCGACGACCTGTCCAAACGCACGGAACAACAGGCAGCCTCCGTTGAGGAAACCGCGGCTGCGCTGGACGAAATCACCACGACGGTATCGGATTCGAGCCGGCGTGCCGAGGAAGCTGGCGGACTGGTCGCCAAGACCAAGGCCGGCGCCGAACGCTCAGGCACTGTCGTCAAGAGCGCCATTGGTGCGATGGACCAGATCGAGCAGTCGTCGCGCGAAATCTCCAACATCATCGGCGTGATCGACGACATCGCCTTCCAGACCAACCTCCTGGCATTGAACGCCGGTGTCGAGGCGGCACGGGCCGGCGAAGCGGGCAAGGGCTTCGCCGTCGTCGCCCAGGAGGTGCGCGAACTGGCGCAACGCTCCGCAAGTGCTGCCAAGGATATCAAGGCGTTGATCGGCGCCTCCACCGAACACGTCAAGAATGGCGTGTCGCTCGTCGGTCAGACGGGTGCGGCACTCGAAGAGATCCTCTCTCAGGTCCAGGAGATAAACGCCAACGTCTCGGCAATCGTCGAAGCGGCCCGCGAACAATCGACCGGCCTTAAGGAGATCAACCAGGCGGTCAACTCCATGGACCAGGCGACCCAGCAAAACGCCGCCATGGTCGAGGAAAGCACGGCTGCAAGCCACGCCATGGCCCGCGAGGCGGAAGCCCTGCATGAGCTGCTCCGGCAGTTCCGCTACGGCGAGCAGACCCAGGTCATCGACGCGAACCGCCACTTCGACGACCGTGCGCAGCCGGCCCGTCTGCACGCGACCGCACGCGCCATGCGCAGCGGCCAACGAACAATGGCAGCCGCGGCACCGGCCGCGGACGGCTGGCAGAATTTCTGAGCGCACATCCCTGCACCCCGCGCTCGGGAATGGGGAAGGCGGCGACCGGTAGCCGCCTTCCCTTAATTTTTTCAGATGTTGAAGATGCCTCAATCAAGGCCGCCCGTTTCACGAACCCTCGGGCATTCGCCGGCGGCGCGACCGCTGCGGGCGGCCGCTGACGCAAGCGCCTACTGCATGTTTCCTTTAACCATAGCCGATTAAAGGACAAAAACATGCAGCAATTCAAAGCCCTACAGCGACCTTTGCGCGTCCGATGAGACGCGCGGCGCTGTAGAGCATCCTGCTCTCAAGTGGATCCACGTGAGGCGGAAAGATGCTCTAGAATCAAAGAGCTAGAGCGTCCTTGCTGCGTTCGTACGAACGCACGGCGCTCTAGGCGGCTTCCGGACGCTTGATCTTCGGTGCCGCTTCCAGCACCAGCGGCGTCAGCCCCTCGCCGCCCTTGTCGATATGCTCGAACAATTTGCGCCGCATGCGCGGCTCCCAGTATTTGTTGATATGAGTGGCAACGCCCTGTGCCGCTTCCGCCTGAGGCTGGCTGTTGAAGAAGGTGGCGATCTGGTTCGCCATGTAGATCAGCTTGGCGTTGGTATTGTCATGCGACATCGGCGACAGCTCCGGACTTGATGCGTTCGGCATGGGTAAAGATCTCGAATTCATCGCCGCGCACCAGCGCAATCAGCGTCATGCCCGCAGCTTCCGCCGTGCGGATGGCGAGCGCCGTTGGCGCCGAAATGGCGATGATCACGGCGCTGCCGACGACTGCAGTCTTCTGCACCATCTCCACGGAAACGCGGCTGGTGACGACAACCGCGCCCTCGCTGCCCTTGAAACCGGCACGAGCCGCAGCCCCCACCAGCTTGTCGAGCGCATTGTGGCGGCCGACATCCTCGCGCACGGCGATCAGACCGCGGCCCGGCACGTAGAAGGCGGCACCATGCACGGCGCGGGTTTCGAAATGCAGCGGCTGCTGGCCGTTGAGCAGCGCCACGGCGGAAACCACTTCCTCCTGCGACAGCGTCAGCTTCGAGCCGGAAACATCCGGCGTCGGCCGCACCGCCTGCTCGATCGACTCGATACCGCAGAGGCCACAGCCGACCGGGCCCGCCATATGACGGCGACGTTGGCGCAGCATGTCGTTCTCTTCGTCGCGAAGGACTATCTGTAAGTCGATGCCGAGATTACCGGCGACCGTCTCGGAAACGATCTCGACGGTTTCGATCTGGCCGGGATCGGTGATGATGCCCTCGGTCAGGCTGAAACCGACGGCAAAATCCTCGAGATCGCCGGGTGTAGCCATCATCACCGCATGGGTCGAGCCGCCATAGCTGAAGGCAACCGGCGTTTCTTCCGGCACCGTGCGCGAACCGTCCCGAAGCCCGCCGTTGCGGCGGGCCGCCCCGGGAACGGTCTTGGATGTCCTGAACGTGGTCATCGCTCGCTGAGGCGTTGGGCGCCCCCTCGCTGTGCTGAGAGTGGGTTACCCGCTTCTGCCGTGCCGGGCATCTCCCCCCCAAGGGGGGAGATCACGAACAGGCACCGTTTTTCCCTATCTCGCGCTCCAAAATCGCGCAGCCGAACTGACGCCAAGCACGGGGCAAAACAAGAAGCGAAGCGGTGCGCCCAGCCCATCTCCCCCCTTGTGGGGGAGATGCCCGGCAGGGCTGAGGGGGGTAAGCTCCGTGCACAAGGCCCCATGGAACGTTACTCCGCCGCCTCCAGCTTGCCGGAAATCCGGCGCGACTGGCGGGCCTGCTCGTCATAGTCCACCTGCCAGTCGGACGGGCCGTTCGAGGGCATCACCTGCACGGCCGTCACCTTGTATTCCGGGCAGTTCGTCGCCCAGTCGGAGAAGTCGGTGGTGATGACGTTCGCTTGCGTCGTCGGGTGGTGGAAGGTGGTGTAGACGACGCCCGGCGCCACGCGATCGGTGATCAGCGAGCGCAGGGTTGTCTCTCCAGCGCGGCTGGCAAGCCTGATCCAGTCGCCGTCGCGGATGCCGCGCTGTTCGGCATCGTGCGGATGGATCTCCAGCCGGTCTTCCGCATGCCAGACGACATTGTCGGTGCGCCGCGTCTGGGCGCCGACATTGTACTGGCTGAGGATGCGGCCGGTCGTCAGCAACAGCGGGAAGCGCGGGCCGGTGCGCTCGTCGGTCGCGACATATTCGGTGCGGATGAACTTGCCCTTGCCGCGCACGAAGCCGTCGACATGCATGATCGGCGAACCCTCGGGATGCTTTTCGTTGCAGGGCCACTGCACCGAGCCCAACTTGTCGAGATAGTCGTAGGAGACCAGCGCGAAGCTCGGCGTCGTCGCAGCGATCTCGTCCATGATTTCGGAGGGGTGACGATAGTTCCAGTTGAGGCCCATGGCCTGGGCGAGCTTTTGCGTGACTTCCCAGTCGGCATAGCCGTTCTTCGGCGTCATCACCTTGCGCACCCGGTTGATGCGGCGCTCTGCATTGGTGAAGGTGCCGTCCTTTTCGAGGAAGGTCGAGCCCGGCAGGAAGACGTGGGCGTAGTTCGCCGTCTCGTTGAGGAAGAGGTCGTGCACGACGACGCATTCCATCGCAGCGAGACCGGCGGCCACATGCTTGGTGTCCGGGTCGGACTGCAGGATGTCCTCGCCCTGGATATAGATGCCCTTGAAGGTGCCGTCGACAGCGGCATCGAGCATGTTGGGGATGCGCAGGCCCGGCTCGTTGGAGATCTCAACGCCCCAGAGCTTCTCGAAGGTCTCGCGGGTCGCATCGTCGGAAATGTGGCGGTAGCCCGGCAGCTCGTGCGGGAACGAGCCCATGTCGCAGGAGCCCTGCACGTTGTTCTGACCGCGCAGCGGATTCACGCCGACACCCGGCCGGCCGATATTGCCGGTGACCATCGAGAGGTTGGCGATCGCCATGACCGTCGTCGAGCCCTGGCTGTGCTCGGTGACCCCAAGGCCGTAATAGATCGCGCCGTTGCCGCCGGTGGCATAAAGCCGCGCCGCACCGCGCACCAGATCGGCCGGCACGCCGGTATAGGCTTCGGTCGCCTCCGGGCTGTGATAGGGCTCGGCGACGAAGGCCGCCCAGTCCTCGTATTCCGACCAGTCGCAGCGCTCGCGGATGAACTTCTCGTCGGCGAGCCCTTCGGTGACGATCACATGCGCCAGCGACGTCAGGATGGCGACATTGGTGCCCGGCTGCAGCGGCAGATGATAGGACGCTTCAATGTGCGGCGAGCGCACGATGTCGGTGCGCCTGGGGTCGATGACGATCAGCTTGGCGCCTTCGCGCAGCCGCTTCTTCAGCCGCGATGCGAAGACCGGGTGGCCGTCTGTCGGGTTGGCGCCGATGATCACGGCGACGTCGGTGAATTCGACGCTGTCGAAGTTCTGTGTGCCGGCCGATGTGCCGAAGGCCTGGCCAAGGCCATAGCCGGTCGGCGAATGGCAGACGCGGGCGCAGGTGTCGACATTGTTGTTGCCGAAGCCGGCGCGCACCAGCTTCTGCACCAGGTAGGTCTCTTCATTGGTGCAGCGTGACGAGGTGATGCCGCCGACGGAATCGCGACCGTACTGATACTGGATCCGCCGGAACTCGGCGGCCACATGCGCATAGGCCTCTTCCCAGGTGACCTCGCGCCAGGGATCGGAGATCTTCTCGCGGATCATCGGGTTGAGGATGCGGTCCTTGTGGTTGGAATAGCCATAGGCAAAGCGGCCCTTGACGCAGGAATGGCCGCGGTTCGCCTGGCCATCCTTCCAGGGCACCATGCGCACCAGTTCCTCGCCGCGCATCTCTGCCTTGAACGAGCAGCCGACACCGCAATAGGCGCAGGTGGTGACGACGGAATGTTCCGGCTGGCCGATCTCGATCACCGACTTTTCGGTCAGCGTCGCCGTCGGGCAAGCCTGGACACAGGCGCCGCAGGAGACGCATTCCGACGACATGAAGTCTTCCGCCATGCCGGCCGAAACGCGGCTGTCGAAACCGCGGCCGCCGATCGTCAGCGCGAAGGTGCCCTGCACTTCCTCACAGGCCCGCACGCAGCGCGAGCAGACAATGCATTTCGCCGGATCATAGGTGAAGTAAGGATTGGACTCGTCCTTCGGCATCCACTTGGCGTTGATCTCGCCATTGTTGCGCGCCGTGACGTGGTTCTCGCCCTCATAGCCATAGCGCACGTCGCGCAGGCCCACAGCTCCGGCCATGTCCTGCAGCTCGCAATCGCCGTTGGCCGCACAGGTCAGACAGTCGAGCGGGTGGTCGGAGATATAGAGCTCCATCACCCCGCGGCGCACGTCCTTCAGCCGCGGCGTCTGGGTGGAGACTTCGATGCCCGCCGCCACCGGCGTCGTGCACGAGGCCGGCATGCCGGCGCGTCCCTTGATCTCTACGAGACAGAGCCGGCAGGAGCCGAAGGCTTCCATCATGTCGGAGGCGCAAAGCTTCGGCACCTCGATGCCGGCGTCCATCGCCGCGCGCATGATCGAGGTCCCCTCGGGCACCGTAACCTCGCGACCGTCGATCGTCAGCGTCACCAGCTTTTCGGACTTGGAAGCAGGAGTGCCGTAGTCGATTTCATGAATGAGAGACATGGTCAGGCCTCCTGAGAATGTTGTTCACGAGGGTGGCGTCACCCCCCTCTGGCCTGCCGGCCATCTCCCCCACAAGGGGGGAGAACGGATGTGGCGCACCCTGCGCATCTCTTGAAAGGCGCAACTTGCGGAAACTTCTCTGCCTAGACGAGCGGCCAGCCAGGAGCCGATCTCCCCCCTTGTGGGGGAGATGCCCGGCAGGGCAGAGGGGGGTGAACTCCATCGCCACTCTCATTCCGCAGCCTCCACCACCGGGGCCGGCTGAAAATCATCCGGGAAATGGGTCATGGCGCTAAGCACCGGATAGGGCGTGAAACCGCCAAGCGCGCAGAGCGAACCGAACTTCATGGTGTTGCAGAGATCGGCGAGCAGTTCGCGGTTCTTCTCCGGCTCGATACCGGCCGCAATCCTGTCAGCCACCTCGACACCACGGGTCGAACCGATGCGGCAGGGCGTGCACTTGCCGCAGCTTTCGACGGCGCAGAACTCCATGGCGAATCGCGCCTGGTGCAGCATGTCGACCGTATCGTCGAAGACGACGATGCCGGCATGACCGATAAGGCCGTCGCGCGCGGCAAAGGCTTCGTAGTCGAACGGCGTATCGAACAGCGCCCGCGGGAAATAGGCGCCGAGCGGACCGCCAACCTGCACGGCCTTCACCGGCCGGCCACTCGCCGTACCGCCGCCGATATGGTCGATGATTTCGCCGAGCGCGAGACCAAAGGCGGTTTCGTAGAGGCCGGCATGCTTGACGTTGCCGGCGATCTGGATCGGGATCGTACCGCGCGACCGGCCCATGCCGAAGTCGCGATAGAAGGCCGCCCCCTTGTCCATGATGATGGGAACGGAGGCGAGCGAGATCACGTTGTTGATCACGGTCGGACAGTCGAACAGGCCCTTGTGGGCGGGGAGCGGCGGCTTGGCGCGCACGATGCCCCGCTTGCCTTCGAGACTGTTCAAAAGCGCAGTTTCCTCGCCGCAGACATAGGCGCCGGCGCCGGTACGCACTTCCATATCGAAGGCCTTGCCCGAGCCGAGCACGGAAGCGCCGAGCACACCCGCCTTGCGCGCGATCTCGATCGCCTCGGCCATCGCCGCGATCGCATGCGGATATTCGGAGCGGGTGTAGATGAAGCCCTTGGTGGCACCGGTCGCGATGCCTGATATCGCCATGCCCTCGATCAGTACGAAGGGGTCACCCTCCATGATCATCCGGTCGGCAAAGGTGCCGCTGTCGCCCTCGTCGGCATTGCAGACGATGTATTTGCGGTCGCCCACCGCATCGAGAACCGTCTTCCACTTGATGCCGGTCGGAAAGCCGGCACCGCCGCGACCGCGAAGGCCGCTCTCGGTCACCTGTGCGACAATGTCCTGAGGCGCCATCGCGATGGCATTGCGCAGGCCGGCGAGACCGCCATGGGCCTGATAGTCGTCAAGCGACAGGGGATCGATGACGCCGCAGCGCGCAAAGGTCAGCCGCGTCTGTTGCTTGAGGAAGGGGATCTCCTCGGTTTTCCCGAGACAGAGCGCGTGGTCGCCGCCATCAAGCAGGCCGGCATCCAGGAGCGAGCCAACGTCGCGCGCCTTGACCGGACCGTAGGCGATGCGGCCATCAGCCGTTTCCACCTCGACCAGCGGCTCCAGCCAGTGCATGCCGCGCGAGCCGTTACGGACGATCAATACGTCAAGGCCGCGGGCGGCGATCGCCTCGGCCATCGCCTTGGCGACCTTCTCGGCGCCAAGCGCCACGGCGGCAGCATCCCGCGGGATATAGATCTTCGTGGTCATCGCCGCGCCTCCTGAACAAGCGCCTCGATATCGGCGGCATCGACCCGGGCATGCACCTCTCCGTCGAGCATGGCGGAGGGTGCGCAGGAACAGAGCCCAAGACAATAGACGGGTTCGAGCGTGACCGCTCCGTCAGGCGTCGTCTCGTGAAAATCGATGCCGAGCAGGCGCTTGGCGCGCTCGGCAAGCGCATCACCGCCCATCGACTGACACGCCTCGGCGCGACAGAGCTTCAGCACATGGCGCCCGGCCGGATGCTCGCGGAAGTCATGGTAGAAGGTCATCACCCCGTAGACTTCGGCGCGCGACAGGTTGAGCTCGCGCGCGATGACCGGAAGACAGTCCTGCGGCACATAACCAAACTCTTCCTGCAGCTCGTGCAGGATCGGCAGCAGCGGCCCCTCGCGCCCCTTGAGCTCCTCGACGATGGCGAGCGTGGTCTCCGCGATGTCGGCGCGCGGCTGATGGATGTTCAACGGGAGCCCTCCCGGCTCATGGACTGGAATGGCGGCGCCCGAATCTGGCGGCCAGCCCAGCCGTAATTTCACTTCTGGCAGAGGCCCTTCCTCGGCGGTCTCCGGCCATGATCAAAAAGCTTCGCGCTTATGGCCCGATGGGTCAATAAGGCTGTTCCGTCGGTCGATAGAAAAAATCTATCGAGCCTGATTTCGCTCACCCAGGATGCGCGCTTCGTGCAACAAAGCCGAGACAAGCGGCGTGTACGGCTCACGATGTGTCGCAACCAGGCCGACCGTGTGGCGGGCGTCCGGTTCGACGATCGGGATCATCCGGATATCCTCGTGAAAACCGAATGATTTCGCGACGTTGAACGGCATGATGCTAGCCCAGCGTCCGGTGCGCACATGAGAGAAAAGCACGATCATCGAGTTCGATTCGAGCGTCGGCTTGGCGACTGCACCTGCCTCGGCAAAATGCTGGTTGATGATCCGGCGGTTCTGCATATCGGCGGTCAATAGACAAAGCCGAACGTCGCTAACCTCTTTCCAGGTCACGCTTTCCCGCTCCGAAAGCGGTGTTCCGGCGGCGGTGACGAGGTGATAGCGCTCGACCTGGAGAGGAACGCTGGTCACTCGGCCGAGCGGCTCGTTTTCCAGATAGGTCAGCCCGGCGTCGATCTCGAGGTTTTCGAGCAACGCCAGGATCTGTACCGATGTCGTCGACAACACGGAGAAGGTGACATCAGGGTGTTTTTCCTGAAAGGGCGCCGTCAGCATCGGCACCATGGCGAGTGTCGTTGGCACCGCGGCCAGCCGGATATGGCCGGAAAGACCCTTGCGCGCCGCCCGCATCTCCTCGCGCATGGTACGGGTATCGCCGACGATGCGGCGCGCCCATTCGAGCACGCGCTGGCCCTCCGGCGTCAGCCCCTGGAAACGGGAACCACGGCTGACAAGCATGACGCCGAGCTGATCCTCAAGCTGGCGGATCGCGGCCGAGAGCGTCGGCTGCGTCACCCCACATTCCTCCGCCGCCCGGCCGAAGTGCCGTTCGCGTGCGAGGACCAGGAACATTTCCAGCTTGTCGATCATATCGAGCCTTCAGAGTTCGTTGTTTTGCCCCTGACCCGCTTGGGTTGGCTTTTGCCCCTCACCCTAGCCCTCTCCCCGCAGACGGGGAGAGGGGACGTGCCCCGATCCGAATCAGAGACCAACAGCGCCAAAACTCCTGCCTCCCTATCTGCGGGAAAGCGAACGCGCTAATCCCTGACTAGAGCCTTGGCGGCGCGGCAGTGTCCCTTCTCCCCGCCTGCGGGGAGAAGGTGCCGGTAGGCGGATGAGGGGCAAACGCTGAAGCAGACACGCGCTCAAGCGATGAGCTGCCCGCCATTCACCTCCAGCACCTGGCCGGTGATATAGCCCGACAGCACATGCGAGGCGAGGAAGAGATAGGCCGGCGCACAATCCTCCGCCGTCCCGAGCCGACCGAGCGGAATGGTCCTGCGGGTCGCCTCCAGCTTCTCCGGCGACGAATAGCGCTCATGGAAGTCGGTGGTGATCGTGCCTGGCGAAACACAGTTGACTCGGATGCCCTCGGGCGCAAGTTCGCGCGCCAGCGCCTTGGAATAGGTGGAGACGAAAGCCTTGGTGGCCGAATAGATCGACGAGCCGGCGCTGCCTCCCGTGACCGCCGAAATCGACACGGTGTTTACGATTGCCGGATGGGTGCCCTTGCGCAGCAGCGGCAGCATCGCTCGTGTCATCTCGACGACCGCAGTCTGGTTGAGCTGCACGACGGTTTGATATTGCTCGTCGGTGAGTTCCGCCGCCGGGAAGCGGCCAACCATCGTGCCGGCGTTGTTGATGAGGATGTCGATGCTTTCGAACCGGCCTCGGATCACCTCGGCGAGCCCCTCGACCCCGTCGGGCGCCAGGAAGTCCGCCGTCACGACATGCGCCCGGCCCTCCGTTGCCGCCGACTCGAGAAAATCAGGCAAGTCGCCGATCGACCGGCCGGCATGAACGAGGACGTGTGCGCCGCA
The DNA here is from genome assembly GCF_001695835.1 of Ensifer sp. LC11. Classification (GTDB taxonomy): domain Bacteria; phylum Pseudomonadota; class Alphaproteobacteria; order Rhizobiales; family Rhizobiaceae; genus Ensifer. The sequence continues at coordinate 112,234 of NZ_MBSO01000005.1, read as the reverse complement.
ATCCAAAAACTGCCGGGCGACCTCCAGCCCGATGCCGCGCCCGGCACCGGTAACGACGACGGTCATGCCCTTGAACAAGGCTGGATGAAACATGTCTTCCCCCTTAATACGCCTTAGATAGCGTCGCCCATCGGCGAAACGAATGCAACGCGCCCGGACACTTTGGACCTCCCGCGAAAGCAATTTCAGCGCAAACGCCGATTCTGAAATTGCACGGCTTTCGTTTTTGCATATTATGAAACAAAACGAAAATGGGGAGGACGAAATGTACCTGACAGGTCGGCAGGCGGAGATACTGGAGCTGGCAAAGAGCGAGGGCCGCGTGCTCGTCGAGGAACTGGCGCAGCGCTTTTCCGTCACGCCGCAAACCATCCGAAAAGACCTGAACGACCTTTGCGACGCCAAGGTGCTGAACCGCATCCACGGCGGCGCAATCTTCCCAAGTGGCAAGGAAAACGTCAAATACGACGCCCGCCGGCAGATCGCGGCCCCGGAGAAACAGGCAATCGGCCGGGCGGCTGCCGAACTCATTCCCGACAATGCCTCGCTCTTCATCAATATCGGCACGACGACGGAAGCCGTGGGTGAAGCCTTGCTCGACCACAAGGAATTGATGGTCATTACCAACAACATTAACGTCGCCAACCGCTTGCGCGTCTTCCCCTCGATCGAGGTGGTGATCACGGGCGGGGTGGTGCGCGGCTCGGATGGCGGCATCGTCGGCGAGGCAGCCGTCGATTTCATCAAGCAGTTCAAGGTCGATTTCGCCGTCATCGGCGCCTCGGCGATCGACCATGACGGCGCGCTTCTCGATTTCGATTTCCGCGAAGTGAAAGTGGCCCAGGCGATTATCGCCAATGCACGTCATGTCATTCTGGTTTCCGACTCGACCAAGTTCGAAAGAACCGCGCCGGTGCGCATCGGTCATATCTCTCAGGTTCAGACCTTTATCACCGATCGCTGTACCCTCGAAAACGTCAGGAAAATCTGCGCAGAACAGGACGTCCGATTGATCGAAACCGACGCCTGAAGCAGGAGATTTAGATACCCCTAAAGATTCGGGGAGCATTCGTTTGACATTCGATATGTTTTCGTTTTAACTGATTTCACTTTCGCTGATGCATCAATTTGTGCATCGCGAAATGTGGAGGGGAAACAGCAGTGTCAGAGCAGGCAATCTACGACGTCTTCGTCATCGGCGGCGGCATCAACGGATGCGGCATCGCGCGCGACGCGGTCGGCCGTGGGTACTCGGTCGCCTTGGCCGAAATGAACGATTTCGCTTCCGGCACCTCTTCCGGTTCCACCAAGCTCATTCATGGCGGCTTGCGCTATCTCGAGCATTACGAGTTCCGCCTCGTGCGCGAAGCGCTGATGGAGCGCGAGGTGCTGTGGGCGATGGCGCCGCACGTCATCTGGCCGATGCGCTTCGTGCTGCCCTATCACAAGGGCGGCCTGCGCCCGGCCTGGCTGATCCGCCTCGGCCTCTTCCTCTATGATCACATCGGCGGCCGCAAGCTGCTGCCGGCAACGGCGACGCTGGACATGAACCGCGACCCGGCGGGCAAGCCGCTGAAGCGCCTGTTCAACAAGGCCTTCGAATACTCCGACGGCTGGGTCAACGACGCCCGCCTCGTGGTGCTGAATGCCCGCGACGCCGCCGATCGCGGCGCCGTGATCATGGCCCGCACCCGGGTCGTCTCCGCACGGCGCAATGGCGCGCTCTGGATCATCGAAACCGAGAACCAGGCAACCGGCGAACGCAAGACCCTGCAGGCACGCATGCTCATCAATGCCGCGGGCCCCTGGGTCGATGCGGTCCTTTCCGGTGCGCTCGGCAAGAACGACGTCCACAATGTCCGCCTCGTCCAGGGCAGCCACATCGTCGTGAAGAAGAAGTTCGACGATCCGCGCGCCTATTTCTTCCAGAACCCGGATGGCCGCATCATGTTCGCCATCCCCTACGAAGAGGACTTCACGCTGATCGGCACCACCGATCGCGATTACACCGGCAACCCCTCCGACGTGCACATCAGCGACACCGAGGTCGACTATCTCTGCAGGGCCGCGAGCGAGTATTTCCTCGAACCGGTGACCAGGGACGACATCGTCTGGACCTATTCGGCCGTGCGCCCGCTCTATGACGACGGCGCCAGCAAGGCGCAGGAAGCAACCCGCGACTACGTGCTGCGTGTCGAGGGCGACAAGGGTACGGCACCGCTTCTCAACGTTTTCGGCGGCAAGCTCACGACCTACCGGCGCCTCGGCGAATCGGCGCTCGAAAAGATCGGCGAGGCGATCGGCGTCAAGGGATCGAAATGGACCGCCGGCTCGACGCTTCCGGGCGGCGACTTTCCGGCTGAGGGCTATGTCGATCAGGTCGCTCGGCTGCAGAGACAATACCCGTTCCTCACCCCGGCACATGCCCGACGGCTCGTGCGCCTCTACGGCACACGCGCCGCGGCCCTCCTGGGTTCGGCATCAAACGAAGCGGCTCTTGGTCACCGCTTCGGTGCCGATCTCTACGAGGCCGAGGTCAGGTGGCTGATGACGCAGGAATGGGCACGGCGCGCCGAGGACGTGCTGTGGCGCCGCACGAAACTGGGATTGAAGCTGACGCCGGGCGAGGCGGCGGCCTTGGAGGACTACATGCGAGGCGCGGCCAACGCAGCCGCCTGAGGACACTCGCATTCATGGGCATTTCCAGCAAAAAGCGCGCAGCGGTTTGCGTCCGGAAATGCAAGAAACGATAAAGTAGGGCGTACCACGGCGGCGTGGAAATGCTCGGGACTGCCTTCGGGCTGGGTGGAGAATTCAATGCTTGAAATGAAGATGATATCCAAGGTCGTGGGCGGGGAGACGCATATCTACCCGACCGACCTGGTGCTGGAGAGGGGGTCGCTCAATGTGTTGCTCGGCCCGACCCTTTCCGGCAAGACGTCGCTGATGCGGCTGATGGCCGGTCTCGACAAGCCCGCCTCCGGCGCGCTGATCTTCGACGGCACCGACGTCACCGGCCTGCCGGTGCAGAAACGCTCGGTCGCCATGGTCTACCAGCAGTTCATCAACTATCCGGCCATGACGGTCTACGAGAACATCGCCTCGCCGATGCGCATCAGCGGCGCCGACGCCGCGACCATCGACCGCGAAGTGCGCAAGGCGGCCGAACTGCTGAAGCTCACGCCCTATCTCGACCGCACGCCCTTGAACCTCTCCGGCGGCCAGCAGCAGCGCACGGCGCTTGCCCGCGCCATCGTCAAGAATGCCGACCTTGTGCTGCTCGACGAGCCGCTCGCCAACCTCGACTACAAGCTGCGCGAGGAATTGCGCGAGGAATTGCCGAAGATCTTTGCCGCCTCCGGCGCCATCTTCGTCTATGCGACGACCGAGCCTTCGGAAGCGCTGCTGCTCGGCGGCAACACCGCCGCCCTCAGCCAGGGCCGCATCACCCAGTTCGACAAGACGATCGACGTCTATCGCCGTCCGGTCGACCTGATCACCGCCCGCACCTTCGCCGATCCGCCGCTGAACACGATCGACCTCGTCAAATCCGGCTCGGTCTTCACGCTCGACGGCAAGCCCGTGCTGACGGTTCCGGCGCATCTGGCTGGCATTGCCGACGGTCCCTGCACCGTCGCCTTCCAGCCGCACCACATTTCTTTCGATCGCCCGCAGGGCGGCGGTGACCCGCTCACCGTCAAGACCGCGATCTCCGAGATCGCAGGGTCGGAAAGCTTCATTCACGTGGGTTTCGCCAATGCACGCTGGGTCATGCTGGCGCCGGGCATTCACGACATCGAACCGGACGCGACCCTCGCGGTCTTCGTCGATACCCGTCATCTCATGGCCTTCGGGCCGGATGGACGCGCCATTGGCGGCGTGGCCTGAGGAGGCGCTGGGAGGAAAACATGGCACGCATCGACCTGGAACATATCCGCCACGCCTACGGCGCCAAGCCGAAATCGGAAAACGACTACGCGCTGAAGGAAGTGCATCACGAATGGAACGACGGCGGCGCCTATGCGCTGCTCGGGCCCTCCGGCTGCGGCAAGACCACGCTGCTCAACATCATCTCCGGCCTGATCAACCCGTCGGAAGGGCGCATTCTCTTCGACGGCAAGGACGTGACGCATCTCTCGACCCAGGAACGCAACATCGCTCAGGTGTTCCAGTTCCCTGTCATCTACGACACGATGACCGTCTACGACAATCTGGCCTTCCCCTTGCGCAACCGGCACGTGCCGGAGGCCGAGGTCGACCGCCGCGTCAAGGAAACGATCGAAATGATCGGTCTCGGCGGCTGGGCGAAGAAAACCGCCCGCGGTCTCACCGCCGACCAGAAGCAGAAGATTTCGCTCGGCCGCGGCCTCGTGCGCAACGACGTCAGCGCCATCCTCTTCGACGAGCCGCTGACCGTTATCGATCCGGAAATGAAGTGGGTGCTGCGCTCGCAGATCAAGCGGCTGCATAAGCAGTTCGGCTTCACCATGGTCTACGTCACGCACGACCAGACCGAGGCACTGACCTTCGCCGACAAGGTCGTCGTCATGTATGACGGTCAGATCGTCCAGATCGGCACGCCGGCCGAGCTCTTCGAACGCCCGCGCCACACCTTCGTCGGCTACTTCATCGGCTCGCCGGGCATGAACGTCCTGCCGGTCAATCTCGACGGCAACACCGCGACCGTCGGCGGCGAACACGTGGCTCTGAACTTTCTTCCGAAGGTCAAGTCCGGCGCCAAGACCGAGCTCGGCATTCGCCCGGAATTCGTCTCGCTCGGCCGCGAGGGCATGCCGGTCGCGATCACCAAGGTCGAGGATATCGGCCGCCACAAGATCGTGCGTGCCCGCTTCGCCGATCAGCCGATCTCGATCATCGTCGACGAGGATGGCGAAATCCCCGCCGATCCGCGTGTCCGCTTCGATCCGAAAGCCATCAACATTTACGCCGATTCCTGGCGCGTCGGCGAGGAGGCCTGACCATGGAGAAAACCTGGAACAACAAGGCCTGGTTCATGGTGTTGCCGGTCCTGGTGCTGGTGGCCTTCTCGGCCGTCATCCCGCTGATGACCGTCGTCAACTATTCGGTCCAGGACACCTTCGGCAACAACGCGTTCTTCTGGGCCGGCACCGACTGGTACGTTCAGGTGCTGACATCGGACCGCTTCTGGGACGCGCTCACCCGCAACCTGATCTTCTCGGCGATCATCCTGGCGATCGAAATTCCGCTCGGCATCATCATCGCGCTGAACATGCCGAAGAAGGGTCTCGGCGTGCCGGTCTGCCTCGTCCTGATGGCGCTGCCGCTGCTCATCCCGTGGAACGTCGTCGGCACCATCTGGCAGGTCTTCGGCCGCGTCGACATCGGCCTGCTCGGCCGCACGCTCGAAGGCATGGGCATCAACTACAACTACGTGCAGAATCCGGTCGCCGCCTGGGTGACGCTGATCGTCATGGACGTCTGGCACTGGACGAGCCTCGTCGTGCTTCTGTGCTATGCCGGTCTCGTCTCGATCCCGGACGCCTATTACCAGGCGGCCAAGATCGACGGCGCCTCGCGCTGGTCGGTGTTCCGCTACATCCAGCTGCCGAAGATGAAGCGCGTGCTTTTGATCGCCTTCCTGCTGCGCTTCATGGATAGCTTCATGATCTACACCGAGCCCTTCGTCGTCACCGGCGGCGGCCCCGGCAACTCCACCACCTTCCTGTCGATCGACCTCGTCAAGACGGCCATCGGCCAGTTCGACCTCGGTCCGGCGGCAGCGCTTTCGATCATCTACTTCCTCATCATCCTGCTGCTCTCGTGGATCTTCTACACCGTGATGACCACGAGCGACGCGCAAGGCTGAAGTGAGCGGGAGGAGAACCAACATGCAGACACAACCGCTTACCGAACGCCTTTCCTGGCTGGTGCCGACGATCTACATCGTCTTCCTGCTCCTGCCGATCTACTGGCTCGTCAACATGAGCTTCAAGGAGACGAGCGAGATCCTCAGCACCTTCTCGCTCTGGCCCGTGAACCCGACGCTCAGGAACTATCAGGTGATCTTCACCGACCCGTCCTGGTACAACGGCTACATCAACTCGATCATCTACGTCGTCATGAACACGGTGATCTCGGTAACGGCAGCGCTGCCGGCGGCCTACGCCTTCTCGCGCTACCGCTTCCTCGGGGACAAGCACCTGTTCTTCTGGCTCCTGACCAACCGCATGGCGCCGCCGGCGGTCTTTGCCCTGCCCTTCTTCCAGCTCTATTCGGCCTTCGGCCTGATCGACACGCACATCGCCGTGGCGCTTGCCCACTGCCTGTTCAACGTGCCGCTCGCCGTCTGGATCCTGGAAGGCTTCATGTCGGGCGTGCCGAAGGAAATCGACGAAACCGCCTATATCGACGGCTACTCGTTCCCGCGCTTCTTCGTGAAGATCTTCATGCCGCTGATCGCCTCGGGCATCGGTGTCGCCGCCTTCTTCTGCTTCATGTTCTCCTGGGTCGAACTGCTGCTTGCCCGCACGCTGACGACCACGGACGCCAAGCCGATCGCTGCCACCATGACCCGCACCGTCTCCGCCTCCGGCCTCGACTGGGGCGTGCTGGCCGCCGCCGGCGTGCTCACCATCATTCCGGGCGCGCTGGTGATCTATTTCGTTCGCAACTACATCGCCAAGGGCTTTGCCCTGGGGAGGGTATGATGACTGCTCAACCCGATCGCAAGGCCCGTTGGCAACTGCCCTTCGCCGCCGTTCTCCTCGTCTATGCCGCCGCCGCCGGTCTGCTCATGAGCATGCTGCCGGTCAAGGACGGCGCGCGCGACTGGTTCGCGCCGCTGGTTGCCGGTGGCTGGATGGCCTGGTCGTTTCCGTCGGCCATGTTCTTCCTGACCATCTTCGCGCTGCTGTCGATGATGGCGGTCTGGGAATATGCCTCGCCGGGCGGAACCCCGCGCGTCGGCATCCTGCGCTTCGAGACGACACGGGGCGATCGCCTCTTCGTGTCGCTGCTCGGCAGCGCCTTCATTCACCTCGCATGGCTCGGCTTCGTCGGCGGTCAAAACCTGTGGTGGGCGCTCGCGCTCTCCCTGGTCTATGCCGTCGGCGTCTTCCGCTACGTCTGAGGCGAACCGATTTGAGGAGCCGCTAAACGAGCGACCCCTCGAAAGCCAAAGAACCGCATTCGCAAACCTAAGGGAGGGAATTATGCGACGGCATCTTTTGACTACGACGGCAGCTATGCTGCTGGCTTACACCGGCTCCGCTTTTGCCGGCATGGACGAGGCTAAGACGTTCCTCGACAGCGAGATCGGCGACATGTCCTCGCTCGACCGCGCGGCTCAGGAAGCCGAAATGCAGTGGTTCGTCGATGCGGCCAAGCCTTTCGCCGGCATGGAAATCAAGGTCGTTTCCGAAACGATCACAACCCATGAATACGAATCGAAGACGCTGGCCAAGGCCTTCTCCGACATCACCGGCATCAAGATCACCCATGACCTGATCGGCGAAGGCGACGTCGTCGAAAAGCTGCAGACGCAGATGCAGTCGGGCGAAAACGTCTACGACGCCTACATCAATGACTCGGACCTGATCGGTACCCATTGGCGCTACCAGCAGGCCCGCAGCCTGACCGACTTCATGGCCAATGAAGGCAAGGACGTCACCAACCCGAACCTCGACATCGACGACTTCATCGGCAAGTCCTTCACCACCGCACCTGACGGCAAGCTCTACCAGCTGCCCGACCAGCAGTTCGCGAACCTCTACTGGTTCCGCTACGACTGGTTCAACGACGAGAAGAACAAGGCGGACTTCAAGGCGAAGTACGGCTACGACCTCGGCGTTCCGGTCAACTGGTCGGCCTATGAGGATATTGCCGAGTTCTTCACCGGCCGCGAAGTCGACGGCAAGAAGGTCTATGGCCACATGGACTACGGCAAGAAGGACCCGTCGCTGGGCTGGCGCTTCACCGACGCCTGGCTGTCGATGGCTGGCAACGGCGACAAGGGCATCCCGAACGGCAAGCCCGTCGACGAGTGGGGCATCAAGGTCGACGAGAACTCGCGTCCGGTCGGCTCGTGCGTTGCCCGCGGTGGCGACACCAACGGCCCGGCTGCCGTCTACTCCATCCAGAAGTACCTCGACTGGATGAAGGCCTATGCACCGGCTGCTGCCCAGGGCATGACCTTCTCGGAATCCGGCCCGGTTCCGTCGCAGGGTGAAATCGCCCAGCAGATGTTCACCTACACGGCGTTCACCGCCGACTTCGTGAAGGACGGCCTGCCGGTCGTGAACGCGGACGGCACGCCGAAGTGGCGCTTTGCGCCGAGCCCGCACGGCGTCTACTGGAAGGACGGCATGAAACTCGGCTATCAGGACGCCGGTTCGTGGACGCTGCTGAAGTCCACGCCTGACGATCGCGCCAAGGCCGCCTGGCTCTACGCGCAGTTCGTGACCTCGAAGACCGTCGACGTGAAGAAGAGCCATGTCGGCCTCACCTTCATCCGCCAGTCGACGCTTGACCACAAGAGCTTCACGGACCGCGCTCCGAAGCTCGGCGGTCTGATCGAGTTCTACCGTTCGCCGGCCCGCCTGCAGTGGTCGCCGACCGGCACGAACGTTCCTGACTATCCGAAGCTGGCTCAGCTGTGGTGGCAGGCAATCGGCGATGCTTCCTCGGGTGCCAAGTCCGCCCAGGAAGCCATGGACTCGCTGTGCGCCGAGCAGGAGAAAGTTCTCTCCCGCCTCGAACGTTCGGGCGTCCAGGGCGACTTCGGTCCGAAGCTCGCCGAAGAGCACGATCTCGAGTACTGGAACCAGGACGCCGTTTCCAAGGGCAACCTCGCTCCGCAGCTGAAGGTCGAGAACGAGAAGGAAAAGCCGCAGACCGTCAACTATGACGATCTGGTCAAGAGCTGGCAGAAGTAAGACGAGGGCCGCCCCAACCGGGCGGCCTTTTCCATTTCAGGAGATGCGGCACCGGGGTCGGCGACGGCCCCGGTTTTCTTTGGCGCCTCTACATCCGGGCCAACCGCAGGCGCCCGGATTTCTCCGATCGCCGCTTGTCGAAAATCGCCCGGATCGCCCGCGTCGAGCCATCATCCATGCGCACCAACATGTCCATGTAGAGGTGCTTGTTGACGATCGCGACGCGAATATCGAAGGGCTTGCCGCCATAGTGGCTGGCGTCGCCTTCGCTCCAGCGGCCGATGCCCTCGGCGCTGTTTCCGCTTCCTCCTGCCCCGACATGGACGACAGCGACCCAACCGTCCTTGCCACTCAGCCTCAGCACCGGTCCGCTCCGCCTGATATCGACCCGGCAAGCCGCACACACGCCTGTGCCGCGCGCCACCTGCTGCCATTGGCCGGGGAAAGACGCACCGCCGGCACTGGCAGCCGCCGGCCAGAAGGCGATTGCAAACGCCAGCAAAATACCGGACAGACGGTAGAGCGACAGTGCCAGTTGGCGAGATTTCATCGATTGCGATCCCAGAACAGCTGCGCCGCGGCTTGAACGGCAACGCGCACACCATCGCTCTGCTGCATTGCGGCAACGTTGCATCGTTGGTAACATGCGCTGACAGCTTTCATTCCGCCCACGCGCGGCATCGCCGATTTCCCCCGAAATCCGGAAAGTGTTTTTGCTACCGCGGCACTTGTGCGCCATTTTGCCACAACGAAAGATAGCATTTCCCTGTTGGAGGACGGGGGAGGACTGGTCGACGTGATGGGAGGAGGAACCATGAGCGACGTTTCCAGCATACACCCGGTGGACGAGAAGCTGCCTGTAGGCAGGCTCGCGACGCTTGGGATCCAGCATGTTCTTGTCATGTATGGCGGTGCCGTCGCGGTGCCGCTGATCGTTGGCCGGGCGCTGCAGCTCAGCCCTCAGGACGTCGCCTTTCTGATCTCGGCCGATCTTTTCGTCTGCGGCCTCGTCACCATCATCCAGTCGCTCGGCGTCGGTCGCAGCTTCGGCATCCGCCTTCCCGTCATGATGGGCGTTACCTTCGCGTCAGTCGGGCCGATGGTTTCGATGGCGGCGATGACACCCGGTCAGGAGGGCGCACGGATGATCTTCGGCGCCATCATCGGTGCCGGCCTCATCGCGCTGCTGATCGCCCCTCTGATGGGCCGGTTGCTCAAGTTCTTTCCGCCCATCGTCACCGGCACGATCATCCTGGTCATCGGCGTGTCGCTGATGCGGGTGGGCGTCAACTGGATCTTCGGTAATCCCTTCGGCCCGACGGCGCCGAAACTCGTCGATCCGAGCCATGTCGAATGGCTGGCCGAATTGAAGAAGGCGGCTGCCGCCGGCGGATCTGCCGTGCCCGATGGCCTGGTGCTCGGCGCCACGGTACCGAACCCGCTCTATGCCGAGCCGAGCCACATCGCGCTTGCCGCCTTCGTGCTCATCTCCATTCTCGTCATCGCACGCTTCGGCCGCGGGCTGATCAGCAACATTGCCGTGCTGACCGGCGTCGTCGTCGGCTGCGTCGTCGCCGCAGCCCTCGGGATGATGCACTTCGATCGGGTGGCAGACGCCGGCTGGTTTGCCGTTGTCACCCCGCTGCGCTTCGGCATGCCGATCTTCGATCCGGTGCTGATCGCCACCATGTCGCTTGTCATGATCGTGGTGATGATCGAATCGACAGGCATGTTCCTGGCGCTTGGCGAAATGACCAACCGCGAGGTTTCGCAGCAGCAACTGACAGCCGGGCTTCGGGTCGATGGTCTCGGCACCATGATCGGCGGCCTGTTCAACACCTTCCCCTATACCAGCTTCTCGCAGAACGTCGGCCTTGTCGGCGTCACCGGCGTCAAGAGCCGCTACGTCTGCGTGATGGGCGGCGTCATCATGATCGCGCTCGGCCTGATCCCGAAGATGGGCGCGCTGGTCGAGGCGGTGCCGCCCTTCGTGCTCGGCGGCGCTGGCCTGGTGATGTTCGGCATGGTGGCTGCCACCGGCGTGCGCATCCTGTCGACCGTCGATTTCAAGTCGTCGCGCAACAACCTCTTCGTCGTCGCCGTCTCCATCGGCTTCGGCCTGATCCCGCTGATCGCGCCGAACTTCCTGATGTGGCTGCCACACGCGATCCATCCGATCATCGAGTCCGGCATCGTGCTCGCCTCGATCTCGGCCGTGGTGCTCAACGCCTTCTTCAATGGCCTGAGCTTCCAACGATCTGCCTCCGTCGACGCGGCCAAGCTCGCAGACAGCCACTGAGCAACAGGGAATGCATCTGCCCCGGCCCTCCCCCAAAAGGTGGGCCGGGGCTTTGTCGTTTCGCACACACAGCGAGGCCTTGATACTTCGATCGCCGCCGAAGCATCTACCGTCTCCGCCGCGCTAGAAGAGGGGCCAACGACGACGACACGAAGGTTTCAATCGCCATGGCCAAGACCAATCTCACCCTCGAGCTATCGCTGCTTCTCGCGCTTGCGACACTCTGGGGCGCCTCCTACACCTTCATCAAGATCGGCATCGAGACCATCCCGCCGGTCACGTTGATCGCCGCCCGCACCCTGATCGCCGGCGCCATCCTTCTCGCCGTCCTTCGCTGGCGCGGGCTGAAGATGCCCCGCGACGCGGCAACCTGGCGGCGGTTCCTGTTCCAGGCCTGCCTCAACAGCGTCGTGCCCTTCACGCTGATCGCCTGGGCCGAGCAGACGATCGATGCCGGCATCGCCTCGATCCTCAATGCGACGACGCCGATCTTCGCCTTCCTGATGACGGCCTTGATCATCCGCCATGAGGCGGTCACAACCCGCAAGCTCGTCGGTGTCATTGCCGGCATGACCGGCATCAGCCTGATCATCGGCATGGAGGCCTTCGGCGGCCTCGGTGAGCAATTGCTGCCGCAGCTTGCCGTGATCCTGGCAACCGTCTGCTATGCAGGTGCGGCGATCTTCGGACGCAGTTTCAAAGGGCTCGACCCGATGATGCCCGCCGCCGGCTCGCTGATCGCAGGCACGGTGCTGTTGATCCCCACCAGCCTTATTGTCGACAGGCCCTGGACGCTTGCGCCCTCCACGGATTCGCTGCTCGCGCTTCTCGGGCTTGCCGTCTTCTCGACAGCACTTGCCTTTGCCATCTACTTCCGGCTGATCCAGACGCTGGGTTCGGTCGGCGCCACCGCCCAGGCCTATCTGCGCGTGCCCGTCGGTGTTGCGATTGGCGCGGTCTTCCTCGGCGAGCGGCTGTCGGACACCGCCTGGATCGGCCTTGGCTGCGTCGTCATCGGCGTTGCGGCCATGACAATACCGGCACGGCGCACAACAGTCGCCGTCGTCGATCGCGGATGATCGTGTTGCAATCAGAAAGCGACGCGCCGCTCGCCCGGATTGTGGCGGGCGGCTGCGGTCACAAAGCGCTCAGTCCTTGCGCTTGCGGCAGTAGAGCTCCAGCCGGTGGCGCACCAGATCGTAGCCAAGCTCGGCGGCAATCTCCGCTTGCAGCTGCTCGATCTTGTCGGAGCGGAATTCGATCACCGCGCCGGTATCGATATCGATCAGGTGATCGTGATGCGGCGCGTCGGCCGTCTCGAAACGGGCCGTCGCACTTTCAAAGGCATGGCGGTGCACGACACCCTGCTGCTCAAGCGCCGAAAGCGTCCGGTAGACGGTCGAAAGCGATACGGTGGCGTCGATTTCCTTGGCACGGCGATGCAGCTCACTCGCGTCGGGGTGATCTTCGGCGGTCGCCAGAATCTTCAGGATTGCCGCGCGCTGGCGCGTCACGCGCACGCCGCCATCCCTCAGGACGCCTTCCAGTTCTTCGACACGATTCTTGTTCTGTTTCATGGCCGTACACTAGCCAAGGGCGCCGGGTTTGAAAATAGCCAGTTGCGAATGCTTCTCATTTGCATTGACTTATGCAAATCATTCCCCTACTCCTGTCGATGTCAACACTTGGGAGTAGCGAATGATCGATCAAACGAGGCGCGCGATCCTGGCAGCGGCAGTTGCCATGGCAGCCATCGCGCTCGTTCCAGGCGCCAGCGCGGCGCAGGAAAAGTTCAAGGCAGTGACGACCTTCACGGTCATTGCAGACATGGCGAAGAACGTCGCAGGCGATGCGGCCATCGTCGAATCGATCACCAAGCCGGGTGCCGAGATCCACAACTACCAGCCGACCCCGCGCGATATTCTGAAAGCGCATGATGCCAAGCTGATCCTCTGGAACGGCCTCAACCTGGAACTCTGGTTCGAGAAGTTCTTCCAGAATTTCGACGATGTCCCCGGCGCCGTCGTCTCGACGGGCGTCGAGCCGATGGGCATTGCCGAAGGCCCCTATACCGGCAAGCCCAATCCGCATGCCTGGATGTCGCCGTCGGCAGCCCTCGTCTATGTCGACAACATTCGCGATGCCTTCGTGAAGTACGACCCTGCCAATGCCGAGGTCTACAAGGCCAATGCCGAGACCTATAAGCAGAAGATCGAGGCGACCATCGCCCCCATCCGCGCCGAGATCGCCAAGATCCCCGAGGACAAGCGCTGGCTGGTGTCGAGCGAGGGCGCCTTCAGCTACCTGATCCGCGATTTCGGCATGAAGGAACTGTATCTCTGGCCGATCAACGCCGACCAGCAGGGCACGCCGCAGCAGGTTCGCAAGGTGATCGATGCCGTCCGGGCCAACAACATTCCCGTCGTCTTCTCCGAAAGCACGATTTCTCCGGATCCGGCCGAGCAGGTGGCGCGCGAGACCGGTGCAAAATACGGCGGCGTGCTTTACGTTGATTCCTTGAGCGAAGCGGACGGCCCGGTTCCCACCTATATCGATCTGCTGCGCGTCACATCGGAAACCATCGCCAAGGGTCTTTCGCAATGAACCTTCAGGTGAAGCCGCGCTCCGGTCCCGTTCCGGCATCCGGCGAGCAAGGCAACGGCATTCGCGTCTCAGGTGCGACAGTCACCTACCGCAACGGCCTGCGGGCGTTGCGCGACGCGACCTTCGAAATCCCGACGGGCACGATCACGGCGCTCGTCGGCGTCAACGGCAGCGGCAAGTCGACGCTCTTCAAGGCGATCATGGGTTTCGCCCGCCTCTCGCGCGGCGAGATCTCGATCCTCGGGCGCTCCGTGCCCGAAGCGCTCAAGATGAACCTCGTCGCCTATGTTCCTCAGGCCGAGGAGGTCGACTGGAACTTCCCGGTTCTGGTCGAGGACGTCGTCATGATGGGCCGCTACGGCCACATGAACATGCTGCGCATCCCGAAGAAGGTGGATCATGAGGCGGTCGAGGCAGCCCTCGCCAGGGTCGGCATGAGCGACTACCGCAAGCGCCAGATCGGTGAGCTCTCCGGCGGCCAGAAGAAGCGCGTCTTCCTGGCACGCGCGCTCGCCCAGGACGGCAAGGTCATCCTGCTCGACGAACCCTTCACCGGCGTCGACGTCAAGACCGAGGACGCGATCATCCGCCTCTTGATCGGACTTCGCGACGAGGGCCGGGTCATGCTGGTCTCGACCCACAATCTTGGCAGCGTACCGGAATTCTGCGACCGCACCGTACTTCTTAAGAACACCGTGCTTGCCTACGGCCTGACCGAAACCACCTTCACCCGGGAAAATCTCGAGCTCGCCTTCGGCGGCGTTCTCCGGCATTTCGTGCTCGGCGGCGACAGCCTGCACGACGACGCCGATCCGCGGCAACTGGCTGTCATTACCGACGACGAGCGCCCGCTGGTCATGTATGGCGACAAGGATCGCATGGTGGCGCAGCCGGCAAAACCCGAGACCAACGGGGAGCCGAACGGCAAATGATCGCCACGCTCCTGGAACCCTTCACCTATGGCTACATGCTGAATGCCATGTGGGTGAGCGCGCTGGTCGGCGCCGTCTGCGCCTTCCTGTCGTCCTATCTGATGCTGAAGGGCTGGTCGCTGATCGGTGACGCGCTCTCGCACGCGATTGTGCCGGGTGTCGCCGGCGCCTACATGCTCGGCCTGCCCTTTTCGCTCGGCGCCTTCTTCTCCGGCGGACTTGCCGCCGGCGCCATGCTGTTTCTCAACCAACGCACCCGGCTCAAGGAAGACACGATCATCGGCCTGATCTTCACTTCCTTCTTCGGGCTTGGCCTCTTCATGGTGTCGCTGTCGCCAACCTCGGTGAACATCCAGACGATCGTGCTCGGCAACATCCTGGCGATCACGCCTGCCGACACGCTGCAACTTGCCATCATCGGCGTCGTCTCGCTCATTATCCTCACGGCGAAGTGGAAGGACCTGATGGTGACCTTCTTCGACGAGAGCCATGCCCGCTCGATCGGCATTCCGACGACCTTCCTCAAGGTGCTGTTCTTCACGCTGCTTTCGGCCTGTACGGTCGCCGCACTGCAGACCGTCGGCGCCTTCCTCGTCATCGCCATGGTGGTAACGCCAGGCGCGACCGCCTATCTGCTGACGGATCGCTTTCCCAGGCTGATCCTGATCAGCATCGCCATCGGCGCGCTGACCAGTTTCCTCGGCGCCTACTTCAGCTACTTCCTCGACGGGGCCACCGGCGGCATCATCATCGTGCTGCAGACGCTGATCTTCCTTGCGGCCTTCGTCTTCGCCCCCAAACATGGGCTCCTCGCCGCGCGCAGGCGCAGCGCCGAGCCGGTGGAGGTTGCCCGATGATCTCGCTCGACATGCTGCTTGCCGTCTTCGAATTCGAGTTCATGCGCAATGCGCTTCTGATCTCGGTGCTGGTGGCGATCCCGACGGCGATGCTCTCCTGCTTCCTGGTGCTGAAGGGCTGGTCGCTGATGGGCGATGCCATTTCGCACGCCGTCTTCCCCGGCATCGTCATTTCCTACATCGTCGGCCTGCCGCTCGCCGTCGGCGCCTTTGCAGCCGGCATGTCCTGCGCGCTTCTGACCGGCTACCTCAAGGAGAACAGCCGCATCAAGCAGGATACGGTGATGGGCGTGGTGTTCTCGGGCATGTTCGGCTTCGGCCTGGTACTCTACACCAAGATCCAGAGCGACGTGCATCTCGACCATATCCTCTTCGGCGACATGCTTGGCATCGGTTGGCGCGATATCGTCGAGACCGGCGTGATCGCGCTCGTCGCCGCCGGCATCCTCGCCGTCAAATGGCGCGATTTCCTGCTGCACGCCTTCGATCCGGCCCAGGCGAAGGCCGTCGGCCTGCCGGTCAACTGGCTGCACTACGGCCTGCTTGCAATCCTGTCGCTGACGATCGTCGGCGCGCTGAAGGCGGTGGGGCTGATCCTTGCCATCGCCATGCTGATCGCGCCCGGCGCCATCGCCTTCCTGATCACCCGCACCATGGGCGCGATGCTCATCGTCGCCGTGCTCATCGCGATGACGGCGTCCTTCCTGGGCGTTTATCTGTCCTTCTTCATCGACAGCGCGCCGGCGCCGACCATCGTGCTGCTGATGACCGCGATGTTCCTGCTGGCCTTCGCCTGGTCCTCCTGGCGAACATATCGGATCGAAGCACGCCGGACGACGGCCGGATGACAAGGAGGCTCCCTTTTCCAGGGAGCCTCGTCACTTCTCAATGGTTCGGGTGAAGCGCATCGTTGAGATACATGCAGGTCAGCATGGTGAAGATATAGGCCTGGATGACCGACATCAGCAGTTCAAGGCCCGTCAGCGCGACGGTCATCATCAAGGGCAGGACTGCGCCCAGCATCCCCAGTGCGCCGAAACCGGTGAGGCTGACGACGAAGCCGGCGAAAACCTTGAGCGTGATGTGACCGGCGAGCATGACCGCGAACAGGCGGACCGAGTGGCTGACGGGACGCGAGAGGTAGGAGACCACCTCGATCGGAATGATGATCGGCGCCAGCACCAGCGGCACACCCGACGGCATGAACAGCCGGAGGAAGCCGAGACCGTGCCGGTAAAGGCCGTAGAGCGTCACCGTCAGGAACACGAGCAGCGCCAGCGCAAAGGTCACGGCGATATGGCTCGTCACCGTGAAGGCGTAGGGAAACATGCCGATCAGGTTGGCGGTGAGAATGAACATGAACAGCGAAAACACCAGCGGGAAGAAGCGCATGCCCTTTTCGCCGGCATTTTCGCGCAGTGTCTTTGCGGCAAACTCGTAGAGGATCTCGGCCGCCGATTGCGCCCGGTTCGGCACCAGCCCGCGCCGCCCGGTCGACAGGATCAGGAAGAGGCTGGCGATCGCCACCGTCAGGACCATGTAGGTGGCCGAGTTGGTAAAGCTGATCTGGTGGCCACCGATCTCCGCGATCGGAAACAGTGACTTGATCTCAAATTGTTCGATGGGTCCAGCCATCATCAACCTCGTTGCGTTGGCGATGACACCTCAGCGGCACACCGGCGGTGGCCGCCGGCGCGTCAATGTGTTGTTGGATAAGCGATTGTCGGCCGAAATCGTCGCGCATGGCGATCGCTCCGGACGGAAGCATTCAGCTGCTCGATGAAGGAAAGGGGCGCGCGGACGTGCCACGAGCGATGGGGCTGCATGATGCGATCGACTCCAATATCTCGGTCGAGATAGTGGGGCCGTCCCCAGGCGAAGCACCGACGCGGGTCGTCCCGCGTGCGCCTGACCTAGAGGCTATTTTCTCGCGGGTCAAGCCAGCCGACGCGCGCCCTACGCTTTCGCGGTGCTAGCCCAAGCAGCGATGGTCCTCGAGCACCTCGTCGATAACGGAGCGTTGCTTCGCCATTTCGCTCGCCGGCGCCCCGGTCATTCCGGCAAGGACGATCAGCGCCTTCCACAACGTCCAGCCACGACCGCGGGCCCAGGCGCCGCGATCGAGTGCCATGCCGTCACGAAATACGTCCCGGCTTTCGCCGTGAAAAAACGTCCAGGCTATGGCGAGATCGCAGGCCGGATCGCCGACACCCGAGGTGCCAAAATCGATGACGGCGCTTAAGCGACCGTTCTCGACGAGCAGGTTGCCCCAGGCGATGTCTCCATGAAACCAGACTGGGTTGCCCTCGAATGGGGCGGCAAGTGCCGCCTCCCAGACCTCGTGCGCCGCCTTGGTATCGATCTGCCCATCGAGCAGCGCGATCGCTTGGCGCGTCTCCTCGTCGTAGAAGGCCGGCGGGCCGCCGCGGTGAAAATTATGCGCGCCGGGCAATGGCCCGCCGGTCGCATCCGCCCGCATCAGGGCGTGGAGAAAACGCGTGAGGTCGCGTGCCACTTGCCGGAGATCGTCAACCCTTTCGGCCGCCAGCGTTTCGCCCGGCTGCCAGCGATAGACCGACCAG
The DNA here is from genome assembly GCF_001695835.1 of Ensifer sp. LC11. Lineage (GTDB taxonomy): Bacteria > Pseudomonadota > Alphaproteobacteria > Rhizobiales > Rhizobiaceae > Ensifer. Next base: position 94,045 of record NZ_MBSO01000005.1, on the reverse strand, counting down.
GGCCAGGGGAAGCCCTCCGCCGGCGCTCCCTTGGCCAAAGGCGCAGGTATGGGTAGCGGCAGATGCGGCGCCAGCCGCGGCAACCAGTGCTGCTCTTTCTCCACCTGCCCTACGTAGTGCTCGGCGCTCGGCAGACGGACGCTCATCGTGTCGCCCAGGCGAAACGTCCTGTTGTCCCAACCACCGGGCTCGATCGGCCGCACCTCGAGGTCCGACCAGTCGGGAAATTGCGCTGCGATCAGCCGCCGGACGAGCGGCACGTCGATCGAGGAGGCGGCAAATGTTGGGGCTGTCATGACGAACGTCGCGTCCCTTTCACAGTCTGCCGCTCAAAACTATGCAATCATCTCCGGATTTCAACTTTTTCGTTCGCCGCGCTCAGCGCTCAGCGACGCGTTGTACGGAAATGTCACAGTCCGCCGGCCTGGAGCATTCTGCCTCGAGCGGAATCACTTGAGGCAGAAAGATGCTCCAGGATCAAAGTGCTAAAGCGTCCTTTGTGCGCTCATATGAACGTACAATGGACGCTCTAGATCGGCGGTTGCATATTGCCGCCGCAGCGGATTTCGGGGATGAAGAAGGCTTGGATATGGTGACAACCTGAGATCATGGAAACCCGGCCGACCGACCGCCTTTTGCTGGAGGCCCCGCGTCCCGTCGCCCGCCATCCGGCGAGCGGGGTGGCATGAGCACGGCCCGTGGCAAGACACCTGCCGGGAAGCCCGCCCGCCGGACGGGGCTGCGCTTTTTCCTGATCGTGCTCCTGCTGATTGTCACGGCCATCCTCGCAACAGCCTTGCTCGCCAACGGGCAACGCAACCTCAAGAAAGTCCTGCTTGCGCTCGGTCTTCCGACAACCCTTCTCGAAGGCGAGAAACCGGCCGAACAGAAGACCGCCAGGCCGACGAAGCGCGGACCGCCGCTGATCGCCCTGCCCGCCTGGACCTTCCAGGATCTGCACACACCAGAGCAGCAGTTTCTCCGCGCCATCCGCAGCGATCCCAAGGCGCTCTGTGACGAACTGCGCGAAGCCGGCTTTCGCGAACTCGAATGGAAATCAAGCGCCGGCGAACGCGGGCAATGGGAATGCTCCTCGCTCATTTCCTTCCCGCGGCCGGGCGAGGACAGACCCTCGTCGATCTTTATCTTCGTCAAGGGCAGCGGCGAGGAGGAGATCACGTCCTTCCGCGTCAAGCTCAACATCGAACGCCAGGACGACAGCCAGGCAGTGACAACGGCCGCCGCCCGCGCCGCCGCCGTCTTTCTCGACCATGTACGCTGGGCTGATGCCGCCAGCGTCACCCTGCGGATCCAGGCGCTGAAGGAATTCGACCTCAAGCACTTCGGCAGCCGCATCCAGTTCAAGCGCGAGTCCGACGAAATGACGCCGCGTTACAATTTCCTCGCCAACCAGCCGCCACGGGCGCGGCCGAAGAGCATTGCCGAGCTTTACTTCGACCGGAGCAAGTGGCTCGCCTCTGGCGACGGCAGCGTTCGCACCTTCGTTCGAGGACCAACCGCCTGGAACGCGCCGGCAAAGGTGCCCGACAGCGCAGGTGCCGGCGCCTCTGGCAGCAACGAGAGCGAAGCCCCCTCGCCTTCAGGCGCAACGCCATAGCCCCGACCGCCCGGCATAAGGACCGGAAGCAACGGCCTATCGGTCGATCCGCGTCGAGAGGATGATTGAAGACAGCGTGCGGTCGACGCCATCGATTTCGCCGATGCGATCGATCAAGAGATCGAGCTCACTGATCGACGTCGCCGCCACGACGGCGATGAGGTCGAAGCTGCCGCTGACCGAATGCAGCGTCTGGATCTCCCTGATCGCACTGAGTTCCGGCGTCACGCGGGGGAGCGCCCTCGGCGCGATGGTGATCAGCACATGGGCCTTCACCAATCCCTTCTCATAGCTTTCCGACAAGCGCACGCCGTAGCCGGCAATGATGCCCTCGCGTTCGAGCCGCTCGATCCGCGCCTGCACCGTCGTGCGCGAAAGCCCGAGCCTCCGGGCGATCGTCGCCGTCGGCATGCGGGCGTTTTCGCTGAGGATGGCGAGAAGCTCTCGATCCTTGTCCGTGATCTGCATTTCGTCGGTCCAGTTGGGCAATCTGCCGAATTTAGATAGGCGATTTAGTCATATCGGCGCTTCAAATCAACAACCCCTCCCCCGACAATAGAGACAGAAACAGTTCTCATACCCCGGGGGAAAGAATGAAGAATATCGTCGTCATCGGAGCAGGCAAGATCGGCTCCACCATTGCCCGTATGCTTGCCCACACCGGCGACTACAGCGTCTGCGTCGCCGACCGCGCCGCCGAGCAGCTGGAGCAGGTGGAAAAGCATGCAGCGATCACGACGGCGACCGTCGACATCGGCGACAAGAAGGCGCTCGTCGCACTTCTCTCCGGCAAGTTCGCGGTTCTCAGCGCCGCCCCGTTCCACCTAACCGTCGCAATCGCTGAAGCTGCCGCCGAAGCCGGCATCCACTACCTGGATCTCACCGAAGACGTCGAATCCACCCGCCAGGTCAAGGCGATCGCCGCCAAGGCGAACACTGCCTTCATTCCGCAGTGCGGCCTCGCGCCGGGCTTCATCTCGATCGTCGCCAACGATCTCGCCAGCCGCTTCCAGACGCTCGAGAGCGTGCGCATGCGCGTTGGCGCCCTGCCGCAGTACCCGTCGAACGCGCTCAACTACAATCTCACCTGGAGCACCGACGGCGTTATCAACGAATACATCGAGCCCTGCGAGGCGATCGTTGAGAGCAACCTGATCGAAGTTCCGGCCATGGAAGAGCGCGAAGAATTCTCGCTCGACGGCGTCACCTACGAAGCCTTCAACACCTCTGGCGGCCTCGGCACACTCTGCGAGACGCTGAAGGGCAAGGTCCGCACCCTGAACTACAAGACGATCCGTTATCCCGGCCATGCCGCGATCATGAAGGCGCTCTTGAACGACCTCGGCCTGCGTCACCGCCGCGAAGTCCTGAAGGACATCTTCGAAAATTCGCTGCCGACCACGACCCAGGACGTCGTCGTGATCTTCGTCACCGTTTCGGGCTTCCGTGACGGCCGCCTGATCCAGGAAACCTACGCCAACAAGGTCTATAGCGGCGTCGTTGCCGGTCGCATGCAGAGCGGCATTCAGATCACGACCGCAGGCAGCATCTGCGCCGTGCTCGACCTGCTCGCCGAAGGCAAGATCGCCTCGAAGGGCTTCGTCCGCCAGGAAGACATCGCGCTCGACACGTTCCTCGCAAACCGCTTCGGCCACTACTACGCCCAGAAGGGCGAGACCGAGCGCGTTGCCGGCTGAGCCAACTCAGTCCGCATGCGCCGACTTCAATGCCCGGGTCTCGGCCCGGGCATTTTTCGTTTCAGCTGATCGGCATGTCGACGACAATGAAGCGGCATCTGTCCGCAACTACGGTCGATCGAATTTGGCCTTCCATCCGAGGTGGTAGCTCGATGCCGGACGGCAGGCTTCAATGCCGCCCGAACTCGTCCTCGATGCGGATGATATCGTCCTCTCCGAGATAGGAGCCCGTCTGCACCTCGATCAGCTCCAGCGGGATCTTGCCCGGATTGTACAGCCGATGCACCGTTCCCGGCGGAATATAGATCGACTCGTTTTCGTGCAGCAGACGTGTCTCCCCCGCCATCGTGATCTCGGCCGTGCCGCGCACAACGATCCAGTGTTCGGCGCGGTGATGGTGCTTCTGCAGCGAGATCTTCCGCCCGGGCGTCACATGCAGGCGTTTGACGGCGAAACGTTCACCCTCTGAAAGGGCGGCCACCGCACCCCAAGGGCGGTAGGAGGTCGGGTGCACTTCCGTCAGCGCCGCCGTCCGCGGAGAGCGCGCCAGCGCCTTGACGATGTTGCCCACGCTCTGGCTGTCGTCCAATCGGCCGACATAGACAGCGTCCTCGCCGGCGATGACGGCCACATCCTCGAGCCCTTGAACCGCCAGATGAATATCGCGCGATAGAACCAGCGAATTGCGCGTGTTCGACACCGTCGCCCGTTCAGTCACGACATTGCCGTCCCCGTCTTTTCGTCCGGTCTTCCACACCGCATCCCAGCTGCCGAGATCGGACCAGGGAAAGGCGGACGGCACCACCGCGGCATGTTCGGTTTTCTCAAACACCGCATAGTCGATCGAGATATCCGGCGCGGCGGCAAAGCTCTCGGCGTGCAGCCTGGTAAAATCGAGATCCTTGTGGGCGCCTTCGACGGCCCCCCTTGCCGCTTCCTCCACCTTCGGCGCAAAGCGGCGAACCTCGTCAAGAAAGAGCTTTACCGGCAGCATGAACATGCCGGAGTTCCAGAGATAGCGCCCGGTTGCAAGCATCGCCTCGGCTTTGGCTCGATCGGGCTTCTCCACGAAGCGCGCCACCCGGTTTGTGCCTTCGGTCAGTTCGTCTCCGGCCTCGATATAGCCGTAGCCGGTTGCCGGTTCCGTCGGCGTGATGCCGAACGTCACCAGCTCTCCATTCAGTGCGGCCTTCTGCGCCCGCCTGATGCAATCCATATAGACAGCGCCGGCATCGATCTCATGATCGGACGCAAGCACCTGCATGATCGCGTCCTGCCCGAAGCGGCCGAGAACCGAGAAGGCGGCCGCGGCAAGGGCCGGTGCGGTGTTGCGCGCCACCGGCTCCAGCAGGATGTCGCCCAGATCAACGTCGATCGCGCGCGCCTGCTCGGCAACGATGAAGCGAAAATCGCTGTTCGTGACCACGATCGCCGGCTCGTATCGCGCCGGATCCGACACCCGTTCAAGCGTCTGCTGAAACAGCGACCGGTCGGAGAGGATCTGCAAAAACTGCTTCGGCGCCGCGGAACGCGAGAGCGGCCACAGGCGGGTACCTTTTCCGCCGGCCATGATGACAGGAACAATCTTCGACGTCATGCCAGCGGTCTCTCTTCCTAGGCTGAGCGATCAGCGTTCAATACAGGATGTGTGATGAACAATAGCTAAAGCCGTCGATCGGAGCCATCTGCCAACCACCAGACGACGCCCAAAGCCGCCTGGCGGTCAATAAAAAACCCCGCTCGAAGGCGGGGTTTTCTCAAATCACTTACCCTTGCGGGTGTCCCTTTCAGGCCGGGATCACGATCTCGCCGAGCTTCGTCAGTTCAGCAACAAACTGCTCGAGACGAGTCTTCTTCTCATCGCCGGCGCCTTCCAGCTCGGCGCGAACCGCATCGATGCGGTTTTCGAGCACCGTGCGGTCGAGTTCGTCGACGTGAACAGCGGATTCGGCAAGCAGCGTGCAACCGGTCGGCAGGATATCGGCGAAACCGCCGAACACTGCGAAACGCTCGGTCTTGCCGTCGGCCGTCTTCACCGTGACCACGCCGGGCTTGACCGTCGTCATCGTCGGCGCGTGATTGGCCATCACGGTCATCTCGCCCTCGGTCGCCGGAATGACGACTTCCGTCACTTTTTCGGAGAGGAGCAGGCGCTCGGGGGAAACAAGCTCAAAGTTGAAATCGGCCATGACCATTCACTTTTCGTGGGCGCGCCACCTAACGGCGGCTGTGCATGTCTTCCCTGCCTTCTGAGAAGGCAGGATGAAAGCCTCGGCGCTTGGGTCGCGCCGAGGCTTAACAGTGCAATCAAGCGGCTTCGGCAGCCAGCTTCTTGGCCTTTTCGATCGCTTCTTCGATCGAGCCGACCATGTAGAAGGCGGCTTCAGGCAGGTGGTCGTACTCGCCGTTGACCAGGCCCTTGAAGCCCTTGATCGTGTCTTCGAGAGCAACCAGCTTGCCCGGCGAACCGGTGAAGACTTCGGCAACGAAGAACGGCTGCGACAGGAAGCGTTCGATCTTGCGAGCGCGGGCAACGGCCAGCTTGTCTTCTTCCGACAGTTCGTCCATGCCCAGGATGGCGATGATGTCCTGAAGAGCCTTGTAGCGCTGCAGGGTCGTCTGGACCTTCCGCGACACTTCGTAGTGCTCTTCGCCGACGATCATCGGGTCGAGCATGCGCGACGTGGAGTCGAGCGGGTCAACGGCCGGGTAGATGCCCTTTTCGGCGATCGAGCGCGACAGAACCGTCGTTGCGTCCAGGTGGGCGAACGAGGTTGCCGGCGCCGGGTCGGTCAAGTCGTCGGCGGGAACGTAGATGGCCTGAACCGAGGTGATCGAACCCTTGGTCGTGGTGGTGATGCGTTCCTGCATCTGACCCATGTCGGTCGCCAGCGTCGGCTGGTAACCCACGGCCGACGGAATACGGCCGAGCAGAGCCGACACTTCGGAACCTGCCTGGGTGAAGCGGAAGATGTTGTCGACGAAGAACAGAACGTCCTGGCCCTTGTCGCGGAAGTCTTCAGCGATCGTCAGACCGGTGAGAGCGACGCGAGCGCGGGCGCCCGGCGGTTCGTTCATCTGGCCGTAAACGAGCGCAGCCTTGGAGCCTTCGCCGCCGCCGTGCTTGTTAACGCCGGACTCGATCATCTCGTGGTAGAGGTCGTTGCCTTCGCGGGTACGTTCACCCACGCCTGCAAACACCGAGTAACCACCGTGCGCCTTGGCGACGTTGTTGATCAGTTCCATGATGAGAACGGTCTTGCCAACGCCTGCACCGCCGAAGAGGCCGATCTTGCCGCCCTTTGCGTAAGGAGCGAGAAGGTCAACGACCTTGATGCCGGTGACGAGGATCTGCGCTTCGGTCGACTGCTCGACATAGGACGGCGCTTCCTGGTGGATGGCGCGCTTGCCGGAGGTGACGAGCGGACCCGCTTCGTCAACCGGCTCGCCGATGACGTTCATGATACGTCCGAGCGTTTCGTCGCCAACCGGAACCGTGATCGGTGCGCCGGTGTCGGTGACCGGCTGACCGCGGACGAGACCTTCGGTCGAGTCCATCGCGATCGTGCGAACGGAGTTTTCGCCGAGATGCTGGGCGACTTCGAGAACGAGGCGGTTACCGTGGTTGTCGGTTTCCAGCGCGTTCAGGATCTGCGGAAGCTGGCCTTCTTCGAACGCGACGTCGACGACGGCGCCGATGACCTGCGTTACGCGACCGACAGCGCCGGTTGCGGCAACTGCTGCGGTCTTGGCGGAAGCTGCCTTCCTCGGTGCAGCGGGCTTCTTCTCCGCTACGGTTTCTTTCGGGGTAGCTGCCTTAGCCATAATCCTTACCCTCTTCTCGTAACCTTAGAGCGCTTCCGCGCCCGAGATGATTTCAATGAGTTCCTTGGTGATCTGAGCCTGGCGCTGACGGTTGTAGTTCAGCGTCAGCTTGTTGATCATCTCACCAGCATTGCGCGTCGCATTGTCCATCGCGCTCATCTTGGCGCCCATTTCGCCCGCAACGTTCTCGAGCAGGGCTCGGAAGATCTGCACGGAAATGTTGCGCGGAATGAGATCGCTCAGGATCGCGCCCGCGTCCGGCTCATATTCGTAGACGGCCGAAGCATCAGATGCTTGCGCTGCGACCGGGCCGGCCGAGGCGGGGATCAGCTGCTGTGCCGTCGGAATCTGGGCGATAACGGACTTGAACTCAGAATAGAACAACGTGCAGACATCGAACTCGCCCTTTTCAAAGAGCGCGATGACTTTGTGGCCAATATCGTCGGCGTTTTGGAAGCCGATCTTCTTGACCTCACGCAGGTCGACACGATCGATAATCAGCGACGCGAATTCGCGACGCAGGATATCGAAGCCCTTCTTGCCGACGCAGATGATCTTCACGGTCTTGCCGGCGGCAAGCAGCTTGCGAACGTGGTCGCGAGCGTGGCGTGCGATCTGCGAGTTGAAGCCGCCGCAAAGACCGCGTTCGGCCGTGCAGACGACCAGAAGATGCGTGTCGTCCTTGCCGGTACCGGTCATCAGCTGCGGCGCACCGTCATCCCCGCCAACCGCCTGGGCGATGTTGGCGAGAACGGCAGCCATGCGCTGCGAGTAAGGCCGGGCGGCCTCGGCCGCCTCCTGGGCACGCCGAAGCTTCGCCGCGGCGACCATTTTCATCGCCTTGGTGATCTTCTGCGTCGCCTTGACGGAGGCGATCCGGTTCTTCAGATCCTTAAGTGAAGGCATCCGTTATCCGTCCTAAATGAAATCCGCTCAGGCGAAAGACTTGGCGAAGCTGTCGATTGCAGCCTTCAGCTTGCCCTTGACGTCGTCGGAGATCGCCTTGTCCTTGCGGATGGTTTCCAGGATGTCCTTGCCTTCCGAACGCATGTACGAAAGCAGGCCCTGCTCGAACTTGCCAACCTGGTTGACCGGCAGCTTGTCGAGGTAACCGTTGACGCCTGCGAAGATGACTGCGACCTGCTCTTCCGTCTTCAGCGGCGAGAACTGCGGCTGCTTCAGGAGTTCGGTCAGACGGGCACCGCGGTTCAAGAGGCGCTGGGTAGCGGCATCGAGGTCCGAGCCGAACTGCGCGAAGGCGGCCATTTCGCGATACTGGGCGAGCTCGCCCTTGATCGAGCCGGCAACCTGCTTCATCGCCTTGATCTGCGCGGCGGAACCGACGCGCGAAACCGACAGACCGACGTTAACGGCCGGACGGATGCCCTGGTAGAACAGGTCGGTTTCAAGGAAGATCTGGCCGTCGGTGATCGAGATCACGTTGGTCGGAATGAACGCGGAAACGTCGTTGCCCTGCGTTTCGATGACCGGCAGAGCCGTCAGCGAACCGGCGCCGTTGTCGTCCGAGAGCTTTGCAGCACGCTCGAGCAGGCGGGAGTGCAGATAGAAGACGTCGCCCGGGTAAGCTTCGCGGCCCGGCGGGCGGCGCAGCAGCAGCGACATCTGACGGTAGGAAACGGCCTGCTTGGAAAGGTCGTCGTAACCGATCAGGGCATGCTTGCCGTTGTCACGGAAGTATTCGCCCATCGCGCAACCGGCGAACGGTGCGAGGTACTGCATCGGAGCCGGGTCGGAAGCGGTCGCAGCAACGATGATCGAGTACTGAAGAGCGCCACGCTCTTCGAGAACCTTCACGAACTGGGCAACCGTCGAACGCTTCTGGCCGATTGCGACGTAGACGCAATACAGCTTGTCGCCTTCCGGACCATTGTCGTGAATGGCCTTCTGGTTGAGGATCGTGTCGAGAATGATCGCGGTCTTGCCGGTCTGGCGGTCGCCGATGACGAGCTCGCGCTGGCCGCGGCCGACCGGGATGAGGGCGTCGATGGCCTTGAGGCCGGTCGACATCGGCTCATGCACCGACTTGCGCGGAATGATGCCCGGAGCCTTGACGTCAACGCGCGAGCGCTGCTTGGCGTTGATCGGGCCCTTGCCGTCGATCGGGTTGCCGAGCGCGTCGACGACGCGGCCGAGCAGTTCCGGACCAACCGGAACGTCCACGATGGCGCCAGTCCGCTTGACGGTGTCGCCTTCCTTGATGTCACGGTCCGAACCGAAAATAACGACACCGACGTTGTCGGCTTCGAGGTTCAGCGCCATGCCGCGAATTCCACCCGGGAATTCGACCATTTCGCCTGCCTGGACATTGTCGAGGCCGTAGACGCGGGCAATACCGTCACCGACGGAAAGCACCTGACCGACTTCGGAGACTTCTGCTTCCTGGCCGAAATTTTTGATCTGATCTTTGAGAATTGCGGAAATTTCCGCGGCGCGGATATCCATCAGCCGACCTCTTTCAGTGCAAGCTTAAGGGTAGAGAGTTTGGTGCGAAGGGAAGTGTCAATCTGGCGGGAGCCGACCTTGACGATCAGGCCACCAAGAATAGACGGGTCGACGGTGACGTTGACCGCCACGTCTTTGCCGGTGACGCCTTTCAGCGTCGCCTTCAATTCGTTTTGCTGCGCTGCGGAGAGCGCATGGGCCGACGTGACGTCGGCGGAGATTTCACCACGGTGGCGCGCGGCGATCAGGCGGAACGCCTTGATCATGCCCGGCAGCGCGAAGAGGCGACGATTGCGCGCAACGACCTTGAGGAAGTTGCCGACGAGCCCGGAGATGCCAGCCTTTTCGGAAACCGCCGAAATGGCCTTGAACTGGTCGTCTGCAGAAAAGACCGGGCTTGCGATCAGCCGCTTCAGGTCGTCGCTGCCGTCGATCAGGGCCTGGACGCGGTTAAGATCCGCACCGACTGCCTCGACCGAACCGGCGCTCAGCGCGAGTTCAAAAAGCGAGGACGCATATCTTTCTGCAACACCGGAAATAAGCTGGGATGTGTCTGCCACGGGCACAAGCTTCTCTCAATTTCATCCAAGAACAGTGCTGGCGGTGAGCCGTCAACTTAAATTCTTGAATTTGCTGCAATAATTTGCAGGATATCGAGGCCTGGCGACCCACTTCCCCCGCAATTCGCGGTTCGTCTAGCATAGGATGTTTGGACTCGCAACACGCGAACGGCAGGAATGCGGCATAAGTCGGCCACCTTTGGCCGAATTTTGCCGTAAATTCGTTTCCTGCGCTGTGAATCGCGGAAAAGCCCGCGGACGCAATCAGATCATGTCGACGACAGATCAGATCATGCCGAAGACATAGGCGAGCGGCAGGATGGCAAGTGCCGCCTGAACGATGAGCGCCAGCCAGTTGTAGAGCGTGGTGCCGTTGTCACTCATCATCGAGAGGATTCGGCCGAAAGCGGCGAGCGCGAAGGCCGCACCGACAGCAAGATAGACCATCGGCTGCGCCAGCAGGATGGCGGCAAGACCGAGCCCGACATGCATGCCGCCCATGGTAGAGCGTGCCTCGGCATAGCCACCACGCCGTCCCTCCGCAATGCCGATGCCAGCCGCGCGAAAGGTAAGCCGGGGCGCAAACAGCATGACGACGCCGATCAGCACCGCCACAGCGGCTGCGCAGAAGGCGAGGAACTCGCCGGTTTCCGTCGGAATGTAGAACTCCATGCCTGTTCCCGCAGATGTGCCTGTTGTTCTGCTGTTTCGTCTTCGGCCGGCTGGCCAAAGCGAAGCGTCCCTGACCTCTAGCGCATGTCGCCCCGGTTGTGAATCGCCTGCCGCCTCTTCAGCCCGACGATCACAGGAAACTTGAACTACAGGAAGCTTTGGGGATCGATGTCGAGCTGGACGCTGATAGAGCCACGCTCCTTGGGGCCCGCGGCGATCATCGCCTTGACGAAAGCCTGCATGTCGCTGTTGCGGCGGCCATGCACCAGCAGGCGGAAGCGATGCCGCCCGCGGATCAGCGCCAGCGGCGCCTCGGCGGGGCCCAGGATCATGATGCCGTCGGTCCTTGGTGCGGCCATTCGCAGCCCCCGCGCATGCCCCTCCGCATCCTGGCGCGAATCGGCCGAGACAATCAGAGAGGCAAGCCGGCCGAAGGGCGGAAGCAACGCTTTCTCGCGCTCGGCAATCTCACGCTCATAGAAGGCATCGGCGTCGCCGGAAACGATCGCCTGCATGACCGGATGCTGCGGCTGATAGGTCTGCAACAGGCCGAGACTTTTCAAGCCCGTTCGCCCGGCGCGGCCGGTCACCTGCGAGAGCAGCTGGAAGGTTCGTTCCGCCGCCCGCGGATCGCCATTCGCCAGGCCGATGTCCGCATCGACGATGCCGACCAGCGTCATCAGCGGAAAATTGTGCCCCTTGGCGACGAGCTGCGTGCCGATGACGATATCCGCTTCGCCGCGCGCAATCGCGTCGAGCTCCAGTCGCAAGCGCTTGACGCCCATGAGATCGGACGAAAGCACGATCGTGCGCGCGTCTGGAAAATGTTGCTCCACTTCCTCGGCGATGCGCTCGACCCCGGGCCCGCAGGCGACGAGATGATCCAGCGTACCGCATTCGGGACAGGCCTCCGGCGTCTTTTGCGCGTGGCCGCAATGGTGGCACTGGATCTGGCCGCGGAAGCGATGCTCGACGAGCCAGCTCGAACAATCCGGGCACTGGAAACGATGGCCGCAGACGCGGCAGAGCGTCAGCGGCGCGTAGCCGCGGCGATTGAGAAAGAGCAATGCCTGCTCGCCGCGCTCGACGGCCTTGCCGACCTGGTTCAAGAGCACCGGCGACAGGAAACCGCCGCGCGCCGGCGGATGCTGACGCATGTCGACAACGCCGAGCCGCGGCAGCGCCGCGTCGCCGAAGCGCGTCGGCAGGTGGATCGGCTTGTAGCGGCCGACCTCGCCATTGACCCGGCTTTCAACCGACGGCGTCGCCGAGACGAGCACGACCGGAAAACCGGTGATCCGGCCGCGCACGACCGCCATGTCGCGGGCGTTGTAAAAGACGCGATCCTCCTGCTTGTAGGCAGGATCATGCTCTTCGTCGACGATGATGAGACCCAGCTCCTCGAACGGCAGGAAAAGCGCCGAGCGGGCGCCGGCGACGACGCGCACCGTACCCGTCGTCACCTGACGCCAGACCTTTTCGCGGGTGCGCGGCGCAAGATCAGAGTGCCACTCGGCGGGCTTGGCGCCGAAGCGATCCTGAAACCGTTCGAGAAAGCTCGAGGTCAGCGCGATCTCCGGAAGCAGGATCAGCACCTGCTTGCCGGCCCGAAGCGTCGCGGCGATCGCCTCGAAATAGACCTCGGTCTTGCCTGAGCCGGTGATGCCGTCGATCAGCGACACCGAAAAGCCGCCCTCTTCCACGGCCGCGAGAAGATCGGCGGCGGCATCCTTCTGCGCACCCTCAAGCCGGGGCGCGACGAAATCGGGGTCGGGCAGGGCGACAACCGGCGGCGGCGCCATGAACACCGTTTCGAAGACGCCTTGCTGCGCCAGCCCGTCGATCACGCTCGACGACGTTCCGGCCGCATGCGCCAGCCCCGAACGCGTCCAGGAGAAACCGTCGCACGCCGTTGCGATCACCCGCTGGCGCGCCGCGGTCATGCGTTCCGGTCGCATCTCGGTGAGGCGCAGTGCCTCCACCATCGGCTCCGGATCGAAGGCGGCCGGCGCACGCAGCGCCATGCGCGCAACCAGCCCCGGTGGCGTGACGGTATAGGCGGCGACCCAGTCGAGAAAAGTGCGCATGTCACGCGTCAGCGGCGGGCAGTCGAAAACCTTCTCGATGACCTTGAGTTTCTTCGGATCGACGCTTCCGTCATCGTCCCCATCCCAGACCACGCCGACGACGAGACGAGGGCCGAGCGGCACCTGCACGATCGAGCCCGGCTCGACCGCCATGCCATCGGGAACCGCATAGGAATAGGCCCTCGGCGCCGGCATGGGCACCAGGACCGGCACGACGCGACGGGCCGAAACGGGCCCGAGCAAATCGCCGAATAAATCGGTTGAATCGCGAGTCATTTTGCCGTGACCTTGCCACGTGTTTCGGTTAAAGAAAACTGCGCTGCGAACCGCAGCCTTGCCGGCAGCAGGGTTTGTCACGGTTCCACCAGAGTTTCAACGCGCGCGATTTCTGCCAACGGAATTCCTCCCCGGTAGATATGCGCCCGAACGGCAATCGTGCCCCAAGGGAGTGACTCCATGAAATTTTTCGTTGATACCGCCGACGTCAAGGAAATCCGCGAGCTGAACGATCTCGGCCTTCTCGATGGCGTCACCACCAACCCGTCGCTGATCCTGAAGTCCGGCCGCGACATCGCGGAAGTCACCAAGGAAATCTGCGGCATCGTCGAAGGCCCGGTTTCAGCTGAAGTCACCGCCACCGAATACGCCGAGATGATGAAGGAAGCGGCCGTCCTTTCGAAGATCGCCGACAACATCTGCATCAAGCTGCCGCTGACGCTCGACGGCCTCAAGGCCTGCAAGGCGCTGACCTCGGACGGCCACCAGACCAACGTGACGCTGTGCTTCTCGGCCAATCAGGCGCTGCTCGCCGCCAAGGCCGGCGCGACCTTCGTCTCGCCCTTCGTCGGCCGCCTCGACGACATCGCCTTCGATGGCATGGACCTGATCCGCGAGATCCGCCACATCTTCGACAACTACGGCTATGAGACCGAAATCCTCGCGGCCTCGATCCGCACCGTGAACCACGTCAAGGAAGCCGCCCTCATCGGCGCCGACGTCGTCACCGCGCCGCCGGCAACGCTGAAGGCTCTCGTCAAGCACCCGCTGACCGACAAGGGCCTCGAGCAGTTCCTGGCCGACTGGGCCAAGACCGGCCAGAAGATCGCCTGATTGTTTCAGGCCTGATGTTTCAGGAATGAACAGAAGACCCCGCAGCGATGCGGGGTTTTTTATTGCTTACTCGTCGTCGTCCATCAGCCCTGTCAGCCGCATGCCGTCGATCCAGGTGGCACTCTCCTTGCGGATCACCCGGCGCGGACGAATGCCGCAGCGCTGACGCACCTCGTCAGCCAACCGCTCCGAATGGGTGACGATCCAGATCTGGCTTTCACGCGAGGCACTGGCGATCATGTCGGCGAGCGCCGGCAGCATGTCCGGATGCAGGCTCGTCTCCGGTTCGTTAAGGGCAATGAAGCGGGGGCGGCGATAGGAAAGCAGCGCTGCAGCCAGCGCCAGAAAGCGCATCTGCCCGTCGGAAAGCTCGCGCGGCGAAAACGGCCGGTTGGGAAAATCCGGGAAGACCAGCGAGAATTCGGCAAATTGGCCGGGCTCGGGAACATCGAGATAGGCGCCGCCGAAGGCATCGGCGACGGCACGGTCGAGATCGACCGTATCCTCACGCGTGTGCCGCAGCGTCGCGAAGACCGCCGCCATGTTGACGCCCGTTTCGTCGAGCATCGGCGCCGTGACGGCGAGACAGGGCAGACGCAGGGGCGAATCGCGGTCGCTGCGAAAGCCATGGAAAAACCGCCACTGGTCGACTGCGCGGCGGAAGGTTCCAACCTCCGGATAGTGCCCGGCGTCACCCAGAAGCGAGATCGCCGTTTCCGAGGTCAGTGCCTGCTCGGGATAATCCTCCATCCGCCCGCGCTCGCCGCGCACGAAAATACCGGGTCCGGAGCGCTTCATCATCGTCACCGGCCGACGGCCGGTCTCGACGGTCAGTTCCTCTTCCTTCACCTGCGGCTCATAGGCAAAACCGGCGGCGGCCACGGGCGGGCGCAGCCCGGCTTCAATCCGGTAGCGGAAGGTGATCGCCCGCTCCTCGTCGAGCAACTCTGTCTCGAGCCGGATGCGCGCCGGCTTGTCGGCGCGACGACGACCGCTCCAGAGCGCCGACGACATGCCGCCCTCCTCGGCGATCTCGCGCGCCAGTGTGCCGCGTGACGCCGATTGCACGAGTTGCAGGGCGCGGTAGAGATTGGATTTGCCGACGCCGTTCTCGCCGATGAACAGGTTGACCCCGGTCAGGTCCATGCGGATCGACTTCAGCGAACGGTAATTTTCGGCGAACATGGATTGAAGCAGCATGGCTCATGACCTAGCCGATCCACCGCCCGACGGGAAGTCCGCCGGCCACTGCGCCATATCGCAACAAGCGGTTCAGAGCCCGCTCGCCGATTGCAGCCTGGGCTGGAACGCGGCGTCAGCATCCGAAGCGAGGTCGAAAACCGTGTGGCGTTCAAGCGCCTTCGTCACCTCGACGCTCTCGCCGTCCAGTGCTTCCGGCGGGATGAGGTTGCCGATACGGAAATCGAAGAGATCGCCCTTCTTGTTGAGAAGTTCGTGGAACACGGTCATGTCGCGCAGTTCCGTCGACCACTTGGCGAACCAGTAGAACAGACCGGAATTGCGCGCGCTCATATGCACCGGCAGGATCGGCAAGCCGTACTTGCGCGCAAAGCCCACGGCCGACGTCTTCCACGGCCGCTCGTTAAGGCGACCGTCCGCCCAGTAGGCGATCCGCCCGGAGGGAAAAAGCACCGTCGCCTTGCCTTCGCCGATCGCCCGGTTGGTGACCTGCAGGGTCTCGCGGGCCTTCAGCTTGCTCTTGTACTCCTCGCGCCATTCGACCGGGATGACCATTTCGACAAAACGCGGATTGACGCGGATGGCGTCACGGTTGGCGAAGAACATCATGTCCGGCCGCCGGCTTTTGAGCAGATCGAAGACGGCGATGCCGTCGGCAATACCGGTCGGATGGTTGCTGACAAGCAGGAAGCCGCCCTCGGTGGGAATGCGCTCGGCCCGGTCGACGCGCACATCCAGCGACAGAAGTGAGCTCAGATGTTCGAAGGCCTGAAAGCCCGGCATGTTCGCCACCGCATCGGCGAACTCGAGCGCCTTGCGATAGTTCAGCAACGTGTAGAGAAAGGGCCGCATCAGCGGCCACATCGGGCTCCTGGCGATCCGCTGCCCGCGCTCGGCGATCAGCGTGTCGACGATGTGGCCAGGCTGCCCCTGGGAGACCAGGGCGATTACTTCAGCAAAATGCGCGAATCCGTTCACCGAATCCCGTCCCGCCATAGTCCGATCCGTTTGTTTGCGGCTGACCATCGCAATTCTATATGATCGAAGGATGACAGATTCCAAGGGCGCATTAGCAAAAACATAAGATGCCTCAGGGCATTGTCGCCGATGGACAACCTCAGGAAAACGACAATGAACGAGCTCCTCGTCATAGGCCATCCGGAGCTGCTCGCCGAGCGTCAGCGCTGGCTCGACGGGCTGACGCGTGAGCGCCGCCTTTCAGGCAAGACAGTCGAGGCCTATGAGCGCGACACGCGACAATTCCTGACATTCCTCACCGGGCATCTGGCTGGCCCGCCGCGACTTTCCGACATCAAGACTTTGCGGCCGGCCGACCTTCGCGGTTTTCTCGCCCAGCGCCGCAAGGGCGGCGCCGGCGCCCGCACGCTCGGCCGCGGGCTCGCAGGACTGCGCTCCTTCCTGCGCTTTCTCGAGCGCAACGGTCTCGCGAACGCTGCAGGCGCCGCCGCGGTGCGCTCGCCGAAGCAGCCTAAGTCCCTGCCGAAGCCGTTGACCGACCGCGAGGCTTTGGGCGTCGTGACTTCGCAAGCCCAGCTTGCCGAAGAGCCCTGGATTGCCGCGCGCAACGCGGCAGTGCTGACCCTGCTCTATGGCTGCGGCCTGCGCATCTCCGAAGCCCTCGGGCTGACATCTGGCGACTTTGCCGGCGCGCCGACCTCGCTGCGCATTCTCGGCAAGGGCGGCAAGACGCGTATCGTGCCGCTGATTGACGCCGCACGCCAGGCCGTTGCCGCCTATTTGAAGCTCTGCCCCTATCATCCCACCGCCGACGAGCCGCTGTTTCGGGGCGCGCGCGGTGCCACGCTGCAGCCGGCGATCATCCAGCGCGAGATGCAGAAACTGCGCGGCGCGCTCGGCCTGCCTGATTCGGCAACGCCGCATGCGCTGCGCCACTCCTTCGCCACCCATCTGCTCGCCGGTGGCGGCGACCTCAGGACCATTCAGGAACTGCTCGGCCATGCGAGCCTGTCAACGACCCAGGTCTATACCGGCGTTGATTCCGCAAGGCTTCTCGAGATCTATGACCGCGCCCATCCGCGTGCCTGATTTTTGGCGAACCGCTGGATTAACCATGGCTATTAAGGAAGCCGTGACCGGCGCGCGCTTAGAGTCGACCCTCCGATTGTCGGGGAAGAATGATGACCGCCTTTGCGA
The DNA here is from genome assembly GCF_001695835.1 of Ensifer sp. LC11. GTDB lineage: Bacteria > Pseudomonadota > Alphaproteobacteria > Rhizobiales > Rhizobiaceae > Ensifer. The sequence continues at coordinate 76,638 of NZ_MBSO01000005.1, read as the reverse complement.
GACCTGATCGAAACCTGCCGCGCAACCCGCTTGCTTGGCTCGCCGACGGTGCGCTTTGGCTGGCCGCCCTGTTGCATCTTGTTCTTGCCGCTTGCCTTGTCGTTGCCCTCCTCTTCGTTGCCGACGCCGATGCCCAGGAAACCTCCCAAGATGCGGAATGTGGCGGCTCGAACGTGCTCACCGCCCTTGCCAAGTCGGATCCACCAAAATTCGCCGCGCTCGAAGCGGAAGCCGCGGCCGTCCCGAACGGCAAAGGCATCTTCTGGAAGATCGAGAAGGACGGGCTTGCGCCGTCCTGGCTGCTCGGCACCATGCACGTCACCGATCCGCGGGTGCTCGCACTGCCTGCCGAGGCCCCGGCCGCCTTTGAGGCAGCCTCGACGGTCATCGTCGAATCGGACGAGATCATCGACGAGAAGAAGTCAGCCGCCGCGATCCTGATGCGGCCCGACCTCACCATGTTTCCCGACAACAAGACGATCGCCGATTTCCTGAAGCCCGGTGATCGCGAAAAGCTGGAAGCGGGCCTGAAGGCACGCGGCATTCCGCTGACGCTGGTCGCCCGCATGAAACCCTGGATGATCGCGAGCTTCGTCGCGCTGCCCGCCTGCGAAATGACCCGCAAGGCGGCCGGCGCGTCCTTCCTCGACAAGAAGATCGCCGAGGATGCGGTTGGTCGGGGCAAGACGCTGAAAGGCCTGGAATCGCTGGTCGAGCAGCTCTCGGCGATGGACTCGCTGCCGACCGAACTGCATCTGCGCGCCCTCATCGAGACGCTGGCGCTCGGCAAGACGATCGACGACGTCTTCGCAACCATGACAGACCTCTATCTTTCCGGCGACACGGGCATGATCATGCCGATGATGAAAGCCGTATCCGACAAGAGCGCCGAGGATTTCGGCTATGCCGATTTCGAACAGCGCATCATCGTTGATCGCAACAGGACGATGGCGACACGCGCCGAGCCGATCCTGAAAGATGGTGGCGCCTTCATGGCCGTCGGCGCGCTGCACCTGCCGGGTAAGGAAGGCCTCGTCGAACTCTTGCGCACCCAGGGTTTCACCGTCACGCGCGCGAATTAGCTCTGACGCAAGATCTATCGCAAACCACCCATCAAGGTCGGCACGATCATCTTGTGAAACGGCATGACCGCCGCCAAATAGATGCGCCCGAGCGCGTTGTGACGGCGGATCAATGTCGTGACGCCGACGATCTGGTTGACCGCGGATCCCGCCCTGACATCGACGACGATGCGAAAGTCGAGATGCTTGTCGTCGAACCCCAGCACCACCTCGTCGTCGCTCTTTTCCAGCACCGGAAACGCACCGACCAGTCCGAGGCGACCCGGCTTCGGCGCCGCCGACTTCAGACCGATGATCGAGACGACACGGTTGCGCAGGCCCAGCAGGTCCCGGACCCACCGCGGCGAACGGCCAAGCGATAGCTCGGCGGCTTGGGTGGCAGTCAGTCCCTTGCCATCGAGGGCCAGCTCGAAGCGATCCGCCCAGTCGGCATTCGGCAGATGACGGCTCAGCAACGAGACGGGCACGGCTCTCGGTTTCATGTTTCCTCCTGACGCGTCGGTATCATTGATCATGCGCAACGGAAACATGATCGCGCCCTCAGCCGTCGCTGCACAGATCGCCGCTTGTCGCAGCCCTCGGGCCAATCGTCACACCTCGTGCCTTCGCGACAGGCAAGACCACCCTTCCCTTCGCGGCAGCAAGCCCGCATAACTCCGGATAGCCGTCGCAATTCGCATCCAATGAGGAGATGAACCATGGAAACCAGCCATGACCCGCGTGAGCTCGAAATGGTCGTGTTGATGACGCCCGACATGGCGAACTTCAGCGGCAAGGTCCATGGCGGCGCCTTGCTCAATCTTCTGGATCGCGTGGCGTTTTCCTGCGCCTCACGCTATTCGCAGCAATATGCCGTGACACTTTCGGTCGACCAGGTGATTTTCCGCCAGCCGATCCATGTCGGCGAGCTCGTTACCTTCCGAGCCGCCGTCAACAATGCCGGCCGCACCTCGATGGAGATCGGCATCCGGGTCGAGGCGGAGAACATCCGCAGCGGCGAGCGGCGCCACACCAATTCCTGTTACTTCACCATGGTCGCCGTCGACGCGGACGGCAGCCCGACACCCGTTCCTACCCTTGTCACCGACACGGGCGACCGCAAGCGCCGGCAGCGCGCGGCCGAGGCACGGCGCAGCCTGAGGCGCGAGTTCGAGCAGCGCTTCCACGCGGTCAGGTCCGCTTCTGAAGAGTGAGCAATCGCCGGCATCGAACACGCAGCATCCGCGGCGGTTGTGTCAGCGCGCGCTGACGCGCGCATGGCCGGACGAAGGACCCAACGACAGCCGCGCCGGTTCGAAGCTCACGGCTGGAATGAGGGGGCCGCTCGCCGCAGCCCCCTGCAGGTTCATTACATATGGATCGGCTTGAAGAAGGTCGACAGCGCCGCTTCCTTGACCGCTTCCGACATGGTCGGATGCGCATGGCAGGTGCGGCCGAGGTCTTCCGAGGAACCGCCGAATTCCATCAGCACGGCGATCTCGTGGATCATCTCGCCGGCGCCGAAGCCGACGATGTGGCCACCGAGCACGCGGTCGGTTTCCTTGTCAGCCAGGATCTTGACGAAGCCGTCGGTGGCGAGCATCGCGCGCGCACGGCCATTGGCGGTGAACGGGAACTTGCCAACCTTGTAGGCGACGCCTGCGGCCTTCAGTTCTTCCTCGGTCTTGCCGACGGAGGCGACTTCCGGCTGGGTGTAGACGACGCTGGGGATGACGTCGTAGTTGACGTGGCCGGCCTGGCCGGCAAGGATCTCCGCAACCGCCACACCTTCGTCTTCCGCCTTGTGGGCAAGCATCGGGCCACGCACCACATCGCCGATGGCGTAGATGCCGGTAACGCTCGTCTGGTAGTGATGGTCGATCTCGACACGGCCGCGCTGGTCCATGACGACGCCGGCCTTATCGAGGCCAAGGCCGTCGGTATAGGGCTTGCGGCCGGTGGCAATCAGCACGACGTCGGCCTCAAGCGTCTGGGCGTCACCGCCCTTGACCGGCTCGAAGGTCACCTTCGCACCCTTGCCGTCCTTGACGACGCCGGTCACCTTGGCGCCGAGCTTGAACTCCATGTCCTGCTTGGCGAGCATGCGCTGGAACTGCTTGGCAACGTCGCCGTCCATGCCGCCGAGGATCGTATCGAGATATTCGACAACTGTTACCTTGGCGCCGAGACGTGCCCAGACCGAACCGAGCTCGAGGCCGATGACGCCGCCGCCGACGACGATCATGTTGGCCGGCACCTTTTCGAGCGCGATGCCGCCGGTCGAGGAGATGATGACCTTCTCGTCGATGTCGACCTGAACGCCCGGAATGCCGGCAACGTCGGAGCCGGTGGCAATCACGATGTTCTTGGTTTCGAGGATCTGTTCCTCGCCCTTGTCGTTGGTGACGGAGACCTTGCCCTGGCCGAGCACCTTGCCGGTGCCCTGGATTCCGTCGATCTTGTTCTTCTTGAACAGGAACGAAACGCCGTCGACGTTGGCCTTAACCGTCGCGTCCTTGTGGGCCATCATCTTTCCGAGGTTCAGCTTCGGCGCTGCAACCTCGACGCCAAGCGCGTCCACGCCATGGGCGACCTGGTGGAACATCTCGGAGGCATGCAGCAGCGCCTTCGACGGGATGCAGCCGATGTTGAGGCAGGTGCCGCCATAGGTGGCGCGCTTTTCGACGACGGCCACCTTCAGGCCAAGCTGGGCCGCCTTGATGGCGCAGACATAGCCGCCCGGGCCGCTGCCGATAACGATGAGATCATAAGACATTTGACTATCCTTCCTTCAGGGCGGTTACCGCCCGCCGCTGACATTGAGAATTGCTCCCGTCACATAAGTCGCCTTGTCCGACAGGAGGTAGAGGATCGCGTCAGCGACTTCCTCGGCGGTGCCGGGTCGCTGAACGGGAATGGTGGAAGCGAGATCACGGGCCCGGTCCGGCAGGCCGCCGGAGGCATGGATCTCGGTATCGATGACGCCGGGGCGAACAGCGTTGACGCGAATGCCCTCGGCAGCCACCTCACGTGCAAGGCCGATGGTGAAGGTATCGATCGCACCCTTCGAGGCGGCATAGTCGACATATTGCGCCGGCGAGCCAAGCACGGCTGCTGCCGAGGAGAGGTTGACGATGACGCCGCCCCGGTGACCATAACGCGTCGACATGCGGCGGACGGCTTCGGCCGCGCAGCGGATGGAGCCGGTGACGTTGATGCGGAACATTCGCTCCAGCCGCTCGACGGACATCTCGTCGATCCGTGCGGTTGGCCCAACGATGCCGGCATTGTTGACGAGGCCGTCCAGCCGGCCAAAGGCCGCATCGACGGCGGCAAAGATCGCCTGGACATCCGCCTCGGAACCGACGTCGCCCTGAACCGCGACCGCCGAGCCGCCGGCCTTTTCAATCGCGCGGACCACTGCATCGGCCGCCTTGCGGTTCGTTGCGTAGTTGACCGCGACGCGCCAGCCGGCTTTCGCCGCCGCAAGGCAGACCGCCGCGCCAATGCCGCGGCTGCCGCCGGTCACAAGAAGAACGGGACTTGCGCTCATGCGGCGCATCCCTTGAGGGTGAAGGAATCCCAGCTGTCGGCTTCTGCCTTGCCTTTGCCCCAGGCGCTCGATGCTCTGAGAGAGGGTCCGAAGTCGGGCAGCAGCAGCTGCGCCGCCGCCGGCTCACTCTCGGCGGGGATCTCGCTGAGCGCGCCGGCCTTATCGAGCGCATAGACGACACCCTGCCAGACCGTGCAGGCGCGCAGTTCCTCGCCGGTCGCGTCCCCCTCGGGGCAATTGTGCATGATCAGCCCCGTGGCCCGCTCCGGCTCGCCCGCCGGCATCACGACGCCGTCAAGCAGCAGGCCGGGCTTCAGCACGGCCACCTTGAAATGGTTGCTGGTCGCAGCACTTGCCGAGCCGACAGGCTCGAAGCGCAGCTCATAGCCGCCGTCACGATCGCCATAGATCGCGTGCGACTGCTTGCACTCGGCAGCAGCAGCCGGCGCGGCAAGCGCAGCGCAGAAAAGCACGGGGATGAGGCGACGAGCGACCATGATCAGGCAGCCTTCTCCGTTGCGAGTTTGAGGCCGAGCGCGATGAACACCACGCCGCTGGCGCGGTCGATCCACTTGCTGGCGCGGGTGAAGGCGGCGCGCATGCGCGGCGTCGTCATGAACAGGCTGACGCCGACGAACCAGAGGATCAGGCACGAGGCCATGACGAGACCATAGCCGAACTTGACGAGGATCGGCGTGTGCGCGCTGACGACCGTCGAAAAGATCGACAGGAAGAAGAACACCGGCTTGGGGTTGAGCGCATTGGCGGCAAAGCCAAGGCCGAAAGCCTTGGCGGCCGACTGGCCCTTGCCGGGCTCATTGCCCTCCGTGCGCTCGACCTTGATTTCCGTCTGGCCAGCGCGCAGAGCCTTGATGCCGATATAGATCAGGTAAGCGACGCCGCACCATTTGACGATGTTGAAGAGATAGATCGACTGCGAAATGATCAGCCCGAGGCCGAGGATCGTGTAGGTCACATGAAACATCAGCGACGAGCCGATGCCGAAGGACGTGATGATCGCCGGACGGCGGCCATGCACGATCGACTGGCGCATGACCATGGCAAGGTCGGCGCCGGGAGAGACGATAGCAAAGGAAAAGATCGCCATCAGCGATGCGAGTTCGAAGAGATATTGGCTCATGATTGTGCGACCGGTGCGTTGAAGGCCCAGACGTGGCCGAAGGGATCCTGGATACGCGCGTAGCGTGCGTGCCAGAAGGTATCCTGCGGTTCCAGCACTGTCGATGCCCCGGCGGCGACCGCCTTCGCATAGGCCGCATCGACATCGGCGGCCTTCGGCAGGTTGATGTTGATGGCAACGCTCGCACCGCCGACCGTCTTCGGCGAAAGCACGCTCGAGCCGAACTCGGGAAATTCATCGTGCAGCATGATCTCGCCGCCGAAGAGCGACAGATTGGAATGCATCACGCGCTTGCGATCCTCAGCCAGCTGGCAAAAGGTGTGCTGGGCACCGAAGGCCTTCTCGTAGAACGCGATCGCCGCCGTGCCGTCCTTGACGCAGAGATGCACCTGGATCGGCGGAACGTTGGGTTCGAATGCCATGCGACGGTCTCCTCTTGCTTCGTTGGCCAGCAAAGCTAGCCCAAAAGCCGCGCGACCATCAGCAGCAGGGCGATGATCGACACGAACCAGACGATAGTGCGCAGCACGGGAACCCCGGCCACGTAGAGTGCGGTGTAGACCACGCGCGCCAGAAACCAGGTCACCGCGCCGATCGCGCCAAGGCCTCCCGTCTTGCCGGTCACCGCCAGGGCAAGGGCAAGTGCGACAAAGGCCGGATAGGTCTCCAGCATGTTGCGCAGCGACCGCAGCAGGCGGCCGGACACCACGCTCCTGGACGCCCGCTGCTCGTCGCGCGGGCCAAGCAGGTACTTGATGGTGAAATCACCGGAGAGATCGAGCGACAGTGCCTGCACGAGGATGTGCGCGATCAACAGCACGACGCTCCAGCCGAGCACCCAGATTTCAGTCGACGCTGCAGCGGCTTCCATCATCCCTTGCGATCCCAGGAGCGGTTCAGATCGGCATCATCGGTTAGTTACGGCCAGTCCTCGGCGGCGCCGGGTAGTAGAGACAGGCTTCGCCCCATCGATCGAGGCGGCGTCGGCAGGGGCGCACAAAGGCGCGCCCCTGCCTCCAGATATTAGAGGTCGAGGACCAGACGCTCCGGATCCTCAAGGCTTTCCTTGACGCGGACGAGGAAGGTCACGGCCTCCTTGCCGTCGACGATGCGGTGATCGTAGGAGAGTGCGAGGTACATCATCGGGCGGATGACGACCTGGCCGCCGATGGCGACCGGACGGTCCTGGATCTTGTGCATGCCAAGAATGCCGGACTGCGGTGCGTTCAGGATCGGCGAGGACATCAGCGAGCCGTAGACGCCGCCGTTGGAGATCGTGAAGGTGCCGCCCTGCATGTCGGCCATCGACAGCGCGCCATCACGCGCAGCCTTGCCGAGGCGGCCGATGTCCTTCTCGATTTCGGCGATCGACATCTGGTCGGCATCGCGCACGATCGGAACGACAAGACCCTTGTCCGTGCCGACGGCAACGCCGACGTGGCAGTAGTTCTTGTAGATGATGTCGGTGCCATCGATCTCGGCGTTGACGGCCGGGATTTCCTTCAGCGCATGGGTGACGGCCTTGGTGAAGAAGCCCATGAAGCCGAGCTTCACGCCATGCTTCTTCTCGAAGATGTCCTTGTACTTGTTGCGCAGCGACATAACGGCGCTCATGTCCACCTCGTTGTAGGTGGTGAGCATGGCAGCGGTGTTCTGCGCGTCCTTGAGGCGGCGCGCGATCGTCTGGCGCAGGCGGGTCATCTTGACGCGCTCTTCGCGAACGACGTCCTCAGCCGTCGACGGCGCACGGGCCTGGACCTTGGCCGGCTCGGCAGCCGCCGGCGTCGAGATGCCCTTGGCAACGGCTGCAAGCACGTCACCCTTCAGCACCTGGCCGCGCTTGCCGGAACCATCGATCTGGTCGGCCGACAGGTTGTTTTCGGCGAGCAGCTTGCCAGCCGAAGGTGCCGGCGGCATCGACGTCGCGGCAGGAGCAGCAGCAGCGGCCGGGGCAGCCGGAGCGGCGGCAGCCGGCTCGGCCTTCTTCTCAGACGCAGCAGCCGGGGCGGCCGCGGCGCCGGCAGCACCGGCGGCGATCTGGCCGAGCAGCGCGCCGAGACCGACAGTTTCGCCCGCCTGGGCGACGATTTCGGACAGCGTGCCTGCGGCCGGCGCCGGCACTTCGATAGTCACCTTGTCGGTTTCGAGTTCGAGCAGGGGTTCATCGGCCTTGATGGCGTCGCCGACCTTCTTGAACCAGGTGCCGACGGTCGCTTCGCTGACGGATTCACCGAGGGTGGGAACGCGGATTTCTGTTGCCATGATTTTTGTTCCGTTGATCAGATATCTGTTTCTATTGGCTCAGAGCGAGGGGAGCATCAGCCCCCCAGCGCGTCCTCGAGGAAGGCGGCAAGCTGCGCCAGGTGCTTCGACATCAGGCCCGTCGCCGGCGAAGCGGCGGCCGGACGGCCGGTGTAGCGCACGCGCTGATACTTGGCGTCGATATGGGCGAGAACCCATTCGAGATAAGGATCGATGAACGACCAGGCGCCCATGTTCTTCGGCTCTTCCTGGCACCAGACCATCTCCGCGTTGCGGAAGCGGCTGAGCTCGTTGATCAGCGCCTTGGCCGGGAACGGATAGAGCTGTTCGACGCGCAGCAGGTAGATGTCGTCGATGCCGCGCTTTTCGCGTTCTTCGAGCAGGTCGTAATAGACCTTGCCCGAGCAGAGCACGACGCGACGGATCTTGGAGTCCTTCTGCAGCTTGATCGGACCATCCTTGATCACCTCTGCATCGTCCCACAGCAGGCGGTGGAACGAGCTCTCGCCGGCCATTTCCGACAGGCTGGAGACCGCACGCTTGTGGCGCAGCAGCGACTTCGGCGTCATCAGGACCAGCGGCTTGCGGAAGTCGCGCTTCACCTGGCGGCGCAGGATGTGGAAGTAGTTCGCCGGCGTCGTGACGTTGGCGACCTGCATGTTGTCTTCGGCGCAAAGCTGCAGGAAGCGCTCGAGGCGGGCGGACGAGTGCTCCGGACCCTGGCCCTCATAGCCGTGCGGCAACAGGCAGACGAGACCCGACATGCGCAGCCACTTGCGTTCGCCCGACGAGATGAACTGGTCGAAAACGACCTGCGCACCGTTGGCGAAGTCGCCGAACTGGGCTTCCCAGAGCGTCAGCGCGTTCGGGCGGGCAAGCGAGTAACCGTACTCGAAGCCCAGAACCGCTTCTTCGGAAAGCATCGAGTTGATGACCTCGTAGCGGGCCTGGGTCGGAGACAGGTTCGCAAGTGGAATGTAGCGCTCTTCGGTCTGCTGATCGTAGAGCACCGAGTGGCGCTGCGAGAAGGTGCCGCGTTCGCAGTCCTGGCCCGAAAGACGGATCTTGGTACCTTCGGTGACCAGCGTGCCGAAAGCGAGCGCCTCGGCCATCGCCCAGTCGACGCCTTCGCCGGTCTGGATCATCGCGGCGCGGTTTTCCATGAAACGCTGGATCGTGCGGTGCGCGTTGAAGCCTGCCGGGATCTCCGAGATCTTGCGACCGACTTCCTTGAGCTGCTTCATCGGCACCGAGGTCTTGCCGCGGCGCTGTTCGTCCTGGTTGTCGGCCGAGCGCAGGCCCGACCAGACACCGTCGAGCCAGTCGGCCTTGTTCGGCTTGTAGGACTGGCCGGCCTCGAACTCCTGCTCGAGATGGGCGCGCCAGTCGGCCCTCATCTTTTCGACTTCGCCATCGGACATCAGGCCTTCGGCGATCAACCGGTCCGAATAGAGCTGGACGACGGTCTTGTGGCCACGGATGACCTTGTACATCTTCGGCTGGGTGAACGCAGGCTCGTCGCCTTCGTTGTGGCCGAAGCGGCGGTAGCAGAACATGTCGATGACGACAGGCTTGTGGAACTTCATCCGGAATTCGGTCGCGATCTTCGCCGCATAGACGACGCCTTCCGGATCGTCGCCGTTGACGTGGAAGATCGGCGCTTCGATCATCTTGGCGACGTCGGACGGATAGGGCGACGAACGCGAGAAGGCCGGATTGGTGGTAAAGCCGATCTGGTTGTTGATGATGAAGTGCACGGTGCCGGCGACGCGGTGACCGCGCAGGCCGGACAGGCCGAGGATTTCAGCAATCACGCCCTGGCCGGCGAAGGCCGCATCGCCATGCAGCAGGAGCGGCATGACCTTCGAGCGCTCGCGCAGCGGGATGATGTCGCCTTCAAAGACGGTCGCCATCTGGTCCTGCTTGGCGCGGGCCTTGCCCATGACAACCGGGTTGACGATTTCGAGGTGCGACGGGTTCGCCGTCAGCGACAGGTGAACCTTGTTGCCGTCGAACTCGCGGTCGGAGGAAGCGCCGAGATGGTACTTGACGTCGCCCGAACCTTCGACGTCGTCAGGCGCGTAGGAGCCGCCCTTGAACTCGTGGAAGATGGCGCGATGGGGCTTGGCCATGACCTGGGAGAGCACGTTCAGGCGGCCGCGGTGGGCCATGCCGAGAACGATTTCCTTGAGGCCTTCCTGGCCGCCGCGCTTGATGATCTGCTCGAGCGCCGGGATCAGCGATTCGCCGCCATCGAGGCCGAAACGCTTGGTGCCCTTGTACTTGACGTCGATGAACTGCTCGAAGCCTTCCGACTCGATCAGCTTCTGCAGAATGGCCTTCTTGCCTTCCGGGGTGAATTCGACGCCCTTGTCCGGGCCTTCGATGCGTTCCTGGATCCAGGCCTTTTCGTCCGGGTTGGACATGTGCATGAACTCGACGCCGATCGTCGAGCAGTAGGTGCGCTCGAGGATTTCGACCATTTCGCGGATGGACGCGTATTCGAGGCCGAGCACGTTGTCGATGAAGATCTTGCGGTCGAGATCCTTGTCCTCAAAACCGTAGTTCGAGGGCGAAAGCTCGTTGTAGTCCTCCACCGGAGCGGCAAGGCCGAGCGGGTCGAGCTTGGCATGCAGGTGGCCACGGGCGCGGTAGGCGCGGATCATCATGATGGCGCGCACGGAATCGCGCGTCGCCTGATGGATGTCGGCAGCGCTCGCGACAGTGCCAGTGGCAGCGGCGGCTTCCTCAGCCTTCGCCTTGACCTTCTTTTCGATGACCTTTTCGACCGTACCCCAGTCGCCGTCAAGCGCCGACACGAGCTCGCCATTGGCCTGGATAGGCCAGTTGTTCTTTTTCCAGGAGGCGCCCTTGGCTGCCTTCACGACATCTTCCGGCCGGTCGGCGAGCGCCTTGAAGAAGGCCTGCCATTCGGCCGACACGGACGCCGGGTCCGTCTCATAGCGTGCGTGGAGCTGCTCGATATAGGCGGCGTTGGCGCCGTCCAGAAAGGATGTGAGCTGGAATTGCTCGTTGGCCTCTTGCCTTGTCATGGTTTCACGCGGACAGCTCGTCCGCCTCCTGACTGAAGTTGGGTTGCCGGGTATCCCGGTCGTTCATGTTCGTTCGGCGCGCTTGGCGCCTTGCCTTTCCTACGGCGTCGCGCATCGAGGGACGCGCCGGGCTCGCCGTGGCACTCAGTTTGCCGCGTATCCTGATCTCGCATCAGCCAAGGAAACACGCGGGCTGCAGGCTGCCCGGGCCGGATCGCTCCGGCCCGGGCAGAAGTCTTGAGATCAGCCCTTCAGGACTTCGACCAGCGTCTTGCCGAGGCGGGCCGGCGACGGCGACACGCGGATGCCTGCCTGCTCCATCGCTGCGATCTTGGATTCCGCATCGCCCTTGCCGCCGGAAACGACGGCGCCGGCGTGACCCATGGTGCGGCCCTTCGGCGCGGTACGGCCGGCGATGAAGCCGGCCATCGGCTTCTTGCGGCCCTTCTTGGCCTCGTCGATGAGGAACTGCGCCGCATCCTCTTCGGCCGAACCGCCGATTTCGCCGATCATGATGATCGAGGTCGTGGCCTCGTCCGCCAGGAACATCTCGAGCACGTCGATGAACTCGGTGCCCTTGACCGGGTCGCCGCCGATGCCGACGGCCGTCGTCTGGCCGAGGCCTTCGTTGGAGGTCTGGAACACGGCTTCATAGGTGAGCGTGCCGGAACGCGAGACGATGCCGACCGAACCCTTGCGGAAGATCGAGCCCGGCATGATGCCGATCTTGCATTCTTCCGGCGTCAGGATACCGGGGCAGTTCGGGCCGAGCAGGCGCGACTTGGAGCGGTCGAGACGGGCCTTGACGCGCACCATGTCGGCAACCGGGATGCCTTCGGTAATGCAGGTGATGAACGGGATTTCCGCGTCGATCGCTTCGATGATCGCGTCTGCGGCACCTGCCGGCGGAACATAGATCACGGATGCGTCCGCACCGGTCTTTTCACGGCCTTCGGCAACCGATGCGAAGATCGGCAGGGTTTCGCCCTTGGAGCCGGTCCAGGTTTCGCCGCCCTTCTTCGGGTGAATGCCGCCGACCATCTGTGTGCCGTAATAGGCAAGCGCCTGTTCGGTATGGAAGGTGCCGGTCTTGCCGGTCAGGCCCTGAACGAGGACCTTGGTGTTCTTGTTAACGAGAATCGACATGAGGTCTGGTCCTTCAGTTAGCCGTTGATCGCGGCGACGATCTTCTTGGCAGCGTCATCCAGATCGTCGGCGGCGGTGATCGCCAGGCCGGATTCGTTCAGGATCTTCTTGCCAAGCTCGACATTCGTGCCTTCGAGACGAACGACCAGCGGAACCTTGAGGCCGACTTCCTGCACGGCCGCAACGACACCTTCAGCAATGACATCGCACTTCATGATGCCGCCGAAGATGTTGACGAGGATGCCCTCGACCTTTGGGTCAGCCGTGATGATCTTGAAGGCTGCCGCGACCTTCTCCTTGCCGGCGCCGCCGCCGACGTCACAGAAGTTCGCCGGCTCCTTGCCGTAGAGCTTGATGATGTCCATCGTCGCCATGGCAAGGCCGGCGCCGTTGACCATGCAGCCGATGTTGCCGTCGAGCGCCACATAGGCGAGGTCCCACTTGGAGGCCTCGATTTCCTTGGCGTCTTCTTCGGTTTCGTCGCGCAGTGCCTTGATGTCGTCGTGGCGGAAGAGCGCGTTGCCGTCGAACGAGACCTTGGCATCGAGAACGCGCACGCGGCCGTTCTTCATGACGATCAGCGGGTTGATCTCGAGCAGGCTCATGTCCTTCTCGACAAAAGCCTTGTAGAGGATCGGGAAGAGCTTTTCGGCGTCAGCCTTGGCTTCGCCTTCGAGCTTCAGGGCCGAGGTGAGCTTGGCGAGATCAGCGGCGGTGACGCCAGCTTCCGGGTTGATCGCGACGTTGACGATCTTTTCCGGCGTGTCGTGCGCAACAGCCTCGATGTCCATGCCGCCTTCGGTCGAAACGACGAAGGCGACCTGGCCGACCGAGCGGTCGACGAGCAGCGACAGATAAAGTTCGCGCTCGATGTCGGCGCCGTCCTCGATGTAGAGGCGGTTCACCTGTTTGCCGGCAGGGCCAGTCTGCGCGGTGACGAGCGTATTGCCGAGCATGTCCTTGGCATGAGCCTTGGCTTCATCGATCGAGAAGGCAAGACGAACGCCGCCCTTGGCGTCGGCGCTGAGTTCCTTGAACTTGCCCTTGCCGCGACCGCCGGCATGGATCTGGCTCTTGACGACATAGAGCGGGCCCGGGAGCGTCTTGGCTGCAGCTTCAGCCTCGTCGGCCGTGAAGATCGCGACACCTTCCGCGACGGGTGCGCCATAGCTCTTCAAGAGAGCCTTGGCCTGATATTCATGAATGTTCATGGTGGTTTTCCTGTCTGGAGCATTGTGCGGGCAGGTGAGGCACCTACCCGCACCAATGCGGCAAAAACAAAGAGGCTGGGCGGATACGGAGCGTCCGCTCAGCGGGACGCGATTACTGCTTCAGGCTCGGCGCAATGCCGATGCAGGCTTCGCAAAGACCGGCGACCGAAGCGACCGACTTGTCGAACGCTTCCTTCTCGGCCTTGTTGAGGTCGATCTCGATGATACGCTCGACGCCGCCGGCGCCGATAACGGTCGGAACGCCGACATACATGTCCTTGACGCCGTACTGGCCGGTCAGGTGAGCGGCGCAGGGGAGCACGCGCTTCTTGTCCTTGAGGTAGGCTTCCGCCATCTCGATCGCCGAAGCGGCCGGGGCGTAGTAGGCCGAGCCGGTCTTCAGGAGGCCGACGATTTCGGCGCCGCCGTCACGGGTGCGCTGGATGATTTCCTCGAGGCGCTCCTTGGTGACCCAGCCCATCTGAACGAGATCGGTCAGAGGAATGCCGGCAACGGTCGAGTAGCGGGCGAGCGGCACCATGGTGTCGCCGTGACCGCCGAGAACGAAGGCCGTGACGTCCTGGACCGATACGTTGAATTCCTGGGAGAGGAACAGGCGGAAGCGCGCGCTGTCGAGAACGCCGGCCATGCCGACGACCTTGTTCTTCGGCAGGCCCGAGAACTTCTGCAGCGCCCAGACCATGGCGTCGAGCGGGTTGGTGATGCAGATGACGAAGGCGTTCGGAGCGTATTTCTTGATGCCGGCGCCGACCTGTTCCATGACCTTGAGATTGATGCCGAGCAGATCGTCGCGGCTCATGCCGGGCTTGCGTGCGACACCGGCGGTGACGATGCAGACGTCGGCACCTTCGATGGCGGCGTAGTCGCTGGCACCCGTCAGGTTCACGTCAAAGCCTTCGACCGGCGAGGACTGGCCGATGTCGAGGCCCTTGCCCTGCGGGATGCCGTCGGCGATGTCGAAGAGGACGATGTCGCCCAGTTCCTTCAGGCCGGCGAGATGCGCCAGCGTGCCACCAATCATCCCTGAACCGATAAGTGCGATCTTGTTGCGAGCCATGAAACTGCTTCCTTTGTGATCCCAATATGATCGAGGCCTGAAGCGCGGCAAACGCCAAACCTTCGCCGCAAGGCATTAAACGGCAATCGTTAAAATATCAATCGATACTTTTTGATGAAGGAATTTCAATCGGTTAGATCATAAAACTCTTACGTAAACGTAAGAATTTCCGTCACAACTGCGTTACAAAACAGCACTGTTGGCGGGGTGCGCAGCGGCATATTCCTCACTTTGCATCTCGATCAGCCGTGAGACCGTACGGTCGAACTCGAAGCCTTCCGTGCCCTTCTTCTGGGTCAGCAGATCCTGCGGCGCGGCCGCTGCCGAGGCGAACAGCCGGGCACCGTTGTCATAGAGCGTGTCGACCAGAAGAATGAAGCGCTTGGTTTCGTTGCGCATATGTGGCCCGAGGTGCGGGACGTGATCGACGAAGATGGTCGAATAGCGCTCGAGAATGGCCAGGTAGTCTGCAGCACCCAGCGGGTGCTGGCAGAGGTCGGCGAAACTGAAGCGGGCACTCTTGCCGGAGGCAGCCGGCACAGGGATCTTTCGGCCCTTGCGCGGCACCTCGGCCGGGGCGATGGGTGCATTGCGGGTCTCGCTCGTCCACGCCCGCGCCATCGCGGCATCGGCCTCCGGACCAAGCGGCGAGAGCCACACCGGACTGCCGTCGGTCTTCGTCAGCCGGTAATCCGTATCCGTATCCAGCGAAATGACCTCGGCATTCGCCTTGAGCAGATCGATGAAGGGCAGGAACAACCCGCGATTGAGACCGTCACGATAGAGATCGCCAGGCGCAACGTTGGACGTCGCAATAAGCACGCAGCCCTTGGCGAAAAGTTCGCCGAACAACCGCCCGAGGATCATCGCATCGGCGATGTCGGTGACCGAGAATTCGTCGAAGCAGAGCAACCGCGCCTCGCCGAAGAGTTCCGAGGCGACGGGCGGGATCGGGTCGGCCTGCTTCGTCTCGCCGTTCTTGAGCTTCTGGCGGTGCTTGTAGATGCGCTCGTGCACATCGGCCATGAATTCATGAAAGTGTGCGCGGCGCTTGCGCTGGATCGGCACCGTGTCGAAGAACAGATCCATCAGCATCGTCTTGCCGCGCCCGACGCCGCCGTAGATGTAGAGCCCCTTGACCGGGGGGTGATCTTTCTTGCGCGAGGCAAACAGCCAGCCGAGCGCATTGGTCTTGCGCGATGGGCGGCTGGCGAGCAGCTCCGCCGAAAGATGGTCGAAACGCCGGGCAATCGTAAACTGCGCCGGGTCGCGTTTGCGCTCGCCGCTCGCAACGAGCGCTTCGAGCTTGCGGTAGATACTGTCGTCAGGATTGAGCACGTCTCACCCGAGATGGGCCGGAAAACAAAAGCCCGGCGCGAGACCGGGCTGGATAAGCGTCAGCGGCTGAGGCTGACCGGCTGGCCGCCATTGGTCGAACCATCGAACCGGGCGTCGGCCGTCTTGTAGAGTCGGGCGATCGCATTGCCGCTGCGATCCTTGAGGACCACCTGCTTGCCGGCCACTTCCCAGGAGCCCATGGTCGTCAGCTCGCCGGCGCAGCCACGGGTGCCGCCGCGCGAACCGGAACCGAGATTGGTCAGCGTCAGGAACATGTCGCACGAGCTGCCGGCGCTCGATACACGCCAGTTGCCAACCATTGATTCCTTGGTGACATCAAGGCCACCACCTGCAGCGGCAACCTGCGTGCCGGGCTGCTGAACAGCGCCACCGGCAACCGCCGTACCGCTCGCCGGTGCAGCCGGGAATTGCGAAGTGTTGCCGCTCGGCGCCGGAAGCTGGTTCGACGAAACCGAGGGAACCGGTGCGGCCTGAATCGGAGCGGGTGATGCATCCTGGGAACCGAAACCGCCCATCGATGTCCGCTGGCATCCGGTCAGCGCAAGCACAACTGCCAGCCCCGCCGCCGCGTGAATTACCCGCATATCCCTACTCCTGTTCGTGTCGCGAACCATGATGCAACGCGATAATATAGGCCGAAATACAGCAAATCCACCTGACAAATCAAGGGACGACGATTCCTGCCGACCTGTTGCAGGATTGAAACGTCCGGCCGCCCGGTACATTCGCTGCGCGTCTCCTGGCGAAAGCTCGGTGACACCCATCCCCATTTCGCCCCCCACAATCAAGGATTGATCCGGCGTCAATGCGGCCGTCTCGTGGCGCACAACGCAAAACGGCGGGCCCTGCCCGCCGTTCCCAAATCGAATCCTGCCGGTCGATCAGACGCGGCGCTCGACCAGCATCTTCTTGATCTCGCCGATGGCCTTGGCCGGGTTCAGACCCTTCGGACAGGCCTGGGCGCAGTTCATGATCGTGTGGCAGCGGTAGAGACGGAAGGGATCCTCGAGATTGTCGAGACGCTCGCCGGTCGCTTCGTCTCTGGAGTCGATCAGCCAGCGATAGGCCTGCAGCAGAACCGCCGGACCGAGGTATCGGTCGCCGTTCCACCAATAGCTCGGACAGGAGGTCGAGCAGCAGGCGCACAGGATGCACTCGTAGAGGCCGTCGAGCTTCAGACGGTCCTCGTGGCTCTGCTTCCATTCCTTGGCCGGCGTCGGCGACACCGTCTTCAGCCACGGCTCGATCGAACGGTGCTGGGCGTAGAAATTGGTGAGGTCCGGGACCAGGTCCTTGACGACCGGCATGTGCGGCAGCGGATAGACCTTCACCGCGCCCTTCACCTCGTCCATGCCCTTGGTGCAGGCGAGCGTGTTGGTACCGTCGATGTTCATCGCGCAGGAGCCGCAGATGCCTTCGCGGCAGGAGCGGCGCAAGGTCAGCGTCGGGTCGATCTTGTTCTTGATGTAGAGCAAACCGTCGAGCACCATCGGGCCGCAATCGTCGACATCGATATAGAAGGTATCGATGCGCGGATTGGCGCCGTCATCCGGGTTCCAGCGATAGATGCGGTATTCGCGAACGTTGGTCGCGCCCTGCGGCTTCGGCCAGACCTTGCCTTCCGTCATCTGCGAATTCTTGGGGAGAGCGAGTTCAACCATGATAAAATCCTAGTTTGCCGACAGGAATTCCGTTTTCACGAAACCCTTGCAACCACCGAAAGCCGCGTTGCTCGCGCGCACATAGGCGACCGATCCCTCGCGCTTTATGACTTCGGCCTTGGTACCCGGCCGAACAATGCATTCCAAATTCGGCGACATGAACTGATTGCCGATCGCGAGCGACGAACGCGCGCCGCGGGCGGTCTTGGCCGTCTTCCAGACGCCGACCTCGTTGCTCGTCGCAGCGCCCACACCACCGGGAGCGCGCAGCTCGTACCGCTCGGCTGCCATGACGGGCAAGGCGACCAGCAAGCTGCCGACGATAAGAGTGAAGCCGAAACGTTTTCTCATCGTCAGTACACGCGGGCCTTGGGCTCGATCTTCTTGGGATCGATGCCTTCGGCGATCAGGTCGGTATGAACGGGGCGGTAGTCGAGCTTGACGTCGCCGGCCTCGTTGACCCAGGCGAGCGTGTGCTTGCGCCAGTTGACGTCGTCGCGGCCGCCGAGCGGACCTTCGGTGAAGTCCTCGCGGGCGTGCGAGCCACGGCTCTCCTTGCGCGCTTCGGCGCCGTAGATCGTCGTGATGGCGTTGGCCATGAGGTTTTCGAGTTCCAGCGTCTCGACGAGGTCCGAGTTCCAGATCATCGAGCGGTCGGTGACCTTGATGTCCGGCAGTTCCTTCCAGATCGCCGAGATGCGCTTGCAGCCCGATTCCAGCGATTCCTGGGTGCGGAACACGGCGGCGTCTTCCTGCATGGCGCGCTGCATCTTTTCGCGCAGCACCGCCGTCGGCGTGCCGCCATTGGCGTTCCGCAGGCGGTCGAAGCGGTCCATGATGCGGTCGCAGGCAGCCTTGTTGAGCTCCGGCACCGCCGCGTTACGGTCGATTACCTGGCCGGCGCGGATGGCTGCGGCGCGGCCGAAGACCACGAGGTCGATCAGCGAGTTGGAGCCGAGGCGGTTGGCACCGTGCACCGAGGCACAGCCGGCTTCACCGACCGCCATCAGGCCGGGTGCGATGCGCTCCGGGTTCTGGGCGTCGGCGTTCAGCACTTCGCCCCAGTAGTTGGTCGGCACGCCGCCCATGTTGTAGTGCACCGTCGGCAGAACCGGGATCGGCTCGCGCGTCACGTCGACGCCGGCAAAGATCTTCGCCGATTCCGAGATACCCGGCAGGCGTTCGTGCAGAACCGCCGGATCCAGGTGGTCGAGGTGCAGGAAGATGTGGTCCTTGTTCTTGCCGACGCCGCGGCCTTCGCGGATTTCCATCGTCATGCAGCGCGAGACGACGTCGCGCGAGGCAAGGTCCTTGGCCGACGGCGCGTAACGCTCCATGAAGCGCTCGCCCTCGGAGTTGACGAGATAACCGCCTTCGCCACGCGCACCTTCGGTGATCAGGCAGCCCGCGCCGTAAATGCCGGTCGGGTGGAACTGGACGAACTCCATGTCCTGCAGCGGCAGGCCGGCGCGCGCGATCATGCCGCCGCCGTCGCCGGTGCAGGTGTGCGCCGAGGTCGCCGAGAAGTAAGCGCGGCCGTAGCCGCCGGTCGCCAGCACCACCATCTTGGCGGAGAAGCGATGGATCGTGCCGTCGTCGAGGTTCCAGGCAACCACGCCGGTGCAGCGGCCGTCATCCGCCATGATCAGGTCGAGCGCGAAATACTCGATGAAGAACTCGGCGTTGTTCCTGAGCGACTGGCCGTAGAGCGTGTGCAGGATGGCGTGGCCGGTACGGTCGGCCGCCGCACAGGTGCGCTGCACCGGCGGGCCTTCGCCGTAGTTCTGCATGTGGCCGCCGAACGGCCGCTGGTAGATCTTGCCTTCGGCATTGCGCGAGAAGGGCACGCCATAGTGCTCGAGCTCATAGACCGCCTTCGGCGCCTCCATGGCAAGATACTGCATGGCATCGACGTCGCCGAGCCAGTCGGAACCCTTGACGGTGTCGTAGAGGTGCCACTGCCAGCTGTCGGGCGTCATGTTCTGCAGCGAGGCGGCGATACCGCCCTGCGCAGCGACCGTGTGCGAGCGGGTCGGGAAGACCTTGGTGATGCAGGCGGTCTTCAAGCCCTGCTCGGCCATGCCGAGGGTCGCGCGCAAGCCCGCGCCGCCGGCGCCGACGACGACGACGTCGAAGGCATGGTCGACATATTGGTAGGCCTTGCCGTTTGCAGCGGGTGAACTGTTCGATGCCATGGCGAAATTACCCTGCAAAAGCGATCTTCAGGATGGCGAAGAGACAGAGCCCGCCAACCGCGATCGTGAAAAATGTGTTGAGCATGAGAAGCACGATCTTCATGCCTTCGCCATGCACGTAGTCTTCGATGATCACCTGCATGCCGAGCCGCATATGGATGAGGCCCGAGAGCACGACGAGCGCCATGACGACGGCGACGAAGGGGTTCGCGAGTGCGGCGACGACATCCGCGTGAGGCGCGCCGGCGTAGCGAACGAGGAAGATGACGAAGAAGATCAAGAGCGGAACGTTGGCAACGGCCGTCAGGCGCTGGCGCCAGAAATGATCGGTGCCTTCCTTGGCCGAGCCAAGACCACGAACCTTGCCGAGAGGCGTGCGCATATCCATCAGTGTTCTTCCTCCCAGTTAGCGGACGAGATAGCCGACCACCCAGATCAGCAGCGTCAGCGCCACCGAACAGACGATCGTCGCCTTGGCCACTTTGGTGGCGAAGTGCTTCTCGTAGCCATAGCCGAGATCCCACATGAAGTGGCGCAGACCACCGAGCATGTGGTGCACCAGTGCCCAGGTATAACCGAACAGCACCAGCTTGCCGATCCACGTGCCGAACAGCCAGCTGACCCAGTCATAATAGGCCGCACCCGATGCCGCGGCGATCAGCCACCAGGCGACGAGAATGGTGCCGAAGTAAAGCGCGCCGCCGGTGATGCGGTGCACAATGGACATCACCATTGTCGGGATCGGCTTATAGATTTGAAGATGCGGCGACAGCGGCCGGCTTCTTGTGACATCCGTCATCGGAACCTCACGGAAATGCCCGGGTTTACGCCCAGAAAGTGGACGATTTTAGTCCGGTATCGCACCTGATTGTGCGCAATTCAGTCCTCCGGACCTTTAATCACCATATTGCTTAACGACAAGTGTGTTTGCAGTGCAAAATCAATTTAATCGATTAGACGAATTGCGCCATTTTCCGCTCTGCCGGAGACACGGCCATCCGTTAACGATAGCTCCAAAAAACCAAGCGATTCCGTGACTTTCGGGCGAAATTGGCCCAGAGTGGCCTTAACGATTTGTTAAGCGTCATCCGGAGGGCGGACAGAATGGTTCTGTTCAGGGCAATCCATGCGACCAAAGTGCTAGTACTCGCCGGCCTGGTCATCGCAACGAGCTGCATCCCCATGGAAGCCCGGGACTGGGGCGGATCAGGCGGCATCCAGACGCGCACCATCCATAACCGAATGTATTCGGGCCGCTCCGGCAGTCGGGGCTACGACTTCGGCGGGGCGGGCTTCCGAAATGGCTGGAACCGCAATCATATGCCTCGCCGTGACTGGGCGTCCAACAACGGGCTGCCGGAAGTGAACACCCGCACCCGGCACATTCGCCTTCCGCGATATCGCCCATATCCTGGCCCCTACACCGAGCGATGGGGGCACCGTGGCGGGTGGATGCGAGATCGGGCAGGCAACGATATCTGGACGTCCGGCAACAGGCGCCACGATGGTCGACCGGCCATCTACGGTGGACTGCCGGAGGTGGACACACGCACCCGGCATGTCCGTCTTCCCCGGTATCGCCCCTATCCCGGCCCCAACGCCGAGCGATGGGGGAACGGCAGCGGATGGGTTCGCGACAGGGCCGGGCGCGCGATCTGGACATCCAGTGGCCGCCGCAACGACTATCGGCCGGGGATCTATGGTGGCGACGAATTTCCCGACATCATCCCGGGCATCGGCGCCTATGTCGGCGGCATTTCCGCCTATGTCGACCTGGGCAACGGCATCTATTTCAGCCAGGAAGGCGATTACCGCTATGCCGACGACAGTGGCTACGCGCCACCCCCACAGGTCAAGCGCAGCAAGATCATCACCGTCTCGCCGCAGACGATGAACCGCTCCTGCGCCTATGAACACGGCGTCTGCGTGATCCGGCAATAGGCCTGGTGCCGCTGGGCAAACGTGGTCAGACACCCATGGCGCCGATAATGGCGCCCATGGCAACCAGCACCAGCAGCCAGTGCATACCGTCGATCAGCGACAGGTCCCACCCGAAGCCCTGATAGCGATGGTTGACGACGATGGTCGTCGCGACAAAGCCGAGCCAGAGGAAGAAGGCCGAGACCACGCCGTTGGCGAGCGTCACCTGATCCGGACCGAGATGGCCGACGACGCCCGCGACCATGGTCGCCATTACCAGTTCGGACACGAAGGAAATGGCAAAGAGCACCGGCGACATCTGTGCGCTTGCGGCGTCGATGCGCGCGGCCTTCATCCAGGGCTTGCCGAGGACACCGTAGTAGATCGCGCCAAGACCGAAAGCCGCGATGGCGGCAATCAGCACCGCCAGATAGTTCATGCCCGCAAATGCCATGTTCGTTCCCCCGTTTTTTGACGGATTGGAATCGAAGGGCCTTGGGCTGTCAACTGGCCGCGTCTGCGGCAATCCCGAAGCGCCAGACGGTCGTGCGTTTGACCTCGCTATCCTCCAGCGCCCGCGTCACCGGCACCTCGTAGGTGGCCAGTGCCGTCATCATCTCGCGCGGACAGTAGGAGCGGCCGGGATCGCCAACGATTACGGTCGCACCGCCGGCGATCAACTTGGAAAACCACGGCTTTAGCTGATCGGCGAAAGCCCTGTCGTAGAAGACATCGCCGGCGAGATAGATATCGGCCTCAAGGTCTTGGCCGGTGATGTCGTCGCCAGTGTAGGAAAGCGTGACCCCATTGATCGCGGCGTTCAGCCGGACAGCGGTCTCCGCCCAGGGATCGATGTCGGCCGCAAGCACCGAGGCAGCACCCGCCTTCATCGCGGCAATCGCCACCAGGCCGGAGCCGGAGGCGAAGTCGACGACGCGACGGTCGCGCACGACCTCGGGATGGTCGAGGATATAGCGGGCGAGCCCCTGCCCTCCGGCCCAGGCGAAGGCCCAGAATGGCGGCGGCAGGCCGATCTCCTGCAATTCGTCCTCCGTCTTCAGCCAGAGCTCATGCGCCTCGGTCGCCAGGTGCAGGCGGACCTCCGGCACATGCGGCGGCGACAAAACATCGGTATTTTCGAGGATAAAGCTTTCCGGATCGGTCTTCACGAAAACTCTCCGCGCCCATCCGAACAGCCTTTGGACCTTCGGATGGGCTGAAACAAATTACCGCGGCGGATTGTCGAGCCCGCCCATGCGGCAGACCTCGAGCCATTCGTCCTCGGTCACCGGCTGCACCGAGAGGCGCATGGAGGTGACGAGCGACATCTTGGCGAGCTTCGGGTTCTCCTTGATGTCCTTCAACGTCACCGGGCGCGGCATGTCCGTGACCGCGCGGATATCGACGCAGTCCCAGCGCGCATCGCCCTCGGCGGTCGAATCCGGATGCGAGAGCGCGCAGACCTCGGTGATGCCGACGATCTCCAGGCCTTCGTTCGAATGATAGAAGAAGCCTTTGTCGCCGATCTGCATCGCCCGCATGTTGTTGCGTGCCAGGTAGTTGCGCACGCCGGTCCATTCGGTGCCCTTGGCGCCGGCATCCTTCTGCATCTGCCAGGACCATTTGACGGGTTCGGATTTGTAGAGCCAATGCGCCATCTTGGTCTCAAGCCTCCGGATTGTTGAAGACCCAATTGAAGGCCTTGATCTCGACATTGGAGAAGAGCCCCGCCTTGGCATAGGGGTCTGCCTCGGCAATGGCGCGGGCTTCGTCGATGGTCTCGCTCTTGACGATCACCAGGCTTCCCGTCGGCTTGCCGTCGTCACCGAGGAAAGGGCCGGCCATCTTGAGGACGCCCTTGGCGTTGAGATCATTGAGATAGGTGACATGGTCGGGGCGAGTATCGAGCCGAAGCTGCAGCGCGCCCGGCTTGTCGGTGCAATGAAGTGCGAAGAGCATGCTTCCTCCTGAAGTTGTCGTTTGGCGCGGGATGCGTTTCTTCATCCCGCTGCCCGTTCATTCCTGGGTGATCGGACGAGACATCAATTGTTCGAGGGCCGAGCTGACATCGAGCTTGCCGTCGATGATCGCCGCCACCGCTTCGGTGATCGGCATTTCGACGCCGAGATCATGGGCGACACGGGCGGCGACGGACGCGGCAAAGGCGCCTTCGACCAGTTCGCCCTTGCGTCCGCTGGCGCGGCCATCCTTGCCGAGCGAAATGCCGAAACGCAGGTTGCGCGACTGATGGCTGGTCGCCGTCAAGACGAGATCGCCGAGGCCGGAAAGACCACGCACCGTATCCGCCTCGCCGCCCTCGGCAGCGATGAAGCGCGACATCTCGGCAAGGCCGCGCGAAATCAGCGCCGCGCGGGCGCTGTCGCCGAGCCCCGCGCCTTCGACGATGCCGCAGGCGATCGCCAGCACATTCTTGAGCGCGCCGCCAAGCTGCACGCCGATGCGGTCTTGCGAGGGATAGAGACGAAAGGTCGGGCCGGAGAGAACTTCCGCCAGCATCGTCGCCGTCTGGGCATCGGCCGCAGCAACGACCATGGCGGTCGGCAGGCCCTTGGCAATATCGGCGGCAAAACCAGGTCCGGAGAGCACGCCGATCGCATGGCCCGGCAGCTCCTCCGCCAGCACGTCGGTCAGGAGCCGGCCGGTTGCCTGCTCCATGCCCTTGGCGCAAGTGACGATGGTGGCGGCCGCATTGATGACAGGACCATAGTGCCGCGCCGCGTCGCGATGGGCCTGGGACGGCATGACGAAAAGCACGATTTCGGCATCGGCAAGAACGGAAACGTCTGATGTGTGCTTCAGCGCCGGCGGCAGGTCGATGCCGGGTAGAGCATCTTCATTGCGACCCGTATCCCGGCACGCCTCGGCGATCTCCTGGCGACGGGCAAGCAGCGTCACGTCGCTGCCATCAGCCGATGCCGCAACCGCGGCAAGTGCTGTGCCAAAGGCGCCGGCACCGACCACGACGATCTTCGGCCCGATCTTGGAACTATCGTTCATTCTCTATCCGTATGTCCTTCGTATCGTCATGCCCCCGGCTGAGTGCGGCATGGGCTGAGTTCGTCATGCCCCTGGCTGAACTGTTCATGCCTTGGCGCCGCGTTTGCCCGAGCCGAGCAATGTTTGAGCCTGGCTGTCGAGCGGCCAGCGCGAACGCGGCGCAACATCGAGGCCATCCGCCGCCATGCCTGCCGCCAGACGTTCCGCGCCCGCCCAGGCGATCATCGCCGCATTGTCGGTGCAGAGCGAAAGCGGCGGCGCGATGAACGCGAAACCGTCCTTGTCACAGAGTTCCTGGAGCGTCGCGCGAAGAATCTGGTTGGCGGCAACCCCGCCGGCAACCACAAGCGCCGGCCGCTCAACACCGGCATACTCTGCCTTGAAGCGCTTCAGTCCGCGGCCAACGCGATCCTTCAATGTGCGCGAAATGGCCCGCTGGAACGAGGCGCAGATATCGGCAATGTCCTGATCCGTGGCCGGCTCCAGCGATTGCGCCGCCTGGCGCACCGCCGTCTTCAGGCCCGAAAACGAAAAGTCGAGCCTGGCGTCGCCGACGAGCGGCCGTGGGAAATTGAACCGTTCCGGATTACCGGCGAGCGCCGCCCTCTCCACTGCGGGGCCACCCGGATAGGGCAGGCCGAGCAGCTTCGCCGTCTTGTCAAAGGCTTCGCCCAGCGCATCGTCGATCGTGGTCCCCCAGCGCTCGTAGTCGCCGACGCCCTTGACCAGAATCAACTGGGTGTGGCCGCCGGAAACAAGCAGCATCAGATAGGGGAAGGAAAGCCCGTCCGTCAGCCGCGCCGTCAGCGCGTGGCCTTCGAGATGGTTGACGGCGTAGAGCGGCTTGCCGGTTGCGCGCGCGATCGCCTTGCCGGTCATCAGCCCGACGATCAGCCCGCCGATCAGACCGGGACCACTTGTCGCAGCAATCGCATCGATGTCGGCAAGCGTAACGCCGGCACGCAGCAGCGCCTCCTCGATCAGCGTATCGAGCGCCTCCACATGGGCGCGCGCCGCGATCTCAGGAACCACGCCGCCATAGGCGCTGTGCTCTTCCAGCTGGCTCAGAACGACGTCACCAAGAATATGGCCTTTACCGCTTTCATCGCGCAGAATAACGGAAGCGGCGGTTTCGTCGCAGCTTGTTTCTATGCCGAGGATGCGCAGGGGCGGAGACATCAGGAACTACTCAAAAGATTGCGGTCGCACCGAAAGGTGGGTACACGGAACTCCGGTAACAATGGATAGCCTTTGATGCAAACAAAACCTTTCCGGATCGGCACGCGCGGTAGCCCGCTGGCGCTCGCCCAGGCCCATGAAACGCGCGATCGCCTCGCAGCGGTCCATGGTCTGCCGCCGGAAATGTTCGAGGTCGTCATTCTGTCGACCAAAGGCGACCGCATCACCGATCGCTCGCTCGCCGAGATCGGCGGAAAGGGCCTGTTCACAGAAGAGATCGAGCAGCAATTGCTGTCGGCCGAACTCGATTTCGCCGTGCATTCGTCGAAGGACATGCCGACGAAGCTGCCGGACGGGCTCTGTCTTTCCGCCTTCCTGCCGCGCGAGGATGTTCGCGACGCCTTCATCGGCCGCACGGCACCGAAACTGATGGAACTTCCCGAGGGCGCAACGGTCGGCTCGTCGTCGCTGCGCCGCCAGGCGCTGATCCGCCGGCTGCGTCCGGATATCAACGTCATCACCTATCGCGGCCAGGTGGAAACGCGACTGAGAAAGCTCGCCGAGGGCCAGGTGGACGCGACGCTGCTCGCCTATGCCGGTCTGAAGCGGCTGGGTATGGCCCACGTCCCGACCGAACTGCTCGATCCGGAAGATTTTCCGCCGGCACCGGCACAGGGCGCGATCTGCATCGAAAGCCGGGCGGGCGACCGCCGCATCAACGACCTGCTTGCGGCCATTGACGATCCGCGCACCCACGAGGCGGTTGCCTGCGAGCGCGGCTTCCTCGCGACGCTCGACGGCTCCTGCCGCACGCCGATCGCCGGCCTGGCCACCTCGGACGGCACGCATCTCCGCTTCTCCGGCATGATCCTCACGCCGGATGGCCGGACGCATCATCGTGTCGCCATCGAAGGCAAGAGTACCGATGCCGAGGCGCTTGGCCGCAAGGCCGGCGAGGAGATCCGCGCCATGGCCGGCCCGGGCTTCTTTGCAAGCTGGACCTAAGCCGATGCGCGTGCTCGTCACCCGGCCGCTTCCTGCCGCCGAGACGACCGCACGCCGGCTGGAGGCTGCCGGCCACGAAGCAATCCTGCTGCCGCTGATGCAGGCTACCCGTTTCACCGTTGCTGCAAAAGCAGCGCTCGAAATGCCGCATGCGGCGATCGCTCTGACCAGCGCCGAAGCAGTTCGGGTCCTCGCCGCATTCCGTGAAGATCTTGCGAAGGATCTCGCCGATCCCTGCTTTTGCGTCGGCGAGGCGACCGCACGCGCGGCCGAGGAACTCGGCTTCGCCGATATCCGCATCGGCGGCGGAACCGGCGAGGCGCTGGCCGGGCTGATCGCCTCGACCATCGACACACTGACGCAGCAGCCGGTCCTCTATCTGACCGGCACACCTCGTTCGGACGGTCTCGAACACATGCTCCAGCAGCACGGCATCAATCATCGGGTGGTGGAATGCTATCGGATGGATCCCATCGCGCACCCACCCGGCATCCTGCAGGACGCCATGCGACCTGGCCCCTTCGACGCCGTGCTGCTTTACTCCCGTGAGACGGCCCGCCGGCTTGCAAGTCTCCTGTCGGACGCTGGCCTCGCCGCCCCCTCCTTCGCTTCGCGTTACCTTTGCCTCAGCCCCGCGATCGCCGAGGCGCTGCCGCACAACGTGAGGCTGGAGATTGCCGCAAGGCCCGATGAAGAAAGCCTTTTCAGTCTTCTCTAATGCCAAATTCATTCAAAAACGGAACGGAGGGGCTTTCCCTCCCCGTTCCGGCTGACTAGGTTTGAGGGAAGAGCCGACAGGCACCAACGGTAAGAGGTCACCATGGTATCGGAAAACCCGCCGCGCCGCTCGAAGTCCGGGAAGGAACCGCTGACGATCGACCTCGAAGCGGACAAGACCATTGCGGAACCGGCCGAGGCAGAAGCAGGCCGCGAGCCGGTGATGGACGCTGCAGCCACAGACGCCGAAGGCGACGCCAAAGCGGATGATGCTACGGCCGACAGCAGCGACGACAGCGCTGCCGACTCCCGCCTTGAGGAAGAAATCGAGGAGCAGCGCGCCGATGCGGCGGCCGATGCCGCCGCGGCCGCTTTTGCTGAAGAGCCACCGCACGTCGTGACGCGCGATGCGGAGCCGGCACCGCGGCAAAAACCCGTCTCCAATTCCGGGGCGCTTGCCGCCGGCATCGTCGGCGGCCTGGTGACGCTGCTCGGGTTCGGCGGTCTGCAATATGCCGGTTTCGTCCCGGCGCTTGGGCCGGATCGCGGCAGCGGCGTCGAACAGTCCGTGTCACAGGAATTGCAGGCCCTGCGCGACCAGATCGCAGCGCTGCCCGCCCCCACGGCCGTTGTCGACAACACGGCGCTCGAAGGCCGTCTCGCCGCGCTGGAACAGTCCGCAGCCCAGCCCGGCGCGAACGGCCCAGGCGGCGCCGAGGCTGAGGCGCTGAAGGCCGAGGTCGACAATCTCACCAAGGAGATTGCGGGCCTGAAGACCGCGCTTGCCGACGCCCGGCAATCGGCCACCGCCGAGAAAGCCGAGCTCGCGAGCCGCATCGAATCCGCCGAGCAGAAGCTCAACGAGCCGGTCAATGATATCCAGATGGCGAAGGCCGTCGCGGTTACCGCGCTCAAATCCGCGATCGATCGCGGCGGGCCATTCCTCGCCGAACTCGACGCGTTGCGCAGCATCGCACCGGATGAGCAGGCCATATCCGGCCTGGCAACGGATGCCCAGACCGGCGTGCCGACCCGCACCGACCTGCGCCGCGAGTTCCCCAAGACCGCCGATGCCATGCTCGACGCCCTCAATCAGCCCGATCCGAACGAGGGCATTTTCGACCGGCTCGTGTCGAGCGCCATGTCGGGCATTCGCGTCCGCCCGGTCGGCAGCGTCGAGGGTGACACGCCCGAGGCGGTCATCGCCCGCATCGAGGACAAGCTGAACAATGGTGACCTGAAGGGCGCAGCGCTTGAATGGGACGGCCTGCCGGTCGCCGCCAAGCCGGTGGGCGAGGCCTTCAAGGCCAAGCTCGACCAGCGCCTGCGCGTCGAGGGCGTGATCGACGCTGCCGTCGCCGCAACGATGGCCAAGCCGGGCACAGAGGGTTGAGGAAACAGACATGATCCGCATTCTGGTTTTCATCCTCCTCGTCCTCGGCCTCGGCCTCGGCTTCGCATGGCTTGCCGACCGTCCGGGCGAACTCTCTCTCGTCTGGCAAGGTCAGCTCGTCGAGATGAGCCTGATGCGCGCCGCATCGCTGCTGATCTCGCTGATCGCCGCCGTGCTGATCGCCGTCTGGCTGGTGCGCACGATCTGGCTGTCGCCGCACACGGTTACCCGCTACTTCCGCGCCCGCAAGCGCGACCGCGGCTACCAGGCACTTTCGACCGGCCTGATCGCCGCCGGCGCCGGCGATGCCAACCTTGCCCGCAAGATGACGGCGCGCACCCGCGGCCTGATCAGCGCCGACCAGGAGCCGCTGATCCACCTGCTTGAAGCACAGACGGCGCTGATCGAGGGCAAGTATGACGACGCCCGCCGCAAGTTCGAACTGATGGCGGACGATCCGGAGACGCGCGAACTCGGGCTTCGCGGGCTTTATCTCGAAGCCAAGCGCCTTGGTGCGCACGAAGCAGCCCGGCAATATGCCGAACGCGCCGCCGAAAAGGCGCCGCATCTTCCCTGGGCGGCGCTCGCAACGCTCGACAGCCAGAGCCAGGCCGGGCAATGGGACGACGCCCTTCGTCTTCTTGATCAAAGCCGCGCTGCCCATGTGGTCGAGCGCAAGGACGCAGACCGCAAGAAGGCCGTGCTTTTGACCGCCCGCGCGATGACGAAGCTCGATGGCGACGTGAAGGCGGCGCGCGACGATGCGCTCGCCGCGCTGAAGCTGGACGAACATCTGGTGCCGGCCGCGCTCATCGCCGCCAAGGCACTGTTTCGCGAGGATAACCTGCGCAAGGGAACCGCGATCCTTGAGAAGAGCTGGAAGCACGAACCGCACCCGGACGTGGCGAAGCTCTACGTGCGTGCCCGTGGTGGCGACACTGCCGTCGACCGGCTGAAACGGGCGCGCAAGCTCGAGGCCCTGCGACCGAACAATGCCGTTGCCATGGCCACCGTCGCCGAAACCGCACTCGAAGCGCGCGAATTGCTTCTGGCCCGCACCAAGGCTGAAGCCGCAGCAAGGCTTGATCCGACCGAAAGCGTCTTCCTGCTGCTTGCCGACATCGAAGAGGCGGACACCGGTGACGAGGGCCGCATCCGCCACTGGATGGCGCAGGCGCTGCGCAGTCCGCGTGATCCGGCCTGGACTGCCGATGGCGTGACATCACCGACGTGGCTGCCGGTCTCCCCGGTCAGCGGCCGGCTCGACGCCTTCGAATGGAAGGCGTCGCCGCACACGCTTTCGGCAACTGTCGACCACGATCAATCCACCGCTGACGAAGCGATCCGCAGCCTGCCGCCGGTGGCGATCGAGCCGCATGTGCACGAACCGGCGCCTGTGGCCAAGCGGAAGGAGACGCCTGTCATCCTCGAGGCCGAGCGCGAGGAGCCTGTGGTACAGGTGCAGCCGATCAAGGTTGCGGAACGCAAGCCACCCGAGCCGGTCGCCGAAAAAGCTGCGATCAAGACGACGGCGAAGGAAGACGTCGCCAACGGCGAGCAGATATCCGATCCCTTCTTCGGGCGACCGCCGGATGATCCGGGGGTCCGCGATCCCGCCACCGGCGAGAAGACACCGGAAAAGGCCGGGTTCCGACTGTTTTGAGTATCAAGGGGCTGGGCAGAATATATGTTTGAACGCTTACGGACGTTTCTCGACGGGCTCACGGGTCCGACGGCACGAATACAGCATGGCGACCCCAGAGTGGCGGTCATCGCCCTCTGTTTCCAGGTGATGGAAGCCGACGGCAGGATCCTTGCGTCCGAGCGGCGCAAGATGCGGGCGGTCATCAAGCAGCACTACAAGGTCGACGATGCGGCGCTGGCGGCGCTGATCGAAGCCGGCGAGACTGCCGAGAGCGAAGCGATCGACTTCTACCAGTTCACCGCCGAGATCAAACGGCATCTGTCGGAAGAGCAGCGCGTCGAACTCGTCGGCATGCTCTGGGATATCGTCTATGCCGACGGCGAGCGCAGCGAGATGGAAGATCACGTGATCTGGCGGATTGCCGACCTGCTCGCTGTCTCCGGCCGCGACCGGGTGCTCATGCGGCAGGAGGCTGCGGCGAGAAGCGACGCGGCCGTGGAAGTAGAGCCGCAACAGGAAAACTGAAATGCCGATACCGGACACCAGCGCCCGAGACCCGGTTCTGATCATTCTGCATCAGGAACGATCGAGCGCCGGCCGCGTCGGTCAAATTCTTCAGCAAAAGGGCTTTAGCCTGGATATCCGCCGTCCGGCGCTCGGCGACGAGCTGCCTTCCACGCTGGAGCGCCATAGCGGCACGATCGTCTTCGGCGGCCCGATGAGCGCCAATGACGAGGAAGAGTTCGTCCGCCGCGAGATCGATTGGCTCTCCGTTCCGCTCAAGGAGAACAAGCCCTATCTCGGCATCTGCCTCGGCGCGCAGATGCTGGCGCGCAATCTCGGCGGTAGCGTCGCGCCGCATCACGAAGGCATGACCGAGATCGGCTGGTACCCGCTGGTGGCGACCGAGGCCGGCAAGGCGCTGATGGACTGGCCGGACATGGTCTATCATTTCCACCGCGAAGGCTTCGATCTACCTGCAGGCGCCGAGCTGCTCGCAACCGGCGACACCTATCCGAACCAGGCGTTCCGCTATGGCGACAACGCCTGGGGCATCCAGTTCCACGGCGAGCTGACACGCGCCATGATGCACAGATGGGTCGTGCACGGCGCCCACCGCTTCGAGATGCCGGGCGCCCAGGTCGGCAAAGCACACCTCGACGGACGCATGCAGCATGACGGGCCGCTGCGCACCTGGATGGAGAACTTCCTCGAATTGATCTTCCTGCGCCACCAACAACCAGAAACAGTTCCACGAAAAGCGTAAAACGGTTTTCCGGCCGGAATTGCGTTTCAAGAAACGGCCTAACGCAACCCGCCTATGGTTGCTTGTGGTGATCGGGCACGTCGAGCGTGTCGATCTTGCGCAATTGCGGGAAGCCGAGAGCCCAGAGCCCTGACACGAGCAGCGTTCCCATACCACCGAAAACGACCGCGAACACCGCGCCGAAGCCGGAGGCCATCATGCCGGCGCGGAATTCGCCGAGTTCGTTCGACGCGCCGACAAAGACCATATTGACGGCGTTGACCCGACCGCGCAGCTCGTCCGGTGTCCAGAGCGTGATCAGCGTCTCGCGCACATAGACAGAGATCATGTCGGCGGCGCCCATGACGACAAGGGCCGCAATCGAGATCCAGGGCGTGGCGGAAAGCCCGAAGATGATCGTGCCGAGGCCGAAGAGCGCCACGCCGATGAACATGTAGAAACCGGCCCGATGGCGGATCGGGTGGGCGGCCAGCCACACCGCCATGCCGACGGCGCCGATGCCCGGAGCAGCACGAAGCAGGCCGAGGCCCCAGGGGCCGAGCGCAAGAATGTCACGGGCGAAAACCGGCATCAACGCGACGGCACCGCCGAGCAGCACGGCGAAGAGATCGAGCGATATGGCGCCGAGCACCACTTTTTCCGCCTTGATATAGCGGAAACCGGCGGTGATCGTCTCCCAGCTCTGCGCGGAGGCCGGCGTGCGCTTTGCCGGCTTCGGAATGGCAAAAACCATGAGCGCCGCAGCCAGAAAGAAGCAGACGCCGACCGCATAGGGAACGACCGCACCGAGTGCATAGATCAGGCCGCCGGCGACCGGGCCGACGATCATCGCGGTCTGCCAGGACGTGGAGTTCCAGGCGATCGCATTGGGCAGATCTTCGGGCGGCACCAGATTGGGCGCCAAAGACTGCGAAGCCGGCGCCAGGAAGGCGCGCTCGATGCCGAAGACGACGAGGATTGCATAGACCGGCCAGGGCGAAAACAGCCCGGTCACGGTCAGCATGAGCAACGCGGCAGCGCAGAGCGTGCTGACGACCATGCAGATGCCCATGATCATGCGTCGGTTGTAGCGGTCGGCCGCGGCCCCGGTGACGAGGATCAGAACCAGCGACGGCAGGAACTGGAAGAGACCGATCAGGCCGAGATTGAAGGGATCACGCGTGAGATCATAGATCTGCCAGCCGACGGCGACCGAGATGATCTGGATCGCAAAGTAAGCGAGAAACCGGGAGAAGAAATAGCGGCGGTAGCCGACATGCCGAAAGGCGGCAAAACGATGCGAGGCATGAACGGCGGACATGAGGGAGGCGCTCCTGGTGGGACCGGCTGTCGAACGGCCTCATGTTAAACATGATCGCGCCCGATAAACCGGCGTACTTGCTCGTTTAGGTCTCAATGTCTACATGTCTGTCAATAACGATTTGGAGACCGGCATGCTTGCTGTCATCGGCACCTTGAATTTCATCATCAACATCGCGTGGTTTCTGGTCATCGCGTCGGCCATCTTTTCCTGGCTCTACGCGTTCAACGTCATCAACGTGAACAACCAGGCGATCAACATGATCGGCCGCTCGCTCTACCAGTTGACCGAGCCGCTCTACCGTCCGATCCGCCGGGTTCTGCCCGACATGGGCGGCGTCGACCTGTCGCCGCTGGTTGTGCTCGTGATCCTCTACTTCATCCAGCTCTTCCTCAACACGACGATCGCGCCGGCCCTGCTTGGCTAACGATGGCCACCTCGGCCTTCACCGCCCATGGCGACCATTGTCGCCTGACGGTGCGCCTCACGCCGAATGGCGGCCGTGAGGCCATCGACGGCTTCGAGACCGGCGCCGACGGCGAGGAATATCTGAAAGTGCGCGTCAGCGCCGTGCCCGAGAAGGGCAAGGCCAACCAGGCGCTGATCGCCTTTCTTGCGAAGAAGCTTGGGCTTGCCAAGAGCAGGCTCTCCCTCATCTCAGGCGAAACGCAGCGCAAAAAAATCCTCCGGATCGAGGGCGATCCGGAGGATTTGATGAGGCGACTTGCCGAGCTGGTCGGTCGTTAAGCTTACTTGGCGCCCTTGGCGCGCTCGACCGCTTCCTTGATCAACTGACGGGCGACGGACGCATCCTTCCAGCCGAAGATCTTCACCCACTTGCCGGGCTCCAGATCCTTGTAGTGCTCGAAGAAGTGCTCGATCTGCTTCAGCGTGATTTCCGGCAGGTCGGTGTATTCATGCACCTTGTCGTAGCGCTGTGTCAGGTGAGCCGACGGAACGGCGATGATCTTCTCGTCCTGGCCGGAATTGTCTTCCATCATCATCACGCCGATCGGGCGCACGTTGATGACGCAGCCCGGAACCAGCGGACGGGTGTTGCAGATCAGAACGTCGATCGGGTCGCCGTCATCCGAAAGCGTGTGCGGCACGAAGCCGTAATTGCCCGGATAGGTCATCGGCGTGTAGAGGAAGCGGTCGACGACCAGCGTGCCGGCTTCCTTGTCCATCTCGTACTTGATCGGATGGCCGCCGACGGGAACTTCAACGATCACGTTGACATCTTCTGGTGGATTCTTTCCGATGGAAATCGCGTCGATGCGCATGGATCTACTCCAGGGTCGGTTTGAGAAGTTTGCCCGTCGGATAAAGGGAAACATGCCGCGATGCAACATAACTTTCGTCCGTAGCGCAGATTCAACCGGTCGTTTCGTGCCTGCCAATCGACCTCCACAGGTCTCAAAATTACACTTGAGGGAGTTCCAGATGAACGGAAGGGTTGCGCTCCTCGCGATGGCACTGCTGTCCGCCGGGCCGGCGATAGCCAATGAAAGCGTCTACACCGATATCGGCCGCGACAAGTGCAAGACGATCGCGGAAGAGGAAGGCATGTACGCGTTGATGACCTGCCCGGGTCATGCGGACTACCCCGTTCGGTTCAAGGAAGCCGACATCCGCCAGAGCGTCTCGTTCGGCCACCTGAACCAACGCTATTCCGACGACGCCTTCGAGAGTTTCATTCCGTTCAACCATGCCGGCACGACCGTGGAGTGGCGGGTTGCCAAGGGCGGCGCGCCGGTCGCGACGATCCTGCGCTGGTTCATCGAGAACACCGACGCGTCGGGCGCATCGGTCCCGGCGCTCCAGGGGCAGGTGCTCGTCATCTCCAGGGTGGCCGAGAAGGACGATGGCAAGGGCTGCGTCGCCGGCTATGTCGATGCGCTCGCCAATCCCGATCCGAATGCGCTTGCCCGCAAGGTCGCCGACGAGGTGGCGCCGACCTTCCGCTGCGGCATCGACAAGCCCGCCTATCACGGCACGCGTGGCGACAAGGCCGCCGAAACGGTCAACGAACTGCCGGAATAAGCCTTGATTTCAGTATTGCGGCCGGGATCTTGGTGAGCCTAGTTCCAGACGAAGCCGACCTTCTTCAGGTGTTTGTCGCCGAAATCTTCCATGCCTTCGGCGATGTCCGTGCCGCCGGCACCCTGGAAGAAGTGGTAGGCATGTTCGCTGTCTTCGAGGCACCAGACGACGAGCCCGCGGCAACCAAGCGAGCGCAGCAGGCTCCTCGCTTCGCCGAAAAGGACACGCCCGAGACCGATGCCCTGATACTCGGGCCTGAGATAGATCTCGTAGATCTCGCCTTCCTGTGGCAGAGCCTTGGCACGGCTGAGGCCGAGCGTTGCATAACCGGCAATGGTTCCGGCCACGTCCACGACGAGCAGCGTCGCAGGGCCGCGGGTCGCCTTGCGCCACCAGACCTCGTCACGGCGATTGACCATCTGAACGAGCGGACGGTGGGGGATGAGACCGCCATAGGCCTGCAGCCACGAAACGCGGTGCACATCGGCAATGGCCGACGCTTCCTGCGGCTCTCCGGGCCGAATCTCTATCGAAACAGTCTTCATGACTCGCGACTCTAAACACACACACGGCGAACAGGAATCCCGCCCGGTTGCCGGCCGGCGTTAACCCACAGGCAACTTTAACGGCACCCTATGGAAGGTTAACGCCTTTTTAACTTTATCCGCAAGTCGCCCATCCGTGGCACACACAGCAAAAAACCCCGGATCGCTCCGGGGTTTTTTCTAGGCTTGGTAATTTTCAGGCTGCTCAGGCAGCACCGGCCGTGCGCGACTTCTCGAAGCGCTTGCGCTCGTTCGGGTCGAGATACATCTTGCGCAGGCGGATCGACTTCGGCGTCACTTCGACGAGCTCGTCGTCCTGGATCCAGGAGAGCGCGCGCTCCAGCGTCATGCGGATCGGCGGCGTCAGACGAACGGCTTCGTCCTTGCCGGCAGCACGCATGTTGGTGAGCTTCTTACCCTTCAGAACGTTCACTTCGAGGTCGTTGTCGCGGGTGTGGATGCCGATGATCATGCCGGCATAGACCTTCTCGCCGGCATCGATGATCATCGGGCCGCGGTCTTCGAGGTTGAACATCGCGTAGGCAACAGATTCACCGGAATCGTTCGACAGGAGAACGCCGTTGACGCGGCCGCCGATCTCGCCCTTGTAGGGCTGGTAGTCGTGGAACAGGCGGTTCATGATCGCCGTGCCGCGGGTGTCGGTCAGAAGTTCCGACTGGTAGCCGATGAGGCCGCGGGTCGGAGCGAAAAACACCAGGCGGACGCGGTTGCCACCGGACGGACGCAGCTCGACCATTTCGGCCTTGCGCTCCGACATCTTCTGCACGACGACGCCGGAATGCTCTTCATCGACGTCGATGACCACTTCTTCGATCGGCTCGAGCAGCTGACCATTGTCATCCTTGTGCATGACGACGCGTGGACGCGAAACGGCAAGCTCGAAACCTTCGCGGCGCATGGTTTCGATCAGAACGGCGAGCTGCAGTTCGCCACGGCCCGACACGAAGAACGAATCCTTCTCGGAGGATTCTTCGATCTTCAGCGCAACGTTGCCTTCGGCTTCCTTGAACAGGCGGTCGCGGATGACGCGGCTCGTAACCTTGTCGCCTTCGGTGCCGGCAAGCGGCGAGTCGTTGACGATGAAGGACATGGTGACGGTCGGCGGGTCAATCGGCTGTGCGGTCAGCGCTTCGGCAACGCTCGGGTCGCAGAAGGTATCGGCAACGGTACCCTTGGTGAGGCCAGCGATCGCAACAATGTCACCGGCATGCGCTTCTTCGATAGGCTGACGCTCGATGCCGCGGAAAGCGAGGATCTTCGAGACACGGCCATTTTCGAGCAGCTTGCCGTCCTGGCCGAGAACCTTCACGGCCTGGTTCGGCTTCAGCGAACCCGAATGGATGCGGCCGGTGATGATGCGGCCGAGGAAGGGGTTGGCTTCAAGGATCGTGCCGATCATGCGGAACGGGCCTTCGGCAACCGTCGGCTCCGGCACGTGCTTCAAGACGAGATCGAGAAGCGGCGCCATGCCCTGGTCCTTCGGACCTTCAGGCGCAACGTTCATCCAGCCATCGCGGCCCGAACCGTAAAGGATCGGGAAGTCGAGCTGTTCGTCGGTAGCGTCGAGGTTGGCGAACAGGTCGAAGACCTCGTTGATGACTTCCTCGTGGCGGCCGTCCGGGCGGTCGATCTTGTTGATCGCAACGATCGGCTTCAGGCCGACCTTCAGAGCCTTGCCGACCACGAACTTCGTCTGCGGCATCGGGCCTTCGGAAGCGTCGACGAGAACAATGGCGCCATCCACCATCGACAGGATGCGCTCGACTTCGCCGCCGAAGTCGGCGTGGCCGGGCGTGTCAACGATGTTGATGCGGTTTCCCTTCCACTCGACCGAAGTCGCCTTGGCGAGAATGGTGATGCCACGCTCTTTTTCGAGGTCGTTGGAGTCCATGACGCGTTCGGCAACGCGCTGGTTGTCGCGGAACGAGCCCGACTGCTTCAGGAGCTCGTCAACAAGGGTCGTTTTCCCATGGTCGACGTGCGCGATAATCGCGATGTTACGAATGCTCATTTTTCGTCTCGGAAGGTTTAGGGCAAGCCCCGATGGGCCACGCCGCTTTTTCAATGGTCGCGCTCATACAGGTTTTTTTGCGATTGCGAAAGGGGGGCACGTCGAAGAGACCGGCGCCGAAAGGCCGGCAGACCATGGCTTTGCAACCGGCATGGCCCCCTCGCGCCGGGTTTGCACCGATGCCAACGACCGTCGAATTGCTCATGCGACCGCTGCCGGATCAAGCGTTACGCGCCAGAGTTCCTGGTCCTGCCGGTCCATCAGCCGCACGGTCATCTGCTGCGTCTGACCGTTGATGTCGACGATGCCGAAGAACTGCAGGCCGGCCGACGGCGGCAGGTTGCTGTCGATGCCACCGCCCGAGGCCTTGATGAAGCGAACCTCGGGTCCGAAGGTCATGTCGAGCTCCTTCGGCCCATAGGTGCCGGAATGAAGGGGGCCTGACACAAACTCCCAGAACGGCGTGAACTCCTTGAAGGCGGCGCGCGCAGGATCATAGTGGTGCGCAGCGGTATAGTGCACGTCCGCCGTCAGCCAGACCAGATTGTCGATGCCGTTGTCGCGAATGAAGGTAAGCAGATCGGCAAACTCGCGTTCGCGGCCGAGAGGCGCACCGTTGTCGCCATTGGCGATCGCATCCGAACCGCGCCGGTTGGCATGGTCGTCCCAGACGACGAGGCCGATCGGCATGTCGCAGGCAATCACCTTCCAGGTGGCGCGCGAGGCGGCGAGCTCGCGTTTGAGCCAGTCCGCCTGCCGCCAGCCGAAAAGCTCGCCGCCGCCCTCGCCCTGGTTGGCGCCGCGATAGGAGCGCAGATCGATAAAGAAAACATCGAGCAACGGACCGTAACCGATCTTGCGGAAGATGCGGCCCGGCTGCGTTGGGACGTTACGGATCGGCGTCATCTCGTGAAACGCGCGCGCGGCACGCGCGGCATAGACGGCGACGTCCTTTTCCGGATAACGCGGGTCGTCGCGAAGATCGGTCGAGGCCGACCAGTTGTTCAAGACCTCATGGTCGTCCCATTGATAGAACGTGGGACAGACGGCATTCAGCTGCCGGACATGCTCGTCGAGCAGATTGTATTTCCATTGGCCGCGATATTCTTCGAGCGTGCGCGCCACATCGCGCTTCTCATGCGTCACCACGCGGTTCTTCCAGATACCGCCGTCGCGAAGCTCAATCTCGTCGGGGATGGGGTTGTCGGCATAGATCGTGTCGCCGGAATGGATGAAGAAATCCGGCTCGTGCTGCCGCATCGTCGAATAGGTCTTCATGCCGACATCATCGATGCCCCAGCCCTGGCCGGCGGTATCGCCCGACCAGACGAAGCGGACCGAGCGTTTGCGCAACGGCGCCGTGCGAAACCGGCCAACCACCGGCTCGGAGACACGGTTGACATCGTAGAGATCGGTTGCGGTGAAGCGATAGAAAATGTCCTGGTCCGGCAGCAGCCCGTCGAGCGAGCATTTCACCGCACAATCGGCCTGCGACGTCGCCGTCAATTCGGCAAGGCGGACCGGATTGGCGAAACTCTCGGTCGTCGAATACTCCACCGACACCCGCGACGGCCGGTCGACCCGGGTCCAGACCATGCCCGAGCACGTGTCGACATCGCCGGACTGCACACCGTGAACAAATTCCGGCCGGCCGTAGCCGCGGGCATAGAAGGGAGTTGCAAGACCCGACGAGGCCGCGAAGCCCGCGGCACCGGCGGAAAGCAGGAAAGAACGCCGCGAAAGCGTCTTGAGGATATCGGCCAAGCAGACCTCCGAATCGGCAGCGCGATCGCGCGTGCCGGACCTTTGGTCATGCCGATGTCAAAGGCGTAACAGCCGCATGAAACAATTTGAACGGTTTGGCGACAGTTCGGTGAAGGTGGGCGGCTTCGTTCCAATCCGGATGATGGCTTTTGCGATCAATGCTGCTATCGAAGGAAGCGCCGGATCGCCTCCGCGAAACCGGGCAACGATCCGGCATCGCGTCGTGCTAAAAGCGACGACAGACATCATCAGGTTCCTCACCGTGCCCCATTCGAACTCTTCTTCCGTCCGCGATCGCCTCGAACAGATCTTGAGCCGGCTCAATGATCGCCGGAGCGAAGAAAGGACGTTCGTGCGCCTTTACGCCGAAAGTGCGCGCAGCGAGGCGGATGCGTCCGACCGTCGTCGGCAGACGGGCGCGAGCCTGGGTCCGCTCGACGGCAAGATCGTCTCGATCAAGGACCTGTTCGACGTTGCCGGCGAGCCGACGCTTGCCGGGTCGGTCATTCGCCGCGATGCGCCGCCGGCTGCAGCCGATGCCCTGATCGTAACGCGGCTGCGCGCCGCCGGCGCCGTGATCGTCGGCAAGACCCATATGACCGAATTTGCCTTCACCGCGGTCGGGCTCAACCCGCACTATCCGGTGCCCGGCAACGCCACCGATGAAAGCCTGATCCCCGGTGGCTCCTCATCCGGTGCCGGGGTCTCAGTCGCCGAAGGCACCTGCGACATCGCCATCGGCTCCGACACGGGTGGCTCCATACGCATCCCCGCGGCCTTGAACGGCATCGTCGGCTTCAAACCGACCGCCAGCCGCATCCCGCTCGATGGCGCCTTTCCGCTTTCCCCTGCCCTGGATTCGATCGGCCCCCTCGCCCGCACCGTCGCCGACTGCGCGATGGCCGATGCCGTGATGGCCGGCGAGCGGCCGACGCCGCTTGCCGCTCGACCGATCGCAGGTTTGCGCATCGGCGTGCCGGACGGGAGGTTGCTGGACGACCTCTCGCCCGAGGTCGCCGACGCCTTTGCCGCAAGCCTTGACCGGCTCGCCCGATCAGGCGCTGCGATCGTCGGCTGCCAGATCGACGATCTGATCCAGAGACTTCGCGAAGCGACTCGCATCGGTTCGATCGCCGGGCTGGAGGCAAGCCGCATCCACGCCGATTGGCTGAAAGACGACGATGCGCCCGTCGATGCACGGGTCAAGGAACCGCTTCGGCGGCGCCTCACGGTACCGGATACAGCCATCGCGGCCTTGCTGGACACACGGCGCGCACTCGCCGTCGAAATGGGCGAGCGGCTTTCGCCCTACGACCTCGTCGCCCTGCCGACGACGCCGATTGCCGCCGTGCCGATTGCCAGCGTGGCAACGGACGACGCCGAATATGACCATGTGGAAGGCCTGCTGTTGCGCAATTGCCAGGTCGCCAACCAGTTCGACCTTGACGCCATCACGCTGCCGATGCCGGGACTGACGCGCCCGGCCGGCCTGATGCTGATGGGAAGGAATGGAACCGACAGGGCGTTGCTGGCGGTTGCTCTCTCGGTGGAGCCACTGCTGCAGGATCGCTGACCACCGGCAATGACCCGTCGCCATCCTGGCGCCGGGCGCCGATCCGAAAACGCAGACCGGCTTCAATTCGCCTGTGAGAGTGAAGGCGCGGTGGCGGCACGTTCAGCGACCGGACAGGAGGCAGCGCCTCAGTGCATCGTCTCGCCGGCAATCTCGTCGCTCAAGATACGGAAGGCGTCTTCAAGCGCTGCGACCAGCGCGTCGGTCAGCTCGTCGCCGTCGTTGTTGGCGAGGTAGAGAGCGACCATCGAATCCGACGGATCGCGGTAATGTTCGATATCGTTTGACATATCATTGTCCTTCATTCGCCGTGTCACATCCCGGCCGTTGATGTGACGATAGGCGAAGGGACTTGCGTAAAGCTGGCGCAAAGCAACGCATCATTTTCACTGGCATCTCTATAGGGTCGAACACGCCACAAGAACAGAAGACATCCCCGCTCTGCCCAGGGCCTGCCGAAGATGGCGGCATTGGCGCAGCTCCCGCCATGCACGCCGCTGCCACGGACATTTTGCGCGGACAGACCATTTTAGATTTGCAGGTTTATGCGATAGAGCACGCCAAACGATTATTGGAAGCGAGCATGCCGAAGAAACCGAAGCGCGACGCCGCCGATCACCTCCAGCGCCTCAAGCTCGACTTCCCCGAGATCCACGCGGATCTCGCAGCCGGCCGGATCCCATCCTTGCGCAAGGCGCTGATCCTGGCTGGGTTGAAGACCGAACGGACACGTCTCGACAAGCTGAAGAACTCCTGGAGCAAGGCGAGCATGAGCGAGCGCCAGGCTTTTCTCGCCTGGCTGGGGACGCATGGCGGCAGCGAGGCGGCCGATCTCGGCGCCGGCGCCGAATCACCGCCTTCGCGCCGCGCAACGCCGGCGATAGCCAGCGGCCGCTACCTGCACCCCGAAACGATCACCGAGATCAGAACAATCATGAACCGCCGCCGGATGCGGCCCAACGCCATCATGGCCGAGATGGGCTTTGCCGCCGACGACATGGCCCTGACGCGCGCTCTCGCCAAGGGCGCGAGCCTGCGGCTGTCGGTCATTGCCGCCCTGGAGATTTGGCTGCGGGAAAACAGAGAGGCTTAGGCCGCGAGCCGCGCGAAGGCGAACGCAGAACGCACGCGGACTTGGCCGATGTTTTCTGCTTCGGGACTTATAAGGAGAATATGGCGGAGAGGGTGGGATTCGAACCCACGGTACGGTTGCCCGTACGCCGCATTTCGAGTGCGGTGCTTTCGACCACTCAGCCACCTCTCCGCTTTGCTGGTCGGCGCTTGTTCGGCGCGGTCGGGTTCATAGCGGCAGATTCGGGTGCTGGCAAGGGCCTGTTTGAAGAATATGTAACGGCCCCGTTGCTTTCAGCTTGACACACGCGCGCAAATCCTTGTAATCCGCGCAATGAAGTGGTGTGGCCTAGCTACACCGCATCGGGTGTGATTTGCGCCCATTCACCGGTGGATATCCAAAAGGAGCTCCACTCAACTGTCGACTGACAAAAAGACGGCCTTGCCTTCGGGTAGAGAGCCGGATCGAACATGAAAGGATAAAAAATGTTCGCAGTCATCAAGACCGGCGGTAAGCAGTACCGCGTGGCCGCCAACGACGTCCTCACCATCGAAAAGCTGGAAGGCGTTGCAGGCGACAAGATCGAATTCACCGAGATCCTGATGGTCGGCGTTGGCGCCGATGCAACCATCGGCGCTCCGTTTGTCGAAGGCGCCGTCGTCAGCGCGGAAGTTGTTGAGCAGGGTCGCGCCAAGAAGGTCATCGCCTTCAAGAAGCGTCGCCGCCAGAACTCCAAGCGCTCGCGCGGTCACCGCCAGCACCAGACGACCGTCCGCATCCTGGACATCGCTGCTGCCGGTGGCAAGGCGAAGAAGGCTTCGAAGAAGACCGAAGCTGCCGCTGAAGCCGCTGCAAACTGAGTTCAGGGATCTAAGGTTTAAAGGAGAACACCAATGGCACACAAAAAAGCTGGCGGTTCGTCGCGCAACGGTCGCGATTCTGAGTCCAAGCGCCTTGGCGTGAAGAAGTTCGGCGGCGAAAACGTCGTTGCAGGCAACATCATCGTGCGCCAGCGCGGCACGAAGTGGCATCCGGGCGCCAATGTCGGCCTCGGCAAGGACCACACGATTTTTGCACTCACGGCCGGCAATGTGGACTTCCGTACGAAGGCCAATGGCCGCGTGTACGTGTCTGTAATGCCGAAAGCCGAAGCAGCGGAATAAGCCGGTAGCGCTCTAAAACAGCCGGCGTCTCATCGACCCGGCTGACGCACCTGATGGTTCCAAGCCAGACTTCAAAGGGGAGATGGGGCAATACCCAACTCCCCTTTTTCGTTTCTGGAGGAAACCATGCAAACCGAGTTGTTGAGGGAAGACCAATCCCGGTCTCCCGAGCAAAGGCTGAGGCCCCAACGGTCAAGGACCGATTGCCCGATATTGTTGTCACCCCGGCTCGTTCTGCGCGCCCCTCATGAAGACGATATCGACGCCCTTGCCCATCTTGCCAACAATGCCAATGTCGCGACCATGGTTTCGCGCATGCCGCACCCGTATACGACGGCCGATGCCGCCGACTTCGTGCGACGCGCGAAAGCCGGCACGATTGGCAAGTGCGTCTACGCGATTACCAAGGCGGACAATGGCGCATTTCTCGGTTGCTGCGGTATCGAGCCGCATCCGGATGGCAAGACGGCGGAACTCGGCTATTGGCTGGGCGAGCCTTACTGGAACCAGGGTTATGCCACCGAGGCCTCCCAGGTCCTGACGGACATGGCCTTCCGCACCCGCGACATCGACCAGATCGATGCGCGCTGCCGGGTCATGAATCTGGCGTCCCGCCGGGTTATCCAGAAGTGCGGCTTCCAGTTCCAGGGCAGCGGCATGGTCGGCAGCCTGGCGCTCGGCGGCTCGATCGCCGTCGAATGGTACCGGCTCGACCGCAAGACCTGGGTCTCCTTGAGAAGCTGGGGAGGCATGCGATGAACGCGCTCGTTTCCGAACGTCAGCGGGTCGTTGCCCGCCCCGGCCCCGGGCCCTGCCCGGTCATCGAGACGAAGCGTCTTGTCCTGCGCCCGCACCGGCGGAATGATGCCGAGCCAATTGCCCAGTCGCTCGGCGATTTCCAGGTCGCGCGCATGCTTGCGCGCGTTCCGGCGCCCTACGACCTGCAGGACGCACTCGACTGGCTGACCGCGCAGACCTCAGGCCTGACCCCCGACTGGACGCTCGCCATCACGTCAGGCGACGACGTGCATATCGGCTGCATCGGCATCGAGCTCAGACACGGTCAATGGCATGTCGGCTACTGGCTGAACCGCTTTTACTGGGGCAAGGGCTTTGCCTCGGAGGCGGTCTATGCCGCGGTCGAGCGCTTCTTCCGGCGCATGCCCGAAACGACGCTCCATTCCGGCGTCTTTGCCGATAATCCGGGCTCGCTGAAGGTGCAGGAGAAGATCGGCTTCAGGGTCACAGGCTGCGCCCAAGTCTATGCGCTCGCCCGCAACGCCATGGTCGCGCATAT
This sequence comes from Ensifer sp. LC11, assembly GCF_001695835.1. Taxonomy (GTDB): domain Bacteria; phylum Pseudomonadota; class Alphaproteobacteria; order Rhizobiales; family Rhizobiaceae; genus Ensifer. Next base: position 31,985 of record NZ_MBSO01000005.1, on the reverse strand, counting down.
CGAAACGCGACTGACGGCAGCGGACCTGCATCGACCGCACTAAAGGAAATCCCCCCCCGCGAAACTCACCTTCGCGGGGGATTTTTCATGCAAGCGTGAAACCGACGGGCAAGTGGTCGGAGCCCTTGGCCTCATAGTCGGTCCAGGCGTCTTGAAGACGCGGCACGAGACCGGCGCTTAAGAAACAATAGTCGAGATGCATGCGTTTTTCGGGGTTTTCGGGATGGATCCAGCTATAGCTTTGCGGCGTCAGCCGGCCGAGATGAGCGAGCGCATCGACCGGGTTCTCAAGCCGCAGCGAGCGACCGTAGAAGGCATCACGCGCGCCCACCATGGCACAGTACTCCGGCGTCTCCGGCTGCATGTTGAAATCGCCCATGACGACGAAATCCTCCGGATGCGGCGGCTCGGCAAGGCCGAAGTCGGCCGCCCCGGTGATCGCGCCGCCCTCAAGCGGATAGCCGAGCAGCCGGTCCTTCAGGTAGCGGATCTGGGCGATGCGCTCGGCCGGCAGCACGTGATCGAGATGCACGGAATAGACCCTGAGCGGCCCGCCCGGCATGGCGATCAGCGCTTCGGTCGCGCCGCGCTGCAGGTTCATCGGGCTGATCGTACGGGTGCGCGGCAGGAGGATCAGCCGCGTCGAAAGGATCGGCCAGCGCGACAGGATCATGTTTCCGAACTGGAAGCGGCGGCTGACGGCGCGGCCGCCCTCGATCGCCGAGCCAATGTCGACATCGCAGGGCGCGTGAAAGGCAGAGAAATGACCGGGAAACAGTCCTTCGAACCGTGCGACGAGATCGACATGATCGTTGCGGTGAAAGCCGCGCGTCACTTCCTGCAGCGCGATGATGTCGGCGCCTTCGAGCGTGGCGGCGATGCGCTCGGGATCGAAACGGCCGTCAAGACCGATGCCGTATTGGATGTTGTAGCTGACGAACCGCACGATATTCTTTGACCTCCGAATAAACCGCCTATATCGATGGCGGCAAATTAAAGCGGGATGAGGAAAAGTGTATGCGGTTTTCCGCCCGCATCCCGCTCACACCGTGAACTAACCGCGCACTTACTCCGAACAGATGGCAGCCAAATGAAATTTCTCGACGAAACGAAAGTCTATATCCGCTCCGGCGACGGCGGCGCAGGCGCCGTCTCGTTCCGGCGCGAGAAGTTCATCGAGTTCGGCGGACCGGACGGCGGCGACGGCGGCCGCGGCGGCGACGTCTGGGTGGAGGCGGTCAACGGCCTCAACACGCTGATCGATTTCCGTTATCAGCAGCATTTCAAGGCCAAGACCGGCCAGCACGGCATGGGCCGCAACCGCACCGGCGCCGGTGGCGGCGACGTGACGCTGAAGGTGCCGGTCGGCACGCAGATCTTCGAGGAAGACAACGAGACGCTGATCGTCGACATGGTGGCCGAGGGCCAGCGCTACCGGCTTGCCGCCGGCGGCAATGGCGGCTTCGGCAACGCGCACTTCAGGTCCTCCACCAACCAGGCGCCGAACTGGGCCAATCCGGGTCTCGAAGGCGACGAAAAGACCCTCTGGCTGCGGTTGAAGCTGATCGCCGACGCAGGCCTCGTCGGCCTGCCGAATGCCGGCAAGTCGACCTTCCTTGCGGCCTGCACCCGCGCCCGACCGAAGATCGCCAACTATCCCTTCACCACGCTCCATCCCAATCTCGGCGTCGCCACCATCGACGGCAACGAATTCATCATCGCCGATATTCCGGGCCTCATCGAAGGCGCGCATGAAGGGGTCGGCATCGGTGACCGTTTCCTCGGCCATGTCGAGCGCACTCGCGTGCTGCTCCATCTCGTTTCGGCGCAGGAAGAAGATGTCGCCAAGGCCTATAAGACCGTGAAGCACGAGCTCGAAGCCTATGGTGGCGGCCTCGAAGACAAGCCGCAGATCGTTGCGCTGTCGCAGATCGACGTGCTCGACGAGGACGAGCTGAAGGTGAAGGCCAAGGCGCTGGCGAAGGCCTGCGGCGAAGAGCCCCTTCTGTTGTCCGCTGCCGTCGGCAAGGGCATGACCGAAGCGCTGAGGGCACTGCGCAGCGTCATCGTCGCCGCCAAAGCAGGCGAAGGCTTCAGCGAGGAGAACGCCTGAGATGACCAAGACCCGCAAGCCGCTTCAAAAGTATCGCCGGGTCGTCATCAAGATTGGGTCGGCCCTGTTGGTCGACCGCGCGACAGGGCTGAAGAAAGCCTGGCTCGACGCCATGTGCGCCGATATCGCCGGCCTCAGGGCCAAGGGCGTCGAAGTGCTGGTCGTTTCCTCGGGTGCGATCGCGCTTGGTCGCACGGTGCTCAACCTGCCGGCGGGTGCCCTGAAGCTGGAAGAGAGCCAGGCGGCTGCCGCCGTCGGCCAGATTGCGCTGGCGCGCGCCTGGTCGGAGAGCCTGTCGACCGATGCCATCGTTGCCGGGCAGGTACTGCTGACCTTGGGCGATACCGAGGAGCGCCGCCGCTATCTCAACGCCCGTGCCACCATCAACCAGCTGCTGAAGCTCGGCGCCGTGCCGATCATCAACGAGAACGACACGGTCGCGACCACCGAAATCCGCTACGGTGACAATGATCGCCTCGCCGCCCGCGTCGCCACCATGGTCGGTGCCGACCTGCTGGTGTTGCTCTCCGATATCGACGGGCTCTATACCGCCCCGCCGCATCTCGACCCGAACGCCCGTTTCCTCGAAACGATCGCCGAGATCACGCCCGAGATCGAGGCCATGGCCGGCGGCGCTGCATCGGAGCTTTCACGCGGCGGCATGCGCACCAAGATCGATGCCGGCAAAATTGCGACGACGGCCGGCTGCGCCATGATCATCGCCTCCGGCAAACCTGACCATCCGCTGGCCGCGATCGAAGAGGGCGCCCGCTCCTCCTGGTTCGCGCCATCAGGCTCGCCGGTGACCGCGCGCAAGACCTGGATTGCCGGGCAATTGCTGCCGGCCGGGACGCTCGCCGTCGATGCCGGTGCCGAAGAGGCGCTGCGCTCCGGCAAGAGCCTGCTGCCCGCCGGCGTGCGCGACGTCACCGGCAGCTTCAGCCGCGGCGACACCATCGCCATTCTGGGCACCTCCGGTCGCGAGATCGCCCGTGGTCTCGCCGGTTACGATGCCGACGAGGCCCGCCAGATCGCCGGCAAGAAATCGGCGGAGATTGCCGCGATCCTCGGCTATGCCGGCCGCGCCGCCATGGTGCACCGCGACGATATGGTGATGACCGGAAAACGCGCCCAGGAACAGGGCAGCCGGAAGGATGAGATCCATGCTTGACGAGGTGAAGAACAAGGGCGACGTCGAGAGCGTCATGCTGGAGATCGGCCGCAGGGCCAAGGCCGCCAGCCGACCACTCGCCGTCGCCAGCGCCGAGCGCAAGCACGCCGCCCTCATCGCCATGGCCGACGCGATCGTCGCGCGCATGGACGAGATCCTCGCCGCCAACGCGATCGACCTCGAAAATGCCCGCGAAACTGGTGTCGCCAGCGCCTTCATCGACCGCCTGACGCTGACTGAAGGCCGCATCCGCGACATGGCGAACGGCATCCGCGCGATTGCCGAATTCAAGGACCCGGTCGGCGACGTGATTGCCGAATGGGATCGGCCGAATGGCCTGCACATCGAGCGCGTGCGCACGCCGCTCGGCGTCATCGGTGTCATCTATGAAAGCCGGCCCAATGTGACGGCGGACGCTGGCGCACTCTGCCTGAAGGCCGGCAATGCCGTGATCCTGCGCGGTGGCTCGGACAGCTTCCATTCCTCGGGTGCAATCCATGCCTGCCTGGTCGAGGGGCTGAAGGCGGCCGGCCTGCCCGAGCATGCCATCCAGATGGTGCCGGTCGCCGACCGTGCCGCCGTCGGCGCCATGCTTTCCGGCCTCGCCGGCGCGATCGACGTCATCGTGCCGCGCGGCGGAAAGAGCCTCGTTGCCCGCGTTCAGAACGAGGCGCGTGTCCCGGTCTTCGCCCACCTCGAGGGCCTCTGCCATATCTATGTCGACGCTTCGGCCGATCTCGCCATGGCGGAAAAGATCGTCGTCAACGCCAAGATGCGCCGCACCGGCATCTGCGGCGCCGCCGAAACGCTTTTGATCGACCGGAACGATGCCGAGCGGCTGGCAAAACCGCTGTTGAAAGCGTTGCTCGCGGCCGGTTGCGAAGTGCGCGTATCGGAAGACCTCGCCGGCGCGGCCGATGGTCTGAAGGCCGCAACTGACGAGGACTGGGCGACCGAATATCTCGACGCCATTATCTCAGTGAAGCTGGTGGACGGCATTTCCGGCGCGATCGAGCACATCAGCACTTGGTCATCGGCTCATACCGAAGCCGTCATCGCCGAGAATGCTCAGGTGGTCGAGCGCTTCTTTGCGGAGATTGATTCCGCGATCCTTTTGCACAACGCCTCGACCCAGTTTGCCGATGGCGGCGAGTTCGGCATGGGCGGCGAAATCGGCATTGCCACCGGCAAGATGCACGCCCGCGGCCCGGTCGGCGTCGAGCAATTGACCTCCTTCAAGTATCGGGTGCGTGGTGCTGGACAGGTCAGGCCCTGAAGTGACGACGGGCAAGGTGAATGCCCGCTACCTGCGCATGCCCCATGTCGAAAGCGGCATGATGGTGGGCCTCTTCGGCGGATCCTTCAATCCGCCGCATGACGGTCATGTGCTGGTTGCCGATACGGCGATCCAGCGCCTCGGGCTCGACCAGCTCTGGTGGATGGTCACTCCCGGCAACCCGCTCAAGGATCACAACAATCTGGCGCCGCTCGCCGACCGCATCGCCATGAGCGAAAGGCTCGCGCGTAACCCGCGCATCAAGGTGACGGCCTTCGAGCAGGCGCTCGGTCAGAGCTACACCGCCCGCACGCTCGAAATCGTGCAGGCGCGCAACCGCGATATTCGCTTCGTCTGGATCATGGGCGCCGACAATCTGAAGAGTTTCCACCGCTGGCAGAACTGGCAGAAGATCGCCCGCACCTTCCCGATCGCCGTCATTGACCGGCCGGGCTCGACGCTTGCCTATCTCTCCTCGCGCATGGCGAAAACCTTCGATTATGCCCGTATAGATGAGGACGACGCACGCCGCCTCGCCTTCCACCCGGCCCCGGCCTGGACCTTCATTCACGGGCCTCGCTCGTCGATGAGCTCCACAGCACTTCGCACCGGCGGACTATGATTTCCTGGGAATCAGTTCTGCTGTCTTGAAACCGCTACGGTTTGATGCCTACATTCATGGACGGTTCGATCTTTGTTCGAATCGGAAGTGCCTGTTCTGTTCATGTGGAAAGGAAAGACCCTGACAACAGCACACGCCAAGGGATATGCGGTCTCCGCATTCCCGCGCAGCACGGGATCGAGCGACGAAGCCGCTGTCCGTGCGCTTCAACTGGTCCTCGAAAGCCTAGAGGACTCGAAGGCAGAGAATATCGTCAGCATCAACATTGCCGGAAAGTCGGCGCTGGGAGACTTCATGGTCGTTGTCTCCGGGCGATCGAACAGGCATGTGATGGCCATTGCCGATCACCTGACGACCGACCTGAAAGACGGGGGCTTTGGCAATGCCCGTGTCGAAGGTCTGGAAGGCGGTGACTGGGTGCTGATCGACACCGGTGATGTGATCGTTCACATTTTCCGACCGGAGATTCGGGAGTTCTACAACATCGAAAAGATGTGGGCGGCTCCTGAAATCGAGGACGGCACCCTGCATTGAGACCGACCGGGTCGCCGCGCAGCTGAATGCCGGACGAGCCGAGTTGCGGTCATGCATGAATTTGAAGGGCTGGCGCCGCCTTGAGCGGCGTTGTCAGCCGGAAGTTTGTTGCGACTGATCGAGCTTTGCCCGGTCCAGCGCGAGCGGGAACGGATAGGGCCATGCGTATCGGACTTTTCGCAGTCGGCCGCCTGAAGGCGGGGCCGGAAAAGGATCTCGCGGCCCGTTATCTCGACCGCTTCTCCAAGGCCGGTCCGGCGATCGGCCTCGAGCTCTCCCGCGTCGTCGAAGTCAACGAGAGCCGGGCGACGAATGCGGACACGCGCAAACGCGAGGAGGCGGCCCAGCTTGAAAAGGCGCTCGCCGACGGCAGCCTGCTCGTGCTTTTGGACGAGCGCGGCAAGGCGCTCGATTCCGAAGGCTTCGCGTCGCTCCTCGGTACGTTCCGCGACGGCGGCAAGCGGGACCTGATGATTGCGATCGGCGGAGCCGATGGTCTCGACCCGAGCCTGCATGCCCGCGCCAATGCGGTGCTCAACCTTGGAAAGATGACCTGGCCGCACCAGCTCGTGCGCATCCTGATCGCCGAGCAGCTGTACCGCGCGGTGACCATTCTCTCGGGCCATCCCTATCACCGCGTCTAATCCGGGCTTCGGTCTTGCGCCCGCATGTCGCGTCGCACGGTAACACGCGGCGATAACGAGAATATGCTTGGTCGCGCGCGCCAAATCAGATTAGGCTTTTTGCTCATATTTTCGGATGGACGCACGCGACGGATGACGCGCCAGGGCAAGGCCAGCGTTTTCAGCATAAGAAGAGGCGACGCAGGGCGGCCTGGCCGCAGAGCGGCGCTTTTTGCGCTTGCGCTTGCGATCGGCCTGCCGGCGGGCGCCCAGGATGCGCCGTCTCCTGCCGCCTCGATGGCCGGCCAGGAACAGGGGCCGCCGGATCCTGCTGCGGATCTCACGCTTCGCCGCAACAGCACGCGCAGCGAGCTCGACGCACTCTCCAGGACCATCACGCTTTCACAGGAGCGCGCCGACGCGCTCACCGCAACCATTGCCGAGATCGACAAGAGCAACGAGGCCCTGCGCGTCGCGATCGTCGATTCCGCCAGGAAGCGCCAGGAGCTGGAGCAGCAGATCGTCGACGGCGAGAAGAAGCTGAGTGACCTGCGCACCAAGGAGGACACGGTTCGCCGGTCGTTGCGATCGCGGCGCGGTGTGCTTGCCGAAGTGCTTGCCGCCCTGCAGCGGATGGGGCGCAACCCGCCGCCGGCAATCCTGGTCACCCCGGAGGACGCGCTCGCCTCGGTACGCAGCGCCATCCTGCTTGGTGCCGTCGTGCCCGGCCTGCGCAAGGAAACCGAAAACCTGGTGGCCGACCTCAAGGCGCTCGCCGACATCCGCGCCGGCATCGACAAGCAGCGCGAAGACCTGACGGCGGCGATGACGGCCAATGTCGAAGAAGAGCGGCGCATGGCGATGCTGGTCGCCGAGAAAGAGAAGCTGCGCCAGACGAGCGCCGGCGAGCTTGCTGCCGAGCAGCGCAAGGCGCAGGAACTCGCCGCCCAGGCTACCAATCTGCAAGGTCTGATCGGTTCGCTCGAGAGCCAGATCGCCTCCGTTCGCGACGCCGCCGAGGCAGCCCGCGCCCAGGAGGAAGAGCGCCGGCGCATGAGTGAGGCCGAGCGCGAGGCGGCGCGGGAACTGGCCCGCAGCGCCGTGCCTGACAAAAACCGCATTGCCCCCGCATATGTGTTTTCGGAGCTGAGGAACAAGCTTGCCTATCCGGCCGCTGGATCGCTGTTGCGTAAATTCGGCGATGCAGACGGCACAGGGCACTCCCTGCAAGGGATCATGTTGGAAACCAATCCCGGCGCGCTGGTGACTGCGCCGTCAGATGGCTGGATCGTCTATGCAGGCAATTTCCGCAGTTATGGGCAGATGATCATTCTCAACCCGGGTGACGGCTACCACGTCGTGCTCTCGGGCATGGAGAAGGTGAGCGTCCAGCCCGGACAGTTTGTCGTGGCCGGCGAACCGCTGGCGACGATGGGAGCAAAAAGAGTGGCAAGCGCAGCGGCCTTGGCGCTGGAAACCGATCGGCCGACGCTTTACATTGAATTCCGGAAAGACGGTAAACCGGTTGATTCCCGACCGTGGTGGACCGCAGCAGAGGTTGGAAAGGCGCGAAATGATACGTAGGGCTTCACTTGTTCTGGTCGGGGCGCTGATGGGCGCGACCGCGATGGGCGTGGTTTATTCGGCCGTCGTTCCGGCCGTCGCGGCCAATACCTCGACCTATCGCGAACTTGCTATTTTCGGCGACGTGTTCGAGCGCGTGCGCGCGCAATACGTGACGCCGCCGCAGGACGACAAGCTGATCGAGAACGCCATCAACGGCATGCTCTCCTCGCTCGACCCGCATTCGAGCTACATGAACTCGGCCGACGCCGAGGACATGCGCACCCAGACCCGCGGTGAGTTCGGCGGCCTCGGCATCGAAGTCACGATGGAAGACGACCTCGTCAAGGTGACGAGCCCGATCGACGACACGCCTGCTGCGCGCGCCGGTGTACTGGCCGGCGACTTTATCTCGAAGATCGACGGTCAGGATGTGCGCGGCCTGAAGCTGGAAGACGCCGTCGAGAAGATGCGCGGCGCCGTCGGCACCCCGATCAAGCTGACCATCCTGCGCAAGGGCGCCGACAAGCCGATCGACCTGACGATCGTTCGCGACGTCATCGCCGTTCGCGCCGTCAAGTTCCGCACCGAAGGCGATGTCGGCTATCTGCGCGTCATCTCCTTCACCGAGAAGACCTATGACGACCTGAAGAAGGGCATCGAGAAGATCAAGTCGGAAGTGCCGGCCGACAAGCTCAAGGGCTATGTCCTCGACCTGCGCCTCAATCCGGGTGGCCTGCTCGATCAGGCGATCAACGTCTCCGACGCTTTCCTGGAGCGCGGTGAAGTCGTTTCGACCCGCGGCCGCAACCCGGATGAAACCCGCCGCTTCAACGCGACCCCGGGTGACCTGACCGACGGCAAGCCTGTGATCGTTCTCGTCAACGGCGGTTCGGCTTCGGCTTCGGAAATCGTCGCCGGCGCCCTGCAGGATCTGAAGCGCGCGACCGTGCTCGGCACGCGCTCCTTCGGCAAGGGCTCGGTCCAGACGATCATTCCGCTCGGCGAAGCCGGCGCGCTGCGTCTGACGACGGCGCTCTACTACACGCCGTCGGGCAAATCGATCCAGGGCACGGGCATCTCGCCCGACATCAAGGTCGAACAGCCGCTGCCGCCCGAACTGCTCGGCAAGGTCGAGGCTCAGGGCGAATCCGACCTGCGTGGCCACATCCAGGGCCAGAGCGAAACCGACGAAGGCTCGGGCTCGGTTGCCTATGTGCCACCGGAAACGAAGGACGATCTGCAGCTCAACTACGCACTCGACCTGCTGCGTGGCAAGAAGACCGATCCGACCTTCCCGGCCAATCCGGAACAGGCACAGCTCAAGAAGTAAATCTGCCTAGGCAGCAAAGAGAGCGCCGCATGTTCAATCGAACATGCGGCGCTTTCCGTTTGACCGGATGCCTGTGCTGGCCGATGCACTGGTCAACCCTTCGCCACTAAATTATAGGGTTAGCAGGCGCCGCCGTGGCGACTGATTCTCTACAGCGTCGCGCGTCTTTTTGGACGCGCAAAGGCCGTAGAAGTTTGAGTTGGTGGATGTTTCTAGCCTTGAATCGGAGGCGATCTAAGGAAACATGCAGTAGGCACGGTTGCGCTAAGGGGGAGGATCGGGCGAAGCGTCTTGGCGTCGACCTCACTCTGGCGGCAACATTACAGCTCGACCGAGGCTCCGTTTGGGAACTGATCTCAATGCTCCGCTCGGCCAGAACCGGCGGGCAAAGCCAGCGGCGAAGCGCACCCCTCCGCGCTTGCTCGGGCTTACCCTTCTTGGCCTTTGTGGCGCCGCCGTTGTCGGGCTGTCCCTCTGGGGTTCTCTTTCGCCCGACGGGCTGAGGCGCATCCCGTCGCCGGCGGCCGTGACGGCCGAGAGCGCGAAAGATGCGGACGGCAAGACACAGAAAGCTGCCAATGGCCAATCGGGCGCCGGCGATAACGGAACGATGGCGCCTGGAACCGCCTATTCCGGCGCCAATGTCGAGCGCACAATCACGGACGATGGCTCCACCGTCACCACGTTTTCGCCGCGCAGCCGTGACGGCAAGGGCCCAGCTCTGATCAATGTTGGCCCGATCCGCGGCCAGGATCCGCGCATGGCGGCCATGCCCAACGACGCCCTGCTGGAAGATAGCCCGGCCGGGCGGCTGCCGATCATCGGCCCCGATGGGTTGCGCCCGATGGATCAGTACGCTCGCCCCTGGTCCGGTGCGCGTGGCACGCGCGTCGCGCTCGTGGTCGGCGGGCTCGGCCTCAGCCAGACCGGAACCCAGAAGGCGATTCGCGACCTGCCGGCCGACATAACGCTTGGCTTTGCCACAGCCGGAAACAGCCTGCAGCGCTGGATGCAGGAGGCACGCCGCAGCGGCCATGAGATCCTGCTGCAGGTGCCGATGGAGCCGTTCGACTACCCGGCGAACGACCCAGGCCCCAATGCCCTGCGCGTCGGTCCTTCCGCCAAGAAGAACCTTGCGGAGCTGCATGAAAACCTCGCGGAGATCACCAACTACACCGGCATCATGAACTATCTCGGCGGCCGCTTCCTGTCCGATGCCGACGCGCTGGAACCGGTCATGCGCGACCTTGGCAAGCGCGGCTTGCTGTTCCTGGACGACGGCACCTCGGCACAATCTCTCTCGGGCAAGCTCGCCGATGCCTTCGACGTGCCGCACGGCTTTGCCGATCTGACGCTCGACACCGAACTCAGCCGCGGTGCAATCCTGAAGAAGCTCGACGAGCTCGAGCGCATTGCACGGCGTAACGGCAGCGCCATCGGCGTCGCCTCGGCCTTTGACGAAAGCGTCGGCGCGATTGCCACTTGGGTGACTGAAGCGCAGGGGCGCGGCATCGAGATTGTCGGCGTTTCCGCGCTCGTCAAGGATCCGCAACAAAACTAAAGTAATTCCAGCAACAGTGTGAAGCGGTTTTCCGTCTGGAATTGCGTCATTTCAAAGAGTTAGATTGCAGCCGCGCGCGTGGTTTGATCGGAAAGGAAGAGCAGCCGATGAGCAAGGACAAGAAACTGAGACCGGAGGATCTTCCCTATCGCCCCTGTGTCGGGGTTATGGTGCTGAATCGCGCGGGCCTCGTCTGGGCCGGACATCGCATCGCTGTCGGCAACTCGGAGTATGACGGCTCGCCGCAGCGCTGGCAGATGCCGCAGGGCGGCATCGACAAGGACGAGGATCCGCTGAAGGCCGCCTATCGCGAACTCTACGAGGAGACCGGCATGCGCACGGTCTCCCTGCTCGCGGAAGCCTCCGGCTGGATCAACTACGACCTGCCCGAACATCTGATCGGCATCGGCCTCAAGGGCAAGTATCGCGGCCAGACGCAGCGCTGGTATGCCTTCCGCTTCGAGGGCGAGGAGAGCGAGATCGCCATCAATCCGCCGCCGGGCGGCCACGACCCGGAATTCGACGCCTGGGAGTGGAAGCCGATGCGCGACCTGCCGGAACTGATCGTGCCGTTCAAGCGCAAGGTCTATGAGGAGGTCGTCTCGGCCTTCGCGCATCTGGCGGCGTAAGCTGAACCTGGCAGTCACAGATACAAAAAGGCCGGCGAAATCGCCGGCCCTTGTTTTTGGAAAGCCGCGCTGAGCTTAGTCGGCTTCGGCCTCATTGGCCGGCGCGGCATTGAGCTGGCCGTATTTCTCTTCGCCGATCTTGTCGAGCAGCTCGAGCTGGGTTTCGAGGAAGTCGATATGGCCTTCTTCGTCGGCGAGCAGCTCTTCGAAGAGCTTCATGGAGACATAGTCTCCGGCGGCATGACAGATGTCGCGGGATTTCTTGTAGGCGGTGCGGGCGTCGTATTCGCCGGCGAGATCCGCCTTCAGCACTTCCTTGACGTTCTGGCCGATGCGCAACGGCGCAACCGTCTGCAGATTGGGGTGGCCTTCGAGGAAGATGATGCGGGCAACAAGCTTGTCCGCGTGCTGCATTTCCTCGATGGATTCGGCGCGCTCCTTCTTGGCGAGAAGCGTGTAACCCCAGTCTTCGAGGAGGCGGTAGTGCAGCCAATACTGGTTGACGGCACCGAGTTCGAGATAGAGCGCTTCGTTAAGCTGCTCGATGACTTTTTTGTCGCCTTTCAAGGTCCGCCCTCCGATTGTCCTCATGGAATTGTCTGAGGCGGGCCATGAAATCAAATATCTCTGCGTCCGTCGAGTCGCGGTGCGCGTGATATTGCTCGGTGGTGCGGATGATGATGTCGACGACATTGGGGAAACAGCCGCAGCAGCGGCCGCGTTTTTCCATCGCGTGATAGACTTTCGCCGGCACGATCAACTGCCAGCAGTCCTCGTTAAGGAGGCCGACGATCACGTCCTCGATCTCTTTTTCCGTGATGAAATTGCAGCTGCAAACCAGCATGTCGTCTCGCCTGTCGTACGCAACGCCCTGTATTAGCGCATAAAGCAAAACAGGATATTTAGTGTCAACAAAAAACTCCGTGAGCGGAAGTTGCAGGCGGATTAGAACAACTCTAAACTTGACAAAAAGTTTCGTGTTTTCAGAATTTTAGCGAAATATGGATGACTATTCCTGCGAGCAATGGGGCAGGCACGCCGCCGCCCTCCTGCGACATTTTTACACACCTTTTTCCAGAAGGCCCGACGCATCAGATGGCCGACACGGCCCCGCTTCACCGGCGATGGAACGCAGATCCTGACCTCCCTGATGTCGGGGACCACGCGGAACAAGACCTCCCTGAAAACGGATGCGCAGAAGTGTCGGATGCCCCACAGGGGGATATTCACTCGGTTCGATGCCCGGGCAGCTTTGCGCCTCCAGCAGCAAGCGGTGCGCTGGAGCCCCTTGCGTTCATAGGAAGGCACTCAGGATGGTCTTCTCATTGATTCTAAAGTATTTTCCTGCCGCAAGCGGTGAGGCAGAATGCTCTAGTGGAAATTGCGCCCTTTCGGCATGACGTCAGCCACCTCTTCCGTTACCGGCTCCGGGCTGCCGCGGGGACGTCGCGCCATTGTCAGATGCAGATCGCCCTGTGCCTTCTTCTCTCGCGCATCGCCGGTCGATCTCAGCGCCTCGTCGGCACGCTCGCTCGCGCCGAAACGGCGCGCTTCCTTGCGCAACAGTCCGAGCATCGGCGTGATGTCCTCGATGTGTTCGGCAACCACGTGGATGACACTGCTTTCGCGCTGGAGCCGGCCGCGGATCTTGACCAGGCGCGCACCCATGACCACCGGCCGATAGGCCGCAAACACTTTTGGCCAGACGATCGCGTTGGCAACACCCGTCTCGTCCTCGATGGTCATGAAAATCACGCCCTTGGCCGAGCCCGGACGTTGGCGAACGAGCACCAGCCCGGCGACCGTGATCCGCCGTCCGACCGGGGCAGTCGCAAGCGCGCGGCTCGGCACGATTCCCTGTTCGGAAAGCTGCGATCTCAGGAAGGAAACCGGATGCGCCTTCAGCGAGAAGGAGAGATAGCGATAGTCGTTGATCACCTGCTCGCCCGGCAGCATCTCCGGCAACTCCACGGTCGGCTCCGGCCGCAGGTCCTCCTGTGCCTTCAGATCGAAGAGCGGCAGCCGCTCTGCCGCACTCTTTTCATCGAGCGCCTTTACCGCCCAGAGCGCCTTGCGGCGATCAAGCCCGATCGAACGGAAGGCATCCGCATCGGCAAGCCGCTCAAGTGCGGAACGCGACAGTCCCGAGCGCAGCCAGAGATCGCGCACCGTTGCGTAGCCGGCGCCCCTATTGGCAACGAGCCTGTCCTCGATCTCCTCTTGGCGCAGCCCCTTGATCGAGTTGAAGCCAAGCCGCATCGCCTTGTCAGTCCTGATCACCTCCTCCATCTCGCGATGCCGCGGTTCGATGGCGCCCTTGTCGAGATCTCCCGCTTCGAGGTCGGAATCCCAGACCGAATGGTTGATATCGACCGGCCGCACCCGGACCCCATGCTCCCTTGCATCGCGCACCAATTGACCGGGCGCGTAAAAGCCCATCGGCTGCGAGTTGAGGAGCGCGGCACAGAAGACATCCGGGTAATAGGTCTTCAGCCAGGATGAGACATAGACGAGCAGCGCGAAGGACGCGGCATGGCTTTCGGGAAAGCCATATTCGCCGAAGCCCTCGATCTGCTTGAAGCAGCGCTCGGCAAAGTCCCTGTCATAGCCGTTCTTGACCATGCCCTCGATCATCTTCTCATGGAAGGTATGGATGGTGCCGGTGCGCTTGAAGGTCGCCATCGCCCGCCGTAGCCGGTCGGCCTCGCTGGGCGAAAAACCGGCGGCGGTGATGGCGATCTGCATCGCCTGCTCCTGGAACAAGGGCACGCCAAGCGTCCGCTTCAGCACGGCCTCCAATTCAGGGCTTGGATATTCGATAGGGATATTCGAAGCATCCTGCTCCCGCCGTTTCAGATAGGGATGCACCATGTTGCCCTGGATCGGCCCCGGCCGGACGATCGCCACCTCGATGACGAGATCATAGAATTTCCTGGGCTTCAGCCGCGGCAGCATGCTCATCTGCGCGCGGCTCTCGATCTGGAAGACGCCGATCGTATCGGCCCGGCAGATCATGTCGTAGACGGCATCCTGATGATCCTTGAAGAGCTGATGCAGGTTTTTCTGCACATCGTAATGTCGGTCGAGAAGCTCGAAGGCGCGAGCGATGCAGGTGAGCATGCCGAGCGCCAGCACGTCGATCTTCAGGATCTTCAGCGTGTCGAGATCGTCCTTGTCCCACTCGATCATGTAGCGGTCTGGCATCGCCGTGTTCATGATCGGCACCACCTCGTCGAGCCTATCTCGAGTGATCACGAAGCCGCCGACATGCTGGGAGAGGTGGCGCGGGAAGCTCATCAGCTCGGTGGCGTAATCGAGCACCTTCACGGTCGTCGGGTCCTTCGTGTCGAGTCCGGCGGCCTGCGCCTCTCGTTCCGAGAGATCCGCGACCGACCAGCCCCAGACCGATCCGGCGAGCGCCGATTGCACGTCCTCGGAAAAACCGAAGGCCTTGGCGGTCTCACGCCCGGCCGAGCGCGCCCGGTAGCTGATGACGGCAGCCGTCAGACCCGCATGCTCCTTGCCGTAGGTGCGATAGATGTGCTGGATCACCTCTTCCCGCTTCTCATGCTCGAAATCGACGTCGATGTCCGGCGGCTCGTCCCGCTCGGTCGAGAGGAAGCGATCGAAGAGCAGGGTGGTCGAAAGCGGATCAACTTCGGTGATGCCCAGGCAATAACAGACGGTGGAATTCGCCGCCGAACCGCGACCCTGGCACAGAATATGAGCGCTGCGCGCAAACGCCATGATATTACGCACCGTCAGGAAGTAGGGCTCGTAACGCTTGCCCGCGATCAGTTCGAGCTCGTACTCGATCTGCGTCGAAACCTTTTCTGGAATCTCCCCGGGATACCGCTCGCGCGCGCCGTCCATGGTCAGCCGCCGCAGGGTCTGCGTCGGCGTCTCGCCCGGAATGCTTTCATCCGGATATTGATATTCGAGATCCGACAGCGAGAACTTCAGACGCCGGAAGAAGTGCCCGGTATTGGCGATCGCTTCCGGATAGTCGCGGAAGATGCGCGCCATTTCGGCAGGGGTCTTCAAATGCCGTTCGGCATTGGCGTGCAACCGATAACCGGCCGCAGCGATCGTCACATGCTCGCGGATGGCGGTGACGACATCGGCGAGCGGCCGCCGGGCAGCGGCATGAAACAGCGGACTGTTGGTGGCGACGAGCTTGACCGTCGCATGGCGGGCGATGGTCGCAAGCCCGGCAAAGGCCAACTGGTCGAAGCCGTCATAGCGCGGCACCAGCGCCAGATGGAGCCGGTCGGCAAAATGCGGCTCCAGGCGCTTGAGGAAGTCGGCAAGCAGGGTTGCCTCCGGCGCGCCGATCACGGGATCGGGCAGCACGACAAGCAACAAGTCCTCGCCCCATTCGATGAGATCGGTCTCGTAGAGCGTACAGGTGCCCTTCCTGGCGCGCAGGTTTCCGGCACTCAGCATGCGGCAGAGATTGCCCCAGCCACGGCGATTTAAGGGATAGGCAAGCACGTCAGGCAGATCTTCGGTGAAAGAGAGCCGCGCGCCCGGCTGGAACGGATATTTTTCCACCTTGGCCTGCGCATGGGCGCGCACCACGCCGGCAACCGTATTGCGGTCGGCAATGCCAAGGCCAGCAATGCCGAGGCGGCTGGCTGCGACGACCATCTCGCCCGGATGGGAGGCACCTTCGAGGAAGGAGAAATTCGACCAGGCGCCGATCTCGAAATAAGGGGTGCTCATGCGAAGACTCCATGCATGAACCAGCGCGGTGGGGCACCAACACCATAATGGCCCTCGCGAAACAGCCAGAACCGCCGGCCACGCTCGTCTTCCACCCGGAAATAATCACGCTCCATCGCCGGCTCGCCATCGAGCCACCATTCGCCGGCAATCCGCTCCGGCCCTTCGGCACGCGCAATGCGGTGCAACGTGCGGCGCCAGCGGAAACTTCGGGGCGGTCCCTCCGGCACCTCAGCCACGGCTTCCACCGGCTCGGGGCTCGGAAAGAGCCGCTGCGGCCGGGCCATCACCGCAAGCAGAGGCGCGGGAATGTTTTCCGCCGACCCCACGGCCTGGCCCATGAGCGCCAGATCCGTCAGCGGGCGAAAGCTTGCCGCCCGTTCCGGCACGTGGCTTTCCGAGAGAGCCGGTACCATGAGGCTTTCTGCCCCGAACCTCGCCATCACCCGGTCGGCAAAGGCCGCCAACGGACGCTCGCGATCCGGCGTGCCGGAAAAATCCTCCTGCATCACCTCGTATTTCTCGCTTTTCGGCACCGAGAGCCTGAGGATCTCGAAACCAAAGCCGGCATCGAGGTCCTCATGCACGGCCTGCAGGCGCTCGCGGAAAAGCCCGGCGACACGCCGCGGCTCGTTGAGGGGCGAGGACGTGCCGGCGGCGATGCGGAAGACCGCGCCATCGACACGGAAGAGCAGAAGCTCGAACAGGCGACCGCCCTCGCCGCGTTTTTCCAGTTCCGGCTTCAGCCGGGTTGCCAGTTGCTCCGTCAGGCCCAAAATATCGTCTTCGCCCTGAACCGGCTCGCCGAGGCGGCGCTCCACGGAGAGGGCAGCGACAGGCAGCCGCGGCGACAGCGGTTCGTCCTCCCGTCCGAGCGCCTGATCGAGGCGCAGAAGCAAAGTCGCACCGAACCGGCGGGCAAGCGGCGCGCGCGGCGCTTCGATAATGTCGCCAATCTGCTTGAGCCCGACCCGGCCAAGCGTTTCGATCGTCTCTTGCGGCAACCTGAGAGCTGCCATCGGCAATGGCGCCAGCACCCGTGCCGCCTCATCCGGAGCGATGACGCCTTCGGAGCTGAAGCGCGCCACCGCCCAGGAAAGCCCGGCAGACGAGGAGATCGCCGCCCGGGCCTCGACCCCTAGGTGAAAGAGGCGCGCGAGCAGATCATCGAGCAGCGCCTTTTCCCCGCCGAGAAGATGGGCACAGCCGGTAATATCGAGAAAGAGGCCGCTATCGCCATCGAGCGCGACGAGCGGTGTGTAGCGACAGCACCAATCCGCAAGGCCTGCAAGCAGCGCCCGATCGGCAGCGGGATCGGCTGGCAGCACATCGATCTCGGGGCACATGGCCCGGGCTTCGGCAACGCCCTGGCCAATGTGAAACCCACGCTTCTCGGCGAAACCGTCAAGCGCGACGAGGCGCATCGCGCTCTTCACCTTGTCGGCAAAGACGACGGGCGGATGCTCAGGACGCCCGCGGGAAAGCCACGAGTTCCCCCAGCGCTTGCGGGCGACCCGATCGGCCGGAAGATGCGGAAAGGCGAGCGACAGAATGCGCTGGTTCTGGATCTGCCGCAGCAGCGGCTGGTAGGAGCTCGACGGGGTAAAGGCGGCGGTCATGGGGGTTCCACTCCAGCAGGAAGCCGAGCGGCGCAGGAGCCCTGCTCTTCTCGGCGATGACATGAAAGACCGGATGGCCGATGCTGCCGCGAAGCATCGATCCATCCGGTAGTGGGCGCTCGCGCGCCGGCGACGGCTCGACGAGGAAGCGAAAGAAGGCGCTGCTGGCCTCCTCGTGTCCGGATTGGCGCAAAAGCAGAAGGGGAATGCGCCCTGCGCGTGAGCGGACATGCATGCGCCGGCTCTCGCTGAGCGCAAGGGCGCCAGGGTTGCCGCGAATTTCCAGAATGACGGCGCAGAAGCTCGGGACGGAAAGCGCGGCTTCAGCGATCCACAGCGCGTCCTTCACCGTGCGCGGCAGGCTGAAGACAAGACCTCGGACATCGAGCCCGTAGGCCTTGAGGCCGAGCCCATAGGGCAGGCCCGCTTCGGTGGAGGCGAGCGACTGACTGATCCAGAGAATGGGGGCCGCCGGCTCGCCTTCTTTAAGGCGTGCCTGCTGGCAGAGCACGCTGAGCGCTGCGGCAAAGCCGGCGGCAGCGCCGGCATCGCGGGTCTCGGCATTGCGGATTTCCGTCATGCCTTCAAGCGGCAGCCCGCCTTCGAGAAGGTCGTCCAGATCCGGAACGCCGAGCGCAAGCGCCCGGCGGCCGGGCTCATCTTCCTCACGCTGACGGAAGCCGCCGGGATCGGCCGCCTTGGCGGCCCGCACGACGCCCGGAAGCCGGCGGTTTTCGATCCTGGTTATGGTCTCTCGGAGCGAAAGTACCGTCTCCCGCTGCACGGCTTTGTCGGCCATGACGGTCAACTCCCATCAAATGTTCATGTTATGTTCTAATAGATTCCAGAGCTTCCTAATGGAGTCAACAGCCAATTATAAGAATTTATTCCTGTCCACGTGCCCATGGAATTCAACACTCGAAAAACAAAGGCAAAATCGCTATATGGAGGGCAACAAGGAGTGCCTATGGCCCGCATTGACCAGACCGATGATTGGCGGGAACGCCACGCACCGACGCTTACCACTTTCGAACAGCTCGCACTGGAAGCCTATGGCCACCTGCCGCAGGAGTTCCGCCAGCTGACGACCGACCTCATCATCGAAGTTGCCGACTTCCCGAGCGACGACGTTTTTGAGGACATGGCGCTGGAAACGCCCTTCGACCTGCTCGGCCTCTTCGAAGGCCGCGGCATCAGCGAACGCTTCACCATGGAGACCGGCCAGTTTCCAAACCGCATCACCCTCTATCGCCGCCCGATCATCGACTATTGGGCGGAGAACGAGGAGACGCTGGGCGACATCATCACCCACGTGCTGATCCACGAGATCGGCCACCACTTCGGCCTTTCCGACGACGACATGGAGCGGATCGAGGCGAGCGTCGAGCACGTCGGCGGCTGACGGCTCGCCGTTTCGCTCCGCCCCTCATCCGCCTGCCGGCACCTTCTCCCCGCAAGCGGGGCGAAGGGACATCGTCGCACCCTCGCCCTACAACGGGACGATACTTTTCGCTCTGCGATCGATGCCTCGGTGAAGACTGAGCAAGCTGGGCACGTCCCCTCGCCCCACCTGCGGGGAGAGGCTAGTCCTCGGGTTAAACCCGAGGAGAGGGGCTAAACTCGCTCCTCCCGACTACTGTTCCGACAGCTTGATATCCGGCGTGTAATCCTTGCCCTCGACCTCCTTGATCACCGCCTGGCCGCACTGCATGTGCTGCGTGTCCGCATTGAAGGCATAGGTGGGCGAGCCGTGCAGGCTCCAGCCCTGGTTCAGCGCCGCCGTCACCTTGTGACAGAAGGTGGCATCGTCGGGGCCGGTCAGGAAGCGGTAGAGTTTCAAGATCTCGTCTTTCGTTGTTCGATGAGGTCCGCCTTGGCGGCGAGTGTTACGGCCTGGTCGAGGTGCAACCGTTCGACCATCCGCCCATTGAGATTGATGACGCCCTTGCCGGCGTTTTCGGGAGCCGAGAAGGCGGCGATGATCGCGCGCGCCTCGTCGACGGCAATCTGCTCCACGCCGAAGCGCTCGTTCGCCGGGCCGATCTGGGCCGGATGGATCAGCATCTTGCCGTCATAGCCCATGTCGCGGCCCTGCCGGCATTCCTCGTCGAAACCATCAGCATCGCGGAAATCGTTGAACACGGCGTCGATGACGTCGAGGCCACCGCCGCCGCGGGCGGCCAGCAGGATCTGCATCAGCCACGGGATGAGATAGGGGCGGCCGGGGCGGTCGGGCACGCCGGTGTCCTTGCGCAGGTCGTTGAGACCGACGACGAAACAATCGAGCCTGCCACCAAAGGTGCGGCCGGCTTCGGCAATGACAGGCGCGTTGATGACCCCGCGCGGCGTTTCGATCATCGCCCAGAGGCGCAGCGTCTCAGGCGCATCGTTCTCGGTAAGCCAGTCGGCCGCCGCCTGGATATCCGCAGGGCTTTCGACCTTCGGCAGAAGAATGGCATCCGGCCCGGCCGCAAGCGCCGCGGCAAGATCCTCCTGGCCAAAGCCGGATCCGATCGCATTGATGCGGATGACGATTTCGCAATCCGGCCGGCTCTCTGACAGATGCCGCACCAGAGCCGCGCGCGCCTCGGCCTTGCGCTCGGGCGCCACCGCATCTTCGAGATCGAAGATCGCGGCGTCGGTCGCAAGTTCAGCGACCTTGGCAAGTGCCCGGGCGTTGTCGGCGGGCACACAAAGCACCGAGCGACGCAGGCGCACGGGGTGATGTTCTGTGGATTTGCTCATGCCCCAGTTGTGCCCGCCTTTGCCCCGTTCCGCAAGACGAGGCGAACCGCCGCACCTCTTTCGAAAACCCACCTCTTGCAAGTGCGGGCGCGAACCACCACATCGCCATCAGAAAGGTGACGATTATGCAAAGCATTCGCTCTGTTCTCTTTACGGCCGCGGCCCTGACCATCACGTTCGCAGCCTTCGTTCTGACCGCTTCGTTGGCGCTGGCACTGGCCGGAATCGCCGCCGTCGTCGTGATCGGCAGCGCCATTGCCGCACGGCTGAACTTCAAGCCGGCCCGCGCCACCGTCCGTCCGGCAGCAGCGACTGCCGCCCACGGTCAGCGCGAGATGCGCATCTGGAACGACGGTCGCGGTACGATCATCGACCTGTGATGCCCGGCGCGGTCGATCCGTGATCGGATCGTACCCCGTCGCTGTCCCTCCAAAACCGTCATTCCATCCGGTTTCAATTTTTTTTCCATCCCTGTGTCGGATCGGGCAATCCCCGCCCGTCCTTGAGACAGGCCAGCAACGGTCCTGGCTCCTCAAACAGGATGGAGAACCCGATGGATACCCAGACGCAGCAAACCGAAACGCAACAGCCGGCACCGGTCCTGAACGGGCTCCTGCCCTATCTGCAAGTCGACGGCGCCGCCAAGGCGTCCGAATTCTACCAGCGCGCTTTCGGCGGCAAGGAAGTGAACCGGCACCCGCTCGACGAGCAGGGCCGCACGATGCACATCCACCTCTATGTCAACGGCAGCTCGCTGATGCTGGCCGACGCCTATCCGGAATACGGCCATCCGCTGGAAAAGCCGCAGGCCTTCACCCTGACGCTCACCGTCGACGACATCGATGCCTGGTGGGATCGCGCCGTTGCTGCCGGCGCCGAAGTGGTGATGCCGATCGAGGTGATGTTCTGGGGTGACCGCTATGGCCAGCTTCGCGATCCCTTCGGTGTTCTCTGGGCGATGAACAGCCCGATCAAAGCAGGCTAAGTCCCTTCAGACAATCGAAATCCGGAGAAAAGTTCCGCCGGGCGGGCATTTTCACCCGCCCGGCGCGCTACGTTTGAACAGATTTTCCTTCATTTCGGCGCAAAACTCATCTAAACGCTAGCGCAACATTCTTCTGAAATCGAAGGCCTGAAGTTATGGAAAAATTCGTCAAGCTCACTGGTGTCGCAGCCCCCCTCCCCGTCGTCAACATCGACACGGACATGATCATTCCGAAGGATTACCTGAAGACGATCAAGCGCACCGGCCTTGGCAAGGGCCTTTTCGCCGAAGCCCGCTACAACGAGGACGGCTCGGTCAATCCAGACTTCGTGCTCAACAAGCCGGCCTACCAGAACGCCAAGATCCTCGTTGCCGGCGACAACTTCGGCTGCGGCTCCTCGCGCGAACACGCCCCCTGGGCTCTGCTCGACTTCGGCATCCGCTGCGTGATCTCCACGTCCTTTGCCGACATCTTCTACAACAACTGTTTCAAGAACGGCATTCTGCCGATCGTCGTCAGCCAGGCCGACCTCGACAAGCTGATGGACGATGCCTCGCGCGGCTCCAACGCCATCCTCTCGGTCGACCTGGAATCCCAGGAAATCACCGGTCCGGACGGCGGCTCGATCAAGTTCGAGATCGACGCCTTCAAGCGTCACTGCCTGCTGAACGGCCTCGACGACATCGGCCTGACGCTGGAAAAGGCAACCGCCATCGACAGCTTCGAAAAGACGGTCGGCGCCTCGCGCCCCTGGGCTTAAAGCGAGCGGCATGGCGCGCAAGCTCATCTCCTCGGGGTCGCCCTTCGAAAAGACGGCAGGCTATTCGCGTGCCGTCGCGATGGGCGATTGGTGCTTCGTCTCCGGCACGACCGGCTACGACTACGCCACCATGACCATGCCCGAGACGGTGGAGGAGCAGGCGCGCAACTGCCTGAAGACGATCGAGGGCGCACTGAAGGAAGCGGGTTTCTCGCTGAAAGACGTGGTGCGCAATCACTACTACGTCACCGATGCCAGCTTCGCCGACCGGGTGTTTCCGATCTTCGGCGAAGTCTTCGGCGAGATCCGCCCGGCCGCAACCATGATCGTCTGCGATCTCATTCGCCCGGAAATGCTGATCGAGATCGAAGTCACCGCCCTTCGCGGCTGACGCCGAGCCGAGCCCTCTGCTCCCGGCATCTCCTGCTCAAATCGATTCCGATTTCAGCCATTATGCGGTAGTCCATGGACTTCGCTTACAAGACGCTGAAACCGGAAGACGCCCATGCAATTCGAAGGCACCGCCGACTATATCGCCGACAAGGACCTGATGATCGCCGTCAATGCCGCGATCCGGCTGGAGCGGCCGCTGCTCGTCAAGGGCGAGCCCGGCACCGGCAAGACCGAGCTTGCCCGCCAGATCGCCTCAGCCCTTAACCTCGAGCTCATCGAATGGAGCGTCAAGTCGACCACCAAGGCGCAGCAGGGCCTTTACGAATACGACGCCGTGTCGCGCCTGCGTGACAGCCAGCTCGGCGACGAGCGCGTCAACGAGGTCCGCAACTACATCCGCAAGGGCAAGCTCTGGCAGGCCTTCGAGACAGACCGCCGCGTGGTGCTTCTGATCGACGAGATCGACAAGGCCGACATCGAGTTTCCGAACGACCTGTTGCAGGAACTCGACCGCATGGAATTCCATGTCTACGAGACTGGCGAGATGATTTGCGCCCGGCACCGGCCGATCGTCATCATCACCTCCAACAACGAGAAGGAACTGCCGGACGCGTTCCTGCGCCGCTGCTTCTTCCACTATATCCGCTTCCCCGACGCAGACACGCTCGCCCGGATCGTCGAGGTGCACTACCCCGGCATCCGCAAGGCGCTGCTTTCGGCAGCCCTTGCCGCCTTCTACGACATCCGCCAGGTGCCGGGCCTCAAGAAGAAGCCTTCCACCTCCGAGGCGCTCGACTGGATCCGCCTGCTCGTCGCCGACGAGGTCGATCCGGCTGATCTGAGGGTCGACGCCAAGACCATGCTGCCGAAGCTGCACGGCGCGCTCCTGAAGAACGAGCAGGACGTGCACCTCTTCGAACGCCTGGCCTTCATGGCGCGCCGCGACGGATGAGCCCGGACGCGCACAAGGTCCTGATCTACGCCACCTGGCAGGGCCGCCTGCTGGTCTTCGACGAGCCGGACTTTCCCGAGATCGAACTGCAGGTGCCCGGCGGCACGATGGAGCCGGGCGAGAGCCCGGAGCAGGCGGCTGTGCGCGAGTTTGTCGAGGAGACCGGGCTGGCACCACCGGATGCGCTCACACCTCTCGTCACTATGGACTATACTTTCCAGAGGGACGGCAGGACGATCTGTCATCGCCGGCACTATTTTCACACCGCCCTGACCGGCAAACAGCCGCAAACCTGGCTGCACCAGGAGATGACGCCGGACAGTGGCGGCCCGCCGATCCGTTTTCGCTTCTTCTGGCTTGGCATCGACGAGGCAGGACGCCGGCTCGGTTACGGGATGCGGGACGCCCTGGATCCGCTGGAGCAACTTTGCCCCTCTCCTCGGGTTTAACCCGAGGACTAACCCTCTCCCCGCAGGCGGGGCGAGGGGACGAGCCCGCTCGCAGACTTGCCGAATGGAACTGTCATCAGCGAATCGGAGGGTTCGTCTCGACACGAGCGGGGGCCGCAAGTCTCCTTCTCCCCGCCTGCGGGGAGAAGGTCG
This sequence comes from Ensifer sp. LC11, assembly GCF_001695835.1. Taxonomy (GTDB): domain Bacteria; phylum Pseudomonadota; class Alphaproteobacteria; order Rhizobiales; family Rhizobiaceae; genus Ensifer. Next base: position 7,778 of record NZ_MBSO01000005.1, on the reverse strand, counting down.
CGGCAGCGGGATGAGGGGCCGCCCAAACCGCCCGATTCGTTTTTCTTGACCCCCGCGCCCCACTCGCGCTATCAAATTCCCCGTGGTGATTTGGCCGGCCGGCTTGCAGCCACGTTAAACAAGTCGCTAAAGGGCCGAGGAAAGTTGGATTTCCGAGGACCGGTCGCGATCAATCGCCGCCGGTTTTTTTGTATTTGATCGAGTGGAAGCCCATGCCCATCAAGATTCCCGATACGCTGCCCGCCTTCGAAACCCTCGTCACTGAGGGTGTGCGGGTGATGACCGAGACCGTGGCGATCCGTCAGGACATCCGCCCGCTCCAGATCGGGCTCCTGAACCTCATGCCGAACAAGATCAAGACCGAGATCCAGATGGCGCGCCTGATCGGCGCCTCGCCGCTGCAGGTGGAGTTGTCGCTGGTGCGCATCGGCGCCCACCGCGCGAAAAACACCTCGGAGGATCACCTGCTTTCCTTCTACGAGACCTGGGAAGAGGTGAAGGGCCGCAAGTTCGACGGCTTCATCATAACAGGCGCACCGGTCGAGACGCTCGAATACGAGGACGTCACCTATTGGGACGAACTGAAGCGCATCCTCGACTGGACGGAAACCAACGTGCATTCGACGCTCAACGTCTGCTGGGGCGCGATGGCGGCGATCTACCATTTCCACGACGTGCCGAAATATCCGCTGAAGGAAAAGGCTTTCGGCGTTTACCGCCACCAGAACCTCAACCGCTCATCCGTCTATCTAAACGGCTTTTCCGACGATTTCGCGGTTCCCGTCTCGCGCTGGACCGAGGTCCGGCGCGCCGACATCGACAAGGTGCCGAGCCTCGAGATCCTGATGGAATCGAAGGAGATGGGCGTCTGCCTGGTGCACGAGAAGAAGGGCAACCGGCTCTACATGTTCAACCACGTGGAGTATGATTCGACCTCGCTGTCGGACGAGTACTTCCGCGACGTGGACGCGGGCGTGCCGATCAAGATGCCGCACGACTATTTCCCGCACAACGATTCGACCCTGCCGCCGCAGAACCGCTGGCGCAGCCACGCGCATCTCTTCTTCGGCAACTGGATCAACGAGATGTACCAGACGACGCCCTATGATCTCTCTGAGATCGGTACCGGAGCAAGCTGAGGCTTAGCGATGTTCATCCCCTTCTTCCTCGAGCTTAAGGCAGCGAAAGTCCCGGTGACCCTCCGGGAATTCCTGTCCCTGATCGAGGGAATGGAGGCGGGCCTTGCCACTTTCGACGTCGAAGCCTTCTATTACCTGGCGCGCACGGCGCTGGTGAAGGACGAGCGACACATCGACCGCTTCGACCGGGTGTTCCAGCATTGCTTCTCCGGGCTCGAGGCGGTCAATCCATCCGAAGCAGGCGAAGAGGCCGTCATCCCCGAGGACTGGCTGCGCAAGCTCGCGGAAAAGCATCTGACCGAGGAAGAAAAGCGCCTGATCGAAGCGCTCGGCGGCTTCGACACGCTGATGGAAACCCTGCGCCAGCGATTGAAAGAGCAGCAGGGCCGGCACCAGGGCGGCTCGAAATGGATCGGCACCGCCGGAACCTCCCCCTTCGGCGCTTACGGCTACAATCCCGAAGGCGTCAGGATCGGCCAGGACCAGTCGCGCCATCGCCGCGCCGTGAAGGTCTGGGACCGGCGCGAGTTCAAAGACTATGACGATACGGTCGAACTCGGCACCCGCAACATCAAGGTGGCGCTAAAGCGGCTCAGGCGCTGGGTACGCCAGGGAGCCGCCGACGAACTCGACCTCGGGGGCACAATCCGCGCCACCGCCGAGCACGGTTATCTCGACGTGGTGACGAGACCCGAGCGGCGCAATGCCGTGAAGCTTCTGATGTTCTTCGACGTCGGCGGCTCGATGGACGATCACATCCGCATCGTCGAGGAACTGTTCTCCGCTGCCCGCGGCGAGTTCCGCCATATGGAACACTTCTACTTCCACAACTGCATCTACGAAGGCCTGTGGAAGGATAATCGTCGCCGCCGCGCCGACATTACCCGCACCCTGGAAGTGCTGCGCACCTATGGCGGCGACTATCGCGCCATCTTCGTCGGTGATGCCTCGATGAGCCCCTATGAGATCAGCCATCCCGGCGGCTCGGTCGAGCACTGGAACGACGAGGCCGGTGCTCTCTGGCTGTCGCGATTGACCGCGCATTTTCCGCGCTCGATCTGGCTCAATCCCGTGCCCGAGCAGCATTGGAGCTACACCCAGTCGATCGCCATGGTGAAAGGCCTGTTCGAGGGGAGAATGTTTCCCCTGACGCTTGCCGGGCTTCAGGACGCCACCAAGCAACTATCGCGCTGAAGTGATTGCAGAGAGGTCGCGGTAGCGCCTTGAATAGCTAGGCGTTTTTGCTTTCAGGCCGGACACGATGCAAGGCCGCATTTAGTATGATTTTCCGGTTGCCGTGCCTTAGGAAATGACGCAGGTTGCTGCGATCGCATCGCTGCATGTTTCCCTTGATCCTAACCGAGCCAAGGGCAAAACATGCAGCAATTCAAAAAGTGTACAGCGACCTTTGCGCATCTGGGGAGACGCGCGGCGCTGTAGAGGGAGCCAGCGGTGAACATGCATCAGAACACGGAAATCTTCGGCCATCTGCCATCCGGCGAGCCGGTCCATCGTGTGCTGCTCTCCGGCGGCGGCCTCACCGCCCATGTCTTGACCTGGGGTTCGGTGATCCAGGACCTGCGGCTGGAAGGCCATGAGCCGCCGCTGGTGCTCGGTTTCACCGATCTTGAAAGCTACCTCGACCATTCGCCCTATCTTGGCGCCACGCCTGGGCGCTGCGCCAACCGCATCGGCAACGGACGCTTCACACTCGACGGCGAAGCCTATCAGCTTGAATTGAACGAGAAGGGCGTCACCCACCTGCACGGCGGCAGCGACAATATCGGCAAGCGCAACTGGACGATCGTCCGCCAGACGCATGATAGCGTGACGCTCACAATCACCGATCCGGACGGACGCGCCGGCTATCCCGGCAACTGCACGGTCACCTGCACCTACGCGCTGAAGCCCGGTGGCGTGCTGAGCGTCGTCTACGAGAGCACGACGGATCGAGCAACGCTCGCCAATGTCTGCCAGCACAGCTACTTCAATCTCGACGGCAGCGCCGACGCGCTCGGCCACGACATCATGATCGCCGCCGACCACTATCTGCCGACGAGCGACTTGCAGGTGCCGACGGGCGAGATCCGCCCGGTCGAGGGCACCGTCTTCGATCTCAGGGAAATGACGCCGCTTCGGCGCCAGACCGAAGGCGAACGCATCAGCTACGACCACAATTTCTGCCTTTCGAGCGAACCCATGGCGAAACATTCAGTGGCACTTGCCCGCAGCATCAATTCCGGCGTGACGATGGAAGTGCTGACGACCGAACCCGGCGTGCAGCTCTATACCGGCGCGAAACTGAACATCCCCGTCCCCGGCCTCGACGGCCGCCGCTACGGCCCCTTCGCCGGCTTCTGCCTGGAAACCCAGATCTGGCCGGACGCGATCAACCATCCTGAGTTCCCGAACGCGGTGCTGCGCCCCGGCGAGGTCCGTCGGCAGGAAACGGATTATGTGTTCATGAAGAGTTGAGCGGGCCGGCGCAAGCGCGTGCTGCCACCAGCGGCAGAGCAAGAATGACAATCTCGGGCCAGCTGTCCGGGCATGCGTTCGCATAGGCAAAAAGGCCTGACGGCGAATGCCGTTCATTTCAAAAACAATTGTGAAATGAAGTGGTTGGGAGAAATTGGAGCGGGTGAGGCGATTCGAACGCCCGACCCCAACCTTGGCAAGGTTGTGCTCTACCCCTGAGCTACACCCGCTCATTAACCGCGGTCCGGGGGTAGTCGGTGGACCGTGGCGGCGCCGTGTCTTGCGGCGACGGGCGGTATATGGCCTAAGCGATTTTGGAATGCAACAGGGAAATGACGAGAAATCGAATATTTTTTTGGAGACCGCTCGGGAAGCCCGGAAATGCCGCGTTTTCGGTCGCACTCGCCGCCTGTGAGATTGCGTCTCGGCGAACTTCTCCCCTAAAGCAGGGTAGGAAACGAACGCCCAAGGGATGAGAATCATGAATGAATCACAGCCGAAGACCTCCGAAGACCTCTTTCATTTTCTCGACGGACTTGGGATCGAGCACAGAACCAAGAGCCACGAACCGGTATTCACGGTCGCCGAATCGGTGGCGTTGCGTGACGCGATCCCCGGCGGCCACACGAAAAACCTCTTCGTGAAGGACAAGAAGGACAACTACTTCCTTTTGACCGTCGAGGAACACGCGACGGTCGACCTGAAGACCGTGCATCAGGTGATCGGCGCGGCAAGCAAGGTGTCCTTCGGCAAGCCGGAGAAGCTGATGGAATATCTGGGCGTCATTCCGGGTGCCGTGACCGCATTCGGCGCCATCAACGACACCCAGGGCAACGTCAAGGTCATCCTCGACGAGGAGCTGATGAAGTTCGACATCGTCAACTGCCATCCGCTTTCCAATGACGCGACCACCTCGATCGCTTCGAAGGATCTGCTACGCTTCATGGAAGCGACCGGGCACGAACCGCTTGTCTTGAAAGTCACGGCCTGACATACGATCTTTGCCGCGAATGCAGTAAGCTGGACGACGAGCCGGCGAGGAGAGAAGAATGACGGGCAGCGACAATCCCTATGCAGGGTCCTTCGGCACTCAGATGACGGCCTCGGCCTCCTTCGGCCAGCCGGCGCCGGCGGCTGCGTCAGGCGGCGACCTGATCAAGGAAACCACCACCGCCAACTTCACCAAGGACGTGCTCGACGCCTCGAGGCAGCAGCCCGTTCTCGTCGACTTCTGGGCCCCCTGGTGCGGCCCCTGCAAGCAGCTGACGCCGGTCATCGAAAAGGTGGTCACGGAAGCTGCAGGCCGCGTCAAGCTCGTCAAGATGAACATCGACGATCATCCTTCGATTGCCGGCCAGCTCGGCATCCAGTCGATCCCCGCCGTCATCGCCTTCGTTGGCGGCCGGCCGGTTGACGGCTTCATGGGCGCGGTTCCGGAAAGCCAGATCAAGCAGTTCATCGAAAAGATCGCCGGCCCGGCCGTCGATGACAGCAAGGCCGAAATCGAAGCGGTCCTCACTGACGCCAGGGCGCTTCTCGATGCCGGCGATGCCGAGAACGCCGCCGGCCTTTACGGCGCCGTGCTGCAGACTGATCCCGAAAACGTCGCGGCGATCGCCGGCATGGTCGATTGCATGATCGCGCTCGGCCAGATCGCCGAGGCCCGTGAAGCGCTTTCCAGCCTGCCGGAAGACCTCGCCAAGGACGCCGGCATTGCAGCGATCGCCAAGAAGCTCGACCAGATCGAGGAAGCGCGCAAGCTCGGCGATCCCAACGAGTTCGAGCGCCGCCTTGCTGCAAACCCCGACGATCACGAGGCGCGCGTCCTGCTCGCCAAGATCCGCAACGTCGAAGGCGACCGGACGGCGGCCGCCGATCACCTGCTGACGATCATGAAGCGCGACCGCAGCTTCGATGACGACGGCGCCCGTCGCGAGCTCTTGTCCTTCTTCGAGGTCTGGGGCCCGAAGGACCCGGCAACGATCGCCGCGCGCCGCAAGCTGTCGTCGATCCTGTTTTCCTGAACCATCAGGCGTTTCTCGAATGGGCGGTCTCCGCCCCATTCTTGTTTCCAGCGGATCACCGTGGCCCACATTCACCCATGAAGATCGGCGCATTCCTCCCTTGAGATTTTCGAGGAGCGCACCATCTTGATCTGGTTGACCACGCTTCCTTGGCGGGGCAAGAGCGCATACCTGCAGGGTCTATCGGAATGCACGTCGGAAATGCACGCTATCTCGGTCCGAAAGACTTACCGGAGATCATTCCGGTCTTTCCGCTGACCGGTGCGTTGCTGCTTCCCGGCGCCCAGCTCCCCCTCAATATCTTCGAACCGCGCTATCTCGCCATGCTCGATGACGCGCTCTCCGGCAACCGCCTGATCGGCATCGTGCAGCCCTCCTTCTGCGAAGGGCGCAACGAGACCGCCACCGGCCCAATGCAGGCGCTTTGCGAGGTCGGTTGCATCGGTCGCATCACCTCTTTTGCCGAAACCGGCGACGGCCGCTACATCACCTCGCTGACCGGGGTCTGCCGCTACCGGCTGTTTTCGGAGGTTGCCGCAACGCGCGGCTATCGCCGCTTTCGCATCGGCCCCTTTGCCGCCGACCTCGAAAACCGCGACGACGAGACCCTCGTCGACCGGGCAGCACTGCTTGCCGCCTTCAAGGCCTATCTCGAAGCCAACAAGCTCAAGGCCGACTGGGAAAGCGTCGAGAGGGCGAGCAACCGTACCCTGGTCAATTCCATGGCGATGATGTCGCCCTACGGCCCGGCAGAAAAGCAGGCGCTGCTGGAGGCCCCCGACCTCAAGACCCGTGCGGAAACCCTGATCGCCATCACCGAGATCGTGCTTGCGCGCGACTTCGGCGATGTGGACAGCATGTTGCAGTGAGCGGCAAACGATGGATATCAATGCCAGCAAGGTCGATCCGAAACTGCTCGAACTGCTCGTCTGCCCGCTGACCAAGGGGCGCCTCAGCTACCATGCCGAAGCCAACGAACTCATCTCGGAAAAGGCCCGCCTCGCCTATCCGATCCGCGATGGCGTACCGATCATGCTGATCTCAGAAGCGCGCAAGATCGAGGATTGAGGCGACTTCGCCTGATCGCCGACATAGAGTTTATCGATAGCCCCTCATCCGGCCGGCCGGCCACCTTCTCCCCGCGAGCGGGGCGAAGGAGACTCGCGGCACCCTCCAGGACAATCATTTCAACCAGCAGCCAAACGCCGGGTCGGCTTCCAACGTAAGCCCCTCGCTGTGAGGCAGGCTTCGGGCATGTCCCCTCTCCCCGCCCGCGGGGAGAGGGCTAGGACGAATCGACATTCACGGCAGCCAGATCATTGCGGCGAGGAGATAGACGAAGCCTTCGAAGTGGATTGTTCTGCGGTCGTATCGGGTGGCGAAGCGTCGGAAGTGCTTCATTCGGTTGAAGCACCGCTCGATGCGGTTGCGATGTTTGTAGGCGCCTTCATCGTGCGGAATGATGATCTTGCGTGAGCGGTTTGACGGGATGACCGCTTCGGCTCCCATGCTGGTGATCATTTGCCGCAAGGCATTGCTGTCATAGGCTTTATCAGCCAGCACGGCGGCGCCGCTCTGTCCCTCTAGAAGAGCCGGCGCTTGCGTGTTGTCGCCCACCTGACCGGCGGTTACGATGAAACGCAGCGGCCGTCCAAGGGCATCGACCAGCATGTGGATCTTGATGGTTAGTCCGCCTCGGGAACGCCCCAGCGCCTGATCCTTGGCCCCCCTTTTCCGGAGGCTGCCTGCTGATGGGCGCGAACGATCGTGCTGTCGATCATCAGATACTGGTTGTCTCGATCAGCCGTCAGCGCCTCGAACACCCGCTCCCAGGCGCCGGCATGGCACCAGCGGCTGAAGCGCTTGTGCACCGTTTTCCATTTGCCATAGCGGTCCGGCAGATCGCGCCAATGTGCGCCCGAGCGTAAAACCCAAAGGCAACCATTGATAAACAGGCGATTGTCCAAGCCGCTACGTCCGGGGTCGCCAATCTTCCCAGGCAACAAGGATGCAATCTTGAGCCACTGAGCGTCGCTCAGTTCATACCGCCTAACCGCCACCATCGACCTCCGTGCCTAACACGGTATCTTATGAATCAGCGATTAAGCGATTTGGGAATCCTGAATGTCGATTGGTCCTA
>NZ_MBSO01000004.1 GCF_001695835.1 Ensifer sp. LC11 | reverse complement strand
GGATAAATCCCATGGGGATCTACCGCGATGGCGCGGGGTGGAGCAGCCCGGTAGCTCGTCAGGCTCATAACCTGAAGGCCGCAGGTTCAAATCCTGCCCCCGCAACCAAATCAAAAAAAAGCCCGCCAGGACAAAATCCGGCGGGCTTTTTGACGTTTAAACGCCAACCCAAAAGGGCAGGCGACAAGCGTTGTCCTCGCGACCCGACGCCCGCCCCCTAGCCTTCCCCCGAGCCAGCAAAAAACAACACCCGGTCGCGCCGATTGATCGCCGTCGCAGCCGCCGTAACCGCGAAATACTGCCGCCCGGCACGCCCAACGCGCAACCCCAACTGGACAACCGCGCAAAATTGGAAACTATCCCCCATAATCAACGTTCAGCCGCACAAGGCTTAAAATCGGGGGGAGTTCGTCGGCATGAATTATCAGAGGACCTTGAGCGGCGAGCGGAATCGCTTCGTCTATGCGGCCTTTCTCTTGTGCGCTGGCCTTGCAATCCTCGGCAGCCTGCTTGCGGACGGCGACGCTTCCGCCTGGCGCTGGCTGCACTACCTGACAAAGCCAACGGCCACCCTGTTGCTCCTCGTCGCGGTGCTGCGAAACATCCCCGTCTCGGCGCGCGCGTATGGCACAGCCGTCGCGATCGGTCTCGTCTTTGCCGCGGCCGGCGACACCTTTCTCATGCTGCCGGGGGACTATTTTCTCGCCGGGCTCATCTGCTTCCTGCTCACCCATTGCGCCTACATCTTTGCGCTGACGCGTGATGCGAAGCTCGCCGCCCATCCGGGGGTCTTTACCACCTTTGCCTTGCTTGCTTTTGCCGTCGTCGGCGGCCTGTGGACGTCCCTGCCACCGGAGATGCGCATCCCCGTCATCATCTACGCATTGGCGCTGGGGGCCATGGCCGCTCAAGCTATTTCGCGCGCGCGACAATTCTCCGGAACCCCGCAAGAAGGCGCTGCACGACTTGCCGCCTGTGGCGGGCTGCTGTTCATGATCAGCGATACGCTGCTTGCCTATGGTCGCTTCCGCTGGCAGATCCCTTACAACGCGCTCTGGGTGCTCGGCACCTACTATGCCGCCCAGTACCTCTTTGCCCGATCGACCGAAGCCGATGACCGCTGATTCTTCCGTTCAACTCCGCGAAATCTTCGACCGCCTGCGCGGTGCCTGGTGCGAACATCGTCCGCCCGTCGAGCAGCGCCGCGACGATCTGAGCCGGCTCAGGGATCGCTTGCGCGCCCGCAAGGACGAGATGTGCAAGGCGATCGACGCGGATTTCAGCCATCGCGCGCGACATGAGACGCTTCTCGGTGAGGGCGGTGTCGTGCTGTCCGAGATCGACCACACGTTGGCGAAACTCAAGCAGTGGGCTCGTCCTGAGCGTCGCAAAGCGGGCTGGAAGCTGTGGCCGGCCAAGGCGGACGTGCGTTTCGTACCACTTGGCCTCGTCGGGATCATTTCGCCGTGGAACTATCCGGTCAACCTCGCGCTCGCCCCTCTGGTCGCGGCAATTGCCGCCGGCAATCACGTGTTCCTGAAGCCGTCCGAGCACACGCCGCGCACCGCCGAGTTTCTGCAATCGCTGCTTTCGGAAGTCTTTCCGCAAACGAGGGTGGCGGTCGCCCTCGGCGCGGCGGAGCTTTCCGCCGTCTTTGCCGCTTTGCCGTTCGATCATCTGTTCTTCACGGGTTCCACCGCAGTCGGCCGCAAGGTCATGGCGGCGGCCGCTGAGAACCTGACGCCGGTAACGCTGGAGCTTGGCGGCAAGTCGCCGGCGGTGGTCGGGGAAACGGCCGATCTGAGCCGCGCAGCCGCGCGCATCGCCACCGGCAAGCTCTTCAATGCTGGCCAGACCTGCATCGCGCCCGACTATGTCCTGATCCACGAGAGTAAACGCGACGCGTTCATTGGCGCGATCAAGCGCGAAGTCGGGGGCCGCTATCCGGTGAAGCGGGCTCTCGAAGACTACACGTCCATCATCAATGCCAGGCAGCACGATCGCCTGAAGCGCTTGCTCGCCGATGCCGAGGCGCGTGGCCATCCGGTGATCCCGCTTATTGACGGACCACCAGACGCCCAGTCGCGTCAGCGCCTCATGTCGCCGACGCTCGTCATCGATCCGGATCGGGACAGCGCCGTCATGGCCGAAGAAATCTTCGGGCCGATTCTGCCCGTGATCAGTTACGCTTCGACGGACGAAGCCATCGCCTATGTGCTTGCCCATGATCGCCCATTGGCGCTCTATTGTTTCAGCCGCAGCGATGCGGAAATCGACGCCGTTCTCTCGCGCGTCGTTGCCGGCGGCGTCTGTATCAACGACACGCTCTATCAGTTCGGTTGCAACGATCTGCCGTTCGGTGGCGTTGGTGCCAGCGGCACGGGGCACTATCACGGGCGCGACGGGTTCCTGACCTTTTCCAAGGCGATGCCGGTGCTTAGAAAATATGATCCGGCGCCAAGTGACCTGGTAAAGCCGCCCTATCGGGGCATTGCCGACTGGGTCATTCGCTTCCTGTCGCGATAGCCGGCAAAAAACCTTGCCTTGGCAGCAATTTCGGCTTGTAGCTCTAGTTGCTAGAGGTCGTAGCCTCGCTTCAAGATTTGCAAGGAGCAGGTTATGGCGAGCACTATTCGGGAAGCCCGTTATCGCGTCGAGGGCATGGATTGCGCGTCCTGCGCGACCAAGATCGACACGGCGGTGCGCAGGCTTTCGGGCGTCGAGGACGTGTCGGTTTCCGTTTCGGCGGGCACGATGTCGGTAAAATTTGCAGACGAGAACGATCTCGCAACGTCGATCGTCAGCAAGGTTGGAAAGCTCGGTTATCGCCTGCATCCGATTGCTGCCGGCCATGGGCACGAAAAGACGGCGCCGGCGCACGTCTGCTCCGGGCACGACCATGGCGACCATGGCCATCATCACGATCACGACCACCACGATCACCGCCATGAGGACCACGCCGGGCCGAAGGGCGAAGGCGCGACGGCCGCAGCCATGGGCCTTCACGGCCATGACCATGGCCCGACGAGCGGCCGCTGGTGGAAATCGGGCAAGGGAAAGCTGACGATCGCCAGCGGCCTGGCGCTGATCGCCGCCTATGCCGTCGGCAAGCTTGTGCCCGCGACGGAGCCCTGGATCTTTACGCTTGCCATGCTGGTCGGTCTGCTGCCGATCGCGCGTCGGGCATTTGCTGCGGCCACCATGGGCACGCCGTTCTCGATCGAGATGCTGATGACCATCGCTGCCGTCGGTGCGGTCTTCATCGGTGCCACGGAAGAGGCGGCCATGGTCGTGCTGCTCTTCCTGATCGGCGAGTTGCTGGAAGGGGTGGCTGCCGGCAAGGCACGCGCCAGCATCCAGTCGCTCACGGCACTCGTTCCGAAGACCGCCTTCGTCGAGCGGGACGGCCGGCTTGACGAAGTTCCCGCCGAGACGCTCAGTGTCGGGGCTGTCATTCTCGTTCGCCCCGGAGATCGCATTCCAGCCGACGGCGTGGTGTTGTCCGGCGAGAGTGCCGTCGATGAGGCGCCGGTCACCGGCGAAAGCACGCCGGTGCGCAAGGAAGTCGACGATACGGTCGTTGCTGGCACCGTCAACGGAACAGGCGCGCTGCGCGTCCGGGTGACGGCCGCCGCTGCCGACAACACCATCGCGCGCATCGTTCGGCTGGTGGAGGAGGCGCAGGAAAGCAAGGCGCCGACCGAACGCTTCATTGACCGCTTCTCGCGCTACTATACGCCCGGTGTCGTCGTGGTCGCGGCTTTGGTCGCAGTGTTGCCGCCGCTTCTGTGGGGCGGCGCCTGGGATGAGTGGATCTACAAGGGTCTTGCGATCCTCCTGATTGGTTGCCCCTGCGCGCTGGTCATATCGACGCCGGCAGCGATCGCCGCCAGCCTCTCGGCCGGCGCCCGTCGCGGGCTGCTGATGAAGGGCGGCGCTGTCCTTGAAAATGTCGGCAAGGTCACGGCTGCTGCCTTCGACAAGACCGGGACCCTGACCGAGGGTAAGCCCAAGGTGACCGACATCGTCGGCTTCGGCCGGTCGCAGAGCGAGGTTCTTCGTCTCGCGGCAGCACTCGAACAGGGCTCCAGCCACCCGCTTGCCCACGCCATACTGGAGCGCAGCACAGCCGACAACCTTGTTGTGCCTGGGATTTCGACCGTGACTGCGGTTGGCGGCAAGGGCCTCGAAGGGATCGTCGATGGCATCGCGCTGTTCTTCGGCTCACCGAAGGCCGCCGCCGAGCGGGCGCCGATGACGGCGGACGAGAAGGCGCGCGTCGCCGCGCTCAACGACGAAGGCAAGACGGTGTCGGTGCTCGTGGCCGGCGGCGCGATTGCCGGCGCCATCGCCATGCGTGACGAGCCGCGGCCGGATGCGGCCGCTGGCGTGAAGGCACTCACGGATGCTGGCCTTCGCGTCGTCATGCTGACCGGCGACAATCGCCGCACGGCCGAGGCGATCGGCCGTCAGTTCGGCATGGAGGTTCGCGCCGAGCTTCTGCCAGAGGACAAGCAGCGCATCGTTCGCGAGCTGAAGGCCGAAGGGTTCAATGTCGCCAAGATCGGCGACGGCATCAACGATGCGCCGGCGCTCGCCGCTGCCGATATCGGCATCGCCATGGGTGGCGGTACCGATGTGGCGCTGGAGACGGCGGATGCGGCGGTCCTGCATGGCCGGGTGGGCGACGTGGCGGCGATGATCGGGCTTTCGCGTTCGACCATGCGCAACATCGTTCAGAACATCACCATCGCCCTTGGCCTGAAGGCCGTGTTCCTGGTGACGACGATCATCGGCGTCACCGGCCTTTGGCCCGCCATCCTGGCCGACACCGGCGCCACCGTACTCGTCACCATGAACGCGCTCAGGCTGCTTCGGCCGGTGCGAGCCGCTTGAACGGAAAGCTGTCAGAAAGGCACCGGCGACACGCGTTGTCGCCGGTTTTTTGTTGGCCAAGTGCCTGTGTATATTCACGCTGGACTCTCATCAGCGATCCGGTGAGAGTATAAGGAGATCTCGATTGAGGGGCTTTCGCCCCGAGAATTCGATGATAAACTTATACCAAATGGTAAAAAAATCGCCGGCACGGTTTCTGGGAAGAATGCCGAAGCGGGCCAGTTTGGGGATCGCAAGGCCAATATGGACGATATTGCCATCGAGCTGCGTGGGATCGACAAGAGTTTCGGTCCGGTCCACGCCAACAAGAACATCAATCTAAAGGTCCGCAAAGGGACGATCCACGGCATCATCGGCGAAAACGGTGCGGGAAAATCGACGCTGATGTCGATCCTCTATGGCTTCTACCAGGCCGATAGCGGTGAAATCCTCGTCGACGGCAAAGCTGTCGCGATCCGTGACCCGAACGCGGCGATCGCCGCCGGCATCGGCATGGTCCACCAGCACTTCATGCTGGTTGAGAACTTCACCGTTCTCGAAAACATCATGCTCGGCGCCGAGGACAGCCAGATCCTCAACAAGGGCATCGCCAAGGCGCGTGTCGAGCTGAAGCGGCTGGAGCGCGAATATGCGCTGGAAGTCGATCCGGACGCCGTCATCGAGGAACTGCCCGTCGGTCTGCAGCAGCGCGTCGAAATCCTGAAGGCGCTCTATCGCCGGGCCGACATCCTGATCCTCGACGAACCGACCGGCGTCTTGACGCCAGCCGAGGCTGACCATCTTTTCCGCGTTCTCGAGCAGCTGAAGAGCCAGGGAAAGACCGTCATCCTGATCACCCACAAACTGCGCGAGATCATGGCGATCACCGACGAGGTGTCCGTCATGCGCCGCGGCGAGATGGTGGCGACCCGTACGACCGCAGAGACCTCGGTGGAAGAGCTTGCCGAACTCATGGTCGGTCGCCGCGTGCTCTTGCGCGTCGAGAAGGGCGAAGCCAAACCCGGCGACGTCAAGCTTGCGGTCGAAGAGTTGACGGTCAAGGACGGCCGCGGCGTCACCATGGTCGACAACGTCTCGTTCAATCTGCGGGCCGGCGAGATTGTCGGCATTGCCGGTGTTGCCGGCAACGGCCAGTCGGAACTGCTGGAAGCGATTTCCGGCATTCGCCGCGCCGTCTCCGGCTCGGTTCTGCTGAACGGCAAGCCGATTGAAGTCACCGGGCACGCCGATCCCTCCGAACTGCGCGATCGTGGTCTCGCCCACGTGCCGGAAGACCGCCACCACGTCGGCCTCGTCCTGAAGTTCGAGGAATGCGAAAACGCCATCCTCGGCTACCATCACGACAAGCGCTACCTCAACGGCGTCTTCCTCAACATCGATGCGATCCGCAAGGATGCTGAGCAGCGCATCGCCGAATATGACATTCGCCCGCCGAACCCGCGGTTGAAAACCGCGAACTTTTCCGGTGGCAACCAGCAGAAGATCGTGCTGGCGCGCGAGATGGAGCGCGGGCCCGATGTGCTGATCATCGGCCAGCCGACCCGCGGCGTCGACGTCGGCGCCATCGAATTCATCCACAAACGGATCATCGAGATGCGCGACCAGGGCATGGCTGTCCTTTTGGTCTCCGTCGAACTCGATGAAATCCGCGCCCTTTCGGACCGTATCCTGGTCATGTTTGCCGGCCGCGTCGTCGGTGAGCGTAACCCGGACGCGACCGAAGGCGAACTCGGCCTTTTGATGGCCGGTGTCGAAGGCCGCAAGGAGGCCGCAGAATGAGCTCCCCTTATGCTAAGCTCCCGGGCTGGGTCGAATATGGCCTCATCCCGCTGATCAATCTTGCCGTTGCCTTCCTCGTTGCCGGTCTTGTGGTGCTGCTCGTCGGCGAAAATCCGCTGGAGGCGGCCTACCATCTGCTGAACGGCGCCTTCGGCCGCGGCGAATATCTGGGCTTCACGCTCTATTACGCGACGACCTTCATCTTCACCGGCCTTGCGGTCGCGGTCGCCTTTCATGCCGGGCTCTTCAACATCGGCGGCGAGGGCCAGGCCTATGTCGGCGGCATCGGCGTTGCCCTTGCCTGCCTGTGGCTAGACCAAACCATGCCCTGGTTCGTGGTGTTCCCGCTGGCGATCCTCGGCTCGGCCTTCTTCGGTGCGGCCTGGGCCTTCCTGCCCGGCTGGCTGCAGGCCAAGCGCGGCAGCCACATCGTCATCACGACGATCATGTTCAATTTCATCGCGTCGAGCCTGATGGTCTATCTGCTGACGCGTGTCCTGAAGCCGCTCGGCTCGATGGCGCCACAGACGCGAACCTTCGCCGAAGGCGGGCAATTGCCCAAGCTCGATTGGCTGCTGGCCATCTTCGGGCTCGATATCGGCACGGCTCCGTTCAACGTTTCGTTCTTGCTGGCACTGGTCGCCGCCTTCTGCGTCTGGCTTTTGATCTGGCGCACCAAGCTCGGCTACGAAATGCGCACCATGGGGCACAGCCCCTCGGCAGCCCGTTACGCCGGCATGAGCGAAAGCCGCATCACCGTGATCACCATGATGATATCCGGTGCGCTGGCGGGCATGATGGCGCTGAACCCGATCATGGGTGAACAGGCGCGCATGCAGCTCGATTTCGTGCAAGGCGCCGGCTTCGTCGGCATCGCCGTGGCGCTGATGGGCCGCTCGCACCCGGCGGGCATCATCCCGGCCGCGGTGCTCTTCGGCATGCTCTATCAGGGCGGCGCCGAGATCTCCTTCGAAATGCCGTCGATCTCGCGCGACATGATCGTCATCATCCAGGGCCTCGTCATTCTCTTTGCAGGTGCGCTCGAAAACATGTTCAGGCCGGCGATCACCCGGTTGTTCGCGATGCAGGGCCGCCGTGCGGCCGTCGTGGCACAGACCAAGGGAGCTTGAAGCCATGGATTTCTTCCACGTCATCGTGGTGCTCCTCGAGTCCACCATCCGCGTTTCCGTTCCGCTGATCTTTGCAGCCCTTGCCGGGCTCTTCACCGAGCGTGCCGGTGTTTTCGATATCGGTCTTGAAGGCAAGATGCTCGGCGCGGCCTTTGCCGCCGGCGCCGTCGCTGCGGTCACCCAGTCCGTGTGGATGGGTCTGCTCGCCGCCATTCTGATCTCGATCGCGTTGTCGCTGGTGCATGGTTACGCCTCGATCACCCAGCGCGGCAACCAGATCGTTTCCGGTGTTGCGATCAACTTCATCGTCGCCGGCTCGACCGTCATCCTCGGTGAAGCCTGGTTCCGTCAGGGCGGCCGCACGCCGGCACTTGGCGAAGGCGCCCGGTTCCAGGTAGTCAATTTGCCCTTTGCCGACAGCATTCGCGAGATCCCGATCCTGGGCCCGATCTATTCGGACCTGCTCTCCGGCCATTTCCTGCTGACCTATATCGCCTTTGCCATGGTGCCGGTGAGCTGGTGGATCCTTTACCGCACCCGCTTCGGTCTCCGACTGCGGGCGGTCGGCGAAAATCCCGGCGCGGTCGACACCGCCGGCATCTCGGTGATCTGGCTGCGTTATCGCGCCGTCATCTGCTGCGGCATCCTCTGCGGCTTTGCCGGCGCCTACCTGTCGCTGGCCATGACCGCCGGCTTCGTCAAGGGCATGACCGCCGGCAAGGGCTATATCGCCCTTGCCGCGCTGATCTTCGCCAAATGGCGGCCGAAAAACATCATGCTGGCCTGCCTGCTGTTCGGCTTCCTCGATGCGTTGGCGATCCGCCTTCAGGGCAACCCGCTGCCGCTGATCGGCCAGGTGCCGGTGCAGCTGATGCAGGCGCTGCCCTATATCCTCACCGTGATCCTGCTTGCCGGGTTCATCGGCAAGGCTATTCCGCCGAAGGCCGGCGGCGTCCCCTATGTCAAGGAGCGCTAGAACGATGGAAAAAGAACTGTTCGAGGCCGCACGCGACGCGATGGCCAAGGCACATGCGCCCTACTCGAAATTCCCGGTCGGTGCGGCGATCCGCGCCGAGGACGGTAAGATCTACACCGGCGCCAATATCGAGAACCTGTCCTTTCCGGAGGGCTGGTGCGCTGAAACCACTGCGATCAGCCATATGGTCATGGCCGGCCAGCGCAAGATCATGGAAGTGGCCGTCATTGCCGAGAAGCTGGCGCTCTGCCCGCCCTGCGGCGGCTGCCGGCAGCGGCTGGCCGAGTTCTCCGGCGCCAGCACGCGGATTTTCCTGTGCGACGAGACCGGCGTGAAAAAGACTTTGGCGCTGTCGGATCTGCTGCCGCACAGTTTCGAGACCGAGATCCTCGGATGACCGCCGCCGCCGAATTGCTGAAAGCCAGGCTCGGAGGCCTTTCTCCGCGCTACGGCATCGTGCTCGGTTCCGGCCTTGGCACACTGGTCGAGGCTCTCGACGAGACCTTG
Organism: Ensifer sp. LC11; assembly: GCF_001695835.1. GTDB lineage: Bacteria > Pseudomonadota > Alphaproteobacteria > Rhizobiales > Rhizobiaceae > Ensifer. Next base: position 178,999 of record NZ_MBSO01000004.1, on the reverse strand, counting down.
CGGCTCTCCTATGCGGAGATACCCGGCTTTCCCGTCAGTAGCGTTTCCGGCCATGCCGGCGAGCTTGTGGCCGGGACACTCGGCGGCGTGCCGGTCGTCATGCTCTCCGGTCGGGTCCACTATTACGAACAGGGCGACGCCAATGCGATGCGCGTGCCGCTGGAGACATTGAAGGACCTCGGCGTCGAGTGCCTGGTTCTGACCAACTCCGCCGGTTCGCTGTGCGAGGATCTGCCACCGGGTTCGGTGATGCGGATTTCCGATCACATCAACTATTCTGGCTTCAATCCGCTGATCGGCGTCGACAGCGACGAGCGTTTCGTCGGCATGACCAACGCCTATGATGCGGAGCTTGCGGCGAAGATGCAGGAGAGCGCCGCCCGTCTCGCTATCCCGCTCCTCGACGGTGTCTACATGTGGTTCTCCGGTCCGAGCTTCGAGACGCCGGCCGAAATCCGGATGGCGCGGGTTCTTGGTGCTGACGCCGTCGGCATGTCCACCGTTCCGGAAGTCATTCTCGCGCGTTTCTTTGGCCTTCGGGTTGTTGCCGCCTCGGTGATCACCAATTTCGGCGCCGGCATGACCGGAGGCGAACTCAGCCACCACGAGACCAAGGACATGGCTCCGGTCGGCGGCAGACGGCTCGCCGCGATCCTCAAGGAGATGATCGCGGCCGATACGGTGCGCGGCCAGTGAGCATGCTTCCGCAGGAAATCATTCGGCGCAAGCGCAATGGCGAGCGCCTCGATCCAGCCGAGATCCGCGACTTCGTCCGTGGTCTTTCGGACGGCTCGATCTCCGAAGGGCAGATCGCGGCCTTTGCCATGGCCATCTGGTTCACCGGCATGAGCCGCGAGGAGACGGTGGCGCTGACGCTCGCGATGCGGGACTCCGGCGAAACGCTGGACTGGAGCGCGATAGGTCGTCCCATTGCCGACAAACATTCGACGGGTGGCGTCGGCGACAACGTCTCGCTGATGCTGGCGCCGATCGCTGCCGCCTGCGGCCTTGCCGTGCCGATGATTTCGGGACGCGGCCTCGGGCACACGGGCGGCACGCTCGACAAGTTGGAATCGATACCCGGCTACAATATTCAGCCGTCGTCTGAGGTTTTCCGAAAGACGGTTGATGAAATCGGCTGTGCGATCATCGGCCAGACGGCCAATCTCGCGCCGGCCGACAAGCGCCTCTATGCGATCCGCGACGTGACCGCGACCGTCGATTCCGTGCCGCTGATCACGGCTTCGATCCTCTCGAAGAAGCTCGCTGCCGGCCTTCAGTCTCTGGTGCTCGACGTCAAGCTTGGCAATGGCTCCTTCATGAGCGACGCCAAGGAGGCGGAGGTGCTGGCGCGCGCGCTGGTGGATGTCGCCAATGGCGCAGGCGTTCGCACATCGGCCCTCTTGACCGACATGAATGAGCCGTTGGCTGACGCGGCCGGCAACGCGCTGGAAATCGACAATTGCCTGGCCTTCCTCCGCGGCGAGAAGCGCGGAACGCGGCTTGAAACGGTGGTCCTGGCATTTGCCGCCGAGATGCTGGTGGCCGGCGGCGTCGCCAGCGATGCGGAACAGGGGGAAGCGCTGGCGCGCCAGGTGCTTGGCAGCGGTGCGGCTCTCGAACGCTTCGGCAAGATGGTGCACGCGCTTGGTGGCCCGGTTGATTTCGTCGAGCGCTCGGTGGCGTATCTGGGACGGGCGCCCGTCATTCTGCCTGTCGAAGCGCAGCGGGCCGGTTATCTCACAGGCTGCGAGACACGCGAACTCGGCGTCGCCGTTATCGCGCTCGGCGGGGGGCGCTCGCATCCGGATGACAGGATCGACCACCGCGTCGGTTTTGACGCGCTGAAGCCTCTCGGAACGCGAATCGAGAAGGGCGATCTGATCGCCTTCGTTCACGCCGCCGATCAGGATGCGGCGGAAGTGGCCCGTCGTCGCCTCAACGAGGTCTACAGGATCGATGATGCCGAGCCGGTAAAACGGCCGCCAATCCTGGCGAAGATCACCTGACGAGGTGCAGGGCGCCGTCCTCCACGCGGAAGGAGGACAGCCGGCTGAGAAACGTCATACCGATAAGGGTGCCCGAGAGGGCCTTGTCCGGCAGCACAACTGCCCGCACGTCGCGCACCGATATGCCACCGATCTCGATTCGGCTGAGCGTGGTCGGAGCGGCCTCGACCTCGCCGTTGGCAGTGCTGACGCGTGCTGTGAAGGATAGCGCAGCCGGCGAAATGCCGAGCCTGCGCGCTGTCGACAGGTTGATGGCGATTGCGCTGGCGCCGGTATCGACCAATCCGCGTTCGCTGCGGCCGTTGATACGGAAGGTTCCGATGAAATGGCCCCGACCATCCGCATCGAGCACGACGCTGCGTCCCGTCGCATACTTTGCCGTCGTCGCAGGCTGGGGCGCAGCTTCCGGCGAGGATGTCCTGCTGTCCGCTTGGCTCAGAAAGGTGGTCGCAAGGTTCGGCACCACCATTGCCGCAAGCGCCGCCACAGCGGCCAATGTGAGCAGGCGAACGAGCATGGTCATCACCTTTCGATGGTAGCGGATGCTCGGGCAGTAGATCAGGCCACACCTAAGACGGCATAAAAAAGCCGCCGGGAAACGGCGGCTTTCTGATCGAATTTCAATCCTGGTTAAGGATCGGCAAATTACTTGGTGCCGTACATGCGGTCGCCGGCATCACCGAGACCGGGCATGATGTAGCCAAGTTCGTTGAGGTGGCTGTCGATCGAGGCGGTGAAGATCGGCACATCGGGATGCGCGCCCTGGAAGTTGCGAATGCCCTCGGGGGCGGCAAGCAGGCAGAGGAAGCGGATGTTCTTGGCGCCGCGCTCCTTCAGCTTGTCGATCGCTGCGATCGAGGAGTTGCCGGTGGCAAGCATCGGGTCGACGACGATGATGAGGCGCTCGGACAGGCTCTCCGGCGCCTTGAAGTAATATTCCACCGCTTCCAGTGTCTCGTGGTCGCGATAGACGCCGATGTGGGAGACTCGGGCCGAGGGCACCAGTTCGAGCATGCCTTCGAGCAGACCGTTGCCGGCGCGCAGGATCGAAGCGAAAACCAGCTTCTTGCCCTCGAGGACGGGTGAGTCGATTTCCTGCAGCGGCGTTTCGATGCGCTCCATCGTCAGCTCGAGATCGCGCGTCACCTCATAGCAGAGCAGCGTCGAAATCTCGCGGAGAAGCCTGCGAAAACCCGCCGTCGAGGTCTCCTTCTTGCGCATGATGGTCAGCTTGTGCTGGACAAGCGGATGATCGATCACTGTAACGCCGTTCATGGCTCACCTTTCCGGATTTTTTGTATCCGTCCTTTTTCCATGGAATGCGTCGCCGCCGCAAGGGTGTTGGCCGGCCGGAGAACGTCATCCCCAGCCGACCAATCCCAAGCGTGTATAGTCCTCAGATCCGCGCGAGCAGCTGCTGCCGCGTTGCCTCGTCGACAAAGGCCGCCTCGATTGCCGTGCGGGTCATGCCGTTGATCTCTTCGTCGGAAAAGCCCATGACCGCCGAGGCGATATCATACTCCTGCGCCAGCGACGTGTGGAAGAACGGCGGATCGTCGGAGTTGAGCGTGACCCGCACGCCGGTTTCGTGAAGCGCCCTCAGTGGATGCGAGGCAAAATCCGGGAAGACCTGAAGCGAGACGTTGGAGCCGGGGCAGACTTCGAGCACCACGCCCTCGTCGGCAAGGCGCCGTACCAGCTCCATGTCTTCGATCGCCCGGACGCCGTGGCTGATGCGCGAGGGGCGCACATGGTCGAGCGCGTCGCGAACGCTGAAGGCGCCGGAGAGCTCGCCCGCGTGGATCGTCAATCCCAGACCGGCGTCGCGCACGATATCGAAGGCGCGGGCAAAATCGGCGACCTTGTGCATGCGCTCCTCGCCGGCGAGGTTGAAGCCGGTGATGAGCTTGTGCTCGCGTTTTGCGGCGAACTCGGCGGTCTTGGCCACGGACTCCGGGCCGAGGTGGCGAATGCCTGTTATCAGCATGCGCGACTCGATCCCGGTCTTCTGCCTGGCTGCTTCCATGCCGGCGGCCAGCCCCTCGAGATAGGCGTGTGCGCCAAGACCGATCGTATTGCCGTGGTCCGGCGAAACGATGATCTCGCTATAGATCGTGCCCGCTTCGGCAAGCTCCGTCAGGTAGGCTTCCGCGAGCAGCGCGTAGTCTTCCTCGGTGCGAAACAACGAGGCAATCGCATCGTAGCATTTCACGAAGCTGGTAAAATCTTCCCAGACATAGGCCCTGTCGCGGATGATCGCGCTCGTATCGATGCCATATTTCTCAGCCTGGGCAAGAGCCAGCTCGGGTGGCGTCGCGCCCTCGATATGGCAATGCAGCTCCGCCTTTTTCAGATGTGCGGTCAAATGAGGCTTCTCCCATGGTGGCCCGGTGCGATGCCGAGATGCTTGGCGACGGTCTCACCGATATGCGTGAAGGTGTTGGCGACGCCGAGCGAGCGGCTACGCAGCGATGGGCCGAACATCAGCACTGGAACGCGCTCGCGGGTATGGTCAGTGCCGCGCCAAGTCGGATCGCAGCCGTGATCAGCCGTCAGAATGACGATGTCGCCCGGTTGCAGGCGACGGTCGAGATCCGGGAGACGCGCATCGAAGGCTTCGAGCGCTGCCGCATAGCCCGCGACATCGCGGCGATGGCCGTAGAGCATGTCGAAATCGACGAAATTGGTGAAGATCAGGCTGCCGTCTTCGGCCTCGTCGATGGCTGCGAGGCTTGCGTCGAAGAGCGCCATGTTGCCGTCGGCCTTCGTCAGTTTCGTCACGCCCTGGTGGGCGAAGATGTCGCCGATCTTGCCGATCGCGTGAACGGTGCGTCCGGCCTCCGTCAGCCGGTCGAGGATCGTCGGCTCCGGCGGCAGCACCGAGTAGTCGCGGCGGTTGCCGGTGCGGATGAAGGTCTGGGGGCTGGTGCCGACGAAGGGGCGGGCGATCACCCGGCCGATGTTGTAGTCGTCAAGCAGGCGGCGGACCGTCAGGCAGAGTTCGAGCAGGCGATCGAGTCCGAAGCTCTGCTCATGCGCGGCGATCTGGAAGACGGAGTCCGACGAGGTGTAGCAGATCGGCTTGCCGCTTCGCATGTGCTCTTCGCCGTGGCGGGCGATGATGTCGGTACCGGAAGCGTGACAATTGCCGAGGATACCAGGAAGCTTGCCCTCACGGCAGATGGCGTCGATGAGCTCTGGCGGAAAGGCGTCACCCTCGGCCGAGAAGTAGCCCCAGTCGAACATGACGGGGGTACCGGCGATCTCCCAGTGACCGGATGGCGTGTCCTTGCCGCGCGAGACCTCGCTTGCCGCGCCATAGGCGCCGTACACCCTGTTGGGCACCGGCATGCCTTGCGGAATGCTGCCCGTCGCGAGCTTTGCCGCATGAATGAGGCCAAGCGCAGACATGTTCGGAAGGTGGAGCGGTCCCTCGCGCAAGCCCGCCCGGTCGGCAGCACCGGCGGCACAGAACTCGGCGATATGGCCGAGCGTATTGGCGCCGAGATCACCGAAGGCGTCGGCATCCGGCGCACCGCCTATGCCGAAGGAATCGAGAACGAAAAGAAATGCCCGCGCCATGATGCACCTGATAGCGGCAGCGCGACCATGTTGCGCTCCGAAACTTCTGGAAAAGCGCGAAGTCGGCCTATGGCCGGCCCCGCGCAATCTCGAAGGGATAGCGCCGCGCGATGCTCAATGCAATTGCGTCGGACCAGGGTGCCCTCAGCAATCGCTGCATTTGATCGGTTGGGCCTGGCGGGCGTGAAAGTAAGCGGTCTTGGAAAGGTTGATCGTCTTTGCGGTGGCCTGGAGGCTCGGCGCATAGAGCAGGAGCTCGTGCGGAACGGTGAGCTCCGTCCGAATGATAAAGGACTTGGTGACCGCGAATTGGCCGGGCAGCGTGATCTTTGAATTGGCGGTGTAGGGCGTACCGCCGCTCTGGTCACGTGACCAGACGACGGTGCCTTCGTTGGTGCCCGTGACCTCGATGCCGGTGATCTTCATCGTGTAGTTGGCGTTTCCGTAGGGCGCCAGAATGCTCTTGGCAATGTTTGGCACGTTGGCGAGGAAGGCCTTGTTGACACCGGACTGCTGCGCAACGACGTCGGCGACGGCGCTGGCGGCGCGCGCGGTCTTGCTGGCAACGGTAAAGCCGACCGAAAGCTCGAAGGCGCCGAGATAGGTGATGATCAGCAAGGGGGTGACAATTGCGAATTCGACAGCCCCGACCCCGCCTTTGTCCCGTCGCAGCGACCGAAGGATGCCGAAAAGCGTTCTGGGTCGAAGGAGCTTTTGCGTTGCACTCTGCGTCACGGCCGACCTCATTCGCTCTCGTTTCGGAAGGTGGCGGTGGCCACCATAAGATAGTCGCTCGGCATGCTCGCGCCGGCGGGGCGCAGGTTGGTGACGAACGGCCTGACGAGGTCGGTGATCACGCTCCAGCGATAGTAGGCGCGCACCACGTTGAAGCTGCCGGGACCGCCGGGCGCAAACTTGAAGTCACCAGTATCGAGATCGGTAGAGCCGGCCTTGCGCGGGATCGCGACAGGAAACTGGCTGAGGTCGGGGACCGCCCTGACGTCGAGGTAGAACAGTGAGGGTTGGGCAGCTTCGGTGGCCGAGCATTTCATCAGGATCGAGATTTCATCACAAAAGGCCTGGCGAAACTCCGCCTGGTCCATATCCGTGTCTTTTTTCTGCCCGAAGGTGATTTGGCCGGTGCGGACTTTTCGCGCCATGGTTTCCGTTGCGTTCGCCAGCAGCTGGTCGCCGTAGAAGGCTGCGAAGGTTTCGAGCGAAGCGAAGATGACTACGAGGAAGGGAAGCGCGAGTATCGCAAACTCGATGCTCGTCGAGCCTTCACGGTTGCGGACGAAGCGGCGCAGGAGGCCGTTTCGCTTGCTCTTGGCGCCACTCGGACGCTTGGTTGCCTGCTCGATGCTCATTGCGCCGTCCCATCATGTTACGCCAGACGGGCGGCAGATTATGAAGCAACCATTGACATTTCGTTCCCGCGGGTCGGGGTTATTTTAACGAATTGCCGGGTTTGGACCCATAAAATTCAATTGGTGCTACCTGTGGTTTTGCGTTCCGCGTGCCGCTCGCAATTTGGCGTGCAGGAGAGCACGGTCCGCGACGTCTGCTTGTAAACCCGCACGGTGTTGCCTTCGTCGATCGATACCAGAATCCGCTCGTCAAGGATGGCGTTTCCGTCCTGATCCAGGATGACCAGGTTGGTTGTACCGAAGTTGCGACCGGTGATGACGATGGTACGGGCATCGGCAACCGTGGCGTCCGCCACTTCGGCATTGCCGATGATGACCTTGCTGACCGGTCGGTCGAGCTTCAGCACGCGTGCGTGATCCATATAGACGTGCATGAGGTCGTTCTCGGCGCCGGCGGCAACCACCGGGGCAAGCACGGCGATCGCGAATGCAAACAGGGCGGCTGGGCCGGTCGCGGAAGGCAGGGTCATGGCAGGTTCCAGAGTGATGCTCGCCCCATATTTACCCGTCTTGGTGAATGAACCGTTAAGCAGGTCATTTCGGGGCCGGCTCGCGCCGCGCCATTTTCTGTTCGTTTACCCAAAAATCAGCGATGCTTCGTTAACCTTCAGGTAACCGCCTTCCTTAAGTCGATGGCAATGCGCCAGGACTAGTTTGAGGTCATCCGATCAACGGCAACAGTTGGCGGAAGTGCTGACCAACAAACGTGAAGTAGGAGAATCATCATGAAGAAGATTTTTGCCCGTCTGATGAAGGACGAGTCCGGCGCGACCGCCATTGAATACGGCCTCATTGCCGCCCTGGTCTCGGTAGCCCTGATCGCTGGCGCGAGCTCGCTCGGCAACACGATCAACGACACGTTCAGCAAGCTGGGCAACAAGCTGTCGACCACGACGGCCAACAAGCTTTAATCGGCTTGGTCGCCTCAAACGCAAGGGGTGTCCGATGAAGTCGATTTTCTACCGCTTGCTTCGGGACGAGTCCGGTGCGACGGCCATCGAATACGGTCTGATCGCAGCTCTCATCTCGGTTGCGCTGATTGCCGGTGCAAGCACGCTCGGCAATGCGCTCGATACCACGTTCAACGGTCTCGGCTCGAAGGTTTCGACGAGCACGGCGCCAAAGCTGTGACGATCCGGCTTTCGTAGCGGATCGACGATGGAGCCGCCCCAAAGCGGCTCCATCGCTTTCTAGTCCCCCAGCGACGGATTGAAGTTCGCATGCCCCTGATTTCGAAAGGCCGGGACCATGATTGAAGCCGCCATCTTCGTGATCTTTCCTTTTTGTCTGGGCTTTGCGGCGTTCTCCGACCTGCTGACGATGACGATCCCAAATCGCGCTTCCGCGATCCTTGTGGGATCCTTTTTCGTCGTGGCGCCCCTGGCAGGGCTCGGTTTCAGTGAGATCGGACTGCATCTGGCCGCGACCCTGGCGGTCTTTGCCGCCTGCTTCTGCCTGTTTGCGACCAACGTGATGGGAGGCGGTGACGCCAAGCTCCTGACCGCCAGTGCTATCTGGTTCGGGTTCACGCCGTCGTTGATGGCCTTCCTTATCTACGTCTCGATTTTTGGCGGCGTGCTGACGCTTGCCATCCTGCTGCTGCGCAGGCAGGAGAACGTGATACTTGCAACCGGCATACCGGTTCCGCATCTCTTGCTGACGGCCAAGAAGGTCCCTTACGGCATTGCGATTGCGCTCGGCGGGTTTGCCGCCTATCCGTCCTCGCCGCTCGTGGAAGCGGCCTTTGCGCGCCTTTCCTGAGCAGCCCGCATGCGGAGCGAAGTCATCTTTCGTTAACTTTGCCCATAAGTAATCCGTTAACCATAATTACACCAATTCCTGATCAATCTGACCCTGGCATTTCTTCGGGGCTCGGAAACAATCATGAAACCGGTTCGCATCATCATACTGGCAGTGGCCGTCCTTTCGGCTGCGATGGCTGGTATCCTGGCGATGAAGCTGACGAGCGCCCCTGCGCCGATGATGGCTGAACCGGTCGTCGAGCGGGCGCCCACCGTCAATGTCCTGGTCGCGAGCAAGAGCCTGCCGGTTGGATCGCGGCTGGGTGGCGATTCCATCCACTGGATGGCCTGGCCGAAGGACGGCATCGTAGACGGGCTGATCACCGAGGAAAATCAACCTTCGGCGATCGACGATCTGAACGGGGCGGTCGTCCGCCTGCCGATCTTCAATGGCGAACCGGTACGGCACGAAAAGGTCGCCGACAGCTCCAACCGCATCATGTCGTCGCTGCTGCCGGCAGGCAAACGTGCCGTCGCCACGGAAATCACCGTTGCCACCGGTGCCGGTGGCTTCATCCTGCCGAACGACCGGGTCGACGTCATCATGGTCCGCAAGGGCAACGGTGAGCTCTACCTGACCGAAACGGTGCTCAGCAATGTTCGTGTCCTGGCGATCGACCAGCAGGTCGAGGAGAAGGACGACGGCACGAGAGCGGTCGTCGGAACCACGGCAACGCTGGAGCTGACACCCGACCAATCGAAGGTGATGACGGTCGCGCAGCAGATGGCCGAACGCATTTCATTGGCGCTTAGAAGCGTCGCCGACGCACAGGAGCCGGACACGGACGCCGCAGATTATCTGTTGAGCGGCGACGGTCAGCCGAGCATTCAGATCATCAAGTCCGGGTCCATCGTCAAGAGTGATGGCTCCGTTGGCCAAACGCAGCAGTAACAAGGTTAGAACGGGGCATAAGGTGAAACGGAGCGGAAACAAATTTCGGGCGTCTGTCGCAGCCGGCCTATCATTCTGCCTGGCGCTTACCGGCTTGTATCTGCCGGCGCCGACGATTGCGTTTGCCGCCGCCTCCTCGGTCGTCCGGATCGTTGAAAGCGGTCCGGGCGCAAAGAAGAAGGTCAACCTCGGCTTGAACAAGGCCGTGGTCGTCGACCTGCCGGCCGACGCGCACGACATCCTCGTGGCGGACCCGTCGCTCGCCGATGCCGTAACCCGCACGTCGCGCCGCATCTACCTCTTCGGCAAGTCCGTCGGCCAGACCAACATCTTCGTCTTTGGCCCCAACGGCGAGGAGATCGTCAGTCTCGACATCGAGGTCGAACGCGATATCGCCAATCTCCAGTCCAATCTGCGCCGTTTCATTCCCGACGCCGATATCAATGTCGAGATCATCTCGGACAACATCGTGTTGACCGGGACCGTGCGAACGCCGCTCGATGCCACTCGCGCCGTAGACCTCGCCAAGGCCTTCCTGCAGGGCGGTGAGGCGACCACGCGCAACATCACCGCTCAGGGCAACAACGGCGACGCGGATATCTTCGCCGAAGACCGGCAGGTCTCGCAGATCGTCAATCTTCTGACGATCGACGGGGACGACCAGGTCAACCTCAAGGTCACCGTTGCCGAAGTCAGCCGCCAGGTGCTGAAGCAGCTCGGCTTCAACGGCCGTGTTACCGACGGCGAAAGCGGCATCGCTTTCCGCAACCCGGCCAATCTGGGAGACGCAATCGGCGTCGGCGTCAACGCCGTGATCAACAAGACGGTCGGCGGCACGATGATTTCCAGCTACATCAACGCGATGGAGCAGGCCGGCGTGATGCGGACCCTTGCCGAACCGAGCCTGACGGCGATTTCGGGGCAAGAGGCGAAGTTCTATGTCGGCGGCGAGTTTCGTCTGCCGGGAACTCAGGAAGTGTCCAAGGACGACAAGACGAACGAAGACAGGGTTACGCGCGAAGTCAACGACGTCGAATATGGCATCCGCCTCAACTTCAAGCCTGTCGTCCTGGGGCCAGGACGCATCAGCCTGAAGATCGAGACAAATGTCTCGGAGCCCACCTATGAAGGATCTGTCGTCACCGGCAACAGCAAGCCCGGCATTCCGGGCAACACCTTCCTCGGTATTCGCAAGCGCGAGGCCTCGACCAGCGTCGAGCTGCCGTCCGGTGGTTCGATCGTGATTGCCGGCCTCGTCCAGGACAACATTCGTCAGGCGATGTCCGGCCTGCCGGGGGCGTCGAAGATCCCGATCCTTGGAACGCTCTTCCGCAGCAAGGATTTCGTGCGCAACGAGACCGAACTCGTCATCATCGCCACGCCCTATCTGGTCCGTCCCGTTGCCAGAAGCGCGATCTCACGGCCGGACGACAATTTCAATCCGGCCAACGATCTCGACAGTTACTTCCTTGGCCGCGTGAACCGCATCTATGGCCGTCCGGAGGCAGCTGCGCCAGCCGGCCAGTACCACGGCAACGTTGGCTTTATCTACAAATAGGGTGGGTCATGACGCTTCGAACCGATTCCCACGTGAATTCTGAAAGGCCGAATGCCATGTCCGCGAGCCCCAGCGCTTTCATTCTGTGCACGAGCCGTGCAGCCATCTTGGCCATTGCGGGCATGCTGCTTGCAAGCTGCGGCACGAAGGACAATCTCGCGACCGGCTCCATCCCCGATGACTACCGCACCCGGCATCCGATCGTGCTTGCCGAAGGCGAGCGCAGCATCGATATCCCGATCGCTTCGGGAGACCGGCGCCTGACCCAGGGCACGCGCGACGTCATCGCCGGTTTCGCTGCCGACTATCGCAACTCGGCAAGCGGTGTCGTGCAGATCATGATGCCGCGTGGCGCGGCCAACAGCCACGCCGCGCAAGCGGCACGCAGGGAGATCCGCAGCGTTCTGGTCGCCGCCGGCGTTCCCGCCAAACGGCTGCTGGAAACGAGCTACGACGCCGGACCCTATGGCGACGCAGCGCCTGTCCGCCTGAGCTACGTGGCCATCACCGCCCAGGCCGGGCCTTGCGGCAACTGGCCGGAGGACATGACCCTCAACACGATGGAAAACAAGAACTACTACAACTTCGGCTGCGCCTCGCAATCAAACCTGGCGGCCCAGATTGCCAATCCGACAGACCTGCTTGGGCCGCGCCAGATGTCGCCGATCGACGCAGAGCAGCGTGGTCAGGTGATCAAGGATTGGCGTGGTACCGAGAAGAGTGACGGCCCCGTCATCGTCTTTAACTGATAGCGGCGGGATGAAGAGATGAGTACCATCAACTACAGGATCGAGACCGGTAACGAAGGGGACGATTCTTCCTTCGATCCGGTGCGCGCGGGCGATCTGGAGCAGGTGCGTCCGCTGCCGCGAATATCGATCCATGCGTTCTGCGAAAGCAACGGGATGCTGCAGCTGATGGAGCGTTGCGGACAGGACCGACGCATGGCGAAGGTCAGCCTGCGCATCAACAGCGGCAGCATTGATGCGGCCGCAAACATGTTTTCGACCGTATCCACACCCAATCTCATCATTCTGGAGACATCGACGGAGCCGCGGTCGCTGCTGGCGGAACTGGCCCCTCTGGCGCAGGTCTGCGACCCGAGCACCAAGGTCATTCTTGTCGGCAAGCACAACGACATCGGGCTTTATCGCGAGCTCATCCGCAACGGCATTTCCGAATACATGGTTGCGCCGGTGTCGATGCCGGAGATTCTCACCGCCGTTTCGGCAATCTTTGTCGATCCGGACGCCGAGCCCCTGGGTCGAAGCATTGCCTTCATCGGGGCAAAGGGTGGCTGCGGTTCGTCGGTGATCGCGCACAATTGTGCCTGGGGCATCTCCAGCCTGTTCACGACCGAAACCATTCTTGCGGACCTCGATCTGCCTTACGGTACCGCCAATATCGATTTCGACCAGGACCCGCCGCAGGGCATTGCCGAAGCGGTCTTTGCGCCCGAGCGCCTGGACGAGGTGTTTCTCGACCGTCTGCTGACCAAGTGCTCCGAACACCTGTCGTTGCTGGCCGCGCCTTCCATGCTCGATCGCGCCTATGATTTCGAGACCGGTGCGTTCCATCCGATCCTCGAGATCCTGCAGCGTAGCGCGCCCGTGTCCGTTCTCGACATTCCGCATCTGTGGACGGACTGGACGCGTTCGGTGCTCGGCGAGGCCGATGAGGTGGTGATCACCGCGGTTCCCGATCTGGCGAGCCTGCGCAACACCAAGAACCTGCTCGACGCCATGAAGAAGCTGCGTCCCAACGACAAGGTGCCGCACCTGGTGTTGAATCAGGTTGGTATGCCGAAACGTCCGGAGATTCCGGCAAACGAGTTCTGTGAATCGCTGGAGATCGAAGCGGCCGCCATCATTCCTTTCGACGCGGCCCTCTTCGGCAACGCGTCGAACAGCGGCCGAATGATCGCGGAGATCGACAAGAAGGCACCCGCGGCCGAGACGTTCTCCCAGCTTGCCCATCTCCTGACCGGCCGCGTGACGATGAAGAAGGCTCGGCGCGGCGGACTTGGCAAGATGCTGGCAGCACTCGGTCGGAAATAAGCAGGACGTAGGATTACGCATATGTTTGGCAAACGCGGAAACGAAGGCTTCGGCAAAGGCGGTACCCCAGGTTCCGCTCCTGCGCTGCCCGTGGCTGCTGTGCAGCCGCCGGCGATGGAACGGGCTGTTCCGGTGCTTGCCGAAACGCCGTCCATGAGCCCGAGGCCGCAGCCGGCCGCCGCGCCGCAGGCCAGGCGACGGCAGGCGCGAACGGAGGACTACTACGATACGAAGTCGCAGGTCTTTTCCGCGCTGATCGACACGATCGACCTGTCCCAGCTCGCCAAGCTCGACACGGAGAGTGCGCGGGAGGAAATCCGCGACATCGTCAACGACATCATCACGATCAAGAATTTCGCGATGTCGATTTCCGAGCAGGAAGAGCTGCTCGACGATATCTGCAACGATGTGCTCGGCTACGGCCCGCTCGAACCTCTTCTTGCCCGCGACGACATTGCCGACATCATGGTCAACGGCGCCGGCCAGACCTTCATCGAAGTCGCCGGCAAGGTGCAGGAATCGGAGATCCGCTTCCGCGACAATGCGCAGCTCCTGTCAATCTGCCAGCGTATCGTTGGTCAGGTCGGCCGTCGCGTCGATGAATCGAGCCCGATCTGCGACGCGCGCCTGCCTGATGGATCGCGTGTCAACGTCATTGCCCCGCCGCTTGCCATCGATGGCACGGCGCTGACCATCCGCAAGTTCAAGAAGGACAAGCTGACGCTGGAGCAACTTGTCCGCTACGGCTCGGTAACTGCGGAGGGTGCCGTCCTTTTGCAGATCATCGGCCGCGTGCGCTGCAATATCGTCATTTCGGGCGGTACCGGCTCGGGCAAGACGACGCTGCTCAATTGTCTGACGCGTTACATCGACGCTGACGAACGGGTCATCACCTGCGAGGATACGGCCGAACTGCAACTGCAGCAGCCGCACGTGGTGCGGCTGGAAACGCGCCCGCCGAATATCGAAGGCGAAGGCGAGGTCACCATGCGCGAGCTCATCAAGAACTGCCTGCGCATGCGCCCCGAACGCATCATTGTCGGCGAAGTGCGCGGTGCCGAGGTTTTCGATCTGTTGCAGGCGATGAACACCGGCCACGACGGGTCGATGGGAACCATCCACGCCAATACGCCGCGCGAATGCCTGAGCCGTATGGAATCGATGATCGCGCTTGGCGGCTATACGCTGCCGGCCAAGACCGTGCGCGAGATCATTGCCGGATCGGTCGACGTGATCATTCAGGCTTCGCGCCTGCGCGACGGTTCTCGTCGCATCACCCACATTACCGAAGTGGTGGGGATGGAAGGCGACGTGATCATCACGCAGGATCTCATGCGCTACGAGATCGACGGCGAAGACGCCGGCGGGCGCATCATCGGCCGCCATGTCTCGACCGGCATCGGCCGGCCGCATTTCTGGGATCGCGCCCGCTACTTCAACGAGGACAAACGCCTGGCCGCGACCCTTGATGCCATGGAAAAGAACTAGGAGCTGCGATGTTCGGGATAGACATCACCGTTCTGGCGCTGGCCGCCCTGGTTGCGGTGTCGGTGGCAGCACTTGCCTACGGCCTGTTGTTCTCGCGCATCGAAAGCGAAAAGAAGACAGAAGGCCGCGTGCGCAAGATCAGCGCGGCGGAAACAGACCACGCCAAGCTCAAGGCCGCGCGGGACCGCGTGAACGAACTGTCGAAACGGCGCAAATCCGTGCAGGATTCGCTGAAGGAGCTCGAAAAGAAGCAACAGGAGCGTTCGGCAAAGTCCTCCCCCTCCATGAAGCTACGATTGGCCCAGGCGAACCTGACGATCTCTGTGGGGCGTTTCTATGCGTTCAGCGCGCTATTCGGCGTTTTTGCCTTTCTCGTCGTCCTGATCATGGGGGCAGGCCCCGCAATCGGCGCCGGTGTCGCAGTGATCGCTGGCATAGGCGTCCCGCGCTGGTTGGTCGGCTTCCTGATCAAACGGCGCTGCAAGAAGTTCCTCGAGGAGTTTCCGAACGCGCTCGAGGTGATGATCCGCTCGATCAAATCGGGTCTGCCGCTCAATGACTCGCTCCGTCTCATTGCCTCCGATGGGCAGGAGCCGGTCAAGACCGAGTTTCGCCGCGTGGTGGAATCCCAGCAGGTCGGCTTGAGTGTCACCGAGGCCTGTGCCCGCATGGTCAACAGCATCCCCTTGCCGGAGGTGAACTTCTTCGCGATTGTGATCGCCATTCAGGCGCAGGCGGGCGGCAACCTGTCGGAAGCCCTCAGCAACCTGTCGCGGGTTCTGCGCGAGCGCAGGAAGATGAGGTCGAAGGTCAGCGCCATGTCGATGGAGGCCAAGGCATCGGCCTGCATCATCGGCTCCCTGCCATTCATCGTTGCCTTGCTGGTCTACCTGACATCGCCGGCCTACATGATGGTTCTCTTCACCGACCCGCGTGGCCACCTGATTATCGGTGGGGGCCTCTTCTGGATGAGTGTCGGCATCCTGGTAATGCGCAACATGATCAATTTCGATATCTGAGGGGCGTCGATGAGCACGGGCCTGATCAAGACACTGACCGATCCGAACGTCATCGTTGCCGTTTTGGTCTCGCTTGCCGTGCTTGCGACCTTCTATTCGCTCGTCGTGCCGTTCTTCGAGCGTGGCGATCTCGGAAAACGGATGAAGTCGGTTGCGAGCGAGCGGGAGCAGATCCGGGCGCGCGAACGCGCGCGGCTCGCCGCCGATATGCAGAACGGCAGGGCAAGTCTGCGCGGACAGAACAATGCTTCCATCCGCCAGATCGTCGAACGCCTCAACCTGCGTACGGCCCTTGTGGACGACAAGACGGTCAACCGGCTGAAAATGGCCGGCTTCCGTTCGCAAAACGCCCTCAACACCTTCCTGTTTGCGCGTTTCTGTCTGCCGTTCCTCTTTCTGCTTGTCGCGCTCATCTACATCTTCGTTCTCGGCAACTTCGCCGACAAGCCACTGATGGTGCGCCTCTTCTTCGCGATCGGTTTCGCCTATGTGGGTTTTTACGCGCCGAACATCGTCGTCGCCAACGCCGTCTCCAAACGCCAGACATCGATCCGCCGTGCCTGGCCGGATGCGCTGGATCTCCTCCTGATCTGCGTTGAATCCGGTGTATCGATGGAATTGGGGATGAAGCGCGTCGCCGATGAAATCGCGGCCCAGTCGCAGCCTTTGGCGGAAGAGCTGGTGCTGACGACAGCCGAGCTTTCCTTCCTGCCCGACCGTCGCGTGGCACTTGAAAACCTCGGTCAGCGCACCGGCCTCGAAGAGGTCAAGTCGGTGGTTCAGGCGCTCATTCAGGCGGACCGCTATGGCACGCCGATCGGACAGGCTTTGCGCGTCCTTGCGCAGGAAAGTCGCGACCAGCGCATGACCGCGGCTGAGAAAAAGGCCGCGGCATTGCCGCCGAAGCTGACGGTGCCGATGATCCTCTTCTTCCTGCCCGTGCTGGTCGCCGTCATTCTCGGCCCAGCCGGTATCCAGGTCGCTGACAAATTTTAGAGCTGAAAGCGTGCTTTAAACAAAGCTCGGAGCGCCCTTTGCGCGTTCACATGAACGTAGGGCGCTCTCATATGGGCTCGCGTCGCCGGGATGTCGCCTTGGCGCGACGGTCGAAAATGCGCCCTGCGAAATGCGGGCTGTGACACGCGGGCGATCGCCCCATGCCTTTCGTTGCGCGTTGCCGCTTCGCAAGCGCGTCCTCGATTAGTTGGCGGCCTTCGCCTCGTCGGCCTTGGCGAGCTGTTTCCACGCCCCTTGCTGGGAGAGCATGGAGCGCAGATAGGCGACATTCGCTTCCGCCTGTTCGCTGGCAAGCTCCTGGCGAGCGATCGTCTCGGC
Source organism: Ensifer sp. LC11 (assembly GCF_001695835.1). Classification (GTDB taxonomy): domain Bacteria; phylum Pseudomonadota; class Alphaproteobacteria; order Rhizobiales; family Rhizobiaceae; genus Ensifer. The sequence goes on along the minus strand of NZ_MBSO01000004.1, from coordinate 161,830 downwards.
TTCCTGGAAGCGCCCCTGGAGCCCAACAGCAAGCGCGAGGTTCTGGCGCACGCTGCTGTCGGCGCCCGGCTGGCTCGCTGCCGATTTGAGATAGGTTTCGGCCGTGCGGAGGTCCTTCGTCAACAGATAGGACATGCCGAGATTGGAGAGAACCGACGGCTCGTTTGGTTTGAGGTCCAGCGCCTCGCGGTAGCGCGTCCGCGCCTCCTGCGGGCGACCAAGCTGATCGAGGATCGCGCCCTCGGCCGATTTCAGCTTCCAGTCCGGACGGTCCGGGGTTTGCGCGCGGCCGATCGTCGCCAGCGCCTGGTCGAGCTGGCCCGCCGCTGCCTGCGCCTTGCCGTAGGCGCCGAGCACCTCGCGATCCGTTGGATGGTTGATGGCGACCTGCTGCATCACCGCCAACGCCTGTTCGTTGCGACCGGTCATGCGCAGCAGGTTGGCGTAGTTGAGGCCCGCTTCGCGATCCCTGGGGTTCTTTTCGTAAGCCTGGCCGATGCTTTCGGCGGCAGACGAAAGCTCGGTGGCGGTCATCGACTGCACAGGCTTCGACGTCCTCGAAATCGAGCCGGTCGTCAGCTCCTTCTTCGGTTGATTGGCGCAGCCCGCAAGCGAAAGTGCCACCAGCGCTATCGCTGCGCCCTGGAGAAAATCAGCGGCTTTCAAGGGTGAGGTCGTGCGTTTGGCCATGAGGGTCCCCAGCATGCATTCGCGCACCTGAACTTCAGACAACACCGGCGCAACTTTCACTCCAGCAATAATCTGTTAACCCTAACAGAGCGTTAATGACGCGATTCCATCTCTGTCAGCGAAGGACTTTCATGGCTCCCTATCAGTTCATCGAGCGGCCATCGCCGTTCAACACCAGCGCCGGCAAGACCCTGCCGATCTTCGCCGTTACCCCGGCGCATATCGAGACGGGGACGATCGATCCGATCGCTTTGGACTGGGCGCGCAAGGCTGGTTTCACCGCTGAATCCGGCGCGGTGCTGTTGATTCCGTCGGCCGATGGTCATCTTGGTGGCGCGCTGTTCGGCCTCGGCAGCAATCCTTCCGAGGCGCCGTTCCTGGCCGGCAAGCTCGCGCGAGCGCTGCCGGCAGGCAAATGGCACGTCGAAACCGCGCCGCTCACCGCCAACCGGCTGGCGCTCGGCTATGGTCTCGGCTCCTACCGCTTTGAGCGTTACAAATCCGCCAAGGGTGAACCGCCGACCCTTCTGATCCCCGCCGACGCGGATGCGACCGACATCAAGCGACAACTCGCCGGCGTATTCCTCGCGCGTGACCTCATCAACACGCCGACCAACGACATGGGCCCTGAGGCGCTTGAGGCCGCGTTCCGGGGGCTTGCCGCCCACTACAAGGCCGATGTCTCGGTCATTACCGGCGAGGCGCTGCTGACGCAGAATTTTCCGCTGGTCCATACCGTCGGTCGTGCCAGCGCCGAGGCGCCGCGCCTGCTGGAGCTGCGTTGGGGCAAGAAGGGCCACAAGAAGGTGACGCTGGTCGGCAAAGGCGTCTGCTTTGATACCGGCGGCCTCGATATCAAGCCGTCAGCTTCCATGCTGCTCATGAAAAAGGACATGGGCGGTGCCGCCAACGTTCTCGGCCTCGCGCTGATGATGATGGACGCCAAGCTCAAGGTCGATCTGCGCGTCATCGTGCCGGTGGTCGAAAACTCGATCTCGGCCAACGCCTTCCGCCCCGGCGATATCTATCGCAGCCGCAAGGGGCTGACGGTGCAAATTGACAACACCGATGCCGAGGGCCGGCTCATCTTGGCCGATGCGCTCGCCTATGCCGACGAAGAGAAGACGGACCTCTTGGTCGACATGGCAACGCTCACCGGTGCGGCCCGCGTCGCGCTCGGCCCAGATTTGCAGCCGTTCTTCACCGACGACGCCGACCTTGCCCACGACCTCTCGGAGGCGAGCCTCGAGGTGGACGACCCCATGTGGCGCATGCCGCTCTATTCGGGCTACGACAAGGACGTCTCGGCACGCATCGCCGATCTCACCAATGCGCCTGCGGGCGGTATGGCCGGTTCGATCACCGCGGCACTCTTCCTCAGGCGCTTCGTCACCAACGCCAAGAGCTGGGTGCATTTCGACATTTTCGGCTGGGCACAGTCCGAGCGGCCACATTCGCCGGTGGGCGGTGAAGCGCAGGCGATCCGGGCGCTCTACCACCACATCCAGAAGATGGCGAAGTAGGCAGGCACTGCCGGCCAAGTCGGCCGACGAAAGAAACGCTTGCGTAACGATCCGCCGCTATCGTGGCGGATCATCTTCCCACGCAGGAGCTGCCATTGCCGGTCGAGCTTACACCTTCGCAAGCCCTCGGGCTCTGGCATTCGGTGTCGCTCGCCCAGGTACGCGTCGACAGCCGCGACCTGACCTTGCGCCAGCTCGCGATCCTCCTGCATGTCTACCTCGTACCGCCGCCACACACCGTTCGTGGCCTGGCGGCGACCCTCGGTGTCACCAAGCCCGTCATCACCCGCGCGCTCGATACCATGGGTGCGCTTGGCCTCGTTGACCGGGTGCGCGATGATCGGGATCGGCGCAACGTCATCATCAAGCGCACCGTCGAAGGTGCGCTTTACCTTGAAAAACTCGGCGATCTGATCATTCTTCAGGGCCGCCATTTGTCTCTGTGAGTCTCAAGCCATGCCGCAACTGCCGGATCGTCGTCTCAACGCCTATCGCAGCGACCTCGCGGAGATCGCGCTGCGCGGCCTCGTCGAGGCGGAACGTTACGTCGAAGGCGTGCCGGCGAGGCTGTCTGCCCCGGTCACGCCGCTGCGCGCCCGTCCGGACGTCGCCTGTGGCACCGACACGGAAGGGCTCTACGGCGAGAGCGTTCGGGTCCTTGACACGGCTGACGGCTGGGCCTGGGTCAAGGCGGATCTGGACGGTTATGTCGGCTACATTCCGCAAGCTGCCCTCGTGGAGCAGTCGCCGGCGCCGACCCATATCGTCACCGTGCCCCGGACCTTCGTCTACATTGGCGCCGATCTCAAGTTTCCGCAGGTCTTCGCTCTGTCGATGGGAAGCCGTGTCGCCGTCACCGGCGAGACGGAAACGCGCGGCACGCGCTATTTCCTTCTTCAGGGCGGCCACGCGATCGTTGCCAACCATTGTGCACCCGTTGGTCAGGCCGTTAGCGACGACTATGTGGCCGTTGCCACGCGCTTCCTCGAAACGCCCTATCTCTGGGGCGGCCGTTCCGGCTTCGGCATCGATTGCTCGGGGCTTGTGCAAACGTCGATGCTGCTGGCCGGCCGCACGGTCGAGCGCGACTCCGACATGCAGGCCGCCCGTCTCGGCTCACCAATTGACCGCGACGAGCTGCGGCGCGGCGACCTCGTGTTCTGGAAGGGTCATGTGGCGGTCATGGAAGACGAGCGCACGCTGATCCACGCCAACGGCCACACCATGACCGTTGCGCATGAGGGTCTCGAAGAGGCGATCGCCCGCATCGGCTGGCTCTACGGTCAGCCGACCGGATACCGTCGCCCCTGACGCTTCCGCGTCGGACCAGACGGATCCGCTCGAAACGCGTTCCGTCCTAAATCAGTAGCCGGCTACTTTGTCGACGACATGTTCGAGCGACTGCCCGCTCTCGTACCGCGCGATCTGCTGCTCGACATGGCGGAACAGCGCCTTGACGTCGGAGGATGCCGCAACATGCGGCGTCACATAGACATTCGGCATGGTCCAGAAGCGGCTGTCGCGGGAAAGCGGCTCCTGCTCGAACACGTCGAGCGAGGCACCACCGAGCACGCCACTATCGAGCGCGGCGAGAATATCAGATTCGACCTGGCTTCCCCCACGGCCGGCATTGATGAAGACAGGTGCGCCGAAGGGACCGTTGCGGCTCAGTTTTGCAAACAGGCGCAGGTTGAAGATGCCGCGGGTATCCGGCGTCAGTGGCAGCAGGCCGACGAGGAAATCGGTGCGGGCGAGAAAGGCGTCGAGCTCGTTGCCGCCGAAGGTCTCGACGCCGGCGACGTCGCGCTTGCTGCGTGACCAGCCCACCACCTTGAAGCCCATGGCGGAGAGCTTGCGCGCGGCGTCCTGGCCGAGCACGCCCATGCCCATGGTGCCCACGGTGATGTCGGCTGCTTCCGGCTGGGTCAGGTCGCGCCATTCGCGCTTTTCCGCCAGCGCCTCATAGGCGCGATGCTGACGCAGATGCATCAGGCACTGCATGACGACCCATTCGCTCATGCGCGTCGTCAACGTCTGGTCGACGAAGCGCACCAGCGGCACTTCTGGAAGCCCAGGAAGCGTCAGCACGTGGTCGACGCCGGCGCCACCGGAGAAGACCACCTTGAGGTTCGGCGCCCGGTCGAAGAGATCCGGTGCGGATTTCCAGACCACCGCGTAGTCGATATCAGAGAGATCGCGATTGTGCTGCGCCGCATCGGCGCGGTTGATCACCTCGCGATCAGGGAAGGCGCCGCGAAGGGCCGCCTGCACCTCCTCCGGGATGAACTTCAGATCGACAATGACGGGGCTCTTTGCGGACATGGCGGACACCTATTGGCGGATCGCGGTGAGATTGACGGCTTCGAGGTTGAAGGCGGCCGCCATCAACGCCTTGGTATAATCTTCGCCGGGTGCGTTGAAGATACGCTCGGCTGGTCCCTGTTCCACCACCTTGCCCATGCGCATGACGATCATCTCGTTGGCGAGCGCACGCACGACCTTCAGGTCGTGGCTGATGAACAGATAGGCGAGGTCGTGTTTGCTCTGCAGGTCGCGCAGGAGGTCGACCACCTGGGCCTGCACGCTCATGTCGAGCGCCGAGGTTGGCTCGTCGAGCATGACGAATTGCGGCTTCAGCACCATGGCGCGGGCAATGGCGATGCGCTGACGCTGACCACCGGAGAACTCGTGCGGGTAGCGCCAGCGGGTCGCCGGATCGAGACCGACCTCTTCGAGAGCGGCGGCGACTCGGGCGTCGCGCTCGTTCTCCGAAAGCGCTCGTTCGTGGATCTTCAGGCCCTCGGCAATGATGTCGGCCACCGACATGCGCGGGCTGAGCGAGCCGTAGGGATCCTGGAAGACGATCTGCATCCGGTTCCGAAGCGGTCGCATCTCGTTGAAGCTGTACCGGTCGATATCCTTGCCGATGAAGGCGATGCGACCCTTCGACGAGATCAGCCGCGTCAGGGCGAGACCCAGCGTCGTCTTGCCGGACCCGGATTCACCGACGACGCCGAGCGTCTGGCCGGCGCGAAGCTTGAGGTCGATGCCGTCGACCGCCTTCACATGATCGACCACCTTGCGCAGGAAGCCGGCCTTGATCGGGAACCAGACCTTCATGTCGGAGGCTTCCATCACGATCGGCTTCGACGCGTCTGATGGCGGCGGATTGCCCTTCGGCTCGGACGCAAGCAGGTGGCGGGTATAGGCGTGCTGTGGATTGGCGAAGATCTCGGCGGTCGGCCCGGTCTCGACGATCTCACCCTTGGTCATCACGCAGACCCGGTCGGCGATCTTGCGCACGATGCCGAGGTCATGGGTGATGAACAGCATCGACATGCCGTGCTCGTCCTTGAGCGTCTTCAGAAGCTCGAGGATCTGGGCCTGCACGGTCACGTCGAGCGCGGTCGTCGGTTCGTCGGCGATCAGCAGTTCGGGCCGGTTGGCGAGCGCCATGGCGATCATGACGCGCTGGCGCTGGCCGCCGGAAAGCTCGTGCGGATAGGCGCTGAGGCGCTTCTCCGGCTCGCGGATGCCGACCTGGTTCAAAAGTTCGAGGATGCGCGTGCGCGCCGCCGCTCCTTCGAGCCCCTGGTGCAGTTCCAGGATCTCGCCAATCTGCCGCTCGATCGAGTGCAGCGGATTGAGCGAGGTCATCGGCTCCTGAAAGATCATGGTGATATCGTTGCCACGCACGTTGCGCAGTTCCGCATCGCTCGCCTTCAACAGGTCCTTTCCGTTGAACAGGATCTCGCCGCTTGGATGGCTTGCGGACGGGTAGGGCAGGAGCTTCAGGATCGAATTGGCCGACACCGATTTGCCGGAACCGGATTCGCCAACGAGCGCCACCGTTTCCCCGCGTTTGATCTCGAAGGAGATGTGGTCGACGGCAACGGATGTGTTGCCGCCCTGATGGAAGGCAACCGAGAGGTCGCGGACGGAGAGAATTGGGTCTGTCATCGTCGCGCTCACCGGAACGTCTTTCTCGGGTCGAAGGCATCGCGCGTCGCTTCGCCGACGAAGATCAGCAGCGACAGCATCAGCGACATGACGCAAAAGGCCGTCAGCCCCAGCCAGGGCGCCTGCAGGTTGGACTTGCCCTGGGCGATCATCTCGCCAAGGGAAGGTGACCCCGGTGGCATGCCGAAACCGAGGAAGTCGAGCGAAGTCAGCGTCGTGATCGAGCCGGAGAGGATGAAGGGCAGGAAGGTCAGCGTCGCGACCATCGCGTTCGGCAGCAGGTGCCGATACATGATCGTGCCGTTGCCGACGCCGAGCGCGCGCGCTGCGTTCACATATTCGAAATTGCGCGCGCGCAGGAACTCGGCGCGCACCACGCCGACGAAGCCCACCCAGGAGAAGAGCAGCATGATGCCGAGCAGGATGAAGAAGCCCGGCGGCAGGATCGCAGCGATGATCAACAGGATGTAGAGCACCGGCATCGACGACCAGATCTCGATGAAGCGCTGCATCAAAAGATCGGTCCAGCCGCCGAAGTAGCCCTGCACGGCACCGGCCGTCACACCGATCACCGCCGACGCAATGGTCAGCGTCAGGCCGAACAGCACCGAGATGCGGAAGCCGTAGATCATGCGCGCGAGCACGTCGCGGGCCTGGTCGTCGGTGCCGAGCCAGTTGAGGTTGCCGACGATGCAGTTTCGGTCGTTCGTCCCTTCGGGATAGGCCGAGCAGCGTTCTTCCTTGTCCATCAGCCAGAAGGGCCTGGTCGGCGCCGAATGCGGGATGTTGGAATTGACCGTCTGATAGGAATAGCGGACCGGCGGCCAGAGCATCCAGCCATTGGCTTCGATCTCGTCGCGAATGAAGTCGGAGCGATAATCGGTCTCTGCCAGGAAGCCGCCGAATTTTTCCTCCGGATAGTCGATGACAACGGGGAACAGCATCTCGCCCTTGTAGGAAGCGACGATCGGGCGGTCATTGGCGATGAGCTCGCCAACCAGGCTCAGTCCGAAGAGCGCCAGGAAGAGCCAGAGCGACCAGTAGCCGCGCCGGTTCGCCTTGAAATTCTGCCAGCGCCGCTGGTTGACCGGCGAAAGCCAGCCGCGCTTCGGCACCGGGCTGAGGCTCGCGGGAGAGGTCGTCACATCAGCCATCAGACATCCCTCCGCTCGAAGTCGATGCGCGGATCGACCCAGGTGTAGATGAGGTCTGACAGCAGACTGACGAGCAGGCCCATCAGCGAGAAGATGAAGAGCGTCGCAAAGACGATCGGATAGTCGCGCTTGACGACCGAATCATAACCGAGCCGGCCGAGGCCATCGAGCGAGAAGATGTATTCGATCAAAAGCGAGCCGGTGAAGAAGGCGGAGATGAAGGCGCCGGGAAAGCCGGCGATGATGATCAGCATGGCGTTGCGGAACACGTGGCCGTAGAGCACCTGGCGATCGTTGAGACCCTTGGCCCGCGCCGTCGTCACATATTGCTTCTTGATCTCGTCGATGAAGGAGTTCTTGGTCAGCAGCGTCGTCGTCGCAAACGCGGAGAGCAGCAGCGTGATCAGCGGCAGCGTCATGTGCCAGATATAGTCGAGGATCTTCTGCCACCAGGGCAATTGCCAGAAATTGTCCGACACGATGCCGCGCAGCGGAAACCAGTCGAAGAACGATCCGCCGGCAAAGACGACAATCAGCAGAATGCCGAACAGGAAGCTCGGCACCGCATAGCCGATGACGATGATGCCGGAGGTCCATACATCGAAGGCTGAGCCGTCGGAAACGGCCTTCTTGATCCCGAGCGGGATCGAGATCGCGTAGGAAAACAAGAGAATCCAGAGGCCGAGCGAGATCGACACCGGCATCTTCTCCTTGATGAGATCGATGACCGAGGTGTTGCGGAAGAAGCTCTCGCCGAAATCGAAGCGCAAATAGTTCCACATCATTGTGGCGAAACGCTCGAGCGGCGGTTTGTCGAAGCCGAACTGCTTTTCGAGCTTGGCGATGAATTCCGGATCAAGGCCTTGGGCGCCGCGATAGCGCCCGCCTTCGTCGCCGCCGGCCTGCATCAGGTCGCCACTGGTGCCGCTCAAGCGATCCGAGCCGCCGGCATTGGTGAGATCCGAGATTACCTGTTCGACCGGCCCACCGGGCGCGAACTGCACGACGATGAAGGAGATCGCCATGATCCCGAAAATCGTCGGGATCATCAGGAGCAGGCGGCGCAGGATATAGGCACCCATCAGGCGAGCCTCTCGATCGACGTGTGGGCGCTGGCCCGGACCCGCGAAACGTCGGCATGCCGTCTATGGTGTCTCAATCCCTGCGTCTCCTTGCTGCTGTCAGGCTCGCCTGGAGCCTTTTGCGTGTTTCAGTGATTCGTTTTTTTGCATTTGGAATCGAGACGCCATCGGAGTGCAAGGATTTCATTTGGCTGCGGCGTTTTTCGACCACCAGGCATCCGGGAAGCCCGTCCCGTAATAGGGAAGCTCCTGAGGATGGGCGAGCTGGTTCCAGTAAGCAACGCGCACCGACCTTGAATAGAATAGGGGCACGACAAAGTGATGGGCGAGAAGGACGCGGTCGAGCGCTCTCGTCGTTGCAACCAGTTCCTCGCGATTCGGCGCGAAGATGATCCTGCGGATCAGCTCGTCGATCGCCGGATCGGCAATGCCGGCATAGTTTCTCGATCCCGTCTGATTGACCGAGCCGGAGCCCCAGTAGTCGATCTGTTCGTTGCCGGGCACCAGTGTCTGCGCCCAGATGCCATAGATCATGTCATAGTCGAAGCTTCTGACACGGTTGGTGTATTGCGAGTCGTCGACGGTGCGGATGCGCGCGTCGATGCCGATCTTCTTGACGCTGTTTATGAACGGCGTGACCGTGCGCTCGAAAGACGGGTTGGACAGAAGCAGTTCGAAGCCGAAGGGTTCGCCGGTCTTCGTGTTGACCAGGCGGTTGCCCTTGAGTTCAAAGCCCGCCTCCTTGAACAGCGCGAGCGCCTTGCGCAGGTTGTCGCGCACCTTCTGCGGGTCGCCGTTGACCGGGTTCGTATAGGGCGTGGTGAAGACTTCGGCGGGAACCTTGTCCTTCAGTTCTTCGAGGATTGCCTTCTCGCGCCCTTCGGGCAAGGCCTTGGAGGCAAGCTCGGTGCCCCAGAAATAGCTGTCGACACGCTGGAAGGCATTGTAGGCGAGGCTGCGGTTGAGATCCTCGAAGTCGAAGGCGTAGTTCAATGCCTCGCGCACCCGCTGATCCTTAAACTTCTCGCGGCGCATGTTCGGCACGAAGGCCTGCATGATTCCGGTCGCGCGCAACGGGTTCTCGATTTCCTCCCGGATCACGCGACCGTCCTTCATGGCCGGGAAGTCATAGGCCGTCGCCCAATGGCTGGCGCTGTTGTCCTGGTAGAAATCGACATTGCCGGCGCGGAAGGCTTCGAACTGCACATTCCTGTCGCTGAAGAAGGCGTAGGTGATCGTACCGAAATTGTACTGGCCGACATTCACGTTGAGGTTCTTGCCCCAATAGTCGTCCCTGAGTTCAAAGCGGATCGAGCCGCCAGCCTGGAACGAGGCGATCTTGTAGGGGCCGGAGCCCATGACCGGCTCCAGCGTCGTGCGGCTGATGTCGCGCTTGTTGCCCTTGTCGTCCATACCTTCCCACCAGTGCTTCGGCAGGATGGGAAACTGACCGAGAATGTTCGGCAGTTCGTGGTTGTTCTTTTCGTCGAAGCGGAAGGTGACGTCGCGATCGCCGGTCTTTTCAGCCGAAGTCACGTGGCGGTAGTAGTTGGACAGGAGCGGATTGTGCTCCTTCACCTTTTCGAAGGAGAAGATGACATCCTCCGGCGTCACCGGCTGGCCGTCCGCCCACTTGGCCTCGGCGCGCAGACGAAAGGTGGCGGACGAAAAATCGTCGGGATAGGAGACGCCCTCGGCCAGCAGGCCGTAGGCCGTCGTGATCTCGTCCTCGGCGGATTTCAGCAGCGTATCGAAGACGAGGGATGAAACGCCGGTCGCCGCCTCGCCCTTGGAGAGGATCGGGTTGAACGTGTCGAAGGTACCGCTTTCCGAGAGCCGCAATTCGCCGCCTTTGGGCGCATCCGGATTGACATAGTCGAAGCGGGCGAAGCCAGGCTTGTATTTCAGTTCACCGATTGACGACGTGCCATGATGCCAGACGGGCTGTTCTTCGGCATTCGATGCAGGAGGGAAGAGAAGAGAAGCCGTCAGAAGTGAAGCGGCAAGGCCAGGTTTCACGGTCCTGCAGAAGTTTGGCATCCAGCCGGTACCCCTTATATTTCAATCTTCTTGTTCAAGAGCATAGGCGAAATCGGGGCAATTGACAGGCACTGCCGCAAATCAGGCAAATTTTTTGAGTCACATCCCGGTGATGCGCGTGAATCACAAGGCTGAGGCAAACACAGGGCCTTAGGATAGGGGCTCGTCGGACTTGGCGCGCGACTCGGCGCCAGCGTCGACGGGACAGGAATGGGACGAAATTCGATGATTGCTGCACTTCGACGTTGCGGCTCGGTGCTTCTGGCGCTGACGCTTGGAACAAGCCTTCTGATTGCTGACAACGCTGCCGCGGACGACACGCCTGCCAAGGCGTTGTTCGGCGCCAAGGCACTGCCGGCCGAGATGGCGGCGAACTCCTACGGCTTCTACGCGAAGGGTTGCCTTGCCGGCGGCGTCGCCATCCCGACAGACGGCCCGACCTGGCAGGCGATGCGGCTATCGCGCAACCGTCGCTGGGGCCATCCGCAGATGATCGCGCTGATCGAGCGGTTTTCCCATGATGCGGCCGAAAAGGTCGGCTGGCCGGGTCTGTTGCTCGGCGACATCTCGCAACCGCGCGGCGGCCCGATGTTGTCTGGTCACGCCTCGCACCAGATCGGCCTCGATGCCGATATTTGGCTGACGCCGATGCCGCAGCGCACGCTGACCTCTCGCGAACGCGAGGATATCTCGGCGACCTCGATGTTGCAGAAGGACAAGTTTCTGACGATCGATCGTTCTGTCTGGACGCCGAAACACGCGCAACTGATCATGTTGGCGGCGAGCTATCCGCAGGTGGAGCGGGTCTTCGTCAATCCGGCGATCAAGAAGAAGCTCTGCGACACCTGGACGGGCAATCGTTCGGCGCTTGGCAAGGTGAGGCCGATTTACGGCCACGACTACCACTTCCATATCCGCATCAAGTGCCCGGCCGGTTCGGCCACCTGCAAGGACCAGGCGGCGGTGCCGGAAGGCGATGGCTGCGACAAGTCGCTTGCCTGGTGGTTCACCGATGAGCCCTGGGCGAAGCCGACGAAGAAGCCGGGTGAAAAGCCCGTGAAACCGAAGCTCACCAGGCTTGCCGATTTGCCGAAGGCCTGCGCCTTGGTGCTGAACGGTCCTGCGCCTGCATCGGAAGCGGCCGCCACGTTTGGCACGGCCTATCGGGCGGCGGCACCTGCCGCGTCGGCTCAGGGCATCGAGCAGGTGATCGGCGCTGCCGAAGGCGACGTGCCGCCGGCCGATATTCCGGTGCCGCTGGCTCGTCCGACTTTGCAATAGCGCATGACCTGCGCGAGCGGGATGGGTGGGCGTCAATCTTTCCATTCCCGCGGCGTTGATGTATAGGGCGATCAAATCGATTTAAATATTGATGCGAGGCCCAAATGGCGGATCGGAAATGCATTGCCCTGATCGCACATGATCAGAAGAAGGACGATCTCGCCGCCTTTGCCAAGGCGCATGAAGCGGTTCTGTCCGACTGGCGCATCGTTGCGACCGGCACGACAGGCGGCCGTGTCCTCGATGTCTGCCCCGGGCTCGACATTACGCGGCTGAAGAGCGGGCCGCTCGGCGGCGACCAGCAGATCGGCGCGCTGATCGCCACCGGTGAGGTGCAGCTGTTGATCTTCTTCGTCGATCCCCTGACGGCGATGCCGCACGACGTGGACGTCAAGGCGCTGATGCGCCTCGCGATCGTCTATGACATCCCGATGGCGCTCAATCGCGCGACGGCCGAACGGTTGATCGACTTCAACCATGGATCACGATGATTTTGGGATCACGATGATCTTGGGTTGGCTCGACCCAAATCATAGGCGTGATCTCTTCTCATAGGTTAGAGCGGGATGTGGGCGGAAAACCGCACGCACTTTTCCTCATCCCGCTCTAGCTGATAGACAACAACACACCTGTCACGACCATCAGGATGGATCTTGCGATGCCCGTCACCAGTGAAAACGCCTTCCCCTTTCCGATCCTGATCGGCGATATCGGCGGTACCAACGCGCGCTTTGCCCTGCTGCTCGATGCCTTTGCCGAGCCGAAGCAGCTTCCGCCGATCAAGACGGGCGACTTTGCGACCATCGAGGAAGCGATGCAAAAGAGCATCCTCGACAAGACCTCGGTTCAGCCGCGATCGGCGATCCTGGCGGTGGCCGGGCCGATCCGGGGCGACGAGATCCCGCTGACCAATGCCGGCTGGGTGATCCGGCCAAAGGACATGCTTTCGACGCTCGGCCTGGAAGACGTACTGATCATCAACGACTTTGAAGCGCAGGCGCTCGCTGTTGCCGCTCCGGCCGACGAAGATCTGGTGCAGATCGGGGGCGGCAGCGTTCGCCCGCTGACGTCGCGTGTCGTCCTTGGCCCGGGCACGGGCCTCGGCGTCGGCGGACTGGTCTTTGCCCAGCACACCTGGATCCCGGTGCCTGGCGAAGGCGGCCATGTCGACATCGGTCCGCGCACCGAGCGCGATTTTCAGATCTGGCCCTTCCTTGAGCCGATCGAGGGCCGCATGGCCGGCGAGCAGATCCTTTGCGGTCGCGGCATCATGAATCTCTATCGCGCCGTCTGTGCGGCCGATGGCGTCGACCCGGTGCTGAGCGATCCGGCCGAAGTGACGACCCACGCGCTCGCCGAAAGCGACACGGCGGCGATCGAGACGATCTCGTTGTTCTGCACCTATCTGGGCCGCGTTGCCGGCGATATGGCATTGATTTTCATGGCCCGCGGCGGCGTTTTCCTGGCTGGGGGCATTTCGCAGAAGATCCTGCCGGCCCTGTTGAAGTCGCCGTTCCGCGCGGCCTTCGAAGACAAGGCGCCGCATACGGCGTTGATGAAGGCGATCCCGACTTTCGCCGTCATTCATCCGATGGCGGCCCTTTCCGGCTTGGCCGCCTTTGCCCGCACACCGAGGGATTTCGGTGTTGCAACGGAGGGACGCCGCTGGAGAAGCTGAGCCCCCGGCGCGCGCAAAGACTCGCCAAAGCGACATCAAACCACTATAGAGCCCCGGGAAAGATCGGGCCGGACACCGGCTCGCCAGGTTGGTTCCAGGGAAGACGGGCTTTTTGAGCGCCAGCAATAGAAAACAGCACGCGGTCGACTCCGATACGATCAGCGGTATCCTCAAGCGGGTCATTGCCGAAAACGGTCGCGACCATATTCGCGGCTACGTCTTTGCCATTGCTTGCCTCGCGGTCGTTGCTGCGACAACGGGTTTTACTGCCTCGATCATGGAAACCGTGATCAACGAGGCCTTCGCCAACAAGCGGGCGGACATCGTTCTCCTCGTCTGCGGCGCGATCCTCGGCGCGTTCGTGCTGCGCGGCTTTGCCACCTACGGGCAGGCCGTTGCCCTGTCAAAGATCGGCAACAACATCGTCGCGCGCTATCAGCGTCGGCTCTACGCTCACCTGATGGCGTTGAGCGTCGGCTATTTCAACGAGACGCGCTCGGCCCAGCTCGCCGCCCAGATCAGCCAGAATGTCAGCGGCATTCGCGACGTGCTCAATCTGACTGTTACCTCGATCGCCCGCGATCTGTTGACCCTCATCGGTCTGGTCGGCGTCATGTTCGCCAAGGACTGGCTGCTGTCGATCATCGTCTTTGTCGCGGCGCCGCCCCTGCTTCTCGGCCTGCGCTATGTTTCGAGGCGCTTGCGCTCGGCAACGCGCGAGGCGATCGAAGTCAACAGCCGCGTTCTCGGCGCGATGCAGGAAACGATCCAGGGCATCACCATCGTCAAGGCCTTCACCATGGAGAGTGAGCTCCGCGGCAAGGTCGAGACGATCATCGATCGTGCCGAAAACCGGGCAAACCGCATCGCCCGCTTGAGCGAACGCACCGCACCGATGACCGAAACCTTTGCCGGCCTCGCGATTTCCGCCGTGCTCGCCTATTCGGCCTTCCGCGCGATCTATGCCGACGTGCCGCCGGGCGCTTTCTTCGCTTTCGTTGTGGCCTTGTTGATGGCCTATGATCCGGCCCGCCGTCTGGCGCGGCTTCAGGTCTCGCTCGAGCGTGCCGCCGTCAACGCCCGCATGGTCTATGAGATCCTCGACACCGTGCCGCACCAGCGCGACAAGCCCGACGCCAAGGAATTGGTGGTCAAGGATGCGGCGGTGGAACTGCGCGACATCCGCTTCCAGTACGCCAATGGCGACGAGGTGCTGAAGGGGGTCAGCTTCATTGCCGAAGGCGGCAAGACAACCGCGCTCGTCGGTCCTTCGGGCGCCGGAAAATCGACGGTCATCAGCCTCATCCCGCGGTTCTATGATCCTTCCTCCGGGCAGATCCGGATCGATGGCCAGGACATTGCCGACGTCACCAAGCAGTCGCTGCGCAAGGGCATCGCCTATGTCTCGCAGCAGCCCTATCTCTTCGAGGGGTCGATCCGCGACAACATCCGCTACGGTCGCATCGACGCGACCGATGACGAGATCGAGGAAGCAGCCCGCCTCGCCTATGCGCATGATTTCATCCTGGCGCAGCCGCAGGGCTACGACACCGCGGTCGGCGAGAACGGCATGACGCTTTCGGGCGGCCAGCGCCAGCGCCTGTCGATTGCGCGCGCGCTGGTGCGTAACGCACCGATCCTGTTGCTCGACGAGGCCACCTCGGCGCTCGACACCGAATCGGAAGCGGCCGTACAGAAGGCGCTCGATCACGCCATGGATGGCCGCACCGTCATCGTCATCGCGCACCGCCTTTCGACCGTCGTCAACGCTGACAAGATCATCGTCATGAAGGACGGGTCCGTCGTCGAGGAAGGCACCCATGCCGAACTTGCACGGCGACCGGACGGTCTCTACGCTCGGCTCCACAATCTCCAGGGCCAGTCTCCTGAAGACCAGTCTCCCGAAGCGCCGGCCGGCGTCGAAATCCAATAGCGGACAAGAAGGAAGTCACCGATGGGCGCAAACGATATGAAGCTCGTGGTGGTGGGTGCGGCGGGCCGTATGGGCCAGACGCTGATAAGGACGGTTCACGCGATGGATGGCGTCCGCCTGCATGCGGCCGTCGAGCGGCCGGGTTCTCACTTCATCGGCCGGGATGCCGGCGAATTGGCCGGTCTTGGCCCGATCGGCGTGCCGGTCACTGATCAGCCGCTCGAGGCTTTCGTCGAAGCCGAAGGCGTGCTCGATTTCACGGCACCGGCCGGCTCCGTTGAGTTTGCCGGGCTCGCCGCCCAGGCCCGCATCGTCCACGTGATCGGCACCACCGGCTGCACGGCCGACGACGATCAGAAGATCCGCGCCGCTTCGCGCCATGCCCGTATCGTCAAGTCGGGCAATATGAGCCTCGGCGTGAACCTGCTCGGCGTTCTCACGGAAAAGGCAGCGCGCGCGCTCGCCCCCGCCGACTGGGACATCGAAATCCTCGAAATGCACCACAAGCACAAGGTCGACGCGCCGTCGGGCACGGCGTTGCTTCTCGGCGAGGCGGCGGCGAAAGGACGTGGCATCGGCCTTGCCGAACATTCGGTGCGGGTGCGCGACGGACACACGGGCCCGCGCAAGGCGGGGACGATCGGTTTTGCAACCTTGCGCGGCGGCTCCGTCATTGGCGAGCATTCGGTCATTCTCGCCGGCGAAGGCGAGCAGGTGACCTTGTCGCACAGCGCCACCGACCGCTCGATCTTCGCGCGCGGTGCGGTTACCGCCGCACTCTGGGCGCGCGGCCAGAAACCCGGTTTCTATTCGATGCTCGACGTTCTCGGGCTCAACTGACCTTCTCACTCTCAAGTCTCAAGGGGAATTCGACATGAGCGGTACTCTCGTCCTCGTTCGGCATGGCCAGAGCGACTGGAACCTGAAGAACCTGTTTACCGGCTGGCGCGATCCGGACCTGACGGAACTCGGCGTCGAAGAGGCCAAGGCCGGCGGCAAGGCGCTTGCCGACTACGGCATCAAGTTCGACATCGCCTTTACCTCGGACCTCGTCCGCGCCCAGCGCACCTGCCAGTTCGTGCTCGATGCCGTCGGCCAGTCCTCGCTCGAAACGATCCGCGACCAGGCGCTCAACGAGCGCGACTATGGCGACCTCTCGGGCCTTAACAAGGACGATGCGCGCGAGAAGTGGGGCGAAGAGCAGGTGCATATCTGGCGCCGCTCCTATGACATTTCGCCTCCGGGCGGCGAAAGCCTGCGCGACACCGGTGCCCGCGTCTGGCCTTATTATCTGACCGAGATCCTGCCGCGCGTGCTTTCGGGCCAGAAGGTTCTGGTCGCCGCTCACGGCAACTCGCTGCGTTCGCTGGTCATGGTGCTCGACCGCCTGAGCAAGGAGGAGATCCTCAAGCTCAACCTCGCGACCGGTGTACCGATGGTCTACAAGCTCAACGCCAATTCGACGGTCGCTTCCAAGGAAGTGCTGGGCGACATGTCCGCCGCCCATTGAGGCGACATAAGGACGAATGAAAAAAAGGGGCGCTCGGCAGGCGCCGCTTTTGTTTTGCCCGAGCAATTCCGGGAAAGGTGTTCAGCGGTTTTCCGTCCGCAATTGCGCAACTTCGAAATTTCAGATCGTACCGTCGGCCGCCTTGCCAGCTTCCCAGCCGAGGATCGCGCGCTTGCGCGTCAGCCCCCAGTGATAGCCGGTAAGATCGCCGCTTTTGCCGAGCGCGCGATGGCAGGGCACCACGAAGGAAATCGGATTGCGGCCAACGGCAGCACCGACCGCACGCGATGCTGTCGGCTGGCCGATGTTTCCGGCGATGTTCGAATAGGTGGTGGCGCAGCCGAGCGGGATCTTCAGCAGCGCCTGCCACACCCGGATCTGGAAATCGGAGCCGATCAGGAAGATGCGCAGCGGTTCGTCCTGGCGCCAGCGCGACGGGTCGAAGATGCGCGCGGCATAGTAGGCAGTGGCGGCGCTGTCTTCGATGTAGCTGGCGTTCGGCCAGCGCTGCGCCATGTCCTCGAAACTCGCCTGTTCGCCGCCGGCATCGTTGAAGGCAAGGCCGGCCAATCCCCGATCGGTGATCATGACAAGCGCCGTGCCGAAGGGCGACGGGTGGTAGCCATAGCGGATCGTGAGACCCTCGCCGCGCGCCTTCCATTCGCCCGGTGACATCGCCTCGTGGGTCACGAACAGGTCATGCAGACGGCTCGGTCCGGAAAGCCCCACCTCGATGCTGGTTTCCAGAAGCGGCATGTCCTCCTGACGGAGCAGGCGTTTGGCATGGTCGAGCGTCACCGCCTGCAGGAAGGCTTTCGGCGAAAGTCCGGCCCAGCGGGTAAAGACCTTCTGGAGCTGCGTCGGCGACTGCTTCAGGCGTTGGGCGACCGCTTCCAGCGACGGCTGATCACGATAGTCCTCTGTGAGCATTTCGATCACGCGGCTGACCGTATCGTAGTCGGTGCCCTTGGGCGTGATGTCGGTGGGTACGGATGTCGCGATGTTCATGGCTCATCTCCTGTCATGCCACAGGTAACCACTTGGAGAGGCTCGCAGCCACCCGAAACTTGAGTGAATGCGAGGATTTCGGGACCCGTTTCAGCCGATCGCACGCGTCAGCGACGGCGAACGGTCGCAAGCGCGCCCGATAGCGCCAGCGCAAAGGTCTCGCGGTCGTCGCGGTTCAAAAACGAACCGATATCGGTCCTCCGCCCGCCGCCGCTGATCGTCATCGAGACGATGCCGATTTCCTGGTGGCGCGCGACATTCAAGCGCGCCCAGAAGGGGTTGAAGCGGTGTTCGGTGATCTGTCCCGACGGCGTGAACTTGCGCACGGAGACGTCGGTCCTGGAAACGCTGACTTCCTCGCGACTGAGCGCCGAGCGGTAGTTCAGCCAGAAGGCACCGAAGAGCAGCACGTAGTCGAAGCCGAAGAAAAACACGATCGGCCAGGCGCCAACGATGAGGAAGACGAAAGCATGCACAAGGCTCAAGAGCCCGGCGATCAGGAAAAAGATCTTGAAGCCGCGGCGTCCGAGCGAGCGATAGGGAGTGAGCTCGGCGGTGAAGACCGGCGTCTCCTCGGGTGGGGTGGTGGCGTTGCCATTGATCATGACCTTTGACTATAGATGCATCATGAAAAACGTGAAGCCGAAATTGCCTGTTGGTTCCGCAAAGCCGAAGACGGCAGGCCGCGGCACCACGCCACGGGTGAAGAGCCTCTATACCCACGAAGAGCTCAGGGAGATCTTTCGCCGTTTCTCGATCCAGCGCCCCGAGCCCAAGGGCGAATTGGAGCACGTCAATCCGTTCACGCTTGTCGTCGCCGTGGCGCTTTCGGCCCAGGCGACGGACGCCGGCGTCAATAAGGCGACGCGGGCGCTCTTTGCCATCGCCGACACGCCGGAAAAGATGCTGGCGCTCGGCGAGGAGAGGGTCCGCGACTACATCAAGACGGTCGGTCTTTTCCGCAACAAGGCGAAGAACGTTATCGCGCTCAGCGAAAAGCTGATCCGGGATTTCGGCGGCGAAGTGCCCCGTACGCGGGAAGAGCTGGTGACCTTGCCCGGCGTTGGCCGCAAGACCGCCAATGTGGTGCTCTCGATGGCTTTCGGTCAGTCGACGATCGCGGTCGATACCCACATCCTGCGCATCGCCAATCGCCTCTGTCTGGCGCCGGGCAAGACCCCGGACGAGGTGGAAGACAAGCTCATCCGGATCATCCCCGATGAGTATCTTTACCACGCGCATCATTGGCTGATCCTGCACGGGCGCTACTGCTGCAAGGCACGCAAGCCCGAATGCGAGCGCTGCGTCATTGCCGACATCTGCAAGTCGCCGGAAAAGACCTGCGACATCCCGGCACCGCTCGTCGAGTTGCCGCCGCAGATTGTCGCTTGAGCGAGCTGAGACCAGGCGTCCGGCCTAGCCATCAGCACCGGTGGCCTCAGGCCGATACCATCCGGTCGATCAGCGTGCCGATCGTTTCTGCATAAAGCTCGCTCGACGCTCCCTCGGCGATGTCAAGCGCCGCGCGATCGAAGGCGGCAGAAAGCAGCGAGGCCATGGCCGAGAGTTTTTCGGGAGCGGGCGCTCTCGGCGCCATCGCTTCGGCGATACCTTCCTCAAGCGTTCTCTGCGCATTGGCCGCGTCGATGGCGACCATCTCGTGCTTGCCGAGCACAGCCGGCCCGTCGAGCAGCAGGAGGCGGATCCGCCCCGGTTCGCGCATCGCATCGAAATAGGCGTGGGCACCGGCTTTCAATGCATCCCGCGGCGGCAGGTCGCCGGTCGTCGCCTTCTCGATCGCCGTTGCCACGGCAGCCGCTTCCCGTTCCGCCACCGCACGGAACAGCGCCTTCTTGTCTTCGAAATGATGATAGAGCGCGCCGCGGGTCAGTCCGGCGGCCGCGACGATGTCCGGCGTCGAGGTATCGGCGTAGCCGCGGCTGACGAATAGATCGCGGGCGGCATCGAGGATCGCGGCGCGCGTCGTGTCGGATCGCTCGCGGTTGGAGCGGCGGGAGTTTTCTTGTTGCATACATACAGCCTGTATGTTAATTGAAGAAACATACAGATTGTATGATAATGCCAGAGCGAGGAAAAGCCATGAAATCGACGAGCTACTATCCTGTCCTGATGACGTCAGACGTTGCCGCCACCGCCGCCTTCTACATCCAGCACTTCCGCTTTGAGGCGCTCTTCAGCAGTGACTGGTACGTGCATCTTCAGTCGGTCGAAGATGAGCGCGTGACGCTGGCCTTGCTCGACTACCGCCATGAGACGATCCCCGAGGAGGCGCGCTCGCCGTCCCGCGGCGTGCTCCTGAATTTCGAGGTCGAGGATCCCGATCGCATCTACGCGCAAGCGGTTGCCGCCGGTCTGCCGATCCTCAAGAGCCTGCGCGATGAGGATTTCGGCCAGCGGCATTTCATCACAGCCGACCCGAATGGCGTGCTGATTGATGTCATCAAACCGATCCCGCCGAGCGCCGAGTTTGCTGCCGCCTACACAGAAAGCGCGCTTCCGAGCGCGTGATGGCGGAAACCTCGCGTCTTTTGTCTTCCAAATGGCCGGAAAACCGGTATTAACGAACACCGGCCATCACGGAGACCGGACGAGGTTCATGACAAAATACGACGTGCTGACGATCGGCAACGCCATCGTTGATATCATCGCGCGCTGCGACGACGCCTTCCTCAACGAAAACGGCATCATCAAGGGCGCCATGAACCTCATTGATGCCGACCGGGCCGAGTTGTTGTACTCGCGCATGGGACCGGCGGTGGAAGCATCCGGCGGCAGCGCCGGCAACACGGCGGCGGGCGTCGCCAGCCTCGGCGGCCGCGCGGCCTATTTCGGCAAGATTGCCAGCGATCAGCTCGGCGAGATCTTTGCCCACGACATTCGCGCCCAGGGCGTCTATTTCGAGACCAAGCCGCTCGAAAGCGTGCCGCCCACCGCCCGCTCGATGATTTTCGTCACCGAAGACGGCGAGCGTTCGATGAACACCTATCTTGGCGCCTGTGTCGAACTCGGCCCCGAGGATGTGGAAGCCGACGTTGTCGCCCAGTCCAAGGTCACCTATTTCGAAGGTTATCTCTGGGATCCGCCGCGCGCCAAGGACGCGATCCGCGAGACCGCAAGGATCGCCCACGAGAACGGGCGCGAAACCGCGATCACTCTGTCGGACAGCTTCTGCGTTCACCGCTATCGCGACGAGTTCCTCGAGCTCATGCGTTCCGGCACGGTCGACATCGTCTTTGCCAACAAGCAGGAAGCGCTGGCGCTCTACGAAACCGAGGATTTCGACCTGGCGCTGGAAAAGCTCTCGAAGGATTGCAAGCTTGCCGCCGTGACGCTCAGCGAAGAAGGCTCGGTCGTCGTGCGCGGTAAAGAGCGGGTCCGCGTCGGCGCAACGCCGATCGCGCAGGTGGTCGACACGACCGGTGCCGGTGACCTCTATGCCGCCGGGTTCCTGCATGGTTACACCACTGGGCGCTCGCTCGAAGACTGCAGCAAGCTCGGCAATCTTGCGGCCGGCATCGTCATCGGCCAGATCGGCCCGCGACCGATGGTCTCGTTGGCCGTCGCCGCAAAGCAGGCAAGCCTCGCCTGATCGATCCGGAGGCGGAAACGTGTGAAAGTCGGCGCGGCCTTACTTGAAGGCCTCGCCCGGATAGGCGCCCCAGATTTCGCTCTGGGCGATCCAGCCTTCGACGCCCTGCGTCTCCGCATGGCACCAGTCGCCGTTGCATTCACCGACATGCACGATGACGCCGGGCTCCATGCGGGCGACGATCGGGGCCGTGCCCTGCGGGTCGCGGCGCATGTTGACGAAGACGCCTTCGCCCTTGCCGCGCATCCATGGGGCGGCGACGGCGGTGCGGTCGCCCGAAAGCAGCGCCTGGTTGACCCAGCCCTCGGTACCGTCGGCGTCACGGATGCGGCGCCAGTTGTCGTATTCCTGAATGATTTCCACGGGAACGCCAGGCTTCATGTAGCGGAAGGCGACCGCATAATCGACGCTCGGGCCGATCCTGAGATTGACGCTCTTGGACTTGAGGCTGACGAAGCGCGGCAGCGGCAACCCGCTGGCGCCTTTGGCGGCTTGAGCGTAAGCCGCCGATGCCATGATCCCGGCGCCCAGGCAGGCGGCGAGCAGCGAGAGCGAGATTCTGGAAATGACGTGACGCATGACGAAGCTCATCTTCCGTGGCAACAGCTTTTGCAGGCGCAGTTCGCTGAAGGTCCAGAGCGCCGGCTGAAATCGCGGGGACGACGACGCGAGTTTTGTTTGTCTTCCCGGTGGGGTCTGGTAGAAATTGCGACTACAGGGAGACAGTATCGCCCAACTTGGTTAAGGACCCGTCAACAAGGCCCGTCGCAGCAATGACAAGCAAGAAGAAGCCCACGGTCTACATCACCCGCAAATTGCCGGACATCGTCGAGACGCGCATGCGCGAACTCTTCGACGCGGAGTTGAACATCGACGACACGCCGCGCAGCCAGCCGGAGCTCGTCGCGGCCGTCAAGCGCGCCGACGTGCTGGTGCCGACGGTCACCGATCGCATCGACGCGGCGCTGATCGAGCAGGCCGGTCCGCAGCTGAAGCTGATCGCCAGCTTTTCCAACGGTGTCGACAACATCGATGTCGATGCCGCCGCGCGCAAAGGCATCACGGTCACCAACACGCCGAACGTGCTGACGGAAGACACCGCCGACATGGCGATGGCGCTGATTCTCGCCGTGCCCAGAAGGCTTGCCGAAGGTGCGCAGATCCTGACCGATCGCAAGGGCGAGTGGGCCGGCTGGTCGCCGACCTGGATGCTCGGCCGGCGCATTGCCGGAAAGCGCATCGGCATTGTCGGCATGGGCCGGATCGGCACTGCGGTCGCGCGCCGCGCCAAGGCCTTCGGCCTTTCGATCCACTATCACAACCGTCACCGGGTGAAGGCGGAAACCGAGGAGATGCTGGAGGCGACCTACTGGGACAGCCTCGACCAGATGCTTGCCCGCGTCGACATCGTTTCGGTCAACTGCCCGTCGACGCCTGCGACCTACCATCTGCTCTCGGCCCGGCGCCTCGCGCTGATGCGGTCGGACAGCTACATCGTCAACACCGCCCGCGGCGGCATCATTGACGAGACGGCGCTGATCAAGTCGCTGCGCGAGGGCAAGATAGCCGGCGCCGGCCTCGACGTCTTCGAGAACGAACCGGCTGTCAATCCGAAGCTGATCAAGCTTGCCGGTGAAGGCAAGGTCGTGCTCCTGCCGCATATGAGCTCGGCCACGCTCGAAGGCCGGATCGACATGGGCGACAAGGTGGTGATCAATATCCGCACCTTCTTCGATGGCCATCGTCCCCCGGATCGCGTACTGCCAGGCCGCGACTGATCGCGAAGGCGGGATTCACCGCATCGCCTCATGGAACGAAGCAGCGCCGGCGGCGCTGCCGGTTCAAAGCGCCTTGCGCATCTCGATGGCCGTCGGCCGACTGAAGCCCGGATGGCACATCTTGCCGGTTTCGATGAAACCCCAGGCGCCGAATGCGCGGTGGTTCTCGACGAGTTCGACCCGGGTCAAGAGCCGTAGCGCCGGAAGTTTCAGTGCGCGCGCTGTGGCTTCCGCTTCAGTCAGAAGCAGGCGGCCGATGCCCTTGCCCTGGGCGCCGGGTGCGACCGCGAGCTTGCCGATATAGAGACAATCGGCCTCTGGCTTCAGGAAAACGCAACCGAAGAGCCGTTCGCCGTCGCGGGCGCCGAAGGCGATCTCGTCTGCAATCTTCTGTTGCAGCGATTCGACCGTGAGCTCATGTGCCGAGGAGGGCGGATCGATGCGTCCGTCCATGGAGGCGAAGGCGTGAAGGATCAGCGCCAGGAGTTCCTCATGCTGGCCGAAGTCCTGATCGATGCGAAAGATCTGCATGGCGAGGCCCCAGAAATTCCGTGAAAAGTGTGAGGCGGTCCCCGGTCCGGAGCCGCGTAAATCTAGGCTCTTCGACAGTAGCGGATCGTGTTGAACCGCGCCGTCAGCGCGTCGTACATCAACAGCCGGCCGACCAGCGGTTCGCCGAAGCCGGCGATCACCTTGATCGCTTCCATCGCCTGCAACGTGCCGATGACGCCGGTGAGCGCGCCGACAATGCCGGCCTCGGCACAGGAGGGCACGACGCCGGCCGGCGGCGGTTCGGGAAAGAGATCGCGATAGGACGGGTTCGGCCGTCCGTCGGCCGCGGTGCGGTAGGGCATCAGCACCGTTAGCGATCCGTCGAACCGGCCGACCGCGCCGGTCACCAGCGGAATGCCGACCGTGGCAGCCGTGTCCGCCGCGAGATAGCGCGTATCGAAATTGTCCGAACCGTCGATCACCAGGTCGTATTGGCGGAACAGTGCCTCGGCATTGTCAGGGGTGAGCCGGAGCCTGTGTTCGTCGACGCTGACATGCGGGTTGAGCGAGCCGATCGCTTCGGCCGCCCTTTCGACCTTGGCGCGTTCGATGTCCTCGGTTCGATGAATGATCTGGCGCTGCAGATTGGAGAGCGCGACGGTGTCATCGTCGACAATGCCGATCCGGCCGACGCCGGCGGCTGCGAGGTACACGAGCACCGGGGCACCAAGCCCGCCGGCGCCAATCACCAGCACGCGTGCCGCTTTGAGCTTTTGTTGCCCGGCGCCGCCGATCTCCGGCAGCACGATATGGCGGGCGTAGCGGGCAATCTCCGATTGGTCGAGCTTGTTCTCACCGGTCATGACCACATCCTCCTCATCCCGCCGCGCCTTGGCGGTCACTCTCTTGCTTAGCCCGTAACGCTGCCGTGCGAAACGGTCAGGAACCGGCCGCGATCGCCAAGCGCGTCGAACATCGCCTGGTCCGTACCGGTCATGAAGGCCTGGCCACCAAGCCCGTCGACGAGATCGAACAGGGCCGCGCGTCTGTTGACATCGAGATGGGCGGCAATCTCATCGAGCAGCAGCACCGGTGCGTGGCTGGTCATGTCGCCGACGAGGCGGGCATGCGCCAGCACCAGGCCGACGAGCAGCGCCTTCTGTTCACCGGTCGAACAGCGTGCTGCTTCCATGTCCTTCTTGCGGTGGCGAACCAGCAGGTCGCTGCGGTGCGGTCCGTCGAGCGTGCGGCCCGCCGCCGCGTCGCGCGGCCGTCCGTCGCGCAGCATCGTCAGATACTGCTCTTCCAGATCATAGGCCGGGCGATGGCCTTCGTCGTCGAGAAAACCGGAAAGCGCCAGTCGCGCCGAGGGAAAGACGCTTTCATCGACATTTCGTTCGACGAGTGCCGTCAACAGGCCGAGCATCTCCTGCCGCGCCAGCGCCATGGAAACACCGAGGCCGGCCATCTCCTTCTCGATCGCCGTCAGCCAGGCCGGATCCGGGCGAAACTCGCTGAGCAGGCGATTGCGGCTGCGCATCGCGCGGTCGAACTCGCTTGCGCGTCGGCCATGTTCGGGATCGAGCGAAAGCACCAGTCGGTCGAGGAAGCGGCGGCGATCGGAGGACGAACCGGTGAACAATCCATCCATCGCCGGCGTCAGCCATAAAACGCGCAAATGATCCGTCAGCTCGTCGACGGTCGCTGCCGGCGTCCCGTTGAGCCGCAGCCGCCGGGATTGCCCCTCCGTTACGCCCGCCGTGCCGGTGCCGATCTCGACCGGCCCCTCCATGCCCTCGACTTCGGCAAAGACGGAGAAGCCGTCGTTTGCGCCGACCCGCGTCACGTCCGCATAAGCCGCGCGCCTCAAGCCGCGGCCGGGCGACAGGAAGGAGACCGCTTCCATCAAATTGGTCTTGCCGGCACCGTTCTCTCCCGTCAGCACCACATGGCGCTGGTCAAGCTCCAGCGCGAGGGCCGCATAATTGCGGAACTCCGTGAGCTTCAAGCGGTTGAGAAAGACCTTGTGTGGCATCGGGCAGTCCGGATTCGACGTAGGGCGCCAGCTAGGACGAAAGCGCCTACCAAGGCAAGGCGAAACGGTGGGCGCCCATATCGTCAAGGATAGGGCGATATCGGCAGGGGAAAGGCGGAAAACCCCTTTGATTCGGTGCTTTTCTTCAGGGGCCTAGTGAAATATGACAGCCGCATGACAATCCACAGATGGATATACGTGTGATGCTGGCCTGGTTCCGCAAACTTCTTCCCCGTGAGGATCGCTTCTTCGACCTCTTCGCAAAACACTCGAAGACCGTTGTCGGTGCCGCCGATGCGCTCGACAAGCTGCTCGCCGGTGGCGACGATCTCGAGAAACATTGCGACAGGATCGTCGCGCTCGAAGATGAAGCGGACCACATCACCGCCGAAGTGCTGCTGGCGGTGCGCCGCTCGTTCATCACCCCCTTCGACCGTGGCGACATCAAGGACCTGATCCAGTCGATGGACGATGCCATCGATATGATGCACAAGACGGTGAAGACCATCCGGCTCTTCGAGCAGAAGAGCTTTGATCCCGGCATGCGCGAAATGGGCACGACCGTCGTCAAGGCCGCCCATCTGATCGCCGAGGCCATCCCGCTGCTCGATCGTATCGGCGCCAATCACGCTCGCCTCATTGCCATCGCCGAAGAGATCACCCGCATTGAGGGCCGCTCCGACGAACTGCACGACCAGGGCCTCAAGGACCTGTTCCGCCGCCACGGCGCCGAGAACCCGATGGCCTATATCATCGGCAGCGAGATCTACGGCGAGCTGGAGAAGGTCGTCGACCGCTTCGAGGACGTCGCCAATGAAATCAGTGGCATCGTGATCGAGAACGTCTGATGGATGCGACGCTCGCCTTTCCGTTGCTCGTCGGGCTGATCGGCATCGCGCTGTTCTTCGACTTTCTGAACGGTCTGCACGACGCTGCCAATTCCATCGCGACGATCGTCTCGACGCGGGTTCTCAGGCCGCAATATGCGGTCATGTGGGCGGCTTTCTTTAACTTCATCGCCTTCCTGTTCTTCGGCCTGCACGTGGCCGAAACACTCGGCAAAGGCATCATTAATCCGGGCATCGTTACGCCGCTGGTGATCTTTTCAGCGCTGATCGGAGCGATCGTCTGGAACATCGTCACCTGGCTCTTCGGCATCCCGTCGAGCTCCTCGCACGCGTTGATCGGCGGCCTGGTCGGCGCCGGTCTTGCCAGCACCGGCTTTGACAGCATCGTCTGGACGGGTCTGCTGAAGACCGTCGGCGCCATCTTCATGTCGCCGGCGATCGGCTTTTTCCTGGCGCTTCTGCTGGTGCTGATCGTCTCCTGGATTTTCGTGCGGCAGACGCCCTTTGCCGTCGACCGCACTTTCCGCGTGATGCAGTTCATCTCGGCCTCGCTCTATTCGCTCGGCCATGGCGGTAACGATGCGCAGAAGACCATGGGCATCATCGCGGTGCTCCTGTTCTCGCAGGGTTATCTCGGCTCGGAGTTCTACGTGCCGTTCTGGGTAGTGATCACCTGCCAGGCGGCGATCGCGCTCGGCACGCTGTTTGGCGGCTGGCGCATCGTCCACACCATGGGTTCGAAGATCACCAAGCTCAATCCGATGCAGGGCTTCTGCGCCGAAACCGGCGGGGCGATCACGCTCTTTGCCGCCACCTGGCTCGGCATCCCGGTCTCGACGACGCACACCATCACCGGTGCGATCATCGGCGTCGGTGCGGCGCGGCGCGTCTCGGCGGTGCGCTGGGGGCTTGCCGGCAACATCGTGATTGCCTGGTTCATCACCATGCCAGCCGCAGCGGCGATCTCGGCGCTCGCCTATTTCACCATCGATCTGCTGTTCTGATCAAAGCAAGGATCGTCTCCCGCCTTCATGCGCAGGCGGGAGACAGCGTCATTTCCCGACCCGTGGCGCAGGACTGTCCTGTCCGCCCTGATGCAAGGTCAGGCCTTCGGCGCGCGCGCCTTTGAGGGTGAAGCTGATCTGCGCATCGATGAGCTTCGCAAAGAAACGGTGCTCTGCCTCCGGAAAGATCTCGATCCGATCCTGGCCGGTCGCCTGGGCAAACAGCCGCTCGCCATCACGAACGATGGTAAGCTCGAACCCCGGCGCCAGTCGGTAGGTGCCGAGATAGGCATCGTAGCTTGCCGGATCGACCGCTATGGCGACACGTCGCGTGACGGCCGGCGCGAGCGGCGCGTTGCGATTGAGCAGGTGCCGACCGATATCGTCGGCGCCGACCTCGGTCGACGTATTGGACAGGGCGACGACACCGACGCCGGTCGACGGACGGTAGCCGACGAAGGATCGATAGCCGCCGGTCCCGCCATTGTGCCAGATAAACTGTTCGTCGCCCTTGCCTGAGATCACCCAGCCGAGCGCCTGCTGATCGTTATCGCCGTTGCCGAGCGGTTCTCGGGTCGCCAGCAGGGTGGCGAAGGCGGGAGCGAGAGGCGATGGCGTCTTTCCCATGGCCGCCTCGAGGAAAACCAGGAGGTCATCGACGGTGGAGCGCAGGGCGCCTGCGCCCTGCAGCGCGTCGAGATCCCAGTCTCTCACTGGCTCCAGTGCTGCGTCGTGGCCCTTGCTCCGGCGTTCGGCCCAGTCGGGCCGCGGCGTGATCGCCGTGTCCTTCATGCCGAGAGGCGCGGTGATACGGCTGATGACGAGATCTTCATAGGAAAGCCCGGCCTTCAGGGCGAGCGCATGACCGAGGAGCCCGGTGCCAAGATTGGAGTATTCATGTTCGACGCCCGGGCGCCGAACCGGCTTGTGGCTGGAGAGGAAGGCATAGAGCTTCGCGGCGTCGTAGTCGGCATAGGGATTGCTCATATCTGCCGGCACCAGATTGGTCGGCAGCCGTGGCAAACCGGACATGTGCATGGCGAGGTCGCCGAGCGTGATCGGGGTCTGCTGGTCCTCAGGCATGATCACGCTGGACGGAAGCAGCGTAGAGACGGGCGTGCCGAGATGCACGGTGCCTTTTTGGACCGCATCGGCAAGCAGCAGTGCGGTGAAGACCTTGGTGACCGAGCCGATTTCGAACACGGTGCGTCCGTCGACGGGACGCCAATCGTCCTTGGCCTGATGGCCGTGAGCGATGACGCGCCGGCCATTGGCGTCGATGACGCCGACGACGATGCCGATCGCCTGCTGCTGCTTGTCGATCCGGTCGGTCAGAATCTCCTGAATTTCGGCATCGATGGGGGCAGGGGAAAGGGGGCTTGCATGAACGGTGGTGCCAAGCGTCATGAGGACGATCCAGTTCAGAAAGAGGTTCCGCATGATGAAAGATAGGAATCCAATTTTTGGTTGTAAGGGGCACGTTGACGATGCCAGCCGGTTTCGATCAAGCCTTTGTCAAGACTTGATCGGCAATCGGCGCGATACGGTCGGCTGGAATGATTGTCGCGAATTGCAGGAACGCTTCACGGATCCCAATAGGGCGGATCGCCGAAGGCTTGCCTCAGGTGCTGCGCGATGGCTCGGGGCTTGGCGGAGGCGCGCCGGCCTTCCGGGTGCGCCATGTAGATGAATTCCGGCTCCGGACGTAAGCCGACGTCGATCTCGCGCAACTGCCCCTCTCGCACGGCGGGACCGGCGATGAAAGCGGGCAGCAGCGCGATCCCGAGACCGGCAACGGCGGCATCGTGCAGCATGTCGCCATTGTTCATGCCGAGCGCCAGCCGTGCCCGAACGACCGTTGCGCCGGCCGGCCCCTCGAAGCGCCAGTCGGACACACCACGATTGGTATAGAAAATGCCGCGATGGCCTTCGAGCTCATCAAGGGTTGCGGGCGTGCCGCAGCGGTCGAGATAGTCGGGCGAAGCGACGAGCAGGCGCCGGCTTCTGGCAAGCTTCCAAACCACCAGGCGGGAATCGGCGATGATGCCGTGACGCACGATCGCGTCGTAACCCTCCGAGGCCGCGTCCACCCGTCGGTCGTCGAGGTCGAGCGTCAATTCGATATCCGGGTGCTCTGCCAGGAACGGGTAGAGCGCCGGGCCGAGATGCCGCCGGCCGAAACTGACCGGCGCGGCGATCCTGAGCGGTCCCGTCAGCAGTCCGCGGCGTTCGGCAAGATCGCTCGCCGCCGCCTGCACTTCGCTGACGATCCGAACTGCGCGCTCGCGAAAGGCGATACCGTCTTCGGTCAGTGTCAGCTTGCGCGTCGTGCGGTGGAGCAGAGTGGCGTTCAGCCCCCGTTCCAGCTCCGCCACCCGCTCGCTGACGACGGATTTCGATAGGCGCAGGCGTCGCGCCGCTTCGCTGATCGAGCCGGCTTCGGCCACGGCGACAAAGGCGGCTATGCCCTCGATCTTCATCATCGTTCGGCAATCCCGAATTCGAGTTCCAGGATTGGAAGACTAATCCGAACGATCGTTTTCCGCCATATGTTTGGGCAACGGAGGACGGCGGTTCCAGCCTATCGAACCGGGCTCCTCTTCAACCCAACAAGAGGATTTTCATCATGTCACGTTTAGAGAGCAAGACCGCACTCATCACCGGCGGCACCAGCGGCATCGGCCTTGAAACCGCCCGCCAATTTATCGCCGAAGGCGCACGCGTTGCCGTCACCGGCACCAATCCGAAGAATATCGCTGAAGCCCGCGCGGTCCTCGGCGAGGCTGCTTTGATCATCGAGGCCGATGCCGGCAATGTCGCAGGCCAGGCAGCGGTTGCCGAAAAGGTCCGCGCCGCCTTCGGCACGCTCGATATCCTGTTCGTCAATGCCGGGATCGCCAAGCTGCAGCCGATCGAGCAATGGGACGAGGCAAGCTTCGACCGTTCGATCGCGATCAACGTCAAGGGGCCGTATTTCCTGATCCAGGCACTGCTGCCGGTGTTCTCGAAGCGTGCCTCGGTCGTGCTCAACACCTCGATCAACGCCCATATCGGCATGCCGACGTCGAGCGTCTATGCGGTGACCAAGGCGGGGCTGCTGTCGCTGGCGCGCACGCTTTCCGGCGAGCTCATCGGCCGCGGCATCCGCGTCAATGCCGTCAGCCCCGGCCCGATCCGCACGCCGCTCCACGACGGCCATGCCCCGACGCCGGAGGAAAACAAGCAGGTGGTCGATGCCATCGCCGCGCAGATCCCGCTCGGCCGCTTCGGCGATGCGAGTGAAATTGCCAAGGCCGTCGTCTTCCTTGCTTCCGATGAAGCCACCTTCACCGTCGGTGCCGAGCTGATCGTCGACGGCGGCATGGCGACGCTCTGAGCCGCATTGCGGCCGGGGATCCCAAAAGCCTTCGCACCTTCCAAGCGCCGCGGATCCCAGCCGATCTGCGGCGCTGTCGCGTTCCCGTCCTCTCCGCCGCCGTTGGCATCGGCGGTGGAGAGGAGTATATTTTTGCAATCTAATAAAAGGCATCCGTTCCCAGGTAGCCGCGAGACGAGCACCGATCAGATCCCGGAGGAGACGATGACGAGTGTCAGATGGATGATGAAGGGGCGCGAATTCATTCATTGCAATTGCGCCTATGGTTGCCCCTGCCAGTTCAATGCCCTGCCGACACAAGGCCATTGCAGTGCCGTCGGCGCCTTCGAAATCGAGGAAGGTTATCACGGCGACACGCGGCTCGATGGACTTCGTGGCGGCTTGATTGCCGCCTGGCCGGGCGCCATTCACGAAGGGAGGGGGCAGGTGGTGCCGATCGTCGATAGCCGCGCCTCGGAGGAGCAACGTGGCGCGCTGCTGCGCATCATGAGCGGCGAGGATACGGAGCCCGGTGCCACATTCTTCCAGGTCTTTGCGACGACCTTTGAAACCATGCACGATCCGGTCTTCGCCGAGATCGATTTCGAGGTCGACATCAGCGCGCGCACGGCGCGGCTGAAGGTGCCGGGCTGGATCGACGCGCGCGGCGAGCCGATCCTCAATCCGGTAACCGGTGCAGCCCATCAGGCGCGCATCAATCTTCCGCACGGTTTCGAGTACGACCTCTGCGAGGTCGGGCGGGGATGGGCCGATACGACCGGACCGGTGACGCTGGCGCTTGCGGATTCGCACGCCCATTTCGCTCGGATGCACCTGACTGAAAGCGGCGTGATCCACTGACGCCGATGAACGACACGGCGCTCGAAACCCTGCTCAAGCGCGATCGCATCATCGTCGCGGCGGCGCTGGTCATCCTGACGGCAGCGAGCTGGCTTTATGTCCTGTGGCTCGCCTCGGCCATGGACATGGCCGCCGCACCTGTGTCCTCCGGCGACATGAACAACATGGGCTCCGGCATGGACATGGATATGCCCATGGACATGCCGATGGACATGCCCACGGAGCAACAAGCAAATTCGATGACATCGATGATGACCGCGGCCGCCGGTCCCTGGACCACGGCGACTTTCACCTATGCCTTCGTCATGTGGGCGGTGATGATGGTCGGCATGATGGTACCGTCGGCAACCCCGATGATCCTGCTCTATGCCCGTGTCGGAAGGCAGGCGCAGCAGCAGGGGAAACCCTTTGCCGCCACCGGTTTCTTTGCCGCCGGCTATCTGTTGGCCTGGACCCTTTTCGCGTTCGTTGCCGTTTTCGGGCAATGGCTGCTCGATCGGGCCCTGCTGCTCACCCCCACGCTTTCAAGCGCCAGCCAGGCCTTGAGCGGCGCCGTGTTGATCGCCGTCGGGCTATTCCAGTTCACGCCTCTCAAGGACCGGTGCCTCAGCCAATGCCAGGCGCCATTGCACTTCATCCAGAACCATGGCGGCTTTCGCAAGGAAGCGGGCGGCGCCTTTGGTCTCGGTGTGCGACACGGCCTCTATTGCGTCGGCTGCTGCTGGGCGTTGATGGCGCTTCTGTTCGTCGGCGGAGTGATGAACGTGTTGTGGATCGCCGCCATCGCCATCTTCGTACTCGCGGAGAAAGTGGTTCCCGGTGGCCGGATCCTGTCCCGCATCGCCGGTGTGGCGCTCGTCATAGCGGGGCTCTGGCAGCTTGCAGCGGTGACCTGATACGAGCGCGCCGCGCAACCGTATCCGGCGCGCGGCGCTGTAGCAGCCGAATGGCTGGGAGCCTTAGTCGCTCAGCGTGTCGAAGAAATCCTTCATCCGGGCGAAGAAGCCGGTCGATTCCGGGTTGTTGTCTTTCGACGAGATCTGCTCGAATTCCTGCAGCAGCTCGCGCTGGCGCTTGGTGAGCTTCTGCGGCGTTTCGATCTGAATCTGGATATAGAGGTCGCCGGATTGCGCCGAGCGCAGCACCGGCATGCCCTTGCCTTTGAGGCGGAACTGCTTGCCGGCCTGGGTGCCCTCGGGAACCGTGACGCGCGACTTGGTGCCATCGAGCGTCGTCACGTCGAACTTGCCGCCAAGGGCGGCCGTCGTCATCGAGATCGGCACGCTGCAATAGAGATCGGCGCCGTCGCGCTGGTAGAACTCATGCGGCCTGACCGAAAGGAAGATGTAAAGGTCGCCCGCGGGTCCGCCGCGAAGTCCCGCTTCACCCTCGCCCGAAAGGCGAATGCGAGTTCCGTCCTCGATGCCGGCCGGAATGTTGACCGAAAGCGTGCGCTCCTCGGTGACGCGGCCCTGGCCGTGGCACTTGCCGCAGGGATCGGAGATCGTCTGGCCGCGCCCGCCGCAGGTGGGGCAGGTGCGCTCGATCGAGAAGAACCCTTGCGCGGCACGCACACGGCCCGATCCGTGACAGGTGCCGCAGGTCTTCGGGCTGGTGCCGGGCTTGGCGCCGGAGCCGCTGCAGGCGTCGCAGGTGATCGAGGTCGGGACCCGGATCTGTGCGGTCTTGCCGGAAAACGCTTCCTCGAGCGAGATCTCCATGTTGTAGCGAAGATCCGCGCCACGTTCGCGGCCGCCCGACGACCGCCGCTGGCGCCCGCCACCCATCATCTCGCCGAAGATGTCCTCGAAGATATCTGAGAAGCCGCCGGCGCCACCGCCGCCGAAGCCGTTGCCCATGCCGCCCTGCTCGAAGGCCGCGTGACCGTAGCGGTCATAGGCCGCGCGCTTCTGCGGGTCCTTGAGCATCTCATAGGCTTCGTTGATTTCCTTGAAGGTCTTCTCCGCGGCTGCGTCACCGGGGTTCTTGTCCGGATGATACTTCATCGCGAGCTTGCGGAAGGCGCTCTTCAGCTCCTTTTCGTCGGCGTTCTTCGCAACACCAAGCGTTTCGTAGAGATCACGTTTCATTCGTCGAAGATTGTCCTGTTGGCAGGCGTGCCAGCGCGGGGGGCTCGGCGGCTGCCTGATTACCTTGCCACCGATTTAGTAAACCTTGAAGCGGGATACCATAGCCCGAACGGTGGCAGATGCGGTTTTTTGTCGGAAAAGTAACGTTTGCAGCGGGTCACGGCCGCCGCTGCCGTCGTCGCCGGGTTCGCCGGGCCCTTCAGGCAATAAAAAAGCCCGGGCGAACCCGGGCTTTTCGACTGATCGTTGGAACGGATTAGGCCGAACGCTTGCGGTCGTCCTCGTCGTTGACTTCTTCGTAGTCGGCATCGACGACATCACCGTCGCGCGCTGCATCAGCGGCGGCGTCCGCATGCGCGGCTTCCGTCTGCTGGGCTTCGTAGATCGCCTGGCCAAGCTTCATGGAAACTTCCATGAGGGTGTTGGTCTTGGCCTTGATGTCCTCGGCGTCCGGCTCGGAGGCTTCGACGGCGGTCTTCAGCGCGGCAATCGCGTCGGAGATCGCCTTGCGGTCGGCTTCCGAAACCTTGTCGCCGTAATCCTTCAGCGACTTCTCGCTGGAGTGGATCAGGCTTTCGGCCTGGTTCTTGGCTTCGACGCCTTCGCGGCGCTTCTTGTCGGCTTCCGCGTTGGCTTCGGCATCCTTGACCATCTTCTCGATGTCGGCGTCGGAGAGACCACCGGATGCCTGAATGCGGATCTGGTGCTCCTTGCCGGTGCCCTTGTCCTTGGCCGAAACCTGCACGATGCCGTTGGCGTCGATGTCGAAGGTCACTTCGATCTGCGGCATGCCGCGCGGTGCCGGCGGAATGCCGACGAGGTCGAACTGGCCGAGCAGCTTGTTGTCGGCGGCCATTTCGCGCTCACCCTGGGAAACGCGGATCGTCACGGCCGACTGGTTGTCGTCGGCGGTCGAGAAGGTCTGCGACTTCTTGGTCGGGATCGTCGTGTTGCGTTCGATCAGGCGGGTGAAGACGCCGCCGAGCGTTTCGATGCCGAGCGACAGCGGGGTGACGTCGAGCAGCAGAACGTCCTTGACGTCGCCCTGCAGAACGCCGGCCTGGATGGCAGCGCCCATGGCAACCACTTCATCCGGGTTCACGCCCTTGTGCGGCTCCTTGCCGAACAGCTGCTTTACGGTTTCCTGAACCTTCGGCATGCGGCTCATGCCGCCGACGAGAACGACTTCGTCGATCTCGGCAGCCGAGACGCCGGCATCCTTGAGGGCGGCCTTGCACGGTGCAACGGTGCGCTGGATCAGGTCGTCGACGAGGCTTTCGAACTTGGCGCGCGACAGCTTCATCGTCAGGTGCTTCGGACCGGAAGCGTCAGCCGTGATGAACGGCAGGTTGATTTCGGTCTGCTGCGACGAGGACAGCTCGATCTTGGCCTTTTCAGCGGCTTCCTTCAGGCGCTGAAGCGCGAGCTTGTCGTTCTTCAGGTCGATGCCCTGCTCCTTCTTGAACTCGCCGGCAAGGTATTCGACAAGACGCATGTCGAAGTCTTCACCGCCAAGGAAGGTGTCGCCGTTGGTCGACTTCACTTCGAAGACGCCGTCGCCGATTTCCAGAACCGAGATATCGAAGGTACCGCCGCCCAAGTCGTAAACGGCGATCGTCTTGCCGTCCTTCTTGTCGAGGCCATAGGCAAGCGCTGCCGCGGTCGGCTCGTTGATGATGCGCAGCACTTCAAGGCCAGCGATCTTGCCGGCATCCTTGGTTGCCTGGCGCTGGGCGTCGTTGAAATAGGCCGGAACGGTGATGACGGCCTTTTCGACCTTTTCACCGAGGTAGGATTCGGCCGTTTCCTTCATCTTCTGAAGGATCATGGCGGAGATCTGCGACGGGGAATAATCCTTGCCGTGCGCTTCGACCCAGGCGTCGCCATTGTCGGCCTTCGTGATCTTGTAAGGCACCATGGCCTTGTCTTTTTGCGTGGTCGGGTCCTGGAAGGTACGGCCGATCAGGCGCTTGATCGCAAAAAGCGTGTTTTCCGGATTGGTGACGGCCTGGCGCTTGGCCGGCTGGCCGACGAGACGTTCGCCGTCGTCGCTGAATGCCACCATCGAGGGGGTCGTGCGCGCGCCCTCGGCATTTTCGATCACCTTCGCGTCTTTTCCGTCCATGACGGCGACGCAGGAGTTGGTCGTTCCCAGGTCAATACCAATAACTTTAGCCATGTCGTTCTCTCCTTGCAGCGGACTGTCGGAACCCGGTCAGGCATTCGTGAGACAGCCCCTAACGGGATGGTCTTTGGATTTCTTCGCAGCTGAGACTGCGCCGATGCGGCGTATATAAGGACCGGCGTTTCGGACTGCAAGGCATTCTGCGGGGCGTTTGGGGGCAAATGCAAGCCCGGGATTTGTCTAGCCGGAATTGGCCCCTTGCCGATGGCGGCGCGCAACGCGGTCCTCCCGTCAAAAAGCGGCTGGCATCGGCTCAACCGCCGGTCAGAATGTCGAAGAGCGTCGTGCGGCGGGTTGCCCCGGTCGTCTCGCCGACATCGGCCGGTGGCACCAGCCCGCCATTGCCCTGGTCGGTGCCCTGTCCACCCCATTGATCGCCCCCCTGGTCGATTGGGCGTTGTCCGACGGCGACCGCGCCATCGACGCCGACAGGCGCCTCCGGGAAGGCTTCCGGATCGCCGGACATCATGTCGCCGGGCGGCGTTTGCACACCTTCGTCGAACACCGGTTGCACGCCCGTCGTCCCGAAGAGCGGCGAGGGCGAGAGGCCTTCGTGGGCGGCCATCATGAAATCGTGCCAGGCCTTGGCCGGCAGGCCGCCGCCGGTGACCTTCTTCATCGACTTGCCGTCGTCGTTGCCGAACCAGACGCCGGTCGTGAGGTTCGAGGTATAGCCGACGAACAGCGCGTCACGGAAAGACTGCGTCGTGCCGGTCTTGCCGGCCGCCTCCCAGCCCTTGAGCTGCGCCTTCTTGCCGGTGCCCTTGGTCAGCACCCGCACCATCATCTGGTTCATCTCGCTGACAACAGCCGGATCGAGCACGCGTGGCGGGTTGTCATAGGTGTTTTCGTAGAGCACCGTACCATCCGCTTTGGAGAT
Source organism: Ensifer sp. LC11 (assembly GCF_001695835.1). Taxonomy (GTDB): domain Bacteria; phylum Pseudomonadota; class Alphaproteobacteria; order Rhizobiales; family Rhizobiaceae; genus Ensifer. The sequence continues at coordinate 124,833 of NZ_MBSO01000004.1, read as the reverse complement.
GCGGCGGATGACGTGCGGCGTCGCCTTGAAGCCGCCATTCATGAACGGCGCATAGGCCGAGGTCAGTTCGACCAGGCTCACTTCGGAGGTGCCGAGCGCGATCGAGGCATTCGCCTGCATCTCGGAATCGATGCCGAGGCGATGGGCGACCTTGACGACGTTCGCAGGGCCCACCTCCATCACCAGCTGTGCAGCGATGGTGTTCAGCGAATTGGCAAGTGCGTCGGCGATCGTCACCTCGCCCCGATACTTCTGGTCGTAATTCTCGGGCGTCCAGTTTCCGATCCGGACCGGTCCGTCATTGCGGATCGACATCGGCGTGCGGCCGATTTCGAGTGCGGCGGCATAGACGAACGGCTTGAAGGCCGAACCGGGTTGACGCTTCGCCTTGGAGGCACGGTCGAACTGGCTCTCGGCATAGTCCTTGCCACCGACCAGCGCCCGGATGGCGCCGGTGCCGTCGATCGAGACGAGGGCGGCCTGCGAGGCGTCGAGCTTCTTGCCGTCGCCGTCGAGCGTGGCGCTGATCACCTCTTCGGCCTTCTTCTCAAGGTTGAGGTCGATGGTGGTGTCGATGATCAGATCTTCCTTGATCTCGCCGATCATGCCGGGAAGCTGATCCATCACCATGTCGGCGACATAGTGCTCGGCGCCGGACCAGTAGCTCTTGGCCTTGGTTGGCGTCTGCGACATCGCCGTCTTGATTTCGCCGTCGGTAACGTAGCCTTCCTCGCGCATGGCGCCGAGAACGATCTGGGCGCGTTCTTCCGCTGCCTTGGGGTCGCGCGCCGGCGACAGCCGGGACGGGGCTTTCAGCAGGCCGGCAAGCACCGCCGCCTCGCCGAGGTTCACGTCGCGCGCCGACTTGTTGAAGTAGCGCCGGGACGCCGCCTCCACACCATAGGCGTTGGAGCCGAAGAACACCCGGTTGAGATACATCGCCAGGATCTGGTCCTTGGAATATTTCTGCTCGAGCCAGAAGGCGAGCAGCACTTCCTGCACCTTGCGCTCAAGCGTGCGCTCCGGCGACAGGAACAGGTTCTTGGCGAGCTGTTGCGTCAGCGTCGAGCCGCCCTGCACCATGCGGCCCGTGGTGACATTCGTCAGCATGGCGCGCGCCAGACCCAGCGGATCGATGCCGAAATGCGAATAGAACCGGCGGTCCTCGATGGCGATCACGGCCTGGGGGATGTAGGGCGACATGTTTTCGAGCGACAACGCTTCGCCGCCGGTCGTCCCGCGATTGGCGATGATGTCGCCTGCGACCGACAGGATCTTGACGTTCGGCGGCCGGTCGGGGATCGACCAGCTTTCAGCACTCGGCATGCGCGCGCCGTAATAGAGCACCAGGCCGCCGACGCCGATCGCGCCCCAGATGCCGAGCACGATGCACCAGTAAAACAGAGTGCGGACAAGGCCGATGAAGCCGCCACCGCCGCCGCGTCGGCTGCCACCGCGCTTGCCGGTCGCCGTCTTCTTTTTGCTTTTGCCCGGGGGCTTGCCGCGAGGCGCTGCCTTGCGGCTGGCTGTCACGCGATCGCTGGCCTCGACGCGGAAATCATCATCATCGTCCTCGTCTCTACCGAACGAGGGCTCGATCCGCTGTCCTGACCTGCCGTTTGGTGCCATGCCGTTTGGATTATCCCTCTGCGGATGGCCAAGCGCCCGACCGCTACGGTGAATTCGATCTCGAAGGCGGGCATGGCGCTTTGCGCCCATCCGCCACGGCGACCCGGTGAACTTTAAATGCGGCAATTTAAGGGGGAGTTAAGAAAGTCGCTGTGAAAAAGCCTGACGGTTCAAAACCTTGACCGCAGCGGACCTCCCGCTCCCCCCTCTCGGCTCGCAACGGCCAATGTTCTACTGAACGGAATTGCGCAACGGCGTATCTTCAACGGAAGCCGTGGGGCGCAGCGCGGAAGGTTCGGTGAAGTCGTAGAGCCATTGGCTGTAGGGCAGCCGCAGCAGAACCCGGTTGGCCAGGTGGTTCATGGCGACCTGTTCGCAGTCGTCGGTCGGGTAGACCTGCCGGCCGCACATGGCAAGCGGGCTGTCGATCAGGCGATAACCGTGCCCCTGATAGACGAGTGCGGTCATCGCCCTCAGCTTGAAGGAGCCAGGCGGCAGCACGACGAGGCGCAGGCTGGCAAGCCATACGGCGAAGATCAGGACGACGATGATTGCCGTGGAAATCTGGAGCAACAATTTCATCTTAAAATGCCTGCAATTATCGGGAGAAAATATTGGGTCTGCGTACAAATGGTCGTATATTTGGAACGGTGAAGAAAAGCAAAACGCCATCAAGAGTTGTGGTTTCCATGTGGTTACAGCGACGTGATGCGCGCGACTTCACGATTTTGTGCAATGCAAAATAATTGCTTGAAATTGCTGCGACGCATAATTATTATATGACTTATCGAAGCGCTGCACCTCCTCCCGCGGCGCCCGATGCGGGTCGATGGCACTCCTCCTCCCAGTCATCGATCAAGTTCGAGAGCCCCGTGTACCTCCTCCCACACGGGGCTCTTTTCATGTCTCGAATGCGCCCGTGTTTCCATGTAAGTGGCGTTCGTCGCGCGCGACCGGCGGTGCGGCAGGTTCATGCAGGTATCGGCGTGCCATGACGTCCACGGCTTCCCAAGCTTTCAAGCCTTCAAAAGCAAACGGTTACGTTTTCATACTTCTGGCGATCGTGATTTTCTCGATCCAGGACGGCATCTCCAAGCATCTGGGCGCAATCTATCCGCCGGTCTTCGTGGCGATGATTCGGTACTGGGCCTTCGCGCTCTTTGCGATCGCGCTTGCCGCGCGCACCAAGGAAGGCCTGAAAGTCACGGCGACAACCAAGAGACCATGGCTTCAGATTTTGCGTGGCGTGTTGCTGCCGACCCAGATCGTCATGGTCATCACCTCGTTTACATGGGTGGGGCTTGCCCATTCGCAGGCGATCCTTGCGGCGACGCCTTTGTTCGTAGCGCTGCTTTCGATGCCGTTGCTGGGCGAGCGGGTCGGCTGGCGGCGTTGGCTGGCGATCTCGGTTGGCCTCGGCGGCGTGCTTCTCATCCTGAAGCCTGCCGAAGGCGCGTTCGAGCAAACCTTCCTGCTGCCACTCGGAGCGGCCCTCCTGTTTGCGCTCTACGTCATCGTCACGCGGCTCGTCAGCCGGCAGGATTCGGCGATGACCAGTTTCTTTTACACCGGCGTCGTCGGTGCCGCGGCGATCAGTCTGGTCGGCCCTTTCTTCTGGGTCACGCTTTCGCCCGCAGATTGGGGCTGGATGCTGCTGCTCTGCATCACCGGCTCCTCCAGCCATTACTTCCTCATTCGTGCCTACGAGGTCCTCGATGCGGTGGCCGTCCAGCCGCTGACCTATCTGCAGCTCGTCTTCGCTTCGATCATGGGCGTGACGCTCTTCAGCGAGACGCTGACGGTCAACATGATCGCAGGCTCCGTGCTGGTGGTCGCCGCCGGTATCTTCACCGTGTGGCGCGAGCGCGTCGTCGCCCGCCGCCGGGCCGGCTTGCCGCCCGCCTGACCTCCGATCGACGATATTTCCGCGAATCCTGCTATGGCTTCGCCTTATTGTTGTGCTCGGGTGCGAGCCGACGCGAAGGAGGGCCGCATGAAGCTACGATCCACCGTCATCGCGCTCAGCGCCTTCGCAGCGCTGAACAGCGGTGCCGTGGCACAGGACAGCGTCGGCTATATCGACGACCGCTCCGATGGCGCTGCCCTCGTTCGCTCGCTTTACAACGCCATCAATCGCAAGGAATTTGCCCGCGCCTATGGCTACTTCGGTGAATCGAAACCGGTCGGCGGTTTCCAGACCTTCACCCGTGGCTATGCGCGCACCGTCTCCGTCGAGGTGAAGATCGGCAAGGTCAGGACGGAGGCTGGCGCCGGCAGCATCTATGCGGCTGTCCCGGTCGCGGTGAAGTCCGTCGAGAAACGATCGCGGGTTCGGTTCTTCGCCGGTTGCTACGTCGCGCGCATCATCAATCCGTCCTTGCAGGTACCGCCGTTTACGCCCTACCAGATCGAAGCCGCGCGGCTTCGGGAAGTGAAGGGACCGCTCGAGCAGGCGGTGCCCGGCGTCTGCAACGCACCCTGATTGCGCAAGATCGCTGAGCCGCCTTCTTAATGAAGATCAGTTCCGCCGGGGTGATGTCGCTGCGCGACGAAGCGCGCCCGTTCGAAGACGAGGATCACTACCAGCGCCAGGATGAAGGGAATGATCAGGTAGAGCAGCCGGAAAATCGCAAGTGCCGCAAGAACGGCGGCCGGGTCCATTTCCGGCAATGCGGCGATGAAGATCAGTTCGAGCACGCCAAGCCCGCCAGGTGCATGCGAAAGAAGGGCGGCTGAAAAGGAGGCGAGGAAAATCCCGAGGATGACGATGTAGCCCGGATTTCCGGCTTCCGGCAGCGCGAAATAGATGATCCCGGCGGCGCCGATCAGTTCCACTGGCGCGATCACCAATTGCCGGAACACGATCTTCGGCTTCGGGTAGTGAAGCTGGAACCAGCGCGTGCGGAACGAGGGAAGGCCGACGAGACTGCCGATGACGTAAAGCCCGATGACGATGAGGATGAGCACACCCGTCGTCAGCGACATTTCCACCGGCAGGAATTCCGCGAAGCGCTCGATGATGTCGGGCCGCACCAGCAGCACGACGGCCGAAAGCACAAGCGTGCCGAGCGTGAAGGTAAAGGAGCAGAAGGCGACGAGCACGCCGACTTCGCCCGGCGACAACCCCTTGGATCGGTAGGCGCGGTAACGCACGACCGCGCCGGAAAAGACCGAGGCGCCGAGATTGTGCGAAAGCGCGTAGGTGGTGAACGAGCAGAGCGTGATGAACCACAGCGAGATGCGGTGGCCAAGATGGTCGAGCGCCAGCCGGTCATAGGCGGCAAGCGCTGCATAGGCGACCAGCGTCGAGCCAATCGCAAGCAGCCAGCTTTCGAGCGAAATCGCATTGAAGCTCGCGAGGAACTCGTCGAGCGACAGGCCGCGAAGCTCATGATAGAGCGCGTTTACCGAAAAGAGGATCGCCAGAAGCCCGACGACAGGCCAGAAATAGGTCTGCAGCCTCTTCATGCCGGCATCGCGATCGACGTGAGGGGGAGGACGCGGCGCTCGGCGGACAGCTTGGTTGCTGCCGCCCTTGAGGTTCCCAGAGCGAAGAAGCCCTTTCTGCCAAACCGCCTTGTCATAGCGTCACGCCCGCAGCGCGCCGCTTCGGTCCTTACCCTTGCCAACGATCCGATTTCCCTTTGTGATGTGTTTCACAAAAAGGAAGCACCTGAGACCCCGGAGGTCAAGGATTGAAGGTCATTCCAGGGTCGAGAAACGGCCGGGAAACGGTGAAGGGGAAACGGTAAACCGCCGGCTTGGCACCGACCGGGCCACAAGGCGCACGTACCGGCAGACCTGATGCGCGAAAGGGTTGCATCTTTGGCGGCGGTGCCGCCGTGGTCGAAGGGCCGCAGCGGAGCGTTCCGCCGCGGCTTGTCGAGTTGAGCGGGAGGTGAGCGGAAAACCGCCCACACTTTCTCTCATCCCGCTCTGACCGCCTCAGGCCGCAAGCGCGTCCAGGATGCGGATCCAGGAGCGGATGCCCTTGTGATAGGACTGCAGCTCGTATTTTTCGTTCGGCGAGTGGATGCGGTCGTCGGAGAGACCGAAGCCGACGAGCAGCGATTCCATGCCGAGCATCTTCTGGAAATCGCCGACGATCGGGATCGATCCACCCATGCCGATGATGACGGCGGGCTTCGGCCATTCGTCGGAAAGTGCCGTCTTCGCCGTGTTGAGCAGCGGCGATTCGTAGGGCAGGTGGATGGCCGGAGAGCCGCCGTGAGCATGGAACTCCACCGAGCAATCCGCCGGCACCTTGGAGCGGACATAGGCGCGGAAGGCCTCGCGGATCTTTTCCGGGTTCTGGTTGCCGACGAGCCGGAAGGACACCTTCGCGGAAGCCTCCGCCGCAATCACCGTCTTGAAGCCTTCGCCGGTATAGCCGCCGGTGATGCCGTTGACTTCGGCGGTCGGGCGCGCCCAGGTCAGTTCCAGCACCGAGCGGTTCTTTTCGCCCGACGGGATCGACAGGCCGATTTCGCCAAGGAATTTTTCCGCCGTTTGACCGAGCGTCTCCCAGGCGGCCTTGATCTGGGCCGGGGTTTCTTCGACGCCGTCGTAGAAGCCGGGGAGCGTCACGCGGCTGTTTTCGTCGTGGAGGCCGGCGAGAATGGTCGTCAGGATACGGATCGGGTTTGCGGCGGCACCACCGAAGTAACCCGAATGCAGGTCACGGTCGGCAGCCTTGATGATGACTTCCTCACCGACGAGGCCACGCAGGCCGGCAGAGATCGCGGGCGTGTCCCGGTCCCACATGCTGGTGTCGCAGACCAGCGCATAGTCGGCCTTAAGCTCAGCGGCATTGGCTTCGAGGAAGGGCTTCAGCGACGGCGAGCCGGATTCCTCTTCGCCTTCGAAGAGAATGGTGACGCGGCAGGGCAGGGCGCCATGAACGTCCTTGTAGGCGCGAACCGCCTCGACGAACGTCAAAAGCTGACCCTTGTCGTCGGCCGTGCCGCGGCCGGTGATCACCTTGCGACCGGGCTCGATTTCCTTGATGCCGGGCTCGAAGGGATCGGTGTCCCAGAGGTTCAGCGGGTCGACCGGCTGGACGTCGTAGTGACCGTAGAAGAGGACGTGCGGCGCATCGGGCCTCGCGCCGTCGTGATGGGCGACGACCATCGGATGACCGGGCGTGTCGCGCACCGACGCGGCAAAGCCGAGGGTGTTGAGTTCCGCCACCAGCCATTCGGCTGCCTTGCGGCATTCGGCCTTGAAGGCCGGGTCGGTCGAGATCGACTTGATCCGAACGAGATCGAACAGCCGGTCGAGGCTGTCAGGCAGGTTGGCGTCTGCGCGTTCAAGTACGGAGGTGATGTGTGCCATCATGCATATCCTTGCTTCGGTTTTGCCGGAACCTACTGCAAGTAGCGGCAAATCGAAATCGCTTTTGCGCGCAAAATCATCCAGTGGCTTCACAGCGCCGCATGCCTTCACGCCCGCTGGCTCGCTCGGCGCGGCTGCTCTGGTTTAGAGCCAGACGCCACCGGCTTTAAGCCAAATTTTTTGATGGAACGATCAGAGCAGGGAGTTCAGACGCGGCCGTCGCCGCGCGCCATGCTGGCGAGCGCCATGCGCATATATTCAAGCATCAGCTCGCGCTCGAAGTTTCTGAGGCCGGAAAGCAGCGACTGGTCGGCGGCAAGCGCTGCTTCTTTCGCGGCTGCCTCCATCTCCTTCGCCCGTTCGGTGAGGAAAACCTGCTGCGAACGCTTGTCCTGCGGGTGTTTGCGGCGGACGATGAGCCCGTCGCGCTCCATGCGCGCAAGTGTGTTGGCCATCGTCGCCTGTTCGATATCGAGCCGATCGAGCAGTTGCTTCTGAGTGAGGCCTTCTTCGGCCCAAAGCTCGAGCAGGATGGGAAATTGTCCGGGCGCGAACCCAAGCTTCTGGCCGCGCTCGTGAAGCGCGCGCGAAAAGCCCTTCGCCAAAAGGCTGGCCAGGTAGGTCGCAGATTCCATACGATTGAAGGCCATGCCTATCGGTACGCTCGAACCGCCATGAAGACAAGTTACAATGCAGGCGATGTACCTTGGTTCCAGCCGCACTCACTCCGATTTGAGCGGGCCTGATTGGACCCTGCCCCGGCAAAACAAAAAACCGCCACGGCGCGGAGGCGGCGCCGTGGCGGCTTCCTGAAAACGGGACAAAGGCCCGGAGAGGGGGATAAGGCCTTTGTCCTCATCTGGTGCGGGCGGGGGACAGGCCAATCACCAGAAGACGGCATCACTCGGTGCCGTTGACTAGGATTTGAGGAGTCAAATGTGGCTTTTCAAGGATAGGTCGGGCGAATCGGACATTACAAATGCGTAACGTTTGCGTGAAAGCCGGGCCGGCCCCAGCCGTCGCTCAAATGCCGCTCCGACAGCGCGAAAGAGGACCGTCAGTCACCATCGCCGGTGGTGATCAGGCGCTTTGCTTTCCGGCTCGAAATGTAGTGTTGCGCGGGAAAACCGCAATGGACCTTTGTCTCACCCCGCGCTATCCATTTGCCCATGAAAAACGGTGATCATCTCTTCCTCGTCGACGGCTCAGGATTCATCTTCCGGGCGTTCCACGCCATTCCACCGCTCAACCGCAAGTCCGACGGCCTTCCCGTCAATGCGGTATCGGGTTTCTGCAACATGTTGTGGAAGCTGCTCACCGATGCGCGCGACACGTCGGTCGGCGTCACGCCGACGCACTTCGCGGTCATCTTCGACTATTCGTCGAAGACCTTCCGCAATGCGCTCTACGATCAGTACAAGGCCAACCGTACCGCCCCGCCGGAAGACCTCATTCCGCAGTTCGGCCTGATCCGCCATGCGACCCGCGCCTTCAACCTGCCTTGCATCGAAAAGGAAGGCTATGAGGCCGACGATCTGATCGCGACCTATACGCGCCTTGCCGAAAAGGCGGGCGCCAGCGTCACCATCATCTCGTCCGACAAGGACCTGATGCAGCTCGTCACGCCGAACGTCTCGATGTACGACAGCATGAAGGACAAGCAGATCTCGATTCCTGACGTGATCGAGAAATGGGGCGTGCCGCCGGAGAAGATGATCGATCTCCAGGCGATGACCGGTGACTCGACCGACAACGTTCCCGGCATTCCCGGCATCGGCCCGAAGACGGCGGCACAGCTGCTGGAAGAGTACGGCGATCTCGACACGCTGCTTGCCCGCGCCGGTGAAATCAAGCAGGCCAAGCGCCGCGAAAACATCATCGCCAATGCCGATCTCGCGCGCCTGTCGCGCCAGCTCGTAGAGCTGAAGACCGATACGCCGCTCGATGTCCCGCTGGAAGAGCTGGGCCTGGAACCCCAGAACGGACCGAAGCTGATCGCTTTCTTGAAGGCGATGGAATTCACGACGCTGACCCGCCGTGTCGCGACGGCAACGGGCACCGACACAGACGCCGTCGATGCCGCCAATGTACCGGTGGAATGGGGCGCGGAGGCGCGTGGTCCGGACCTTGACAAGGGAGAGGCAGCAAAGACCGTCAGTAACGGTTCCGCCGCCAAGGCAGTCGTCCGCGGTGAAGCGGCCGAAGCGGCTGCCGTTCTGTCGCGCTCCGGCGAAACGGACGCAGGAGACGCCACGCCGCAGGCGCTGGCCGCCGCCCGCGCGGAAGTCTTCGCCAAGGCGCCGTTCGATCACAGCGGCTATGTGACGATCCGCGACATCGCCACCCTCGACCAGTGGATATCAGCTGCGCGAGAAGCCGGCGTCGTCGGTTTCGACACGGAGACGACGTCGCTCGATGCGATGCAGGCCGATCTCGTCGGGTTCTCGCTGGCGATCGCCGACCATCGACCCGATCCGACGGGTGCCTCGATCCGTGCGGCCTATGTTCCGCTGATTCACAAGACCGGCGTCGGTGATCTGCTTGGTGGCGGGATGGCCGAAAACCAGATCCCGGTCGGCGAGGCCTTGAGCCGGCTGAAGCGGCTGCTGGAGGATCCATCGGTCCTCAAGGTCGCGCAGAACCTGAAATACGATTACCTCGTGATGAAGCGGCACGGCATCACCGTGGAGAGCTTCGACGACACCATGCTGATGTCCTATGTCGTCGACGCCGGCAACGGCACGCACGGCATGGACTCGCTCTCCGAACGCTGGCTCAATCACAAGCCGATCCCCTACAAGGACATCACCGGCAGCGGCAAATCGTCGGTCACCTTCGATTTCGTCGACATCGACCGGGCAACGGCCTATGCCGCCGAGGATGCGGACGTCACGTTGAGGCTATGGCACATCCTGAAGGCGCGGCTTGTCGCCAAGGGACTGACACGCGTCTATGAGCGGCTGGAGCGACCGCTGGTCGCGGTGCTCGCGCGCATGGAAGACCGTGGCATCACCATCGATCGCCAGATCCTGTCGCGGCTTTCGGGTGAACTGGCGCAAGGGGCAGCGGCGCTTGAGGACGAGATCTACAAGCTCGCCGGCGAAACCTTCACCATCGGTTCGCCAAAGCAGCTCGGCGACATCCTGTTCGGCAAGATGGGCTTTGCCGGCGGCTCGAAGACCAAGACCGGGCAATGGTCGACCTCGGCGCAGGTGCTGGAAGATCTCGCCGCCGAAGGCCATGAACTGCCGCGCAAGATCGTCGACTGGCGGCAGCTGACCAAGCTCAAGTCCACCTATACCGATGCGCTTCCGGGTTTCGTCCACCCGCAGACGAAGCGGGTGCACACGTCCTATGCGCTCGCCGCCACGACAACCGGCCGCCTGTCGTCCTCGGATCCGAACCTTCAGAACATTCCGGTGCGCACCGCCGAGGGCCGCAAGATCCGCACGGCTTTCATCGCCACACCCGGCCACAAGCTGGTCTCGGCGGACTACAGCCAGATCGAACTGCGTGTGCTCGCCCATGTCGCCGACATTCCGCAGCTGCGCCAGGCCTTCGCCGACAGCGTCGACATTCATGCGATGACGGCGTCCGAAATGTTCGGCGTGCCGGTCGAGGGCATGCCGAGCGAAATCCGCCGGCGCGCCAAGGCCATCAACTTCGGCATCATCTACGGCATCTCGGCCTTCGGCCTTGCCAATCAGCTGTCGATCGAACGCTCCGAAGCCGGCGATTACATCAAGCGCTACTTCGAGCGCTTCCCCGGCATTCGCGATTATATGGAAGGCACCAAGGCCTTTGCTCGTGAGCACGGCTATGTCGAGACCATCTTCGGTCGTCGCGCGCATTATCCCGATATTCGCTCGTCCATCCCGTCGCATCGTGCCTTCAACGAACGCGCCGCGATCAACGCACCGATCCAGGGCTCGGCGGCCGACATCATCCGCCGCGCCATGGTGAAGATGGAGCCGGCACTGGCGGAGGCGAAGCTTTCGGCCCGCATGTTGCTGCAGGTGCATGACGAACTGATCTTCGAGGTTGAGGAGGCAGAGGTCGAAAAGACCATTCCGATCGTCGTCTCCGTGATGGAGAACGCCGCGATGCCGGCGCTCGACATGAAGGTGCCGCTCAAGGTCGATGCGCGCGCCGCGACCAACTGGGATGAGGCGCACTGAAGCAATTCCAGGAAAAGTGTGTAGCGGTTTTCCGTCCGGAATTGCGAGGGGGAAAAAGTGCGCAGCGGTTTTCTATCCGGCGCTGCGCCTGGTTTTCTGATGGAATCCTCTCAGAAAACCTCAAAAGTCACATGCGATGAATCTTGCAGCGCCCGGGGGCATTTTATGCCCCCGGGCGCCTTTCCATCAGGATGAGAGAAAGCGCCGGCCGTCGCTGCCGGAATGATTGCCGGCGCGTTCGATACCTCATAGGCAGCGGTTGGGAAGGGGCCCGAAGCCCCGTCCGAAACGGCTGCAATCGGAGGAGATCATGGCGCCGAAGACCTTCATTCTTGTCCTGTCCTGCGACGACAAGCCCGGCATTGTCGCCGCCGTCACCACCGAGCTTGCCGGCCTCGGCGCCAACATCGCCGAGAGCAACCAGTTCTGGGATACAAAGACGAACAGCTTCTTCATGCGCATCGCTTTCCAGGTGCCGGAAAATGTTGTTGCAAGCGACGTTGAGCGCGCCCTGCGCCCGGCCGTCGAGCGCTTCCAGATGCGGACCACTCTTGCCGATGCAGGCGTGAAACCGAAGATCCTCGTCCTCGTTTCCAAGTTCGACCATGCGCTGCTGCACCTGCTCTACCAGATCCGCGTCGGTTGGCTGAATGCGGAGGTCGTTGCCATCGTCTCCAACCATGAGGACAGCCGGCGTACGGCGGAAGCCGAGGGGCTCGCCTATCACTGTTGGCCGGTATCGAAGGAGAACAAGGCCGAGCAGGAGGAGCGGCTCTTGCGCCTGGTGCAGGAGACCGGCGCCGACCTCGTCATCCTCGCCCGCTACATGCAGGTTTTCTCCGACAGCCTGTCGAAGCGCCTCTACGGCAAGGCGATCAACATCCACCATTCCTTCCTGCCGAGCTTCAAGGGCGCCAGGCCCTACCATCAGGCGCACGAGCGCGGCGTGAAGCTGATCGGCGCGACGGCGCATTACGTTACGCCCGATCTCGACGAAGGCCCGATCATCGAACAGGAAACCGAGCGCGTCAGCCATGCGCTGACGGCCGAGGATTTTGTCGCGACCGGCCGCGACATTGAAAGCCGCGTGCTTGCCCGAGCCGTCAAGCTGCACCTGGAGCGGCGCGTGATGCTCAACGGTCACAAGACGGTGGTGTTCAGCTAAGAGGGCCCGAAAGGCATCCGAGCCGGTACCCGCACGGGCGCCGGCTCAGGATGTTAGGGGCGTGCGGCAACGGCGGTTGCTGTGATCGCCGGCGCGCGAAAGCTGGCAAACAGGCGGCTCAGACCTTCGCGTCCGTCGGCCGTCAGATCAAAGCGGCGGCCAAAGAGCAGCCATTCGGTACAGAGGCCGAGCATCATCCAGTGCAGTGTCCGCGTCGCCGAGGCCGGCGTCCAGCTCTCGTGCATCTGACCCTTGGCGAGCGCGCGCGAGAAGGCGAGTTCGAGCAGGACATTGTGGCGCTCGTCGAGTTCTTTCTGGCGGGTCAGGACCTCGCTCATGTCGCCGTCGTAATTGGTGCGCAACATGATCGTCAGAATGCGCTGGCGCTGCTCGTCGGCGGCCAGAACATCCAGCCAGTCGCCCATGGCGCCTTCGAGAATGGAAAGGGTATCGGCTGCTTCCGCCTCGATTTCGCGGGCGACCATGTCTTCCTGTGGCAGAGGCACGGCGTCGTGCAGCGCAAGGAAAAGGTCGGTCTTGTTGGCAAAGTGCCAATAGATGGCGCCGCGCGTGACGCCTGCGACCTTGGCGATTTCGTCAAGCGTGGTGTTGGACACGCCCTTTTCATAGAAGACGCGCTCTGCGGCGCCTAGGATCTTCTGCCGGGTTGCTTCTGCGTCGGCCTTTGTTCGGCGCATTCATTCCTCCTCAGGCGACGGCCCGCCGAATGGGCGGGCCGTCCAATGTCAGCTTACTCGGCTGGTGTCGGGTTTTCTGCGGCTGTCGGTGTGTTTTCCACCTTCTTGCGACCGAAGATCTTCGTGACGAACACGAAGAACACCGGGACAAAGAAGACCGCCAGCACCGTTGCCGAGATCATCCCGCCCATGACGCCGGTGCCGATGGCGCGCTGGCTGCCCGAGCTGGCACCCGTGGCGATCGCCAGCGGCAGAACGCCGAGCGTGAAGGCCAGCGACGTCATCAGGATCGGACGGAAGCGCAGATGCGCCGCCTCCAGTGTCGCATCGATCAGCGATTTGCCCTGCTCGCGCAGTTCTTTGGCAAACTCGATGATCAGGATCGCGTTCTTGGCCGACAGGCCGATGATCGCGATGAGACCGACCTTGAAGTAAACGTCGTTCGGCATGTCGCGCATGGTGACCGCCAAAACGGAGCCGATGACGCCGAGCGGCACCACCATGATGACCGCGACCGGGATCGACCAGCTCTCATAGAGTGCGGCCAGGCACAGGAATACCAGAAGGCACGACAGCGCGATCAGGAGCGGTGCCTGGGTGCCCGACTGGATTTCCTGCAGAGACTGGCCGGTCCACTCGTAACCGAAGCCAGCAGGCAATTGCCCCGCCAGCCGTTGCATCTCGGCAATCGCGTCACCCGAGGAGTAGCCGTGGGCGGCTTCACCGCTGATACGGACGGATGGGTAGCCGTTATAGCCGATCGTCTGGGTCGAAGCCTTCACCCATTCCACGGTCGCGAAGGCTGACAGCGGTACCATGCCGCCATTGGTATTGCGGACGTTCAGGTTCAGGAGGTCGGCGGTCTGCATGCGCTGACCTTCGTCCGCCTGCACCGTCACGCGCTGCATGCGTCCGGCGTTGGGGAAGTCGTTGACGTAGGACGAGCCGAGGTTGGTCGAGATCGTCGAGTTGATGTCGGCGAAAGTGACCCCGAAGGTATTCGCCTTCTCGCGGTCAATGGTCACGCTGACCTGGGCCGCATCCGGCATGCCTTCGAAGCGAACGCCCGTGAGCACCTTGCTCTCCGCGGCCATTCCGAGAAGCTGGTCGCGGGCCTGCGACAGCGCCGCTTCGCCGAGACCGCCGCGGTCCTGCAGGCGGAAGGAGAAGCCGCCCGTGGTGCCGAGGCCCTGGATCGCCGGCGGCGACAGCGCGAAGCTGATCGCATCCTTGATCTGGCTCATGGCCATCGTTGCGCGCATGGCGATCGACTGGGCCGCATTGTCGGCGTCGCGTTCCTTCCAGTCTTTCAGCGTCACGAAGGCGAGCGCTGCGTTCTGGCCGGTGCCGAAGAAGGAGAAGCCGTTGATCGCGATGATGCGTTCGACAGCGCCCTCCTGGGCGAAGATCTTCTCCGTCTGCTCGACGACTTCGGTGGTCCGGTTGCCCGTGGCTTCCGACGGGAGCTGCATCATCACGATGACATAGCCCTGGTCCTCATCCGGCAGGAACGACGACGGCAGCTTCATGAACAGCCAGCCGAGACCGGCCAGCACCGCCAGATAGACGATCATGTAGCGGCCCGAGCGGTTGACGAGGCCCTTCACCAGGCCGCTATAGCCGTGCGAGGTCTTGTCGAAGGTCCGGTTGAACCAGCCGAAGAAACCGCGCTTGGCGTGGTGATGGCCCTTCGGAACCTGCTTCAGGAAGCTCGCGCAAAGTGCAGGCGTCAGCGACAGGGCAAGCAGCGCCGAGAACAGGATCGACACGACCATCGTCAGCGAGAACTGGCGATAGATCACGCCGACGGCGCCGGGGAAGAAGGCCATCGGAATGAACACCGAGGCAAGCACCAGCGTGATACCGATGACGGCGCCGGTGATCTGCTTCATTGCCTTGCGGGTCGCTTCCTTCGGCGTCAGCCCTTCCTCCGACATGATGCGTTCGACGTTTTCGACGACGATGATCGCATCGTCGACGAGAATGCCGATCGCCAGCACCATGCCGAACATGGTGAGCACATTGATCGAGAAGCCCATCGCCAGCATGACGGCGCAGGTGCCGAGCAGAGCGACCGGCACGACGAGCGTCGGGATGATGGTGTAGCGGATGTTCTGCAGGAACAGGAACATCACGATGAAGACGAGCGCAACGGCTTCGACGAGGGTCGAAAGCACCTTCTCGATCGAGACGGCGACGAAGGGCGAGGTGTCGTAGGGGATCGAATACTCGAGGCCCTGCGGGAAGAACTTCGCCAGTTCGTCCATGCGTTCCTTGATCGCAGCCGAGGTCGACATGGCGTTGCCGCTCGGCGAAAGCTGGACGGCGATGGCCGCGGACGGCTTGCCGTTGAGCCGCGTCGAGAAGGCGTAGCTCTCGCCGCCGATCTCGAGACGGGCGACGTCGCGCAGGCGAACCGAAGAGCCGTCCGGATTGGCGCGAAGCACGATGGCGCCGAATTCCTCGGCGCTCTCGAGCTGACCCTTGACGACGACGGGTGCGCTGATCTGCTGGGTGATCGGGTTCGGCTGCGCGCCGATCGAGCCGGAGGCGATCTGGGCGTTCTGCGCCTGGATCGCAGCCGTCACGTCGGCAGCCGTCAGGTTGAGACCCAGCATCTTGTCGGGATCGAGCCAGACGCGCATCGAGCGTTCGGTGGCAAACAGCTGCGCGCGGCCGACACCGGGCACGCGCTGCACTTCGCTCAGAACGTTGCGGCTGAGGTAGTCGCCGAGGCCGATCGCATCCATAGAGCCGTCGGTCGAGGTCAGCGCGATGATCAGCAGGAAGCCGGAGCCGGCTTCATCAACCTGCACGCCCTGGCGCTTGACCGAATCGGGCAGGCGCGGCTCGACGCGGCGAACACGGTTCTGGATGTCGACCGCCGCCTGTCCCGGATCGGTGCCGGGCGCAAAGGTGGCGCTGATTTCAACCGAGCCGGAAGCGCTCGACGTCGATTCGAAGTAGAGCAGGCCTTCGACGCCGTTCAGCTCGTCTTCGATCAGTCGCGTGACGCTCTGATAGGTGTCCTGCGACGAAGCGCCGGGATAGCTCGTGTTGATGGAGATCTGTGGCGGCGCGACGTCAGGATATTGCGAGACCGGCAGAAGCGGAATCGCAATGACGCCGGCGACCATGATGAAGATCGCCACCACCCAGGCAAAAATAGGCCTGTCGATGAAAAAACTAGGCATCAATCAAACTCACTTTGTAGCTTCGGCAGGCTTCTCGCCGGCAGATGCCGTCGTTTGCGCCGCTTCGGCCGCAGGCTTTGCGTCCGGGTTCCAGTCCGTCGGCTCGACCGGCGCACCGGGGCCGATCTTCTGGAAGCCTTCGACGATGACTTTCTCGCCGGCCTTGAGACCGGAGGTTACCTGCCAACGGGTGCCGATCGTACGGCCGAGCGTGACATTGCGGAACTCGACCTTGTTGTCGGCGGCAACGACATAGACCTGCGACTGGCCGGCATTGTTGCGCTGGACGGCTTGCTGCGGAACGGTGATCGCGTCCTTCTCGACGCCCTGCTGAACGAGCACGCGCACGTACATGCCCGGAAGCAGGTCATTGTCGGGGTTCGGGAACTCACCGCGCAGCGTCACCTGGCCGGTGGTCGCATCAACGGCCGCTTCCGAAAACAGGAGCTTGCCCTTGTGTTCGTAAGCGGTGCCGTCGTCGAGCACGAGCTGGACTTCGGCCTCCTCGTCACCGCTCATCATCTCGCCTTCCTCGAGCGCCTTGCGCAGGCGGATGAGGTCGGTCGCCGACTGGGTGAAGTCGGCATAGAGCGGATCGAGCTGCTGGATCGTCGCGAGATTTTCCGAGCTGTTGGCGCTGACCAGTGCGCCTTCGGTAATCAGCGCGCGGCCGATGCGGCCGCTGATCGGCGCCGTGACGTCGGCATATTGCAGGTCGAGTTGCGCTGCCGCCAGACCCGCCTGGGCAATCGCGACGTCCGCGTCGGCGGCGGCCAGCAGGGCGGACGCGTCGTCGAAACTCTGGGCGGCAACGACGTTCGCCTTCTTCAGCTGCTCCTGGCGGTCAGCCTTCTGCTGGGCCTGCAGGCGCACGGACTGGGCACGCCTGAGCGTTGCCTCGGCCTTTTCGACCTGCACGCGGAAGGGGGCCGGGTCGATGCGGTAGAGCACGTCGCCCTCGTTGACCTTGGAGCCCTGCTGGAAGACACGCTCGACGACGATGCCGGAGACGCGCGGGCGCACTTCGGCGACGCGTGTCGCGGTGATGCGGCCGGGAAGCTCGTTGGTGATCGGCAGCGTTTCGGTCTTGGTGGTGAAGACGGCGACCGCGGACGGGGGAAATGCGGCGGCTGCCGGCGCCTCGTCCTCTTTCTGGCAACCGGAAAGAAGAATCACGGTTGCCAAGGCGGCGGCCAGTGTCGGTCGGTTCATGCGCATAGCGATGTCCATATTCGGTGACCGCAGGCGGCCGGTGCATCTCGCAAGAGGCCCGTGCGGTCCGGAAGTGAAGGGAAGCGGAACCGGTATCAGGGTCGGCAAATACCGGAAAGCTAATATACAAACACAAATGTATGTTAATTTGCTTTGCAGCGCAACAGCAGGATGCGGTGCGTCGAGCCAAAAAATAACTTAGCCGCCACAGGGGTTTATGCTCCATGGCGGCTTAATTTCACGTAGCTGTGATAGGGCGTGGCCCTAAGAACGGCTCAGTCGAGGATCCGATCGTCGGCGCCGAAACGGTGCATGCTGCCGACCATCGGCGTCGCATAGACGATGTCGTCGGGCGCGTAGCGATGTTCGCCAAAGAGCCGCACGGTGATGGTGCCGGCCTGTTCGGATTCGAGATAGACGATGGTGTCGGCGCCGAGATGCTCGACGTGAACCACCTTACCCTTCCAGTCGCCGCTTTCGCGCGAAAGCGCCATATGCTCAGGGCGGATGCCGATCGTCTTGGCGCGGGTGTCGCCAAGGCGCGCGCCGTCGATGAAGTTCATCTGCGGCGAGCCGATGAAGCCGGCGACGAAGACGTTGGCGGGCCGGTTGTAGAGATCCATCGGCGAGCCGATCTGCTCGATCTTGCCGGCGTTGAGCACGACGATCTTGTCGGCGAGCGTCATTGCCTCCACCTGGTCGTGGGTCACATAGATCATCGTCGCCTTCAGGCTGCGATGCAGCCTTGCGATTTCGAGCCGGGTGTTGACGCGCAGCGCCGCATCGAGGTTCGAAAGCGGCTCGTCGAACAGGAAGAGCTTCGGTTCGCGCACGATGGCGCGGCCGATCGCCACGCGCTGACGCTGGCCGCCCGAAAGTTCGGCCGGGCGACGGGCGAGGTAGGGGTCGAGCGACAGCATGCTCGCCGCTTTGCCGACCTTGTCGTCGATCTCCGCCTTCGGCTTGCCGGCCTGCTTCAGGCCAAGCCCCATATTGTCCTTCACCGTCAGGTGCGGATAGAGCGCATAGGACTGGAACACCATGGCGATGCCGCGCTTGGCGGGCGCCACGTGGCCGACTTCGGTGCCGTCGATCTGCACGCTGCCCGAGGTCGCGTCCTCGAGGCCGGCAATGGTGCGCAGCAAGGTCGACTTGCCGCAGCCGGATGGTCCGACGAAGATGACGAACTCGCCGTCCTTCACCTCGAGGTCAATGCCCTTCAGCACCTCATGGCTACCATAGGCCTTGCGGATGGATTTGAGTTGAAGCGATCCCACCTGGTTGCCCCCTTAGAGTTTGACTGGTCTGCCGGTCCGCACGCTTTCGTCCGCCGCAAGGCAGATGCGCAGGGACTGGACGGCGTCGTTCATGTGACGGTCGAGGTTGATGTCTTCGCGAATGGCCTTCAGCACATAGGCCTGTTCGCGGTCGCAGAGTTCCTGGTGACCGGGTTCACCGTCCATTTTCAGGTCCTCGTCGGGTTTGAGGAAACGGCCGTCTGGGCCGGTCTCGGCATTGTGCAGCCGGATGACAGCGGTCTTGGTGTGCATGTCGATGTCATCGGACTTGGCGTTCTGGTCCATGACGATCGACACGGATCCCTTTGGCGACATCACGTCCTTCACGAAGAACGCGGTTTCCGAGATCATCGGGCCCCAACCGGCTTCGTACCAGCCGGCGGAACCATCCTCGAAGATCACCTGCAGGTGACCGTAGTTATACATGTCGGTCGCGATCTCGTCGGAGAGGCGAAGCCCCATGCCACGCACTTCCACCGGCTTGGCGTCGGTGATCTGGCACATGACGTCGACATAGTGCACGCCGCAATCGACGATCGGCGACGTCGTCTTCATCAGCGACTTGTGCGTTTCCCAGGTCGGTCCGCTCGACTGCTGGTTCAGGTTCATGCGGAAGACGTAGGGACCACCAAGCTTGCGGGCTTCGGCAATCAGCCGGATCCACGAGGGATGGTGGCGCAGGATGTAGCCGATCACCAGCTTGCGGCCGTGCTTCTTGGCCGCCGCGACAACGCGCTCTGCGTCGGCGACGGTGGTTGCGAGCGGCTTTTCGACGAAGACGTCGGCACCCGCTTCAAATGCCATGACCGCAAAGTCGGCATGGCTGTCGGAATAGGTGCAGATCGAGCAGAGTTCCGGCTTCAGTTCGGCAAGCGCCGTTTTGAAGTCGGGATGGATCTCGTAGCCGCTCAGCTCCTCCGGCAGCGGCACCTTCGAACGGTTGACGAGGCCGACGATCTCGAAGCCGGGATTGTTGTGATAGGCGAGCGCATGGCTGCGCCCCATGTTGCCGAGCCCTGCAACGAGGACCCGGACCGGTTTGCTGCTTGCACTCACTTGACTGCTCCTGCCGTGATGCCGCGGATCAGCTGCCGCGAGAAGATGACGTAGAGGACGAGTACGGGAAGGATGGCGAGCGACAGCGCCGCAAGCACCGCATTCCAGTTGGTGACGAACTGGCCTATGAAGATCTGCGAACCGAGCGTCACGGTCTTGGTCGCTTCGGCCGGAGCGAGGATCAGCGGGAACCAGAGGTCGTTCCAGATCGGAATCATCGTGAACACCGCGACGGTCGCCATCGCCGGCCTGACCAGCGGCAGCACCAGGCGGAAGAAGATCGCGTATTCCGATAGCCCGTCGATGCGCCCGGCATTTTTCAGGTCATCCGAAACCGTGCGCATGAATTCCGAGAGGATGAAGATCGCGAGTGGCAACCCTTGCGCCGTGTAGACCAGGATCAGCGCCGTCAGCGTGTTGACCAGGTTGGCGGCGACCATGCCCTGGAGGATGGCGACGGTGCCAAGCCGGATCGGGATCATGATGCCGATCGCCAGATAGAGGCCCATGACGGTGTTGCCGCGGAAGCGGTACTCCGACAGCGCGAAGGCGGCCATCGCCCCGAAGAGCAGCACCAGCGCGATCGAGACGATCGTGACGATGAAGCTGTTCTGGAAATAGGTGGCGAAGTCGCCCTGGCCGAGAACGGTTTCATAACCGATCAGGCTGAAGGTTTGCGGCGTCGGGATCGTCAGCGGTGCCCTGAAGATCGCGTTGCGATCCTTGAACGAGTTGATGATCGTCAGGAACACCGGAAACAGTGACACGAGCGTGTAGGCGATCAGTGCCACATGGACGAAGCCGGTGCGGAAGATGGAATCGCGTGCTTTCGACATCTCCGGTCTCCTCAGAACTGGTAGCGGCGCATGCGGCGCTGGATGACGAAGAGGTAGAGCGACACGCCGGCGAGGATGATCAGGAACATCACCGTGGCGATTGTCGCGCCCATGGAGCGGTCACCGAGCTGCAGCTGGAAACCGAAGAAGGTGCGGTAGAGCAACGTGCCGAGAATGTCGGTCGAGCCGTCGGGGCCGGCAAGCGCGCCCTGCACCGTGTAGACCAGGTCGAAGGCGTTGAAGTTGCCGACGAAGGTTAGGATCGAGATGATGCCGATGGCCGGCAGGATCAGCGGCAGCTTGATTTTCCAGAACTGGCTCCAGCCGGTGACGCCGTCGCATTCCGCAGCCTCGATCACCTCATCGGGAATATTGAGCAGCGCTGCGTAGATCAGCATCATCGGGATGCCGACATATTGCCACACCGAGATCAGCGACACGGCGATGAGCGCGGAACCCGGCTTCCCGAGCCAGGGTGCAAACAGCGACTTCAGGCCAACGAGGTCGAGGATCCAGGGCGACACGCCCCAGATCGGCGACAGGATCAGCTTCCAGATGAAGCCGACGATCACGAAGGAGAGCAGTGTCGGCAGGAAGATTGCCGTGCGGTAGAAGGTGACGAATCGCAGCTTCGGGATCGACAGCATGGCGGCGAGCGCCACGCCGATCGGGTTCTGTACGCACATGTGAATGATGAAGAAGATGACGTTGTTCTTCAGTGCGTTCCAGAAGTCGTGGGCCCAGCGCTCTTCTCCAAACAGCGTCTGGAAATTGGCAAGGCCGACGAAGGCCGGCTGGCCGTCGACCGTGTTGAACAGAGAGAGCCTGAGCGTCTCGATCAGCGGCAGGATCATCACCGCCGAATAGACCAGGAAGGCCGGGAGCAGGAAGACGAGGATGTGCCAGCGCTTCGGCCGCCTTGCGGTCGGCTTTCCGTCTTGCACTGAAAGAGCGTCACTCATTGATCCATCCGTTTCTAGAAGACCGGTTCCCCAGACAATCACGATGCGCACCGACGCCACACGGCCGGTCTCGCCGTATGCCATCTGCCCCTTTTTAAGGGCTCATGACGAAGGTTAAGTCTATCGCGTTCTTTTGCAAACGACTGCGTCGGTGGCCCCCCACTAGGGGAGGCCGGTGACGCTTCGGCTGGGGGAGTGCCTCTTGCGGCATGTCGCCCCGCCCGGTCCCTACGGCATCCTTAAATTCCATCCGGTTCAAGGTGCTCTTTGCGCGTCTGAGACGCGCGGCGCTGTAGGGCCGACCCTCCCCCAAAAGGGGAGGGAACCTGTTGCGCTTACGTCTCTTCTTACTTCGCCGGCTTGTACCAGGCGTCGAGGCCCTTCTGCAGCTTCTCGGCCGCAACCTCCGGCGTATCCGTGCCGTTGATGACGTTGGCCGATTCGACCCAGGTCTCGTTTTCGAGGCTCGGCGTGCCGCGCGCCAGGATCTGGTAGGTCGAGCGGATCGTCGGCTTGCACTTTTCGCGCCAGGAGACGAATTCCTGAGCGAGCGGATCGGTCATCTTCACCGGGGTCGAGTTGAGGCTGAAGAAGCCCGGCAGCGCATTGGCGTAGATGTCGGCGAATTCAGGCGAAGCGACCCAGGTCAGGAAGGTCTTGGCCTGTTCGGCATGGGCGCTCTTGGTATTGAGGCCGATGCCGATGTCGTTGTGGTCCGAGATGTAGCAGGTGTCGCCGGCGTTCTTCACCGGCGGCGGGAAGGCGCCCATCTTGAACTGGGCCTGGGTGTTGAACAGGCCGATTTCCCAAGAGCCGGCCGGATAGATCGCGGCGCGGCCGAGCGTGAAGAGGTTCTGGCTGTCCGGATAGGTCTGGGCTTCGAAGCCGTCGCCGAGATAGTCCTTCCACTTGGCAAGAACGCGGTAGGGCTCGACCCACGGCTCGTCGGTCAGCTTCTGCTCGCCCTTGATCAGCGCAGCGCGACCTTCTTCACCCTTCCAGTAGTTCGGGCCGATGTTCTGGTAGCCCATGGTCGCGGCTTCCCAGAGGTCCTTGGTGCCCATCGCCATCGGGATGTAGTTGCCGTCGGCCTTGATCTTGTCGAGGGCGGCGAAGAATTCGGCTTCCGTCGTCGGGATCTGGATGCCGAGCTGGTCGAAGGCGTCCTTGTTGTAGATGAAGCCGTGGATGACCGATGCCATCGGCACGCAGAAGGTGGCCTTGCCGTCATCGGTGGTCCAGGCGGACCTGGCGACCGGCGAGAAGTTTTCCATGCCCGGCAGCGCCGTCAGGTCGGCGAGATGCTTCTTGTTGTAGAGTTCGAGCGAAACGTCGAACGGACGGCAGGTAACGAGGTCACCCGCGGAGCCGGCATCGAGCTTGGCGTTGAGCGCGGCATTGTATTCAGTCGGCGCCATCGGCGCGAACTTGACCTTGATGCCCGGGTTCTTGGCTTCGAAGGCCGGGATCAGCTTTTCCTGCCAGATCGCCAGGTCGTCGTTGCGCCAGCTTTCGATGGTCAGCGTCACGTCCTCGGCGTGCGCCAGCCCGGCCGTGCCGAGAATGCTCGAAGCGAGCAGCAGGCCTTTGATTGTTGTACGGGTCATGCAGGTTCTCCCTTTTTATGGGCGCCGCTTCGGCGCGGTTTGGATCCCGAAATTGTTCAGGCCGAGACGATATCGATCGCCCGGCGCAGGTTCTGCTTGGCTTCTTTGAGTGCGGCCTCCGCTGCCGCGACGTCCTTCGCGCCGGAAGCGAGAAGGATCGCGACCTTGACCGAGCCGGCAGCCATGGTGATCAGTCGGCCGGCCTCGGCGGCGCTGATGCCGGTGACATCGGTGACGATGCGAATGGCGCGGCCGTGCAGCTTGATATTGTCGGCCCGCAGGTTGACCATGTGGCCGTCGAGCACGTGGCCGAGGTGGATACCGACCAGTGTCGAGAACATGTTGAAGGCGATCTTCTGCGCCGTGCCGGCACCCATGCGGGTCGAGCCGGAGATCACTTCCGGCGGTGTCTGCAGTAGGATCGAAACATCGGCGTCGTTGAAGAGGGCGGCACCCGGGTTGTTGGCGACAGCAATCACCTTGGCGCCGAGCTTGCGTGCCTCGTCGGCAGCGGCAAGGGCGTAAGGGGTGGAGCCGCTGGCGGAAACGGAAACCAGACAGTCGCCCGCACCGATGCCGGCCTTGCGCACGTCGTCGCGGGCAAGGTCCATATCGTCTTCATAGCCACCTGCCAGATCGCTGAGGCTGGCAGCGCCACCGGCGAGCAGGATAACGATCTGCTCCTGGGCAATGCCGTAGGTGCCGGGCAGTTCGAGCGCATCGGCCATTGCCATCAGCCCGGAGCTGCCTGCGCCAGCATAGGCGAGACGCCGGCCGGAAGCGAGGCTTTCCGCGGCGATCGAGGCGGCTGCGGAGATCGACTCAATCGCGCCGTCAACCGCCTTGGCGGCGGCTTGCTGCCCGGATGCGAGCAGTCGAAGCGCCAGCGCCGGATGCATAAGATCCAGGCCCTTGGCGTTGTCGTGACGCTCTTCGGTCTTCACTGACGGCATGGGTCGTGTCTCCTCTCGGTTGAAATTAATGCCAAAAAAATACCAATTGTCCAGAAGAATTTAACTTTTGGCGCCGGAAAAAATAGATCAGCTAAATTAGCTTATAAAATTCAATGTATTGCAACGAAATCGAAAGTGCAGATGGATTCAGGCTTGGTTATTGGTATTTTTTTGGTATCCTCAGTGGCCGGAGGTGCTCATGACAAATTACCTGATTGGAATCGATGGTGGCGGAACGAGCTGCCGGGCGGCCGTGGCGTCGCTGGACGGGCGTATACTCGGGCGCGGCAAGGCCGGCGCCGCCAATATCCTGACCGATCCGGAGACGGCGCTTTCCAATATCGGTGAAGCCTCCCGTGCCGCCTTCCAAGAGGCGGGCCTCGATCCCCAGGGTATCGCGGACGCCAAGGCGATTGTTGGTGTGGCCGGGCACAATGTCGGCGATGCCGTGCATTACGTAAAGCGCCGTCTTCCCTTCGCTGCCGCCGAAATCGAATCCGACGGTCTGATCGCGTTTCAGGGCGCGCTCGGCAACCAGGACGGCGCCGTCGCCATCCTCGGCACCGGCACCATCTATATCCTGCGCCAGGGCGAGACTGTCAGCTATGTCGGCGGCTGGGGCTTCACCATCGGCGATCATGGCAGCGGCGCCCGCATCGGCCACGCGCTCCTGCAGGAAAGCCTGCTCGCCTTCGACAACATCCACGAAGGCTCCGCGGTCACCGCATCCGTCATGGCGGAGTTCAACAACGATCCGCGCGACGTCGTCGATTTCGCTCGGCTTGCCAAACCAGGCGAGTTTGGTCGCTATGCGCCGCGCGTTTTCGAGGGTGCTGCAGACGGCGACCCCGTCGCCGTACGGCTGCTGAAGGCCGCAGCGCTCACGGTGGATGAGGCGCTTGACGTCGTGGTCGCAAGGGGAAGCGCCAGGCTGTGTCTGCTCGGCGGACTGGCGCCGCTCTATCGCCCATGGCTTGCCGAACGGCACCAGGCGCTCATCGTCGAAGCGGAAGCTGACGCATTGACCGGCGCCGTTGCGCTTGCCGCCCAGCGTTTTGGCTCACAGGCGAGGGCCGGCGCATGACGCACCAGCTCGCATCCATTCTGCCGCTCGAGGGCTTGCAGGCCGGAGGCTCGGGCCCGCTCTATCTGAAGCTTCGGCAATCACTCGAAGAGGCGATCCAATCGGGAAAGCTCAATCATGGCGACGCGCTGCCGCCCGAGCGTGATCTTGCCGACTACGCCAACATCAGTCGTGTCACTGTGCGCAAGGCGGTCGACGATCTTGTGCGCGACGGATTGCTGGTTCGCCGCCATGGCTCCGGCACCTTCGTGGTCAAGCCGGTCTCCAAGGTGCAGCAGTCGCTGTCGCGGCTGACCTCGTTCACCGAGGATATGGCGCGCCGTGGTCTGAATACGCACGCCCGTTGGCTTGAACGCGGCCTGTTCCATCCCTCGCCGGACGAGATGATGGCGCTCGGCCTGCCGGCCGACGCGCTGGTTGCCCGCCTCGGCCGCCTGCGCATCGCCGACGACATGCCGCTCGCGATCGAACGCGCCAGCATTTCGGCGGAGTTCCTGCCCGATCCGCAGACCGTTACCTCGTCGCTCTATTCCGCGCTCGACAAGACCCGCGCGCGCCCGGTTCGCGCCGTGCAGCGCATCTCCGCCTGCAACATCAAGGATCCGGATGCCTCGATGCTCGGCGTTGCCGTCGGCTCGGCCGGCCTTTCCATCGAACGCGTCTCCTATCTCGCATCGGGACGCGTCGTCGAATTCACCCGCTCGCTCTACCGGGGCGACGCCTATGACTTTGTCGCGGAACTGACGCTGTCGGAATCCTAAAGCGACGGCCCGCAGAAAGGAATTGACCATGCAGACCAATATGCGCCGAGAAATCGACGAGATCCCCGAAGCCGCCCAGCGTTTGCTGGAGCGTTCCGCCGACCAGCTGAAGGCAGCCGGTGCTGCCTTGCGCGCCAAGGATCCGGCCTTCCTGGTAACGATCGCCCGTGGCTCCTCCGACCATGCGGCACTCTTCCTGAAATATGCGATCGAACTGCAGGCCGGTCGGCCGGTTGCCTCGCTCGGTCCTTCGCTCGCCTCGATCTACGGCGCCAAGCTGAAGCTCGGCGGGGCGGCGGCCATCGCAATTTCGCAATCGGGCAAGAGCCCGGATATCGTCGCCATGGCGCAGGCCGCGACCGATGCCGGTGCGGTCTCGATCGCGCTCACCAACACGCTGCCCTCGCCGATTTCCGAGGCCTGCACGCATCCGCTGGACATTCTCGCCGGCCCTGAAATCGCCGTCGCTGCGACCAAGTCCTACGTCAATTCGATCGTTGCCGGCCTTGCCGTGCTCGGGGAATGGACCGGAGATGCCGCGCTTAAGCGGGCGGTCGCGGATCTTCCGAACCAGTTTGCCAAGGCCGTTAAGCTCGACTGGCAGACCTTTGCCGACGATCTCGGCGAGGCGGAATCGCTCTACGTGCTCGGCCGCGGCCCGGCGCTGGCGATCGCCAGCGAAGCCGCACTGAAGTTCAAGGAAACCTCGGGCATGCATGCGGAAGCCTATTCCGCGGCAGAAGTGCTGCATGGTCCGGTGGCGCTGGTCGGCGCCAAATTCCCGGTGCTGACGCTTGCCGCGCGTGACGCGGCGGAAACTTCGGTTGCCGGTATCGCCGACGGTATGGCGGAAAAGGGTGCTGTGGTTCATGCTACCTCGAGCCGCGCGGCCAAGGCCAAGCGCCTGCCGTTCGTCGAGACGGGCCATCCGATCACGGACGCGCTGACGCTGATCCTGCCGTTCTACGGTTTCGTCGAAGCCTGGTCGCGCTCGCGCGGTCTTAACCCCGATGCGCCGGCAAGCCTCAAGAAGGTAACGGAGACGAGATGAGCGAGAGGAAGGCAATCACCGGCGCCCGGCTGTTCGACGGCGTCGAATGGCACGACGGCTGCGCCCTTGTCATCGAGGGCGGCCGCGTCAAGGCGATCGTCGCCGCGGCGGATGTCCCAGCCGATGCCGAAAGGATCGATGCGCATGGCATGCTTCTCGTGCCGGGCTTCATCGACCTGCAGGTGAACGGCGGCGGTGGTGCGCTTCTGAACGAGGAGCCGACCGTCGAGGGCATCCGACAGATCTGTTCGGCGCATGCCAAGTTCGGCACCACGGCGCTGCTGCCGACGCTGATCACCGACACGCGCGAAGTGAGAACGGCGACCATCCAGGCCGGACTTCAAGCCAAGGCCGAAGGCGTGCCCGGCTTCCTCGGTCTGCATCTCGAAGGTCCGCATCTTTCGGTGGCGCGCAAGGGCGCCCACGATCCGAAACTCATCCGCCCCATGGATGACGCCGACCTCGCCGAAATGCTCGCCTGCGCCAAGGCGCTCGGCGTGCTGATGGTCACCGTGGCGCCGGAAAACGCCACCAAGGAGCAGGTGCGGGCGCTGGCCGATGCCGGTGCCGTCGTCAGCCTCGGCCACACGGACGTCGGCTATGAAACCGCCGTTGCCTACGCCAAGGCGGGTGCCCGCACGGTGACCCATCTCTTCAACGCCATGAGCGGCCTCGGTCATCGCGAACCGGGCGTTGTCGGCGCGGCTTTGGCCACCGGCACGCTCCATGCGGGCCTGATCGCCGACGGCTACCATGTCGAGCCGGCCTCGATGGGCGTGGCGCTGCGTGCGAAGGTGGGCCCGGGCCAGATCTTCCTGGTGACCGACGCCATGTCGCCGATTGGCACCGACATGACGAGCTTCCAGCTGAACGGTCGCGAGATCCTGCGTGAGGGCGGACGTCTGACGCTTGCCGACGGCACGCTTGCCGGCGCCGACATCGATATGCTCTCGTCGGTCCGCTTCGTGCACGAGAAGCTCGGTCTCCCGGTCGAGGAAGCGTTGCGCATGGCCTCCGCCTATCCGGCCGATGCCATGGGGCTTGCCACCCACAAGGGCCGGCTGAAGGCGGGCGCGGATGCCGATTTCGTGCTCTTGACGCCGGAGCTCGCCATGGGCTCCACATGGATCGCCGGCACGCAGGTCTACGCGGCCTAATCTTCAGGCTACCAAGCAAAAGCCCCGGACGGCGCAATCGCTCCGGGGCTTTTCAATTTCAGGCAGCACCCGTGTCAGCGCTGTGAAAGCTTCGCCTTCATCGCCCGGACCGTTGCCACATCCGTGCGTCGGCGATCGGCCGAAACGAAACCCATGTCGACCATCCGCTGATCTTGAGCCGGCTCACGAACGGAACACGAGGAATGCACTTCGCCGACCGTCAATCGGTCGAGCAGCGCATCGACCGTCTCAAGCGTGACGCCGGATCCAGGCATGACCGACAGCCGGCCCTTGGCGAGAGAGACGATTTCAGCGAGCTGATCGGCTGCTTGCGGCGCGCTTCTGGCGCCGCCCGAGGTCAGGATCCGCTCGAAACCGAGCTCGACCGCAACCTCCATCGCCTCGGCGAAATCCGGCACCAGATCGAAGGCGCGATGCAGCGTCATTCCGAGCCCGGCCGCATGGCCCGTGAGCTTGGTGAGCATCGAGGTGTCGAGGCGGCCACCAGCGAGCGAGGCACCGAGCACGACACCGGCGAGGCCGGCTGCGCGTGCCGCGTCGATATCGCGGCGCATGACGTCGAGGTCCGCAGCGGAGAAGACGAAATCGCCGGGACGCGGACGGATCATGGCGTAAACGGGCACCGCTGGCGGGCCGGCCAGCGCCATCAGCCCCGGATTGGGCGTCAGACCGCCGACGGAAAGGGCCGCACAAAGCTCGATGCGGTCGGCGCCGCCTTCGATTGCCGCGTACAGGCCGTCGGCGTCGTCGACGCAGACTTCAAGCTTGATGCCGCTCATACTCTCTCTTCCCCCAATCCAAGCAGTGCCGCGCCGATCAGGCCGGGCTCGACTCGGCATTCGCCACGCACCACCAGGGGTCGGTCGAATTGCCTCAGAATCCGGCTACGAACCGCCCTGTCGATCTCGGCAAGCAGCTCCTCGGAATTGGAAAGGCCGCCGCCGACAGGCACAATGGTCGCGCCTGATATGTTGATGACGAGCGCCAGCGGTGAGCTGACAAGATCGACGAGAAGTTCGACCGTGCGCTTCGCCTCGGTATTGCCTGCTTGCCAGGCCTCGATGATCTCGTGGCTCGAAAGTGTCTTGCCATGGGCGGTCTGGTGCAGGCGCTCCAGCCCACGGGCGCCGCCGACCGTATCGACGCAGCGCCGCTGGCCGCAGCCGCATTCATAGGCGGGAATGGCAATCGGCGGATTGCCGGCTTCGGCCGCGATCGCCGGGCCGTGCCCCCACTCGCCGGCAAAGCCGCCATCGGCATTGATCAATCGGCCGTCGATGACCAGGCCGCCGCCGACACCGGTGCCAAGGATCGCGCCGAACACGATGCGGTGGCCGCGCCCGGCACCGGCACCGGCTTCGGCCAGTGCAAAGCAGTCCGCATCATTGGCGATCCTGACCGGCAGATGCAGCGCCGCCTCGAGTTCGGCCACCAGTTCGCGGCCGTCGATACAGGGGATATTGGCGCATTTGATCCGCCGCGTCTCCGGATCGATGACGCCGGTGATCGAGATCGCCACGCAATCCGGGTGCCCACCGGCTTCGTCGAGCACCGATTCGAGCACCTGCACGAACTGGCGGAAGTTGGTGAGCGGGGTCGTTCGACGTGGCAGCGGAAAGATCCGCTCGCGCGAATGGACGATCGCACCCTTGATCGCCGAGCCGCCGATATCGAAACAGACGATCATGCCTCACCCCAGATGATCGCCTCGGCAGAGAGCGCGACGGCGAGCAGCCGGTCGTCCTGGTGATGCGGGGCGGCCAGCTGGAAACCGACGGGCATTTCGGCAGCGCCCAGCCCGCACGGGATGGAGATGCCGCAGAAATCCAGGAAATTGCCGATCGAGGTGTTGCGCAGCGTCTTGGCATTGGTTTTGAAGAACAGCTCGTCGTCTTCGATGAGCGGCGCGATCGGCGGCGCCACATGCGGCAGCGTCGGATGGGCGATGAGCTCGTTCGGCCTCAAGCCTTCGACCGTCTCGTGGATCAACTGATCGCGGGCGTCGAGCAGGGCGATATAGTCCGGCATGGTGATCTTTTCGCCGAGCCGGGTGCGGGCGACGACGCGCGGGTCCATGGCATTGGCTTCTGGACCGGCCAGCCGCTGGCGGTGAAGCGCATAGGCCTCGGCCGTCACCAGTGCGCCGTGCCGCGCCATGAGCCCGAAGATCGCCGAAAAAGTCGGGAAAGCGCGCCGGCTGACGGTGACGCCGGCCTTCTCCAATCGCCTGATCGTATCTTCGAAGGCTTCGACGACCTCCGGCTCCGCATCGTCAAAGACAATCGTTTCCGGGACGACCAGCGCGACGCCCGAGAGATCGGCGCGGCGCACGGTCGGCGCCGTCAGCCCGTGCATGGCGGCATCGACCCAAACGACGTCCTGCACCGTATGGCAGAGCGGCCCAAGCGAATCCAGACTTTCGGCCAGCGGAAACACGCCCTTCATCGCATAGCGGCCGCGGGTTGCCTTGTAGCCGACGATGCCCGTCAGTGCCGCAGGGATGCGGACGGAGCCACCGGTATCGGTACCAATAGCCGCTGGTACCAGCCCGGCTGCGACCGCAACACCTGAACCGGAGGAGGACCCGCCGGGGATGCGCTCGACGTCGGTGGCGGCCGGGTTTCTCGGCGTGCCGTAATGCGGGTTGATGCCGAGGCCGGAGAAGGCGAACTCGCTCATGTTGGTGCGCCCGATGCTGACCATGCCGGCAGCCGAAACGGCGGTGACGACAGGAGCGTCTTTCGTTGCCGCGGCGCTCGTCCGCAGCACCGTCGAGCCGGCAGTTGTCACGCTGCCGGCCATGTCGAACAGGTCCTTCCAGGCAAGCGGCAGGCCGTCGAGCAGACCAAGAGACCGCCCGGCTCTCAGCCGCCGCGACGCGGCTTCTGCATCGCGCCTTGCGCGGTCGCGCGTAAGTTCCGTGAAGATCGCATAGTCGCCATGCGCATCGATCGCGGCATAGGTTTGGTCGACGAGATCGACGGGGTCCAGCTTGCCCCCTTGGACGAGCACCGAGAGGCTGGCGAGTGTTGTTGGTCTTGTCATGTCATCCTCCGTGCGGCGCCGTCATTGTCTGTCGGCGGGGTCTGTCGCCGGGGCCTGTCGCCGGCAATCGCGCATTTCTTCTAGAATATCGCCACTATCGGCGTTTTCCATGCTCGACATAGACCAGCTGGATGAATCTTGCATAAAGACGAGGCGCATGGCGGGCTTGTCGCCGGTGGCACCTCTGCCTACATGCGTTGTCGAACCTTGGCCGACACTGGAGAGTGATGATGATATTGGACGCGGCACGGCTTTCGCTTGCCAATCTGCTTGCGCCCGAGACCCGGTCAGTCTTCTGGAAAGTGCTTGGATTGACGGTCCTCGCACTTGTCGCGCTCTGGCTTGCCGTGCGCGAACTGTTCATCTGGCTGGCGCTTCCATGGATCGATACGCTGATGCCGGGCACGCCCGTCTGGGCCGGCTGGCTCACCTTCGTCGTCGGCATCTTTGCGAGCCTCGGCCTGGCGCTGGCGCTCGCCTTGCTTCTGGCTCCCGTCACCGCGTTGATTGCTGGCTTCTTCCTCGACGATGTCGCAGAGGTCATCGAGAAGCGGGACTATCCACACGAGCCGCCGGGCAGGGCGCTGCCGCTCGGCGAGGCTATCGCCGGATCGCTGAAGTTTTTGGGCGTCGTCATCCTCGGCAACCTGCTTGCACTTTTCCTGCTGCTTGTTCCCGGCGTCAACCTCGTCGCCTTCTTTCTCGTCAACGGCTACCTGCTCGGACGGGAGTTCTTCGAGTTTGCGGCAATGCGCTATCGCCCGCCGGCAGAGGCGCGGCTTTTTCGCGCAAAGCACCGCTCGACGGTGTTCCTTGCCGGTCTTCTGCTCGCAGCCTTCCTGGCGGTGCCCTTCGTCAACCTGTTGACGCCGCTTTTCGCCGCCGGACTGATGGTGCATCTGCACAAGCGTCTTTCGGCAAAGGATCCAGGATTTTCACTGACGGGCGGCGCGGCGGTAAAGGCCTGAGAGGCCATCGCTTGACATGGGGGCCGCCGTGGCCAATCTGCCGGCAAATGGCGCGACGCGTCGATAGGGAGAATGCAGACATGAGCAAGGCGGACGAGCGGATCACCCACCTTGAGGAAACGGTGGCCCACCAGGCAAAGACAATCGAAGAGCTTTCCGATCAGCTTGCCGAGCAGTGGAAGGTGGTCGAGCAGACGCGCGCCAAGCTCGACCGGCTGACCGAGCGCTTCCTGTCGCTCGAAGAGCAGTCGCTCGATGCGCCGGCGATCACCCGGCCGCCGCACTATTGAGTGCCTGCAAAGGCAGAACGGAAAATGAAAAGGCCGCCGGTCCAACGAACCGGCGGCCTTTCTGTTTCCTGACGGCGAGCCTTAGTAGGGGCAGGCCTCGTCGCTCATGTAGTCGTGAACCTGGACCTTGCCGGCAATGATTTCGGCTTTCACCTTTTCCACGGCGTCGAGCATTTCAGGCGTGATCAGCGCCTTGTTGTTGTCGTCGAGGGCGTAGCCGACGCCATCTTCCTTGAGGCCGAGGTTGGAGATGCCGAATTCGAACTTGTCGTTCTTGGCCGCCGTGAAGGCTTCGTAGACAGCGACGTCGACGCGCTTCAGCATCGAGGTCAGAACCTTGCCCGGCTGCAGGCCGTTCTGGTTGGAATCGACGCCGATGCCGAGCTTGCCGGCATCTGCAGCTGCCTGCAGGACGCCGACGCCGGTGCCGCCGGCAGCGTGGTAGACGACATCCGAGCCCTGGTCGATCTGCGACTTGGCGATTTCGCCGCCCTTGACCGGGTCGTTCCAGGCGTCCGGCGTCGTGCCGGTGTAGGCTTCCAGAACCTTGATGTCAGCGCCGGTCGACTTGGCGCCGCCAACGTAGCCACAGGCGAACTTGTGGATCAGCGGAACGTCCATGCCGCCGATGAAGCTGACGGTCTTCGACTTCGAAGCGAGGCCGGCGAGAACGCCGACGAGGTAGGAGCCTTCCTGTTCCTTGAAGACGACCGATTTGACGTTCGGCTTCTCGACGACCATGTCGATGATGGCGAACTTGATATCAGGATATTCGGGCGCGATCTTCTCGAGCGAGGCCGCCCAGTTGAAGCCGGCCATGACGATCGGGCTGTTGCCGTCGCTGGCAAAGCGGCGCAGCGCCTGTTCGCGCTGGGCGTCATTGGCGATTTCGAACTCGCGGTATTCGACGCCCGACTCCGTCTTGAACTTCTCGGCGCCGTTAAAGGCAGCCTCGTTGAAGGATTTGTCGAACTTGCCGCCGAGATCGTAGATGATCGCCGGCTTGATGTCGGCGGCCAGAGCCGTCGCGGACATCATCGAAAAGGCAAAGAGACCGAGAATGGTTTTTTTCATCGTGCAGCCCTGTTGTCGCTATTGATCTTATTGGGTCCTCCCGCCGGCTCCTTGCGGAACCTGTCTGCGGAACCCACCCCCTTCTCCTTGGGGCTAGGGTGGCGCATCCTTGCACGGTCACGGCAAAAAAACACTCAAAATTTTTCGGATGGTAAAAATACAAGCCACAGATGCCGGTGCTCGTAAGGCACCGGTTCTGTTGTGCTTTTGCGATCGCGGCGACGTGTCGGCGCCTCTCGGGTGCGGCCTCAGGGTTGTGGGTGGTGCGCAGCCGTTCCGGGCATCCGGATGCGGAGGGGCCAGGCAGCGCGGAACGAAGAAAAGAGCGTGCGGTCTTCCGCCGGCCTCCCGCTTTGACGTGTGGGGCGCGATCTAGTGGCCGATCGGGCAGCTCACGCCTGTGCCGCGCAGTCCGCAATAGCCGTTCGGGTTCTTCGCCAGATATTGCTGGTGGTAGTCCTCGGCGAAGTAGAACGGGCCGGCTTTGCTGATCTCGGTGGTGATCTTGCCGCCATGGTTGGAATACTTCAAGGCCGCCTGGAACGCGGTGCGTGCGGCCTTGGCTTCCGCCAGTTGCTCATCGTCATAGGCATAGATCGCCGAGCGGTAGGTGGTGCCGATATCGTTGCCCTGGCGCATGCCCTGGGTCGGGTCGTGCTCCTCGAAGAAGGTCTTGAGCAGCACGGCAAGCGGAACCTTTTGCGGCTCATAGACGACCAGCACCACTTCGGCATGGCCGGTGAGGCCGGTGGTTGTCTCCTGATAGGTCGGGTTCGGCGTCAGCCCTCCCGCATAGCCGACAGCGGTGACATGGACCCCCTGAATGTTCCACAGCAGTCGCTCCGCACCCCAGAAGCAGCCCATGCCGAAGAGGATCGTCCTGGTGCCGTCGGGGTAGGGGCCTTTCAGCAGCCGCCCGGAAACGAAATGCGTTTCGGCCGTCGGGATCGCCTCTTGGCGGCCGGGCAGCGCCGTCTGCGCATCCGGCATGATCGTCTTCTTGTTGAACATGTCGATCAGGAACATCAGCATACTCCTTTCATCGGGAGGAGATCGGCGCGGGGAGGTCAGGCGGCGAAGCGTCCCGCCGCCGGCCGCTTCTTGTATCCGGCCATCCACAGGATGAGGGCGACGAGAGCCAGCACGGCGAAGGCCGGCTGCATCAGCACCCAGTGCAGGATCGAGTGCCAGATCGTCGGCGCCGCGTCGCTGCGCTGCGCGAACTGGACCCAGCTTGCCGTATCGGCGCCGAGCGCCTCCAGATCGTCGCCGAGCGACGTCATCACCAGTTCCGACGCGGCAACCGATTGGATCGCGTCGACGGCGCCGGCAAGCACGGCTGCAAACAGGACGACGGCGCTTGCCAACCTCAACACAAACCGCATCGGTCCATATTCCCTTCATGTCACGGGCGCACGCCTTGCTCTTGACCGGGCGCATTGTTCAGAACCGCATCTTCTTCGATCGCGTGGGCCTCGGACAAGGCCCGACGGAAAAATATGCGGGTGATCTGAACAGCGCCGAGGCGGCACCGGCAGCGGGTCGGAGGCGTCACGCTCGTCCCGGCGCCAGAGATAGGCGCACCCGCCGACATGCACAATGGGGGCCGTGGGCCGTCCGGTTTCACAAGATGTCAACAATCTGTCAGAAAGCAGTTGATCCCAAGCAAATCATCGGTATATAGACGCGCGTCCGCCGGTTCACACCAGCTGACAAGAAGGGCCTCGCCCTTCCCATCCAGCCGGGTTGACCATCGGCTGCTGACGGATGGACAGGTGGCCGAGTGGTTGAAGGCGCACGCCTGGAACGCGTGTATACGTGAAAGCGTATCGAGGGTTCGAATCCCTCTCTGTCCGCCATCTTTTCTCCGCAGGTTCTCAATCTCTCGCCTCTGTTTTCGGGTGTTTCTGCCCCGTCACGGTTGCAGTTGAGAGTACCCTATATGCTTGAAGCCGTCGGTTGGGTTCGCCTGGGATGAGGCGGAGGAGGCCCCTTGCCGATTGACGGTTCTTTCTCCGCCATTTGTTGATAATCGTGCGGTACTGCCGATGGCATCGATAGTTGCACTTCGGCAGGACATCCTTGACCGGTGCGGCCTCGGCCCGACGATTCTGCCGAGGAGACATGGCCGCGTTCTGGGGAGCAGGCAGCATGAGCACAGCGAGCGACGCGCGTTTCTGGGACCGGACGTCGCGCAGATACGCCAAGGGCGCCATCGCGGATCCCGCCGGATACGAGCGCACACTGGAGCGCACCCGCGCCTTGCTTCTGCCGGATGATCGGGTCCTGGAGCTCGGTTGCGGCACCGGAACGACGGCATTTCGGCTCGCAGGCGACGTTCGAGATTACCTTGCGACCGATATTTCCACCGAGATGATTGCGATCGCGAGGGAGAGATACGCTCCCGATCTGATGCCGCACCTTGCCTTCCGTACCACGGTAGCGGAAACGCTTGCGGTTGAGCGGGCGCAGTACGACGTGGTTCTCGGCTTCAATTATCTCCATCTCGTGCGCGATCTCTCGGGCACGCTCGGCACCATCCACGCCTTGCTTGCATCGCGTGGACTGTTCATCACCAAGACACCCTGCGTCGGTGATATGAATCCGCTGATCCGGCTGGTCTTGCTGCCGGCGATGCGCGCGATCGGATTGGCGCCCTATGCGGGCACGTTCGGAGTGGCGGAACTGAGCCGGCAGATGACTGTCGCTGGCTTCGACATCCTTGCCACCGAAAGTCATGCAACGAAGGACAATGAGAACCGTCCCTACATCGTCGCCCGCAAGCGGTGACGCGATTGTTGTTCGACCGAGCCAAAGAGAGCATGCGGGCTAAGATGCCAAAGGCGCCCTGATCCCGGTGGATCCGTGCTCTAATAGTTAGCTGTTGCGCTAAGTATTCGCCCGTGATACTTAGCCTTATGGAACAGTATTCAGATCGATTGGACGTAATCTTTCAGGCGCTCGCCGATCCGACGAGGCGCGCCGTGCTGGCTCGGCTTGGTGGCGGGCCGGCGAGCATCAGTGATCTCGCCAGGCCCTTCGACATGGCGCTGCCATCCTTCATGAAGCACATCCACTTCCTGGAAGGCAGCGGGCTCATCCGCACGCGCAAGCACGGCCGGGTGCGCACCTGCGCCATCGAGAAGGCGCAATTCTCCGTGGTCGACGCCTGGCTCGCCGCGCAGCGCGCAGTCTGGGAGGGTCGCGCCGATCGGCTGGAACAATTTGTCACCGAAAACGAGGAGGAATGACATGACCCGCTCGCCCGATCCCGAACTCGACCTGGCGATGTCGCGCATCATCAAGGCGCCCCGTTCTGCTGTCTGGCGCGCCTGGACCGATCGCGCACGGTTCGAAAAGTGGTGGGTTCCGGCGCCGGCCAAATGCAGGGTGGTCGACATGGATCTGAAGCCCGGCGGCGCGCTTGTCACTCATATCAGCGAAGCTGGCGGCGAATTCGTACCGCATCTCGATGCCTGCTTTCTCGCCGTCGACGATCTCATGTGCATCGTCTTTACCGATACGCTGGTTGGCGGCTGGCGCCCGGCCAAAAATCCCTTCATGACGGCGGTCATCACGCTTAGTGATCATCCGCAAGGCACGCACTATGCCGCCCATGTGATGCACCGGAGCAAGGCCGATCGGGACATGCACGAGGAGATGGGTTTCCACGACGGCTGGGGAACGGTGGCCGAGCAACTGGCCCGTCTCGTCGAACAGCAAGTCCACTAAGGAGGCGATTTGCGCAACATCGTCCTGCAGATGATGACGACGCTCGATGGCCGGCTGGACGACCCGCTTGCCTGGATGGGTACGGTCGTCGAGGAGCAGTACCGGGCGATCGACCGGCTCTATGCCGGCTACGACACTGTGCTTGTCGGTCGAACGACCTACGAGGAGATGGTCGGCTACTGGCCGGGCGCTCTCGCCGATGACGCGAATGGCGAGACCAATCGTATCATGGCCAAACGTATGCACGACTATCGTAAGATCGTGTTTTCCCGCGCCGGCGAACAGGCGATCAGCCCATGGAACAACGCCGAAAAGGTCGTGGCGCTCGATGACGCCGCTTTGTCGCGCTATCTGATGGAGCTGAAGGCTGCGCCCGGCGGTGATATTCACCTCTCGGGCGGCGCCAGCCTGGCGCAGACGGTGATCGGCCTGGGTCTGGTCGATCGCTATCATTTCTTCGTCTATCCGGTCGTTTCACCGGGCGAACCATGGTTCGCCCGGCTCAGGGAAAAGAACGAACTGCGGTTGATGGGTAGCGAACACTACAGCAACGGTGTGGTCGGCGTTCACTATGCCGCGGTGCGCGGTCCGAAGTCGGAGCGCCCAAGGAGTTTCTCCGAGCTTATTGCCTAGAGTATCCCGCTCTCAAGTGGAGGTGAGGCGGAAAGATGCTCCAGGATCAAAGTGCTAGAGTGTCCTGGTGCGTTCACATGAACGCGCGGCGCTCCGGAGAAGCGTCCGAATTGGTTTCTGCCTGGAATACGGCTTTGCAACCGTCGCCTTACTCGCCGCCGCGGAGGGCGGCGAGTAGCCGATCGTAGGTCGGAGCCAACCTGCGCAGCGCTTCTGCAGCTTCGCCATCCTTTCGAACGACCAAGGGGTACTGCAGCGCGCCGATCAGTCGGGCCTGCTCGCCGGCGATGGCGGCAGATTTCAAAAGCCCGACGCGCGACAGGCAGGTTGCGGCGTCGGCGGCGCGGCGGGTGCCGACGCGAACGGCGAAGTGGATCAGATGCGCCCGCAGGTCTTTGTCGCAACCACCCTCGATCAGCGCCGCAAGTGCTTCGGCAGCGTCTGCGTTGCCGAAGCTGCCTGCAGGCATCGGCCGGTCCGTCCGCATCGACAACCAATGGATCGCCGCCGGTGTCGAGGCCCGGATCGCATCAGGCTCCGAGACGTCTGCGACGCGACGGAAGCCCCACCGCATCGTAAACGGCTCTCCATAGGTAAGCGTCTTCGCTTCCCAGGCTGCCATGAAATCGCCGATTGGCAGCGCCGCGTAGGGATAACCTTGCGGATCGTGCATGAGCACCCGTTCTTCGTCGAGCGTGAGCGCCACAACGTAGTGGTCGGCCTCGATCGGCCCGGTCATGCCGGGCTGATGCCGCAGATGGCCCATCTCCACCGGCCCCACCCAGACAGGGCCGTCCTTCAGTGCCGAGCGGAGGCGGGAAAGCGCGTCTTCGGCATCGCCGCCCTTGCTGATCTCGGACGTCCAGCCGAGCGCCTCGAGCGCGCCGTCGAACCCGGCCTCCGGGTCCCAGCCATAGGGATCGAAGAACGGCAGCGAGCCGCCGATGAGCTGCATGCCGAAGGGGCTGCTGGTGGAAAATTCGATCACGGCGGTGGAGGGCGCCGCATCGCCGAACATCATGGCGAAGGAATTGGCATAGCAATAGGGGCCGGAGCCCACATAGGGAACGTGCTGCATCGGATGGAATCCTTGAATGGTCGGGGAAAGAAGTGGCTTACGCTAAAGCACGATGGGATAGGCGACGTCGAAACGGGCGTCGCCGCTGCCGGGATAGGTTTCGTAGGGGCTGCCGAAGCAGTTGAGATCGCTGCTTTGTTCGAACCAGGTCTCGATGGCGTCGTAGACGCGAAGCACCATCGGGAAGGTTTCGAGCGTTTCCGGCACCGCCAAATACGCTTCGCGCCCTTCCGGCTGAAACCGGATGCGCAGATCGCCCGATGGTTCGAGGCTGCCGCTATAGGGAAGCGCGACTTCGACGAGACCTTTGCCGTCGTGGTTGACCGGTTCGTGGAAGTGCAGCGTCATCGGTCCGCTATCGCTTTTCCCGCATCGCGCGAGATAGGCGCGGATCTCCGCCTCGGCGCTTTGCGTGAAGGCCTCGAGCGCATCAACGCTCACATGACCTTGCCGGTAGACGAGTTTCGAAGCGGCAACGTCTCGCACACGGACAGCGCCGATAAGCGGATCATCGCCGCCACTCGATTGCCTGACGATCGCCTCCACCAGCTCGGACTGCTCTTCGAGCCGCTTGGTCTGCACCTCCAGCCAGGCGTGCAGCTCGGCGAGGCGAGCTTCGGGCGGGAGCTCGATCAGGCGTGCGATCCGCGCGATCGGCAGGCCCAGTTGCCGCAGCCGGGCGATCAGTCGCGCGCGGCCCGCTTGCGCGGCCGCGTAGTAGCGATAGCCCGTCGCCGGATCGACATGGGCGGGAACGAGCAAACCTTGCTCGGCATAGAGCCTGAGGGCCTTCGGTGACAGTCGGGTGGCGGCGCCGAAGCGGCCGGGGAGGAAGTAAGAATCGGTCATGAGGCAAGTCTGAGGCCTGCCCCATGGGCGAGGTCAAGGGGCGTTGTTTGGCTTGTCGGGCGATATCGCCTTTCGGCGGGTGGGATCCCCGGAACAGAGGGCCTGTTCCGGGGCCGGTTTTAGGCAGGTTGCCTTTCGCGCCAGTTCAGCCGTGCCAGCGCGGCAAGCGTGACCGTGGCCATGATCAGGCAATAGCCGACCAGCGGCCAGGCCGTGTCACCCCCGAGCAGCAGCACGGCGCCGGTGCCGATGAGGCCGACGATCAGGCTCTGGATCGAGAAGTAAAGCGCCACAGCGGTTCCCGCGATTGCGTCGAAGGCCTTGAGCGCGCCGTTTGCGGTCACAGACGCCGTCATGACGATGCCGACGGCAATCACCCACATTGGCAGCACGAAGCTCGCAAAGCAGGGCGTGGTGACGACTTCGCCGGCCGCAAGCAGCAGGCCGCCTGACATCAGGAGCGCCATGCCGCGAGCGAGGCAGCCGGCGGTGCCAAAACGGGCGACGAAGCCCTTGGCGAAACGCGTGGTCACGATCATCACCATTGCGGCTGTGGCAAAGGCCAGGCTGAAGCCCAGCTCAGAATAGCCGGCGCGATCGATGAGCAGGCGCGGCGCCGTCGAGAAGAACACGAAGAACGCGCCCATCGCCGTGCTGGAGCCGAGTGTATAGGTCCAGAATGCGCCATTGCTCAGAATGGGCGCGAAGCCTGGCTGCACGTTTCTCGAGGTGGCGGGCCGCGTTTCGGGCCAGCGCAGCAAAGCTTGGCCGAGCGCGGCGAGGCCGATGATACCGAGCGTCAGAAAGATCGCCTGCCATCCAAGCGCCCCTGATATCAATGCACCGGCAATCGGCCCAAGCGCCGGCACGAAGGAGAGCATGGCGCTGAAAAGGCCATAGATCGTCACGCCTTCCGGACGCGTGGCATAGACGTCACGTACGGTCGCGAAGGTCGCGACCAGCGCGGCAGAGGCACCGGTTGCCTGCGCGAGACGGAGCGCCACGAAGACGGGCGCCGAGCTCGTGACTGCCAGTCCCAGCGACGAGAGGGCAAACAAGGTCGCGCCACCGAGAAGCACCGGACGGCGGCCGAAGCGGTCGGAGAGCGGGCCGAAGAGGACCTGGCCAAGACCCAACAGCAGCATATAGAGGCTGAGCGTCAACTGCACGATTGCAGGAGACGTGCCGAGAATATCGGGCATTTCAGGCACGACAGGCAGATAGATGTCCATCGCAAGCGACGCCAGGATATCGAATGGCGCCATCAGCAGCAGCGCTGCCGGAAGCGAATAGGGCCAGGTAAGGTGGTTGTGATCGGGCATGATAAAACATCCGCGCAAATGGGTAACATTCGGCGGCGACCTGCCACGTTCTCACAATACTCTGGGATATGAGCCGACAGACGCCGCAACAACTTTCAACAGTCGTTGCGGCTTACCTGGTTGCTGACTTGTCAGTCCTCATGGGCGGCTCCCTGGGCGTGCTGCTGGCGATATCGCCAGCCGTGTCGTCGGCCAATGGTGGGCTGTCCTATCATCCGGCCTTGCGCGCGGCAACCGTCGGATGGGGGTTAGCCATCCCCGGCCTCGTCTGGTCTGGTTTGGCCCGGCTTGACCGTGAGCCGGTTTTCGACGCTGGAGACGCCGCTCACCGATGCCGCCGCGTCGCCGGCGCAGCGGATGTCCGTTTCGCTCGCGACCTCGCCGGAAAGAACCACGATCTCGCCGAGCGCGATCACCGAGATTTCGCTCGTGTCGATCAACGTCGCATAACCGATGAAGCGCAGGACCTTGTCGGCAAGCGCGTCATCCGTGAGATGCGGATCGTCGTCCCGATGGGCATAGATGGGTTTTTCTGGCGGCATGGTCGCTTTCCTTAAGCCTTTCGGACCACAAGTCTTGCCATGTCTGAACTTATGTCTTTCGGGAACGCCTGCGGTTGCTGATGGTTCCCTCTTTCGCACG
Organism: Ensifer sp. LC11; assembly: GCF_001695835.1. Taxonomy (GTDB): domain Bacteria; phylum Pseudomonadota; class Alphaproteobacteria; order Rhizobiales; family Rhizobiaceae; genus Ensifer. Next base: position 83,004 of record NZ_MBSO01000004.1, on the reverse strand, counting down.
CGCTTGCGGCGCACGTGTGAAGGCGGCTATTGCTGAGAGGACCATCCCAAGGCCCGCGCATGTCCGACATCTTCCAGAACGTTCTGCCCATCTTCATCCTGATCCTCGCCGGCTGGCTGCTGGTTCGGTCAGGCTATCTGAAACCTGCAGTCGGCGAGGCGCTCGGGGAATTCGTTTTTCGCGTCGCCGTCCCCATCCTGTTGTTTCGCACGATCGCCGAGGCGGATTTCAAGGACGGTTCGCCCTGGCCGCTCTGGGTCGCCTATTTCTCCGGCGTTGCGGTGACCTGGGCGGCGGGGCATCTGAGTGCACGGTTCCTGTTCGGCCGTGACGCGCGCGTCGGCGTGCTGGCCGGTGTTTCCTCGGCCTTCGCCAACACCGTTTTCATCGGGCTGCCGCTGGTGTCGCGCATCGTCGGCGAAGACGGCATTGTTGCGATTTCGATCCTGCTCTCCGTGCATCTGCCCGTCATGATGATCGCAGGCACGTTGTTGATGGAACGCGCGGAGCGTCGCACCAGCGGCAAGCCGGGCCAAAGCCGGCTTCACCTTCTCGCCGGTGTTGCCCGCAACCTGGTGCGCAACCCGCTGGTTATCGGTCTGGTGTCAGGCGCGGCGTTTCATCTCGTCGGCCAGCCGCTCGGCGGGCCGGTCAAGACCGTGGTCGATCAGTTGGCGTCGATGGCAGCACCCGCGGCGCTGATCTCGATCGGCATGGCGCTCGACAAATACGGCCTTGCCGGCAATATCGGGCTTGCCTCGGCGACCAGCGCCTTGAAACTCGTGGTCATGCCCGCAGTCGTCTATGCGAGCTGCCATCTGCTCGGGCTTAACGACAATTGGACAACGGCGCTGGTGCTGACCTCGGCGGTGCCGACAGGCGTCAATGCCTGGCTGATCGCCAATCACTTCAACGTCGGTCACGCGCTTGCATCGTCGACCATCACGCTGACGACCGCACTCGGCGTTATCAGCGTTTCGGTGTGGGCCTACCTCTTGGTGTAAGTGCTCCAGGGTTCATAGGCCGGATCTGTTGCTGGACCGCCTTGCCGGTATTTTGAAAGTGTTTCATCCGGAAGCGTGCCTCTTGCTGTTGCCGCTTTGCGCGGAGCAGTCGACGAAGAAGCCTCGACGAAGGGGCAGTTGATCCCGAAAAACGAAAAGGCCCGGAGCGAGCCGGGCCTTTTGAAAAGTCATTGCTTGACCGCTTGGCTCAGTGCGCCGGTGCGGGTTGGCCTTCGGCCGGCTTGACTTCCGTGGCCGGAGCGGCCTGGCCTTCAGCCGGCTTGGCGCCTTCGGCGCCGGCAGCTGGTGCCGCCTCGGCAGCGGCCGCCGCATCCGGAAGTGCCGCCGGCGAATCGGCCTGCTCGCGCAGCCAGGCGATCAGGTTGGCACGCTCGTCAGGCTTCTTGACGCCGGCAAAGCCCATGGCGGTGCCCGGAACGTGCTTCTTCGGTGCTTCGATGAAGTAGCTGAGGTGGTCGTAGTCCCAGACGACCTTGCCGCCTTCGGCAAAGGTCTTCATGCCGGCCGAGTAGCTGAAGCCCTCATGCGAGGCGATCGGACGGTTGACGAGGCCCCAGAGGTTCGGACCGACTTTGTTTGCGCCGCCCTTGTCGGCGGTGTGACAGCTCGCGCATTTCTTGAATACGGCTTCGCCGGCAGCAGCGTCGGCCTTGAGCAGCAGCGGCTTGATATCGACTTCGACTTCTGCGCCACCACCGGCGCCGGCTTCAGACGTGCCTTCTTCGGCAACGATCGCAAAGCCTTCCTTTTCGGGAGCTTCGGAATGGAAAATGCCTTCCGATGCAATGGACACGGACATCAGAACGAAGACCGTCCCCAAAAAGGCACCCACGCCCATGTTCACATATGAATTCATCTGCAAACGCTCCCTTTGCCACCGGCGCAAACAAAAACCCGGCCTATCTTGAAATCGCGCGGAACCTATGTCTTTTGGCTCTGCGTTGCAACAGTGATTATCGGCCCCTAACTGAGACTTATTGACACTTTCAGCGGGGCTTTTGAAGGCCAGATCATGAATCGCGAAAATTCAGGTAGGGCCATCGTGCTCATCCCGGCACGCATGGCCTCGACACGCCTGCCCGGCAAGCCGCTCGCCGATATTTGCGGCCTGCCGATGATCGTCCAGGTGGCAAAGCGCGCCAGCGAAGCGGAGGTCGGCCGCGTGGTCGTCGCCGTCGACAATCAAGAAGTCCTTGACGTGGTGCGCGACGCCGGCTTCGAAGCGATCATGACCCGCATCGATCATCAGTCCGGCTCCGACCGGATCTACGAGGCGCTGCAGAAGGCCGATCCGGACGGCAGGGCCGAGATCGTCATCAACGTGCAGGGCGATCTGCCGACGGTCGAGCCGGCCTCGATCCGCGCGGCGCTGAACCCGCTCGAAAACGCCGGCACCGACATCGCGACGCTGACGGTGGCGATCACCGAAGAGAGCGAGAAGACCAATCCGAACATCGTCAAGGTCGTCGGTTCGCCCCTTTCCGACACCCGGCTGCGTGCGCTTTACTTTACCCGCGCCACGGCGCCCTATGGCGACGGCCCCCTCTATCACCACATCGGCCTCTATGCCTATCGCCGCAAGGCACTCGAGCGGTTCGTTGCGCTTGCCCCTTCCGTGCTCGAACGCCGCGAATCACTGGAACAGCTGCGGGCGCTCGAAGCGGGCATGCGCATCGATGCCGAGATCGTCGACTCGGTTCCGCTTGGCGTCGACACGCCCGTGGAGCTGGAAAAAGCCCGCCGTATTCTGTCCGCCCGAATTCACCCGTAAAGAACCCGAGAAGGAAGAGAACGTGACCGCTAAGACCAACAGGATTTCCTTCCAGGGCGATTATGGCGCCAATTCCGACATGGCCTGCCGCGACATGTTCCCGTCGATGGAGCCGCTGCCCTGCCAGACCTTCGAGGATGCCTTCGTCGCGGTCGAGAACGGTGACGCCGATCTGGCGATGATCCCGATCGAGAACACGATCGCCGGCCGTGTGGCGGACATCCACCACCTCTTGCCGGAATCGCGGCTGCACATCGTCGGCGAATACTTCATGCCGATCCGTTTTCAGCTGATGGTGCTGCCCGGCGTGACCCGCGACGAGGTTCGCACCGTCCACAGCCACATCCATGCACTCGGCCAGTGCCGCAAGATCGTGCGCGCCAATGGCTGGAAGCCGGTCGTCGCCGGCGATACAGCGGGCGCCGCCAAGCTTGTATCGGAAAAGGGCGACCGCACGATGGCAGCACTCGCCCCGCGGCTCGCCGCCGATCTCTACGGGCTCGAAATCATTGCTGAAAACGTCGAGGACACCGAAAGCAACGTCACGCGTTTCGTCGTGCTTTCACGTGAGGAGGGCCGTGCGTCGCGCGCCGCAGACGACGAGGTGATCATCACCACCTTCGTCTTCAACGTCCGCAACATTCCGGCAGCCCTCTACAAGGCCATGGGCGGTTTTGCCACCAACGGCATCAACATGACGAAGCTCGAGAGCTACCAGCTCGGCGGCAAGTTCGTAGCCACCCAGTTCTATGCCGACATCGAGGGACATCCGGATGATATCGGCGTGCGCCACGCGATGGATGAGTTGCGCTTCTTCTCCGAAAAGGTCCGTATCCTCGGTACCTACAAGGCGCACCCGATGCGCGGCGTGCTCTGAAGCGGGCCCGCCCCGCCAGCATCGGTTCATTCTCAATGACAGCGAGGCTCGCGCCGCGAGCCTCTTCATCCCCTTTGCCAAGGGGAGGAGGGGCGGTGTCGTTTGCCTGTCATGCGGCGCAAAGCGCCTGAATTCTCATCAATGCAAATCCTTAAGGTTGTATTGTCACTGAGTGACAAGCCGCCGCACATGCCAGCCGGCTAATTTAATTTTCGACGTAGGTGATACGGTTTCGACAGACCAGACCGTCAAGTCCCCGTGAGAAACATTGGGGTTCGTCGCTACGCCGAATGAAGAAAGTGGCAAAAATTCGTTAACCGGCTACGCGTCTTGCGCATGCCTAATCTGCAATCGCGGCGGTACTCAAATTTTAGGCAAATGCCTATCTAACGCTCGTTCAAGTATGGAGTGTTAAAGATGAAGATCCGTCAGAAGATCATGGAATATGCGAAGACCCGCCGTGCGATCCGCGAGCTGAACGCTCTCGACGACCATGCACTGAGCGATATCGGTCTGTCCCGTTCGCAGATCCAGGCTGCCGTTTACGGCCGCTAATCCGAGCCATTCGCGCATCCCGCCGCTTTAAGCTTGCGGGATGCGCGCCTCTGCCTTCCCGTCACGAATCGTAAAGGCAGACGCGCAACCGGTGATCATCCGGGTCGAGCGCGACGAAGGTGGGACCGAAATCCATCTCGGTCAACTCCTGTGAGATCGGCAGGCCTTCCGCCTTCCATTTCTCATAATGTGCGCGCACCGCGCCCTCGTCTTCCACCATGAAAGCCAGTTCCGAGCGATGGCCTGATGCCGTCGGCTCCGGCGCGACCGTATGTTCGGCCCAGAGCCCGAGCGTGAAGCCGCCGGGCAGCTCAAAGGATGAGAATGTCTGATACTCGACCGTTGGTTCCTGTTCGAGGATCTTGCGGTAGAATCCGACGCTTGCCAGCGGGTCCTTGACATAGAGTACGATGAGATTTGCCTTGGCCATGTCCTGCCTCCTTGTTGCGGGAGTTGCAGGCTAGGCGCGCGCACTGACAATTTCTGTCAGCATGGACCAGGGCCGGCCTCAGGAGCCGACCGTCTGTCGATTGGACGCGGCCATGTTCTGGCTCGCACGCCAATCCTTCATCAGCACCTGTCGGCGGCGGGGATACCGCGCCTCGGTCACCGTCATCTGCCGCATCCGGTCGGCGCGGAAGTGGCGGAAATCCAGGCGAAGTTCACACCACGCCATGACCATGCGGACATTTTCGAAGAAACCGAGGGCAAAGGGCCAGATGGTTCGCTGCGTCGCGCTGCCGTCATTGTCCACGTAATCGAGTTCGACCTTGCGTTCGTTGCGGATTGCCCGCCTGAGTGCGGCGATATCGATGCCGTTGGTGGCCGGCGGGCTCGGCCCGACGAGCAGGGTCGAACTATCAAGTTCTTCGCGAAGCTCGACGGGTAGCACCGCCGCGATCTTCGCGAGTGCATTCGCCGCAGCGCCGGCGAGATCGTCATCGGTGCGCTTGGAGACCCAGCGTGAGCCGAGCACGAGCGCTTCGATCTCCTCGGCTGAAAACATCATCGGTGGCAGCATGAAGCCCGGCTTCAGCACATAGCCGAGCCCCGGTTCGCCCTCGATATGGGCGCCCTGGGCTTGCAGGCTGGCAATGTCGCGGTAGAGCGTTCGGAGGCTGACGCCGGTCTCTTCTGCAAGCCGCTGGCCGCTCACCGGCTGGCGGTAGCGCCTCAGCACCTGCAGAAGATCGAGCAACCGTTCGGAGCGGGACAAGGCCGGTCTCCTCCAGCGCGCTTACGCCCGCTCGCCCCAGGCGAGCCAGTCGCGCATCAGTTGGTGTGCGATCGCGCCCTTCGGCGGTGGAACATGCTCGTCGCCGGTATCGGCAACGCCGGTCGAGCGTTCGAGCATCGCGATCGTTTCCTCGCGGGTGAACCAGCGCACGTCTTCCAGCTCCTGCTCGTCGCGCTTGATGACCGTCGATTTCGCCTCGGCATAGCAGCCGATCATCAGCGTGTGCGGCATCGGCCAGGGCTGCGAGGCATGATAGCGCACCCGGCCCACATGGATGCCGGACTCCTCGTGCGTTTCGCGGCGCACGGCATTTTCGATCGTCTCGCCCGGCTCGACGAAGCCGGCGAGACACGAATACATGCCCGGCGCAAAATGCGGGCTGCGACCGAGCAGACAAAGGTCGCGCTCAAGGTCGATCGTCATCATGATGACGACCGGATCCGTCCGTGGGAAGACCATATGGCCGCAGGCGGTGCAGACCCGGCGGTAGCCGCCGGCCTTGCCTTCCATCGGGCCTGCGCAGCGGCCGCAAAAGCGGTTGCTGGCATTCCAGGTGATGAGGCTCGAGGCCTGCGCAAACTGGCCGAGCAATTCCTCCGGCAGCATCTGTTGCCGGTAGAGTGTGCGGCCGTCGGCAATCTTGAAGGGTTCGGTGATCGTCTCTTCGGTCAGGCCGGTCGGCACCGCAAGCCGCGGTTCGCCGTTGGGCAGGTAGCCGAGCAGGATGGTCTCGTCGAGAACCGGCTCCAGCCCGTCCAGTTCGTAAGGGGCAAACAACGGGTCGATGATCTTCTCGTCGTGTTTGACGATGAGCTTCGGCCCAGAGAAGGTCAGGAAATGGGCACCCGGGTGCTTGAGCGCCAACTCGACGCAATCGTCCTTGCGGTGCTCGGACTGGCGATCCAGATGGTTTTCGGAAAAGGCGACGAGGGTGCTTGGCTCCGGATGCGGACTACGAAGGTCAAAGATCGATTTCGTCATGTTCAGAGGTTTTCCAGAATGCGCGCTGCGAAGGTCTGATGTTCGTTTTCGTCCCACGGCTCCGACTTGCCGAAACCCCAGACTGGTCCCGGCCAGTTGGGGTCGCCGTCGCTGCGGGCGATGATATGCACATGAAGCTGCCGAACGATATTGCCCAATGCGCCGATGTTGATCTTCTCAGCGCCGGTGACTTTCTTCAAAGCGGTCGCTGCCATGTTGGTTTCGAAGGTCAGCATCGTCTGATCGAGCGGCGAAAGGTCGAAAATCTCGGAGATTCCTTCACGCTGCGGAATGAGCACGAGCCAGGGCCAGCGGCGGTCGTTCATCAGCCGCATCTGGCAAAGCCCGATCGAGGCAATGGGGATGCCGTCGCGTTCGAGCCGCTCGTCGAGGGTGAAGGGCATCAAGCAGGTCTCCTCGGGCACAGGCAACGGATTCGCTTTGTTTTGCATATCGATATCAGTTTTTTGACGGCTTGGCTTGCATTTGCTTTCGATATTGCCGATATGGAAGCCGGGAGGTTGGTGGTGGACGAGCCACTCGCCAACCGGGTCAGGTCCGGAAGGAAGCAGCCCTAACGAGCCCGGCACGGGTCATCGTGCCAGCCTCCCACCTTCTCCGTCCTGTCGGGACACGAGTTCGAACAGCGGCAGGGTCGATGAGCGACGACACGTCCATTTCATCCGTTGAGAAACCAGCCGCCTATCGTGTTCTGGCGCGCAAATACCGCCCCAAGGACTTCTCCGACCTGATGGTCGGACAGGAGCCGATGGTGCGCACGCTCACCAACGCCTTCGAGACCGGCCGCATCGCCCAGGCCTATATGCTGACCGGGGTGCGCGGGGTCGGAAAGACCACCACCGCCCGTATTCTTGCCCGGGCGCTGAACTACAAGACACCAGACGTTGACCGGCCGACGATTGATTTGCGCGTTCCCGGCGAGCATTGCCAGGCGATCATGGATGGCCGCCATGTCGACGTCATCGAGATGGACGCCGCTTCACATACCGGTATCGACGATATCCGCGAGATCATTGAGCAGGTGCGCTACCGTCCGGTATCGGCGCGCTACAAGGTCTACATCATCGACGAAGTGCACATGCTCTCGACCCAGGCCTTCAACGGCCTGTTGAAGACACTCGAAGAGCCGCCGGAGCATGTGAAGTTCATCTTCGCCACCACCGAAATCCGAAAAGTTCCGATCACCGTGCTTTCGCGCTGCCAGCGCTTCGATCTGCGCCGGATCAGCGCGTCTGATCTCGTCGGCCTGTTTTCGACGATCCTCGGCAAGGAAGGCGTCTCCTTCGATCCGGAAGCGCTTGCGATGGTGGCCCGCGCTGCCGAAGGTTCGGCGCGTGACGGCCTGTCGCTGCTCGACCAGGCGATCGCCCATGGCGGCGGGACAGTCGAAGTTGAGACCGTGCGCTCGATGCTGGGTCTCGCCGACCGCGCGCGCATCGTCGATCTCTTCGACCATATCGTCAAAGGCGACGTCGCCGCCGCTCTCAAGGAATTTACCGGGCAATACGAGGCCGGCGCCAATCCGACCGTCGTGCTGACCGATCTGGCCGATTTCACCCATCTCGTCACCCGCATGAAATATGTGCCGGAGGCGGTCAACGATCAGTCTCTGAGCGAGATCGAGCGCACGCGCGGCGCCGTTTTCGCCGACAGCATCGCGGTCACCGCCCTGTCACGCATCTGGCAGATGCTCTTGAAGGGCATTCCGGAGGCTGAAGGGTCGTCGCGCCCGGCGGGCGCTGCCGAAATGGTGCTGATCCGTTTGGCGCATGCCGCACATCTGCCGGCGCCGGAAGAGGCTGCACGGCGCCTGCTGGAACTCTCCGGCAACGAAGGCGGCGGCGCTCGTCCAGCGCCCGGTGGAGGCAATGGCGGCGGCGTACAGGCCTCGGCCCCGGTCTCGATATCGGCACAGGCTTCGCAGGCGATGCCGGTGCAGCGCCCGACGAGCAATGGCGCAACGATGTTGCGCGCCGTGCCGGATGCGGCGCCGCAGCCGGTCACCGTCGGCCGCATCGAAGAACGCCCGATGGCAGCCCCTGCCGCCAGGCCGCAGCCTTCGGTGCCGGTCAATTCGATCGCCGACATCGCTGACCTCTGCGCCAAGAACAAAGACATCAAGCTGAAGACGCTGGTGCGCGGCTTTCTGCGGCTGGTGCGTATCGAGCCCGGTCGTCTCGACGTCAACGTGTCGGACGATGCGCCGAAGACGCTGCTTGGCGAATTGGCGGTCAAACTCAAGGAGTGGACCGGTATCCACTGGATCGTCAGCTTCAGCCGTGAGGCCGGTGAGCCGACGCTGATCGAGGCCGAACAGCGGGCGCAGGAGCAGCGCGTCAACGACGCGCGCCAGGACCCGGATGTCGCCGCCATTCTCGCCCGTTTCCCGGGCGCCAAGATCACCGACGTGCGCATTCGCGCCGTCGAAGAAGAGGTCGAGAGCCAGGCTCCGGCCACAGCCGAATCCGCCGAAGGCGATATCGTCCCCGGCGATGATATCGAATAGCCGATCGACGGGCAGTTAAGCAGAACAGGAGACGACGATGCGCGACATCATGGGGATGATGGGCAAGGTCAAGGAAATGCAGGCCAAGATGGAGAAGATGCAGGCGGAGATCGCCGCACTCGAAGTCGATGGCGCCTCCGGTGGCGGTCTCGTGACCGTTCGCCTCGACGGCAAGGGCAACCTCAAGAGCCTGAAGATCGACCCTTCGCTCTTCAAGGAAGACGACGTCGAGATCCTCGAAGACCTGATCGTCGCCGCTCACAAGGACGCCAAGGACAAGGCCGAAGCCGTTCAGGCGGAAAAGACCCGCGAACTGACCGCCGGCCTGCCGATCCCGCCCGGCATGAAGCTGCCGTTCTGATCCTTTCCTGGGGTCTAAAAAACAGGATGCGGGCCGAACGCCGCCCGCATCTGTTCCTGTTCCGCCTCGGCGGTCAGGACCGCCGGATGACGCGCGAGCGGCGATCTTGCGATCAGCGAGAGAGCGGGCCTCGCCCGAATGCATGGCGATCCGCCGCCGCTACCATCGTCACCGATCCATGTTAGGGTGCAGCCCCAAAGAGGAGGCTGTCCATGACATTCGCATCCCTGCTGGTCTTTGCCGGTGCCTTGCTGGTTGCGGCCGGATCGCCCGGACCGAGCGTCGCAGCACTGGTCGCCCGCGTGCTGGCGAAGGGCGCGCGCGACGTCATGCCTTTCCTGGTGGCACTCTGGATCGGCGAGGCCATCTGGCTCTCGTTTGCGGTCGCCGGCCTTGCCGCCATTGCCGAGAGCTTCCATCTGCTCTTCGTCGCGATCAAATGGCTGGGTGTCGCCTATCTGCTTTATCTCGCCTGGAAAATGTGGACGGCGGAGCCCGACATGCCGGCAGACCAGCTGCCGCAGTCACGCTCGGCCGCGAAACTGTTCTTTGCCGGCATCACGGTCACTCTCGGCAATCCCAAGGTAATGATGTTTTATGTGGCGCTGCTGCCGTCCATCATCGATCTTCGCTCGGTGACGGTCATCGGCTGGATGGAGCTGGTGGCGACGATGCTGGTCGTGCTCGTGATTGTCGATTTCGGCTGGGTGGCGATGGCTTCCAGGGCGCGCACCTTCCTGAAAAGCCGGCGGGCGGTGCGCATCGCCAATCGGGCGAGTGCCGCGACGATTGCCAGTGCCGCCGTGGCGATCGCTACGCGCTGATCACCGTCTCGCCGGATCGCAGGACGGTCCGCGAAGACGATTCCGTTCGGGGCCGATATGGGCTAAAAGCGCCGCATGGCAAAACGAGTCACCGGTCCCGAAATCGAAAAACTCATCCAGCTCCTGGCGAAAGTCCCGGGGCTCGGGCCGCGCTCGGCCCGGCGTGCAGCGCTGCACCTCGTCAAGAAGAAGGACCAGCTGCTGGGCCCTCTCGCCGAGGCGATGGGCGAGGCGCACCGCAAGGTCCGGATCTGCTCCTGCTGCGGCAATGTCGATACGATCGATCCCTGCACCGTCTGCGCCGACGAGCGCCGCGACCAGTCGGTGATCATCGTCGTCGAGGACGTGTCCGACCTGTGGGCGCTGGAACGCGCCGGCGCGATGAACGCAGCTTACCACGTGCTCGGTGGCACGCTCTCGCCGCTTGACGGCGTCGGCCCCGACGACCTCAACATCAAGGGGCTCGTCCAGCGCGTCGCCAATGGCGGCGTCCGCGAACTGATCATCGCCGTCAACGCCACTGTCGAGGGCCAGACAACCGCGCACTACATCACCGACCAGCTCGAGGGCATGGAGGTGAAGATCACGCGGCTTGCCCATGGCGTGCCGGTGGGCGGCGAGCTCGACTATCTCGACGAAGGCACGCTGGCCGCCGCCCTTCGCGCCCGCACGTCGATCTGAAGGGATGCCGATGCGTTTTGTTCGCTCATTGTTAGCCGGTCTTGCGCGAGCGGCCACCCCCCTCTGCCCTGCCGGGGATCTCCCCCCTTGTGGGGGAGATCGATCCTTGGCCGGCCACTCGCTCCAACCGGAGCGTCTGGATCGACGCAACGATTGCGTGGGTGCTCGGAGCGAGCCACTTGTAATCTCCCCCCTTGTGGGGGAGATGCCCGGCAGGGCAGAGGGGGGCAAACGCGCTCTCTTCCTCGCAGCCGTCGCCGCCTTCCTCGCCTTCTCCCTTCCCGCCCACGCCGCCACCAAGGCGGATGTCGAGGCTCAGTTCCGCACCTGGCTTCAAAATGACCTCTGGCCGGAAGCCCAGAAGGCGGGCATTTCCGCCGGCTCGTTCAAGGCGGCTTTCGCCGGTGTGAAGCTGAACTGGGATCTGCCGGATCTGGCGCCGCCCGGCTTCCCGAAGCCGAAGGAGCAGAAGCAGAGCCAGGCGGAGTTTTCTTCGCCCGGCAGCTACTTCTCGGAGAAGCGCCTGCAGGGCCTTGCTGCGACTGGAGGCAGCCTTGCTGCCACCCATGCCTCGACCCTGAAGAAGATCGAACGGACCTATGGTGTGCCGTCCTCGGTCATCGTTGCCATCTGGGGCCGCGAATCCGGCTTCGGCCGCGCCAAGATCCCCTATCCGGTCGTCGATGTGCTGGCGACCAAGGCCTTCATGTCGACACGGCCCGACCTTTTCCGGCGTGAGCTGATCGCGGCGCTGCACATTCTCGACAGCGGCGATGTCGATGAGGCGGCGATGCGCGGCTCCTGGGCGGGCGCCATGGGCCAGCCGCAGTTCATGCCGTCGAGCTTCCTGCAATATGCCGTCGACTTCGACGGCGACGGCCGCCGCGACATCTGGAACTCGGTTCCCGACAGCCTGGCCTCGATCGCCAATTATCTCGTCAAGAAGGGCTGGCAGCGCGGCCGTGACTGGGGTTTCGAAGTGTCGATCCCCGAGGGGGTTTCCTGTGCGCAGGAAGGGCCGGATCTCGCCCGTCCGCTGTCGGATTGGGCGAACAACGGCATCACGCGGATTTCCGGCAAGGCGTTTCCGTCGCATGAGCTTTCGGCGTCGTCGATGATGCTGGTTCCGGCCGGACGGCACGGGCCGGAATTCGTCGTGACGCCGAATTTCTACGTGCTCAAGGAGTACAACAACTCCGACCTTTACGCGCTCTTCATCGGCAACCTCGCCGACCGCATCTCGACAGGCGGGGGTGCCTTCCGCGGTGCCTGGGGCGATGTCGGCAACATGCTGCGTTCGGATGTGCTCAAGATGCAGAAGGCGCTGGTTGCCAAGGGATACGACGTCGGCAAGGTCGACGGCCTTCCCGGCTACAAGACGCGCCGCTCGCTCGGCGACTGGCAGGCCAAGAGCGGCCTTGCTGCCACCTGCTTCCCGGACGCCTCGCTGAAGGCGAAGCTGCGCTAGAAATCCAGTCAAGACGAAGAAGGGCTCCGCGTCGCGAGGCCCCTTCGCCATTCTCGGTCATGTCGGCGGCCAGATCACCTCATTTGCAAGTGGCGTCACTGGCGAGGCGCTAGTGCATGTCGACATCGACCTGGCGCTTGTAGCGCTCGTAGTGGGTTGGCACGATCGTCTGGCGCTCGATCATCCGGTGCACGCGCGGCGGCGTTTTACCGCTGTGCAATGCCGTCAGCCTGTCGCCGACGGCGGCGTCTGCGTGGGTGCGGCGCTGGTTGTGGCGCACATATTCGACCCAGGTCGGCACATGATAGGTTTCGGTCCAGGTGGTCGGGTTCTCAAGGTCGCGCATCAGCGCCCAATGCCCGGCGCCATCGCGGATGCGGATGCGGCGGCGCTCGGCCATGGTGGTCAGGAACTCGGGGATGTCGTCATCGGCGATCTCGTAGTCGATCATGATGACGATCGGACCGCTGCGGGGCTTCAGGTCCAGCTCGAGCGGCGGCTCCATGAAGCGGTTGAGCGGGTCGAGGTTGAGTGAGGTGAACTCCGGCAACGGCAGCCTCAGACCGATTGCGACGCCCGCAAACATCAGGAGACAGGAGCCAATCAGCGCGTTGGCGGCGCCATATTGTTCGGCGGCCGTACCCCAGAGCCAGCTGCCGCCGGCGATGCCGCCGAAGGTCATCGTCTGGTAGAGCGAAAGCGCCCGGCCGACGACCCAGCGCGGCGTAGAAAGCTGCACCGTCGTGTTGAAGAGCGACAGCGCCAGCACCCAGCAGGCGCCGGAGACGAGCAGCGCCAGACAGCTTAAGGAGGCGTAAGCGCTGAAGGCCGTGATCGCGGCGCTCGTGGCAAAGCCGGTAAAGGCGATGCGCACGATCGCTTCGCTCGAGAGCTTCTCTCGCAGGCGGGCGCTGAGCAGTGCCCCGCCGATCGCGCCAAGGCCGAAGGCGCCGAGCATCAGGCCATAGGTCAGCGGGCCGCCCTTGACCAGATCGCGGGCCACAAGCGGCAGCAGCGCGAGGATGGCGCTTGCCGAGAGGCCGAAGAGGAAACCGCGCAATAGCACCTTGCCGATATTGGGCGACATGGCGACATAGCGCAGTCCGGCGGAAATTGCGCGTCCGAGCGTCTCGCGCGGCAGGGGACTGGTCGGCACGTCCCGTCGCCAGCGCACCAGTGCGAAGAGGATCGCGAAGTAGCTGAGTGTATTGGCGAAGAAGGCAGCTGCCGCACCCGCTGCCGCAACAATCGCGCCGCCGATCGCGGGGCCGACGCTGCGGGTGATGTTGAAGCCCATGCTGTTGAGCGCGACTGCCGCCGGCAAGTCGTCGCGCGGGACCATGTCGCCGACGGACGCCTGCCAGGACGGGTTGTTGAGCGCCGTGCCGCAGCCGATGAGGAAGGTGAAAAACAAGAGCAGCCAGGGCGTGATCAGGCCGACATAGGCGCAGAGCGTCAATAGCGCCGAGACCGCCAGCATGAAGGTTTGCGCCACCAGCATGATCCGTCGCCGGTCGAAATTGTCGGCAAGCGCGCCCGAAACCACCGAGAACAGCATGATGGGCAGCGAGGTTGACGCCTGCACCAGCGCCACCATGTTTGCTGAAGGTGAGATCGAGGTCATCAGCCAGGCGGCGCCGACCGATTGGATGAGCCCGCCGAAGTTGGATGCAAGGCTTGCAATCCAGATGGTGCGGAAGATGTCGTGCTTGAAGGGGGCCAGCGGCGAAATACGGGTGGGCACCTCGTCGTCTCTCTTGTCTGTTGATTGTCGGGTTCGAAGCGGAACTCTCCTGTTATAAGCCCGGGACCCTGAAGTGCCACCCGCTGAAACTGACCCTGTTGCCAAAAGATGGCCGGCGGCAAAAGACCTGGCGCATTCGCTGCGGTTGGCCCCATGCCTTGCAATTTGCGGCGATGGGGCGTATATGAGCCTCAAATTCTTGATCGGTAGATGAAGAGTGGGCCCGTCAGGACCCGCTCTTTTTTATTAGCCGGTCCGTTGAGGAGATGATCGTTTGTCCGATACGACAACGGCTGAAAATACAAATGAACCCCGCCTGATCACCGAAACCGGTCTCGATCAGCGTGTCGCCGATATCATCGAGCCCGTTCTCGTGCCGATGGGCTATCGCCTGGTGCGCGTGCGCATGTCCGGCCAGAACGGCCTGACGCTGCAGATCATGGCCGAGCGCAACGACGGCACCATGACCGTCGAGGACTGCGAAGAGATCTCCAAGGCCATTTCGCCGGTACTCGATGTGGAAGATCCGATCGACAAGGCGTATCATCTCGAAGTGTCGTCGCCAGGCATCGACCGCCCCATGGTGCGCAAGTCCGACTTCTTCCGCTGGCAGGGGCACCTGCTGAAGTGCGAGACGTCGGTTCTGGTTGATGGCCGCAAGCGGTTCCGCGGCAAGATCGTTTCCGTTGATGACGACGGTTTCCGGCTTGAGCGCGACCAGCCAGCCTACGGCGAGGAGCCCGTCGTCGTGATCCCGTTCACCACGCTTTCCGAAGCGCGGCTGATCCTGACGGATGACCTGATCCGTGACGCGCTGACGGCCGACAAGAAGGCCAAGGCCGAGCGCGCTGCGAACGAGAATTTCGAAGACGAAGATTCACCTATTGAGGAATAAGCCGGGCGGTGCGTAAAGCCCCCTGCAACCCAACGGAGACAAGACATGGCAGTCAGTGCTAACCGGCTCGAGCTTCTGCAGATCGCGGATGCCGTGGCGCGTGAAAAGGTGATCGACCGCGAGATCGTTCTGGCCGCAATGGCCGATGCGATCCAGAAGGCCGCCCGCTCGCGTTATGGGTCGGAATCCAACATCCGCGCCGACATCAACTCCAAGACCGGTGAAATCCGCCTGCAGCGTCTTCTGGAAGTGGTCGAGAAGGCTGACGACTACTCCACACAGATCCCGCTCGAGCTTGCTCGCGATCGCAACCCCGACGCCAAGCTTGGCGATTTCATCGCCGACCCGCTGCCGCCGATGGACTTCGGTCGCATCGCCGCCCAGTCGGCCAAGCAAGTCATCGTGCAGAAGGTTCGTGAGGCCGAGCGCGACCGCCAGTTCGACGAATTCAAGGATCGTGTTGGCGAGATCGTCAACGGCACCGTCAAGCGCGTCGAATACGGCAACGTCATCGTTGATCTCGGCCGTGGCGAAGGCATCATCCGCCGTGACGAGATGATCCCGCGCGAAAACATGCGTTATGGCGACCGCGTCCGCGCTTTCGTCTACGACGTGCGCCGCGAACAGCGCGGCCCGCAGATTTTCCTGTCGCGCACCCATCCGCAGTTCATGGTGAAGCTCTTCACCATGGAAGTGCCGGAAATCTACGACGGCATCATCCAGATCAAGTCGGTTGCCCGTGACCCGGGTTCGCGCGCCAAGATCGCTGTCGTCTCGAACGACAGTTCGATCGATCCGGTTGGCGCCTGCGTCGGTATGCGCGGTTCGCGCGTTCAGGCCGTCGTTGGCGAACTGCAGGGCGAAAAGATCGACATCATTCCGTGGTCGCAGGACCCGGCATCGTTCATCGTCAACGCGCTGCAGCCGGCGGAAGTGGCCAAGGTCGTTCTCGACGAGGATGCCGAGCGCATCGAAGTGGTGGTTCCGGACGAGCAGCTGTCGCTCGCCATCGGCCGCCGCGGCCAGAACGTTCGCCTCGCTTCGCAGCTGACCGGTTGGGACATCGACATCCTCACCGAGCAGGAAGAGAGCGAGCGCCGCCAGAAGGAATTCACCGAGCGCACCAACCTGTTCATGGACGCGCTCGACGTCGACGAGATGGTCGGCCAGGTGCTGGCTTCCGAAGGCTTTGCCGCCGTCGAGGAGGTCGCCTATGTCGACCTCGACGAAATCTCGTCGATCGACGGTTTTGACGAAGAGACTGCGACCGAAATCCAGACCCGCGCTCGCGAGTACCTGGACCGGATCGAGGCGGAAATGGATGCCAAGCGCAAGGAACTCGGCGTCGCCGACGAACTGCGCTCGATCGACGGCCTGACGAGCCAGATGCTCGTTGCCCTCGGCGAGGAAGGCATCAAGACGATCGAAGACTTTGCCGGCTGCGCCGCTGACGATCTCGTCGGCTGGAGCGAACGCAAGGATGGCGAAACCAAGCGTTTCGAAGGCACCTTCTCGAAGTTCGACGTTTCGCGCACTGAGGCCGAAGCCATGATCGTTCAGGCACGCCTTGCGGCCGGGTGGATCACGGAAGAGGACCTGGCAAGCGAAGAGGTCGAAGGTGATGAGCCGATCGACGTTGCCGAAGGCGCCGAGCAGGACGCTTAAGGACGATGATCGCCTCTGATCATGCCGACAGCCTGCCTTCGGACGCCTTGCCCACGGATGGGGGTCCGAAGGATCGCAGCGGCAGCACGCGGACCTGCATCGTCACCCGCGAAAGCGGTTCGCCCGACGAGTTGATCCGCTTCGTTGCAGGCCCCGACGGCCGCGTCGTCCCCGATCTGAAGCGACAGCTTCCGGGGCGCGGCTGCTGGGTGAAGGCCGAGCGGGCGCTCATCGAGAAGGCGGTGGCGAAGAAGTTCTTCGCCCGCGCCCTGAAGGCGGACGTCAAGGCTGACGCGACGCTCGCCGACGACGTCGACCGGCTGCTCTGCGAGCAGCTGGCCGGTATGATGAACATGGCACGTAAGGCGGCCCAGTTCATCTCCGGCGCGACGAAGACGGAGCAGGCCGTGCGCGGTCTTGCAGCGCTTGCCGTGTTTCATGCGGCCGATGCTGCAGCTGACGGCGTGCGCAAGATAGACCAGGCCCGCAAGGCGATGAGCTTCGTGGCCGACGACGAAACGGAAATACCTTCGTTCCGTCCCTTCACCGGGGCGGAAATGGAGGGCCTTTTAGGAAGTAATGCTTTTATCCATGCCGCAGCGCTTGCAGGGCAGGCGGGTGAGGGTGTAGTGAAGCGCGCAATCATGCTCGAAAAGTACCGAGGATCCGTCCCGGTCCGGGCCGAAGGCGGCGCTGGCAAGCCACAGCAATGACACGCGTCACCGGCAGATGCCAGCATCGCGGACATTGTTCGAGACAATTTGGAAGACAGGGTTGGGTGATACGCATCCGGTCCTGATCGCTAGGAACGGAACGGAATGACCGACAACAACGACGACAAGACAGGCAGCGCAGCAGGCAAGAAGACGCTGACCCTGAAACCCCACGGGGTTTCGCAGGGGACCGTGCGTCAGGACATGGGCCGTGGCCGCACCAAGGCGGTCGTGGTCGAAACCAAGAAACGCCCCTTCCACCGCCCGAAGGACGAACGCCCGATCACACCGGTGGCCACGGCTCCCGCCGCACGGCCGGTCGAACAGCGTCCGGCCCAGCCGCAGCCGTCTGGCCGTCCGGCACCGCAGCCGCAGCAGCATCAGTCGCGCCAGGAAGCCAATCAGGCGAACCGTCCGCGCGTCGGCGTTGTTCTGAACCAGCTGTCGGCTGGTGAGATCGATGCGCGCCGCCGTGCTCTGGCGGAAGCTCAGATCCGCGAAGCGGAAGAAGCGGTCGTTCGCGCCGAGAACGAAGCGCGCCGCAAGCGTGAGGAAGAAGCCCGTCTCCTTCAGGAGAAGGAAGAAGCCGCACGCCGCGCCGCCGAGGAAGCAGCCCGCGCGGCCGTCGAGCCCGAAGCCAAGGTTGAAGAGGTTGTCGAAGAGCGCCCCGTGGCTGCTCGCGCACCTGCCGCCACCGAGCGTCGTGTCGACAATCGCCCGCAGGCAGGTCGCCCCGCCGCGCCGGCGGCAGCCGCTCCGACGCCGGCACCGGCCGGTGCGCTGCGCAACCGCAAGGTCGACAACGAAAAGGACGACGATCGTGGCCCGCGCTCCGGCGCTGGTCCGGTACGTGGCAAGGTCGTGCGTCCCGAGCCTGCCAAGGTTCCGGCCCGCCCGAAGGGCGACGATGGTCGCCGCCAGGGCAAGCTGACGCTGACCACGGCTGCCGACGAGGATGGTGGCCAGCGCGCCCGGTCGCTGTCGGCCATGCGTCGCCGCCAGGAGAAGTTCAAGCGCAGCCAGATGCAGGAAACCCGCGAGAAGATTTCTCGCGAAGTCATTCTGCCTGAGACCATCACCATTCAGGAACTGTCGCAGCGCATGTCCGAACGCGCCGTCGACGTCATCAAGTACCTGATGAAGGAAGGTCAGATGATGAAGCCCGGCGATCTGATCGACGCCGACATGGCTGAACTCATCGCCGGCGAATTCGGTCATACGGTAAAGCGCGTTTCGGAATCCGACGTTGAAGAGGGTATCTTCAACGTGACCGATGCCGAAGAGGAAATGCTGCCGCGTCCGCCGATCGTCACGATCATGGGTCACGTCGACCACGGCAAGACCTCGCTGCTCGATGCGATCCGTCACGCCAACGTGGTGGCCGGTGAAGCCGGCGGCATCACCCAGCACATCGGCGCCTACCAGGTCGAGCAGAACGGCAACAAGATCACCTTCATCGACACCCCCGGCCACGCGGCGTTTACCGCCATGCGTGCCCGTGGTGCCCAGGCGACCGACATCGCGATCCTGGTGGTTGCGGCTGACGACAGCGTGATGCCGCAGACGATTGAATCGATCAACCACGCCAAGGCGGCTGGTGTTCCGATCATCGTGGCGATCAACAAGGTCGACAAGCCGTCGGCGAACCCGCAGAAGGTTCGCACCGAGCTGCTGCAGCACGAAGTCTTCGTCGAATCCATGGGCGGTGAAGTTCTCGACGTGGAAGTTTCCGCGAAGAACGGCACCAACCTCGACAAGCTGCTGGAAGCGATCCTGCTGCAGTCCGAAATCCTCGACCTCAAGGCCAATCCGAACCGGACGGCCGAAGGTACTGTGGTTGAAGCCGAGCTTGACCGTGGTCGCGGTGCGGTTGCGACCGTCCTCGTTCAGAAGGGCACACTGCGTCCGGGCCAGATTATCGTTGCCGGTGATCAGTGGGGCCGTGTCCGCGCACTCGTCAACGACAAGGGCGAACACGTCAAGGAAGCGGGTCCGTCGATGCCGGTCGAGGTTCTCGGCCTTTCGGGTACCCCGGCTGCCGGTGACAAGTTCGCCGTCGTCGAGAACGAAAGCCGCGCTCGCGAGATTTCCGAGTACCGCCAGCGTCTCGCTCGTGAGAAGCAGGTTGCTCGCCAGTCCGGTTCGCGCGGTTCGCTCGAGCAGATGATGAGCCAGCTCCAGACCTCCGGTCTCAAGGAGTTCCCGCTGGTCATCAAGGGCGACGTGCAAGGTTCGATCGAAGCGATCGCCGGTGCGCTCGACAAGCTCGGAACCGACGAAGTGCGTGCGCGCGTCGTGCATTCCGGTGCCGGCGGTATCACCGAGTCCGACATCTCGCTTGCCGAGGCGTCGAACGCAGCGATCATCGGCTTCAACGTCCGCGCCAACTCGCAGGCCCGTTCGGCCGCCGAGCGTGCCGGCATCGAAATCCGCTACTACAACATCATCTACGATCTGGTGGATGACGTGAAGGCGGCGATGTCCGGTCTGCTCTCGCCCGAGCGCCGCGAAACCTTCCTCGGCAACGCCGAGATCCTGGAGGTGTTCAACATCACCAAGGTCGGCAAGGTCGCGGGTTGCCGCGTCACCGAGGGCAAGGTCGAGCGTGGCGTCGGCGTCCGTCTGGTTCGCGACAACGTCGTCATCCACGAAGGCAAGCTCAAGACCCTCAAGCGCTTCAAGGACGAAGTCTCGGAAGTCAACGTCGGTCAGGAATGCGGCATGGCCTTCGAGAACTACGAAGACATCCGTGCCGGCGATACGATCGAGTGCTTCCGCGTCGAGCACATCACGCGGACGCTTTAAGTCTCGTCCGATTAGAGATTATGCGGGCGCCGGGTTATCCTTCGGCGCTCGCATTTTTTTGAGGTACCGTCCATGAGCAAAGCCACATCCTCTGCCCCTTCCCAGCGCATGCTGCGCGTTGGCGAACAGGTTCGTGCCGCCATTACCCAGGTTCTGCAGCGCGGCGAGGTTCGCGATCCCGTGATCGAAAAGACGGTCATCGCGATCTCGGAAGTGCGCATGTCGCCTGATCTGAAAATCGCCACGGCCTATGTCACGCCCCTCGGCGTGCCCAACCATGCCGAGGTCATCGACGCGCTGAACCGCAATGCCAAGTACATTCGCGGCCGCCTCGGCCCGCAGCTCAGGCAGATGAAATACATGCCCGACGTTCGTTTCCGCGATGATACGAGCTTCGACAACTACAAGAAGATCGATGCGCTCCTGCGTTCGCCGGAAGTCAGCCGCGATCTCGATCAGACCAGCGAAGACGAAGAATAGTAGATTTCATGTCCAAACCGCGTAAGCCCAAGGGCCGCCCGATCTCGGGCTGGCTG
This sequence comes from Ensifer sp. LC11, assembly GCF_001695835.1. GTDB lineage: Bacteria > Pseudomonadota > Alphaproteobacteria > Rhizobiales > Rhizobiaceae > Ensifer. Next base: position 62,339 of record NZ_MBSO01000004.1, on the reverse strand, counting down.
ATCCTCGACAAGCCGCTCGACTTCGGCTCCACCGAAGCCGTCTCGAAGATCAAGTGGCTGTTCAAGGCCCAGAAGGCCGGCCATGCCGGCACGCTTGATCCGCTGGCCTCGGGCATGCTGCCGATCGCACTCGGGGATGCGACCAAGACGGTCCCTTATGTGATGGACGGCCGCAAGATCTACGAATTCACCGTTGCCTGGGGCGAGGAGCGCTCGACCGACGATCTCGAAGGCGAGGTCACGCATTCTTCGGCCGAGCGGCCGATCGAAGAGGCAATCCGCGCGCTGCTGCCGAAGTATACCGGCGTCATCAGCCAGGTCCCGCCGCAGTTCTCGGCGATCAAGATCGACGGCGAGCGCGCCTACGATCTTGCCCGTGACGGGGAGACGGTCGAGATACCGGCCCGCGAGGTGGAGGTGCATCGCCTGACGCTGCTGGGTGCTGCTCCCAATCTCGCGCATTTCGAAATCGAATGCGGCAAGGGCACCTATGTGCGCTCGCTCGCCCGCGACATGGGCCGTGACCTCGGCTGCTTCGGCCACATCGCCTCGCTGCGCCGGACCTTCGTCGCCCCCTTTGGCGAAGAGGACATGGTGCCGCTCGCCGATCTCGTGGCGCTCGAGAAAATCGAGAGCGACGAGGAACGCCTGGCCGCGCTCGACGAGTACCTGATCGAGACAGGTGAAGCGCTTTCCAACCTGCCGCATGTCGCCGTCAACGACGATCAGGCGCATCGCCTCAGGATGGGCAATCCGATCATCCTTCGTGGCCGGGACGCGCCGTTGCCGACGCCCGAAGCCTATGCGACGGCGCGCGGCAAGCTGGTCGCCATCGGTGAGGTGGCCGAGGGCGAGTTCCGCCCGAAGCGGGTCTTCGCCGGAAGCTAAGCGTCCGCAAGCATTTGCGTTTGCTCCATCCTTGACGCATGATCCCGGCATGGGTTTCCGCTCCATCAGAGGTGATTCCGTTTCCGTATCGTGCTCCGGTGCCGTGTGGCGATCGCGCCGCCTCCGGCAGCGGGCGGACGTGACCGCCGTGCCGTTGGCGGGGGGCGAAGAGGGCAGGTGACCGGCGTGACGGATGAAGGAAAGGGCAGGGCAACCTATCGCCTGGCGGCGATGGCCGATCGCATCCGCGACCGACTGACCCGGCCGTTCAGCTTCTATCTCACGTCGCTGCTGCTGGTCGCGATCGTTCCTGCCTTCATCTTTTCGCTGGTCGTGCTGAAGCGCAGTGTCGATGCGCAGGAGCAGGTGATCACGGCGCTGCTCCAGGCATCGACCGGTTCGGTGACGCGCATCGTCGAGCGCGACATCGAGGGCATGCTGACGACGCTGAAGGTGCTGTCAACATCGCGGGCGATCGAAGACGGCGACATGAAAGCGTTCTACCAGCGCGCCTCGACGGCGCTTGCCGAGACGGACTCCTATCTGATCGTCATCGACCGCAAGCATGGCCAGTGGCTGAACACACGCGTGCCTTTCGGCACCCCGCTCGCCCAAGCGTCGGATTCGAATTCCGTCGAGCGCGCCTTCACCAACAATGGCGCGCCGCTGATCTCCAATGTCTTCTTCGGCAACACCGCCGGAAAATGGGTGTTCAACGTCTATCTTCCGGCGAAATTTGCGACCGGTGAGGAGTATCTCCTGACCTTGACGCAAAACGCCGAGAGCATGGCCAAGGCCGTCAATCGCGACACGCTGTCACCCGGCTGGAACGCGGCGCTCGTCGATGGCGCCGGCAAGGTCATCGTCTCCTCGGACGCGGCCGTCAAAGCCGGCGAGCCGTTCTTTCTCGACAAGGTGCCGGCGATCAGCATCGGGGTACGCAACATCAACGAGAACGGCACCGAATACCGGGTGGCGACCGAATTCTCGGTGATCACCGGATGGCGGATCATTGCCTGGGCGCCGCGCGCGATCGTTGACGCGCCCGCCGTCTGGTCGTTCCTCTGGCTGTCGCTCGGCGGTATTCTTTTCGCCGCCATCGCGATTGCGGGATCGCTGGCGATCGCACGGCTGTTGTCGCAGGGCGTGAAACTCGTGGCGCAGGACGCGCGCCGCCTCGGCGCCGGCGAACGGATCGAACCGCGCCCGCATATGATCTCCGAAGTCGAGCAAGTCTCGGCGGCGCTGGCGCGGGCGGCGGCGGCGCGCACCAAGGCGGAGGGTGAGATCCGCTTCCTGATGCGCGAGGTCGCGCACCGTTCGAAGAACCAGCTGACCGTGATCCAGTCCATGCTGAACCAGTCGGTCTATTCGGCCGAAAGCGCCGCCGATTTCGCCGATTCATTCCGCAGGCGCATCGCCGGGCTTGCCCGCTCCACCGATCTGATGATCGCCAATGCCGCGCAAGGGGTCGATTTCCGCGAGCTTGCCCAGAACCAGCTGCAGCCGTTCATCCCGGACGATCCCAAGCGCGTGATCCTCTCCGGACCACCGCTCCGGCTCGATACCCAGATCGCCCAGACGCTTGGTATGGCGCTGCACGAGCTTGCGACCAACGCCACCAAATATGGCGCGCTTGCCAACACCAGCGGGGTCGTCAAGTTGAGCTGGTCGCTGGAAGATGACGGTATCGCCATCCGCTGGCGGGAGGAGGGAGCCGACCTGCCGGGCAAGGCGTCCGATCCGGTCCGCAAGGGCTTCGGAACGCTGGTGCTGGAGCGCATGCTCGGCATGGCCTTGAATGCTTCGCTGGAGCGGGTGATGCACGCCGATGGCATCGAGTGGCGGATTTCCATCCCGCGCGAGGCAAAGGAACAAGAGCCATGACGGCGATCGGGGGAGTGAGGCGGTGAATCGGTCTATCGGTCGCTGGGGGATACTTGCCACGGTTCATGTGGCTCTGCTGCTCGGCCACGTCGCGCAGGCACACGGCGCTAAGGTCGAGTGCACGGTCGCCGACCCCACGGGCACGCCGCTCAATGTGCGCGACGCGCCGAACGGGCGTGTGGTGATGACGTTGTCGAACGGCGCGCGGGTTCACCGGACCGCGGAGCGCGAACTCAACGGCAAACGCTGGTCACTGGTCGCAAATGAGGCGGGTACGCTGGGCTGGGTCTTTTCCGCCTATCTCGGCTGTGTCTCCACCGATCGCGACCAGCAAAAATCTGCGCCGATGCGGCCGCGACCGACGAGCAATTAAGGTCATCCGCCGACGCTTGAACGCGCCGGTTCATGACCCTTTCCTTTTTCATCCAATTCGTTTATAGGCACGCCAGCAAAAGGCGCATGCCCGTTGCATTCATGGCCGCAGCTGGACGACATCCCGGCTGACGGCGTCCCTAAATCCTCGAAATCGAAAGGATCATCCGATGTCGATTGCTGCAGAGCGTAAGGCTCAGCTCATCAAGGAATTTGCAACCGTTGAAGGCGATACCGGTTCTCCGGAAGTCCAGGTTGCTATCCTGACGGAACGGATCAACAACCTGACCGAACACTTCAAGGGCCACAAGAAGGATAACCATTCCCGCCGTGGTCTGCTCGCGATGGTTTCCAGCCGTCGTTCGCTCCTCGACTATCTGAAGAAGAAAGACGAAGCGCGCTACACCAAGCTGATCGGTGCCCTCGGCATCCGTCGCTAAGCGATTTGCCCGGCGGGTCATTGCGACCCGCCGGCTTTTTTATGGAGCGCTGGACGCTCAAGGAATAATCTCTCCGGCCGCATAGGAAGCGTGGCACCAGGAGAGATCCAGCGAACCGGATGGGCCGGTCTCGCGGATCAACCGATGGCCCGTCATGGGGCAGGATTGCAGGATGCTTCGGCCCCTGCTTGCCGGTCAGCCGCAAAACAGCGACTGTCCAGGCGAAGCGGATTGCAGCCGATTTCAAGCGTGAAGCCTCCCGTTGTCTTGCCCGTGATGCGCCATTCATGCGGCCCTTCGACCACCCCGCGCTGTAACAGCCGCGGAAAGGTCCGCCGCACATGAAGGACAGAACATGTTCGATACCCACAAGGTTGAAATCGAATGGGCAGGGCGTCCGCTCAAGCTCGAAACCGGCAAGGTCGCCCGCCAGGCTGACGGCGCCGTCATCGCCACCTACGGCGAAACCGTCGTTCTCGCCACCGTCGTTTCGGCCAAGGCGCCGAAGCCGGGCCAGGACTTCTTCCCGCTGACCGTCAACTACCAGGAAAAGACCTACGCCGCCGGCAAGATCCCGGGTGGCTACTTCAAGCGCGAAGGCCGTCCGAGCGAAAACGAAACGCTGGTTTCGCGCCTGATCGACCGCCCGATCCGCCCGCTTTTCCCCGATGGCTACAAGAACGACACCCAGGTCATCGTCACGGTCATGCAGCATGACCTCGAAAACAACCCCGACGTCCTGTCGATGGTTGCCGCTTCTGCTGCGCTGACGCTGTCGGGCATCCCGTTCATGGGGCCGATCGGTGGCGCGCGCGTCGGCTACATCAACGGCCAGTACGTGCTGAACCCGCATCTCGATGAGATGGACGAATCGACCCTCGACCTCGTCGTCGCCGGCACCCAGGAAGCCGTGCTGATGGTTGAGTCGGAAGCCAAGGAACTGGCTGAAGACGTGATGCTCGGCGCCGTCGTATTCGGCCAGAAGGGCTTCCAGCCGGTCATCGACGCCATCATCAAGCTCGCTGAAGTCGCTGCCAAGGAGCCGCGCGAATTCGAACCGGAGGATCATTCCGCTCTCGAAAACGCCATGCTCTCGCTGGCCGAAGACGAACTGCGCATCGCCTACAAGATCACCGAGAAGGCCGCTCGCTACGCTGCCGTCGACGCCGTCAAGGCCAAGGTGAAGGCGCACTTCCTGCCGGAAGGCATCGAGAACCCGGCCCATTCGGCCGAAGAAATCGGCGCCGTCTTCAAGCACCTGCAGGCCAAGATCGTTCGTTGGAACATCCTCGACACCAAGAGCCGCATCGACGGCCGCGATCTGGAAACCGTTCGCCCGATCGTCTCGGAAGTCGGCCTCCTGCCGCGCACCCACGGTTCAGCACTGTTCACCCGCGGTGAAACGCAGGCGATCGTCGTTGCCACGCTCGGCACCGGCGAAGACGAACAGTACGTCGACAGCCTGACCGGCATGTACAAAGAACGCTTCATGCTGCACTACAACTTCCCGCCCTTCTCGGTCGGCGAAACCGGTCGCATGGGCTCCCCGGGCCGTCGCGAAATCGGTCACGGCAAGCTCGCCTGGCGCGCGATCCGCCCGATGCTGCCGGAAGCCGAGCAGTTCCCCTACACGCTGCGCGTCGTTTCCGAGATCACCGAATCCAACGGCTCCTCGTCGATGGCAACGGTTTGCGGCACCTCGCTCGCTCTCATGGATGCCGGCGTTCCGCTCGCAAAGCCGGTTGCCGGTATCGCCATGGGCCTGATCAAGGAAGATGAGCGCTTCGCCGTTCTCTCTGACATCCTCGGCGACGAAGATCACCTCGGCGACATGGACTTCAAGGTTGCGGGTACCGAAGCCGGTATCACCTCGCTCCAGATGGACATCAAGATCGAGGGCATCACCGAAGAGATCATGGGCATCGCGCTCAACCAGGCCAAGGGCGGCCGTCTCCACATCCTCGGCGAAATGGCGAAGGCCATTTCCGAAAGCCGTGGCCAGCTCGGCGAGTTCGCTCCGCGCATCGAAGTCATGAACATCCCGGTCGATAAGATCCGTGAAGTCATCGGCTCGGGCGGCAAGGTCATCCGCGAAATCGTCGAAAAGACCGGCGCCAAGATCAACATCGAAGACGACGGCACCGTGAAGATTGCTTCTTCTTCGGGCAAGGAAATCGAAGCGGCCCGCAAGTGGATCCACTCGATCGTCGCCGAGCCGGAAGTCGGCCAGATCTACGAAGGCACGGTTGTGAAGACCGCCGACTTCGGCGCCTTCGTCAACTTCTTCGGCGCCCGCGACGGCCTCGTCCACATCTCGCAGCTCGCCTCCGAGCGCGTTGCCAAGACGACCGACGTCGTCAAGGAAGGCGACAAGGTCTGGGTCAAGCTGATGGGCTTCGACGAGCGCGGCAAGGTTCGCCTGTCGATGAAGGTCGTCGACCAGGCCACCGGCAAGGAAGTCGCTGCCGAGAAGTCTGAAAAGAAGGGCGACGGCGAAGCCGCCGAGTAAGCCGGCTTCACCCGAGTGCATTCGGGGCGCGGGGCGGATCGCTCCGCGCCCCTTTCTTATAGGAAGATGACGGATAGACCGATGAGCCGAGATGCGTTGAAGACCCTGTTTTACCCGTTCGACAGCGGCGTGATCGACCCGCCGGGCGAGGGCGAGCGCGTGCTCTTTCTCGGCGCCGAAGCGGGCTATAGGCTGCCCCAAGGCTTCGAGGCGCCGATTACGGCCGTTCAGCCGCTTCGGCCGCTCTACCGAGCCCTGGAGGCAGTGCGCGCCGATGTGACGCCCGAGGTTGCCGGTGAGGACTACGACGTCACGCTGGTGCTCGCAGGAAAGCACAAGGGCGAGAACGAGGACCGGATCGCCGAGGCGCTGAAGCGCACCCGCGAGGGCGGCCTGATCGTCGTTGCCGGTGGCAAGGAAGACGGCATCCAGTCCTTGAAGAAGCGGATCGCCAAGTTCGAATGGGACGGCGATCATCTGCCGAAATATCACGGGGTCGCCTTCTGGTTCACCCGCCCCGAAGACGTCACCGACGCCGTGCGCAAGCTTGCCAAGGTGCCGGTACGCGTCGACGGCCTGTTCGAAGCTTCGCCCGGCATGTTCTCGCACGACCGCGTCGATGCCGGATCCGAACTGCTTGCCTCGCGCCTGCCGAACGATTTCCATGGCCATGCCGCCGATTTCGGCGCCGGCTGGGGCTATCTGGCAGCGAAGCTCGCCGAAGCGTCGCCCGGCACCAAGGGCATCGATCTCTTCGAGGCCGATCACGAGGCGCTCGAAGCGGCCCGCGTCAACATGATGGCGAACGCTCCTCGCATGCCGGCGCGTTTCTACTGGTTCGACCTGACCAGCGAAGAGCCGCGCGACAAGTACGACCTCATCGTCATGAACCCGCCTTTCCATGAAAGCCACGCCGCCGAGCCGGCGCTCGGCGTTGCCATCATCAAGACGGCGCTGAAGGCGCTGAAGCAGGGCGGCAAGCTGATGCTGGTCGCCAACCGCGGCCTGCCTTACGAGCAGGTGCTGGCGGAAAACTCCAGGGAGTACGGCGAGACCTGCCGCAACGCCCGCTTCAAGGTTCTCTGGGCCAAGCGCTGAGACCAGCCACCCGCAATACCGCACGCGACTGATAATCGAATGAGAGCCGGGTCACTTGCCCGGCTCTTTCGCGTTGAGGACCGCCCGAAGCGACAGTTTGCCCGTTGCCTTCGCTGCTGATCGGGCTCACGATGGGGATCGTCGGTGTTCCCAGTCGGAGGATGAGTTCCATGACGTCGGGAGTAAACAGGCCGCCTCTGACAGAGGATGCGGCCGAGGCAATCGCCAAGGACATCAAACAGGGCGAAGGACATGGAGCGACCTCCGAGGTGCCCATGTCGTTTCTGAAGAGCCTCTATCATCTGCCCCTGGATCCGGCACGACGCACGCATACGGGGTTCGTCATTCTGGCGATCATAGTCGCTCTGCTCGTGCTTTTTGTTTTGGTTTGAACCTGTCCATCAACGACGATCGCTTGTAGCAGCGGGCGCGCCGATATCACGGTTGCGCAGAGGTGCTGCGCGGCTTCGTCAGCCCCGCCTTCTCGCCGCGATCAGAAGCCCCGCCAATACAATGCACAGCAGGCCAAGCGACAATGGCAGGCCCTGATGTCCCGTCCATTGCATCGCTAGTCCCGCCGCCGGCGAGCCGACGATGCCGCCCGCGCCCCAAGCGAACGCGAAGGCTGCGTTCCCGGCAATCAAGGCCTGGCCGGTGTAGCGCTCGCCGAGCTGGATCAGCGACAGAGTGTAGATCCCGAACGTGACCCCGCCCCAGACGAAGACGAGCGGCCAGATGAGCCATGCCTTGAAGAACCAGGGCAAAAGCAGGCAGCCGGCCAGTGAAGCCAGGACGCAGAACAACATCGTCTGCCTCGAACCCATGCGCTCGGCCAGGCGGCCGAGCAAGATCTGCAACGTTGCATTGCCCGCGATGAAGCAGGTGATGAGCGGAGCGATGCGGCTCTCGGCGCTGCCGAGTGCTGTGCCGTAGACTGCGAGTAGGGAAAGCAGGGTCTGTTCGAAGGCTGCAGCCGTGCACACCGCGAACAGGAGCAAGGGCGCGAGCGCGAAAAAGCCGGCGACAGACGTGGTCTCGCCTTCCTGCGGCATGTCAGGCAGGCGCGGCACGACGGCAAGGACGATCAGGCCGCAGGCGAGGAAGGCGACGATGCCGATCGCAAAAGGTGGCCAGCCCTCTGTTCCGACCAGGCCTAACGACAGCGGACCGATGCCGAAGCCGCCGGAAACGACCGATGAATAGAGGCCTAGGATGCGGCCCCGGCGGGATGCGGGCGTGATCGCCACCAGCCAGGTCTCGCTGATCACGGAAAGCGGATTGGCGAAGACACCAAGCAGGAAGCGAAGCGGCATCCACGCCCAGACGTCCTGCGTCCAGGCAATAGCGGCAAGCGTGCACGCGGCCAGGATGGAGCACAGGATTGCAAGCCTGGCGCCGCCCAAGCGCCGTGAGAGCACCGGAATGAAGGGTGCAGACAGGATGAAACCCAGCGGCGTCATCGCCGCCGACAGGCCGATCAAGGCGGGTGCAATGCGTTGTCGCTCCAGGATGAAACTGAGCAGCGGGTAAGTCAGTCCCTGGGCAACGGCGAAAACGGTAACGGTCGCAATGATGCCCGCCATCGCTGCCCAAGGGGTCCGATCCTGTCGCGGCGTCGCGAGCAGGTGGCGGCGAGCCGGTGTCGGGGCCGGAAACTGGTGGTCTGACGTCATTGCGGCTTACAACACTTGCCAGAAGGGTTTGGCGAGCTCTTCCTCGACCTGGCGTCTGGTCAGGCCGACATCGTCGATCAAATGGGGATCGCCCTGCAGCTTTCGCTCAAGGTCAGTGTGGAAGCGGTTTCGGTCGCGCCACGCCGCAAGCATGCCTCCAAGCGTCCACAGGCGGACGCGTGGAGGCGACGGGTTCGCCGATCCCGGGCGTGTTTGCAGCGATGCTGTCTGCTGCGAGGCTGGGACAGAGAAGGGGAAATCGTGCATGACAACCTCCAAGCTATGTTGCGGGTCCCATCGACCCTCCGGCTGAAAGAGGTTGAACTCTGCGCGATACGGACGGCGTCGTACTTAAGGCCTTCCAAAAAGTTCTCAAAAACATCCAAAACGTCTATAGATGCGCCGCATGCAGGCTTCGCGTTTTGCCTTTGGTCCGTTCATTCTTGATCCGGGTGCGGGAACGCTCCTGCGGAATGATGATCCTGTTGCTGTCGGCTACCGTGGGCTAAAGCTGCTGGCCGCGCTCGTCGGGCGATCAGGCGAAATCCTGACCAAGGCGGAGTTGATGGATGCGGCGTGGCCCGACTCGATAGTCGAGGAAGGCAACCTCACCGTCCAGATCGCGCAGTTGAGGAAGCTGCTTGGCCCGGCTGCCGACGGCGGCGACTGGATCTCCACGGTTCCACGCGTCGGCTACCGCTTCGCCGGGGCCATCGAGCGGCTCGATGGTGCGAAGCGAAGGCCCCTGCCGTTGCCCGGCAAGCCGTCGATCGCCGTGCTGCCCTTTGTCAGTCTCGGCAACGATCCCGAGCAGGAAACCTTCGCGGATGGGTTGACCGAGGACCTGATCACCGACCTCTCCAGGAGCTCCGGTCTGTTCGTCATCGCCCGCAATTCGGTCTTCGCCTACAAGGGAAAGGCGGTGGACGTGCGCGCGATCGCCGAAGATCTTGGCGTGCGCTATCTGCTGGAGGGGAGCGCCAGGCGGGCCGCAGGGCGCGTGCGCATCAACGCCCAGCTGGTCGACGCGGAAAGCGGCGAACAGCTCTGGGCGGAGCGCTTCGACCGCAGCCTCGAAGATATTTTTGCCGTTCAGGATGAGGTGACCGCGAGGATCGTGGAAGCCCTGCTCGGGAGGTTGCGTGCAGCGCCGCCACGCAAACGCCCGCGCAATATCGAGGCGTACGATCTTTGCGTACGGGCGCGAAGATTGATGGATGATACGCCGCAGATGGCGCAGGAAGCGCTTCTGATGCTCACGCGCGCGGTTTCACTCGATCCTGACTACGCCGAGGCCTATCGTTGGCTGGCGATCAACCATTGGATGGGCTGGGTCCATTCCGGTGGGCCGACGGATACCGGCCGTCACCTCGCGCTCGAACTGGCGCACAAGGCCGTCGCGATCGATCCCGACGATGCCGGCAGTCGGTGGATTCTCGGCTATCTGCTGGCCTATGAGCGCCACTTTGCCGAGGCGGATGCGGAGTTCGCCAAGGCGATCGAACTCGACCCCAACGAAGCCGACACCTGGGCGGCGTTGTCCGACATCGCGGTGCTGGCCGGGCGTGTGGAAGAGGGCCTGGAGCACATCCGTCGGGCGTTCCGGCTGAACCCTTATCCGGCGAGCTGGTATTATCTGACGCTCGGCCAGGCGCAATATGCGGCCGGCGGCTACGAAGCAGCTGTCGAGACGCTGCGCAAGGACGAGACCTACCGCACCAGCTCGCGCCGTTTCCTCGCGGCAAGTCTGGCGCAGCTCGGCCGTTTCGACGAGGCGCGCGCGGAAGCCGAGCTGTTCCTCGTCGCCAACCCGCATTTCACGATCCGCCACTGGGCCGCCGCCGAGCCCTTCCGTGACATCGCGGTTCTCGAGCACTTCGTCGACGGCTTCCGTAAGGCTGGCCTTCCGGATTGACGCGCACCGGCGATCGCAGGCAACCCGCTTGTCCAGCGCAATCAAAAGGCCCCGGTGGCCAGAACGCCACCGAACTTCAGGTCGGGTCCTTGAAGGCGCGTGCCTTCGAAACCGACCGTCTTCTGCGACCGTCCTGCGCCGATGGGATGATCATGCCGGCCATCCGCCAATGGTCGGCGATCATTCGCCTTCCATGGTCTTTGTTCGCGTATGTGAATGTTGCCTTATATTCTTAAGGCGTGCTATCCTTGGTTTTAATCGCCGCAGGCGCAACCTTTTTATTGCCTTATCTCTTTTCGCACGGCACCAGTGTGGTCAGCGAATAGAGGCCTTTGTTTGGATACATAAGATTGCTGCACAGAACTTTATTTCGCCCGTCAACGCGCGGGGACGTGAAACCGGAATCAATCACCACCCGTCCATTCTGACCGGCGCAAAAGGCAGCCGGCATGAGGTATACGTATTTGTTCGGCACGGCTTACCTGAAGGTTGTTGTCTCGCGTTTCGCCGTCATGGCTTGTCTGTTGCTCGGGCTCTTGGCCTGCGGATCGGCGGTCCAGGCATCGCCCGTCGGTGGCCCAGACATGCAGTTCTTTGTCGTTCGCAGCGGCCAGCCGGGGTGCGAGCCGACCTGTCCGGAATGGATATCCGCCGAGGGGGCAATTGCCCGCGAAAGCCCGGCGCGTCTGAAAAAGCTGCTGAAAACCATCGGTGAACGCCGCCTGCCGATCGTGGTGACGTCGCCGGGCGGAGATGTCGACGCCGCTCTGGCGCTTGGTCGCCTCATCCGAGAACAAAAGCTTGAAGTGGCGGTCGGCAAAACCCGCTTCATCGGTTGTCAGCCGGAGCAAAAAGACTGTCGTGAAAACGACGGCAAGGGCGCCCGCTACATCGGCGTCGCCTATTCGGCTGGCGCCTATTGCGCTTCGGCCTGTCCGCTCATGCTTGCCGGCGGCACCCGGCGCGTGGTCGGCCAGTGGGCGTACCTGGGCGTTCACCAGGTCACCACAGTCTACGTGAAGATCATGACGCGGTATCGGGAGCAGTACCGCGTCGTCAACGGCAAGAAGAAGGTCACCAGCAAGAAGGTGGTCAGCCGCAAGAATGTCGGCAGCCACAAACGCTATGAGATGACGAAGGCGATGGAGCGCCAGCTTGCGGCCTACCTCTCGGAAATGGGCGTCGGCCGCAGTGTCGTCGATCTGATGAAGGTGACGCCAGCTTCGGACATGCGCAAGATCGAGCCCGTCGCGATGATGGACATGAAGTTGATCACGCAACTGGGCGGCGTCGAACTGCTGACGACGGCCGACATTTGCAGGACGGTGCCGGCCGCGGCCAACTGCCGGGTCTTCGTCATGTCGGACCTGAAACGTCAGTAGACCTGGGAGTGTAGGATGGAAGCCAAAGCGCAGGCGTGGATGCCTCTTGGTGGCAGGGTCCGACGCGGGCTCAAAGGGGCATTGCTGTCGATCTGCCTTGTTGTCTCCGGCCCGCTGGGTGCGCAGACGACAATGGCGAACGAGCAGGAGATGCGGTTTGTCGTCGTGCGATCGAACCAGGCCGGTTGCGAGCCGACATGCCCGGAATGGATTTCCGCTGCAGGCACCATCGGTCCGAAGACGCCGGCCCTGCTGAAGGCAACCTTGAAGACGCTCGCCGGGCGCAAGCTGCCCGTGGTTCTGCGATCGCCCGGCGGCGACATGGCGGCTGCGATGGCAATCGGCCGCCTCATCCGAAAGAGCAAGCTGAGCGTGGCGGTGGGCACGACCGTTTTCGTCGGATGTCAGCGGGATCAAAAGGACTGTACCGCAAACGACGACAAGGGAGCCGACTATATCGGCAAGGCCGTTTCGCTTGGAGCTTGCTCGCAGGCATGTACGCTCGTCCTTGCATCCGGCAATCGACGGCTCGCGGGAGAAGGGACGATCGTCGAAGACATTCCAACGCTAGCCGGAAACGATGCCGGCACCCGGAAACTCGTGGCCTACTACGGTGAAATGGGCGTTCGATACGAACTCCTGGCTGCGAACCCGAAAGGCGAGAGCAGCAACCCCGATCATTGGCAAATGTTCAAGGCGCTGTTGGTGACGAGCACGCTTGCCGTCGATCAATTGGTGGATGCCCAGATCTGCCGAGGCACGCCCGCGCCGGACAATTGCCGGGTCTTCACGACGATGGACCTGGAATAGCCTTCTCTCAACGGAGAGAACCGGCGCCGGATGTCGTCGACAGGTCCTGTCGCCACGTCGCCCTGCGGTAGTGCGCCGGGCGATTGCACGAAAAAGCCCCAGCAAATGCGTCGCCGGGGCTTTTGGATTTGCCTATGTTCACGCTTGGTGACGGTGGACGATCTTACTCCGCGTCGGCGGTTCTCAGCGCGTCAAGCGCCGGCATCGACGTGATGTTGTAGCCGGAATCCACATAGTGGATCTCGCCGGTGACGCCGCGGGACAGGTCCGAGAGCAGGTAAAGCGCCGAATTGCCGACGTCGTCGATGGTGACGGTGCGGCGCAGCGGCGAATTCTTCTGCTGCCAGGAGAGCATGGCCCGGGCATCGGAAATGCCGGCGCCGGCAAGGGTGCGGATCGGGCCGGCCGAGATCGCGTTGACGCGGATGCCGCGCACGCCGTAGTCGGAGGCGAGGTAGCGCACCGAGGCTTCCAGCGCCGCCTTGGCAACACCCATGACGTTGTAGTTCGGCATGACGCGCGTCGAGCCACCATAGGTGAGCGTCAGCATCGAGCCGCCGTCATTCATCAGCTCTGCCGCGCGCCTGGCGATCTCGGTGAAGGAGAAGCAGGAGATCACCATCGTGCGGCTGAAATTGTCGCGCGAGGTGTCGGCGTAAAGGCCCTTCAGCTCGTTCTTGTCGGAAAAGCCGATCGCATGCACGATGAAGTCGAGCTTGCCCCAGCGCTGCTTGATCGCATCGATCACGGCATCGACGGAGGCGATGTCCTCGACGTCGCAGGGAAGCAGGAAATCGGAGCCGACTTCGGCAGCAAGCGGCTTGACGCGCTTGCCAAGCGCTTCGCCCTGGTAGGTGAAGGCGAGTTCCGCACCTTGCGCTGCAAGCGCCTTGGAAATGCCCCAGGCAATAGAATGGTTGTTGGCCACACCCATGATGAGGCCACGCTTTCCAGTCATCAGTCCCGTCATGGTTTTATCCGTTATAGCGCTGGAAGACGAGCGTTGCGTTGGTGCCGCCGAAGCCGAACGAGTTCGACAGAACCGTATCGATCTTGGCGTTGTCGATGCGCTTGCGAACGATCGGAACGCCATCGAATTCGGGGTCGAGTTCGGTGATGTGCGCGCTTTCGCCGATGAAACCTGCCTGCATCATCAGGAGGCCGTAGATCGATTCCTGCACGCCTGCAGCGCCCAGCGAGTGGCCGGTCAGCGACTTGGTCGACTGGATGTGCGGGATCCTGTTGCCGAAGACCTCGCGGATCGCGCCGATCTCCTTGCTGTCGCCGACAGGCGTCGAGGTGCCGTGGGTGTTGATGTAGTCGACCTCGCCCTTCACCGTCGAGAGCGCCTGGCGCATGCAGCGGATCGCGCCTTCGCCGGACGGAGCCACCATGTCGTAGCCATCCGAGGTCGCGCCGTAGCCGACGATTTCGGCGTAGATCTTGGCGCCGCGGGCCTTGGCGTGCTCCAGCTCTTCAAGCACCAGGACGCCGGCACCACCGGCGATGACGAAGCCGTCGCGGTTGAGATCGTAAGCGCGCGAAGCCGTTTCCGGCGTGTCATTGTACTTCGACGACATGGCGCCCATGGCGTCGAACAGGTTGGACATGGTCCAGTCGAGGTCCTCGTGGCCGCCGGCAAACATGACGTCCTGCTTGCCCCACTGGATCATCTCCGCCGCATTGCCGATGCAGTGCGCCGAGGTCGAGCAGGCCGACGAGATCGAGTAGTTGACGCCGTGGATCTGGAACCAGGTGGCGAGCGTCGCGGAAGCCGTGGACGACATCGCTTTTGGAACCGCGAACGGGCCGATGCGCTTCGGGCTGACGTTCTTGCGGGTGATGTCAGACGCTTCGACGATGGTGCGGGTCGACGGGCCGCCGGAGCCCATGATGATGCCGGTGCGTTCGTTGCGGGCGATGACCGCCTCTTCGAGGCCGGAATCGGCGATCGCCTGCTTCATCGCAACGTGGTTCCAGGCACCACCCTGCGACAGGAAGCGCATGGCGCGGCGGTCGACGAGCTCGGTCGGATCGAGCGACGGGGCGCCCCAGACCTGGCACTTGAAGCCATTCTCGGCGAAATCGGGAGAAAACGTGATGCCCGACTTGGCATCGCGCAGCGACGCCGTGACTTCGTCAGCATTGTTCCCGATCGAGGAAACGATGCCGAGGCCCGTGACAACAACCCGTCTCATGATAGTGACCTTTTCTTTATTTCGTTCGGTGCGGCAGGTCCGGATTTACTCGGCCTTCTCCTTCGACAAGCCGACGCGCAGGTCGGTTGCCTGATAGATAGTTTCGCCATCGGCCTTTAGCCAGCCGTCGGCGGTGCCAAGCACGAGCCGGCCGCGCATGACGCGCTTGAAGTCGATTCCATATTCGAGAAGCTTGGTATGGGGACGCACCATGCCCTTGAACTTCACTTCGCCGGTTGACAGCGCCATGCCGCGACCGGGCTCGCCGAGCCAGCCCAGGTAGAAGCCGGTCAGCTGCCACATGCCGTCGAGGCCGAGGCAGCCCGGCATGATCGGATTGCCTTGGAAGTGGCAGGGGAAGTACCAGTCATCCGGCCGCACGTCATACTCGGCGCGCAGGTAACCCTTGTCGAAGGCGCCGCCGGTTTCGGAGATTTCGGTGATGCGATGAACCATCAGCATCGGCGGCAGCGGCAGCTGGGCATTGCCGGGGCCAAACAACTCTCCACGGCCGCAGGCCAGGATTTCCTCATAGCTGAAGCTGGATTGTCTGGTCGTCATGAATGGATGTTTCCCCGCGTAACAAATTGTGTTGTCCGACCTGCTTTAGAGCAAGTTTGGCTTGAAATGAAGCGTGGCGACCCGGATCTTGTCTTTTTGGTCCGGTGTTTTCCGCTCCAGATGGCGATTTCATTCCGCCGTCGCTTACAGGATCAATGTGGGCGCGACCAGAGTTAATTGCCAGCGTTCCCCGAGTTTGACCGGTTTTTCGGGCTTTGCAACGCCTGTCGGGCCTGGAATCTATTGAAAGGAGAGGGCGCAAAAGTTATATCGCAACGGAAGTATTGTGAATTTTGTCGGGATACATGGAACGACCATTGATGACGAAAGCAACAGAAGTGAGTTCGGAAGAAAGGCTGCGCCATTCCGGCCTGCGTCCGACCCGTCAACGCGTTGCCCTCGCCGATCTGATCTTTGCCAAGGGTGATCGCCACCTGACCGTCGAGGAACTGCACGAGGAGGCCGTGTTGGCCGGCGTGCCGGTTTCGCTCGCAACCGTCTACAACACGCTGCACCAGTTCACCGAGGCCGGCATGATTCGTGTCCTCGCCGTCGAGAGCGCCAAGACCTATTTCGACACCAACGTCTCGGACCACCATCACTTCTTCATCGAGGGCCAGAACGAGGTGCTCGACATTCCCGTCAGCAATATCCAGATCGACAATCTCCCGGAACCGCCCGATGGCATGGAGATCGCGCATGTCGACGTGGTCATCCGCCTGCGCCGCAAAGCTAGCCGCTGAGCCCGCCTGCAAGGCAATCTTCAAAATAGTTTGATCGCGCGTTAATGCGCCGATGGGGCAAGCGCGCCGCTTACATCACGTCGTCGGGGTCCCGGCCCGGCAGCGCCTTGCCCGTGGGCAGGGTCCAGCCGAACTTGAGTGCGCCACCGCGCACTGCGAAGGCCGAAATCACGCCGAGCGTCGATGCCGCCGCAAGTGGCAACCCGCCGATCGTCGCAAGCACGAAGGCGCCGGCGCCGATCAGCGCCGCCGTGACATAGACTTCCGGCCGCAGAAGCACGGACGGTTCTCCGGCAAGCATATCGCGAAGCACGCCGCCGAAGGTGGCGGTCAGCATGCCCGTGACGAGCGCCACCGTTGCCGAGCCCGTGGCCGCGAACCCCTTGGCCGCGCCCATCACGCTGTATGCCGAAAGGCCGATCGCATCGAGCCAGACGAGCACCCGGTAGCGCGAATCGAACAGATGCGCGGTGAAGAACAGGATGAGCGCGACCGTGGCGCAAACCAACAGATAGGTCGGGTTGGTGACCCAGAAGACCGGCGTGGCGCCGAGTACGACGTCGCGCATCGTGCCCCCGCCAATCCCGGTCACCGAGGCGAGAAACAGATAGCCGATGATATCGAGCTGCTTGCGCGAGGCCGAGAGCGCCCCGGTGGCAGCAAAGACGGCGACACCGGCATAGTCGAGAATTTCGAGGATCGGCATAGGCGCTCCGGGCAAGATTCGGCGTGTCGTTGAAGCTGGGGCATGCCGTGCCCCTGCGTCAACTCTTTCAGGGCGCGGGCAACAGCGTCTGCGTCCGGCCGAGCAGGTAGTAGGCAACGAGCCCGGTCCATTCCTTGGCAGCCGTCGTCGTCAGCTGCGCGTTCAGCGAGGGCTGGGTGAAATCGAAACCGAGCTGTACCTTGCCGCTCGATCGGTAGTCGGTCGGCCACGGCAGCACATCGATGTCGTTTGCGCGAAAGAGCGCGACCGAGCGCGGCATGTGGTAGGCGGAGGTAACGAGCGCGCACCGTGCAAGCCCGTTTGCCGTAAGCAGATCCCTGGTGTTGCGCGCATTCTCGAAGGTCGTGCGTGAATTTTCCTCGCGAACCACCCGGTCGTCCGCGATCTCGAACGCCTGGAAGAATGCCGTCGAGGCCTGCGCGTCGCCCTCATAGGCGCCGCTGATCGAGCCGTCGCCGCCGGAAACAAGGATGCGCGCGTCAGGATAGCGCTTCGCCAGCCGCACGGTTTCGATGAAGCGATCCGCCGCCTGATTGAGCTCAATGCCGCCGCGGCCGGCCATCACCTCGTTCTCGAACGCACCACCAAGCACGATGATGCAGGAAAGCGAGACTGGTGGCGCGGGGCGCGGGAAGCGGTCTTCCAGCACTTGCAGGGCATAGGAGCCCGCGGTCGTGAACAGGCTGACGAACAGCGCCAGTGCGCCGAAGCTGCCGAGGCATGCGCCGACACGCCGCCAGCCGGCTGCTGTCGCCAGCAGTCCGGCAAGGATTGCGAACAACGAGAGCGATAGCGGCTGCGCGATGAGCCAGAAGATTTTCGAGATCAGGAACATGCAAACAGCTCTGCTGCCAGATGCTTAACAAACCATAAAGCCGCAACCGTGCGCGAGGTGTACCTACGCCGACGACGTGCGGCTCGGCACTTTGGATGTGTTCGCGCAAGGTCGCGGGCGCATCATTCGCACCTGAGCGTTGCGCGGGCCACGCCGGCCACCACTTTCATTTGAAGCCGAAAGGAGTATCATCCGGGAGATGACCACGATTTCGGGCTTCAGATCGCAGCTGTTTCGTGCCGCCAATGAGGTCCATGACCTCACCCCGTTGCAGGCGCAACAGCTGCTGGAAGGCGCAGTGGCGCTGATCCGCTGCATGCGCGAGCAGACCGGCATGGAGCCGAACACCGAAGCGCCTGACGTGACCAATGTCCTCCTGGATATCGCCGGTTCCATACCCAAACGGTCCGAGCGCGAAATCCGCAACGCCTTGCTCGAATCCGCCGACATCATTCGGCTCTTGACGATGATCCTGGATTCGCTGGACGAAATGGAAAGCAGCGGCGGACCTTGAAAGTTCGATACCAATCAATCGAAAGGAAGGTTTGGTGGAGCTAAGCGGGATCGAACCGCTGACCTCTTGCATGCCATGCAAGCGCTCTCCCAGCTGAGCTATAGCCCCATATCGGGTTCCGGCGAGGCCGGTCCGGGAAGTTCGTCGGGCTGTTGTGCCTGGCGAGTGGCGGCTTATTACTTCCCCTTTTTG
Organism: Ensifer sp. LC11; assembly: GCF_001695835.1. Classification (GTDB taxonomy): domain Bacteria; phylum Pseudomonadota; class Alphaproteobacteria; order Rhizobiales; family Rhizobiaceae; genus Ensifer. The sequence continues at coordinate 43,595 of NZ_MBSO01000004.1, read as the reverse complement.
AGGATGGCAAGCCGAAAAATGCGTGGCCTGTGGATTTATTTTTGTCCGGGCCGATTTTCTCCCGTCCGGGCCCGAATGGCCGAGGACGGGAGCATTCCGTTGTCATTTGAAGCGCTTAGACGTCTTCTTCGTCGTCCGACACGCCGATGAGGTCGCTCATGTCGTCGTCATCGTCTTCGTCGTCGGTCTGCAGGAAGGTGTCGTCATCGTCATCGCCGTCGATCTCGACATCGTCGTCGCCGAGATCCGGCAGGTCGTCGCCGCCCGCGGCCTCTTCGTCGGCATCCTCGAGCGAAACGAGTTCGACTTCGGTGTTCTCTGCATCGACTTCCGTGACGTCTTCTTCTTCTTCCTTCTCGAGCACCTTGGCGACCGAGGTTTCTTCGAAGAAGGACAGCGGATAGGACTTGCCGGTGTAGGGCGAAACGATCGGATCACGGTTCAGATCGTAGAATTTGCGCCCCGTTTCCGGGTCGATGCGCTTTGTTCCAAGTTCCGGATTTGCCACAGTCAAAGCCTCTTGAATGGCCGGCCGTGCCGGCGCTTGCCGGCAAAGCCGGCGGGTGGAAAGGGTATCAAGCTGATGATGATTAGCCGGTCCCCATAATCGTCTTGGCTGCATCTGTCAAAGACAAAACGCCAAAGCCCCGCTGTCGCGGGCTTTCGGGCTCACGAGGATGACCGTTTCGCCGGCGTGTGCTAGTAGCGCAAAGAGAGGGCGGCGTGGTGCGCGCCTGCCCCAAACGACGCTCTTTCTGGCTCCTGCCGGTCGTATGCTCTAGAGGAAATCGCATGTCGCATGGATCGGGCCCGAGACCCGCCACAGCCCGCCGATCCGCTGACCTTCGAGGTACGATCCGCGTTCCCGGCGACACGTCGATTTCGCACCGGGCCTTGATGCTCGGTGGCATTGCCGCCGGTCAAACGCGCATCACCGGCCTGCTCGAGGGTGCGGACGTGATGGCCACGGCCAATGCGATGCAGGCGATGGGCGCTAGGATCCGGCGGGAAGGCGACAGCTGGATCGTCGATGGCACCGGCAACGGCGCACTGCTTGCGCCGGAAGCTCCGCTCGATTTCGGCAATGCCGCCACCGGCTGCCGCCTCGCCATGGGGCTTGCCGGCGTCTATGACTTCGAAACCACCTTCATCGGTGATGCCTCGCTCAGCCGGCGGTCAATGGCGCACGTGCTTGATCCGCTGCGCCAGATGGGCGTGCAGATAGAGGCTGCCGCAAGCGACCGGTTGCCGGTGAGACTTCGCGGACCGAAGACGCCGACGCCGATCACCTGCCGTTTGCCGGTCGCGTCCGCCCGGGTGAAATCGGCTGTGCTGTTGGCCGGCCTCAATGCGCCCGGCATCACCACCGTCATCGAGCCGGCGATGACCCGTGACCATACGGAACGCATGCTCCGCGGATTCGGTGCCGAACTCTCGGTGGAGATCGACGCCGCCGGTGTCCGCACCATCCGGCTTGTAGGCCGCGGCAGGCTTTTTGGCCAGGAGATCGACGTGCCCGGCGATCCGTCCTTGGCGGCTTTTCCGCTGGTCGCGGCGCTCATCGTTCCGGGCTCCGACGTCACCATCCGTAACGTGCTGATGAACCCGACCCGCACCGGCTTGATCCTGACCTTGCAGGAGATGGGTGGCGACATCGAGGTGATCGATAGCAGGCAGGTGGTCGGCGAAGACGTGGCCGATCTGAGGGTGCGCCACTCCGAACTGAAAGGCGTTGTGGTTCGCCAGGAGCGTGCCGCCTCGATGATCGAAGAGTACCCGGCTCTCGCCGTCGCCGCCACCTTTGCCGAAGGCGCGACCGTCATGAACGGCCTTGATGAACTGCGTGCGAAGGAGACCGATCGTCTCACCGCCATCGCCGTGGGCCTGAAACTCAACGGTGTCGATTGCGAGGAGGGCAGGTCTTCGCTGATCGTGCGGGGCTGCCCCGGCGGCAAGAGCCTCGGAAGTGTTTCAGGCGGCGTGGTGAAGACCCTCCGCGACCCCCGTATCGCCATGAGCTTCCTGGTGATGGGGCTTGCCTCGGAGCATCCGATTACCGTTGACGACACGAAGATGATCGCGGCGAACTTTCCGGAGTTGCTGGACCTGATGGCAGGGCTCGGAGCGAGGATCGCATGAAGTCCAAGACGCTTGCGGCACGAATGAGATGGCTGCTAACGTTTGCGGTCGTCGTTCTCCTGACGTTGTTGACGCAGATCGGCGGCGTCGTCTGGCTCGTCACTCTTGGTCTCGTGCGTCGAAGCGGAGCCGGCGTTGCTGTTTTTCTTGCGCTCTTTCTTGGGCTCTATGCAGCGGGGAGTGCACTCAGCTATGCCGTGGCCCCGATCTTCGGCCGGGTTCCGCTGCCCTGTTTTTACGACGGCACCTCGCGGCTGAAGATGCAGTCGCCTTTCTTCTGTGTCCTGAACCGCCAATATGTCGTTCCGGAACTGAAGGACGCGGCCGTCGCGCTGTCGCGGCATCTGGATCAGGCGTTCCCCGGAACGACCACCTTGGCGCTCGACGCCAATTTTCCGTTTTTCAACGGCTATCCGCTGTTCCCGCATCTGTCCCATTCGGACGGTCGGAAGCTCGATATCGCGTTTTTCTATCAGGACACCGGTAGCGGCTATCTGGATAAGGCGACCCGTTCGCCGATCGGCTATTTCGCCTTCGAGCAACCCCGTCCGGATAGTATTCTTCCATGCCGGGATCGCGAAGACCTCTTGACCTTGCGGTGGGACTTGGACTTCTTGCAGCCGCTGTGGCGGCCCTTGCCGCTGGAAGAAGGCCGCACAACAGAGGCGCTCCGCTGGCTCTCAGGCGAGGGGAGCGATTTCGGCATCGAGAAGATATTCGTGGAACCGCATCTGGCGCAGAGACTTGGCGTTGAGGCGGAGTCCATTAGGTTTCAGGGTTGCAGGGCTGCCAGGCACGACGACCACATACACATGCAGGTTGGAAAATGACATTCACCATCGCCATCGACGGGCCGGCAGCAGCCGGCAAGGGCACGCTCTCGCGCCGGATCGCCGAAGACTACGGCTTTCATCATCTCGATACAGGGCTGACCTACCGCGCCACCGCCAAGGCGCTTTTGGACGCAGGCCTGCCGCTCGATGACGAGGCAGTGGCTGAAGAGATGGCGCGCGAGGTCGAGCTTGCGGGCCTCGATCGTTCCGTGCTTTCCGCCCACGCAATCGGCGAGGCGGCCTCGAAGATCGCCGTCATGCCGGCCGTGCGCCGGGCGCTGGTCGAGGCGCAGCGCGCCTTTTCGCTACGCGAGCCCGGAACAGTGCTCGACGGTCGCGACATCGGCACGGTCGTCTGCCCGGATGCGCCGGTAAAGCTCTACGTCACCGCCTCTGCGGAAGTGCGGGCGAAACGTCGTTATGACGAGATCATCGATAACGGCCAGCCTGCCGATTACGCAGCGATTTTCGACGACGTGAAGAAGCGCGACGAGCGCGATATGGGCCGTGCCGACAGTCCTTTGCGGCCGGCCGATGACGCGCACTTGCTTGATACGTCCGAAATGAGTATAGAGGCGGCGTTTCAGGCCGCGAAGTCTTTGATCGATGCGGCCCTGATGAAGAAGATCTGAAGAAGAGCCCATCCCCGACACTGTCAGGATCGCTCTTCTTGCATAGCCTGAAATTCCGTCCACGCGCCGGATTGTCCCTTCGATGGGACGGACTGGGTTCAGGCCTGTTCAACACCAGCCCCCGGCGCATGTGCGTCTCTTATTGAGATGCATGCAGGAGATTCCATGTCTGCTACCAATCCTACCCGTGACGATTTCGCCGCCCTTCTCGAAGAATCCTTCGCGAAGACCGATCTCGCCGAAGGCTATGTTGCCAAGGGCATCGTTACGGCCATCGAAAAGGACGTCGCCGTTGTCGACGTCGGTCTGAAGGTCGAAGGCCGCATCGCTCTGAAGGAATTCGGCGCGAAGGCCAAGGACGGCTCGCTCAAGGTCGGCGACGAAGTCGAAGTCTACGTTGAGCGTATCGAAAACGCGCTCGGCGAAGCTGTTCTGTCGCGCGAAAAGGCTCGCCGCGAAGAAAGCTGGATGCGCCTGGAAGTGAAGTTCGAAGCCGGCGAACGCGTCGAAGGCATCATCTTCAACCAGGTCAAGGGCGGCTTCACCGTCGATCTCGACGGCGCCGTAGCCTTCCTGCCGCGCTCGCAGGTCGACATCCGTCCGATCCGCGACGTCACCCCGTTGATGCATAACCCGCAGCCCTTCGAAATCCTCAAGATGGACAAGCGCCGCGGCAACATCGTCGTATCGCGTCGTACGGTTCTCGAAGAGTCCCGCGCCGAACAGCGTTCTGAAATCGTTCAGAACCTGGAAGAAGGCCAGGTTGTCGAAGGCGTCGTCAAGAACATCACCGACTACGGTGCGTTCGTCGACCTCGGCGGCATCGACGGTCTGCTCCATGTCACCGACATGGCATGGCGCCGCGTGAACCATCCGTCGGAGATCCTGAACATCGGCCAGCAGGTCAAGGTTCAGATCATCCGCATCAACCAGGAAACCCACCGCATCTCGCTCGGCATGAAGCAGCTCGAGTCGGATCCGTGGGATGGCATCGGCGCGAAGTACCCGGTCGGCAAGAAGATCTCCGGTACCGTCACGAACATCACCGACTACGGTGCGTTCGTCGAGCTGGAGCCGGGCATCGAAGGCCTGATCCACATCTCCGAAATGTCCTGGACCAAGAAGAACGTACACCCCGGCAAGATCCTGTCCACGAGCCAGGAAGTCGACGTTGTCGTTCTCGAAGTCGATCCGACCAAGCGTCGTATCTCGCTCGGCCTCAAGCAGACGCTCGAGAACCCGTGGCAGGCATTCGCGCATAGCCATCCGGCTGGCACCGAAGTCGAAGGCGAAGTCAAGAACAAGACCGAATTCGGCCTGTTCATCGGCCTCGACGGCGATGTTGACGGCATGGTTCACCTTTCCGACCTCGACTGGAACCGTCCGGGCGAGCAGGTCATCGAAGAGTTCAACAAGGGCGACGTCGTTCGCGCTGTTGTTCTCGACGTCGACGTCGACAAGGAGCGCATCTCGCTCGGCATCAAGCAGCTCGGCAAGGATGCAGTCGGTGACGCCGCTGCTTCTGGCGAACTGCGCAAGAACGCCGTTGTTTCGGCCGAAATCATCGCGATCAACGATGGTGGCATCGAAGTGAAGCTCGTCAACCACGAAGACATCACCTCGTTCATCCGCCGCGCTGACCTGTCGCGTGACCGTGACGAACAGCGTCCGGAGCGTTTCTCGGTTGGTCAGGTTGTCGACGCTCGCGTCACCAACTTCTCCAAGAAGGACCGCAAGATCCAGCTGTCGATCAAGGCTCTGGAAATCGCGGAAGAGAAGGAAGCCGTTGCTCAGTTCGGTTCGTCCGACTCGGGCGCATCGCTCGGCGACATCCTCGGCGCGGCTCTGAAGAACCGCCAGAACAACGAGTAATCGGTGTCTGACATCTGAATTGAAGAACCCGCGGGGAGCGATCTCCGCGGGTTTTTCGTTTGGGGTGGATCTGACGCGCCTTCTCCCGCGCGGCGCTCAGCCGAGGCCGCCGAGCTTGCGGTAGAGATCGTAGGCGTCCGGCGCGTCGAGCATCTCGTCTGCCGCTACGACTTCGTCGGTCGGCTCGCCGCCTCCCTCTCCGTCGCTGTCGCCCTCTTCCGCGCCTTCCTCTTCGCCTGACGTGTCTTCCCCAGAGCCTCCCGGCATCTCGTGCCCCAGGTCCTCGGTGTCCGCCGCACCGTTCGCAGCGGGCGGGTAGGGGATCATGGTGAAAGGTATGGCTTCACGCGGAAGGCCGTTTTCCACCAGCCTGGCGATGACCTGCTGCATCGTCTGTTCGTCGGCGGGGCGTTGCGACCGCATGTCCGCAGATGCGCGCCGGGCGGCGTTTGCCTCGTCGGACCGATCGTCGAGCAAGGATGGCAGGACGTTGCTGCCATCCGGCGTCTGGCGCTGGCGGACCGCAGCATCGGCTCCGCGCGCGGCTGTGGCTGCGTCCTTCGCGGGCACCTGAGGCGGCGTGCCTGCCTCGTCCGTTTGCTGTGCCGTCGATCCCGGTTCGGCGTCGGTCGCGCCGCCGGGCAAAGCCACGCTGTCGCGGATAAGCGTCTTGATCGCCTCGGAAAGCACTCGCATCGAGCGGGCCTCCTGATCACCGCGATCGAGGACCGGCGCTGCCTTCCGGCCGTCTCCCTCGTCCGCATCAGGCAGTGGGCCATAGGTCCCGTCGGGATCTGGATCGTCGGCGGTGTCGGTCGCCTCCATCTCACCGGTCGCCTGGTCCTTGAGCGGCGCTGCGGCGCCATCCTCGATCGCGGCCTCGGTCTCGCCATGCCCCGTGTCGATGTTTTGCGGGGTCTCGTCGGCCTCGGCTACAGGTGCCGTGAGCGAGGTCACATCCTGGACTTCGCCTTCGCCGCCAAGCAGCGCGGCGGCGCTTTCGATCGGTGCGCCGTCCGGCGAAGTCGTCGGCGCGTTGCTCGCCCGTGTCGCGCTGCGTTCGGTCGGCTTTTCGCTTCGGCCTTTCGACGGCGCGTCCCTCGTCCCGACCTGCTCCGAATCGTCGCCCTGCGGTTGGATCACGTCGCTGTCATTGCCGACACCGAAGGTCTTGCGCAGAACCGCCTGCAGCAGTGCGACTTCGCCGGCGATGGGCGCGCGCGTGGCAGTCGGGTTGAACGGCAGCGCCGGCTGGAGCGAGGGGTTGCGCAGGATGACGTCGCGCGCCTGCGCGGGCATTGGCGTCGCAGTCCCGCGCGGCGTCGACGTGCCGTTGCGGATTGCCGGCAGTTCCGCAAGCAACCCGACCCGCATGGCGAGACTGCGGCCGCCGAGCTGGCGTTCCAGGAGCAGCCGGTCGGAGGTTGGCATCGATTCGAGGAAGGCCACCAGGCGCCGGACGAATTCCCGCCCGCCCTCCTGGGGAAGGGGCGGGAACTTGAGGATGCGCGCGAGGTCTTCCATCAGCCGGACCAGTGCGTCCTTGGAGAGGATTTCGCGGCCCGAGAGGTGCCGCGTCAACGCATCGAGGATTTTCTGTATGGCCTCGCCGCGCTGACTGGCGGGCAGCTGCGCCGCCGGCTGCTGGACCTTGGCGCTTGCGTCGTCGGCGGAGGCGGCCGTGGTTCGGGCCGTCTGGATGGGTATCAGCATTCTGGTCTCCATCTCGCTTGACCTCGGGTTGACCGATCGTCGTTGACCGACGAAGCGCGGGTGCATGCTGGAGCGCGCACCGGCTTTTGCGGCTTGCGCGCGACTTTTCTGCTTGTCACTTGCGGGTTGGCGCCTCATGCGCGTCTTGGCCCACGGGCCAGACAACCGCGGCTCGGCCGCGGATAGGGGGAATCGGCATGATGGTTGAGCTTAGCGGGAAGAGGTTTATGAAATCTTAACCATGTTTTCAGCGCCCGGCTGCCGCTGCGCCTTGTGTGCGGCGCGCCAACGCGCCATCTTTATCCGATCGCCCCAACAGGCTTCGCATCGTCTGTCAGGAGTTTCGGATGACCCTTCGTCCCCCAAAGGCCCTGAGTCCGAATTTTTCGACGGCCGGCACATTCAATGTTCTCGAATACGAGCTCATGTCCGAGCGGGCCGATGCGCTGGGCCGGCATGGGCTGAAGGTGGAAAAGGCACTTGCCGCCCTGTCGACACTGAAGGGCGATGCGGCGCCGGATCTGCGCGAGCGCCTTCTTGATGAGGCCGCCGACGCCGTCTGGGCGTTTTTCGTCCAGCGCGAAATCTGCGGCCTGCGCGACAGCCGCGATGCGGTACGCCGCTATGGCATTCCCAAGGAGGTCATGGCGCGGCTCGGTATCGTGCGCAGGAAATAGTCACAGGCTCTGGGCTGCCGGGCTGTAGAGGCCGTTCTCGTCGAAGCGGATGAAATCTTGCTGTGCAGCCTCGCGGCGTTCGGCGATGTTTTCCAGTTCGTCCTGGAGCTGGAGTGCGCGCAGCTGCTGGCTCTGTTCGGCCAGCGACTGCTTGTCGGTGCCGCGGGTCGGGTCGTTGCGCAAGCTGGCGAGCTGTGCTTCCTCGAGCGATCCGGGTTCCGCTGCACTCTCCAACCGGTCGACGGCCTTTGCGGCCTGTGCCTGGCTCCGAGGGCCCTTGTCGCCCGTTTCGCCGAGCGCGGCCTTCAGCGTTTCGTTTTCCACGCCATCCGGATTCTTGAGCGCTTGGATCAGGTCCTTTAGCGAAATGCCGAGTTTGTCGAGCCCGAGCACCTCCTCGATCTTGGTGGCGTCGCCAGATTCCAGCGCCTTCAGCTGGTTCTCGACTTCTCTTGCAAAGGCGGAGTCGGATTTGAACGTTTCGCGGTCGAGGTCGAAGTACTTTCCGACCTCGCGGATGAGCACGGCGCGGTTGTTGCTGGCATCACCCTGTGAACGATCAAAGAAATAGGTATTGATCTTTTCGTTGGCCGCCTTGCGAGCGTCGTCCGACTTGACCTGCGCCTTCAGGATCTTGTCGTCCTTCGTGCTCTTGACCTTTTCCTCTTCCTCCGCCTGCCGCTTCTCGATGTCCTTCACGATCGAGCCGACCAGGTTGGTCGTTGCGGCGGCAGCCGATTGTTGGGTCGGAAACAGCATGTTTCATTCCTGGCAGCGCTATGGAACCGTCTGAGAACGGTAAGCGGCTGCGGTTAACGGTGGCTTAATCGGCATTTACATCAAAGGCGCGATCACGGCGCGCAGAAGCCCGTCTCCTGCGGTCGCAGGGCAAGGAGGAAGCGCGAGGGATGCGGCTCTTACGCCGCACCGCCCGATGTCGTGCTACCGGTAGGGCGAATAGCAGACCCTGTAGACGCCGCTATAGCTCAGGAACCGGTTCGTCGCCGGATTGTAGGAGCGGTAGCGCGACAGGCACCAGCTGACATGCGAACCGCCGCCGCCGACATAGCGCTCGCGATAGTAGGTGTTGCCGCCATAGTAGCGGCGGGGATAGTAGTATCGGTTGTAGCCATAGCGGGGGTAGTAGCCATAACGGGGGTAATAGCCGTAGCGGGGGTAGTAACCACCACCATAACCGCCATAGTAACCGCCGCCATAATAGCCGCCTGAACCGAAGTAGAAGCTCAAGCCCGAACCATAATAGGGGCGGGCCCAGCCTCGCCGGTAATAAGGTCCCCAGCCGGAACCCCAGCCACCTCTCCAGTAGCGTTGGCGGTAGTACTGCACATCCTGGACGTCGCCTTGTGCCTTGATCTGAAGGTCGGGCGCCCGAAGCGGCATGGCCTCAACGGGGTCGACGGCGGTGATCACGGAGGCGGCGGTCAAAGCCCAGCCGATAACGAAATTGCGAAATCCCGTCATTGTGTCCTCACTTTCGGAAGGCCGTGCCTTCCGGTTGTGTCCCTGAGTGCATTACGTGTTTTTTTCTTGGTTTATTCATGGCAAGAAACGCACGGATTCCGCGACCGAAACCGATGGGCTTCCGCTCGCTCGCCGTCTCGCCAACGCTGCGCGCCGTCCTACGCGCAAAGATTGCCGCCACACTTTGAATTTCTGTATGTTCGATCCATAAATCGGCGGACCTACGGGGACCATGCCATAGGATGCGCTTGTCCTTCGGTCATGTCACCCGTGATTCTTGCCCGATTGTTTTGATGCCGGTGAGGAACGCGATGCATTTGAACTTTGGTACCAGCGGCCTGCGTGGTCTTTCTGAGGAGCTGAAAGGAGAACCCTCGGCCCGGTATGCCACGGCCTTTGCCCGGTATCTGGTTACATCCGGGCATAGCAAGCCGGGCGATCCGATCCTGATTGCGCGGGATTTTCGTGATTCGAGCCCGGAGATTGCCGCTGTCTGCGCCGCGGCGTTGTCGCGCGAAGGGCTGCGCGTGCTGGATTGCGGCACGGTGCCGACGCCGGCACTGGCGCTTTACGGCCTGGCAAATGGGGCCGCTGGCCTGATGATCACCGGTTCGCATATCCCGGCCGATCGCAACGGCATCAAGTTTTATCGGCCGGACGGCGAGATCGACAAGACTGATGAAGTGGCGATCAGCCAGATCGCGGATGGGATCGCGCATCAGATTGCGCCCGTCGCAGATGCCGGCATCGGTGAGGATCATGCCGCGCAAGCCGCTGAGCTTTTCCTTGAGAGGAACCGGACATTGCTGCCGAAAGGTACCCTTTCCGGTCTCAAGGTCGGTGTATACCAGCACAGCACGGTCGCCCGGGATCTGATTGCCGGGCTGCTGGCGTTCTTCGGTGCCGATGTCGTTGCCCTCGGGCGATCGGAACATTTCGTTCCCGTTGATACGGAAGCGGTTTCCGCCGAGACCGTCGAACGGCTTCAGGGCTGGGCGCGGGAGCACCGGCTCGATGCAATCGTATCGGCGGACGGCGATGGAGACCGGCCGCTGGTTGCCGATGAGAACGGATTGCCGTTGCGCGGCGACCTGTTGGGGTTGATTGCCTGCAGCTTCCTCGGAGCGACACGGGCCGTCACGCCGGTTACGTCGAATTCCGGCCTGGAGCGCAGGCTTTCCATCGTGCGGACCCGCGTCGGCTCGCCCTTCGTGATCGCCGGGATGCAGCAAGCGTTGAAAGAGGGGGCTGCGAACGTTGCCGGCTTCGAGGCCAATGGCGGCACACTGACCGCAAGCGCTTTCGTCGTCAACGGTGGGGAGCTCGCAGCGCTCCCGACACGAGACAGCTTCCTGCCCATTGTCGCAACGCTGGCCGCAGCGGCCGGTGCAAAGCTCTCGCTTTCGGCCCTTGCCGCTTCCTATCGGCTTCCGGTTGCGCTCAGCGACCGGCTGGAAAACTTCGCGGTCGAAACTAGCTCCAGACTTATGGCACACCTGCGCGCGAGCGAGGCAAAACTCGCGGTATTCCTGGCGCCAATCGGTCGACCGATTGCGGTCAGCGACATCGACGGGCTCAGAGTGACACTCGATGATGGCCGGATCATCCATTTCCGCCCCTCCGGAAACGCGCCCGAGATGCGTTGCTATGTCGAAGCGGAGACGGTGGAAGAGGCCGAGGTGCTGCTGGCGACCGGTCTATCCACAATCCGGCAGTGGGCAAAAACGGCTTCGAACTGAGTTTTTTGCTCACCGACACGAAAACTTCAAAATGCCTGTTGACACTTCGGTCCGAGCCTTTTACATCCCCGCTCGTCGCCCAGATGGCGGAATTGGTAGACGCGCCAGCTTCAGGTGCTGGTACTCGCAAGGGTGTGGAGGTTCGAGTCCTCTTCTGGGCACCAAATTCCCAAGCCAAATCCTTGATTTGGTTTTGAAAAACCCCGGTTCGCCGGGGTTTTTTCGTTTCCGGAACTTGGAGATACCCAGGCTTGCAGGGGGCGGTTGGTCGCCAGGCGCCGCCTGTGTTTTGCGGCAAAATCACTGCCCTTCGGTCGCTTGTTGCGGGCAAGCCAAAGTGGCCTTCGGCGTGGATGAGCGCGGACCGTTTCGGGCCTTGCCCCTTCACGACGCGCCGACAAACCGGGGTGACCATTCATCACCGGACTGCGCTGACGCTCACGCCAGGCCCAAGGCCGCCTTTCCAATTTCTGCTTGCATTTTTCTGCGCAGGGTTGTTCCTGACGTTACTGCTGAGGAGGAGGAGCGATGGCGGGCTTGCTCGGGCTATTTCGTGGCGAACGGTCGCTGTCGTTCACCTATTGGGTTTGCTACGTCGGCGGATCCGCTGCTGCGATCGCTGCGATCTACGCCTGGCTCACGGGCGCGGGCTATCTCCTGGCGTATCCAACCGCTTATCGATTGTGCTTTTACCTCGTCATCGGATGGGTCTTGTTTGTCACCTGTTTCATCGGTGCGGAAGCCCTATTTCGACCGGGGAGAGCTTTCGTCCGTCAGCTACGGATTTCTCCTGAGAAAGAACTTGCACGCGTTCTCGTTGATCCCTTCCGATTGCCCTGATCCAAACGCGGGCGCGGCCGCGCTGTAACGCAAGCTCACCTTGTCTATTTTTGCTGCATTCGATCAGTCGCAGGACCTGAAAGCACGTTTTTGGCGCACGCATAACTTGAAGCTATGAGCCGTCGTATCGATATTGCTGTGCGTAGGATAAAGTGGGAGGCCGGAGGGCGGCAACGCCACCAAGGCTGCGGGCGACTGCGGCGCAGCTTGGCCGGCGACAACGCGACCGTCCGCGGTGGCGGATCTTGAGCGAGGACCAGGCGATGTCAGAAACACGTCGCAAGCTGACGACCATATTCTCCGCGGACGTCCAGGACTACACGCGGCTGATGCGCGCCGACGAGGAAGGCACGCTCGCCACGTTGAAGCGCCACCGCGACGCCATGGGGCGGCTGATCGAGGCGCATCATGGCCGTGTCGTCAACACCTGGGGCGACGGCCTGATCGCTGAGTTTCCGAGCGTCGTGGAGGCGTTGCGCGCGGCAATCGACGTACAGAACGAACTGGCTGGCCGCAACGCCAAGTGCCCTGTTGAAGAGCAGATGCTGTTTCGCATCGGTATCAATCTCGGCGACGTGATTGCCGAAGGCGACGATCTTTATGGCGACGGCGTCAACGTCGCCGCGCGCCTGCAGGCCTCTGCGCCCGCCGGCGGCATCGTCATCTCCAATACCGTCTATGATCAGGTGCGCAACAAGGTCGCCGTCGGCTTCGATTTTCTCGGAGCCCTCGAGGTCAAGAACATCGACGGCGGCGTGCCGAGCTACGCAGTGCGCATCGGTACGGCCGACGCCCGGCCGGCGATCGGCATTTCGGGATTCGGCCGCTCCAACGGCACGGCCGCACCGGGATCAGCCCGCGCCGGCGCCGGATCGTCCGCAGCCGGCGGAAAGGTGGCGGCGGCCAGACGTGGATCACTTCCTGCACTTACCATCATTGCTGCGGGGTTGGTCGCGCTCAATCTTCTGACCTGGAACGACGCCTTCTGGTCCATCTGGCCACTGCTTGGCCTTGGCATCCTTTGGGGCCTTGCCTGGCTCAAGCAGAACCCATGGATGGATCGTGGCATTGGCGTGCTGGCGCTTGCCGGGCTGGTGCTGCTGACGATCAACCTGCTGACGTGGCGCGGCGTGTTCTGGGCCGTCTGGCCGCTGCTCGCCTTTGCCGTCGTCGCCGGTATTCGCTGGGTCACCCGATCGCGCCGCAGCGTCGGCTCCTGAGGCCGCTCACATGCTTTCCCCGCTCTGCGGGCCGTCCGGCTTGGCTGCCGGCATGTCCACGGCTGCCTTTTCTTCCGGTTCCGCGCCCAGCACCTCGTAGATATCGAGCGCGGTCGCGCGGCCCTTCGCCTGCGCCGAACCGAGCGGCCGGAAGTGGATGGCCTCGCCGGCCTGGGCAACGACCGCGCCGCTTGCCATGATCGTCGTGTCGTAGCTCTTGTTCATGCCTTCGAGACGGGAAGCGACGTTCACCGTATCGCCCATGGCCGTATACTGCAGCCGCTCCCTGGCGCCGACATTGCCGACGACGGCAGTACCGGTGTGAATGCCGAAGCGGGTCCGGAACTCCGGCAGTCCCTTCTCTCGCTGTGCCTCGTTGAAGACACTGAGCCGTTGCTGCACAGCCAGCGCGCAGCGACAGGCGTGCTCGGCATGCCTGTCGTCCGGTGCCGGCGCGTTCCACATCGCAAACACCGAATCGCCGAGGAACTGGATGATCGTACCGTCGTGTTCGCCGACGGTTTCGCTGAAGATGTCGAAATATTCCGAAAGCATCGCCACGACCTCTTCCGGCGAATGCCGTTCGCTGAGCGTGGTGAAATCGTAGATGTCGGTGAAGAGCGCGGTTACTTCCTGGCGCCAGGCGGAGCGGCCGCTGAAGTGGCCGGATTCGATGCCCTTGCGCACCAGTTCCTTCGGCACATAGAGCGCGAAGGTGAAGATGGCGTCGCGCGCCCTGTTCATCGCGCCACCGAGCGTCGAGATTTCGCTGACATGTGACGAGACATCGATGGGTGTCGTAAAATCGAGGTCCTGCAGCCGGTTGGCGCTGGCGGTGAGCTGGTTGAGCCCCTGGGTGATCAGATGCGCAAGCACCAGTGAGGCGAGCACGGCCAGCGCCACGACTGCTCCGGAAATCGCCAGTCCCTGCACGAGGGTCTGGTTGGCCTCCGCCATCAGTTCGTCGAGCGGCGCGGCCACCACGGCGCGATTGCCGGAGAGCAGCAGCGCGGATTCGAGCGGCGTCACCATGACGAGATAGGTTCGGTCTCCGACTTCCACGAACTCGGCCTTGCCGGGTGCTGGCGGGTGGAGCCGGATGCTCTGGATCAAGGGATCGCTCTCGGCCTGCACGATCGGACTATCCTTGTCCTTCGCAGCCATGATGCGCCGCATCATCACCCGGTCCGAGTGGATGATCGGTCGCCCGACGGCATCGAGGATGAACGAAACGGAACCGCTCGTCAGCCGCTCGCGGGCAAGGAAATCGGTGATCGTATCGAGGATCACGTCGGCGCCGATGACGATCTCAGGATTGCCGCGATGGGCTTGCGAGATCGTCATTCCGAGCGTTTCGGTCGCGGCACTTTCGTAAGGGCCGGTCGAGACCGCAGCCTTTCCGTTGACGGCGGCTCGATACCAGGGCCTGGTTCGCGGGTCGAAGTCTGAGGGGGGCACGAGCCGCTCGGAGAATTGCGTGCCGTCCTTGTCCAGAAAGAGCACGCGCTGGAGGGGGGTGCCGCTTGCGTCCCTTTCCATCGAGCGCACGGCAGTGGCTGCCCCGCGCGGGGCATCGAGCGCCATGCGCCAGGCGACCTGCTTCAGGTCGACCATCTGGAAGAAAGCACCACTGGGATAACCGACATAGACCCCGTCGATATGTGGCGAACGGGTGATGCCCTCGCGCAGGACCGCCACCTTGTCGTTCATCCGTTCCGGTGGCGGCACGAGGAACGAATTGGCGACCGAGGAGACGAGGCTGACGAGCGCGGAGGTATCGCCCGAAAGCACGCCTAGCCGGTCGACCAGCCGGCTCATGAAGCCGCGCATATTGGCTTCGGCATCGGCGATCGCGGCAGCGCGCGAGCGGTTGTAGTCGAGGCCGACGAGGATCGCGGAAACGGCGATCAGCATGGCGACCATAACCAGGCTGAACAGTGAGCGAAGCGAACTGTTCCAGCCGTCGCCGGTTCTGCTTTGTCGAGCGGCGGGCGCCTTGTCTGCCATTGCGGGCCTCTGGTTTCGCTCTACACGGCGGATTGAACTGTTCCAGCGACTGTTGCGTGTGCCGGTCATGCACACCGTCGCTGCGTTGAGAGCCTACATGTGATTACCATAAAACATGTTAATCGGCGGGATGCACGACCCCGCCGAAATCACCCGCGAAAAACCGCTGGCTCAGTTCACGGTCACCGGCTTCGAGCGCATGCGGGCGACCGTTTCGCGTTCGGCGCGCTTGCAGCGCATGGGCGGCAGATTGCGATCCATCAGGTCCATGTCCTCGAGCACCATGTCGCCCATCTTCTTGAACGCGCTGTCGAGCGCGCCAGCCCGATGGGCCGAGCGCAGAAAACCCGGCAGCTTGCGGACCGGGTGGTCAAGCGGCAACGGCTCCTGCGGAAACACGTCGCTCGCCGCGACGATGTGCCCACGAGCAACCGCCGCCATCAGTGCGTCGAAATCGACGACGCCGGCGCGGCTGAGCAGAATGAACGCGGCGCCGGGACGCATGCGGGCAAAGGCCCTCTCGCCGAGAAAGCCCTCGTTCTCGCTGGTGACCGAGGCGACGACGAAAACGAAATCGCTCTCTTCCAGCACGGTTTCGAGCGAGGCCGGCTCGACGCCATTATCCCTAAGGATCGAAGCCGGCATCCAGGGGTCGAAGACCCGGATCTGGGCACGAAAGCCTGAAAGTACGCGGTTCAGCGCCCTGCCGAGGTCGCCGAAGCCGATGATACCGATGTCGGAGCCGGATAGCAGGCGCGCCGAGCGGTTGCCGTCGCCACCCCAGAGCTCGCTGCCCTCGCGAAAGGCGAGGTCGGCGTCGACGATGCCGCGAGCGATGTTCAAGGCCATCGCGAGCCCCAGTTCGGCCACCGGCTCGGCAAAGACCTGGCCGGTGGTCACCACATGGATGCCGCGTTCGAACAGCACCTCGTAGGGCATGTTGTTGATCAGGTTGCTTTCAACGTTCAGGATCGCCCTGAGCTTGCCCATGCGCTGGAGGGTGGCGTGGTCGAGCGGCGGCTGGCCGATGATGTAACGGGCCTGTGCCAGCACATCGTCACCAAGACCGGCGATATTGTCCGGGTCCGCTTCGATGATGCGGTAGCGCCGATTGAGCTCCTTGAGCGCTTCCGGCGTGAAGATCAGCTCGAGCGTGCGTGGTGCCGGTGCACTGATGGCAAGCGGCCTGTTGTCGGCCTTTGTATCGGACATCGTTTCTCCCCGGCGGAGTGAGGCCTCCGCTTCCCTGCCTTCAGGCTAGGAAGAAATCGACACCTTGCCAAGCGTCCAGATACGGGGCGCCTCAGTAACCGAGCCCGCGCTTCTGCCGGTAGAGGGACGGCGGCAGGTCGCTGCCCTGGAAGACGGGCCCGTCACCGCGGCGGCAATTGTAGATCGTGTCGTAGATGGGACGGCCGCGAGCGGTCGATTCGAACGGATAGTTGCGGTCGACGAAGGTCTGCTCGCAGACGACCTTGTCGCCGGCGCCATTCAGCGGATCCATCTGGCGCACGCCGGGCAGGTCACGGTAGGTCTGTGCCGCTGCCGGCACGGCAGACAGCCCGATGGCCAGCGCGAGCGTGGAAAGGGCGAGTGCGTGGTGAAAGGACGTCATCGTCGAGACTTTCGAAGGGCAGCCAGCGGGCAGAATATGACAACGGTATCGCCGGCGCCAAACTTGCGCTATAGGCCACACCACTGCGTTTGATCTGGGGATTTTCGATGGCGAATGCAATACGGTTCCATGAAGGCGACATCCCCGCGGCTGACGCTGCTCGCTATACCGGCGCGATCGCGATCGACACCGAAACGCTCGGCCTCATTCCCCGCCGCGACCGTCTCTGTGTCGTGCAGCTGTCGCCGGGCGACGGTACCGCCGACGTGATCCGCATCGCTGCCGGCCAGAGGCAAGCGCCGAACCTCGTCGCCATGCTTGCTGATCCGGCTCGCCAGAAGATCTTTCATTTCGGACGCTTTGATATCGCCGTGCTGTTCCACACCTTCGGTGTGACCACGACGCCGGTCTTCTGCACCAAGATCGCCTCGCGGCTGACGCGAACCTATACGGACCGCCACGGCCTCAAGGACAATCTCAAGGAAATGCTCGACGTCGACATCTCCAAGCAGCAGCAGTCATCCGACTGGGCAGCCGAGATCCTGTCGCCGGCACAGCTCGAATATGCGGCTTCCGATGTTCTTCACCTGCATGCGCTGCGCGACAAGCTGACGGCCCGCCTTCTGCGCGATGGCCGCATGGAACATGCCGAAGCTTGCTTCGCCTTCCTGCCGACGCGCTCTAAGCTCGACCTGCTCGGCTGGGACGAGACCGACATCTTCGCCCATAGCTGAGCCGTCGCGCGAAGCGCCCGATACTACGGCGTCAGGTAGAGCACGACCGCATAACGCGCCGCCTTGCCGATCGTGACGAAGAGCAGGAACAGCGGCAGCTTCATGCGCAGCAGGCCTGCGACCAGCGTCAGCGGGTCGCCGATAACGGGCATCCAGGAAAGCAGCAGCACCGGCTGCCCATAGCGGGCAAAGAGCGCCTCCGCCTTTTTTCGTGCGGCAGGGGAAACGGGAAACCAACGCCGTCCTTCGAAGCGGATCAGAAAACGCCCCAGCGCGAAATTGACGGCGGCGCCAAGCACGTTGCCGAACGTCGCTGCAAGGAAGAGGGCGGTGCGATCAGCCTCTCCGTGCAGGGCGGCCGCGACGATTGCCGCCTCCGACATGCCAAAGAGCAGTGTTGCTGACAGGAACGCGGCGGAAAAGACGCCGGCGAGAATTCCGAAATCCAGGATCAGCTCCTGTCCGTGTGGCCGAGATCGCGCTCCGGCTCGATAATGTCGCGGATGCGCTGCTTCAGTTCTTTCGGACCAGGGAAGCCGCCGTCACGTTTGCGCTCCCAGACGAGTTCGTCGTTGACGCGGATCTCGAAATTGCCGCCGGTACCGGGAATGAGCGCCACTTCGCCGAGCGACTGCCCGAAGGTTTGCAGCAGTTCCTGCGCCATCCAGCCGGCACGCAGGAGCCAGTTGCACTGGGTGCAATAGAGGATGGTGATGCGTGGCTTTGGGTCCATCGGGCGGCTCTCGGATCTGTGTCGGAGCGGCGACCATACCGAGAGCGCCGGGGGGAAACAACCACGGCGGCGTGCACGCTCACGTCGCACTCACGTAATTGTCAACAAATTTAGTCATGTTTTTATCGGGCGGTAGCTTGCATTGCCCGGGCGTCGCGGCGAGACATTGCGGCATGGCACAAATTGTCGCACCCCAACCGCCGGAGAGGCCCTTCATGACCGACGTCACCGCTTCCAGTTCCCGCCCGCGCGCCATCCTGCCGGCGCTTCAGAAGATCTACCTGCCGCTCGACACCTTCGCCGAGACGCTGTTGCGCGTTTTGGCCGGCGCCCTGCTCGCGGTCCATGGCTTCGGCAAGATCACCGACCCCTTCGGCACCGTTGGCATGGTTGAGGGGCTCGGCTTCTATCCGGGCGTCTTCTGGTCGCCGCTTCTGGCCGCCACGGAGTTCTTCGGCGGTATCCTGATCGCGATCGGCCTCCTGACACGTCCGGCCGCCTTTGCCGGCATGATCGTTCTGCTCGTCACCGTCTACTTCCACGGCATCGTACAGGGCGAAGGCCTCTTCGGTGCCGAGAAGTCGATCCTCTGGGCCGCGATCCTGTTCTTCTTTGCCATCCGCGGCGCCAACAGCCAGTCGGTCGACGCCAAGCTCGGCAAGCAGTTCTGATCGATAGACGGTCAGGGAAGCGGGGAGGCGGTGAAAATCCGGCCTCCCCGTTTTTGCAGGCGGCGCATTGCGCGACGCATGTCAGGCAACCTTCAAGGAATACGCAATTCCGGACGGAAAGCCGTTTCATACTTTTCCTGGAATTGCTTGGGTCGTCACGCTGCGAATGGTCATGCGATGGATCTTGCCCGACCGGTCCTGCCAGTCGATCGACTGCCCGACGGACAGGCCGATCAGCGCCGCACCGATCGGCGTCAGCACCGAGATCCGCCCGGCCTCGATATCGGCCTCGCCGGGATAGACGAGCGTCACCTGCTTGGCGAAACCGTTGTCGGCCTCGAAAGCAACGGTCGAGCCCATCTGAACGCTATCGGCGGGCAGCGCGTCCGACGCGCCGATGCGCGCGCGATCGAGTTCGGACAGCAGCGCCTCGGCCACCTCGGGCACGCGTTCGAGTGCAGACGAAGCCAGCGCCGTCAGCCGCTTGTGATCTTCGGCATTGATGATGATGGGGGGAAGTGTCTTGCGGGATGCCGCCATGATGTGACCTGCCATGTTCGGTCGTGGCGCCTCTGCGTCTGCGGGCGCACGCGAATTCAATTTTCTGGAGATTCGGCGCTCGTTCAGCCGCGTTCAGAAATTTCTTCTACCGACGCGAAAGGCTCCCCGGACCCGGAGAGCGCAAGCATCCGGGCTGGGGTCAGGTTCCTGCGATCGGGCACACCCGGAAGCAGCGAAGGGAAGAAATCGCAAGCATCATGATATCAGGAAGGTCGGAAAGTTTGGCGCGGAAGTCAAGGCCCGGATGCTTTCGGCCGGGAGCGAGGTGTCCGCGCGCGCCCGTTGAACGCTCGCCTCTTGAACCGGGTCGCATGTCGTGATCAATCTTTCGCCCAGACGGCAAAGGGAAGATCATGATGCGGGTGCTGGTGGTGGAAAACATGGCGAAGACGGAGCTCGGCCAGGTCGGCACGGCACTTCGCGAAGTGAAGGCCGAGGTCGAGGTTCGCCGCGCCTATGCCGGGGACCCGGTGCCGGAGGGGCCGGACGGCTTCGATGCGCTGGTGGTGCTCGGCGGCGAACAGAGCGCGCTCGACGACGAGGCCTTCCCCTACCTCCCGAAGCTTGCAGCGCTGATGCGCCGCTTCGGTGACAGCGAGCGGTCGGTGCTGGGCATCTGCCTCGGCAGCCAGCTTCTGGCACGCGCATACGGCGCGCGCAATCTGCTGGGCGAGGCCAGGGAGTTCGGCTGGTGCGACGTTCGCGTTCGCAGCGAAGGACAGAGCGATCCGGTGCTGGCAAGCGTCGGCGAAAGTTTCCCGATATTCCAATGGCACGGCGATACCTTCACGCTGCCCGACGGCGCCGTACACCTTGCCGAAAATGACGTGACCCGGCATCAGGCGTTTCGTGTCGGTCGCGCCGCCTATGGCACGCAGTTCCATTTCGAAGCCGACACTGACCTTGTCGAGGATTGGAACCGCTCG
Source organism: Ensifer sp. LC11 (assembly GCF_001695835.1). GTDB lineage: Bacteria > Pseudomonadota > Alphaproteobacteria > Rhizobiales > Rhizobiaceae > Ensifer. Next base: position 23,201 of record NZ_MBSO01000004.1, on the reverse strand, counting down.
TTTCCGCAGACCATCAATCGGCTCGACCCCACCTGGCTGGCGCAGTACCCTGCCCATGCGCGCAGATATGGCGAGAAGGCCAATGCCGCCGGCCTGGCCCTGGCGCGTGCCTGGGTCGCCACCGTCAGGCGCGGCAGTGTCACTGGCACTGTCTCGAGCGACGATATGCTGGAGGAGGCCTGCTGATGGACAAGGATTTTGGCGGTGGCTGCTTCTGCGGCAAAATCCGCTATCGGCTGAAGGCCGCACCGATGTTCGTCAATTGCTGCCACTGCAGCGATTGCCAGCGCCAGGTCGGCAGCGCCTTCGTCGTCAACGGTGTGATCGAACGAGAGAACATCGCGCTCACCGAGGGCGAGCCCGTCGTCGTCACGCTGCCCACCGACAGCGGCCGCCCGCACGACGTCTACCGCTGCCCTGAATGTCAGACGGCGCTGTGGAGCGATTATGGCCGGCGCGGCTGGCTCTCCTTCCTCCGGATTGCAAGCCTCGACCGTCCTTCGGACTTCCCGCCGGATGCACATATTTTCACCCGCTCCAAGGTTCAGTGGCTGTCGCTCGAAGGCGGCGCTCCGGCCTTCGAGATCTACTACGACATGAAGACCATGTGGCCGCCTGAAAGCCTGGCACGGCGCGTAGCGGCCGAAGCAAAGGCAAAAGCGTGACCGCCAGCGAACGCGAAAAAATGGCGATGGGCGAATGGTATTCATGCCTCGATGACGAGCTTGATCGCCTGCGGCTGACGGCTCGCGAAGCGGTCCACCAGCACAACACCATGCCGCCGGGCGAACGCGGAAACATGGCGCCGGCGCTGCGCGCGCTGCTTGGCGCGGTTGCGGATGACGTTGTCATCGAGGCGCCGTTTCATTGCTCCTACGGCATCAACATCCGTCTCAGCGCCCGGGTCTATCTCAATGCCGGCTGCACGATCCTCGATAGCGGCACCGTGACGATCGGCGAGGGGACGATGCTCGGGCCGAGCGTGCAAATCTATTGCGCCGAGCACCACAAGGACGCCGTGCTCCGCAGCCAGGGCCTCGAAGTCGCCCGCCTAGTGACGATCGGCGCCGATGTCTGGATCGGCGGCGGCGCGATCATCCTTGGCGGCGTGACGATTGGCGACGGTGTGATCGTCGGCGCGGGCTCGGTGGTGACGAAGGACGTGCCCGCCGGCGCGACGGTTGTCGGCAACCCGGCGCGCCCGCTGCGGCACTCGACGACTTGAGACAATTTCGGGAGGACGACCTTTTCATGACGAGCGAGACGAAGACGATCCAAGTGCGCCCGGCGCGGCCCGATGATGCACCTGTTCTGTGCGCCTTCCTCAACGAGATCATCCGGATCGGCGGCACCACCGCGCACCAGACGCCGTTCACGCCCGAAGGCTTTGTCGAGCACTATCTCGCCGGTCCCGGCTTCGTCAGCTGCTTTGTCGCCGAGGACGAGACCGGCGAGCCCTGCGCTTTCCAGGCGCTCGACCGCTGGGATGGAATACCCGAGGACTGGGCCGACATCGGCACCTTCTCCCGCCCCGGCAACAAGGTGACCGGTGCCGGTACGGCACTGTTCAAAGCCACCTGCGACTATGCCCGCTCGATCGGCCTCAAGGCGCTCAACGCCACCATCCGCGCCGACAATACCGGTGGACTTGCCTATTACGGCAAGATGGGTTTCGTCGACTACAAGGTCGACAAGGCCGTGCCGCTCAATGACGGGACGCTCGTGGATCGTGTTTGGAAGCGGTATTTTCTTGCGGAAGCGTAAGGCGGATCCTGCGGCCCGGGGCGTGCCGCGTCAGCGGCCGCTTCTGTTCACCATGGCAACGATCGTCTCGTAAAGCTCGTCTTCTGCCTCTTTGGGCGCAATGTCTCCCGCCGCCGCAGCATTGGAGAGGCCATCAGCTGCACCAAGCATTGCCCAGAAGCCCGCCGGCGCGATGCCCCTCTGTCCCGTGAACCGGCTCAACACCTTTCGGCACTTCTCGATGTAGACCAGCTGATAGGTCCGCTTGACGGTCGCAAGTTCCGGCGAGCCGGCGAGTGACGCCAGCACGCCGGGGATCTCGCGGCCTTGCGCCAGCACGCACTCGACATAGGAGGAGGCGATGTTTCTCGCGGTTCCCTCCAGCGTCGGCTCGCTTGCCGCAGTTGCAGCGTCCATCACCACCGTCTGGCGTCCGTCGAAATCCTGATAGAGGGCTGCGAGCAGACCGTTGCGCGTGCCGAAATGATCATAGACGACCGGCTTGGCGACGGCCGCCTCTTCGGCCAGGCGCGGCAGCGTCAGCGCGTCGGTGCCCTCTTCGCGAACGAGCCTCCAGGCCACATCAAGCAGCTGGCTTAGCCGCTGCTCACGAGTGAGACGAACGCGTTTGGCGGTGACCGGACTCTTTTCCATCAGGCTTGACATCACTATATACCAAAAGTAACTTACCTTAAGTATATAGAATAGAACCTCCAACCGCAACCATCTGCCCGCCTGACCTACCGGCGGCCGAAGCGGCATGCCTGCGCATGCCGTTTGTAAAGGAATCATGCCCGATGACGGACACTTCACTTCCAAGCTCCACAGACCGAAGCGCATGGCTGGGTCTGATGGCCGTGTTGCCCCTCGTGCTGCTCGTGGCCATGGACGGCTCCATCCTCTATCTCGCCATGCCGCGTGTGACCTCGGCCCTCATGCCCACAGCCGACCAGGCGCTCTGGATCCTCGATATCTACGGCTTCGTGGTCGGGTCGCTGCTGATCGCTTTCGGCAATATCGGCGACCGCTATGGGCGGTTGAAACTGATCATGGTCGGTGCCGTGATCTTCGGCGCAGGATCGCTCGCCGCCGCCTATTCGCAGTCGCCGATGGCGCTGATCGCCGCGCGGGCGCTGATGGGGCTCGGCGGCGCGACCTTGCTGCCCTCGGGGCTCGCGATCGTCAGCGCGCTGTTTCCCGATCCGCGACAGCGCGCCCAGGCGATCGGCATCTTCGCGGCCACGTTTGCGGCCGGCTTCGCCATCGGACCCCTCATCGGCGGTTTACTGTTGCAGCGGCTTGAGTGGGGCGTCGTGTTCCTGATCAATGTTCCCGTCGTGTTCGGCTTCCTGATCGTCGCATCGGTCCTGCTTCGCGAAGTGCGCTCCACGACCTATGGCCGTATCGACCTGCCGAGCCTCGTGCTGTCCTTTGCCGGCATTCTGATGCTCACCTACTCGCTCAAGAGCGCTGCTGCCTACGGCTTCACCGTGCTTCAGTCCACCGCCGGGATCGTCGGCGTCTTGGCGATTGCGTTGTTTCTGCGCCGGCAAACGCGGATCGCGTACCCGCTGCTGGACCTCGGACTCTTCCGAGATCGGATCTTTTCCATCGCCATCCTCACTGGCCTCCTGCCGTTGGTCGTCTGGTCCGCCGTCGGCTATCTCTCAGGGATCTATCTGCAGTCGGTGCTGGGTTTCGACGTCTTTACCGCAGCGCTGGTGACCTTGCCGGGCGCCATCGTGCTCATGGCCACCTGCGTCGGCACGGCCCGCATCGTTGAGCAGATCGGCCGCAAGAATGCGCTCGTTGCGACGCATTTCCTGATCGCATCAGGTGTCTTCCTGCTGCTGTTTACCACCACGCACGCCGGCGTCGCCGCCTTCATCGCCTCGACCGTGGTTGCGGGCATCGGCTATGGCCTCTCCTTCAGCCTCGTGGCGGAGGTCGCGGTGTCGGCCGTTCCCGCCGAACGTGCCGGTGCGGCGGGTTCGATCGCCGAGACCAGCAACGAACTCGGCAATGCGCTCGGTATCACGCTTCTCGGTTCGCTGGCGGCACTCAGCTTCCGCCTCTTCGGCCCCGGCGTGGCGGGAACGCTCAACGAAACGCTCGATCATCCGGGCCTCGCCTCTGAAACCATCCTGCAGGCCAAGGAAGCCTTCGTTGCGGGCCTGCATGTCGCGGCCGGTGTTGGCGGTCTGTCGCTGCTCGCACTGGGCATCGTCGCCTGGCTCTGGCTGCCGAAGAGATTGCCGGAATAGGCGTCGCGGGCCGGGTAGTTGCGTCGCGGCCGGGCGCTCCAACCGCGGAAGCGAAACGGTAGGCGCTGAGAAGGATCTGCGTGCGACCACCCCTGTGACAGCGGTGCCGCCACCCTCTTTGTTGTCATCCTCGGGCTTGACCCGAGGATCCATACACAAGCTCACTGAAGCTCGAAATACAGATCGCGCCAATCCGGGTTCATGGTCTCGATCAGCTCGATTTTCCACTGCCGGTACCAGCGCTTGAGCGACTTCTCACGCTGGATAGCCGTGCCAATTTGAAGATGTTCTTCGTACCAGACGAGCTGGGCGCAACCGTACTTCGATGCAAATCCTGGCGTCAGTCCTTCCCGATGCTCGAAGATGCGACGTTCGAGATCTGAGGTGACACCGATGTAGAGTGTCCCTCGCTTATGGTTCGTAACGATGTAAACGAATCCGGCCATGACTGGCAGGTTGCTTGTGCTTGGATCCTCGGGTCAAGCCCGAGGATGACGACCGTAGGGATATTGCGACCTGAGAAAGAGTGATGTGCGCGCGGATATTCATCCTTCGAACGAGCGAGAGGCCAGGTTTATCTGCGCAGGGCGACAGTGGACTTCCACCAGCGCCGTTTCTCCCCTCCAATGTCATCCTCGGGCTTGACCCGAGGATCCAAGCACGAACCCCGAGGTCCCCGGTGTCGGCAGGGCGCAGTTACTAGTTAGCCTCGGCGGACATCCTTTGACACCAAAGGTCCTCACGATCACAAGGCCTCACTCGAGTGGAGGTTCAAATGAAAAAAGGGCGACCCGAAGGCCGCCCTCTCCAAAACGTCGAAACCTGCACGTGGCCCTTACTCGTCGCCCATCTTGAGCGCGGCGATGAAGGCTTCCTGCGGGATCTCCACCTTGCCGAACTGGCGCATGCGCTTCTTGCCGGCCTTCTGTTTTTCGAGCAGCTTGCGCTTACGGGTGGCGTCGCCGCCGTAGCACTTGGCCGTCACGTCCTTGCGCAGCGCCGAGATGGTTTCGCGGGCAATGACGTTGCCGCCGATCGCCGCCTGGATCGGGATCTTGAACATGTGCTTCGGGATCAGCTCCTTGAGCTTCTCGCACATTTCGCGGCCGCGCTTTTCCGCCGCCATCCGGTGCACCATCATCGACAGCGCGTCGACCGGCTCGCCGTTGACGAGGATCGACATCTTCACAAGGTTGCCTTCCTTGTGCTCGGTGATCTGGTAGTCGAACGAGGCATAGCCCTTCGAGATCGACTTCAGACGGTCGTAGAAATCGAACACCACTTCGTTGAGTGGCAGGTCATAGGTCAGCATCGCGCGGGTGCCGACATAAGTCAGCTCGATCTGGATGCCGCGGCGGTCCTGGCAGAGTTTGAGGATGCCGCCGAGGTAGTCGTCGGGCGTCAGGATCGTCGCGCGGATCCACGGCTCGTGGATTTCGGCGATCTTGACCACGTCGGGCATGTCGGCCGGGTTGTGCAGCTCGCGCTCCGAGCCATCGGTCATGAACAGCTTGTAGACGACCGAAGGGGCTGTCGCGATCAGGTCGAGGTCGAACTCGCGCTCGAGGCGTTCCTGGATGATTTCGAGGTGCAAGAGGCCGAGGAAGCCGCAGCGGAAGCCGAAGCCGAGCGCTGCCGACGATTCCATTTCGAACGAGAACGACGCGTCGTTGAGGCGCAGCTTGCCCATCGCCGAGCGCAGGTCTTCGAAGTCGGCGGCGTCAACCGGGAAGAGGCCGCAGAAGACCACCGGCTGCGCCGGCTTGAAGCCCGGCAGTGCCTTGTCGGTCGGGCGCTTGTCCTCGGTGATGGTGTCGCCGACGCGGGTATCGGCTACTTCCTTGATCGAGGCGGTGATGAAGCCGATCTCGCCGGGCCCAAGCGCATCCATCGCCACCATCTTCGGCGTCAAGACGCCGACGCGTTCGATCGTGTACTTGGCGTCGGTGCCCATCATGCGGATGGTCATGCCCTTTTTCAGCGTGCCGTCGATGATGCGCACGAGAACCATGACGCCGAGATAGGTGTCGTACCAGCTGTCGACGAGCAGCGCCTTCAGGGGGGCCGTATCGCCGCCGTCGCTTTTCGGCGCCGGCAGCTTGGTGACGATCGCTTCGAGCACATCAGGGATGCCGAGGCCGGTCTTCGCCGAGATCAAGACTGCGTCCGAGGCGTCGATGCCGATCACTTCCTCGATCTGCTCCTTGATGCGGTCGGGTTCGGCCGCCGGCAGGTCGATCTTGTTGAGCACGGTGACGAGTTCGTGGTTGTTGTCGATCGCCTGGTAGACGTTGGCGAGCGTCTGGGCTTCCACGCCCTGGGATGCGTCGACGACGAGCAGCGAGCCTTCGCAGGCCGACAGCGAGCGCGAGACCTCATAGGCGAAGTCGACGTGGCCGGGCGTGTCGATCAGGTTCAGCACATAGGTTTCGCCATCATTGGCCTTGTAGTGCAGGCGCACCGTCTGGGCCTTGATGGTGATGCCGCGCTCGCGCTCGATATCCATGCTGTCGAGCACCTGCTCGGACATCTCGCGCTCGGCGAGGCCGCCGGTGGACTGGATCAGCCGGTCGGCAAGCGTCGACTTGCCGTGGTCGATGTGGGCCACGATCGAGAAGTTGCGGATATGCGAAAGGGGCGTCTTCGAAGATGTTGTGCTCATGGGCCGCATATAGCAGTGCCTTCAACCGCCGCAAAGCGGGAAATGAAGGCTTCGTTCACTATAAATCGGGCTATTCGGCGCTCGCCTCTGCCTCGACGAGAGCGCCGGCATTCGGCACCTGCGCACTCCTGATCTCGAAGCCCTCGCGCTCGGCCACCGGAACCTCGTCCCGTTTCTTCAGCCGCGCCAGTACGAAGAGCGCATAGAGGGCCGCAACCGCCATCGCCGCATAGATGAACGTGCGCGGTCCAAAGACCGGCATCAGCAGCGTCACCAGCAACGGCACCACTGTTGCGGCGGCCGACCAGGCGACCAGCATGGTACTGGCAAGCGGCACGAAATCCGAAGGATCCGTGCGGTCGTTGGCGTGCGCATTGGCGATCGAATAGACGGTCTCGACCGCGCCGGCAAAGAGCGCGAAGACCAGCATCAAGAGGAGCAGATTGCCGAAGGACGCCGAGAGCGCGAAGAAACCGGCGGCGAGGATCAACAGGCAGGTGCCGATCAGCACGAGGCGCCGGTCGATCCGATCAGACAGCGTTCCCATCGGATACTGGATGGCGATCAAGCCGAACTGCATGACGAACATCAGGTTGGCAACGTCGGTCTGGCTGACGTTGTTGGCGGCCGCATAGATCGGCGTGAAGCCCTGAACCACCATCGACAGACCGCCGGCGGCAAGCACGCCGATGAAGGCGACCGGCGAACTGCGCCAGACCATCGGGATGTCGATGCTGACCTTTGCAGGCGCCGGCGGCGTCGGCAGCCGCGTCAGCCCGATCGGCAGGAGGGCAAGGGCCGTGAAGAAGATGGTGACGAGCGGCGGCAGATTGCCGTCGGCCGGGATCTGCCCGAACAGCCACGCGCCGGTGCCAAGCCCGATGACATAGGCCATGTAGAACAGCGCCATCGCCTTGCCGCGCCAGTGATTTTGGCTCGCATGATTGAGCCAGCTTTGGGCGATGATGAAATTGGTGTTGCCGGATGCACCGTAAAGGCCGCGGGCAAGCACCCAGACAAGCGGGTGCATGCCGAGGGCGATCGCCAGCGCCGAGAGGATGACGAGTGCCATCGAGCAGGAGAACGCGCGCGCATGGCCGACGCGGCGGATCATCGGTCCGGCGATGACGCAGCCGATCAGCCCGCCGAAGGCGATCATGGTGACGGCAGCACCCGGCACCCAGTCCGGCGCGTCCGAGCGCGTCAGCGCAAAGGGTACATAGGCGAGCATCATGCCGTTGCCGATCGCCACCGCCGTCATCGAAGTGACGATGCTGGCGATCGAGGTCAGCGAGGAGGGCTGCTTTGTCATGTCCAACCTGTCAATGGGATCCGCGTGTGGCGCGACAATTGAGGATTATCTAAAGTGTTGAAGCGTAAGCATTTCTCGTTTTCCACGGTTTGGGCGCCACCATAGCGGAAACACGGCGATTTCGCTGTCGCCAAAGCGGCATCGCATGCCCGTATTTTCGGTCTTTCCCACTCTTGACTCCACTATATGAGAAATGCAATCTCAAATAATGGAAAACGTCACCGACCGCCTCGAATATGCCATCGGCGAGCGGATCCGCACGCTGCGTAACGAGCGCAACCTGACGCTCGATGAGCTCGCCGCCAGTTCCGGCGTCAGCCGCGCGATGATCTCGCGCATCGAGCGCGGCGAGGCGAGCCCGACGGCGCAGCTTCTCGCCAGGCTTTGCAGCGCGCTCTCAACCACGCTTTCGGCTCTCTTTGCCTTTGAGGCGAAGGAGGCGTCGCCGGTTGCAAGGCGCGCCGACCAACGCCTTTGGCGCGACCCGGAATCCGGCTATCTGCGCCGCTCGGTCTCGCCGGATGGGCTTGGTTCCCCGGTCGATATCGTCGAGGTCGAATTTCCGCCGGGCGCGCGCGTGGTGTTCGAGCGGCAGCCATCGGACAGAGGCATCACCCAGCACCTCTGGCTCTTCTCCGGTCGGCTGGAGATGACAACCGAATCCGGCTCTCATTCGCTTGAGGCGGGTGATTGCCTGTTCATGGGCCTGGAATACGGCCACATCTTTCACAACCCCCACGATGAGCCGGCTCATTATGCCGTCATCCTTTGCCGCACCAAGGTTTGACCATGTCCGATATTTTGATCCGCCTGCTCGATGAGGCGCAAGCGCGTGCCGCCATCCCGGCGCTTGCCGAAGTGCTCTCCGATTGCGTCGAGGGCGGCGCTTCTGTCGGCTTCATGCAGCCCTATCCGCCGGAAAGCGCGCTTGCCTATTGGCAGGGCGTTGTCGCAGCGGTCGCGGCCGGCGACACCCTGCTGATGGTAGCGGAGGAGGCGGGCCGCATCCTCGGCACCGTACAGGTCGGCGTCGCGCAAATGCCGAACCAGCCGCATCGCGGCGACCTGAAGAAACTGCTGGTGCACCGCGCCGCCCGTGGCAAGGGCCTGGCGCGGCGGCTGATGGAGGCGGTCGAAGACGAAGCCGCGGTGCGCGGAAAGACGCTGCTGGTGCTCGACACGGCAACCGGCAGCGAGGCCGAGGCGATCTATCCGCGCCTCGGCTGGGAGCGCGTCGGCGTCATCCCCGATTATGCCATGTGGCCGGAAGGCGGCCTTTGCGCCACGACCTTCTTTTACAAGCGGATCGCGGCTTAAGGGACCGTCGGTGGTGTGATTGCCGCCCCTCACCCTAACCCTCTCCCCGCAGGCGGGGAGAGGGGACGTGGCAGACCGCCGACTGATCGTCCTGCGCACCCCTCACCGGAGAAACAGGAGTGCGGGAAGTGAGGGCGAGCGGTTGCCGCGAGTCTCCCTTCGCCCCGCTTGCGGGGAGAAGGTGGCCGGCAGGCCGGATGAGGGGCATCCACAAGGTTGCCAAGCCCGAAGCCTTAGTTAGGCTACCGGCACCGGTTCATAGCCTCTGAGGACACCCCATGCGCATATTCTACACCGAAGACCACAAGCTCCGCGACGCCAGGACCGAGCTCTTCGGCGGCGAACTGGTGGCACCCTTCGAAGCGCCATTTCGTGCCGAATGGATTTTGGCGGCGGTGAGGGAGGCGGGGTTCAACGATGTCGCGGCCCCCGAGCGTCACCGCCTCGACGTCGCCCTCAAGCTTCACGCGCCTGATTATCTCGATTTCCTTGAAACCGCTTGGTCGCGCTGGGTCGCCGACGGTTACCGCGGCGAGGCGATTGCAACCTGTTTTCCGGCCCGGCGCATGCGCCAGCATCCGCCCCGGGACATCGACGGCGCGCTCGGCTATTATTCCTTCGCCGCGGAGACGGCGATCACCGAGGGCACCTATGCCGCCGCAAGGGCGGCTATGGACTGTGCCCTCTCGGCCGCCGATCATATCCATGTCGGCAATCGGGCCGCCTTCGCGCTCTGCCGTCCGCCCGGCCACCACGCGGCGATCGATCTCTATGGCGGCTACTCCTTCATCAACAATGCCGCCTGCGCCGCCCAGCGCCTGCGCGACCATGGAGCCCGCAAGGTCGCCGTGCTCGACGTCGATTTCCACCACGGCAACGGCACCCAGGACATCTTCTACGAGCGCGGCGACGTCTATTTCGCCTCGCTGCATGGCGATCCGGTTGATGCCTTTCCCTACTTCCTCGGCTTTGCCGACGAGGAGGGGGCCGGCGAAGGGCTGGGCACGACGAAGAACTATCCCCTGCCGCGCCGCACCGGCTTCGACGTCTGGTCATCAGCCATGGCCGATGCGCTGTCACGCATCGCCGCCTTCGGCGCCGAGGCGCTGGTCGTCTCGCTCGGCGTCGATACCTTCGAGCGCGATCCGATCTCGTTCTTCCGGCTGACGTCCGAAGATTACATCCGCATGGGCGAGGCGCTGAAGCGCACAGGCCTGCCAGTCGTCGTCTGCATGGAGGGCGGTTATGGCGTGCCGGAGATTGGGCTCAACGTCGCCAATGTCCTCAGGGGCGTTTCCGGCTGAGCGATCGCGCAAACAAAATGCGATAGACCTCTATTGACCTCAACTTTACTTGAGGTCGTACGACTGCTCCTGTTCAAAAGTGACAGAGGGAAAGAGCAATGAGCAGCCTATCGACGACAGCAGTTGTGGCGCCGCTTTACCGCATCAACAAATATACCGTGCCGGTCGAGGCGCGGCAGCAGTTCGTCGAACTGGTGGACAAGACGCTGGCCGTCATCCGCAAGCAGGATGGCTATGTGAAGGACCTGTTCCTGGAGCAGCATGCCGGTCCCGGCCAGTTCGACTTCATCACAATGATCGAATTTACCAATGCCGATGTCGCGCCGAAGGTGGCCGCCGCTCTCATCGAGTTCGACCGCGAACTCGGTCTCGATCGTGCGGCGCTTATGAATACCCTCGGCATCCGCACCGATTTCGCCAGCTACCGGGCCTTTGGTGGTCTGGCTGCCTAAAACGGTTGCGCCCGGCCGATTTGCCGGGCCGTTCCGCCCTTGGCAGGCGTATGCGTGTCAGGAGACGAAGAACGTCGAGAGGCCCTGGCCGGCGGCGAAGGCCATGTAGGCAAGTACGGTGAAGTACACAGTCGTCGCAATCAGGAAGAGATAGCCGCCCGCGACCATCAGCCCGTCGCGCTGGATGATGCCGAGCGAGAGCAGGAGGATCGCGATCCCCGGGAGCGTGTTCGACAGTGGGATCAGCCCGAGCGGGAACATCAGAAGCACGCCGCCCGCCATGATCATCAGCCCGTTGAAGCGGTTCATCACCGCCCCTTGCGTCAGAAAGCCCAGGCGCGGTCGGACGTAGCGGTCGAGCTTGGAGACGAGGCTCGCGCCCTTTTGCAGCGTCGGTACCAGCTTTTCGGTCTCGATCTTGCGGTCGAGAATGCGCTGCGGCATCCAGGGCAGGCGATTGAGCGTGATCGAAACGGAAATGAGGATGATTGCCGCGCCGAAGACGGTGCTGACGCCGGGGATCGACACCGGCAACAGGAACGGCAGCGTCAGCAGGGCGCACAGCAGCAGGAAGCCCTGTTCGCCGATTTCGGTCATCAACTCGCGAAGGGTAATCGTCTCGCCGCGGATGGAGGCAATCATGCCATTGAGCGTGTCGCTGAGACTGCGTTGCGTATCGCCGAACTCGATTGCCATAAAATCTTGCCTCTTTGTCATCGCCGGACGGGACGCGAGCGGAAAACCGCGCAAGCATTTCTTCGTCCAGCTTCAGGTACCTGTCCTATCAAGGGCGTGTGAAGGATCGGTTAGTGTGTGTCCCGATCAGCACGCCAACCGCCGGCTAAGCGGCATTTGCCGGTAAACCATGGCGTGATTGGGACGTCTCTTCATCTTCCTGCCGCAATCCGTAGTATGAAGCAACTTCGAGCACCAATGGGGATAACTGATTCCATGATCAAGAAATGCGCCATTCTGGCTGTTGCGGCCATCTATCTTTCGGGATGCACCACCACCGATCCCTATACGGGCGAGCAGAAGATGTCGAACACGGCCGGTGGCGCGCTGATCGGCGCGGGCCTCGGTGCAGCGACCGGTCTGCTGGTCGGCGGCAGTGCTGCAGGACGGCGCGACTCGGCGCTTGTCGGTGCTGCCATCGGCGGCCTCGGCGGCGGCCTGATCGGCAACTACATGGACAACCAGGAAGCGGAACTGCGCGCCCAGCTTCAGGGCACCGGCGTATCGGTGACCCGCGCCGGTGACCGCATCATCCTCAACATGCCGTCCAACATCACTTTTGCGACCGATCGCGACCAGGTGATCCCGGCCTTCTACGACACGTTGAACTCGGTGGCGATCGTGCTGCGCAAGTTCAACAAGACGATGATCGATGTCGATGGCCACACCGATGCGACCGGCAGCGCCTCCTACAACCAGGGCCTTTCCGAGCGCCGTGCCGCTTCGGTTGCCAACTATCTGGCAAGCCAGGGCGTCGACCAGCGCCGCATGTCGGCCATGGGCTACGGCAAGGAGCGTCCGATCGCTTCCAACGGTTCGGAAGCCGGCCGGGCGCAGAACCGCCGCGTCGAGATCTCGATCGCGCCGATCAAGGCCTGATCAGCGCAAGATCATCGCTTGCAATCGAAGGGCTGCGCTGCACGGCGCAGCCCTTTTTCGTGCCGTCAGAAGCGATAGCGCAGCAGTCGACCCATCCGCCGCAGCATCGGCAGGACACTGACGACATGGGCGGCGATGCGGGCCATCGGCGACAGGCGCGCGAGCTGAGCGGCATCATATTCGCTGATCTCTTCGAGCAAGGTCAGGCCGGGCAATTCCCGCTCAAGCGCCCGCGCGTCCTCCATCCCCCAGCGAAGTTCTGCCCCTGTTGCACGCAAGGCCGAGTTGAAGCGCAGCATCTCGAGGCCGAGGTGGCTATAGGCGTCGAAGACGATTTCGCCGCCGGCAAGACAGGACACGATCCGTCTGAGGAGATCACGGACCTGCTGATCGCTGAGATAGGGCAGCACCCCCTCGGCAACGACGATCACTGGCCGGTCGTTCGGGATGGCGTCGATCCAGTCCCGCTCGGTTATCGACGACGCGATCGCCGTGCAGCCGGCCCGATCGGGGAAAAGCCGTTGCCGCAAGGCGATCACGTCGGGAAAGTCGACGTCGAACCATGAGACTGAGGCGGGCGGATCGAGCCGCAGCACCCGCGTGTCGAGCCCGCAACCGAGATTGAGCACGACCGCGTCCGGGTGGCGCTCAGTGAAGGCGCTGGTCCATCGGTCGAGCATGTGGGCCCGCACTGCAATGCCGATCATCATGTCATGGCCGATATCGGGTGCATGCGCCGGGCCGTCGAGCCGCCGCATCAGTTCGGCGGCAAAGTGATCATTGAGCAGGGTATCCGGCAGCGCGCTTTCCGCGGCCTTTGCCCGGAGCGTAACCAACATGGTCTCCTGCACGCCATGAAGGCCGATCCTCTCGGCGTTCATAGTCTCCTCCTAAGGGTGCCACGCCTTGCGTTCGCGGGTCCGGGCGGGCCTGCGCATGCGCCCGCGCCTAAGCGGTCGTCCGTCTCGACCGCCAGACACGTCTGGCGGTCAGCACTGCCAGCGCCGGCATCAGCGCGAACAGCCAGAAGAGCCAGGTCGCAGCCATCGCCACGCCTTCTTCCGATGGCGTTTCGATACCGGAGAGATTGGCGGTCAATCCGGCCAGTGCCGCGCCGAGTGCGGCGGCAAAGAGCTGCACCGTTGTAATCGAACTCGCTGCCTTCTCCGCTTCACCGTCGGGCGCAAACTCGTAGACGGCCGTGACGATGTGCGGCCACGCAAACCCCATGCCGAAACCGACCGCCATGATGCCGATGCAGAGCGGTGCGGCGATGACAGAGAATTCCGTCGCTGCCATCGGCATGAAGACGGCGATCAAGGCAAGACCGACGAAGCCGAACGCCGGGCCGGCAAAGATCGTCCGTTTCGCCCGTTCCCCGTGCCAATGGGCACTTGTCATCGATCCTGCCGTCCAGCCGATCGACATCAGCGCCGCAATGTAGCCGGCTACCAACGGCGACAGCTCATGCAGTTCCTGCAACAGGTACGGCACGTAAATTTCCGGCTGCAGGCCGACCATCAGCAGGGTGATCGTAGCATAAAGGGCGGCGAGCGGGGAGGCGAGCGTGAAGCTGCCGGAGGGCAGGAGCTTTCCGGCAGCACGCCGCTCGACGAGCAGCAGGCCCGGAAACAGAAGGACCGCAATGCCGACGCAGCTCAGCTGCTCGATGGTGGTCGTCAGCGTGCTTGCGACCGAAAGCGCCAGAACGATACCGACGAGCAGCAACAATTGCAGCAGGGGCAGCGGCGTACGGCCCTCTTCGGCCGCTGCCTGGCGGGGCAGGGTCGAGAAGGCAAGCATGGCCAGCAGCGCCGTCAGCGGCAGGAGCGACCAGAAGGCTGCACGCCAATGGGCGAACTCGGCAAACATGCCGCCGACGGCGGGGCCGATCAAGGTCGCTGTGCCCCAGGTGGCCGATATCAGGCCGATCGCCCGCGTCCAAAGCTCCGGTCGGAAGACCTGGCGGATCACGCCATAGGCGAGCGCATAGAGCAGACCGCCACCAAAGCCCTGGATCGCGCGGCCGGCAAGCAGCACCGCCATGGAGGGGGCGATGGCGCAGAACAGCGTGCCGAGGCCGAAGACGATGGCGCCGATCGCATAGGCCCCGCCGGCGCCCGCAGCACCGAGCATGCGGGCCGAGAGTGCGGCCCCAAGAATGGAGGCGGCAACGAAAACGGTCGTGCTCCAGGCGTAGTATTCGAGGCCGCCGATCTCCCGCACGATCGACGGCATGATGGTCGTCACCACGTAGATGTTGAGCGCGTGCAGCGCGACGCCGCCGCTGAGGATCAGCGAATGCACCGCATTTTCGCCGGATAAAAGCGCGCGCCAGCCGGTATCCTGTCGCGGAGCGGGGGTTTTCTCAAGCATGTCAGAGCCTCGTGCGTGGGCGGCGGCGCGAACGGGCGCCGGCTCACAGGATTGTTCGCAATTCCGGGCGCAGGACCGCGCCACGACATTGCTGGAAACGCTCCGGCCGGCGTGGGATATCGCGTTCGCGCGGCCAGCGCCGCAATGTCAGTGGAGCGCAGCCTCGCCGAAGTGCGTGAGCTTGTCCGGGTTGCGCATGATGAAGATGTCGTTGACGTTTCCATCGCCGTCATAGCCGAAGGCGACCGTCGCGGCGATCTCGTTTTTCGCCTCGTCCCGCAGCACAATGCCGCGGCCGCCGTTGATGTCGCCGATTTCCCAGACATAGTGCGCCCAGTATTCGGTAAGCCGGTCGATGATAAAGGCGAGCACCGTCTCCTTGCCCGAGAGCACGCCGAGCACGGTCGCGACCTTGCCGCCGCCATCGGCAGTCAGTTTCACATCCGCCGAAAGGAGTGCCGAGAGCCCGCCAACATTGCCGCCGTGGATTGCCTGATGGAACGCGGACAAGAGCTCGTCCTGTCGCTCGCGCGGCGTCTGATGCCGGGCCTTTTCGAGCCCGATGTTCGTCTTGGCGCGCGACACAAGCTTGCGGGCAGCCGCCTCCTGCATGTCGAGCGTTTCGGCGACCTCGTCATAGGGTTGGCCAAAAATCTCGTGCAGCAGATAGGCCGCGCGCTCCTTCGGCGTCAGCCGCTCGAGCATCAGCAGGAAGGCCGTCGTCAGCGATGACGTCAGTGCCAGCTTCTCCTCGGCATTGTCCTCGGCCGCGGTGTGGATCGGCTCCGGCAGCCATGCGCCGACATAGTCGACGCGCTTGCGGTGGGCGGCTTTCAGCAGATCCAGACAGCGCCGTGTGCACGCGGTCGTCAGCCACGCCGCGGGCGTTTCGATCGAGGCGTGGTCGACCTCCTGCCATTTCAGGAACGTGTCCTGTACCGCATCTTCCGCGTCGGCACGTGAGCCGAGGATGCGGTAGGAAAGGCCGAGGAGGCGCGGGCGCGCCTCCTCGAAAATCTGCATGTGCTTGGTGTCGTTCATGTCAGTGCCTCGAAGTCTGGATGCGGTTCCAAAGGTTGATCATCGCCACCGTCGAGGTGATGACGCTGATCTCCTTTTCGCTGAAATGCTGGCGCAACTCGACGCGGAGCGGCGCAAAGTCGGTGCGCGGCTCGAGTTCGGTCAAGGCTTCGGTCCAGGCAAGCGCTGCCTTCTCGCGCGGTGTGAAGTCATTGACCTGGTCCCAGACGATGATGCGGTCGAGCCGCTCGTTGCTCTCGCCTTCGGTGCGGGATTCCTTGGTGTGCATCTTCACACAGAAACCGCAGCGGTTGATCTGCGAGGCGCGAAGTTGCACCAGGTTGTGAATGGTCCGGTCGAGCCCGTGCAGATCCATCGCCTTGTGCACATCGGCAAGCGCGCCGAGCACATCGGGGATTTCCTGCTCGTAGCGGACGGCTTTATCGGTCATGGTCTCAACTCCATCGTTGTTGTGTTGCTTATGACCATGTGACGATTGAGGTCGGACACCTGTGACGCGCCTCTACGATTTTTTCTCAGGTGACGCCAAGAAAAATGATGCTGTTTGAAGTTTTGCTGAAATTTCAGATGCTTGATGCAATTCGATTTCGTGCGTGGCATCAGCCCTTCGGCGGATAGGTGTGTTCGCCGCCGCGAAAATCGGTGACCGTGTAGCAGCCGCCGCCATCGGCGGCGATCGCCGCCGCACTGATCACCGCCTTGCCGTGGCCGCCGGGAATATCGAGGATGTAGGTCGGTTGGCAGAGGCCCGAAACCCGCCCGCGCAAGGCTGCAACCAGCGCCTGGCCTTCCTCGATCGTCAGGCGGAAATGGCTGGTGCCAGGCGCCAGATCCGGATGGTGCAGGTAATAGGGCTTGATCCGCGTTTCGACGAAGGCGCGCATCAGACTGGCCAGTACATCCGCGTCGTCGTTGACTCCTTTCAGGAGCACCGACTGACTGACCATGACGATGCCGGCATCGATCAGGCGGGCCGAAGCGGCGCGCGCCTCTTGCGTCAACTCACGTGGGTGATTGGCGTGCAGCGCCACATAGGTCGCCTTGCCGCTCGCCTTCAGTGCCGCGACCAGTGCGTCATCGATGCGCGACGGTTCGACCACGGGAACGCGCGTATGGAAGCGGACGATCTTCACATGCGGTATGGTTTTCAGCCGTTCCATCAGTTCGGTGAGCCGGCGCGGCGACAACACCAGCGGATCGCCGCCGGTGAGGATCACTTCCCAGATCTCCTCGTGTTCGCAGATATAGGCGATCGCAGCATCGAGTTCGGTTGGCGTCAGCGTGCCCAGACCCTGCGGCCCGACCATCTCGCGGCGGAAGCAGAAACGGCAATAGACGGGGCAGACATGCACGGCCTTCAAAAGCACGCGGTCCGGATAGCGGTGGACGATGCCAGGCACCGGGCTGTGCGACTTGTCGCCGATCGGGTCTTCGCGCTCTTCAGGCAAAAGCGTCAGCTCGGCCGCATCCGGCACGAACTGCCGCGCAATCGGGTCGGCGGGATCGTTGGGGTCGATGAGGCTGGCAATGTCAGGGCTGATCGCGACGGCGTAGCGCGAGGCAACCGCGGCAATGGCGGTTTCCTGGGCGCCGTCGACGAGCCACGCCTCGACGAGTTCGCGTGCTGTCTTGATCGGGCGGTGGACGTTCACGGCTGTGTCTCCGCTACCGGCGCCCACAGCACCTGGTCGATCCGCGACGCCCCGGTTGCCAGCATCACCAGCCGATCGAAGCCGAGCGCGATGCCGCTCGCTTCCGGCATGATCGCGAGTGCTGCCAGGAAATCCTCGTCGAGCGGGTAGGTCTCGCCATAGACGCGCGCCTTCTCCGTCATTTCCATCTCGAAGCGTCGGCGTTGCTCGGTCGCGTCGGTGAGTTCGCCAAAAGCGTTGGCGAGTTCGACGCCGCAGGCATAAAGCTCGAAGCGCTCGGCAACGCGCCGGTCGCGCGCGGTCGGTCGTGCGAGTGCGGCTTCGGTCACCGGATATTCGTCAAGGATCGTCGCGCGGCCGAAGCCGAGATGCGGTTCGACCTTTTCGACCAGCACCCGGCTGAAGAGATCGGCCCAGGTATCGTCGGACGCGACGCGAAGTCCGGCCGCCGTCATTGCCGCGGCCAGTTGGTTGCGATCGGTTTCGCCGTTCGCCGCAATCGAGGCCAGGAGGTCGATGCCGGCGAAGCGCTCGAAGGCTTCCGCGACGCTCAGCCGTTCCGGCGTCGCGAAAGGATCGCAGCTCTGTCCCTGAAAGGCGAACTGCTTCGTGCCGGTGGTGTCTGCCGCAAGCGCCAGGATCTCGGCGCAGTCGCGCATCAGCGCCTCGTAGCTTTCACCAGTGCGGTACCATTCGAGCATGGTGAACTCAGGATGGTGCAGCGGCCCGCGTTCGCGATTGCGATAGACATGGGCGAAGCAGGCGATGCGTTCCTCGCCGGCGGCAAGCAGCTTCTTGCAGGCAAATTCCGGCGAGGTGTGCAGATAGAGCGGATGGCTGGAGCCGTCGTGATTGAGGGCTTCCGTCGGGAAGGCATGCAGATGCGCCTCGTTGCCGGGCGAGACCTGCAGCGTCGCGGTGTCGACCTCGATGAAGTCGCGCGCCTCGAAGAACCGGCGCAACGCCGATTGGATCCGGTTGCGGCCGAGAAGAAACGGGCGCCGGTCGGCATGGACATCCGGTGTCCACCAGGGTGAGGCATGCGGCATGATCGGTTCAGTCCAGGCTTTCTTCGCGCAGATACCGGCTCAGGCTGGCTATTTGCGCGAAATTAGGGTAGTGGCGGCGCGAAATCCTTCTTTCCGCGTCCTTCAGGGCCAGTGTTTCCGGCCCGCCGTGTCGCGCATACCTCTGTTACAAGGAAGACTAATGGTCAAGGTCATCGCTTCATCTGTCCGTAAGGGCAACGTTCTCGACGTCGACGGCAAGCTCTATGTCGTGCTTACTGCCCAGAACTTCCACCCGGGCAAGGGCACGCCGGTGACCCAGGTCGACATGCGCCGCATCTCCGACGGTGTGAAGGTCTCCGAGCGCTACCGCACGACCGAGCAGGTCGAGCGCGCCTTCGTCGAAGACCGCGAGCACACCTTCCTTTATGAAGACGGCGAAGGCTTCCACTTCATGAACCCGGAAAGCTATGACCAGCTGGTCATGACCACCGATGACATCGGCGACCTCAAGGCCTACCTGCAGGAAGGCATGGCCTGCATTCTTTCGATCCACGAGGGCCTGGCGATCGCGATCGACCTGCCGCGTCACGTGACCCTCGAAATCACCGAGACCGAGCCGGTCGTCAAGGGTCAGACGGCGTCCTCGTCCTACAAGCCGGCGGTTCTGTCGAACGGCGTTCGCACGCTCGTTCCGCCGCACATCCAGGCTGGCACCCGCGTCGTCATCGCCACGGAAGACGGCTCCTACGTCGAGCGCGCCAAGGACTGACACGGTCCAAGGACCGTTACGAACGAATGATCGCATCAACGGGGGCGGCAGGTTCAACCTGCCGCCCCCGTCGTCGTTTCTGTTTCATCGCTCAACGGATCGCTGACGGTCCGGGTGCAGGGCGATCCCGCAAGTCGCACGCGCGGGCCGTGTCCCGGCATAGCAACAGGCGGGTGAGGCTGATGAACCTCAAGGCGGCGGAGCGCTCGATCAGCAACCGCAAATTTAGGGGGCGCAATTCGAAAATCGGGTGCTAGGATGCCGGCGCCGATACGACGGTTTGTCACGAGAGGGTCTGCATGTTCCCATTGTCGCATATGATGAAGTCGTTCATTCGCAAGGGTCGCCTGACGGTGATCGATGCCGATGGCAAGCGCCATGTCTTTTCAGGCACACCCGGGCCGGAAGTGACGATGCGGCTCACCGACAAGAAGCTCTATCGCAGCCTCGTCTTCAATGCGGAGCTCGCGGCCGGAGAAGCTTACATGGACGGCACCATGCGCTTCGAGGAGGGCTCGACACTCAGGGATTTCCTGACGTTGTTCTCGATCAACCGGCTGTCGCTCGGCTCCTACCCGATCCAGAAGATCCTGCGCGCGGTAAAGATGCGCTTTCGCAAGCGCCAGCAGGCCAATCCCAAGGGCAAGGCGCAGCAGAACGTTGCGCACCACTACGATCTCGGCAACGAATTCTACAAGCTGTTCCTCGATGAGAACATGCTCTACTCCTGTGCCTATTTTCGTAAGCCGAACGAGACACTCGAAACGGCGCAGCGCAACAAGCTGCGGCTGCTTGCCTCCAAGCTCTGCCTGGAGCCCGGCATGAAGGTGCTCGACATCGGCTGCGGCTGGGGCGATCTCGCGATGTATCTCGCGCAATTGGCGGATGTTCAGGTGCTCGGCGTGACTCTTTCGAAGGAACAGCAGGCGCTTGCCACCGAACGGGCGCGCAAGGCGGGCCTTTCGGACCGGGTGCGCTTCGAGCTCAAGGACTATCGCGACGTTCAGGGACCGTTCGACCGGATCGTTTCGGTCGGCATGTTCGAGCATGTCGGCGTGCATCACTATGACGAGTTCTTCAAGAAGCTGAACGCGCTGATGCCGGATGACGGCCTCGCCGTGCTGCATTCGATCGGCCATATGAGCCCGCCCGGCATGGCGAGCTCCTGGCTCCGGAAATACATCTTTCCGGGCGCCTATTCGCCGGCGCTGTCGGAGGTCTTCGAGGTGGTCGAGCGCAACAGCCTCTGGGTTACCGATCTCGAGTTCCTGAGGGTGCACTACGCCACGACGCTTGCGCACTGGGGCGCGCGTTTCGAGGCGAACCGCGACAAGGTGATCGCGCTCTATGATGAGCGCTTCGCCCGCATGTGGGAGTTCTATCTGATCAGCGCCGAGATGATGTTCCGCACCGGCAGCCAGCTCGTCTTTCACATGCAGTTGTCGCGTTCCCGCGACGCCGCCCCGATCGTGCGCGATTACATTACCGATCGCCAGCGCGAGTTCATGACCCGCGAACAGGCGCTCTCGCTCAACCTTTGAACGTCTGTTCCGTGTCTCCCTGCCAGCGCAGCCGCTTGTAGTCGAAGCCGAATTCGAGCGTTGGCTTGACGATGGCGAAGAAGGGCGAGAGGTCGAAGTCACGCGGCGTATAGAGCGAATGGTGCCGGATGTGCAGGATCTCCTCGCGCGAATAGGTCGAGGTCGCGGCGGCACGGCCGGGCGCCCGGGTGACCTCGGGCAGGATCGGGTAGCGGATCTGCTCGAAGGCGGCGGCGATTAGCGTCGAGCAGATCGCCCGCGTCGGATCACCGGAACCGAAGGCAAGCAAGCGCCTGCGCCAACGCACCGGCACGGGAGGCGTCGGCATGAAATAACGCAGCATGTCGAGGATATTCTTCAGATCGTATTTCATCCCGAGCCGCGAGATCATGAAGCCGACGAGTGCCGCGCGATCATCCGGCGTCAGCGCGATCGGCCGGCAGATGCGCGTATTGAACGACGCGTATTTCTTCAGCGGCACCGCAACGCAGCCCTCGCCGATATTGACCTCGATCAGCTGCGGCCGCTCGATCACCGGCAAGGTCGCCTCGTCGAGCGATAACGGCATCTGGTCGCCCGCAAAAAAGGCGGCATGCGACCAGGTCGATTGCGTCAGATACTTGATCGCCGCCGAAACCTTCTGGTTGCCCTCGATCAAGAGCACGTCGCCGGGCCTGAGCGTGCGCGCGAGCGTTTCCTGATCGGAGGGCGTATAGGGCTCGTAGCCCAGGGTCTGCGTCTGCAGGCGGGCGGCAAGCCTGGCGCCGAGACGATCGAGAAACGTATCCTTGCTGTCGGAAAGCGGATAGATGGTCCTCATCGAGGCGATTGCTCCGGGAGGGTAAAGAGGGCAGTGGGGCAACCTCATGGTGGCTGAGCCGCGACGCTCTGTCGAGCAATTGTTGCATGATTGCATGGCTTTGGCCTTGACGCTGGCCGGCTCGGTTTCTATTTTTAGAATTATTCTAAAGAAGGTTTTCTCTCAATGTTTTCGCGTCTCTTCTCCCGGTCCAAACGCCCCTTTCTTTCCCTGAGCGAGCAGGAAATCCTGGCGCTTGCCATCTCCTCCGAGGAGGACGACGGCCGCATCTACCTCGCCTATGCCGACGCCCTGCGCGAGCAATATCCCCAGTCGGCAAAAGTGTTCGAGGAGATGGCGGAAGAGGAGAGCCACCACAGGCAATGGTTGATCGACCTGCATGTGGCCCGCTTCGGCAACCGCATCCCGCTCGTCCGGCGCGAGCATGTGCGCGACTTTCCCGATCGCAAGCCCGACTGGCTGATCGCAGAGATGCCGATCGAGAAGGCGCGCGAGGAGGCCGAGGCGATGGAGGAGACCGCGCACCGCTTCTATGTTCAGGCCGCCGCAAGAACGCAGGATGCCGCGACCCGCAAGCTGCTCGGCGACCTCGCGATCGCCGAGAAATCGCATGAATCGCTCGCCCGCCGGCTCGGGGAGAAGCATACGCCGGAGGATGTGCGCGCCGAGGAGGAACAGACCTCCCGCCGCCAATTCATTCTGACTTACGTTCAGCCCGGTCTTGCGGGACTGATGGACGGTTCGGTCTCGACGCTTGCCCCGATTTTTGCCGCCGCCTTCGCCACCCAGGACACCTGGCAGACTTTCCTTGTCGGCCTCTCGGCTTCGGTCGGCGCCGGCATTTCCATGGGTTTCACCGAGGCTGCCCACGACGATGGCAAACTCTCGGGCCGTGGCTCGCCGATCAAGCGCGGCCTTGCCTCCGGCATCATGACCGCGCTCGGCGGTCTCGGCCATGCGCTGCCCTATCTGATCCCGCATTTCTGGACGGCGACCGTCACGGCCGCGGTGATCGTCTTCTTCGAACTCTGGGCGATTGCCTTCATCCAGAACCGCTACATGGAGACACCTTTCCTGCGCGCCGCATTCCAGGTGGTGCTCGGCGGCGGTCTGGTCCTGGCTGCCGGTATCCTGATCGGCAACGCCTGACTGGATGCCCTTGCGGGGCGAACACCCCAAAAGCAAAAGGGCCGGTTCAACCGGCCCTCAGACCGCTGACAAACCCGTCGATTTTTCGGCGGGTTTTGTTTTGTGGATTTGGTGCTGACGTTGGGGCGGGTTTCCGGGTGGCAAAAGTGGCGGCCTGCGCTCACGCCGGTCTCGG
>NZ_MBSO01000003.1 GCF_001695835.1 Ensifer sp. LC11 | reverse complement strand
CCATCAATCAGCCTCAGCCAACCAAGGAAACTCTAGAGCGAAGGTCGTCGTCGCCAGCAGCGCCGCCGCCCTCGTCAGTGATCGGGCTTATAGACCCCCAGCCTCCAACACGTCAACAGGGTTTTTCATGGCCCTGACACAAATCTCATATATCATTGAAATTAAACGATAATTTCTATCAACAGCCAGAGCGGCAGATTTCGCCCGCCTGGACGGGCGAAAAATCCATCGGCGCAGGCGGATTAGCCGGCCTTTGCCTCGTCATTGCCGCGAAGCAGACGGATCAGGGCGGAAAAGTCCTCGCCGCCATGGCCAAGTTTTTCGAACATCGAATAGAGCTGGGCCGCCTGTGCGCCCATCGGCGTCGTCGCGCCGGCGGCACTTGCGGCCTGCTGCGACAGCTTCAGGTCCTTCAGCATCAGGCTTGCGGCAAAGCCCGGCTTGTAATCGTTGTTGGCCGGCGAGGTCGCGACCGGTCCCGGCACCGGGCAGTAGCTCGTCAGCGACCAGCACTGGCCCGACGAGGTCGAGGCGACATCGAACAGCGCCTGATGCGACAGGCCGAGCCGTTCGGCAAGCACGAAGGCCTCGCAGACACCGGCCATCGAAATGCCGAGGATCATGTTGTTGCAGATCTTTGCCGCCTGGCCAGCACCAGTTCCACCGCAATGGACGATCTTCTTGCCCATGGCATCGAGCAATGGCTTGCCGCGGGCAAAAGCCTCGTCACTGCCGCCGACCATGAAGGTGAGCGTACCTGCCGCCGCTCCCCCTGTGCCGCCGGAGACCGGTGCGTCGAGAGACGGGCAGCCGATCTTTTCTGCAAGCGCGTGCGCCTTGCGGGCGCTGTCGACATCGATCGTCGAACTGTCGACCAGCAAGGTACCGGGATCGACGAAACCGAGAAGCTCGTCCCAGACGTAAAGCACATGGGCGCCGGCCGGCAGCATGGTAATGACGCATTCCGCGCCGCGAACAGCGTGCGCGATCGACCCGGCAACGGAAACGCCCGTTTTGGCTGCGGCATTGCGCGAGGCTTCCGACAGGTCGAAGCCGCTGACCGCGTGGCCCGCCTTGACCAGATTGGCGGCCATCGGCCCGCCCATATTGCCGAGCCCGATAAAGGCGATCTTCGTCATGTTACTCCTCCTCGCATTGAAAACTCGGCCAAAACCGAAGGCGCCCGATCCTCAGGCGCTAGAACAGCGGCGGGTGATCCTTCCTGGCGAACCGCGAGAGCATATCGGGCGTGACATCGGCCAGCCCCACCGACCATTTCGGATTGCGGTCCTTGTCGATCACGGCGGCGCGCACGCCCTCGTAGAAGTCAGGATTGGAAAGCATGCCGAGCGTTGCGGAATACTCCCGCTCCAGGCATTCATTCAGCGAGGCGCTGCGACGACCGGCGCGCACCAGATCGAGCGTCAGCTTCATGCTGAGCGCGGAACGGGAGTTGAGCAGCGCCAGCGTTTCCTTGGCGAAATCGGAACCGTCGGCCTCGAGCGCCGCTAGAATTTCCTCCACCGTATCGAAGGCGAAGCAGCGGTCGATCAGGCTGAGATGCGCCTGAAGCGGCGTTGTCGGGGCTTCGCTCGAAGATCCGGCAATTACCGCATCGACAGCGCCACCGTTTGCCGCTGTCGGCAGCGTTGCAAGATCCGCGACCAGTGCTTGCAGCCTGTCCGAAGTGACAAAGCTGTCGGCAAGGCGGGCATGGATGGCATCGCTTGCAACGATATCCCGGCCGGTCAGGCCCAGATAGGTGCCGAACTCGCCGGGCGCCCTCGGCAGAAGCCAGGTGGCGCCGACATCCGGGAAATAGCCGATGCCCGTTTCAGGCATGGCAAGCCGGGTGCGCTCGGTGACGATGCGATGGCTGCCATGGGCCGATATGCCGACACCACCGCCCATGACGATGCCGTCCATGATGGCGATATAGGGCTTGGCGTAGCCGGAGATGCGGCTGTTGACGATGAACTCCTCGCGCCAGAACTGCGCGCCCTCCTCCGGCCGCTCGTGCCCGCTTTCATAGATCATGCGGATATCGCCGCCGGCGCAAAGCCCGCGTTCGCCTTCGCCCGTCACCAGCACGGCGGCGATGGCCGGATCATTCTCGAACGTGGTCAGCGCTTCAGCGATCAGCCGGATCATCGGGACGTTGAGGCTGTTGAGCGCGCGTGTCCGGTTGAGCCGAATCCGGCCGAGCGCACCCTGGCGTTCGACGATGACTTCAGGTGCCGGCGTCTGCATTTCCATGAACGGTCCTTCCTACTTCCGGTCCGGCCTACTTCCGGCCGATGAGCGAGCGCGCGACGATCAGGCGCATGATCTCGTTGGTCCCCTCGAGGATCTGGTGCACCCGAAGGTCCCTGACAATCTTTTCGACGCCATAATCGGCGAGATAGCCATAGCCGCCGTGAAGCTGCAGGGCGTCGTTGGCGACGGCAAAGCAGCGGTCGGTGACGAACCGCTTGGCCATGGCACAGAGCTTGGTCGCCTCCGGATCGCCGGCGTCCAGCGCCGACGCGGCGCGCCAGAGGAAGGTGCGGGCGATTTCGAGATCCGTCGCCATGTCGGCAAGCCGGAACTGCAGCGCCTGGAATTCGCCGATCGCCTTGCCGAAGGCGCGGCGCTCCTGGACGTAGGCAAGCGCCTTTTCGAAGGCGGATTGGGCCCCGCCGAGCGAGGCGGCGGCGATGTTCAAGCGGCCACCATCGAGCCCGCCCATGGCGATCTTGAAGCCGTCGCCTTCAGCACCCAGCCGGTTTTCCGCCGGTACGCGCACGCCGTCGAGCATGACGGCACGGGTCGGCTGCACGTGCCAGCCCATCTTCTTCTCGTTGGCGCCAAATGTCAGGCCCGGCGCATCCTTCTCGACCACGAAGGTGGAAATACCCTTGGGGCCGTCCTCGCCGGTCCGCGCCATGATCACGTAGAGGCCGGATTCGCCGGCGCCTGAGATGAACTGCTTCTGGCCAGTCAGAACATAGTCGTTGCCGTCCTTGACCGCCTTCGTCTTGAGTGCGGCCGCATCCGATCCCGAGCCGGGCTCGGTCAGGCAGTAGCTCGCAAGCACCTCCATCGTCAAAAGCTTCGGCAGCAACCGCTGGCGCTGCTCGTCCGTGCCGTAGCGGTCGATCATGCCGGAACACATGTTGTGGATCGAGACGAAGGAGGCGACGGCCGGGCAGCCGGTCGCCAGCGCCTCGATGATGATCGCGGCGTCGAGCCGCGTCAGCCCCGTGCCACCGACATCGTCACGGACATAGATACCCGCCATGCCGAGTGCGGCGGCACCGCGCAGCGTGTCGACCGGAAAATGCTTCTGCTGATCCCAGTCGATCGCATGAGGGGCGAGTTCGTCGCGGGCGAAATCGAGCGCCATTTGACGAATGGCCTCCTGCTCCTCCGACAGGCGAAAATCCATATGCGCGTCCTCCCTGACTGCATAGTTGCTACAGGTATCCTTTGGTCCTGCGGCAACTCAAGGTCCTGCAGCATCCTTTGCGCGTCTCGCAAGACGCATGGCGCTGCAGGCAATCGAGGGCCTAGTTACACCAAACTTCGGAGAGGCCCAGATGCAACTTCTCACAGGGTCTGTTCAAAAATGAACAGACGGTGCCAATCAACTCTCGCTTAGACGATACGGCAGAGCGCCGCGTAAGTCATGGTCCACAATCAGGCGACGCTTCAATGGCGGCACGGCACGACTGGCGCATTTCGTCCGCTCGCAGATACGGCAGGAAATGCCGATCGGGTCGAAGGCCATACGGTTGCCGAGATCCATGTCGTCGGCATAGACGAAAGCATCGGCATAGGAGACCTCGCAGCCGAGTGCGAGGGCATAGCGGGGTTGTGCGGCGCGGAAACCGCCGCCGCCCTTGGTGATCTGGGTGGCAAGACAGAGATAGCGTACCCCATCGGGTGTTTCGGCCAGTTGCCGGATGATCCGGCCCGGCGTCTCGAAGGCCTGATGCACGTTCCAGAGCGGACAGGCGGCGCCGAAGCGTGCGAACTGAAGCTTCGCGGCGCTGTGGCGCTTGGTGATGTTGCCGGCGCGATCGATGCGGGCAAAGAAGATCGGAATGCCCTTCTGCCCAGGCCGCTGCAGCGTCGAGAGACGATGACAGACTTGCTCCAGCGATGCACCGAAGCGGGCGGCAAGAAGCTCTATGTCGTGCCGCAAGTCGCGGGCGGCCTTCGAGAAGGCCTGGTAGGGCAAGATCAGCGCGCCGGCAAAATAGTTCTGCAAGCCGATGCGACAGATCTCGTAGGCCTCTTCGGTGCGGAAGCCGGCGCTGCCGGCCACCCGGTCGATCTCCTCGCGGGCGTGAAGCTGGGCGATTTGCAGGGCGATCTGAAAGTCGCGTGTCGCCGTCGGCGCATATGGGTTGAGCGTCAGGATGCGGGCGCGCGGATCGAAGCGGCGGATCACCTCGTCGCCGGCCGATCCGCGAACGACCCGGACGCCATGGCGCTGTTCGAGATAGCTTGCCAAAGCCGCGTGATTGTCGCCCTCGCCAAGCCCCAACTCACCCGCCAGCCGTTCGGCGAGCAGATCGATCTCGTGGAGGTAGTTGTCGACGAAGTGGAAGAAGTCCCGCACTTCCTCATAGGGTGTCGTTTCGACGAAAGGTCCGCCGCGACCGATCGTGTCGTCGATGCTTGCGAGTTGCTCGCTGTTGCGGCGATAGGCCTGGTGGCAGGTGATCAACGCATGCGCCAGCCCGGGCGCGTTCTGGGCGACGAGCTTCAGTTCCTGCAGGCTCGCCGAGTAGGTTTCAAACAGCGGATCGCTGAGCGCTTCCGAGAGGGCAGAGAGCAGGCGATCGCCCTCGCCGGTCGAGAGTTCGGCGATGTCGATCTGGAATTTCTCGGCAAGCGCCAGGAGCACCGCCGCCGAGACTGGCCGCTGGTTGTTCTCGATTTGGTTGAGATAGCTGGTGGAGATGCCGATGCGCTCGGCGAACTGGCCTTGCGTCGCCTTGTTCACTTCCCGCAGTTCCCTGACCTTGCGGCCGATATAGAGCTTGCCGATCGCCATATTTGCAACTTTGCAATTTACGTTTCACAAATTTCTCTATTTCACATTTGCACATGAAGGGACGTTTTTCCATGCCGTCTTCGACGCTATTGCGAAGCTCGAAGCGCCTCTGCACAATTGTTGAAAAAATCGGGCACTGAAAAACCGGGAGGGCACCATGCGCGCCATACTAGAACAGGTCGAGGCCCGCCGGGCGGAAGCACGCGCCGGCGGCGGCCAGCGGCGGATCGACGCCCAGCACGGCAAGGGCAAGCTGACGGCGCGCGAACGCATCGAGGTGCTGCTCGACGAAGGTTCCTTCGAAGAATACGACATGTACGTCACCCACCGCTGCGTCGACTTCGGCATGGAGAGCCAAAAGGTCGCCGGTGATGGTGTCGTCACCGGCTGGGGAACGATCAACGGCCGGCAGGTCTATGTCTTCTCCCAGGACTTCACCGTGCTCGGCGGCTCACTGTCGGAAACCCATGCCCAGAAGATCTGCAAGATCATGGATATGGCGGTACGCAACGGCGCGCCGGTCATCGGCCTCAACGATTCGGGTGGCGCCCGCATCCAGGAAGGCGTGGCATCGCTAGCCGGTTATGCCGAGGTCTTCCGCCGTAATGCCGAGGCCTCCGGTGTCATTCCGCAGATCTCCGTGATCATGGGTCCGTGCGCCGGCGGCGCGGTCTATTCGCCGGCCATGACCGATTTCATCTTCATGGTCCGCGATTCATCCTACATGTTCGTGACCGGACCGGACGTCGTGAAGACCGTGACGAACGAGATCGTCACAGCCGAAGAACTGGGCGGCGCGCGCACGCATACATCGAAATCCTCCGTTGCCGATGGCGCCTATGAGAACGACATCGAGGCGCTGGAGGCGACCCGCCTGCTCTTCGATTTCCTGCCGCTCAACAATCGTGAGAAGCCGCCGGTCCGCCCCTTCCACGACGATCCGTCGCGGCTCGATATGCGCCTCGACAGCCTGATCCCCGATAGCGCCACCAAGCCCTACGACATGAAGGAACTGATCCTGTCGCTCGCCGACGAGGGCGACTTCTTCGAGCTGCAGCAGAGCTTCGCCCGCAACATCGTCACCGGCTTCATCCGCATGGAGGGACAGACGGTCGGCGTTGTCGCCAACCAGCCGATGGTGCTTGCCGGGTGCCTCGACATCGACAGCTCGCGCAAGGCCGCGCGTTTCGTGCGCTTCTGCGACGCCTTTTCCATCCCGCTCCTGACGCTGGTCGACGTGCCCGGCTTCCTGCCTGGCACCGCCCAGGAATATGGCGGCGTCATCAAGCACGGCGCCAAGCTGCTCTTTGCCTATAGCCAGGCGACCGTGCCAATGGTGACGTTGATCACCCGCAAGGCCTATGGCGGCGCCTATGACGTCATGGCCTCGAAACACATCGGCGCCGACGTCAACTATGCCTGGCCGACCGCCGAGATCGCCGTCATGGGCGCCAAGGGCGCAACCGAAATTCTCTACCGCTCAGAACTCGGCGATGCCGAGAAGATTGCGGCGCGAACGAAGGAATACGAGGAGCGCTTCGCCAATCCGTTCGTTGCGGCCGAGCGCGGCTTTATCGACGAAGTGATCATGCCGCATTCATCGCGCCGCCGCATCGCCCGCGCCTTCGCGTCGCTGCGCAACAAGCAGATCGACCTGCGCTGGCGCAAGCACGACACGATCCCGCTTTGATGGAGGCGACGATGGAGCGTGAGCCGGAGCGCATCATGACACCGGAGGAAGCCAGGCGTGATCACTGGCAGATGCTGCGCTACATGGCGATCAATGCGCTGATCGGCGTTGTCATTGGCGCGACAACAGCAGGCGTGCTCATCGGGCTCAACATCGGCGCCGTCGGCACTCATATCGCCCGCTCCACGAGCCCGGTTCTCGCCGCGCTCATGGTCGTCGTGCCCTTCGCGCTGCTCTTTGGCGGTGCAGCCGCAGCATCGTCGATCGCGCTTCTGCCCTATCGCCGCAAGTTCAAACGCTGACGCGCCCCACGGATTTGAAAGAGAAACAGATGTTCAAGAAAATCCTCATCGCCAACCGTGGTGAAATCGCCTGCCGCGTCATCAAGACCGCAAAGAAACTCGGCATCGCCACGGTCGCCGTCTATTCCGACGCCGACCGCGAAGCCATGCATGTGCGCATGGCGGATGAGGCCGTGCATATTGGCGCCTCGCCCTCGGCCCAGTCCTACATCGTCATCGACAAGATCATCGACGCGATCCGCAAGACGGGCGCGGATGCCGTCCACCCGGGCTACGGCTTCCTTTCGGAAAACGCCGCCTTTGCCGAGGCACTCGAAAAGGAGGGCGTCGCCTTCATCGGGCCGCCGGTTGGCGCCATCCAGGCGATGGGCGACAAGATCACCTCCAAGAAGCTCGCAGCCGAAGCCGGCGTCTCGACGGTTCCGGGCCACATGGGTCTGATCGAGGACGCCGAGGAGGCCGTCAGGATCGCCACCTCCATCGGCTATCCCGTGATGATCAAGGCATCGGCTGGCGGCGGCGGCAAGGGCATGCGCATCGCCTGGAACGACCAGGAGGCGCGCGAAGGCTTCCAGTCCTCGAAAAACGAGGCAAAGAACTCGTTTGGCGACGATCGCATCTTTATCGAGAAATTCGTCACCGAGCCGCGCCATATCGAGATCCAGGTGCTTGGCGACAAGCATGGCAACACGCTTTATCTCGGCGAGCGCGAATGCTCGATCCAGCGCCGCAACCAGAAAGTCATCGAGGAGGCGCCCTCGCCGTTTCTCGACGCCGAGACGCGCAAGGCCATGGGCGAGCAGGCGGTCGCGCTGGCAAAAGCGGTCGGCTACCATTCGGCCGGCACCGTCGAGTTCATCGTCGATGCCAAGCGCAACTTTTACTTCCTCGAGATGAACACCCGCCTGCAGGTGGAGCATCCGGTGACCGAACTCATCACCGGGCTCGATCTCGTCGAGCAGATGATCCGTGTTGCTAGCGGCGAAAAGCTCGCCTTCGGCCAGGACAACGTGAAGCTAAATGGCTGGGCGATCGAAAGCCGGCTTTATGCGGAAGATCCCTATCGCAACTTCCTGCCCTCGATCGGCCGGCTGACGCGCTACCGCCCGCCGGTCGAGGGAAAACGCGACGACGGCACCGTGACTCGCAACGACACCGGCGTCTTCGAGGGTGGCGAGATCTCGATGTATTACGATCCGATGATTGCCAAGCTCTGCACCTGGGGACCGGACCGCAAGGCGGCCGTCGACGCGATGGCCGTGGCGCTCGACCAGTTCGAAGTCGAGGGCATCGGCCACAATCTGCCGTTCCTCGCCGCCGTCATGCAGCAACAGCGCTTCCGCGACGGCCGGCTGACGACTGCCTATATCGCCGAAGAGTTCGCCGATGGCTTCCATGGCGTGACGGCCGATGAGCGGTCGCTTCGCAAGCTTGCCGCCGTCGCCGTATCGGTCAACCAGGCCCTGCAGGTGCGCGCGAGCCAGATTTCTGGCACGATCGGCAATCACCGTCGCGTCGTCGGCCATGACTGGGTCGCAAGCCTTGGCGATCACGACTTCGCGGTGACGGCCGGCGCTTCTGCCGATGGAGCCTATGTGAGATTTGCCGACGGCGCCTCGCTTTCGATCGCCGGAGACTGGGTCCCAGGTCGCACACTTGCCACCTTCAACATCGACAATGAGCCCTTGAGCGTCAAAGTCGACCTGGTCGGCACCGCCATCCGGCTTCGCTGGCGCGGCATCGATCTTGTCGCCTACGTGAGAAGCCCGCGTGTCGCCGAACTCGCGCGGCTGATGCCGAAGAAACTGCCGCCGGACATGTCGCGCATGCTGCTTTGCCCGATGCCGGGTGTGATCACCTCCGTCACTGTAAAGGCGGGCGATACGGTCGAGGCCGGACAGGCACTCGCCGTCGTCGAGGCGATGAAGATGGAGAACATCCTGCGCGCCGAGAAGAAGGCCGTGGTCAAGCGCGTGGCAGTGGTGGCCGGTGCGAGCCTTGCGGTCGATGAACTGATCATGGAATTCGAGTGATGGAAGCGCCCCGGGTGATACCCCCCTCTGCCCTGCCGGGCATCTCCCCCACAAGGGGGGAGCTCGGCCCGTGGCACGGCTTTGCCCCAAGAGCCCAGCGACGCTGCAAGAGCTTGGAAACACATCGGGTTACCGATGGAATGGGAGGTAGCGGCTTGTCGATCTCCCCCCGTGTGGGGGAGAGGTCCGGCAGGACAGAGGGGGGTGCCACCACATACCACCTGATTACGCGCTGCATATGGAGCAATGCCCATGACTGACAAAACCATCACGGACTGGGAAACGCTCGCTGAGCGCGAGCTCAAGGCAGCGCCGGAAAGCCTCACCTGGCAGACGCCCGAGGGCATCGCTGTAAAGCCGCTCTATACGGCTGACGATCTCGGCGGCATCGAGCATCTAACTTCACTGCCCGGCTTCGAACCTTTCGTGCGCGGGCCCCGCGCCACCATGTATGCCGGCCGTTCCTGGACGATCCGGCAATATGCCGGCTTCTCGACGGCGGAAGCCTCCAACGCCTTCTACCGGAAGAATCTCGCCGCGGGCCAGAAAGGCCTCTCGGTCGCCTTCGACCTTGCGACCCATCGCGGTTATGACAGCGACCATCCGCGCGTCGAGGGCGATGTCGGCAAGGCGGGCGTCGCGATCGACTCGGTCGAGGACATGAAGATCCTGTTCGACGGCATTCCGCTCGACGAGATGTCGGTGTCGATGACCATGAACGGCGCTGTTATCCCGATCCTTGCCTCCTTCATCGTCGCCGGCGAGGAACAGGGCGTCTCGCGCGACAAGCTTTCAGGCACCATCCAGAACGACATCTTGAAGGAGTTCATGGTCCGCAACACCTATATCTACCCGCCGGAACCTTCGATGCGGATCGTTGCCGATATCATCGAATACACGGCCAGGGAGATGCCGAAGTTCAACTCGATCTCGATTTCCGGCTATCACATGCAGGAGGCGGGTGCGACGCTGGTGCAGGAGCTCGCCTTCACGCTCGCCGACGGGCGAGAATATGTGCGCGCCGCCCTTGCCAAGGGGCTGAATGTCGACGAATTCGCAGGCCGCCTTTCCTTCTTCTTTGCAATCGGCATGAACTTCTTCATGGAAGCGGCGAAACTCCGCGCAGCGCGTCTGCTCTGGACCCGCATCATGAAAGAGTTCGAGCCGAAGAAGCCGTCCTCCCTGATGCTGCGCACCCACTGCCAGACCTCGGGCGTCTCGCTGCAGGAGCAGGACCCCTATAACAACATCATCCGCACCGCGTTTGAGGCGATGTCGGCGGCCCTTGGCGGCACGCAGTCGCTGCACACCAATTCCTTCGACGAGGCGATCGCCTTGCCGACGGAGTTTTCCGCGCGCATCGCCCGCAACACGCAGCTGATCCTGCAGCACGAGACCGGCGTCACGAAGGTGGTCGACCCGCTCGCCGGCTCCTACTATGTCGAGAGCCTGACCAATGAACTCGCCGAAAAGGCCTGGGCGCTGATCGAGGAGGTCGAGGCGATGGGCGGCATGACCCGTGCCGTCAATGCCGGACTGCCGAAGCGACTGATCGAGGAGGCGGCCACCCGGCGCCAGGCGGCCGTCGACAAGGGCGAGGAGATCATCGTCGGCGTCAACAAGTACCGCCTCGACAACGAGGAACCGATCGACATTCTGGAGATCGACAACAGTGCCGTGCGCGCCGCCCAGATCCGCCGGATCGCGGAGACGAAGCGGCGGCGCGACAGCGTCAAAGTGAAAGAGACGCTGGAGGCGCTTTCGCAGATCGCCTCGACAGGTGAAGGCAACCTGCTTGCCGCCGCCGTCGAAGCGGCGCGAGCGCGCGCAACCGTCGGCGAAATCTCCGACGCAATGCGCGGCGCGTTCGGCGACCACGCCGCAACGCCCAAGGTCGTCAGCAAGATCTACGGCAAGGCCTATGAAGGCGAGCCCGAACTCGCGGTTCTCTCCGGGCGCCTGGACGAGGTCTCGGCAAAACTCGGGCGCAAGCCGAAGATCATGGTCGCCAAGCTCGGGCAGGACGGCCATGACCGCGGCGCCAAGGTGATCGCCTCCGCCTTCGGCGACATCGGCTTCGATGTGCTTGCCGGGCCGCTGTTCCAGACGCCGGACGAGGCAGCCGACATGGCGCTTGCGAACAAGGTCAATGTCATTGGCGTCTCATCGCTGGCTGCCGGCCACAAGACGCTGATGCCGCAGCTTGCGGAAGCCCTGAAGCAGCGTGGCGGCGAGGACGTGATCGTCATCTGCGGCGGCGTCATTCCGCGCCAGGACTATGACTACCTGATGGAGAACGGTGTGTCGGCCGTATTCGGCCCGGGCACGAATGTCCTTGATGCGGCGCGTGCCGTGCTCGACCTGATCGAGGGCAAGCGCCGCAACATCTGAAGCGCTCGAACGGGAGGGGTGGCAGGGGTTTATTCCACCTGCCCCGGCGGTTGTCGTCACTGGTGGCCGTAACTGCAACGGCTGAGAGCAGGAGCGCGCGGAGAGCGGAGATCATTGCGCCGTCGGTCCCCTATCCTCAGCAACGGCCAGTTCGACCACCGCCGCCTCGCCATCGTCGAACCAGTTGGCAGCCCCGTAAAGGTTGTCGCGGGTGTCCTCTCCGTTCACCTGCGGATGCTGCAATCGGAAGACAGGAAGCTTTGCCAAGGAAATCAAAATACGCGTGTCTAGAACGTCCCTTGCGCGTTCGTGTGAACGCACGGCTCTCCAGAATGGCCCGCGGCGCGGTGGGCGTCTCAGATGCGATGCGTCTCGGCCGGCAGTTCTTGGTGCCTGTTCGAGGGCAGGCCCTTTTCAAAGGTGACGCGGATGGACAAAGGGGCACCGTCAGCCTGCGACACCACCATGAACATTTGCAATTGCCCGCCACGCCGAACGAACTGAATGCCGAAACTCCTGCCGCCATAGGCGCCTGAGATGGTTGGCTTCCACTGTCCTTTACCGGCCGCGAGCTGCAGATCCGCAAAACCCTCGACGTTCGCCACGGCCTGCCAGCCAGTGTTGCTGCTGACGGTCAGCAGGTCACCGTGCCTCACGATGCCGATATAGCATTTATCGCACCGCCCGGCCGTCGAGGTCAGCTGCCGCCATTGCCCGGCAAAGGCATCGCCGTCCGCCCGTGCGGCGGTCGCAAATGCAAAAGACAGCAGGCCGACGATACCGGCCCTTCGCAAGAACTTCACGCTTCCACTCCCCGGAACACTGCCCCATTTCGGCAGGCGCGACCACACACATGCATTGATTGCGCCTCGCAAGAAAAACAACCATAGAGCAAGAGGTCAAGATCGGATGGAAGCAAATCTGTGCATTGCCGGTCACAACACGCCGATCACGACCAGCCCTCCAGCCTGGGGCCCTCGACCGGCCCGTGATTGGCGCTTGCCTTCTGCTCACGACGGGCGACAATTGGATGAGGCGGAAAGGGCGAGCCCATGGGCCGCTTGTCCTGCATCCTCCGCGTCACCGGGGAGGCCGGCTATGCGAAAACTGCAGTCGCAAGGGGTTCACCACATCACGCTTGTCGGCGCAGACCGGCAGACGTCGATCGACTTCTGGGAGGGGTTGCTCGGCATGCCCTTCATTTTCGAACAGCCGAACCTTGACCGGGCGAGTGAGAGCCATCTGTATTTCGATCCGGGCGATGGCCGCCTGATCACCATCTTTACCGACGAGAACCGCAAGCCCGTGCAGAAGCGGACGCCGACGGACAGCGGCTGCGTGCACC
Organism: Ensifer sp. LC11; assembly: GCF_001695835.1. Classification (GTDB taxonomy): domain Bacteria; phylum Pseudomonadota; class Alphaproteobacteria; order Rhizobiales; family Rhizobiaceae; genus Ensifer. The sequence goes on along the minus strand of NZ_MBSO01000003.1, from coordinate 178,377 downwards.
ACATCGCCTTCGCCGTATCCCGCGCGACCTTCTCCCAGGCGGTCGAACGGCTCGACCAGCGGAACATCAAGCATAGCGGAATCAAGGATCGCGGCTTCATGGACTCGATCTATTTCGAGGATCCGCTCGGCTTGCTGATCGAACTTGCCTCCTACCGCTTCGAGCCGCCGGCGGGCCACAGCCACGCCGAGGTCCTGATGGAAGCGCATAAGGTCCGGGTCGCGCGCGGCGACTACAACATCGCCGAAGTTCACCTTGCCGATGCGATAGAGGGACTGGTCGAGCGCGCACGGCCGACGCTTTCGCCCGATCGCTTGCCGAAAGACCCCTACGGTCGGCGCTAGCGTCGGCCCGTGGTGGGATGTGCCGCGCACCATTCAGCAGGTGGCTGACGCGAGAGCCACCAGCAGAATGGCGCTCAACAGGGAGGAATGCCATGTCCGCAATCCAGCTCAACGTGATCAAGCCCAGCGTCAACAACATGACGGCGCGCGTTTTCCTCAGAGCAGCCAAACTCGATTTCAGCGAGAAGGATGTCTACGGCCAAACACGTACGCCCGAGTATTTGGCGCGGGCGCCGTCGCATCTGACACCGATGATCGAGACTGCGGATCTGCCCAAGGGTGCTCTGTGGGAAAGCTGCGCGATCATGCAGTATCTCTGCAACAAGCACGGGCTCGACGACTTCTATCCGAAAGATCCGGAAGCCCGGGCCATGATCGACAGTGCCATGTTCTATCTCATCGGCACCTTCTATCCTTATCTCGCGCGGGCAACCTATCCGGCGCTGAACTTCCCGCTTTATGCGGGCGAAGTCGGCTGCAGCGACGCCGATGCCCCGACGAAGGAAGCCGCACGCCAGGCGGCAGTGGCCGCACTCGCCGAACCGCTCGACGTCTTCCGTGCCTTCTACATTGGAGACAAGCCCTTCATCGGCGGTGCCAGACCATCGATCGCCGACATCAGGCTTGCCGCGACGCTCGAATTCCTGGCGGCGATCGACTATGCGCTGCCGGACTGGGCAAAGACTTACATGGCAAACATCGAGAGAACGCTTGGCCCCGCCTACGCCGAGCCCGCCGCCGATGTCCGCGGCTATGTCAACTACGTGAAATCGCAGAGGTAGAGGAACCGACGCGTCGCCCCGCACTCCGCCGGCGGCCCCATCGGCCGTCATTGAACAAGAAGGACAATACCGGTTGCTCCGAGTGCCAGCGTCCAGAGGCGATCGAAGTTGATCCAGGCCGAGCGCAGGACCGCCAGGTCAAACCAGGCAAAGACGGCGAGCGACAGCACCGCGGTAACGATGAGCATTGCCCCGCTATGAACCGCGACGGCGGCCAACGAGATCGGTAGCGAACTTGCCATCGCCAGTTCGCTCGCGTGACCTGCAAGGCAGAGGCTGAGGACCGCTGGCACCAGCATCAGGCCCGCCCCATGGCTCGTCGCCATCAGGAAGGACCAGAGCGCGAGACCGGCCATATCGGTTCGCATTCCGATTCTCACACGGTGGCGATGTCCATAAACGGCGCTGTAGCCAGCGGCACCCAGAATGAGCGCAGCCGCGGCCATCCTGAAGGTGTTCGGATCCAAGGTCGAGCCAAAGGCGACGACCACCGCCAAGACGGTCGCGACGGAGATCGCATGGCCGATGGCAATGGGAGCGAGGGACAGCCAGACAACCCGGCCGCTCTGACTGTGAAGACCAAGCGCCACGGCGAAAAGCCAGCCCATTGCCGGATTGAGGCCGTGAAAGGCGCCGAGGCCTGCAAGCGAGAGCCATGGCCAGAACGTCGTCATTCGCCGTGACAGCGCCTCACCGCTGCCCCTCCTCACGGATAGCAGTAGGAATCGGACGAGCAGTCGCCGCCTTCGAGCCGAACCTGATGCGGACGATGGCCTTTCGGCCAATCGACAAAGAAATTCTCGTCGAATGCGATGCCGCCGCCGTCGGCAACATCCAGCTTGACCATCCAGCCGTCGATGCCCTCAGGATAGAACTGCGGATCGATGGCGCCGTAGAGCGAATTGGTGAAATAGACCCGCTTGCCGTCGCGACTGATCTCCACCATTTGCGGCCCGCCGCTCAGCGCTCCATTTTTTGCCTTTGGATGGGTTGCGCGCGAGACGATGCCGCCGATCCGCACTCGGCCCGTCTCCTTCGGCGCGAAGGGGTCCGAGACATCGTACTGGATCATGTCTCCGGTGCCCCAGCAGGAGACGTAGAGGAACCGGTCGTCCATCGACAGGTCGATATCGGTGACAAGCGGCGCGACTGCGCTGAAGCCCTTGAGCACAGGCGGTAGCAGTTCCGGGTCGGCGGGCTCGGCCGGGATCTCGATCACCTTTTTGACCGCCCATTGGTTGCCGTCGCGATACCAGGTCCAGATCGAAGCCGAGAGGTCCTTGAGGCTGATGACACAGCCGACGAAGCCATAGGCCTTGGTCGGGTCATGGGCCGGGCGCAATTCGAAGACGAGCTGGTGCTCCTCCCCGAAGTCGATCTCCTGCAGGTGCTTGCGCTTGTGCAGGTCCCAGAAGTGCAGCCGGCGACCGTATTTCGAACCGAGCAACACCTCCGGAACCAGCCCATTCTCGAACGTATCCGGCGTGCCCCACTCGCTGGTGATCATCGTGTCGTGGCCGAGATGCCACCAGAAATCATAGGCAAGCTTCTGCGGCCCACGGTCCATCTCCCATTGGCCGAGCACGTCGAAGCTCTGGTGGTCGAGCAGGAAGATGCCGCCCGGCGCCTTGCCATCGCGGTCGGCAAGCGCGTTGACATAGATGCCTTCCGGCCCGCAATGGGTGGTGTGCAGCCGCGAATAGTTCGCCTTCTCGGCAATTTCCGAGGGCTCGATCACCCGGATGATCTGCGGATTGCGCGGGTCCGGCTTGGTGTCGATGATATGGAGCCGCGAGGATCGCAGCCCCGGCACCACCAGATAGCGCCGCTCGACATGCGGATGCGGTGCGTTGGGGCAAAGGCACGAGGAACAGGCGTTCCAACCGAAGTGATGCAACTCGTCGCCGACATTGGGCATGTCGACCTGGCCGACGATCTGCGAATAGGTTGATGACGCCGGATCGACGTCAACGACCGCGATTGCATCCGGCCTCTTTCGCTCCGGATCGAACGCCGCCACATAGGCGAGCGTTTCCTTTGGCGCCTTGGCCGCCATGCGTGGTGATGGATAGAAGGAAGGATCGGGTCGCCACGTCGCCATTTCCATTCTCCCTGGAGAATTCCCAATGCGTGGATCCTGATGCAGGCTTTGGTGATGCGGCAAAAAGGCGTCGGAAATGCGGCCTACGCCTTATTTCCTCGATGGAGTGCTTGAAGCTAAGTGGGGGATCCTTTCCACGGGTGTTGTTTTGACCCGCGGATCGCTCCGCCGGGTCCGGACGCAGCGCTGACTTACGTCTCGATCCGCAGCTTCATGCGATCGGCGGCAAACCGGCTGCGGGAATACTCCACGGGTTTGGCGTCCAGATCGGCATTGACCGACTGCGCCTCTAGTACGATCGCGCCCGGCGAAAGCTTCAGCATCGAAAGCTCCTCGGCATCGGCGTGCCGGGCGACGATTTCAGTCGAGACACGTACATAGTCGTCGAGGCCATGAGCGGCGAAGGCCTTGGTCACCGAATGCAACTGCGCGAAATCCTCGGCCATGCGCGGAAATCGGTTCGCCGGATAGTAGCTTGCCGAAACCGACAGAGGCCGTCCGTCTCCGCTGCTGACTGTCCTGAGCTCGATGACGGGATCTCCGAGCGCTATCCGCAGCGCCTTTGCCACCTCGCCCGTTGCGGCCATTTCGGCATGACCAAGCAGCCTCGTGCCGATCTCCTTCACCTGACGACCGAGCCCCTGCGAGAAGCGCGTACGTTTGGAGATCGGGTAGCTCACCCGTTCCTTGCGCTCGATCATCGTGCCGCGTCCCTGAACGGCCCGCACCAGGCCTTCATCGGCAAGCGCCGCCAGCGCGCTTCTGACCGTATGCCGGTTGACGCCGAACTCCGCTGCCAGCGCCGTTTCGGGCGGCACCATGCCGGCCGCATCATAGTCACCATTGCTGATTGCCAGGCGGATCCGGTCGGCGATCTGCCGCCACAGGGCGACCCCGGTCTGTCGCTCCACCACTTTTCGCATTGCCATGTCACAAGCCTGTCATTTGCCGACGCTATGAAAAAGTATAAGATGTATAGTTGTCTAGATCAATAGACATTTGAGGTGAAAATGATGGATGCGAAGCTGAAACAGGAAAGCCCGCCGGATCCGGTGCGCAAGAAGGCCATGGGACTGCTTGCCCGCGCAACCCTCGACGAGCTCAAGGCCGCCTGGGACGCGCTCGTGGACAAGCCGGAGGTTCATCCGGTGCGCGGTCCGGAGACCGGTCTCGTGATGGTGCGCGGCCGCATTGGCGGTGGCGGCGATCCCTTCAATCTCGGCGAAGCAACCGTTTCGCGCGCAACCATCCGACTTTCGACCAGCGAGATCGGCCACGGGCAGCTGCTCGGCACCGACAAGCAGCGCGCCCGCCTCGCAGCCATCTTCGATGCGCTCTCCCAGCGAGACGGCGACAAAGCCCCTGTCGAGGCTCTGCTCCGTCGCATCGGCGAGCGGCTGGCACGGGAAGAACGCCGCAAGGCCGAAGAGACTGCGGCTACCCGCGTCGACTTTTTCACCATGGTCCGGGGAGACGACTGATGGCCAGCCAATCGCAGATTTACGCCGGCGCCTTCGCCGATCCGGTCTTTGCCGCCCAGTCCGTGTTCCGCAACTTGATGGACGGCTTCGCGCGCCCAGGCACGATCAGGCAGCTTTCGGCCACGAGCACCCCGCCCGCTCCGCTGGGTAGCGCCGCCGGTGCTGTCGCATTGACGCTTTGCGACCATGATACGCCCGTCTGGCTGACGCCAGCGCTCTCCAAATCTGCCGTTCCGCAATGGATCGCCTTTCACACCGGCGCATCGGTGACGTCAAGCAAGACCGAAGCCCGCTTCGCCTTCGTTGAAAAGGGCACTGCCATTCCAAGCTTCGACCAGTTCGCGCTCGGAACGCAGGAATACCCCGATCGCTCCACCACGCTCGTCGTCGAGATCGAAGCGCTCTCGGGCGGCATGCCGCTCGTCGCCAAGGGCCCCGGCATCAAGACCGAGGTCGAGATATCGCCGAAGGGACTTCCGGATGTGTTTCTCGACTTCTGGAACGCCAATCGCGCGATCTTCCCGCGCGGTGTCGACCTCGCGCTGACCGCCGGCGAGGAGCTTCTCTGCCTGCCGCGCACAACCCGTCTTTCGCAGAAGGAGGCGTAACCATGTATGTAGCCGTCAAGGGCGGGGAAGCCGCCATTGCCAATGCGCACCGCCTTCTCGCCGATCGCCGCCGCGGCGACCGAAACCTTCCCTCTATCACCATCGACCAGGTGGTCGAGCAACTCGGCCTTGCCGTCGACCGGGTGATGGCGGAAGCCTCGCTCTACGATCGCGCACTCGCAGCGCTCGCCGTCCGCCAGGCGCGCGGTGACATGATCGAGGCGATCTTCATCCTGCGTGCCTATCGCACGACCCTGCCCCGCTTCGGCTACTCCGAGCCGGTCGACACCGCCAACATGAGGGTCGAGCGCCGCGTGTCGGCGACCTACAAGGATCTGCCCGGCGGCCAGCTGCTCGGGCCCACCTTCGACTACACCCATCGCCTTCTCGACCCGTCGCTGATTTCTGACGAGGCCATTGCGGAACCGGCGGTCAAGGAACCCGGCGAACACGTCATGCGGGTCTCCGACATTCTCGACGGCGAAGGCCTGATCGAGGGCGACGGCCAGATGCCTGAGGGTCACGTTATGGGCGACCTCACCCGCGAGCCGATGGAGTTTCCAATGGCCCGGGATCTGCGCCTGCAGGCGCTCGCGCGCGGCGACGAAGGCTTCCTGCTGGCGCTCGCCTATTCCACCCAGCGCGGCTATGGCCGCACTCACCCCTTCGTCGGCGAAGTGCGCATCGGCGAAGTCGAGGTCGAGCTCGATCTTCCCGAGCTCGGCTTTGCCGTCTCGCTCGGCACGATCCGTGTCACCGAGTGCCAGATGGTCAACCAGTTCATGGGCTCGGCCAAGCAGCCGCCGCAGTTCACCCGCGGCTACGGCCTCGTTTTCGGCCAGAGCGAACGCAAGGCCATGTCCATGTCGCTGGTCGACCGGGCGCTCAGAACCGACGAGTTTAGCGAAGACATCGTTGCGCCCGCCCAGGACCAGGAATTCGTCATTTCGCACGCCGACAACGTTCAGGCGACAGGCTTCGTCGAACACCTGAAGTTGCCGCACTATGTCGACTTCCAGGCGGAACTGGACCTGGTGCGCCGCATGCGCCGCGACTATGAAGCCGCCAATTCCGGCGAGACGGCAAAGGAACAGCGGGAGGCGGCCGAATGATCGGGCACACCTCCAGCGCCGGCGGTTCAGTCTCCGCTGCCACCGTCCCCGCCGCAATCGCCGCCGTTACCAGCATAGACGGCACCGGCATCACCCCCGCCGTCGTTCTTGCGCGCTCGGCGATCCGGCTCGCGCGCCGGCAGGCGGGCAATGCTGAACAGGCCGGCGACTGCGGAACATACGACAAAGATCCCAACCACCCAGACAAAAATCTCGCTCAAATCCTGGCCCCATCCGCGGTCGACACTCTCAAGGGTAATCAGCGATGAACGACCTTGCTACCTATAATTTCGCCTATCTGGACGAACAGACCAAGCGCATGATCCGCCGCGCAATCCTGAAGGCGATCGCCATCCCCGGCTACCAGGTTCCATTTGCGTCGCGCGAAATGCCGATGCCTTATGGCTGGGGCACTGGCGGGGTTCAGGTCACCGCCTCGATCGTCGGACCGGAAGACGTGTTGAAGGTCATCGACCAGGGTGCTGACGACACCACCAACGCCGTCTCGATCCGCGCCTTCTTCCAGAAGGTCGCCAATGTCGCGGTCACCACCCGGACGAAGGAGGCGACGATCATCCAGACGCGCCACCGCATTCCGGAGGAAAAGCTCACCGAGGGCCAGACGCTCGTCTACCAGGTACCGATCCCGGAACCCTTGCGCTTCCTCGAGCCGCGCGAGACCGAAACGCGCAAGATGCATGCGCTCGAGGAATACGGGCTGATGCATGTGAAGCTCTACGAGGACATCGCCCGCAACGGCCATATCGCCACGACCTATGCCTATCCGGTCAAGGTCGAGGGCCGCTACGTCATGGATCCCTCACCGACGCCGAAGTTCGACAATCCGAAGATGCACATGTCGGAAGCGCTTCAGCTCTTCGGCGCCGGCCGCGAAAAACGTATCTATGCCGTGCCACCCTATACCGACGTCGTCAGCCTGGACTTTGACGATCACCCGTTCGAGATCCAGAGCTTCGACAAGCCCTGTGCGCTCTGCGGCGCCGAGGACGTCTATCTCGACGAGGTCATTCTCGACGACAAGGGCGGACGCATGTTCGTCTGCTCCGACACCGATCATTGCGAAGACCGCCGCGCCTGCGGCCATGCAGGTCACATGCTCGCCCGAAAGGAAGCCGCAGAATGAGTACCGTACCGCTTCTGAAAGTGAACGACGTTTCGAAGTTCTACGGAAGCCGCATCGGCTGCCGCAACGTCTCCTTCGAACTCTACCCGGGCGAAGTGCTCGCGATCGTCGGCGAGTCCGGTTCCGGCAAGACGACGCTGCTGTCGTGCCTCTCGACCCGGCTGATGCCGACGTCGGGCATCGTCGAATACCACATGCGCGACGGTCAGTACCGGGACCTCGCTCGCATGGGCGAAGCCGAGCGTCGCTTCCTGATGAGGACCGACTGGGGCTTCGTGCACCAGAACCCGGCCGATGGCCTCAGGATGACGGTTTCGGCCGGCGCCAATGTCGGCGAACGACTGATGGCCGTCGGCGACCGCCACTACGGCAACATCCGTGCCACCGCCAGCGACTGGCTGGAGCGGGTCGAGATCGGCATCGACCGCATCGATGACCAGCCGCGCGCCTTCTCCGGCGGCATGCGCCAGCGCCTGCAGATTGCCCGCAATCTCGTCACCTCTCCGCGCCTCGTCTTCATGGACGAGCCGACCGGCGGTCTCGACGTCTCGGTGCAGGCGCGCCTGCTCGACCTGGTGCGCGGCCTCGTGCACGACCTCGGCCTTGCCGCGATCATCGTCACCCACGATCTCGCCGTCGCCCGCCTTCTCTCACACCGCATGATGGTGATGAAGGACGGCGCCGTCATCGAGCAAGGGCTGACCGATCGCGTGCTCGACGATCCGCGCGAGCCCTATACCCAGCTCCTCGTTTCTTCCATCTTGCAGGTGTAAACCATGGCTACGCCCCTTGTTGTTTCCGAAGTCGCCAAAAGCTTCACCATGCACCTGCGCGACGGTATCCGCCGGCCCGTCGTCGCCAATGTCTCCTTCTCAGTCAAGGCGGGCGAGTGCGTCGTTCTCGGCGGCCCCTCCGGCGTCGGCAAGAGCTCGATCCTCAAGATGCTCTACGGCAATTACGGTGTCGATGAAGGCCAGATCCTGATGGATCACGACGGCAAGCTCGTGAACCTTGCGACCGCCGAGCCGCGTACCGTGCTTGAAGTCCGGCGCACCACGCTCGGCTATGTCAGCCAGTTCCTGCGCGTCGTGCCGCGCGTCTCCGCTCTCGACATCGTCGCCGAACCCTTGCAGGCCCGCGGCACCCCGATCGAGGAAGCCCGCGCGCATGCGGCCGAGCTCCTAAGCAAGCTCAACCTGCCGCGCGAACTCTGGAGCCTGCCGCCAGCCACCTTCTCCGGTGGCGAGCAGCAGCGCGTCAACATCGCCCGCGGCTTCATCACCGATCACAAGATCCTGCTTCTCGACGAGCCGACCGCTTCGCTCGACGCCAGGAACCGGGCGGTCGTGGTCGAGCTGATCGCCGAAAAGAAGGCCAAGGGCACGGCGCTGATCGGCATCTTCCATGACGAGGAAGTGCGCGACGCCGTCGCCGACCGCATCCTCGACGTTTCCGCGTTCTCGCCGCGAAAGGCTGCCGCATGAGCCAGAAGCTCGGGCTTGAGCCCTTCATCCATCCGACGGCGAGCGTCAACAATTCGACGCTCGGCCGCTATACCGAAGTGCAGGAGCGCTCGCGGCTCGACGAGGTCGAGTTCGGCGACTATTCCTACATCATGCAGGACGGCTCGATCTGGTGCGCGACGATCGGCAAGTTCGTCAACATCGCCGCGGCCGTGCGCATCAACGCCACCAATCACCCGACCTGGCGGGCGACACTGCACCACTTCACCTACCGCGCGCCCAACTATTGGGACGATACGGAGCTCGACCACGACCTCTTCGCCTGGCGACGGTCCAACCGCGTGACCATCGGCCATGACGTCTGGATCGGCCACGGTGCCACCATCCTGCCGGGGGTCAATGTCGGCAATGGCGCGGTGATCGGCGCCGGCGCCGTCGTCTCGAAGGACGTCGAACCTTACACGATCGTCGGCGGCGTGCCGGCCAAGCTCATCCGCGCCCGCTTCAACGAGGGCATCGGCGAACGCATGGACGCCCTTGCCTGGTGGGACTGGGACCACCAGCGCCTGCGCCGCGCGCTTGACGATTTCCGCGAGCTGACGGCCGAGGAGTTTTTGGTGCGCTATGCGTGAACAGTAGGGAACTTCGACACGTCATCCTCGCTTTCCGCATCGCTTAGTTGGTCGATGCCGCCGAGATTGCCGCCACCCTGGTTTCCGACTATTACCGCGTTGATCGCGTATGGGGGCGACTCGATGCAAGACTATTTGTTTCAAGGCATGCGCCAGACCGCAGATCGTGCGCGCCTCCTGCTCGCAACGCATATCGCTGCCGCTCCATACCTGCCGTGGAAATTACGGCGCGGGGCGATAGCATTGCAAATGAGGACCAACAGCACTCAACACTTGGCAGCCCGTTACGCCGCGATCGATCATTGCAAGGGAGTTAAAAGCCCCCCGCTTCGCAAAGGCCAACTCGGGCCGATCTGGCAATTCTGGGCCCAAGGGGCGGAGACGGCTCCGCCGATCGTGCAAACCTGCCTTCGATCGGTCGAGATGAATTCCGCCGGTAGGAAACGTATCGTCCTGACGGCTGAAACCGTAGGCGATTATCTTGATATACCTGGCAGCCTCATGGACAGAATCCCTTTCTGGGGTTGGACAAAATTCTCAAATTTAGTGCGATTGATGTTGCTTGAGCGGCATGGTGGAACCTGGATCGACGCTACCGTTCTGATTGACCGCGCCATTCCACACTGGATCGAAGAGCGTGATTTTTTCGTATTCCGGTGGCCCTATGATCCACGCATACTGGCCAACTGGTTTATGCATGCGAAATCAGAGGCCCCCCTGACGGTTGCCATAAGCGCCGCCTACCAGAACTATTGGCTTCGCGCTGAGAAGCCCGGTGACTACTTCATGTTCCACTATTTGTTTGAATCTGTTGTGCTCGCCCAGCATAGGCTGGCCAAGCTATGGAACGATGTGCCGTTTCACAACGCAGCCATTCCCCACGAAATGCAGGCGCTGCTCGGCTATCCCTTCGAATACGATTTGTATCGAAGCGTACTGGCCCGTTCATGGATTCAGAAACTCACCTACAAGCCGGGGGCGGAGGTGCCTTGCGACGGCCCAACATTCATTTCGCGCCTAAGCGAGGGCATCCCCTCGGCGCCGCACCAGAAGGCTAGCCAGCCAACGTAGTGGACGCGTAGCTCTCCAGGAGTAGCTGTTCAACGTTGCGCTTAAGCTTCTTTCCAGTGCTTGCGCACGAGCCGCGGCATCTGCAAGGTCGTTCTGCAATTGAAGCTGTTGCCGCCGAAACTCCTCTTCCTTGAAGCCAGCAGCCTCCCGCGCCGCAGTCAGCTGCTGCTGCACCTGCTCCAGTTTCACGTCTGCGGCTTCCTGTGCCGCATGCGATTGGCGCAGTTGCTCTGATTTCACATCCACGTCATGCTGGACGTGTTCCAACTGTAATCTGAAGCTTTCTGCGTCTCTCCTGCGCCGACCCACAAGCTCGCTGAACGTTGCGTCTACAAAGCGCTTACGAGGGTTATCGAGTTTTTCCTTCAGCAATGAAAGCTCTCCCATGGCCTCTTGGTCACTGGGATTTTGGTCAAGCTTAACAATGTTCGCCCGTATCTGGTCCGTAAAGCCTGCGATCTCTCCCACGCTGTGCAGGCGCTCTTCCGACGTATTATGGTGTCGGAGGTCCGGCCTTACAAAGTCGGCGATGCCCGCTCGCGCCTGGCTTACGGGGATCGGCCAGTCTACATTCAAACACGAGCCAATCCGATGGCACACGCCCTCGAAATCGCTGAGCAGCGCATCATAAGGTACAAAAACTCGGGCTGAACCTCGGGTGTCTGCCTCTGCTTCAAGGATATGCCGTGCCCACATCAACCTTCCGTAGTCGACAGTAATTCCATCGCGAGCATTTAGTGAGGCGGCAACCTCATCCGCATTCCGGTATGGGATAATGTAGCGGAGTTCGACGTTTAGCTGATCCGAAACATCCTTGAATAAGGGAACCAACCGACAGATTCTTGGATCTTTCAGAACAAACAACTGTGAATCGCCGAAATCTTCTCGAAGGCAGGCAGCGATAACACTCCTAAAATGGAGATATTTTTCATCCAACAACTGACGATCAAAGCTTCGCCAGTCGTCCCAACTGCCATCACCTTCTGCCAGCAGTTGGTCGTTTATGGAAACCAGGCGCTCGGGTTCCCAATGCCCCGTCTCGTTGCTCCCGCCGGCGCCCATCAATCTGGCAGGCAAATCAGCTCCCAGAAGACTTAGAACACGTGTCAGCGCGCTGGTCCCTGATCGGTGCATACCGAGCACGGCCAATCCGATACGCCTCGTCGGGTGCGTCCCTTCAGGCTCGTAATGCTCGGCTGGAATCGAAACGTTCATGCTGGTCCCCCCAATGTTCCCCTCACTCTCCCGTCGATCAAGGCAGTGCCCTTTCACGGGTTGCCGAAGCCACCTTTTCGCGGGAAGCAAATTGCTCGCTATCAAATCAGAGGGATCTTACGCAAGCCATGTCTTAACGACTGAAAGAGGAACCACGAACGTTGCTTATACTCGCCAATCTCAGGCCCTCCAAACGCGTCACTACACCCGGAGTCGCAACTTGTCCGAAGCACTGAACGAGACGGCCACACGCGCACGCTATGGCCTCCCGTGCAATGTGTCGCACTTCGTGGTGCAACCACCGATGCGCTGACAGGGCCATTGGGGCAAGCAGTGGCACGCTGGCCGCTCACGTCAGAGGGCAGCCCATCGACAAAACTGCAACGCGCCTATCTACGGCCCGTTCACCAGCTTCAGGATCAACTGGTGAATATTGCCGCCGTCGGTCAGTTCGACCTGGTCGAAGTCACGGCTGCGCTGGCGCTGTGCCTGGGAGAGCGCGCCGAGGCGCTCGGTCATTACTGTCCGGATTTTGCGGCATTTCGGGTCATCAGGAACGGTGAGCCCCAGGGTTGCGGCTTCGATCGCGCGCACCATCTCCTTGATGAAATCGCCATGTACGAGTTCGTGCTTGCGCACGCCGTCGATGAAGATCTCCCAGTTTTCGCGCGTGCCTGCGGGCAGCGCCCTTGCCGGCTTCGGCAAGGTATAGGTGATGATCAGCTTCGGCTTTGCCGTCGTCAGCACACAGGCGCCGGCCTGCTCCTCGTATTTCCGCGTCCAGGTCAGCTTGAAATTGGTATGGGCGATCGCCCGGCCGAGCCCGGCCTTCGGACCGCGTTCGCCGATCGAGGCATAGAGCTCCGCGCCCGTCTGACCGGTGACGATGTAGGGCGCTTCCTTCTCGATCGGCTGCCATTCGGCAAAAACGATGCGTGGCGCAGACACAAGGCAAAGGGCAACAACACCCAGGCAAAGGCTTTTGTTCAATCCGACCCCTCGAAGCTTGCCCATCTCGGCGCACGATTCCTGACCGCATTCCTTAAACGCGAATCGGCTGAAGGCAACAGGTCAAAATGCAAAGGCACCGCAAGCCGTCTGGGCGCGCGGTGCCTTTGTCGTCCTATCCGGTCTTTGGCGTCCCGTCGTGGGAGGTGCAATGGGGCGCCAATCGACCTTAGTTGACGGCCGTCAGCGTCATCGACGTGCCGGTTGCAGCGAGGTTGAGGCCGATCTGGCCGGTCACGCTGACCGTCTGCAGGTGAATGGAACCGGAGGTGCCGCCGACGAGGATGTTGGCACCGATGCCGGCGCCGACCGTCGCTTCCGCCGTTGCGCCCTGATAGAGGCCGCCGAGCGAGCCGCGGTGGTAGCCAGCGGTCGGCGCGAACACGGCCCAGATCAGGCGGCTCTGCGTGGTGAAGCCGACGTCGACACCCATCTTGCGGATCGCGCCGGAATAGTGGTCGGAAGCCTCGGCCCCCATCGTCGAACGGAAGACGCAATCGACTTCCTTGGCCGAACCGAGCACATAGCCGACGCCGCCGGCGATGTTGCAATCGAGGTAGCCGATCTTGACGCCGTTGCTGGTATCGGGCTCGGGCTGCGGTTGAACTGTCGCAAGATCAGCCGCATTGGCGGCGATCGCGCCAGCGAGAACCAGAGACGCTGCGGACACCTTCACGGCAAAACTCTTTTTCATTCTTGTCTCCTTCTCGGAACGTCAGAAATGATTGGCATTTAACCGGCGGCACGCGAACTCAAGCACATAGCGCACGCTGCAGGAACAATCAGCCATAGCCCGGCATCGGGCAATTCCGTGGCAGGGCACTGCACAACGGGAAAATCCGCTGGGTTTCCCCAACAATCACCAGGGATTGTGATGTAAAAGCCACGACGAGGCCCGTCCGGAGCATCTTTCCGGTGTCGAACCAGAGGCAAACGTGGCGAAACGGGGCACATCTGCCCGTGCAGGAGCATGTCGAGTGGTGTTGGTCGGGCGGCATAGCCGCCGCCCGACCAAAAGGTGGTTGCCTCAGGCCTTTGCGGCCTGGTCCAGGAAATCACCGGCGACGCGGGCAGTCAGCGCCAGCGAAACGGCGCCGGCGTCGGGGTGGCCGATGCTCTTTTCTGCAAGCGGGCGGGCACGGCCGAGCTTCGGCGTCAGGCCAGAGGTCGCCTCGGCGGCGTCGGTCGCGGCCTTCGCCGCAGCCTTCCAGGCTTCGGTCAGCGCCCTGCCGGCGGCGAATTCGCGTTCCAGCGTCTCGGCGAAAGGCACCAGCGCATCGACGAGGGTCTTGTCGCCGACGCGGGCGCGGCCAAGGCGCGTGACGCCGTCGAGCGCGCGCCGGGCACCGTCAACAATTGCCGTTTCATTCGGCGCTGCCTCGTCGCTGAAGGCATTGCTCCAGGCCCGCAGCAGCAGACCCCAGATCGCACCCGACGTGCCACCGGCACGATCGGCCCAGGCGTCGCCGGCCGCAGCAAGCACGCTCGCTGCTCCGGCGCCGGCAGCAACGGCAGCTTTCGCCGCATCGTCGGCCGCCGCCGAACCGCGGCGCATGCCCTGTCCGTGGTCGCCGTCGCCGGCAAAGGCGTCGATGCGGCCGAGTTCGTCCTCGGCCTGCTTCAGGGCTTCGGCAAGTTCGCCGATCAGCCGTGCGATGCACTTGCCGCCTTGCCTGGAATCGTCGGAGGCCGCACCAAAGGAAACCGCGCCGTCATCGTCGCTCAGCACATCGGTTGCCGGCTCGGTGGCGATGATCGGCCCCTTGCGCAATGCCGGCGCGTCGCAGGCCGCGCGCCAATAGGTTTCAAGCTCGTCGTTCAGCCACATCAGCGTCAGCGAGCAACCCTGCATGTCCAGGCTGGTGACGAACTCGCCGCATTCCGGATCGACTATTTCAAGGTCGGCGGCCTTCAGTTCCTTTTCGATCGCCACCCAGAGGACGAAAAGTTCTTCATACTTGGTCGAGCCGAGACCATTCAGAAGCGGCGCAACCTTGCGAACGCCAGCCGGGCGCTCGGCGAGAAGCTTGCCGACCAGCAGTTTGGCGAACTCGCTCGCCGAAACAATCTTCTCTTCGCGGATGCCCGGCTCGCCGTGAATGCCGAGGCCAAGGGCCATCTCGCCCTTCGGCACGGAGAAGAGAGGCCCCTTGGCGCCCGGAAGCGTGCAGCCGCCGAAAGCGACGCCGAAGGACACCGTGCGGTCATTGGCAAGACGGGTGACGCGCTCGACCTCGTCGAGCGAGAGGCCCGCTTCGGCGGCAGCACCGGCGACCTTGAAGACGACGAGATCACCGGCGATGCCGCGGCGCTTGGCCGGCGTTTCGGCCGAGGCGCTGGCAACGTCGTCGGTGACCGGCACGATGCGCACGTCGATGCCTTCGGCGCGCAGGCGCTCGGCGGCAACGCCGAAGTTCAGCACGTCGCCGGCATAGTTACCGAAGCCGAGAAGCACGCCGCCGCCCTGGTCGGCATGGCGGCAGACGCGGGCCACGGCTGCGGTGGACGGCGAGGCGAAGACATCACCGGCAACTGCGGCGTCCGCCATGCCGGGACCGACATAGCCGGCAAAGGCCGGATAGTGGCCGGAGCCGCCGCCGACGACGACCGCAACCTTGCCCTTCGGCACCTTGGTCGAGCGGACGACGCCACCCTTCACGAGCCGGACATTACGGGCGTAGATCGAGCTGAAGCCGGCAAGCGCGGTGGTCGCAAAGTCTTCCGGTGCGTCAAAAATGGTGGTCATCGCGTCTCTTCCCTTAGTCGCGAGGCAGAATGCGCCTCAGATAATCCCGATTGGCGGCGCTGACGGAGAGGCCGTCGCCACCGTAATGCTCGCAGAGGAACGGGCTGTTGAAGCCGTGCGCCAGCGCCATGCGGATCGCGGCACGGTAGCTGATGACGCCGAATTCCAGCGGTGCCGGATGGGTGACGACCAGGCCCGATGTCTCGTCCTCGGTGCGGTAGTAGTTCTTGACGTGCCAGTACTTCGCAAAAGGTGCGACCTTGGCCATCATCTGCTGCCAGTGTTCTACCGGGCGGTGAAGACGCACGAGGTTGCCGAGGTCGGCGTTGATACCGACATTCGCCAATCCGACGTCGGTGACGAAGCGCACCGCGCTGTCGGCGGAACCGATATAGGTGTCCTCGTACATTTCGAGCGCGAGCTCGATGCCGAGTTGCTCTGCATGGCGGCCGAGTTCGCGGATGCGCTGAACTGCCTTCTGCCAGATTGCCGGGTCATCGGGGTTCTTGACGCCATCGACGGTCCAAAACCACAGCGCCTTCTTCTGCGCTTCGGTGAGCGGACCAAAGAAGCCGAAGGAGACGGAGCCCGCTCCGATCGCGGCAGCCGTGTCGATCACCCGGTGACCATAGGTCAGGTACTCGTCGCCGAATTCCGGGTCGATGACACTGCGCCGCGCAGTCGAGATCGCCGGCGTGGTCAGGTCGAGTTCGCGCGTGAGCTTGACGAAGTCGTCAAGTCGCGACGGCGAAAGATCGGCAAGCCGGATCCAGCTGTCGGTCGGGTCGAGGGCGGTGAAGCCGGCATCGACGACATCGGCGAGCGTTTCGGCCCATTGTTCGACCGATTGGTCCTGCACCGAACTGCCGTCGGCAAGTCCGTTCGGATACTGGATCATGGCGGCCGCGATCGGCCACGTTTCCCGGTTCCATTTGCGCGCTGTGTTCGCCATGGCACTCCTCACCGTTCCTCGAATTTCTGGGTTGGTGCGGCGGCTCCGTCAAGCCGCCGCGCTGCCGTCGCCATGCGGGGGAGCCGCATCTTGGCTGCGCTTGCGGGCCAGGCCGATCAGCCCGAAGACAAGCGGCGACAGCAGGAGCGCCAGGGCGAGTGCCATCAGAGAAGATACCAGCGGGTTCGACCAGAAGATCGTGAGGCTACCGCCCGAAAGCAGCATCGACTGGCGGAAGGCGTCCTCGGCCTTGTCACCGAGCACCATGGCAAGCACCAGCGGCGCCAGCGGGTAGTCGAGCTTCTTGAAGACATAGCCGAGCACACCGAAGCCGATGACCAGGAAGATGTCGGAGACCGAGTTGGCCACCTGGTACGCGCCGGAGAAGATGACGGCAACGATGATCGGACCGATGATCGCAAACGGCACCCGCAGGATCGAGGCATAGAGCGGCACGGTGGCGATCACCAGGAACACCGCGACGACGTTGCCGAGATACATCGAAGCGATCAGGCCCCAGACGAAGTCGGGCCGCTCGGTAAAGAGCATCGGACCGGGCGTCAGACCCCAGATCATCAGGCCGCCCATCATGACGGCGGCCGTTGCCGAACCGGGGACCCCGAGCGCCAGCATCGGCAGCAGCGCCGAGGTGCCGGCCGAGTGGTCGGCGGTTTCAGGTGCGACGACGCCGCGGGGGTCGCCTTTGCCGAACTTCGACTTGTCGCGCGCCGAACGGCGAGCAACGCCGTAGCTCATGAACGAAGCGGCAGTCGGGCCGGCAGGCGTGATGCCCATCCAGATACCGATGATCGTCGAGCGGAGGATCGTAAACCAGTAACGCGGGATCTCAACCAGTGTGCGGCCGATCTCGATGAGCTTGACGCGCGCCTTGATGCCCTCGAAGCGCAGGCCCTCCTCGGTGGTCAGCAACAGTTCGCCGATGCCGAAGAGCCCCATGACGGCGATCAGGAAGCTGACGCCCTTGATCAGGGTCGGAATGTCGAAGGTCAGGCGCAGGTCGCCTGAGATCGTATCCATGCCGACGGAGGCAAGTGCAAAGCCCACCATCATCGAAACGAGCGTCTTGAAGGGCGATTGCGCGCCCATCGAGATGAAGCTGGCGAAGGCGAGGAAATAGACCGCGAAGTACTCGGGCGAGGAGAAGCGCAGCGCGAATTTTGCGACCCAGCCGGAAAGCAGCGTGATCATCACGACGCCGGCGAGCGCGCCGATGCCGGCAGAAACAAAAGCGAGCGTCAGTGCCCGGCTTGCCTGCCCGGCTTTCGCCATGGGATAGCCGTCGAAGGTGGTCGCCACCGACGAGGGTTCGCCGGGAATGTTGAACAGGATGGATGTCGTCGAACCGCCGAAGAGTGCACCCCAGTACATACAGGAGAGCAGGATGATGGCCGAGATCGGATCCATCGAGAACGTCAGCGGCAGCAGCAGCGACACGCCGTTCGGCGCGCCGAGGCCCGGCAGCACGCCGACGAGAATGCCGAGCGTGACGCCGATCATCATCAGCAGGATATGGTTCCAGCTAAGGATATGGCCGAAGCCATCGATCAGAAGACCGATATTTTCCATGTTGTTCCTCCCGGGCTTAAAGCGCGTCGCGATCTTTCAGATTCGCTTTGCGCTTTAAGTCTTTGATTTTCTTCCTGTCGTTATCGCAAAACCGCTGTGCACTTTTGCACGACATTCCTTAGGCGGTCGGGATCAGTAGATCCCGAACCAGGCCTCGATCGGTCCCTTGAGCAACGGAACCTTGAAACCGATCTCGAATACGATGAAGAAGAACAGCGAAACGGCGACACCGGACGGCAGCGCGATCCACCATTTGTAACGCCCCTGGAAGAGCATTGTGCCGGCAATGTAGAGCGCTGTGCCGACATAAAGGCCGAGCCAGGCGGAAATGCCGGCAAAGGCGACCAGCGGCAAAAGGAACGACGCCACCACCTTGGTGCGGTGCCCATCGATGAAGATCTCACCAGTGCCGCGGTGTTTCAGGAAGGCGTGGATTGCATTGGCGACGCTTCCAAGAAGGATCAGAAGGCCGACATAGAAGGGAAAGTAGCCGGCCTCGGGTCCGAACTCGGTCCATCCCGCGCCGATATCGAGAGACCCGTAGCAGACCGCCGCGCCGAAGACGCCGGTCAGCGCGGCGACGCCAAGCTCAACCGCGAAGCGGGAGATCCCATTCGCACCGTTCTCGCTCATGATCGTGACCTTTCAAAGCGAATGACGGGCGCCTCTGCATCATTCCCCCACAGGAATGATGCAGCCTTTTTGAAGTTCTGCAGCATCCGTTGCGCGTCATACCTGACGCGCGGCGCTGCAGAGGCACCCGTCCCCATCTCCCGCCGCTTAGTTGGCGAGCCAACCTTCGCGCTTCAGCACTTCGCCGACGGCAGCACCATCCATCTCAATGGCGGCCTTGAAGTCGTCACCGGCGATGTAGGACGGCGACTGCGAGGTATCGGCAAGGTACTTCGCCCATTCCGGCGTTTCGGAAACCTTGCGCATCAGGTCGGCATAGAACTTGACCACATCCTGGTCAACGCCGGCCGGCAGCCACACGGTGCGCGGCATGGAATAGTTGTCGATGGCGATGCCCGTTTCCTTGCAGGTCGGAATGTCGCTCCAGCCCTTGTCGCCGGCAACCTTGGCGTCATTCGAAAGCTTGACGCTCTTGAAGACGCAGAGCGGCTTGACCATGCCGGCCTGCCACTGGCCGAGGTTCTCGCTCGGATTGTTGACGTTGGCGTCGAGATGCTCGCCAGCGAGCTGAACGGCCGCTTCGCCGCCGCTCTTGAACGGGATGTAGTTGATCGTCGCGCCGGTCGCCTCGTTGATCATCGAAGTCAGGATCTGGTCCACGTCCTTCGACTGGCTGCCGCCGATCTTCAGGCCGCCTTCCTTGGCCTTGGCGGCGAAGTCGGCAGCGGTGGTGTAGGACGCCTTGCCATTGACCCACAGAATGAACTCATCGGAGGCAAGGGCTGCCACCGGCGTCAGGTCTTCAGCCTTGTAAGGAACCTTGGCGCGAACCGGCAGCAGGTAGGCGTTGTTGGTGCCGAACGCCAGCTTGTAGGCGTCGCCCTTGTTGGTTGCCGTATAGACGAAGCCTTCGGCGCCGCCGGCACTGCCCTTGTTGGTGACGACGACAGGCGCCTTCATCAATTCGTACTTGCCGATGATCGCCTGGATCGTGCGCGCGAAGATGTCGGTGCCGCCGCCCGGACCAGCCGTGACGACGAATTCAACCGGGCGGTCGGGCTCGAAGGCCGAAGCTGGAGCGGCAACGCCGAAGGCGGCTGCCATGATGCATGCGAAAGAGACAGATTTCTTCATTTCGGGTCCTCCCGTTTTGTGGTTCTGCGGCGCAAGACCTCCTCCTGCGCCGTTATTGCTTGAAAGTGCGCGAAATCAGGCAGCAGCCTTGAGAGCGGCCTTTTTCTTCGCCATGCGCACCGCAAGCAGCAGTGCTTCGCGGCTGGCGCCAACATCGGCGATCCCCTTGCCGGCGATATCGTAAGCGGTGCCGTGGGCCGGCGTGCAGAGCGCGAACGGCAGACCACCCATCATGGTCACACCCTTGTCGAAGCCCATCAGCTTCATCGCGATCTGGCCCTGGTCGTGGTACATGGTGAGGACAGCGTTGTAGCCTTCCTTAAGCGCACGACCAAAAACCGTATCGGCCGGGAACGGCCCCTCGACGTTGAAGCCGAGCGCCTTGGCCTTTTCAACGGCCGGCTCGATGATGTCGATCTCTTCCATGCCGAAGCTGCCGCCGTCGCCGGCGTGCGGGTTGAGACCGGCAACCGCGATCTTCGCCTCTTCGTAACCAGCCTCCTTGAGGCAGGCCCGGGTCAGCTCGAGCTCGGCAATGATGCCATCGACCGAGAGATTGTCGGCCACTTCCTTGAGCGGAATGTGCGAGGTGACGCGCGCATTCCAGACCTTCTCGAGAACGTTGAACTCGCGAACCTTGCCGGTGAAGCCGAGAACGTCGGCAACGAAACGGATCTCGTCGTCATAGCCCGGATAAGCGAAGCGCATGGCCTTCTTGTTGAAGGGCGTGAAGCAGACGGCGTCCGCCTTGCCGGCGTGCGCGAGTGCAAGCGCAGTGCGGAAGTTGCGGGTCGCAAAGGTTCCGCCCGCAAGCGTCGCCTCGCCGCGAACCACGTCTGCTGGGTCGAGATGAGCGAGATCGACGAAAACGTGGCGCGACATGCCTGCGTTGTCGAGCCCTTCGAGCGTCGACGGCTCGAGGTCGAGCGTCACGCCTGCAGCCTTGGCGCCCTCATCCAGGATCCGACGATCACCGATGGTGATGATGTGCGCAGCTTCGCGGATGTCGGAAAGCGCCAACAGCTTTGCCGTGAGCTCCGGGCTGATACCCGCCGGATCGCCCATCGCGAGCGCAATGACAGGACGCGCGCCGTTACCGGCAGCACCGTTGGTCGTCATGAGAGATGTCCTCCGCTTCATTCTTTCGACCGTCGTCATACGTTATTCAAAATTCTGCATCAAGTCTTTTGTATTCTGTATGCAGCATTTTCTGTTGACGATGGGAGAGCCGGTCTCCATGCTTTAATGAGACAGCGCTGATTCAATCGGTGCGAACGGGAACAGACGGCCGACATCCAGTCGCCAGGTGCAGAAGCAAAACAATGAACGAAAACACATCTCTAGAGAGGCGGCCGGATGGCGGCCCAGGCCCGATCCGGCGGACTGCGCTGCACGACACTTTGGTCAGCCACCTGCGCGACATGATCATCGAGGGAGACCTGTCGCCAGGCACGCGGCTGCACGAAGGCCAGCTCGGCGAGCAGCTTGGGGTATCCCGCACGCCGTTGCGTGAAGCCATCAAGTATCTTGCAAGTGAGGGGCTGGTAGAGCTCGTCCCGAGCCGCGGCGCCATCGTCAAGCGCTTCAGCGGCAAGGACGTGCACGACATGCTGACGGTGTTGCAGACGCTGGAGGAGCTTGCCGGAAAGCTCGCCTGCGAAGCGGCAAGCGATGCCGGCATCGCCGAAGTGCGCGCGCTGCATGACGATATGGTCCAGCGCTACAAGGCCGGCGACCGCCTGCAATATTACAAGCTCAACCAGCAGATCCATTCGGCCATCGTCCAGCTTGCGGCAAACGCCGCATTGGCCGACATGCACGGCGTGCTGCAGACTCGACTGAAGCGCATCCGCTTCATCGGCCACGAGGGCCCGGAGAAATGGGCGGCGGCCGTTGCCGAGCATGAGGAAATGATCGTCGCGCTGGAGGCCCGCGACAAGGCAAAGCTCTCCGAGGTTCTCGGCCGTCACCTCATGAATGCCTGGGAGCGCGTCAAGACTTCCGTCTGACCGAGGCTCGGGGCTCCAAGCGATGACCGCTCAGAAGCCGCGCATCGTAGGCCACGTCCCTGTTAATCCAAGCGTCGAAGGCTGGCTGCCGACAACATCAGCTATACCCAAGCATAGCAGGGCGCGATCCGGAGCCCGGATGCAGGGAAATATTGCCGTGATACCTGTCGCCTGAACAATACACATCACTTGGAAAATAAATTCGAATATTCGAACACTATTGACTTTTGACGCGCCCGAATTTCACTGGCTCCAGGTGGCTGGAGGCGGGGAATAAAATGGGGCGACAAGGGCGTCGAGTACTGTTCGCAGCGGCGGCAATACTCTGTCCTGGAACGGTGCTCGCGGATCCACTTCCGCGAACGCCGCCGGTCGCCGGATCCGTCATCGCCCGAAAATCCGGCGAAGAGGTCCGCTTTGTCGACGTCTCGAATTGGCGTTTCGTCGACCTCGCCCAGGATCTGCTTTCCGGCGATGTGCTGCGCACCAATACGACTGGCGCACTTGCCATTCTGTTTTCCGATCACACCCAAGTACGCCTCGGCCGCAACACAGCGCTCAGGGTCAAGCACATGGGAACGGACGGTGACACCAATCTCGAGCTGGAATCGGGCACGATCTGGGCCCGCGCCGAGCGCGGCGGCCAGGGTCTCGCCATTGATACGCCGGCAGCGACAGCGGCCATCCGCGGCACCGACTGGACGCTGACCGTTGGCCCTGATGGCAAGACCTCGCTCATCGTCCTTGAAGGCGTGGTCGAACTCAGCAACGCGCAGGGCAGCGTCACTGTCGCCCAAGGGGAAGGTGCGGTCGCCGCGATCGGCAAGGCGCCGTCGAAGGTGGTGGTGGTCAACCCGAAGGATCGGGAACAGATGCTGTTCCATCTGTCGCTGCGCGACTCCTTCGTCTGGATGCCGGCGACCCCATTGCGCCTCCCCGACATGCGCGACGAACGCCAACGCATCGAGGCCAAACCTGCCGGGGCTCGCTCGACCGAAGAATGGCTGACGCTTTCGGAAATCTACCTCTCGCTTGATGGTCGCCAGAAGGCGCAGGCCGCCCTGGTCGAGGCGCGGCAGCGGCGGCTGAGCGGAACGCAACGGGCGCGTGCCGATCTCGTCGATGCCCTGATCGCTGGTTCTGAGAATCGCTACGACGAGGCGGCCAGGCTCTTTGCGCGCTCGGCACGCGGGCTCGATGCCAAGAGGCGCGCCATCGCTGCCTACGGCGGCTATTTCGCCCGCTCCCTTGCCGACCCCGACCGGGTCGAAGCTCCGCCGGGGCGCACGGCCGGTGCTTACGGCGCGATGGCCAAGGCCTGGACCAATGGCTTTCGCGACGACATCCGCGCGGCAATCGAGACGCTCAAGCAGGCCGAGCGCCAGTACCCGGACGATCCGACGTTGCCGGCTGCCCGTGCGCGTTTCGCTCTCTTGCTCGACGATCGTGCGCAGGTGCGCGACGGGATCGAAAAGGCGCTTGCCATCGACCCCGAAGATCCGACGGCGCTTGAAGCCCGCTCCGACTATCGCTTTCACTACGAAAACGACCTGGAAGGGGCCCTGGCGGATTTGCAGCGCGGGCTGAAGACGGCCCCAGGTTCCTCGTCGCTCTGGAATGCGCTCGGTCTCGTCCAGGGCGAACGGGGCGACGACCGCGCAGCGGAAAAGGCGTTCAAACAGGCGATCGCGCTCGACCCCAACGACCCGGTGTCCCACGCGAACCTCTCGATCCTATACCTCGATGAAAATCGCATGAGCGAGGCGAAGGCCGAGATCGACGCGGCCCTGGCCGCCGACCCATCCTTCGACGTGACGCTTGTCGCCCGTGGTCGCTACCACATGCAGACTGGAGAGCTGGACAAGGCGCTCGCGGATCTCCTGGCGGGATCGACCGCCAATCCCGCCTACTCCAATGCGCAGCTGCTGCTGGCGGGCGCCTACTACGAAAAGGGCGACCGTATTCCCGCCGCGCAAGCGCTCGACAATGCCGACCGGCTCGATCCGAATGATCCTGTCGTCATGCAGATGCGCACGGCGATCGCCATCGACGAATACGATTCCGATGCGGCGATCCGCTATGCGCAGGAACTGATGCGTCGCACCCGGGCACGCGGCGGCGAGAGTGCCGCGCTTGGCGCCAACCAGGACGCCGGCTCGACGCTCAACGACGCCTTCCGGCTGCAGGGCCTGAATGCGTGGGGGCAATATTACGGAGACGCGGTCTTCGATCCGTTCACCGGGTCGAGCTATGTCGACCAGGCGGTGCGCGGCAGCGTCAACCCCTTGTTCAACGACTATGATTTCGACGGCAGCCCGGTCGTCAACACCGCCAATCCCTTGAGTTTCTCCGCCTTTTTCCAGGGGCTGCTCATCGAGCCGCATATGCTCGTCAGCCGCGAGCGCTCGGCAAATATCGTCCAGCGGCCGTTCTTCGAAGCCGCACTTGGCGGTGGGATCATCGCCGACAACGACCACACGGGATGGATCGGCGAAGCTGAACTTAGGGCCTACAACTACTCGCCCTTCCCGATCAGCGTCTATGGCAATATCCGTTGGGAGGAGCCCCGCGACACGATCGATCTTGGCCAAGGGCTGGAGCTTGATCGTGATACGCGCCTGCTCGGGGGCAACGGCTACCTGACAGCCTCCCCCACGCCTGACGACAGGATTGTCGCCTACGCCAACTATGCCGACTTCGATGATGCCAAGAGCATCTTCGATATCCCGGATCCGCGCGCTGTACCTTTCGGCCTCGATGCCCTCAACGACGACAGTTCGTCACGGCTGATATCCGGCGTCGCATGGAGCCACACATTCGGCTACCGCAACATTGCCAACGCAGCTTTCTTCTTCTCCGACCAGAATTCCGTCGAAAACGAGCGCATTCGCCTCTCGGGTCTGCCCTTGCCCGACCTTGCCACCAGCCGAAGCGAAGAGGAACAGAGGACCTACGTCGCTGCCGTCAATCACCTCTATGGCGATGGCGATTTCACATGGCGCTATGGCATCGAAGGCGGCGTCGTCAGGTCGTCCAGCACTTTCGACATCTTCGATCCGCTCGGAGCGACGACCGGAAACACCCCCCTTATCGCATCGACCTCGACGTCGGCGAGCCAAACGGTCGCAAAGGCCTATGTCGACACGATCTATGAGATCACGCCGGACCTGAAGGCGGAAGGCGCGCTCTTTGCTCGCTACATCGAGGGCGTCAACGATGGCGATATCCGTCTTGAGCCGAAGCTTGGCATTGCCTGGGCGCCGGCGGAAGGCCATTGGCTGCGGGCAGCGGCGATGCGCGATGGCCTGAACTTCGATGTCGCAACGCTCGCCCCTATCGGTATTGTCGGCCTGCAACCCAACCAGCTTCGCTTTGGCCCGGAGGGTTATGCCGATACCTTGGCGTTGCGGTGGGACGCGGAATGGAACGACTGGTTCTTCACGGCCCTGGACTATCAGCACCAGGAGGTGCGCGAGCTCGCGCTGGATCTCCCGCTATCCACGATCAATCTCGACTATGCGAAGGTCGGCATCGACCGGGTTGCCGCAACCACCAACTTTGCGCTCGGCTACGGCTTCGGCCTGGCGCTAACGGCAGCCCATACGGAGGCAGACGTCAAGGATAGCAGCCGCGGGTTCGCCGAACTGCTGTTCGTGCCTGAAAATACCGCACAGGTGGCGCTGACCTGGGTCAATACCGCGAACATCAAGGCGACGATCGCCGCCAACTATGTAGGCTCGCGGCCGGGGGACGGCCAGACGCTGGACGCCTTCTGGACGCTCGATGCATCGCTGAAATGGGAGCCATTCGACAAGCAGGTCGAAGTCGATCTGGCGGCCTTCAATCTGCTCGATGAAGACTTCGACCTGCGCGACGGCCTGCCGGGCTGGGGGCCGACGTTCAAGGGCACAATCAAGGTACGGTTCTGACGGAGGCGCGTGTCGCGGTGCAGGCATCGAGCGGTCGATCCATACAAGGGGAACCTCCCGGTCTTTGGCAGCGACGGCTGAAGCTGCTCGTGCTTTCCGCCTTCGTCGCCATCGCGCTCTCGCTTGCGACCTTGACCAACGCCTGGCTGCTGAACGAGTTGCGGAGCTTCGACTACCTGTCGACCATCGACACTCCGGCGCCCCCTGAAGACGGCCCGATCATCGTCGCCATCGACGAACCCTCCATGGCCGAGATTGGCCGCCAATGGCCGTGGCCACGCGCGCTGCACGCGCGCCTGATCGAGGCACTGCGTAAGGCCGGCGCCCGCGCGATCGGCGTCGACGTCATCTTCGCCGAGCCGTCAACCAATCCGGCGAACGACGACGATCTGGAAAAGGCACTCGGTCCGGACGTCGTGCTGGCCGGCGATCAGACGTTCATACCCGAGCCGCAGGCAGACCAGTTCGTGCGCACCGAGCCTCTGGCCCGCTTCATCGCCAAGGGTGCCAGAACCGGCATCGCCTCGGTCAACCTCAGCGGCGACGGAACACTGCGTGCGGTTCCTGACTATCCTGACGGCTTCGCCGCTGCACTTGCAGAGATCGCGGGAACACGGACGCAATCACCTCCAGACGATGCCCTGATCCAGGTGTTCGGACCTGCACGGACCTACCCGACAGTCTCCTACTACCAGGCACTCGACCCCGACAATTTCCTGCCCGAAGGGATCTTCGCAGACCGCGTCGTGCTCGTCGGTCTCAGCCTGCAGAACGCGCCGTCAATCGCCGATGGCGGAGCAGACGCCTTCACGACATCGGACACGGTGCATTCGAACAGGCTCGTTTCCGGCGTCGAGATGCAGGCGACGATCTACGACAATCTGGCAAACAACCTCTTCATCGAGCGCGCTCCAAGGCCCGTTGTGGTCGCCGCGATTGCACTTGCCGCGGTGTTGGCAGCTTTCTCGGTGTTGCGGATGACCGGCTGGCGGACACTCGTCTACGGCGTCGTCGCCGTGACCCTTATCGTGCTTGCAAGCTATGCTGCGATGCGCCTCGGACACATCTTCGTTTCACCACTCGGTCCGGGCCTCGCCTTCCTCGCGGTGACCGCCGGCCAGGCGGCACTCGATTACGCCGAAGAGCGCAAGAGACGCCGCGAGATCACCCGCGCCTTCGAGCAATACCTCTCCCCTGCCCTCGTCGAACGGCTGGCAAAGGACCCATCGCATCTTCGGCTCGGTGGCGAACGGCGCACGCTGTCGATCCTCTTCTGCGACATCCGCGGCTTCACCACCATTGCCGAGGAGATGAAGGATGATCCGGAGCGGCTAACGGCCCTCGTCAACCGGCTTTTGACACCACTGTCGGAAGCCGTGCTTGAACAGGGCGGCACCATCGACAAATACATCGGCGATTGCCTCATGGCCTTCTGGAATGCGCCGCTCGACGACCCTGACCATGCCGTCCATGCGGTGCGTGCAGCGCTTGACATGCTGGCGCGCCTTGAGCGGGTTAACGGGGAGCTCGAGATAGAAGCGAAACGCGAAGGGCGCCCCGTGCAAAGCCTACGGATCGGCATCGGTGTCAACACCGGCGAGTGCATCGTCGGCAACATGGGCTCGCATCGGCGTTTCGACTACTCCGCGCTTGGCGACGCGGTCAATCTGGCCTCGCGTCTCGAAGGCGCCTCAAAGGACTACGGCATATCGCTACTCATCGGCGAAGAGACTGCGCGTCTTGCGGGCAAGGCCTTCCCGGTTGCCGAACTCGACCGGATCACCGTCAAGGGCCGCAGCGCCGTATCACCGGTGTTCACAGTCGCGGTCGGCGCCAAAAAGGAAGCCCTCGACCGTCATCGGGCCTTCGTTCAAGCCAAATACGACGGCGCACTTCGGGTCCATGACGTGATTTTCGACCAGCTGAAAGGCACTCTGCCGCCCCTTGCACGATACTATGAGCGGGAACGCAGCCGTCTCGACACGTCGCGGCGTGAACCGAAGTGAGCCAGCGCCCTTGCTGATCAATGTAACCCGCCAACCCCCAACAGACGCTCGACCGCTTCGTGATCCCCAGTCAATGCGTCCGGCGTCCCTGTCCAGGCGATGCGGCCGCGCTCGAGCACGATCACCTGATCGGCAAAATCGAGGGCGCTCTGGATCCGCTGTTCGACCAGGAGGATCGTCATGTCGCCGGTCTTTGCGAGCTCGGCAAAAGCCTTCATCAATTCCTCGCAGATAACCGGTGCCAGCCCCTCCAGCGGTTCGTCGAGAAGCAGGATCGAGGGTCGGCCGAGGATCGAACGGGCCGTCGAGAGCATCTGCTGCTCGCCGCCCGAAAGCTGGCTGCCGAGATTGCGCCGTCGCTCATGCAGACGCGGAAACATGTCATAGGCTTCCTGGATGGCGCTCTTTGGGCGCCCTTTGAGCCCGACGAACAGGTTTTCCTCAACGGTCAATGTCGGGAATACGCAACGCGCCTGCGGCACGAAGCCGAGCCCGTGCATGGCGCGCGAGGCACTCGGCAGCGCCGTCACGTCGGTGCCGCCCATGCGGATGCGACCGTCATAGCGCCGCGTCTGGCCGGCAAGCGTCGCCAGCAGCGTCGTCTTGCCCATGCCGTTGCGGCCGAGCACGGCGAGACGCGCGCCGGCCGGAACGGAGAAAGACACGCCCTCCAGCACACGCGTCGGGCCGTAGCCCGCAGACAGGTTTTCCACCTCAAGCGGCGTGGCTGGCATTGGCATAGCTCCCCAGGTAAGCTTCCCGCACACGCGGGTCCTTCGTCACCTCCGATGGCGAACCGTCGAAGATGATCGCGCCCGCCGCCAGCACAATGACGCGCTTGGCGAAGCGGAAGACGAGATCCATGTCGTGTTCGATCATCAGCACGGCGAGATCGGCAGGCAGATCGGCAAGCGCCTGTTCAATGCGGCCGGTATCGCTCTGCGGCACGCCGGCGGCCGGCTCGTCAAGCAGCAACACCCTAGGTCTCAGGGCCAGCGCAACGGCGATCTCCAGCAGTCGCTGCTGGCCATAGGCGATCTCGCTCACCTTGCGGTGCATCAGATCTTTCAGCCCGAGCTTGCCGAGCAAGTCCTCGACCTCGGCCATGACACCAGGCATGCCGAGGAAATTGCCGAAGAGGCGACCGGCGCGGCCGGAGCGCTGCAGCACGGCGAGCGCAACATGTTCAGCCGGCGTCATGTCGGCAAAAAGCCGCGTGACCTGAAACGAGCGGACGAGGCCACGCCGCACACGCCCGATGGCGTCGACGCTGGTCACGGTCTCGCCGCCGATCAGCACAGCGCCGGAGTCCGGTTTGAGATTGCCGGTGACCAGGTTGACGAATGTGGTCTTGCCTGCGCCGTTCGGCCCGATCAGGGCCACCCGGTCGCCCGGCGCCATGCTCAAGCTGACGTCGTTGGTGACGGCAAGCCCGCCGAAGGCGCGCTTCAGGTTACGGACTTCGAAGATCGGCTGCATCACGGCGCCTCCCTGCGTCGGGTGATGAGGGCGGCCGCCGTGCCGTAGATCCCCTTCGGTGCGAAGAGCACGACGGCGATCAGCAGGGCCCCGACCATCGTCAGCCAATGGAACGGATTTGCCGCCGAGACCACGTCCTCGAAGAACATGAAGACGACTGTGCCCGTCAGCGCCCCGAACAACGAACCGGTGCCGCCGAGAACGAGCATGACCAGGCTTTCGGCTGACATCGTGAACGAGAGGCTGTCGAGGCCGACCACTTGCGTGGAAATAGCGTTCAACGCACCACCGACGCCGGCAACTGCGCCGGATATGACGTACATCTTCGTCAATGCGATCTTCGGCGAGGCACCCATTGAGCGGATGCGGATCGGGTCCTCCTTGATGCCGCGGCAGAGCATGCCGAAGGGCGAACGCACGATCAGCCGCAACAGCAGGAATACGATGACGAGCAGCGCCACGCCGAAGACATAGGCCGTGCGCCCCCAGAGATCGAATTCGTAAAGGCTGAAGAGCGCTGTCGGCGCGATCCCGGAGAGGCCATCGCTGCCGCCGGTCCAGGACGACGCCTTGTTGGCGAACTCGTGGAAAAGGTGGATCAGCGCGATCGACAGCACCAGTTGCGGCAGGCCATGGGCGCGCAGGATGACCACCCCGCAAATGAGCCCGGCAACCGCGCCAGCCACGATACCGAAGGCCAGCATCGCGAGCGGATCGTTGATGCCATAGTGCGCCGAAGCGATGCCCGCCGCATAGGCGCCCGCGCCGAAGAGGGCAGCGTGTCCGAGCGTCGCCACGCCACAATAGCCAGTGACGAGATCGAGCGACAGCACCAGAAGGGCGGCGGCAATGATCCGCGTCAGAAGCGCCAGATTGTTGGGAAAGAGGAAGTAGCCGACCGCGGCCACCAGAAGGATCACGGCCAGCCCGATGAGGTCGGCGTTGGCAATCCGCCGGTGGGCCGGGGGCGCCGCAGTCATCTCGTTCGTCGTCGTCATGGTCATCCCTTGGCCCTCCCGGCAAGTCCGCGTGGGAAGACGCAGATGATCGCGATGACGGCCAGATAGAAGAAGAACTCGCCGAACTCCGGCATGAGATAACGCCCGGTCGTGTCGATCGCCCCCAAGAGCAGGCACGCGATCAGTGCGCCGGGGATCGACCCGGCACCGCCGACCGAGACAACGACAAGGAAGGTCACCATGTAGCGCAAGGCGTAATACGGTTCGACCGGAAGCAACTCGGCACCGACAACACCGCCGAAGGCGGCAAGCCCGACGGCGACTGCAAAGCTCACGGCATAGACGATCTCCGTGCGCACCCCGAGGGCTGCGGCCATCGCCGCATTGTCGACGGAGGCGCGAAGTTTCACGCCGAAGGCAGTCCTTTCGATCGCGTACCAGAGGCCGGCTGCGACCGCGAGGCCGCAGACGATTGCGAAAAGGCGGTGCACGGCGATCGCCCGGAAGCCGAGGTCGACCGACCCCTGCAATTCACCTGGCAGCGGCACCGTCTTCAGCGTCGGGCCGAAGACATAGTTGGCAATCCCGATGATGCAGAAGGTGATGCCGATGGTCATCAGCACCTGGGTCAGCTCCGGTGCGCCATAGATCCGACGGTAGAGCAGCCGCTCGATCGGTACCGCAATGATAACCGTTCCGAAAACCGCGAGAAGGACGGCGAAGCCATAGCCGATCCCGAGATCGCGCGCCGCATAGGAAGCGATGTAGCCGCCGATCATGGCAAAGGCGCCATGCGCGAGGTTGACGACGCGCATCAGCCCCATGGTGACGGAAAGGCCGATGGATATGACGAAGAGTACCATGCCATAGGCAAGGGCATCGATCGCTATGCTGAGAACGGTTTGCATGGGGCTATCCGTTGCCCTTTCTTCCAGGTTTGCTGCGCCGGATTCGGAACGGCATTATAAGCGCGGCGAGGCGCTCCGACGCCAGGGTCCGCGGCGTCGCACTACGTCAATCGGCTCCGTTCAAGCACGCAACCGATCGGTGCGACATCGGTGTGAGGCGGACGCGCAGCGCCCGCCGACGCCTGCCTATTTCAAAGCCGCGAGACCAGGATCACCCTGCTTCTCGAAGGTCTGGATTTCTTTGTTGTAGTAGGTGCCGTCATCGGCCTTGGCGACTTCGCGCAGGTAGATGTTCTGGGTGATATGGCGCGATTCCGGGTCGATCGTCACCGGACCGCGCGGGCTCGTCCACGAAAGGCCCTTGACCGCCTCGACGGCCTTTGCCGCATCCTGCTCGCCGCCGGTCGCCTCGATCATCTTGTAGATCACGTGCATGCCGTCATAAGCGCCGACCGAAGGAAACGAGAGCTCGGCCGGATTGCCGATCGCCTTGCCGGCCGCCTCGACAAAGGCCTTGTTCTCGGGCGAGTCATGCGACACCGCATAGTGGAAGGTCGTCTGGATGCCGAGTGCGGCCTCGCCGAGCGCCGGCAGGTCGGATTCCTGCGTCAGGTCGCCAGGTGCGAAGAACTTGATGCCACCGTCCTTCAGACCGTTTTCCTTAAAGGCTTTGACGAAGCCGAGCGTCGTCGGTCCGGACGGCAGGAAGGCGAAGACGCCTTCGGCACCTGAATCCTTGATACGCTGCATGATCGGCGAGAAGTCATTGGTCGCAAGCGGCATGCGGATCGCTTCGACCACCTGGCCGCCGGCCGCTTCGAAACCCGCCTTGAAGGCGTTTTCCGCATCGACGCCCGGACCGTAGTCGCTAACGACGGATATCACCTTGGAAACGCCAGCGTCCTTCGCCACCTTGGCGATCGGCGTCGAGGTCTGCCATGTGGTGAACGACGTGCGCACCACGAGCGGGCTCTTGGTGACGATCGCCGAGGTCGCTGCGTTCATGATGACGAGCGGCACGTTCGCCTGGGTGAGCAGCGGGGTCACGGCCATGGCGTCCGGGGTAAAGTAGAAGCCGGCGAGATATTGCACGCCCTCCTTGACCACCAGTTCCTGCGCCAGAGCTTTCGCCTGGGCGGGATCGGCCTGCGGCACGTCGCGATAGATGATCTCGATATCGTCATCGCCGACCTTGCTGCCGTTCAGCGCCATGTAGGCATCGATACCGGCCTTGAAGTTCTTGCCCTGCAGCGCAAAGGGACCGGAGAACGGCCCGACGACACCAATCTTGATCGTGTCGGCATAGGCCGCACCACTCATTGCCAATGCCGCAACCGCAGCCAGAATCACGCGCTTCATATTTCCTCCCTGAGATGCCGGCCACTCCCGTACCCACATCATTCTCGCAAACGCCAGCTGATTTGATGGTCGTCAGCTTGCCATGCCAAACGGTAATGTAAAAATGAAATATGGGCCGCCAATCATAATTTAGGGGTTATGTTTCGGCGCTTGGTCGCGACAGCTGCACTCCCACAGCTGCGGCGCTGGTAAAGATCTCGAAACCCCCGCGCCCGTGCTTTCCCCGGCCATATAAAGGAGCGATGCGGAGAACCGAGAGCGTGCCGTCTGGCACCGCCACCGAATGCCGCCACACTTGTTACTCCCGCCGCCCCTCGTACGGTGTCAAGCTATCCAAGAACAGGCAAAGAGGACTTACGGCCCTGCCGCAAGCGCTTTGCATGAACGAGGAGATAGCCATGACCAAGACAACCGACAATGAACCGACGACCGGCGAGCCGGCCATGCAAAGACCGGCGGTCGTTTCACTGCAGGCATGGGAAGCGGCGCGCCAAGAGTTGCTGACCAAGGAGAAGGCGCACACGCGGGCCCGTGACGCGCTTGCTGCCGAGCGGCGCCGGATGCCCTGGATGGCCGTTACCAAGGACTATGTGTTCGAAGGACCGGAAGGCAGGACGAGCCTCCTTGATCTCTTTGCCGGCCGGCATCAGCTGATCGTCTATCGCGCCTTCTACGAGCCAGGCGTCTATGGTTGGCCCGAACATGCCTGCCGGGGCTGCTCGATGGTCGCCGATCAAGTCGCGCATCTCTCACACCTCAATGCCCGCGACACGACCTTGGTCTTTGCCTCTCGCGCCCCGCAGGCGGATATCGCCAGGCTGAAGGCGCGCATGGGCTGGACGATGCCGTGGTACACCATCACCGACAGCTTCGACGCCGATTTCGGCGTGGACGAGTGGCACGGCCATAACGTGTTCTTCCGCGACGGCGACCGCCTGTTTCGAACCTACTTCATCAACAATCGCGGCGACGAGCAGATGGGCGGCACCTGGAACTATCTCGACATCACGCCGCTCGGTCGCCAGGAGGTCTGGGAGAATTCACCGGCCGGATACCCGCAGACCCCGACCTACAAGTGGTGGAACTGGAACGACAGTTATGTTGAAGGCGCGGCACCCGACAAGAAATGGGTCGAAGTGTCGAACGCTGGAGAGGCGGCCATGCGGAACGTCGACACGAGCCCGAAGCCATGAGGATCGCCGCCCGCTCCGAACCACACGAGGAGCGGGTACCCCGCCGCACTCTCGCCCGGATCGTGGCCGCCGTGCTGACCCTCGCGGCAGCCCCCACCTTAACGCTCATGGCGCTACTGACGAGCGCCCAGGGGAGTGGGCCGGGTCAGATAGTCTGCGCCGAAGGAGCGCAAGCGGCACTTGGCGGGATGACCAGCATGTACCTCCTGATGGCCGCCTTTCACCTCGCCCCCTGGCTCAGATTGCTTGGTGTCAGCGGCGACCGAGCTGAGCGCGTGTAAAACGCAAGCTCCCACGCCCCGTCAGGGCGCAGGCGATCTGACGTGCTGCGCAACACTCAAAAAGTGTGGAAACGCTTAAGAACATATGTTGCTGCAACACGTGAATGGGCATGCTGTTTGAGTCTGGGAAGCGAGCGTCTTCTCAGCTTGAAGTCCGGGATGGTTCCACTAAGTAAATCCGACAGCGTCTCGGGCAATTGCGTCCAGAAGAGCGCGCCTGTCACTTTCCGAGTGCAATCGGTTCCGGTTGGTAAATACAGCGAATCGGGAATTTGACCTTGAGTGTTGCCACGCCTCAACCGAACCCAACACGTTTCAAGCGCCGGCTGCTACCCTGGGCGCCAGCTGTTCTTTTGGGCGTTACAGCCCTCGGGTCCGCTCTCTACTTTTTCGTCGGCCCGGAAACCACGCCTTCGGAAATTGCCGCAATCGATCCGGCGGAGGTCGGAGCCGGCATCGATGCGTCGATGACGGCCACGCCGAATTTCGAGATCCTGTTCAGCGACGGCGATCGTGGGCTGATGGTCTTCGAAGGGTATGTCTATGTCGTGCGCCTCGGCGACAAATTGCCGAACGGCAAGCGCATGATCGGATTCCAAAAACGGGACGGAAACTGGGCGGCGGTGACACTTTGAGGGCTTCCGCGCTCCGCGCATTGTGGATGTTAACACTTTGTTAACGCTGGCTTGCAAGGCACGCAGAACCCCCATTTAGCCACGGTTGCCACCCAAGGCGAACTGGCGCAACTCTTTGTTAAAGAGTCGTGAATCAGTGCTTTGGATGGTGCAGAATGATTAACAAGAAGCTACAGGATGAGCTGGTCGAGCTCGACGAAGGCGCTGCGTTCGAAGGCCGTTCGGTGATGAGCGAGCGCGCCGTGCAGGGGATCCCGTTGGCGATCGAGGCCGTGATCGGGCGCGCCAAACTAACGGTATCGCAGATCTCGAAACTCCATCAGGACGATACGATCCACCTGGACCGTAACTTCGGCGAACCGGTCGAACTCAAGGTCAATGGCATGGTGATCGGCAGAGGCGAAATCGTCTTTGATGAATCCACCAACGCCGTCGGCATCAAGATCATCGAAATCTCTCCAATTGGCACCCACTAGCTTGCGGACGCGCCGCACCTCGCACGGGGCGATGCATCCGTCTTGGCTTCCGCCGACAGCAGGGCTATGTCGATAGTTCCATGTCTGGAGCATCCTTCGTGCAGTTCAACTGATCGCAGGGCGCTCCGGCGAGCGCGATCCGATACGGGAGGAGCCCTTAGATGCTGATCGACGGAAAAGTCTTTATCGTGACCGGCGGCGGTTCGGGCCTTGGCGCGGCTGTCGCGCGACGGCTGCACGGCGCGGGCGGGCGTGTTGTCCTGGCCGACGTCAACGCCGAGGCCGGCCAGAAAATGGTTGATGAACTCGGCGGCAATGCCGTCTTCCAGAAGACCGATGTCACCAACGAGGCTGATGGCGCTGCCGCGGTAGCGGCCGCCCTTGAGCGTTTTGGCCATCTTCATGGGCTGGTCAACTGCGCCGGCATCGCACCGGGAGAAAAAGTGCTCGGCCGCGATGGTCCGCATCGGCTCGAGAACTTCGCGCGCGCGGTGGGGATCAACCTGATCGGCACCTTCAACATGTTGCGGCTTGCCGCCGAAGCGATCCAGCGGGAGGAGCCGGGTGAGGACGGCGAGCGCGGCGTGGTCGTCAACACGGCATCGGTCGCCGCCTTCGACGGTCAGATCGGCCAGGCGGCCTATGCCGCCTCCAAGGGCGGCGTCGTCTCGATGACGCTGCCGATCGCCCGCGAACTCGCGCGCCACGGCATTCGCGTGGTTGCCATCGCTCCGGGCATCTTCGAAACACCGATGATGGCGGGCATGCCGCAGGACGTGCAGGATTCGCTCGGCAAGAGCGTGCCCTTCCCGCAGCGCCTCGGCAAGCCGGAGGAGTTTGCGGCCTTGGTGCAGCACATCTGCGAGAACCGCATGCTGAACGGCGAGGTCATCCGCCTCGACGGCGCCCTGCGCATGGGCGCGCGCTGATACGATCAACGTTAGGGCCGCACCGGTCTGTGGCCGGTGCGGCTCCAAGCCCTTAACCCGGCAGTCAGGCGGCGCGTTCGACCATGCTGACAACATAGGCGCAGCGGCGCGCGCCGGCGAGAATATGCTCGGCGCGCTCGACTTCGATACCCGGCCCCAGCACTGCTCGAAATACGTTCAGTTCCGCCCGGCAGAACCCCTGGCAGCTCGTAGCGGCAGCGCAGATCGGGCAGTGGTTCTCGAGGAAGAGCAACGTGCCGTCGCCCGGATCTTCGCAAGCCGCCATGTAGCCTTCCTGCGACCGCAGCCGCACGAGTTCGTCCACCCGTTCGCGCAAGCTCTCTCTGCCAACCATCGCCGCACGATAGTTTTGCCGTGTTTCCTCCTCGCGCGCGGCGATCAGCCGATCGATGGCCCCCTCTCCGAGGGTCTGCCGGATCGTGCGCAGAAGCTGAACCGTGAGCTCCGCGTGCGTATCGGGAAACTCGCCATGCCCGGCAGCCGTCAGCCCCCAGAACTGCGACGGTCGGCCGACGCCTCTTGCCTCCGACCACGACAAGACCAAACCATCCTCCGCAAGGCGAACAAGCTGCTGGCGCACAGCCTCGCCTGTAATGGTCAGACGCTTGCCGAGCGCTGCCGCCGTCTGCGGCCCATGCAGCTTCAGCGCCAGCATGATCCGCTCGCCCGGCGTACGACCGCTGCTTTGCTCTGGATTTAACAAGGGATCGCTTGACATATTCTCGTGCGCAGATTTACAAAGGATTGTCTTGCTAAATACACGGTTGGCGACACGGATACAAGTGATCCGCCTCTCGTGGCCCGCCCGCAAAGGATTTGACCATGGCCTTCGAACTTCCCGCCCTCCCCTATGCACCGGGCGCACTTGCCGAAAACGGCATGAGCGCCGAGACGATCGAGTTCCACCACGGCAAGCATCATCAGGCCTACGTCACCGCGCTGAACGGTTTCGTCGAGAAAGACGCGTCGCTCGCCGGATTGTCGCTGGAGGAGATCATTCGCCACACCTACGGCAAGGCGGAACTGGCGCCGGTCTTCAACAATGCCGGCCAGCATTGGAACCATATCCTCTTCTGGAAGAACCTTTCGCCCAAGGGCGGACAGATCCCCGGCGCGCTCGAAAAGAAGCTCGTCGAAGACTTCGGCAGCATTGCGAGCTTCAAGGACGCCTTCAAGGCGGCCGCCACCGGCCAGTTCGGCTCCGGCTGGGCCTGGCTCGTGCTCGGGACTGACGGCAAGCTCAAGGTGACGAAAACCGCCAACGGCTCCAATCCGGTCGCAACCGGCGAAGGCAAGGCCCTGCTCGGCCTCGATGTCTGGGAACACGCCTATTACATCGACTACCGCAACCGCCGGCCGGACTACACGTCGAACTTCCTCGACAAGCTCGCCAACTACGAGTTCGCCGAGGCGGAATTGCAGTCCGCCTGAGCGACTGAAGATCGCCGCGAGCCTGAACCGGTTCGCGGTTGGTCAAAGAGTTTGCGGCAGCCCTCTCGCCCCGCCTGGGCTTCCGCAAACCCCGTGGCGTCTTCCCCGCCGCCACGGGCTATTCTCTGTTGGAACAAGACTCATGCGCCAGACACCTCCGCATTCAGTCGACATCGACGCTCACGCCGATCTGGCCGTGTCGAAGCCGGAGTTCGCCGACACTCTGTCGCATCTCGCCGCCACCGTCTGCGTGGCAAGCTCCGGCAAGGGCGCCGAAAGTCTCGGCCGGACCGTGACGGCGACCTTTTCGCTTTCCGCCAACCCGCCATCGATCGTC
Source organism: Ensifer sp. LC11 (assembly GCF_001695835.1). Classification (GTDB taxonomy): domain Bacteria; phylum Pseudomonadota; class Alphaproteobacteria; order Rhizobiales; family Rhizobiaceae; genus Ensifer. Next base: position 140,412 of record NZ_MBSO01000003.1, on the reverse strand, counting down.
ATTTCGATCAAGGCGGACAGTCCGCTTGCCGCGCTGATCGCCGCGGAACAGGGCTTCTCGCTCGCCATGCTGGCTGAAGGCCAGGAGTTGATCGCCGATGCCTTCGCCGGCAAGATCGAAGCGTCCAAGCGCTATCTCGTCGGCGTCTGGGCCGACTGGCCGAGTGGACGGCAGAAGCTCCTCGGGGCCGCGGCCGCGCTCGACTGCCTGCTGAGCGCCACGATGCAGGTCGGCGACCACATGCTGTTCGTCGGAACAATTGTCGCAACCGAGACTTCCAGCCATGCCGACCCCTTGATCTGGAGCCGCCGGCGATATCTGTCTCTTGACCGGACGAGGTCGTTGCCGGCGCCGCCGAGCAACGGGCATACGACCCTGCACCCGACCAAGCCTGCGGCCTGACCGGCGATCGCGAAGGAGGAACGCCAGCAATGCGGCAAGCTCTCGAGAAGCTCTTGCACGACGGCAAGGACGACGCCCTGCTGCGCTTCACGCTTGCGAGCATCTGCCTGCAGGAGGCGGATTTCGAGACCGCGCTTTCCCATGTCGAGCACGCGATCGCCTTCAACCCCGACTACTCCGCCGCGTGGAAACTGCGTGGTGCCATCCTGCACAAGCTCAGCCGGTTCGAAGAGGCGCTCCAGGTCTGGCGCAAAGGTCTGGCGGTCGCAGAACGCAAGGGCGATCTGCAGGCGGCGCGCGAGATCGGCGTTTTCCTGAAGCGTCTCGAGCGGCAATGCATCGCCGCCAACCGGAACGAATAGCCGTCCGATCGCAAATGTGAACCGGGCCCGGCCGAAGCAGCCGAGCCCGGATGGGCCGCGATCCCGCAGCTCACTTGAAGACCGACGGCAACCAGAGCGACAGGGCCGGAATGTAGGTCACGGCCATCAGCACCGCGATGCTGGCGCCGAAGAACGGCCAGATGGTGCGCATCGCCTCGCGAATGGAAATCCCGCCGACGGCGCAGCCGACGAAGAGCACCGTTCCGACCGGCGGCGTGTTGAGGCCGATGCCGGCGTTCAGGATCATCACCACGCCGAAATGCACCGGGTCGATACCGAAAGCCTTGACGACAGGCAGAAGCACCGGCGTGCAGATGATCACCATCGGCGCCATGTCCATGAAGGTGCCGAGGATCAAGAGGATGACGTTGATGACGAGAAGCACGATGATCGGGTTCTCCGAGATCGCCCCGATCGCGCTGATCATCAGCGCCTGCACCTGCAGAAACGCCATCAGCCAGCCGAAGGACGCGGCCATGCCGATGACCAGGAGCACCATGGCGGTGGTGCGCACCGCCCCCATGACCGCCTTGACGAAGCCCGTCCAGTCGAGTTCGCGATAGACGAGCATGGCGACGAGAAAGGCATAGAGCACGGCAATGCACGAGCTTTCGGTGGCGGTGAACACGCCGGAGCGCACGCCGCCGAAGATGATGCCGATCAACACGATGCCGGGGAAGGATGCGAGCAGGTAGTAGAAGACCTTGGAAAAACCCGGAAACGGTTCGGCCGGATAGCCGCGGCGCCTGGCGACGATGTAGGCGGTGACCATCAGCGCCAGTGCCAGCAGCAGGCCGGGGATGATGCCGGCGGTGAAGAGATCGGCGACCGAGACGTTGCCGCCTGCGGCGATCGAATAGAGGATCATGTTGTGCGAGGGCGGGATCATCAGCGCGATGATTGCCGCATTGACCGTGACATTGACCGCATAGTCGCGGTCGTAGCCGCGCTTGGCCATCTGCGGGATCATCAGACCGCCGACCGCGGACGCATCGGCAACAGCCGAGCCGGAGATGCCGCCGAAGAGCGTCGAGGCAACGATGTTGACCTGGCCGAGCCCGCCGCGCAGATGCCCGACGAGACCGGCGGCAAAGCGGATCAGCCGGTTGGCAATGCCGCCGCGCACCATCAGGTCGCCGGCAAAGATGAAAAACGGGATCGCCATCATGGCAAAGACGTTCATGCCGGAATTCAGCTGCTGGAACACCACCACCGGCGGCAGGCCCAGATAAAGCACGGTGGCGAACGAGGCGATGCCGAGGCAAAACGCGATCGGCATGCCGATGAACATGAGCAGGGTGAAGACCCCGAAGAGAATAGTGTAAGCCATTCAGGCCATCTCCTGCACGGCGACATCGGCGGCAATCTCGACACCGAGAAGCTGGTCGATGAAACGCTCCGCAGCAAACAAGGCGATCATCGTGCCGCCGGCGATAAGCGGGAAAAAGTCGACGCCACCGGGCCATCCGAGAACCGGGATGGTTGCGGTCCAGGTGCCGGCCGAAAGGAGGATGCCGTAATAGGCCATCGCCAGGCCGAAGACGACAATCAGGCCGAGGCTCGCAAGGTCCATGGCAAGTTGCACCGCGGGCTTCATCACGTGTCTGACGACATCGAGGCCGAGATGCACGCTCTCGCGCACGCCGACGGCGGCGCCGAGCATGATGAACCAGGCCATCAGGTGAAGCGACAGGGGCTCAGACCAGCTCGGTGAATCGTTCAGAACGTAGCGGGCAAAGACCTGCCAGCCGACGATCAACGTCATGGCGACCATTCCGGTGCCGGCGATGTAGAGCGAAGCGCTGCTCAGCGCCCCGAGAAACGGGCGTATCGCCCGCATGAAACGACGCATTTGCCTTCCTCCTCCGCCAGGGCGATCCGGTGGACAGGTGAAGACCGGCTCCGATCCCGGAGCCGGTCTTCATCTGCGATCACTTGACTGCCTTCACCCGCTCGAGGAGGTCCCTCAGCTTCGGGTCGCTGACGAACTTGTCGTAGACCGGCCCCATGGCGGCGGCGAACTCGTCCTTGTTGACCTTGACGACGTTCGTGCCGGCGGCGCGGACCTTCTCTTCCGAGACCTTCTCGCGCGCGCTCCACAGTTCGCGCATCTTGCCGACAGAGTCCTTCGCCGCCTGGCGGATAAGGCCCTGGTCGTCGGCGGAAAGCTTGTCCCAGCTCACCTTGGAAATCACCAGGATCTCGGGGTTGAGGGAATGTTCGGTCAGCGAATAGTTCTTGGCCACTTCGAAGTGGCGGGCGGACTCGTAGGACGGCCAGTTGTTTTCGGCGCCGTCGACGACGCCTGTTTCAAGCGAGGAATAGACTTCGCCCATCGGCATCGGCGTCGGGTTGGCGCCAAAGGCCTGCATCATGGCAATCCAGAGATCCGACTGTTGCACCCGGATCTTCAGGCCCTTGAGGTCGGCCAGTTTCTCGATCGGCTTTTTGGTGGTGTAGAAGGAGCGCGCGCCGGAATCGTAAAAAGCAAGGCCGACCAGGCCGTGCGGCTCGAAGGCGGCCAGAACCTCGTCGCCGATCGGGCCGTCAACAGTCTTGTGCATGTGTTCGGTCGAGCGAAACAGAAACGGCATGCCAAGGACCATCGTTTCCTTGACGAGGTTGTTGAAGGGGGCCGCATTGACGCGGTTCATGTCGATGACGCCGAAGCGCGTCTGCTCGATCGTGTCCTTCTCGCCGCCGAGCACGCCATTGTTCATGACCTCGACTTTGATCCGGCCGTTGCTGCGCTCGGACAGCAGCTGCCCCATGTACTTGACCGCTTCGACCGTCGGATAGCCGTCCGGATGGATGTCTGCCGAACGCAGGGTGATTTCCTGCGCCTGCGCCGCTGTGCTGGCAAACGCCAGCCCCATTGCGACGCAAAGCATGCCTGCAATTTTCTTCATGGTTTCCTCCTCCTCTGATCGTGCTTCGGCCTCTCCCAAGGCCGCGTTCTGCCCCTCCGGGCCGGCATGCGAAATCCTTATGTCTGCAGGTCGGGCAGGAAGCCTTCCGGGCCCGTCGCAGTCAGATGTCACGCTGCAAAGGTCGGCAGCCTGAACAGATGTTCCGGGTTCTCAACGAGAGCGAGATGTCGTGCCCGGTCGTCCGCGAGCCAGTCGAGAACCAGCTCGGCTAGCCGCGCGTCATCGGGATAGTCTTCCGTCTTGCGGATCATGTTGTGCGGCCAGTTCGTGCCCCAGATGATGCGCTCCGGAGCATGTTCGGCGATCCTGCGGGAAACCGCGGCCACATCCGCATAGGGCCAGCCCTCGCGCGAACTCTCGTACACACCGGCGAACTTGAACCAGACATTGCCCCGGTCGATCAGCTTCAGGAACGCCCTGATCTCTGGCCCATCCGGATCGACGCCGGCAAGGAACTTTCCGTGGTGATCGAACACCCAACGCGACTGGATGCGCTCCAGGCGCGGCAGATGATCGAGAATCCTGTTGCCGTCGAACTGCACGGCGATCATCCAGTCGGCCGCTTGGGTACGCGCATCGACGGCTTCGAGCGCATCGAGCCCCACCGCGCCGCCCGGCAAATCCATGATACGTGCACCGACGGCACCTGCTGCGGAAAGACGCTGCATGTCCGCATCCGACGTCGTGTCATCGATAACGACGACGGCACGTGCCACATCGCCCATGTCAACGAGGCAGGCGAGCGTGTTGGCGTTGTCCTTCTGGTGCGCATTGCCCTGGGTGATGATCACCCTGTCGATACCGAGCCAGCCCATGACATGGCGATAGGCCCCTGCATCCGGCAGCGGATCGGCGGGCAGCGGCGGACCGCCGGCAAGCGCCGGAAATCCCGGCAGATACATGTGCATCTGCGCATCGACGGTGCCCTTCGGCAGGCGGGGCTCAGGCGGGCGACCGGAGAGGATGCGCTCGATCATCTCAGGCCTCGGGCATCTTGAACTGGGCGAGCGCGCCGCGATTGATCTCGATGCCGAGGCCGGGTGCGTCCGGAATGGCAACGACGCCGCTGACCGCCTCGATCGGCGTCTTCAGCACGGCCTGGCGGAACGGGTTCTCCGTCCGGTCAAACTCCATGATCGGCTCGACCGGATTGACCCGTACCGGATCCGGCGTCATCGCCGCCATGAACTGCAGCGCCGCAGCCAGATGCACGCCCGTGCCCCAGACATGCGGCACGATGCGAACGCCATGAAGCGTCGCGAGGCTGGCGATCTTCGCTATTTCGGAAAAGCCGCCGCAGCCGCAAAGATCCGGCTGCAGGATGTCGACGGCGCGGCTCTCGATCGCCCGCCACATGCCGTAGCGCGTATGCCAGGTCTCGCCACCGGCAACCGGGATTGGCTGCCCGGCGCGCACCTCGCGATAGGCCGAAAGCTGCTCCGGCACCACCGGTTCCTCGAACCAGTCGATATCATAGTCGGCGGCCGCCTTGCCGAGACGGATTGCCTCGGTGACGGTATAGCCATGGTTGGCATCGATCATCAGCCGCATCTCATCGCCGATCGCCTCGCGCACCGCGCGGATGACGCGCAGATCCTCGTCGATGCCGAAGCCGATCTTGATCTTGCAGGCGTGGAACCCTTGCGCGCGGCGTTCCGCCATCTCCAGTGCATTGTCGGTGACGCGGTCGACGCCGTCACGCTTGAAGCTGCCGGTCGCATAGGCACGCACACTGTCGCGCCAGCGGCCGCCGAGCAGCATCGAAACGGATGCGCCGTAGTGTTTGCCCTTGATGTCCCAGAGCGCAATGTCGATGCCGGAGAGAGCCGTAATCGCAAGGCCACGCTGTCCCTGGTCGCGAAGCGCGTTGTAAAGAACTGCCCAGAGCCTTTCGGTCTGGCGCGGATCCTGGCCGATCAGCCACGGAGAATAGGCCGCAACCACCGCCGCATTTGGCCGCGCCGGGCCGAGGCATTCACCCCAGCCGACGGTCCCGTCGTCGCACTCGATCTCCACCAGCACATGGGCGCGACGATCGAAACGCGCTGATGCGCTTTCGAAGGGCACGGCCAGCCGATGCTCGAGGAGATGGGTGCGCACGGCGATGATCTTCATGGCTCTCCTCCCTCCCCTCTTTTTACGCCTTGCGCTTGTGAGCGCCGATAAGCGCGTCAAGCATGCCGACTTCCTCGTCCGTCAGGTCCACAAGCGGGCTGCGCACGGGGCCGGCCTTAAATCCTTGCAGCCGCACGCCCGCCTTGATCGCCGAAACCGCATAACCCTTGGCCCGGTTGCGGATCGCCATGAAGGGATAGAAGAACTCCGTGAGGATGCGCTCGCAGGTGGCACGGTCGCCGCTGCGAAGGGCTGCATAGAATTCGTTGGCAAGGCCCGGCACGAAATTAAAGACGGCCGAGGAGTAGGTGGTGAACCCGGCACCGAGATAGGCTTCGGCGAAAAGCTCCGCGGTCGGCATGCCGCCAAGGTACATCAGCCGGTCACCCATCTTGGCCGTGACCTGACGCACCAGACCGATATCGCCGGTGCCATCCTTGAAGCCGATCAGGTTCGGGCATTCGTCGCAAAGCCTGGCAAGCGTATCGGGCTGCAACACCGAGTTGTCGCGGTTATAGACCATGACGCCGATGCCGACCGACTGGCAGATCCGCTTCACATGCGCGTAGAGGCCTTCCTGCGGCGCGTCGATCAGGTAGTGCGGCAGAAGCAGAATGCCGTCCGCACCCACCCGCTCGACCGAGCGGGCGATATCGATGGCGATCTCGGTGCCGTAACCGCAACCGGAGACGATCGCCGTATCCCCCGAAACCTCCTTGGCGGCCTTGACGATGCCCGGGATTTCATCGGGCTTTAGCGAAAAGAACTCGCCCGTCCCACCGGCCGCAAAGAGCACCGGCGCCTTGTAGCCGGCGAGCCACTCCACATGCGCCTTGTAGCTTTCCGGCGCAAAGCGGCCCTCCGCATCGAAGTGGGTGACCGGAAAGGAAAGCAGGCCCGATCCAAGCGCGGCCTTGATCTGCTCAGGCGTCATTTTGTGCGGGCCCTCCCTCAAACTCGACACGCCCAGCTAAGCAAGTCATCACACGCATGTCAATATGTCATAATACAAGTTATCATACGACTTTCGAAGTTACATGTCCGTACACCTGCGGGAGTGGACGCCCAAGCCCTGCCCACGGAACCGGATGAGCAAAGGGTGGCATATTTACGGACGCCCCACCCATATTGCGGAGAACACGTATTATATGTTAGCCGATATTGTATGATGTGATCGAACACATATCCGCGATGGCTCCGCCGCCGTGAAGGAGATAGGCAATGGAACGACTTCTGATCACCGGTGCGGCCGGCCAACTGGGCCGCGTCATGCGCAAAAAGCTCGCGCCATTGGCAAAGACGATCCGCGTTTCCGACCGTTCGCCACTCGACCCACCCGGCACGAACGAGGAGTGCATTCAATGCGATCTCGCTGACGTTCGAGCCGTCAACGAGCTGGTCGCTGGTTGCGACGCGATCCTGCATCTTGGAGGCATATCGGTCGAGCGGCCCTTCGCCGAAATCCTCGATGGCAACATCCTTGGCCTGTACAACCTCTACGAAGCGGCGCGCGCCAACGGTCAGCCCCGTATCCTGTTTGCCAGCACCAACCACACGATCGGCTACTATCCGCAAAACGAGCGGCTCGGCCCGAACAGCCCCTATCGGCCCGACGGGCTCTACGGCGTATCGAAATGCTTCGGCGAAGCGCTCGCCCGCATGTACTTCGAAAAGTTCGGCCAGGAGACGGCGCTGGTGCGCATCGGCTCCTGCATGCCCGAACCGGTCAACTACCGAATGCTCTCGACCTGGCTGTCCCACGATGATTTCGTTTCGCTCATCGATGCGGTCTTCCGCGTGCCGGTTCTGGGCTGTCCGGTCATCTGGGGCGCGTCCGCCAACGATGCCGGCTGGTGGGACAATTCGCACCTTGGTTGGCTCGGCTGGCGGCCGAAGGACAATGCCGAAGCCTTCCGCGCGAAGATTGTCGCCAACACGCCGAAACCTGATCCGAAGGATTCGCTGGTCCGCTTTCAGGGCGGTGCTTTCGTCGATGATCCGATTTTCAAGGACTGACGACATGTGTTCGGGGTCGCATATCGCCTCTCGCGGCCAAGGATTGCGCCACCGATCGGCAATGGCGTATCCAGAAGCTCGATTTCAGTTCCAGAAACGGCCATGCCAATGACCAACGCGCCAGCAACGGATAATCCCGCCCCGCAAGGCAAGACACTGGTCGCCAGGATGACGGATGCGCTCAGCGGCCAGATCACAGGCGGGCACTACAAGCCGGGCGACCGGCTGCCGTCGGAGGCGCAGCTCACCCGGGAATTCGGGGTCAGCCGCACCGTAGTGCGTGAAGCGATCGCGGCGCTGCGTTCCGGCGGGCTTGTCGAGGCGAGACACGGGATCGGCGTTTTCGTGCTGGAACCGACCCCGACCGTCCCGCTCCCGTTCCACGGCGTCGACCTTGCCCGTGTCTCCTCACTGATTGAAATGCTGGAACTGCGAACGGCAGTCGAAGGAGATGCAGCCGCGCTGGCCGCCCTTCGCCGCTCGCCGGCACAGGAAGAAACGATCGCCGAAGCCTTCGATAGCTTCTGTGCGAGCGCCGCCGAAGGGCGCCCGAGCGCAGAGGCCGACTTCAATTTTCACCTGGCGATAGCGCAGGCGACCAACAACCCGCGCTTCAGCGAGTTCCTGCAGATGCTCGGCCCTGCCCTCATCCCGCGTCGAGCGGTGTCAGAAACGGGAGAGGAGACCGTGCTGGCTGCCGCCGAACTGACCCGGCTGATATCGGAGCACGAGGCGATCTTCGTCGCTATTCAGGACGGAGACGAAGAGAAGGCGCGCATGGCCATGCGCCAGCATCTCAAGAACAGCCAGCTGCGCTACCGCTCGATGCTGCGCGCTGCCCGCTGACCGACCGATGTGGCGGCACACCTAAAGCGCCGTGCGTTCATGTGAACGCACCAAGGACGCTCTAGCACTTTGATTCTAGAGCATCTTTCCGCCTCACGTGAACCCACTTGAGAGCGAGATACTCTAGCGCCGCCCCGCAGGGGGTCAGTCTCTGCCGAGCCGGCGGATGTTGCTGGCAAGCTCGGTCGCAAGGCGCAATGCGGCCGCAGTTGCGCCGGCCATTTGCGGCATGATCAGCCATTCGAGCGTCCAGGCGGCACCCGAGCGCTCCTGTTCGTGCACCAGCGCCTGATGCATGCCAGAGAGCTGGGTGGCGTTGAACCTTGCCAGCGACACCAGCACCTCGGCGGCCACCGGGTTCTGCTTGTGCGGCATCGCCGAGGAACCGCCGCCGCCCGCCAGTTCGATCTCGTCGCCCTGCTGCGCCATCAGCGCAATATCCTGACCGAACTTACCGAGGCTGCCCGTCACCAGCGACAGCGCGTTGGCAAAGTCCGCCACTTCGGAGCGCTGGCTGTGCCATTGCGGAAAGTCGGCCAGGCCAAGCTCCTCGGCGAGTGTGGCGCGAACATCGTCGGCCCTCGCCTTGAGTTTTTCGAGCGTTCCGGCAGCCCCTCCGAACTGGACGGCAAAGAGATCGCGGTCCATCGCCTCGAGCCGGTCCTTGTGGTCGAGCAGCGGCTCGATCCAGCTGCGCAACCGATCAGAGACGGTAATAGGGATCGCCGCCTGCATGCGGGTGCGCGCCATCAGCGTTCGGTCACCCCATTCATTGTCGCACTCCTCCAGCACCGAAACGATGTTGCCGAGGCGAACGGCGAAAAGCTCCGCGACTGCCTTCATTCGCAGCATCAGGCTGGTGTCGACAACATCCTGGCTCGTGGCCCCATGGTGCACATGCTCGGCCGCTTCGCCGCCGACGGCTGCACGCAACTGCCGCACGAGCTCGGGGACGACCACCCCGTCCACGCCCATGGCGCGCTTCAACGCGATGACATCGGGCGAGAAGGCGCGACAGGCCTCCGTGATCCGGTCAGCAGCACGCGCCGGGATGATGCCGTGCACCGCTTCCGCCCGCGCAAGTGCCGCCTCGAAGGCAAGCATCGCATGGATATCGGCGGAGGCAGAAAACTCGGCGGCGACGGCTTCGTCGCCCAAGAGCCCGGAGAGATAGGGATGGTCAAAGGCGGAATAGGTCATGGTTGCCCCGCTTGTTGTCGCCGATGCCGGCTTTACCGAACGAAATGCCACCTGCTGCATCGGGGCCGCCAGACGGCGTCCCTCCATGTCCAGGCGTGACATTCCTGTTCAGATATCGAGGAAGACCGTTTCCTTCTCACCTTGCAGGTGAATGTCGAAAACATAATTAGGCGCAGCACCGGTCGCGACAAGCGTCGCGACACGATGGCGATGCTCTATTCGCGCCAGCAGCGGATCTGCGGCATTGGCTTCTGCTTCGTCCGGAAAATACATGCGTGTGTGAAGCCCGACATTGATGCCCCGCGCGACGATCCAGAAGGTGATATGCGGCGCCATCAGCCGGTCGCGGCTGTATGGGACGCGACCCGGCTTCACGGTCTCGAAGGTGAAGACGCCATCTTCGGCGCTGGTCGGACAACGCCCCCAACCGGAAAAGTTCGGATCCGCGGCGCCGCGGATCTCGGTCGGCGAGTTGTAAAGCCCGGCGGCATCGGCCTGCCAGATCTCGACGAGCGCGTCCTTGAGCGGCGCGCCCGCGCCGTCGATCACGCGGCCGGTGATGGTGATGCGTTCCCCGCGCGTCTGTTCGTTCACCATCCACGATCCGAGATCGGCTTCGTAGACACCGCCGATGCCGCAGAAATTCGGCGTCAGGCCGATATGAACGTAAGGGCCAGCGGTCTGCGATGGCGTTTCCTTGAGGTAATTGAGTTGCTGCACCATCAATTGCCCTCCAGACGGTTCTCGAACATGGTCGAACGGCGGCCACGCAGCACGATGTCGAACTTGTAGGCACGCGCATCGAACGGGATCGTGTTCACCCAGTCGAGCGGCGCGATCAGTTGCTCGATCGCCTGGTGATCCGGGATCGTGTTGACGATCGGACACTTCCAGATCATCGGATCACCCTCGAAATACATCTGCGTGATCAGCCGTTGCGCAAAGCCGTGGCCGAACACCGAAAAATGGATATGCGCCGGGCGCCAGTCGTTGACGCCGTTCGGCCAGGGATAGGGGCCGGGCTTGATCGTGCGGAAGGAATAAAAGCCCTCCTCATCGGTGATCGTGCGACCGCAGCCGCCGAAATTCGGATCGAGCGGCGCGAGATAGCTTTCCTTCTTGTGGCGGTAGCGGCCGCCGGCATTGGCCTGCCAGAATTCGAGCAGTGCGCCCGGCACCGCGCGGCCGCGCTCGTCGAGCACGCGCCCATGCACGATGATGCGCTCGCCGATGGCGCTCTCACCAACCTGAGCGAAATTATGGATCAGGTCGTTGTCGAGTTCTCCGATCAGCGAATGACCGAAGACAGGCCCGGTGATCTCGGAAATCGTGCCGTCGAGAGAAAGAAGCGCCTTCTGCGGCGAGCGCAGCACCGAAGTCTTGTAGCCCGGCGTCAGGGCGGGTGCGTGCCACCCTCGGTCGCGCGCGAAAAACGTTCCCGTTTCGGGCTTCCTGTTCGTTCTGTCGGACATCATCTTCTCCCGTCAGGCCGCCTTGCCGGCGTCGATCTCGGCAAAGACCTGCTTGGCGATCTTGATCGCGTGATTGGCCGCCGGCACGCCCGCGTAGATCGCCACGTGCAACAGCGCCTCGCAGACGTCGTCGCGGCTCGCGCCGGTATTGACGGTGGCACGCACATGCATGGCCACCTCGTCATCCTGGCCAAGAGCTGCAAGCAGGGCGATCGTTACGATCGAGCGCTCGCGCTTCGTCCAGGTTGGCCGCGACCACACGTGGCCCCAGGCAGCTTCGGTGATCAACTCCTGAAACGGCCGATCGAAATCGGTGGACGTCGATTGCGCGCGATCCACGTGATTGTCGCCGAGCACGGCACGGCGTGTCGCCATGCCCTGACGATAGCGGTCGGACGGCGCAGTAGCGTCACTCATGGGGCTTGTCTCCATGCATTGCGATTTCGAAGAAGGCCCGCAACACCGCGGTCAGCGCCTCCGGGTTTTCGACGCAGGGGATGTGACCCGCGTCGCGAATGACCTCGTAGCGGGCGCCGGGAATGAGGCGGGCGGTGGACAGCACCACGTCCGGCGGGGTCGAACCGTCCTGGTCGCCGACGACGCAGAGCGTAGGCACCGCGATGCGAGCCGCCGCTTCGGTATAATCTGCATCGCGGATGGCGGCGCAGGTGGCGATGTAGCCGGTCGCCGACTGACGAATGAGCATGTTGCGATATCCGGCAAGGGCCGTGTTTTCCGGCCGGCGGAAGGCGGGCGTGAACCAGCGCTCGAGTACGCCGTCGGCAATCCCCTCGATGCCATGCGCCTCAATGGCGGCGATCCGCGCCGCCCATAATTCTGCCGTGCCGATCTTGTGAGCCGTGTCGCACAGCACCAGCGCGCGCACGAGATCCGGGCGCCGCTGGTAGAGCGACTGGGCAATCAGGCCACCGACCGACAGGCCGCAGATGATTGCCTGCTTGACGGAAAGCATATCCAGCAAGCCGGCAAGGTCATTTGCATGATCCTCGATCGCATAGGGCGTCGACCCGATATCGGAGAGGCCGTGGCCGCGCTTGTCATAGAGGACGATTGCGTACTCGCCGGCAAGGCGCACGACCACGTCGCGCCAGATGCGAAAATCGGTACCGAGCGAGTTGGCAAAGACAAGCACCGGCCGGTCGCCGGTCGCGCCGATTACCTGATAGTGGATCGCAATGTCGTTGATGCGGGCAAATTGCACGGGCTCTCTCCTCCGTCCCCAAATTGGATATTTAATCTGGTTAGGTAAAATGATATTTCATGGCATTTCATTAACTCCGAGGTTATGAATTCCATGGTCGATGCCCGGGTCAAGTTTCGCCATCTGCAGACATTTGTCGAGGTCTCCAGGCAGAAGAGCGTGATGAAGGCGGCGGAGCTGCTGCATGTCAGCCAGCCGGCTGTGACCAAGACGATTCGCGAGCTCGAAGACGTGCTTGGCGTCGCGGTTTTTGAGCGCGACGGCCGCGGCATCAAGATTACCCGCTACGGCGAGGTGTTTCTGCGCCATGCCGGCGCGGCGCTCACCGCGCTCCGGCAGGGGCTTGATTCGGTCTCTCAGGAGCGCGCCGGCGACGGCGTGCCGGTGCGCGTGGGAGCGCTGCCAACGGTCTCGACACGGATCATGCCGCACGCCATGACGCTCTTCCTCAAGGAGGATACCGGCGCCCGCATCAAGATCGTCACCGGCGAAAACGCGGTTCTGCTCGAACAGCTGCGCGTCGGCGATCTGGATCTCGTGGTCGGGCGGCTTGCGGCACCCGAGAAGATGACCGGCTTTTCTTTCGAGCATCTCTACTCCGAGCAGGTCGTCTTTGCGGTGCGCGCGGGGCATCCGCTGCTTTCCGGCACCCAGTCCGCCTTCGCGCGGCTCGGCGAATTTCCGGTGCTGATGCCGACCCGCGCCTCGATCATCCGTCCCTTTGTCGAGAGGTTTCTGATCACCAACGGCATCGCCAGCCTGCCAAACCAGATCGAGACCGTGTCGGACGCCTTCGGCCGCGCTTTCGTGCGCGCGAGCGACGCGATCTGGATCATTTCGGCCGGCGTCGTCGCCAGCGACGTCGACGACGGAACGCTCGCCATCCTGCCCATCGATACCAGTGAAACGAAAGGACCGGTCGGCCTCACCGTGCGCGCCGATGCGGCGCCATCGGCGGCGCTTTCAATCCTGATGCAGACCATACGAGAGGCCGCCGCCGGCATCACCACGAAACTCTGACGCAGGCCTGCCGAAATTCGCGGCTTTACAACCGACGACCAGAGGCCGAAATTTGCGACCCCAACATGCTGGTGAGCCAATGCAGACCACGTCCGTGACTGTCGAGACTTTTTCCAAGAGACACGTTGCCGAGATGCTCGACTGGTTTGCTAGCCTCGAAGCCCTGGTGCAATGGGGCGGTCCGGGCCTTTCCTTTCCACTGGAAGCGACGGCGCTTGACACCATGCTTGCGGAGACGACCGGCGTCGAACCGACCCGCTGGATGTTTGCGGGCCTCATCGACGGCAAGCTCGCCGGCCACGCACAGGTGGCGCTCGACTGGCAGCATGGAGTTGGTCGCTTGAGCCGAGTCGCGGTCAATCCGCAGATGCGCGGTCGTCGCCTCGCCCGGCCGTTCCTTCGCGAGGTGGCAGACCGGTTTTTCGCCAACCCGGCCTTCGACCGGCTCGAACTCAACGTCTACACCTTCAACGAGGCGGCGATCCGCACCTATCTCAGCCTGGGCTTTCGCGAAGAGGGCGTGCGCCGGTCTTCGGTGAAGGTCGGCGACACCAGGTGGGACACGGCGATCTTCGGCCTGCTCAGAAACGAGTGGGTCTGACGGCAGCGCGCCGACCGGACGACCGGCACAGCGAGACGTGTTACACGTACATTCCTCAGAACGGCAGCCCGACGTAGTTCTCGGCAAGCACCGTTTCCGCGGCAACCGAGTGGGTCAGGTAGTCGAGCTCGGCTTCCTGGATGCGCTGGTCGAAATCACCGGTGTCCGGGAACCGGTGCAGCATGGTGGTCATCCACCAGGAGAAACGCACCGCCTTCCAGACCCGCGCCAAGGCGCGCGCCGAATAGGCATCAACGCCGGCATTCGAGCGATCCTGATAATGCTCGAGCAGTCCCTCAAAGAGATAGTGCACATCGCTGGCTGCGAGATTGAGCCCCTTCGCCCCCGTCGGAGGTACGATATGAGCGGCATCCCCGACAAGGAAGAGGCGGCCGAAGCGCATCGGTTCCGCGACGAAGGAGCGCAGCGGCGCGATCGACTTCTCAAAGGAGGGGCCGGTCACCATCGCCTCGGCATGGTGTTGGGGCAACCGCCGGCGCAACTCGTCCCAGAAGCGATCGTCTGACCATTCCTCGATCTTTTCACTGGCGGAGCACTGGATGTAGTAGCGGCTGCGGGTCGTCGAGCGCATCGAGCAAAGCGCGAAGCCACGGGGGTGGTTGGCATAGATCAGTTCGTGATCGACCGGCGGCACGTCGGCCAGGATGCCGAGCCAGCCGAAGGGATAGATCTTCTCGAAGGTGTGGAGCGCCTTCTCGGGCACAGACTTGCGACTGACGCCGTGAAAGCCGTCGCAACCGGCGATGAAGTCGCAATCGATGCGGTGGCCAACGCCGTTCTTCTGGTAGGTGACAAAGGGCTGCGGACCGTCGAAACCGTGCGGCTCGACATTGGCAGCGTCATAGATCGTGGTCGCACCGGAGCGCTCGCGATGCTCCATCAGGTCGCGCGTCAGCTCCGTCTGGCCATAGACCATGACGCGCTTGCCGCCGGTCAGATGCATAAGATCGATGCGATGGTCGCGGCCGTCGAAGGCAAGCGAGAAGCCGTCATGCGGCAGCCCTTCCGCATGCATCCGCGCTCCCGACTTGGCGCGATCCATCAAACCGACCGTGCCCTCCTCCAGCACACCGGCGCGTACGCGGCCAAGGATGTAGTCCTTGCTCACGCGGTCGAGAATGACGTTGTCGATCCCGGCCTCGGTCAGCAATTGCCCAAGCAGGAGCCCTGACGGGCCGGAACCGATGATGACGACCTTGGTGCGCATGCTCTCCTCCAGAATTGTCTTTTGACAAACTCTGCGCGCGACCGCCCTCGCCCTCAATGGACAAATCCGCCAAGAAATTGCACAAATCGAACATGCCGCATGGATGCACCACGTGAAGAAGACGGTACCGACCTACGAACTCTACGGCGAAAAGACCGGAGAGCGCCCAGATTTCTGGCTTCATTGCGAAACGATCCCGTCGCGAAGCAGCCTCTACCACTGGGAAATCGGGTTGCACCGGCACGAGAGCTTCTTTCAGATCTTGTACATTGCCGGCGGCTCCGGTGATGCCGTGTTTGCCGGGCAGGTGCACGCCATCGAGCCGCCGGCCGTCATCACGGTTCCACCGGCGCTCAGCCACGGTTTCCGTTTTTCCCGCGATATCGATGGTTTCGTCTTCACCATTCTGGCATCGCATCTCAAAGTGTCGCCCGGCCAGAAAAGTCGCCTTGGCGCCTGGCTGGCGGCACCGCACCTGACCCGTCTCGACGGCAGCGAGGACGCAAGCTACGTCGCAGCAACCCTTACGCGCCTTGCCGTGGAATGGGGGGCCAACCGCAGCAACCGCACCGATCTGCTCGACGCCTACCTAACTTCCGTCCTGACGCTGACGGCGCGCCTCGGCGAGACAGGCAAGGACCAGGTCGATGCCGCCGACAGCGAAAACGAACAGCGGGTCCAGCGTTTTCAGGCGCTGCTGCAGCAGCACCATCGGGCGCATTGGGCGGCCGCCGCCTATGCCCGCGAACTCGGGCTCTCCCCCACCCATCTCAACCGCATCCTGCGCGCTGTCACCGGCCAGAGCACCCAAGAGATGATCGCACGAAAACTGGTTGGTGAGGCCCGGCGTGAACTGCTCTTTACCCGCGCCAGTGTTCAGGAAATCAGCTTTCGCCTCGGCTTTGCCGATCCCGCCTATTTTTCCCGCTTCTTCCTGCGCCAGACCGGCATGACGCCACGCGCCTGGCGGCTTGCCGAGCGCACGCGGCTGGGTGCGTGAGACCCTACGCTCCGGTGCGGATCAGCCCGGCAGCCGGAACGAAATTGTATACAATCTAAAAGCTTTTGGCAGCGACTCAAAACAGGAGCAGAATCGGCAGCGAGTCCGAGGGGGACTCGGGAGGAAATTCGGAGGAAGACATGACAGTACGCGATCCGTCGCCCTCGTTGTACAACGAGGATCTGGCGCCTGCTGAAGAGCGCCGTTGGGGCGCCTTCAGCATCTTCAATGTGTGGACATCCGACGTGCATAGCCTGTGGGGCTACTATCTCGCAGCCAGTCTCTTCCTGCTTTGCGGCAGCTTCTTGAATTTCGTGATCGCAATCGGCATCGGGTCGCTGGTGATCTTTGTCTTGATGAGCCTCGTCGGCAATGCGGGCGTGCGCACCGGCGTGCCTTTCCCGGTCCTTGCCCGCGCCTCGTTCGGGACATTCGGCGCCAACGTGCCGGCACTGGTCCGCGCGGTCGTCGCCTGCTTCTGGTACGGCGCCCAGACGGCCGCCGCATCCGGCGCAATCGTCGCCCTCCTCATTCGCAACGAAAGCCTGCTCTCCTTCCATCAGAACAGCCACATGCTCGGCCACTCGACGCTTGAGGTCATCTGCTACGTCATCGTCTGGTCGCTGCAACTGCTCATCATCCAGCGCGGCATGGAAACCGTTCGCAAGTTTCAGGATTGGGCCGGCCCCGCCGTCTGGATCATGATGCTGATCCTCGCCGTCTATTTGATCGTCAAATCGGGCACCTTTTCCTTCGGCTCGGAGATCCCGCGCGACGTGCTGATCGAGAAAACCAAGGACGCCGGCGTGCCCTGGGAACCGGGCACCTTCCCCGCGCTTGCCGCGGTCGCCGCAACCTGGATCACCTACTTTGCCGCACTCTATCTGAACTTCTGCGACTTCTCGCGTTATGCGACCGACGAGAAAACCCTGCGCAAGGGCAATCTCTGGGGTCTGCCGATCAACCTGCTCGCCTTCTGCCTGGTTGCCGGCGTGACGACGACGGCTGCCTTTGCCGTCTATGGCGAGGTGCTGCTGCACCCGGATCAGATCTCGGCGAAGTTCGACAGCTGGTTCCTGGCCTTGCTTGCGGCGCTGACCTTTGCCGTCGCGACACTCGGCATCAACGTTGTGGCGAATTTCGTCTCGCCCGCCTTCGACTTTGCCAATGTCTTTCCCCGGCAGATCAACTTCAAGCGCGGTGGTTACATTGCAGCGCTGATTGCGCTCATCCTCTATCCGTTCGCACCGTGGGAGACGGGAGCGGCGCATTTCGTCAACTTCATCGGTTCAACGATGGGGCCGATCTTCGGGGTCATGATGGTCGACTACTACCTCATCCGCAGGGCCCAACTGAACGTTGAAGCGCTCTACCATGAGGACGGCGAGTTCCGTTTCCAGGGGGGATGGCATGGCAACGCCTTCATCGCCTTTGCCGTGGGTGCGCTGTTCTCGTCGATCCTGCCGACCTTTACCAACATCCTGCCCGCGTGGTGGGGAATTTATGGCTGGTTCTTCGGCGTCGCGATCGGCGGTGCCATCTACTACGTCTTAAGGATCGGCGCCCGCAAGCCTGCCTTTGCGGCCTAGACCGCCGTGCGTTGCAGACCCTAACCCGGCCCCACTCCATGCCCGGTCGCGAGGCCGGGCATGGGAACGGCAGACTATGTTGCGATATGCGCGTTGAAATAGATGGGGCCCGCTGGCTTACGCTCGAATGCGCCGTTGACGGCGAAGGTCGTCTCGATCAGGCCGCTATCGGCCAAACCGTCTGCCGCACCGGAAAACAACGTTTGGCCTTTGTCGAGCAGCACGATCCGATCGGCAATCGCCATCGCCTGATTGAGATCATGGATGGCAACGACGACCGTCACCTGCCGCTCACGACGCAATCGGCACAGCAATTCCAGAACCTCGACCTGATGGCCGATATCGAGGAAGGAGGTCGGCTCATCGAGAAGCAGGATATCGGCTTCCTGGGCAAGTGCCGCCGCAATCCAGGCCCTTTGGCGCTCGCCGCCGGAGAGCGCCCTGAGGTCACGATCGGACAGATCAGCAAGGTCAGTGCTTTCCAGCGCCCAGGCGACGGCCTCCCGGTCCCGCATCGAATAACCGCCGAGAAGGCCGGTATGGGCGAAGCGACCATGGCGAACCAATTGCTCGACGCTCATGCCGTCTGGCGAAAGCGGTGCCTGCGGCAAGAACGAAAGGCGGCGCGCAAGCTCTCGCCGCTTCCAGGCGCGGACAGGCCGCCGGTCGAGCACCACATCTCCCTTATCCGGAACGGTCAGGCCGGCGAGCGCACGCAGCGCGGTGCTTTTGCCAGAACCGTTCGGGCCGATCAGCGCAACAATCTCGCCGAGGCCGAGATCAAGCGCGAAGGCGTCCAGCGCACAGCGTCCTGCATAACGAACGGTCACGTCAACGGCTTTGAGATGCATCACGGCCTCATCGATAGCGGCGAAGGAGGAAGAGCAGGAATGGCGCGCCGGCAAAGGCGGTAACGACGCCGATAGGAATCTCCTCGGCACCGCCGAGCAGCCGACCAGCGAGATCCGCCCCCATCACCAATGTGGCACCGAGCAACGCCGTCAGCGGCAGGACCGCTGCAAAGTGGCGGCCTGCCAGGACTTTCGCAAGATGCGGCACGACCAGCCCGACAAAGATCAAGGGGCCGACGACGCCGACGGCACTGGCGGCCAGACCGCAGGCGACGACGAGCACCAGGGTGAAATTCAGCCGATAGTTCAGACCGAAGGACCGCGAGACGTCCTCCTCGAACCGCAAAAGTGCCAATGAGCGATGGAGAAACGGCAGCACGAGAAGGCCGGCAATCGTGAACGGCAAGAGAAACACCACATGCTCCCAGCCACGGGCATAAAGGCTGCCGGCAAGCCACTGCATGATGATCTCGAAGCGAGCGCTGCCCCAGCCGACGATGATGCCCATGGCCAGCGCATGCAGGAGTGCGCCAATCGCGATGCCGCACAGCGTCATGCGCAGGGCGCTGAGCCCTCTGCTCACGGCAAGCCCATAGATCAGCGCGCCGGCCACAAGGCCGCCAAGTGCGCCGACAAGCGGCAGCCACGCGACCGGCAACGCATAGAGCGTATTGGCATCCGCGTTCACGCCGTAGACCGCAAAAAAGAGGAACACGGTAATGGCGAGCGTTGCCCCTTGCGAGATGCCCATGACGGTCGGGTCCGCCAGCGGGTTGCGCGTGACCGTTTGCAGCAGAGCGCCCGCCACAGCAAAGTGGATGCCGGCGAGAATGCCGGTCAGGATGCGCGGGATGCGGATTGTGCCGATTATCAGCTGAGCGTTCTCCGAGCCGCCCCCCAGCAAGACGTCGACGACTTCCCCGACCGGCAGATCGGCAACACCCAACAGGATCGCCGCCAGCAACAGAAGCGGACATAGCGCAGCGAGCGGGATGAAGCTGCGAGACGCGGGCTTTTCAGCGCCGCCGAGGATCTCGGGTTTCATCGGCGTCCCCCACTCGCGCCGGACGAGAAGCCACGCTGCGTCAGATAGATGAAGACCGGCCCGCCGATCAGCGCCGTAAAGATACTGACCGGAATCTCCCTGGGGGCGGCAACCGAACGGGCAAGGGCGTCCGCCGTGACGAGAAGGCCGCCGCCGAGCGCTCCATTGAGAAGGATGGACCAGAGTGCACTTGCCGGGCGTAGGAGCCGCACGAGATGGGGCACGGCAAGCCCGACGAAGGCGACTGGTCCGGCAACCGGCGTCACGCCGGCAACGAGGCAGATGGCGGTGACGAGCAGCACGAGTTTCCAGAAGGCCGGATTGGCGCCCATGCCAGCGGCGACCTCATCACCAAGCGAGAGAAGCTCGATGATGCGATGGCAAAGAACGGCGGCGCCAAGGCCGACAAGCACCCACGGCAGCATGTAGCCGACCTGTGACCACGATCGTCCCTGAAAGCCGCCGGACAGCCAGAACAGGACCGAGGGCGACTGCGGGCCGCCACGAACCAGGACATAGGTGGTGATCGCGTTGAGAAACAGTGCAACCGTGATGCCGCCAAGCGCCAGATGCAGAGGCGAGGCCCGGCCGCCATGCGCCACCCAAAGGGTCAGTGCGGCGGCCAGCAACCCGCCGACCATGCCGATGGCGGGATAGAAAACGGACGAAACGGCCGGTAGGAAGACGAAGGTCGCGACGATGAAACTCACCGCCCCGGCGGTGACCCCGGTCAGGTCGGGTGCTGCGAGCGGGTTGCGCATGATAGATTGCAGCAGGAAGCCAGACACGGCGAGTGCGGCTCCGGCAAGATAGGCGGCGATGCTTCTCGGCATGCGCAGCGTCCAGACGATGATCGCGTCGGTGCCGCTGCCCGGCGAAGTGAGCGCGTTTAGCGCCTGCGGCAGCGTCATCGGCTTCGCGCCAACGATCAGCGCCGCAACGCTGACAGCCGCGGCGATCGCCAGCAACGCCAAGAACAGCCAGGCCGAACGCACATGCGCGTTCATGGCCGTTGCTCCGATACGCGACGAGCAATCACAAAACCGCCTGTTGCGCGATGGAAGGCGGCGATCAGGCCAATCGCGGCGGCGGCAAAGCCGGTGCCCATGCCGATCCAGACGCCTGTTGCGCCGGGCACGAGATGGAAGCCCATGAGCCAGGCGGCCGGCGCTCCAATCAACCAATAGCTTGCAAGCGTGATCCAGAAGCCGCTGGCGGCGCGGCCGACCCCACGAAGCGCCCCGATGCCGATGTTTTGCGCGAAATCCGGTAGTTGAACGAGGGCTGCCACGATCAGGAGGGTCTGGGCAGCACGGTATGTTGCCTCTCCGCGACCGCCAGGCGACAGCGAAAACAGGGCCAGAAGCGGTGCCGAGAACAGCAGGAACGCAAGTGCGAAGACAGCGGCGACGGCCATCCCCAGCAGCAGACCGGTTCGACCGACGCGACGCGCGCGCTCGTGGTCGCCACCGCCGACAGCTTCGCTCACGCCGACCGAAGTCGCATGCGAGAGCCCGATCGACAACATGAAGACGACATAGACCATCTGGTTGACGACGGCCTGGGCCGCAAGCGCCGCCGCACCCCAGACGCCAACCATCAAGGTGACGAGCGCGGTGAAGCCGGCTTCCGATCCATAGGAGCCCGCAGTCGGCAGTCCGGTCGCCAGGAGCCGGCGGATCGAAGCCAGCAGCTCTGCCATGGATGAAAGGCGAGAGAAGACCATCGTCCGATGGGTTATGCAGGCAATGGCAACGAACTGCGCAAGATAGGCGAGCGTGCTTGCGGCAGCCACCCCGGGGACGCCGAGCTGCGGCAAACCGAAAGCGCCGAACAGCAGGCCATAATCAAGTACGGCGTTGATGAGAATGGTTGCAAGCGTGATGGCAAGCAGGAAACCCGCCTTACGGCGGCCAACGACGACCCCGCGATAGGCGTAAAAGCCGAAGAGCGCGACAATGCCGGGCGCCAGGAATGTCAGATAGTCCCAAGCCAGTTCAGCGACATTCGCATCCTGGCCCAGCCACCGCAGGCCGGCACCGCCAAACACCATCAGCCCCATAGCGATCAGCCCGGCACCGGCAGACACGACCAGAGCCCCGAACAGGAGCGATATCGGAACCCTGTCACCCGGTTCCGCCGCCACGAGGTTGGAAGTGCCGACGATGAGGCCGAAGCCGATCGTGCGCAACAGATTGAAGACCGCAAGGCCAAGGGCGCCTGCGGCCAGCGCTTCGCCTCCGACCCAGCCGAGCATCAGCATGTCGGTGGTCGAAATGGCGACCTGCGCCAGTTGCACCAGCGCAAGCGGCGTTGCCAGCTCGACGATCCGGTATGCTTCGGAAGATGGGTGGTTCGATCGACGCATGATAGTCGCCGGCTCGCGGATTGGCGAACCGGCTCACCTGTTACTGAATGGATGCGGGGATGAGCTTGCGGGCTTCCGCCTTGACGTCGACGGTCGGAAAGACATCCGGGTAGAGAAGATGGGCCGCCTCGCGCAGAACCATCTCGCGGGCAATCGGACCATGCGCCTCGACCCAATGATCGCCGACATAGTGCACGCGGCCGTTCTTGACGGCGGACAGCTGCTGCCAGATTGGATTGTTCTCCTGCGGGCGATCCGGGCCGTAGTCGTAGACGAAAATCACTTCCGGATCCTTCTCCAGCATGGTTTCGAGGCTCATCTCCATGCCCCAGTTGCCGGGGACCGACGGCGTCGGGTTCTGCCCGGCGATGTTGTCGCCGCCGAGTGCAACGAGGATGGCAGCGGTCATGTTTTCCGAGCGGAAGACCCAGGGGATGTCACCACCCCACATGACGACGAAGCGCGGATGTTTGTCCTTCGGCGCCTTGGCGGCGAAGGTTTCGAGATCGCGCTTGAACCCAGCGTTGAGCTCCTGTCCGCGCTTCGGCTGGCCGAGGATCGTTGCCAGTTGGGCGATGGTACGATCGCTATCGGCGTAAAGCTCGAGATCATAAGCGAGATAGGGCGCGACATTTTCGTATTGAGGCGCGTTGCCTTCGGTGTAGCGGCGGATCGCAACCGTCAAATCAGGCTTTGCCTCGGCGAGCAGCTCGATGTTGGGTGTGGCACGCTGGCCGATCTGCTTGACGTCGTCGAGATAGCCGCCGAGGAAATCCGGATGGCGCCCTTCGACCATGTAGGTCGTCGCAATCGGCCTGATTCCAAGCGCGAGGGCCACATCGGCGGCGAAGTAGGAGACCGACGCCACCTTCTGTGCCTTCGCCGGGATGCTGACCGCAACACCGCGATCGTCGATCACGTTGAAGGTCATGCCATCTTCGGCGTGCGCAGCAGTCAGCTGTCCGAGCGCACATCCGGCGAGGATGACAGCGCCGACCATCCGGGCGCGCGCAGTTGCGAAAAATGGGCTGGGCATGGGGGCTCCTTTGAGCGTGACGGGGCTGGATGTTCTGGATGGCGAAGCCTTGGACGAGCGGCCGGAGGGATCCCGGTGGGCCAAGGTCGGCTTGCATGCGCCGGACGCATGCGGGCAACCGGCAACGTAGCCCTCCGCCCCTTCGGGTGCCGGGCCGTGAATGCTTGCGATCGACACCAACAAATCCCTCCCCAGCCGGTCATTTCGCCTTCCATTACGGAGGATTGTTGATATTTATGGTCAAGTTATTTGCAAGCGAAAGGTTCTCATGCCGGCATGAAAAAATCGCAAGCCAAACGGTTCAAGCTTCCGCCACTGAGCGTCCTGCCAGCCTTTTCAGCCGCCGCCCGCACCGGCAGCCTGACGCTCGCAGCAACGGAGATGCACCTGACGCCGGGGGCGGTCAGCCGCCAGATCAAGACGCTCGAGGACGCACTTGGAACGGCGCTTTTTCACCGTACCCACAACGCCATTACGCTCACGGCCGCCGGGCGGCAATTCCTCACGCATGTGAATGGTGCACTCGCCACGCTTGAAACCGGTACACGCGCCGTCGCGCCCGAGCGCTCCCGCCTTGTCATCCAGGCACCGATCACCATGGCGCGGCGATGGTTGATCCCGCGGATCGGATCCTACCGGCAGGAGCACCCGAGCGAAGACCTTGTCATCCAGTCGCTGGCGTTAGGCACCGGCGAGACCGCGAACGTCAGGATCACCTATCGCAGGGGCGTCGATGCCGACGATTTTGCTTCAGCCTTTCTCATCGACAGGACGCTTGCAGTCTGCTCACCGCGCTTCTTTTCGCGATCGCAGAGGGAGCTCGATGCGTGCGAGGTCCTGGCGCTGCCGATCCTTCTCGATACGGCGGATGCCTGGTCGTGGTGCCGTTGGTGCGAGACAGGCGGTATCAGCTTTGAGCCGAAAGGCGGCAGCATCGCCTTCGATACCGACGAAGCGGCAATTGACGCCTGCATCTCCGGCCTCGGCATCGCCCAGGCAAACCCAGCCTTCATCGAAAGGGAATTGCGAAGCGGTCAGTTGATTGCGCTTTGTTCCTCGATTTCGCCCACCGTCGGCGCCTATGAGATCGGTAAACGCGGGCCGACGAGCGCTCCGGAGAGTTTTTCGACCTGGCTTTCCCAATGGGGACAGGCCGACGCGTAAAGGTCGCCCGAAGCGCGCCGAAATCACGAGCTTCCCTTTGAGCGACCAAGGATCTCGCGGATCCCCTTCTTGGTGAAGGGTTGTGCCAGTTGCCCCACGAACCCCTTCGCTATCTCGCCCTTGATGCCGATATCCGTAGAGGAAGGGCGATTGGGATTGTAGTAGGTGCCGAACACCAGATCCCAGACCACGACATTCTCGCCGTAATTCATGTTGCCTTCCCGAAGATCCTTCGAATGATGCCAGCGGTGGAGCCTCGGCGTGCTGAAGACGAAGTCGAAGAGGCCGGTGCGCATATCGACATTGCAATGGGTGAGGATGCCCATGAAGGCAGTGACCGCCCCAAGCCACCAGAAAACCTCCAGCGGTGCGCCAAGGCAATAGAGCGGAATCTGGCTCATCACGATCTTGAACAGGGAATCGGCAACGTGGAAGCGGCCGGTGTTGATGACCCAGAGCCGGACGACACTGTGGTGCAGCGCATGAAAGCGCCAGAAGAACAGCTTTTCATGGGCGATGCGGTGCGACCAGTACAGGCCGAATTCGGCAATCACCACCGCCAGCGCGACCTGCACCGTCATCGGCCATTCCGAAGGCCAGAGACCGAACTTCAAGGCGGCGAGCGGCTGCAGAATGTTGGCGGCGTACATGGGGAAAACCGCAGCGATGAGGCCCGCCAATTGCAGCAATCCCTTTGTCGCAAGGGTATGCCCGATATCGTTCGCGGTCTCGCCGTCGGATAGAAGCCAGCTTCTCTCGTAGGGAATGTAGCGCTCAAGGACAAACAGCACGAACACGGCCGCAGCATAGACGGCCGCGAAGACGCTCATCGGATGCCCGCTCGCAAACGCGAAAGAAGAGCCCAGAAGCCCGGAGAAAAACACAAGCGGCCAGGACAGGTAGCGAAGCATCTGCTTCAGCAGGCTTCCGTTCCTCGACATGGCGCTTCTGTGCTCAAATACCATCAACGACGCTCCATCCACTCCAGCAATTCTCGGCACGTTCGGGCGCGTCCATCGCTGACCCGCCCATCGGAGCAGGCATCCAGGCGATAGCCTTGCTCGGCCCATTCGTCCCATCTGCCGTGCCGGTACATGTGCCGGATCTCGGCACATGTACGCGGCGTTCCTTCACTTATCCGCCCATCACGACAGGGATCGTACAGTGGCTGCACGCTCCGCTGCGGTGTGTCCGCAATCCACAATCCTTGCTCATCGGCATCACCCGGAGCCACACCAAACAGCAACAGCCACATCGGCAAAACAGCCAGTCTCATCGACAACGTCCTTGTTTGAAACGTTGCGACGACTTTTGCGAAAGATGGGTTGCACAAGCATTGCAGGAGACCGGAGGATGCAATCAGACAGGCGCAGATGCAACCACCCATTGATCATGGCGCCGAAGGCACGCGCTATGCCGATGTCAGAGGCCTGATGATCGGTGAAATGGTTCGGCTTGCCTTGCGAATGGTGGTCGATACACGCAGCGAAGAGGCCCTTTCACCCGTGATGCGCTTGATGCTGGAAAGCACATTCGCCCGAACGGTCGACATCATCGCCGATACGCTTCACGCGTAACACGACGGACCATCCATTCAGTCCGCTGTCGCGCTCTTTGGCGTTACCAGTTGGCGGGCCTGCAATCGTTGCTGGCGCCACCGGAGCATTGACCTGGACGCACACGTACCGCTCGGCGGAGAAACAGCGGTCAGTCGCCCGAATAGCGCTCTTCGCGCCAGGGATCACCGCGCATGTGGTAACCGTTCCGCTCCCAGAAACCGCGCATGTCGCCAACGCGAAAATCGATGCGCGTCAACCACTTGGCGCTCTTCCAGAGATAAAGG
The DNA here is from genome assembly GCF_001695835.1 of Ensifer sp. LC11. Taxonomy (GTDB): domain Bacteria; phylum Pseudomonadota; class Alphaproteobacteria; order Rhizobiales; family Rhizobiaceae; genus Ensifer. Next base: position 114,081 of record NZ_MBSO01000003.1, on the reverse strand, counting down.
TGCGGAACGACGAGGCGCATCGGACCGCCGTGAGTGCGACTGATCGGCTGCCCTTCCCAGTCGGTCGCCAGGATCGCATCCTCGGAGGCGAAATCAGCAAGCGGCATATTGGTGCTATAGCCGTCATAGCTTGTCAGCATCACATGGCTCGCCTCAGGCTTCGGCATCACTTGATCGAGCAGGTCGCGGGTCGCGACCCCCTGCCAGCGGTTGTCGTAGCGCGACCATGTGGTGACGCAATGCATGTCGGAAAGACGGTCGCTTTGCGGCAGCGCCTTAAAGGCCGTCCAGTCGAGCGACAAGGGATGCTCAATGTGGCCGGTGATATCGAGCCGCCAAGTCTCCGTACGGACCACCGGCTGCTGGCCGAGGTCGAGCACCGGCCAGTCCTTGACCAGATGCTGTCCGGGCGGCAGGCGTTCTTCTTCGGGCCGGGTTATCTTCCCCGTGAGAAACTTGCCGTCAGCGGCCCAGCGCCGCTTCGTCGTCGTCAGCTTGATTTCCGGCGGATGCGTGTCGTCGGTCATGATGCTCTACTCCCCAGCCCGAATTCACTCGCCAAGCGAAAATAAGAAGGGCGCCGATCCAGAACGTCAAGCGCTGGAGCAAGAAGTTGCTATCTCAGGACCTGACGCAAGGCGGCTTGCGTTTCCTTGAGCAGCGGCAGATAGCGCGCCACCATATCTGCGGCCGCCACATGGGCCGCCGGAGCGCCGATGTTGAGCGCCGCGACGATCCGGCCGCGGTCGTTTTCGAGCGGAACGGCAATCGAACAGAGGCCAAGCTCCAGTTCCTGATCGATGAGCGCATAGCCCTGGTCGCGCACGCGGCGGAACTCGGCAACCAGGTCATCCGGGTCGGTTTTCGTATAGGGCGTGTTCGCCTTCAGGTTCGATCGCGCCAGGATCGCGCGGGCCTCCTGTTCCGGCAACGCCGCCAGCCACACCCGCCCCATGGAGGCGCAATAGGCTGGCAGACGCGAGCCGGTCGTCAGGTTGATCGACATCACCCGTTTTTGCGAGGCGCGAGCGATGTAGACGATTTCTGTGCCGTCGAGCACCGAGGCTGACGCGCTTTGGCCGGCGCGTTCCGAAAGCTGGTCGAGATAGGGCTGGATGATCGTCGGCAACGGCGTGGCCGAGAGATAGGCGTGGCCGAGCCTCAGGATCTTCGGTGTCAACGCGAAGAATTTGCCATCGTAGTCGGCGTAACCAAGCTCGGAAAGCGTCAGAAGGGAGCGCCTGACCGTCGCCCGGTCGAGCCCGGTGATCTTCGATGCCTCGGCAATCGACAGCTTCGGACGCGTTTCGTCGAAGGCTTCGATCACCGTCAGCCCTCTCGCAAATCCACTGACGAAATCGGTCTCTCGCATCGCCGCCTCCGCAAATCTATCCGAACAATTTTGTGCGATATACGAACAAAAGTCAAATACCGCACAAAATATTTGACCCGTCTCTCCGATCGGCGCTTATTGGCATGCGGAAGAGCAAGCCGCCCCGCCGCCCGTCAGGCCGCAGGCGCCAACAAACAGCAGACGAAGAGAGGAAACATGGCGAAGATCGTTTCGCTCGCCGAGGCCGTCGGCGACAATGTCAGGGATGGCGACACCGTCGCCATGGAAGGCTTCACCCATCTGATCCCCTATGCCGCGGGCCATGAGGTCATCCGCCAGGGCCGCAAGGATCTCTATCTCGTGCGCATGACGCCCGACATTCTCTACGACCAGCTGATCGGCGTGGGGGCGGCGCGTGGCATGAAGTTCTCCTGGGGCGGCAATCCGGGCGTCGGCTCGCTGCACCGCTTCCGCGATGCGGTCGAAAACCAGTGGCCGCGCCCGCTCGAAATCGAGGAACATTCCCATGCGGCGATGGCCAACGCCTATGAGGCGGGTGCCGCCAACCTGCCGTTTGCGACACTGCGCGGTTACATCGGCGCCGACCTGCCGAAGGTGAACCCCAACATCAAGTCGGTGACCTGCCCCTTTACCGGCGAGGTGCTCGCCGCGGTGCCGGCAATCCGCCCGGATGTGACGATCATTCACGCGCAACGCGCCGACCGGCAGGGCAATGTCCTGATCGAAGGCATCGTCGGCGTGCAGAAGGAAGCGGTTCTCGCTGCCAAGCGTTCGATCGTCACGGTCGAGGAGATCGTCGACGAGCTGAGGCCGCCATCGCCCAACTCGCTTGTGCTGCCGAGCTGGGCCGTCACATCCGTCGCCCATGTTCCCGGTGGCGCCTTCCCATCCTACGCGCATGGCTACTACCCGCGCTCCAACGCCTTCTACATCGGCTGGGATGAGATCGCCCGCGACCGCGATAGCTTCAGCGCCTGGATCAAGGAAAACGTACTCGACGCCAAGCCGGATGACTTCGCCAAGCATGCCGGTAGCCGAGCGGCAAAAGCGGCCTGAGGAGGATAGGATGAGCGACTTCACCCCCACCGAGATGATGACGATCGCCGCAGCCCGGGCGCTTTCCAACGACGACGTCTGCTTCGTCGGCATTGGCGCGCCGTCTGCCGCCTGCAACGTCGCCCGGCTGACGCATGCGCCGGATATCACGCTGATCTACGAAAGCGGCACGGTCGGAACCAAGCCGGATGTGCTGCCGCTCTCGATCGGCGACGGCGAGCTCTGCGACACTGCCCTCTTCACCGTCTCCGTGCCTGAGATGTTTCGCTACTGGCTGCAGGGCGGGCGCATCACCACCGGCTTCCTCGGCGGCGCGCAGATCGACAGGTTCGCCAATCTCAATACCACGGTCGTCGGTCCGTACGATCATCCGAAGGTGCGGCTGCCCGGCGGCGGCGGCGCACCGGAGATCGCCTCCAATTGCGGCCGGATCTTCATCACCATGGCATTGTCGAAGCGCGGCTTCGTCGAAAAGCTGCCGTTCATCACCTCCATGGGCCATGGCAAAGGCGGCAACCACCGCGAACGCTTGGGCATGAAGACCAAGGGGCCGACCCGCGTCATCACCGATCTCTGCATCCTGGAGCCGGATCCGGAAACCAAGGAACTGACGGTCGTTTCAATCCACCAAGGCGTGACGCGCGAGCAGATCGTCGAGAACTGCGGCTGGGCGATCAGGTTCGCCGAACAGGTGATCGAAACACCTGTGCCGACCGAGCTGGAACTTGCGACCCTGCGCGACATCAATGCCCGCACCAAGAAGGCGCACCAGGGCGACAAGGAGGTTGCATAATGGCCGAGGCTTTTATCTGCGACTATGTGCGCACCCCGATCGGCCGTTTCGGCGGCTCGCTCTCCTCGGTCCGGGCCGATGACCTCGGCGCGATCCCGCTCAAGGCGTTGATCGAGCGCAATGCCGAAGTCGACTGGGACGCGGTCGATGACGTCATCTTCGGCTGCGCCAACCAGGCGGGAGAGGACAACCGCAACGTCGCGCGCATGTCGCTGCTCTTGGCCGGCCTGCCGGTCGGCGTGACAGGCACGACGATCAACCGGCTCTGCGGCTCCGGCATGGATGCCGTCATCACCGCCGCCCGGGCAATCAAATCCGGCGAAGCCGAACTGATGATTGCGGGTGGCGTCGAGAGCATGTCGCGCGCACCCTTCGTGATGCCGAAGGCCGACACCGCGTTTTCGCGCAACGCCGAGATCTACGACACGACGATCGGCTGGCGTTTCGTCAACCCGATCATGAAGAAGCAGTACGGTGTCGATTCCATGCCGGAGACCGGCGAGCATGTCGCCGCGGACTTCCATGTGAGCCGCGAGGACCAGGATGCCTTTGCTGTCCGCAGCCAGGCGAAGGCGGCAGCCGCCCAAGCCAATGGCCGGCTGGCGAAGGAGATCGTTTCGGTGACGATCCCGCAGCGCAAGGGCGAACCTGTTATCGTCGATCGCGACGAGCATCCGCGCGCAACCACCATGGAGGCGCTTGCCAAGCTTGGCACGCCTTTCAAGAAGGAAGGCGGCACAGTGACGGCCGGTAACGCCTCCGGCGTCAACGACGGCGCGACCGCGCTGATCATCGCCTCGGAAGCGGCCGCAAAGAAATATGGTTTGCGGCCGATTGCGCGGATCCTTGGCGGTGCGACCGCCGGTGTGCCGCCGCGCATCATGGGCTTCGGCCCGGCACCGGCCTCGAAGAAGCTAATGGCTCGTCTCGGACTCACGCAGGCACAGTTCGACGTCATCGAACTCAATGAAGCCTTCGCCTCGCAGGGGCTCGCCACCTTGCGTAATCTCGGCATCGCCGACGACGACCCGCGCGTCAATCGCAACGGCGGCGCGATCGCGCTCGGCCATCCGCTCGGCATGTCCGGCGCCCGCATCACCGGCACTGCAGCACTCGAACTGCGCGAGACCGGTGGACGCTATTCGCTCTCGACCATGTGCATCGGCGTCGGCCAGGGCATCGCCGTGGCGCTGGAACGGGTCTGACCGACGCGAGAGTCCGCGGAAAGCAAGGGCCCGGCTTCTCAAAGACCGGGCTTTTTGCGTGCGACGGCTGATAACCGTGCTGAAGGAGGCTGGGCATCACCAAGACCTCCGTCATTCCTGTGCTTGTCACAGGAATCCAGTCAGCCCAAAGTCCTTGGGCTGAAAGGTCTCATGACCCGACAGACGTCGGGTCGCTGGATCCCCGCCACAAGGGCGAGGATGAGGGAGATTGGGGGACCTCTTTCGCCAAATACCGTTGTCAGCGTTTGGAGCGGCCACTTTATCGACCCTGCGCTACTCCGACCAGATCGCCACGTCGACAGGCCCGAGCTTGCGGTCACCGACATGGAAGGTCGCACCGGCGGCTGCCGGCACCTCGACGGCAGCCTTGCCGTAGTTGAACGCGAAGGTGAGCTTGCCGCGGCGGGTGATGCGCAGATCGCCGAGATCGGCCAGCGCCTCGACCGAGGCCCAGCCGAGCGCGTCACCGATGATCTTGTTCAGGAGTTCGCCGCGGGCGCCAGTTGCCATATAGCGCGCCTTGTCATTACCGACGAGCGCCGGAGCACCATTGCGGTAATCGCCCTCGAAGGTCGCAAGCACGGTTTCGCTGGTCCTGACCGTTTCGCGCCACACGCCGGCCGGATAGGTTTCGTTGCCGTAGAGCACGCTTTCGGCGTGAAACTCCGGCAGCGACTCGACGCGGGCGACGCTGACATCGATCAGCGAGGCGAGCGGGCCCGGCGGCAGGCCCTCGGGAATGTGCATGTCCTCGGTCTTGCTGCCGCTGCGCGGTCCGAACAGAACCTTGGCGCTCGAGGCCGCAAGCTTTCCGACGAAGGCCTGATCCGGGATGACCAAGTCAGGCGCCAGCACCAATTGGTAGCCGTCGAGATCCGAGTGCTGGCCGATGATGTCGACGTCAACGCCGAAGCGGGCAACGGTCGAATACCAGTCGAGCGCGATCTGCGACGCCAGATAGGTGCGGCCCTGTGGCAGCGCACGGGTCGCCCAGCGCGAATTGTAGTCGAGCACGATCGCAACCTTGGCCTTCGCGCGGCGCTCGCCCTTCGGCAGGCGCTTCATCTCCTCGGCGACCTGCGCGACTTCGAGATAGCCCTGGTCAGCCTCGCTGTTCGGCAAGAGCAGACCCGCATGGAACTGCTCCTGCGCAAACGGCACCTGACGCCAGCGGAAATAGGAGACCATGTCGACGCCGTGGGCATAGGCGAGCCAAGTCCAGAGCCGGACCATGCCGTCTGCCGGCGACTGGTTGTGCGAAGCCCAGTTCACCGGGCCCGGCTGCTGTTCCATCACCCAGACGCGGCCGTTGCCGACGGCGCGGTAGAGATCGTGGTTGAAGGCCGGCTGGTCGGGGTCACCGACGCGGAGGTAGCGACCCTTGTCTTCCGACGAGAGACGGCCGTTGAGCAGTCCACCCATCGGATAGACGTCCCAGGAGGCGATATCGATGTCTTCGCCGACCTTGTAGTGATCGAAGTCGGTGTTCTGCGACATGAAGTTGTGCGTCACCGGGCGGCCCGGTGAGTGCTTGCGGATGATGTCGACCTGCGCCTTGTTGAAGCTCTTCACCTGGTCGGAGGAGAAGCGGATGTAGTCGACGATATGGGTCGGGCTCGGTTCTTCCACCAGATTGTTCGGAAGCTCGACTTCGTCGAACGTCAGGTAGTTCATCGCCCAGAAGGCCGTGCCCCAGGCGCGGTTCAGTTCCTCGACCGTGCCGTAGCGGTCCGCCAGCCATTCGCGGAAAGCGCACAGCGCTTCGTCGGAATAGCTGTAGATCGTGTCGTGGTCGCCATATTCGTTGTCGGTCTGCCAGGCGTGCACGAAGGCGTTTCTGCCGTAGCGCTCGGCCATGGCTTCCGAGATCCGCGCAGCCTCAATGCGGTAGCGGCGGCTGGAGAAGCAGTAGTGGCGACGGGCGCCGAACTTGCGCACAACGCCGTTGACGTCGACGGGCAGGATATCCGGATAACGGTCGATCAGCCACTTCGGTGGTGCCGCGGTCGGCGTTCCCAAGATCACCTTGAGGCCGGCCTTGCCAAGCACCTCGATCGCGTCGTCCAGCCATTCCCAATGGAACTCGCCAGACCGCGGCTCGATCTTCGCCCAGGCGAATTCGCCGATGCGCACCCAGGCAAGGCCGAGCTCGACCATGCGGCGGGCGTCCTCTTCCCATTTTTCGCGCGGCCACTGCTCCGGATAGTAGCAGACGCCGAGTTCCAGCATGTCGGTCTGCTGCTCTTTGGCGTTGAAGCGGTTCGATCTCGTCAGGGGCATGTGCACGGGTCCGGTCCTTCGTCATGTCATTCGGCCGGTTGGGTCCAGCCTCAGGTCTTGTAATGCGCGCCCTTAAATATAAACGTTTATATTCAAGAGCATGAAAGCGCCCTGCTCGGGCGAAAAAGTCGTCAACGGTTCGGGTTCAAGCGGTCGTCGCAGCGCTCGATCAGATCAGGCATCAGCAGCGTCTGCAGCGCTTCCGGCGGCTCGCCCTCCATGCGCCTGAGGATATAGGCACCGAGCAAGCTGCTCGGCTCGCTGATCGGCAGGTAATAGGTGGTGATCGGCGGCGCGAAATACTGGCTGACGTTGAGATCGTCAGTCGCATTGATCACGGCGTCGCGCCCATGCACCAGTCCACGTTCGTGGAAGCCGGAGAAGGCGCCGAGCGCCGAAGCTTCATTGGCGCAGATATAGGCTGTCGGTGCGTTGGCGAGCTCGGACATGGTCAGCACATTCTCGCGGCCGAAGGCCGGCGTCAGCCGGCCATGGGCGACAAGTGCCGGATCAAAGGAAAGGCCCGCGACTTCGAGAGCGTGTTTGTAGGCTTCGAGCCGGGTGATGCCGTAGCTCAGATCCGAGAGCGGGTTGAGCAGCGCGATGCGGCGATGGCCGCGCTCGACCAGACGCGCCATCGACACCCGGATCATCTGTTCGTTGTCGGCATCCACATAGGCGTGCGGTGCATTGTGGATGCTGGTGCCGTAGGTCACGAACGGGAAGTCCGCCGCCTGCATGGTGCGGATGCGCGGGTCGTCGGCGCGCGTGCCCGAGATGATGATGCCGTCGGCCTTCTTCAGAGAAACGATCTGCTTGATGACCGCCTGGCTTTCCTCGAAGTTGCGGACGGCATAGAGCGAGACGCGATAGGGACTGTCTTCGAGCGCCCAGGAAATACCGCTCAAAAGCTGGGCGTATTCGACGCCTTCCCACTCGTTCTGCTTCGGCCCCGGCGCGGTCATGATCGCGGCGACCTGATAGGTCTTGCCGGTGCGCAACTGCACGCCATGCATGTTGAGTTCATAGCCGACGCGTGTCGCCGCTTCGATCACGATCGCGCGCGTTTCCGGGCGAACCTGAGGCGAATGCTTCAGGGCCTTGGAAACGGTGGCGATGGAAAGCCCTGTCTCCTGCGCGATGGTCTTGATCGTCGGTCTCTGCATGGCGTCTCAGTTCGTCACGGGTTGCTAGATCACGATGATTTGGGTCGGCTGAGCGATGCCGCCAGCTGAAGATAGACTGCGGATGTCCAGGCGAATGCGCGATCGCGAAGGCCCCTCCCCGACCGCGCATCGAAGTTTTCGGCCATACCGCTTTTGCTGGCAAGTGAACAGAACTTTTCCGCGACCTCATGCGCAAGTTCAATCTTCCCTTGCCGGCGCAGACCATCCCAGAGGAGAAGCGTGGTCGGCGCCCAGATGGGCCCACGCCAGTAGCCGTCGTCCTCGTAGAAGGAACTCTGCGGGCTTTCGGTCGCTGGGCCCCATGCGGTGATGAAGCCGCCGGCCAGAAGCCTGGCAACGAGCTTTTCGCGCATGTCGGGTGCCAGGCGTGCACCCAGCAACAGCGGCATGAACTGGATGAGATTGTTTCCAGGCAGAACCCGCTCCGGATCTGCAGCAAGCCGCGCGCCGAAGGTTTCGCCAGTCCACAGCCGTTCAAACAACAACGCCTGCAGGTCGTCAGCCTTCTGCCGCCACATCGTCTGACGTTCCACATCATCTTCCAGCAGCGTCGCCAGCGTCTCGCAGGCAAGGATCAGGAAGACCGGCAAGTCCGGCGAAATCACCGGCCCGCCCTCGGCAAAGAAGGTGGCATTGTCCCAGCCGCTGTCGTTGCCGTGGAAATAGGACGGCAGGCTCGTCGCATCCGTACGGCCATAAGTCAGCCAATAGTCGACCTGCTTGCCGATCGCGTCACGCAGGTAGGACTTGCGCTCGCCCGTCAGGAAGGATGGGTCGGCAGCCGCAATCAGCGACACTGCCCAGCCGTGCACCGGCGGCTTGGTGAAGGCGAAGAGCACGTCGCGGTCGTTGATATAGTCCGGCAGCAAGCCGGACGCATCCTGATGATCGAAGATCACTGCCAACTGGTCGAAGGCAAGCTCCTGATCGACAGAGGCAACGCCGAGGGCGGAAAAGGCGTTGTCCCAGCTCCAGATGTTAATCATGTGGTTCTTGGACATGTAGATCGCCGGCCGCGTCAGAGTGCCGCCAGCGGGCACGCCGTTCGCCCAGAGCAGATAGCTTGCCAGCCGATGCGCTTCGTTCTGGCCGGTAACGCCCCTCGGAACGCGCGCGTACCACTCGGCGAATTCGTCCGTCGCACCCGAAAGGGCCTCGGCGAAATCGCCGGGTTGAGCGGCAGGCGGCACGGTGCGGAAGAAATCGACATTGCCCTCGAAGGCATCCGCGCCCGAGAAGGCAAAGGAAACGTCTTCCGAGTGATCGCGCTGCCAGGCGCCCGTGATCTTAAGATCACCTGTGATTGCCCGTGGGATGAACTTCACGTTCTCAACCGCGGCCACCAGGCAATCCTCGCCGTTGGGCGTGCGATAGACATAGTCATAGCGGGAGCCTTCGAGATGGAAGCGCACGCCGGCCCTCTTGCCGACAACATGCAGGCGTTCACCCTCACCGATGACGAAGGTGACCTCGCCTTCGCCGACGCGGGCGTCGAGCCGCTCCGGGGAGAGCACGAACACGGGCGTCACGGTCTCGCCAGCCGCATCGAGAAATTCGACACGGCAGAGGCGGCCGAGTGACGGCCGCTCGTCGCCGCCGGCGACATGACGGAGATAAAGCGCCCGCTCGCCATCGCGACCCGGAACACGCATCGTCGAGAGCGTCAGGAACCGGCCCCTGCGGCTGAAGGGGACTGTGTCGATATCGAACAGCATGCCGTTATCCCTTCACCGACGAACCGACCGCGCCATCCATGATGTAGCGCTGGGCGACGAAGAACAGCGCGAGCGGCGGCAGGCAGAGGATCACGGTGATCGCGGCGATCGAGGTCACGTCCACCTCGTGCAGGCCCTTGAACATCGAGAGGCCGAGCGTGAGTGTGTATTTCGACTGGTCGTTGAGAAAGATCAGCGGACCGAGATAGTCGTTCCAGGCGTTCATGAAATGGAAGGTGCCGACCAGCACCAGCGCCGGCATCATCAGTGGCAGATGGATGCGCCAATAGATGTCGAAGGCGTTGGCGCCGTCCATGCGCGCCGCCTCGTCGATTTCGACAGGCACGGTCATGATGTATTGGCGAAGAAGGAAGACGAAGAAGGCATCGGCGAAATAGGCCGGCACGATCAAGGGCTTCAGCGTGTTGATCCAGCCGAGCAGGTTGAACTCCATGTAGAGCGGGATCATCTTCACGTCCCACGGGATCATCATGGTGGCGAGCAGCAGAATGAACAGGGGATCGCGGCCGGGAAAGCGGAAGCGGGCGAAGCCGTAGGCGACGAGCGAGCTTGAGATCAACTGGCCGATCGTCGACAGCACCACAACGATCAGCGAGTTGGTGAGATAGGTGCCGAAGGGCTGCTTGTTCCAGGCGGCGGCAAAATTCTCCCAATGCCATTCGGACGGCCAGAAGACCGGCGGGAACTGGTAGAGTTCGGCGGTGCTTTTGATCGCCGTCATGAAGGTCCAGTAGAACGGCGCGATAAACAGCGCCGAGAGCAGGATGAGCGCGGAATAGAGCAGCGTCTTACGCATGGCCGTCTCCATCGTTCTGGCGGACTTCGCCTTCGTAATAGACCCAGGCAGCCGACCAGCGCATCACGCCGAGGCTGAGCAGCAGCACGATGATGAACATCACCCAGGAGCCGGCGGCGGCATAACCCATGTCGAAATACTTGAAGGCGTTGTCGTAGATGTACATGGCGAAGAAATAGGTGGAGCCGAGCGGTCCGCCCTTGGTCAAAAGCAGCGCGATCGTCAGTTGCTGGAAGGCGGAGATGATCGAGGTAATGAAGGTGAAGAGCAGCATCGGCCCGAGCATCGGAAGGGTGATGAACACCATCTGCGCCCAGCCGGGAACGCCCGAGACGGTCGCCGCCTCATAGAGTTCCTTCGGGATCGCCTTGAGGCCGGTCAAGAGGATCAGCATGGTGCCACCGAGCCCCCAGAGGCTGGCAATGATGATGGCGATGATCGCAAGGTTGGGATCGCCGAGCCAGTTCGGCCCGTCGATGCCGACGAAGGACAGCATGAAATTCAGAAGGCCGTATTCCCTGCTGTAGATCCAGCTCCAGATCGTCACAAGCGCGACACCGGAAATGACGCTCGGCAGGTAGAAGGCGGTGCGGAAGAAGCCGCTGGCAAAGCGGATATGGTGCAGCATGAGCGCCAGCAGGAACGACATGACGATGTTGAACGGCACGTAGATCGCCGCGAACTTCACCGTGATCCAGAGGCTCTCCCAGAACTGCTGATCCTCGAAGAGCATGGAGCGGTAGTTGTCGAGGCCGACGAAAGTGCGCTCGCCGACGACAGGCCAGTCGTAGAAGCTCATCGTCAGCGAGAAGACGAGGGGCCCGAGCGTGAAGAACAGGAACCCGAGGATCCACGGGGAGATGAACAGATAGGCCACGATGTGGCGCGCAAACGCCGAGCGCTTGCGTTTTGCCACGGTCGGCGCCGCCGCTGTTGCATAGGTCATGTCCATCTCCCAGGCTCCTTGTCCTACTTGACCAGCCGCTTCGAGCGGGCGACCGCATCGTCGAGATGCTGCTTGGCATTGCCCTGGTCGATCATCGTCGCCTCAATGGCGCGGGCGAGATTGTCCTGGACCTTGCTCCAGTTGGCGTTCTTCAGGAACGCGTGGGTCTCGGTGTTGGAGGTGACGAGAATGTCGAAGAAGGGCTTGTAGATCGGGTCCTTGGTCATGCCCTTTTCCTCCGCGACGCTGGTGCGCACCGGCAGGTCGTTGACGCGCATGACGACAGCTTCCGGCGAGGAGAAGAACTTGACGAATTCCCAGGCGAGATCAGGATGGGCCGCATCCTTGGCGATCGAGATCGCCGAGACGCCGAGTGCGGAATGGGCGGTCTTGTCGCCGAACTTCGGCAGCGGCGCCACGCCATACTTGATACCGGACGCATCGATACCGGACTTCGACCACATGGCGCTCTGGAACATTGCGATCTTGCCACCCTTAAAGAGCGTGCTGCCCGACGTGTCGTCGCCGAGATTGAGCGTGATCGCTTCCTGTTTCTTGGCCATGTCGCCGAACATATCGAGCACTTGCGCTGCCGCATCGCTGTTCATGTAGCCGTCGATCTTTTTGCCGTCGTCGGAGATGTACTTGGTGCCATTCGACCAGAGGAATTGCTCGAAGTCGTAAGGGTCGGGCTTGGCATCGACGGCGAAGCCATAGACTTTGTTCGGCTCGTCGCGGAACTTCGCCGCCTTGGCGCGCAGGTCGTCCCAGGTCCAGCCGTCCTTCGGCTCCTCGACGCCGGCCTTGGCGAACATGTCCTTGTTGTAGAAGACCACCTGCGTGGTGAAGCCCGACGGCATGCCGTAGGTCTTGCCCTCGACGCGAACCGTGTTCATCAGGCCCTTCGGGAAATCGTCCGGCTTGATCTCGGCCGCATCCTTGGCGATCAGATCGTCGAGCGGCTTCAGCGACGTGTAGTATTGCGGGAAGTTCCACATATACATGACGTCAGGCGGGTTACCGGCGCCGAAGGCGGCGATCAGCTTCTGATCGTAGCCATCCGCATAGGGTTCCACCTGAACCTTCACGCCCGGGTGCTTCTCCTCGAACTTCTTGGCGATTTCCTGCTGGATCGCCAGGCTCTCGTCCGTGTCCCAGGTCGCAAAACGCAAGGTCTCTTCCGCGCGGGCCGTGGCGGTTCCGGCGATCGCCAGAACCAGCAGCGAGCCGATGATCGACTTCCTGTTAAGCATGCTTCTCCTCCTCCTTCGGGTTACGCGACCCGCTTTGCCTTTTCCTGATTGATGAGCGCCTGGGTCTCGACATCGAGCCGGCGCGCGACCGCCTGACCGTCGCCATCGAACAGATGGCAATGCTCGGCGGCCAAGCGCAGATGCACGCGCTCGCGAGCCGAAACCGGATGCGTGCCGCGCACGACGGCGGTCATGTCGCCGCCGTTCTCAAGGCTGATATGGACGTGGCTTTCGGTGCCGAGCCGCTCGACCAGGCGCACGTCGCCGACGAGATGGCCTTCCTCGGCGGAAACCAGCTCGATCTTGTCCGGGCGAATGCCGAGTGTCACCGACTTGGGCTTGGCGACCGGCGCTGCAGACTGCATCTCGAGCGTCAGCGGATGGGCAAGACCGCCGCCATTGAGCGTCACTGACGTGTCAACCTGCCCTGTCACTTCGGTCGTGACGAAGTTCATGCGCGGCGAACCGATGAAGCCGGCGACGAACAGGTTTGCGGGTTGATAGAAGAGTTCGAGCGGCGTGCCGAACTGGCTGACCTTACCCTTGTCGAGCACCACGACGCGATCGGACAGCGTCATCGCCTCCACCTGGTCATGGGTCACATAGATCATCGTCACGCCGAGACGCTCATGCAGCGCTGCAAGCTCGACGCGCATGGTGACGCGCAGCCCCGCATCGAGGTTCGACAGCGGCTCGTCGAGCAGGAAAAGCTTCGGCTCGCGCACGATCGCACGACCGATCGCCACGCGCTGGCGCTGGCCGCCGGAAAGCTGGCGCGGCTTGCGGGCCAGCAATTCCTTGATGCGCAGGATGTCGGCGGCGTTGTCGACGCGGCGATCGATCTCGTCACGCTTCATGCCGTTGAGCGCCAGGCCGAAGGACAGGTTCTTGCGCACATTCATGTGCGGGTAGAGCGCATAGTTCTGGAAGACCATGGCGATGTCGCGTTTGGCCGACGCCACCTCGGTGATGTCGCGCTCGCCGAGGCGGATCGAGCCACCGTCGAGATCCTCAAGCCCGGCGATCGAGCGCAGCAGCGTGCTCTTGCCGCAGCCCGACGGGCCGAGGAAGCAGACGAACTCGCCATCGGCGATATCGAGGTTGATACCCTTCAAGACTTCGAGCGAACCAAAGCCTTTGCGCAAATTGTCGATGCGGATCGCTGCCAACGGGCCCTCCCTGCCGGCGGAGCGCTTAGCGGAGGCCAATGGCACAAGCCTTGCGCTTAGTTAAACGTTTATATGCACGATAAAAACGTTTAACTTTCTTGTAAAGGGAAAAATCGCGTCGATCCGACTTTGCTGTTGAAGTTCGTGGCCAACAGCAAAACGGCCACCCGAAGGCGGCCGTTTTGGTGTTTCTTGTCAGCGGGTTAGAGCAGTCTCAGGAAATGTGTGAAGCGGCATTCCGTCAGGAATTGCGTCATCTCAAATGATCCAGACGCCCGAGCGTCTCGTCGAGCGCGTTGAGGAAATAGTCGCAATCCTCAGCACTGAAGGGTGCCGGCGGCTTCACCTTCAGAACATTGTGGTGCGACCCCTCGCTGCTCAGCAGAATCCGGTGCTTGCGCTTCATCTCGGCGATGATGAAATCAAGCTCGCGGGCTGCCGGCTCCAGCGTGTCGCGGTCGCGCACCAGTTCGATGCCGTTGAAGAGGCCATGGCCTCTGACATCGCCGATGATCGCATATTTGCTCGCAAGTGCCCGGGCGCCGTCCATCAGCCGGTCGCCGACGACACGGCAATGGTTCATCAGCCGCTCGTCGCGAATGACGTCGAGCACCGCAAGGCCAATTTCGGCCGAAACCGGGTTGCCGCCGAAAGTGTTGAAATACTCCATGCCGTTGGCAAACGAGGCGGCGATGGCTTCCGTGGTGACGACGGCCGCCATCGGGTGGCCGTTGCCAATCGGCTTGCCCATGGTGACGATGTCAGGCACCACACCCTGCAACTCGTGCGCCCACATGTGGCTGCCGACGCGACCGAAGCCGACCTGCACCTCGTCGGCAAGGCAAAGGCCGCCTGCGGCGCGCACATGCGCATAGGCTTCGCGCAGATAACCTTCTGGCAGTGACAGTTGCCCGCCGGTGCCGAGAATGCCCTCGCTGAAGAACAGCGCCGGACGGCGGCCGTCGGCGGCAAGGGCCGCAACCTGGTTGCGCACGTCCTCGGCATACTTCGTTCCCGCATGCTCATCACCGTAGCGGTAGCGCCCGCGGTAGAGGTCAGGCATCTCGGCGACCTTCACATGTGCCTGCCGCCCTTCCCCGCCCTTGCCGGCGAACTTATAGGGGCTGACGTCGATGAGGCTCGAAAGATGGCCATGATAGGCATGGTCGACCGTGATGACATCGCGGTTGCCGGTATGGGCACGCGCCAGCCGGATGGCGAGGTCGTTGGCCTCGCTGCCGGAATTGACGAAGAAGCAGACGTTGAGCGTATCCGGGAACAGCGCGGCGAGCCGCCGCGAATATTCGACCAGCGAATCGTGCAGGTAGCGTGAATTGGTGTTGAGCCGCTGCATCTGCGCCTGCGCCGCCTTGACGACGCGGGGGTGGCAATGGCCGACGTGGCAGACATTGTTGACCATGTCGAGCCAGCGCGTCCCCTCCTCGTCGATCAGATGCGCGCCCTCGCCACCGACGATCTTCAACGGTGCTGAGCTATAGGCGATGCTCAGCGACCGACCGATACGGCGGTGGCGCTCGCGCACCAGGAATTCCTTGTCGCGCGGAACGATCACCGAGACCGGAACCGAGAGACCTAGCACAACGCTCGGGTCCGGGCTCACCTCGCGCCACACCTGCCACTGGTCGCGCACGCCGACCCCATGCATCTGCCCACCAAGGCCGAGGTGATCGGTAACGATCTGGAAATGCAGATGCGGCGCCCAGTTGCCGTTTTCTGCGGCCGCGCCGAAGGCGGCAAAGACCTCGCCCTTGGCGATCGCCTGCCCCTTGGAGAGCCTGGCGATGCTGTCGCGGGAGAGGTGACCATAGAGCGTCCAGAAGCGGAGGCCATCTGCGATCTCATGTTCTAAGAGCACCGTCGGGCCGAACCCGTAGGGAACGGCATCGTCGTGGATGAAGGCGACCTTGCCGGCAAAGGGCGCCGAAACCGGCTCCCCAGCCGGCGCGAAGATATCGACGCCGAGGTGCACCGAGCGCCGCGCACCTTCCACCGCCGTCTCATAGGCGTCGCCCTGGTAAATCCCTCGATCCTCACCATAGAGGCCGATGCCGAAGGCGGCGTGCTCGCTGCCGATCTGCGCCGCGATGCGGGCTTCAGCTTCCGCAGCGTCGAGTCTTGCCCATTGCGCCGCTTCCGGCCCGGAAGCGGAGAAGTCGAAGACTGCGACCTTTGGCTTGGCAGCTTCTGGCCGCACGATCGGCGCAAAATCATGCGCGCTCTTTTCGAGCCAGCGCACGACGGCGGCGGCATGCGGGATCGGCGCGAGGCCGCAGGCATCGCGGATACGGGCGATCGCGATCGTCCGGTTCTCGCTCTGGAGTCTCTTCAGTTCCCGCCAGACATCCTCCTGGCTGACAAGCAGGTAGGTATTGTCAGGATTGTCGCGGATCTGCTTGGCCGCCATGCACATGCTGACGGCGTAACGCGTGAGCACCAGATCGAAGACCAGTTCGATTTCGGTTTCATTCAGCGGGTTTACCTGATGATAGGCTCCGGCAAGCGCGGCGATGGTCCCGACGGGATCGGCGGATCCGATCAGCGCATAGGCCGAGGCGACAGCGACCTCGATCACCCGCCAGGTCTCGACCATGTCGCCGAAATCGAGCAGACCACTGACCTGACCTGCCTCGTCGAGCAGTACATTGTAGTCGTTGGCGTCGTTGTGAATGACCTGCATCGGGCAGGTCGTTAGGCGCGGCAGGACCGTCGAAGTGAAATGATCGAGGATCGTGTCGACCGTCACCCGCTTATCGGCGCCGTCAATCAGTTCCACGTGTTTGCGGTGCATGTCGGCTCGGCCGATATCCCAGGCATAGAGGCGCTTGGCGCCGGCATGGGAAAAATCCTCCAAGTTGCGATCGAGACCGGCCAGCAGACGGCCGAGGCTTTCGGCACTGGTGGCGCTGCGTACCGGCGCTTTTGCCCAGGTGTCGCCGGGCAGCCAGGAGAGAAGCCTTGCCGTCCGAGGTCCGCGAAGTTCGATCTGGCTGCTGACGGCGCCGGAGCGATCGCGCAACGCCCGCGAGACCGGCAGATCCGATGCCTTGGCGGCCATGTGTTCGAGCACCGCCATCTGCATGCCGAGCTCGTCGGCATCGCCGGCGGCATGCAGCTTCAGCAGATACTCTTGGCCGTCGGCGGCCGAGACCCGGTAATTGAGGTCATGTTCGCCCGGCAGTGGCGAGAGGCGTGCCTCGATCCCATAGCTGTCGCGCAGCCACGCCCGGATCGTTGCCAGTTCCCGTTCGATCTTCAAATCATGCTCTGCCATTGTCTCTGCCCGTCCTGTCACCACGAAACCCGTCGCCCGTCATAGGCGCGGAAACTGCCGCTAGCGGCCAAATCTGCCCTGTCGATGATCGCTTTCAGCCCGGCCGCACTGTCGGCGACAGAAACGACCGCCTCGCTGCCGCCCATATCCGTCTGCACCCAGCCGGGATGCAATGAGAGCACGGAGATCCCATCTCCCTTCAGATCCTGGGCGAGCTTGACCGTCGCCATGTTCAGCGCCGCCTTCGAACAGCGGTAGGCATAGTCGCCGTCATCATCGTCGAGCGTGCCCTCAGCAAGCGAGCCGGCACGGCTGCTGATATTGGCGACCACCCGGCGCTCGCCGGCCCTTAAATTGGCCAGCAGCGCCCGCGTCAGCAGAAGCGGCGCCAGCGTGTTGACCCGTATCACGTCGAGGAAGTCGCCGGCCTTAAGCGTTGCGAGGCCGCCGGTATCGCCGCGCACAGCCGCATTGTTGATCAGCACGTCGATCGCCACGCCCTGGAGCGCTTGCCCCAGAGCATCGATCGAAGCGGGATCGGCAACGTCGAGCGCCAGCCGGTCCGACGCGCCTGCGTGCGGGACCCGCGCGCAGGCGATGACACGCCAGCCGTCCCCGTCGTAGATCCGCGCCAGTTCGGCGCCAAGCCCGCGGGAGGCCCCTGTGATCAGGACCGTCGATCGCCTAGCGGTGCTTGATGTCATATTTCCGCTCGATCATGTTGACGAGGCTTGCGGCTGCAAGCGTCAGGAAGATGTAGAAGATCGCCGCCGAGTTATAGGGTGCGAACGGCAGGAAGCTTGCCGACTGGAACTCGCGCATGCGCTGGGTGATGTCGCGGATCGACAGGATCGACAAGAGCGACGTGTCTTTCAGGATCGCGATCAGTTCGTTGCCGAGCGGCGGAATAATGATGCGGAAGGCCTGCGGCAGGACGACTAGACGCGCCGTCTGCCAGCGATTGAGGCCGATGCTGCGCGCCGCCTCGACCTGACCGACCGGAATGGCATTGATGCCCGAGCGGAAGATTTCGGCGAGATAGGCCGAATAGGCAAGCGCCATGGCGACGATGCCGCGCATCAGGTTCGGCGGATCGAGCACGCCTTGCGTCGCGTCCTTGAGCGCCCCGCTCAAGGGCAGGCCGACATAGAGAACGATGACCAGCATCGGAATACCGCGGATCGTGTCGACGATGAATTCCGATCCGATCGCCAGAGGATGGCGCTGATGCAGGTAGCCACCGAAGGTCAAGAGACCGAGGATGATGGCGAGCACGGCGACGGTGACGCCGGCGGCGCGATCGCGATCGTTGAGCGCCTCGGTCTTCCAGAGTACCGGCATATCGGCCGGCGCGGACGCGGCCGGCAGCAGCGCTGCCGAGACGCCCTCGCCCTTGGCGATCGATGCCAACGCCTCCGTCGGCCCGACGAAGGTGCGCACAGGCGTTTCCGTCTGCGGCGCGCCATCGTACTGGCCGAAGCGCACGGCGCTGATGAGGCCCGCCGGCGTATTGGTGACGATCCCGACCTTGCCCTCGAGCGTACCGGCCAGCACATAGGTATCGCGTGGTTGCAGCAGGAACCAGCCGGCGGCAAGAGCCAGTACCAGCGTGGCAATGGCGAAATAGAGGCTGGTCCTGACCGTCGAATGCAGTTGCAGCAACCCGACCCAGACGAGGCCCATCAGCGCCGCGAGGATATAAGCGGCGATCGCCGCGCGAATGGTGGTCGCAACGCCTGCGGCAAAGGCGATATGGGCAAAGAAGAAAATGAAGACGAGACCGGCGCCGTTGACAAGGCCGAGGACCCAGCGGGCGACACGTCTTGCCCGTTCACCGGACGGTTCGCCGAAACGACTGCTCAGGAAATGAAGGCCAAGCCCCACCAGGGTTAAAGCGAAATAGGCGGGGAACAGCCAGCCTTCGACACCGCGCACCATCAGGTCGGCCGCCTCGGTCAGCTGCCGCGGCGTCACGCCCTTGACGATCAGCGTCGACTTGAACGGATCGACTCCGTTCGCCACCACAGAAGCGATGAACGGGTGGATGTTATGGCCGATGACGAGCACGGCGGCCGCGACAAGATTGAGCACGGCTGCAATGTTCGCCAGGCGCGGCCGCGGCGCTTTCGCGCGCGAGAACACGAGCACGGCGATGCCCGACGCGAACGCGATCGCCAGCGCCAGGAAGCCCGGCACGAAGGCCGACGAGCCGTTTTCGACGCCGAGGATTGCCCTCAGCGAGCGCTGATAGTCGCCGGAGGAAATGAAGAGATAGATGATGAAGGGCAGCGCGGTCAGGATGATCAGATTGCTCGGACGCACGCTTCTCAGGAACGACATTCATTCCTCCGGGGGCATAGAATTAGACTGACGGAGGACCCGGAGCGCGAGCACGTTCCGGGTCCGATCGGTAGTATGAGCTTACTTGAGGCCCCAGTACTTGTTGATCAGCTGGTCGAGCGTGCCGTCGTCCTTGATCATCTTCAGGCCCTCGTTGAAGGCAGCGACATTTTCATCGCCCTTGCGGAAAACGAGGCCGAGCGGGTCGGATTCGAGGTCCTTGATGGCGACGACGAGCTCACCGGCGAATTCGCGCTCATAGGCGGCCGCATTGGCGCCGTTGATGACGACGCCATCGACGTCCTTGTTCTTGAGCGCGATGATCGCGGCGCTGAAGGTGTCATAGGCGGCGACGTTCTCCTTGCCGACGACACTTTCGGCGACCTGGGCATCGGTCGTGTTTGCCTGGGCCGAGAGCTTTCTGCCCGCATCCTTGAAGCGGTCGAGCGTGATGCCCTGGTCTTCAACCCGCATCAGCACCGCCTGGCTGTTGACGATGTAGGGATCGGAAAAATCCATCGCTTTCTTGCGTTCCTCGGTGATCGAGACGCCCGACGCGACGAGGTCGAAGCTGCCCTGGTCGAGGGCGGCGAAGATACCGTCCCAGCCAGTGGTGATGAACTCGGCCTGGCAGTTGATCTTGGCGCAGACGGCGTTGACGACATCGACGTCGAAGCCAACAACCTGTCCGGTTGCCGGATCGATGCTTTCCATCGGCGGCGAGGTCGTGTCGGAGCCGACCTTAAGCAGTTTGCCGCCGAGATCGGCGGCGTGGGACACGCTCGAAGCAAGGGCTGCTACGGCCAGGGCAATCATCAGTTTCTTCATGGTTCTCCTCCTTGGATGGTTAACTTTGGATCAGGCGGCCGCCGAGATTGTCGGGCTGCCGCGCGATCAGTGTCGGCCTGAAAACCTGCCGAAGCGCCGCGGGGTCCTCCCCTTCCATGCGGCGAAGCAGGAACTGTCCAAGCGTGCGACCGAGTACCTCGATCGGCTGGTAGAAGGTGGTGATCGGCGGGGTGAAATAGGCGCTGACGTTGATGTCGTCATAGGCGATGACGTCGACATCGACGCCGACCTGGCGCCCGAGGCTGCCAAGCCCGGACAGCACGCCGAGCGTGGTGGATTCGTTGATGCAGACGAAGGCGGTCGGAGCGTCGTCGCGTTGCAGAAAGTCGATCACGGTCTGCCGACCGAAATGGGTGGAGAGATCACCCTCGGCAATCAACTCCATCGGCGCATCGAGACCCGCCTCGCGAAAAGCCCTGGCAAAACCGTCGATCCTGTCGAGCGCGTAGGAAAGCCGCCGCTCCGGATTGACGAGTGCAATGCGCCTGTGACCGCCGGCAATCAGCCGCGCAGTCGCCGCATGCGCCGCCCATTCGTTGTCGATGTCGACATGGGCATAATCGATATCCTTGCGGCAACGCCCCATCGAAACGAAGGGAAACTGCTCGGCGACGAGCAGATCGATACGCGGATCCTCGGCCAGGATACCGGAGAAAATCAGACCATCAGCAAGCCCCTGGTCGACGATCCGGCGCGCAGCCTCAGCGCCGTCGGCCGCATCGCGGATGACATGTACGGACATGCGATAGTCCGTGCCGTCAAGCGCCTGGCTGATACCGCTTAACGTCTGGGTATATTCGACGCCGTCCCACTCGTAATCTCGCGCAGCCGTCACCGGCATCAAGACGGCGGCCTGAAAGCTCTTGCCGGTACGAAGCGCCATACCGCGGGCGTTGGCCTGATACCCAACCTCGCGCGCCGCCTTGAAAATGAGATCGCGGGTCGCCGGCGCGACCACGGGCGATTCGCGTAGCGCCTTCGAGATGGTGGCAATCGAATAGCCCGTCATCTCGGCCAAGGTCTTGATCGTCGGCGGCGGTGCGCGCCGCGCCCTGTGCATCTCAGTCGCCATGCACCCTCCCAGGCGTCGGCATCTTCTTGAGCATAGAGGTAACAGCCAATAAAAACGTTTTCAAGAGAAATAAAAACGTTTTTATTTGTTCGCAGTGGATAGCGTCTCCCACGGCTCTCACCAGGCGTCAGGACACTGGGCTACACGGGGATCAATGGGATGCGCCGGCTCCAACCGAAAGGAAATGCTTGCTCCATTCGCTCTCGGGGATTTCGTCACCAGCTCGAAATTCGAACCCGACGACGCTCCCCACATCCGGCGCGACCTCGCAGGTGTACTTGATGACGTACCAGTGGCCGTTACTGCGAAAGGCGCCACCGTCAGCGCGAAGTTTCCGGCCGGCCAGCTTGGTATCCGCCATCGCGTAGGCGACAAGGAAGTCTGGAGCAAAACCGGGGCTCCAGCGATGAACCTGTTCCATTGCTTCGAGATTGCAAAGCTGCACGATCCGTTCGTCGGGAGCGAGCTGCGAGAGCCCCTCCCGCGCCTGCCTGCTGCGTGGGTTCGCCAATATCTCCGCAGAAAAGAACTGCTTCGCTTCTATAGTCGGCTGTTCGTCCGGAAGTGCTGTCGTGGCGACAGCCTGCTCGGGAGGCGCCTTTTGCGGACCTGTTGCCACGATTGGCGCGGCGTCGCGCAGCCCGGGCGTAGGCTGCTTCACCGCGTCAAGACCAAGTGGCGCCATGTCCAGTATTTGAACCGAAATGCTTTCATCCGGTACCGGGACCCGACTTTCCGGCGGCGGAAGAAGAAAGAGCGCCATGACCGCAATGGCATGTAGGATAAGTGCAAGCGCAAGGCTTCGCCCGATCGTTGTTTCACTACGACGACGCGTCTCTGCTTGCACCGATCAGATCATCCCATGCGCGACGCCCCAGATCGGGACCATTGCAAAGCGCTCCCATGGCCATGACCAGACTACCACCGGGAGCAAAACAAAAAGCCGCCGACAACAACTTGTCATCGGCGGCTTCAGTATGAGGCGCGGCAGCGTCACCAGTGACCTGGCGACACGTGGGCCGACCGATATCAATCCATGTCCTCGCTGTCGGGTGCGCTCATATGGTCGCGGTTTCCGTAGACGATTTCGCGCTTGCCCACATGGTTGGCGGGACCGACAAGACCTTCCTTTTCCATGCGTTCAACGAGAGAGGCGGCACGGTTGTAGCCGACGCCGAGGCGGCGCTGGATATAGGAGGTCGAGCACTTCTTGTCGCGCAGGACCACCTTGACCGCCTGGTCGTAGAGTTCGTTGCCGTCCTCCGACGCAAGCGCGCTCTTGTCGAAGACCGGCGTCTCTTCCTGCGGCTCCTCTTCCTCTTCTTCCGCCGTGACGGTCTCGAGGTATTCCGGGCGTCCCTGCGTCTTCAGGTGCGCGACCACGTGTTCGACCTCCAGATCGGAGACAAACGGGCCGTGGACACGGGCGATGCGGCCACCACCCTGCATGTGCAGCATGTCGCCCTGGCCGAGCAGCTGCTCGGCGCCCTGTTCGCCAAGGATCGTGCGGCTGTCGATCTTCGAGGTCACCTGGAACGAGATACGGGTCGGGAAGTTGGCCTTGATCGTGCCGGTAATGACATCGACCGAGGGGCGTTGCGTCGCCATGATCAGGTGGATACCGGCAGCACGCGCCATCTGCGCCAGGCGCTGGATCGCGCCTTCGATCTCCTTGCCGGCGACCATCATCAGGTCGGCCATCTCATCGACGATGACGACGATATAGGGCATCGGCGCCAGATCCATTTCCTGCTGCTCGAACAGCGGCTCGCCGGTGCCCTTCTCGAAGCCGGCCTGGACGGTGCACATCACTGGCTCGCCCTTTTCGCGGGCGGCCGCTGCGCGCTGATTGTAGCCGTCGATATTGCGCACACCGAGCCGCGACATCTTGCGGTAGCGGTCCTCCATCTCGCGCACGGCCCACTTCAGCGCCATCACCGCCTTCTTCGGGTCGGTAACAACAGGCGTCAGCAGGTGCGGGATGCCGTCGTAGACGGAGAGTTCGAGCATCTTCGGATCGACCATGATCAGCCGGCACTCTTCCGGCTTCAACCGGTAGAGCAGCGACAGGATCATCGTGTTGATCGCCACCGACTTGCCCGAGCCGGTGGTGCCGGCGACAAGCAGATGCGGCATCTTGGCAAGCTCGGCGATGACAGGCTCGCCGCCGATCGTCTTGCCGAGGCAAAGCGCCAGCTTGTAGCCGGTCTTGCGGAAATCGATCGATTCGATCAGCTCGCGGAAGTAGACGGTCTCGCGGGTCGCGTTCGGCAGTTCGATGCCAATGACGTTGCGACCGGGAACGACGGCGACGCGGGCAGAAAGCGCCGACATGGAGCGGGCAATATCGTCGGCGAGGTTGATGACGCGGGACGACTTCACACCGGGTGCCGGCTCAAATTCATAGAGGGTTACGACCGGGCCCGGACGAACATGGATGATCTCGCCCTTGACGCCGAAGTCTTCGAGCACGCTTTCAAGCAGGCCGGCATTTTGTTCCAGCTGCTCCTGCGTCATGAAGAAGCCCTGACCGACAGGCGCTTCCTGCAGGAGTTCCTCCGACGGAAACTCGTAGGCGTCCCCGCCAAAGGCGCGCTCAACCACACCGATCGCCGGCATTGCGCTCGGTGCGCGGGTGACCTGTGCCGGCATGGTGATCGCCGCCTTCGAGGCGACCGGCGCCGGCTGCTCGATCTCGACCGGCACCGCCTCGATGATTTCCGGCTCAGCCGCAGCCATGGCTGCAGGCGCATCGCCAACGGCAGCATGCGCCGGCTGGACGGCCGGAGCTTCCGCAGCCGCGGAAGCCTGCTCATGCGAAACCGCGACAGCCTCTGCCTTTGCGCCGCGGACGTCGACGACGCGGAACAGCGAGGTGATCGCCGTCGGCGGCATGCGGCGGATTTCAACCGGGCGTACGGGCTCCGGCGGAGCGACCGCAACGGAAGCAACAACAGCAGGAGCGACAACGGGCGTCATCGGCACCGATGCGGCGGCCTCGACAAAAGGCTTCGGACGGGCGGCGTCTTTTCCGACAACGTCGACATCATCGGCCGGACCGAATTCGAAGAAGGCAAAGTCCGACAGGAAGACCGATTGCTGGGTACCCTGATCGGCGGGCGTGCCGGCTGCTGACTGCGCTGCCGGGACCGGTTCGGAAACGGCGATCGGCGGCGTGACAACCGGGGCAAGTGCGACAGCGTCATCGGCCTCGACACGATCGAGCATTGCCGGCTCGATGGTGTTTTGCGCCGCGGTCCACGTCGGCAATTGGTTCGTCAGCATGCGCAACAGTTCGGACGGGCTATAGGACGGCAGTGCGACCTCGGCCTGCGGTGCGTCGTCAACGGCGAGAGCAGAAGCTTCCATCGGCACCGGCGCGACTGGAACCGTCACGACGGGTTCGGCGGCTTCCACGGAAACCGGCGCAGGCTCCGCCGCCACCGCGACGCTTGCCTCTTCGACTTCGATTGCCGCTTCGCTTTCGTCCACCTGCGGCGCGCGCCGCTTCATGAATTCGCGCTCCGGTGTACGGGTGAAGCGCACGTTCGGCGCCAGGAAGAAATGGCTCTCCCAGGTCGAGTCGCCATAGTGTCCGGCAATCTCCGAAAGGGTCGGCAAGGGTTCGCTGGTCGTGGTCGTCACCTGTGCGGGGGCATAGGCTGATCCCTGCCCATAGAGACGGGTCGCACGGTTCATCGTTTCTGCCTGCTGGTTGGCCGGTTTGCGGGGCGCCGCGGGCGCCTCGTACAACTGATAGGGGTCGGCGGTTTCCGCCTCATGGGTGGGCATACCGCTCAACGCATCATCCTGCGGACCATCGAAGTAGTCCGCCTGGTTTGCATCATGCAAAGCAGCCTGTGAGAAGTTTGTCCTGGGAATACGCATGGGTCCTGGAAGAGCTAGAGACATCGCCGAGGGGCCTTCTAAGCGATAGGAAATGAAGGTTAACAAGTCCCTTCCAACGCCCCGTTTCGAGCCGAGGCTCGAGGTCGATTGCCATCTTTCTGTGGGCCGAATGCAACGGCAAGGCCCGGCTCGCCAAGGCCGCCGCGACGTCCTGTCACCGGCCCCAGGCGGCCGAAAATATTTCTTTGAGGACGGGTCGTTACCGTCGTCGAGCGGGCTGCCGGCGACGACCGGCTAGCGCGCTTACCGTGAAAACGAATCGGGCCGACGTGAAAGCTCACGCCGGCCCGACAAGACCCGGAAAAACCGTCGCGATCAGCCGTCGCGGCCGGCAGCAAAGGCCGCATGATGCTTGGCCAGAAGTTCGACCGCCTCGTCGATAAAGGCTGGATCAATGTCGGCCGCAAACTCGATGCGCACGTTCCGGCCATCACGCTTGACCTTTGCGAAGGCTCGGCCGCCGGCATCGACAAGCACCTCCGGCTTGGTGCTTTCTGTCTTCGGCTTGCGCGACAGACGGGCAAAGACGACCTGGAAGCGGTGATCGCTTTCGGCCTCGAGAAAGCGGCGCGTGCGGCACTCCTCCTGCGCCTGTTCCACGGCGGCCATATCCTCAAGCAGCGCACCGAACGCCATCCAGCGCTCGCGGCCGACCTTCGGCGCCGGGCCGATGGCGCGGGCAATTGCCGGCGGCACACCTTCGGCCACCTGCAGGAGGCGCGAGAGCTCACTCTTTTGCACGGCAAGCGCCTCGCCGATCACCTTGCGGTCGAAACCGCGGTCGGCCAGCGCCGAGGCAAACATTGCCCGTTCGATGAAGGAGAGATTGCGTCGTTCGGCGTTTTCCTTGCCCTGGGCCAGCACCAGCTCGTCATCGGTGAGCGGCCGGACGATCGCCTTGACCTTGATGCCGAGGCTGCGGACAGCGTTGAGGCGCCGGTGGCCATAGGCCGTCTGGTAGCGACCTTGCTTTTCCGGATGCGGGCGCACCAGGATCGGCGACTGCTGGCCGCTGTCGCGAATACTGTCGGCGAGCGCCAGGAATTCAGGATCGTCGGTTTCGCCGTCGGTCAGGCGGTCTCCGACAAAGGAGGCATCGATCAGGTCCGGGTCAAGCTCGACGACGCGCTCAGCCTGTGTCAGCGCCTCGCGCAGCGCCCGCGCCTCCTCCGCTTCACGGGTGATGCTGCCGAGCGAAAGGCCCATGGCCTTGATTGCACCGGAGGCGGCGCGCGGCACGTCTGCAGCGGTGTTGACCGCCACCGGCTTCATAGGCTGGTGATTGATTGCTGCCGGCGCCTTATCGGCGCCTTCCGGGACTGAAGCCGCCGGCGCCACATTGCCGGAGAAGAGAGCGCGCAGTTCGTTCTTGCGGTTACCGGCCATGTCGATCAACGCCCCCATGCCGCGTGAATGAGTGCCTCGATCTCGCCGTTGACGGCGTTCAGCGATTCGATCGCGCGGTCGTAGGTGGCGCGGGTGAAATTCTCGCGCCCGACTTCATAGAGCGTCTGCTTCGTCAGGCCGGCGTCGGAGACCGCCGTCGATTTCACCATCGCCGAGGTCAGCACGCGATCGCCGAAGAGCGAGCGCATGAAGCCGACGATCTGCGCCTGCGGTCCGTCGTTCGGCTCGAAGCGGGTGACGAGGTAACGCAGGAAATCGAAGTTGAGTTCGCCCCCTGCCTCGCGCACGACGCTGAGCAGGTCCGACGTCATGTAGAGGAACTGGTTCATCGAAGCGACGTCGAGCATCTGCGGATGCACGGTCACCACGACGGAGGTCGAGGCGCAGAGCGCCGACAGCGTCAGGTAGCCGAGCTGCGGCGGGCAGTCGATGATGACGACGTCATAGTCGTCGGCGACGCTGGCAAGGGCTGCCTGCACGCGGGCGAAGAACAGCGGGCCGGCGTCGGCGCCGTTGTGGCGGGCGCTGAGTGCCTGCGGCGTGGTGTGTTCGAACTCCTGAAGCTCGAGATTGCCGGGCACGAGATCGAGACCGTCGAAGTAGGTCGGACGGATGATGTCCTTCAGCGGCCGTGCTTCGGCGTCGTAGCGGATTGCGCCATAGAGCGTATCGTTGCCAGTGAGGTCGAGCTCCGGCTGGTAGCCGAAGAGCGCTGAGAGCGACGCCTGCGGGTCGAGATCGACCGCGAGCACGCGGTGGCCGGTCATCGCGAGATATTGCGCGATATGCACCGACGAGGTGGTCTTGCCGGAGCCGCCCTTGAAGTTGGTAACCGAGATTACCTGCAGATGCTCGCCCGCTTCCCGGTCGCGCCACTTCAGGTAGCTGCGGGCCTTGACGGCATTGCCCTTGGCAAGCGCCTGCTCGGCGAGGTGGCGGCGAAGCGCGTTGATATCCGACAGCGAATAGGAGCGACGGCCGCCGAGCCCTGTGTCCGGCTGCGGCCCTTCGCCGGCAAGCGACAGCTGGCGCAGATAACCGTCGGAGACACCGATGAGCTTGGCCGCTTCGCCTGACGTGAAGCTGCGAAGCGTCTTCATCGCTGTCGGCGGAAACAGCCGTTCGCGCATGGCTTTCAACTGTTCCGAAAGTGCGCGCGCATCGGCTGCGATCGCTTCGTCGGCCGGACGACGGCCCTGAGGGAGGTCCGCGTCCTGTCTTGCCTGCGTTGCCGTCATTGTCATTCCGCCATACTCCTTGCATGCATCAACAGCCCAACAGAGCGGCGACGCACTAACAGAGATTCAATCCAAATACGGCCAATCAGCACTTATTCGAAAAACTCCGTAACAGAGATGCCGAAGCTTCTGATTCGCGTCAAGAGTCGGACGGACGATCGGACGTGTGCACCGGGCACGCGCGGCGTTCACAATGTCGCAAACGAAACGCCCGCGACACTGGCGCGGGCGTTCGGCAGCAGGGATTTGAAAACTATCAGACCTTGGGGCGGATATGATCCGGGATCGGGCACTGATAGGGCTTACCGTCAGTCTTTTCGCGCCATTCGGCCTTCGCCCGTGCCAGCAAATCCGGGTTTAGGATCAGGTCAAGCCCCGTAGCCGCAAGCGATTTCGCCGCATGGGCGAAGGCCTTGTGGGCCGCCGGGCTCTTGCCTTGCGCGACCACCTGCCAGGTGTGCGGCGCGGTGCCGATCGCCCAGGCCGGCGCCCAGCATTGCGCCGTTGGGGTGATCCAGCTGACGTCGCCGACATCGGTCGAGCCGGCGCGAAAATGCGACTGTCCTTCGAAGTCGCGAAGGCCGAGGTGAAGGCCGGTCGCACCGTCCACGCGACTGTTGGCAAAAACATCGCCCTTGATCTGGTAGAGCCGTATGCTGCTGGAGATCGTCTCCGGCGTCAGCGTCTTCTGGATCTCCTTGGCAAACGCAATATCCGCTTCGTCGAAAGGCACCGGGCCGAGCGCCACCATGTTCTGATGGAGGCGAGCAGCGCGTTGTTGATCGCCATGATCACGCCGTCGATCCAGCCGCGGGCATAACCGCTGACAACGCCGATGAAGGTGCCGCAGACGACCGCGAAGGCGACGGTCAGGAAGCCGATCCAGACACTCGCCCGGGCCCCGACCATCAGCCGGCTGGCGACATCGCGGCCAAACTCGTCGGTGCCGAGCCAATGCGCAGCGCCCGGTGCCGCGAGACGTGAGGTGAAGCCGAGCGCCATCGGATCATAGGGCGTCCAGATGAGGCCGATGATGGCGATGAGGACCAGCAGTGCGATCAGACCGCCGCCGATGGCGCCGTTGAATGTGAGCTTTCTCATTCTGCCACCACCCGCGGATCGAAGAGAGGATAGAGAAGGTCGACCACGAGGTTGACGACGACATAGGAGAAGGCGACGAGCAGCAGGCAGCCCTGGATGACCGGGTAGTCGCGCTGGAAGATCGCGTCGACCAGCAGTCGGCCAAGACCTGGGATGGTGAACACTGTCTCGATGACTGCGATGCCGCCGAGCAGGTTGCCGAGGATCAGGCCGATCATCGTCCATGTTGGGCCGAAGGCATTCTTGAAGGCATGACGCCAGAGAACCGCACTTTCCGAAAGCCCCTTGGCACGGGCATGGGTGATGTAATCGAGCCTGAGCACTTCGAGCGTGGAGGCACGCGCCATGCGGATGATCACGCCCATCTCGTGGATGACGAGGGTCATGACCGGCAGCACCAGATAGAGAAGGCCGGCCTTCCAGTTCTCCGTAATCGGCACGTAGCCGAGCACCGGCAGCCAGCCGAGCTTGAGGCCGAAGGCCAGCAGCAGCAGAAGGCCAAGCCAGAAGGTCGGGATCGACAGAAGCACGGTCGCCGTGCCGACGAGCGCGAGGTCGGTCAGGCTGTTCTGCCGCCAGGCAGCGATCACGCCGGCCGGCACCGCAATGAGGCTCGCGAGAAACACGGCGATCACGACGATTTCGGCGCTGACCATGAAGCGGCTGAGGACCAGGTGCAGTACCGGTTCGCCGGTGACAATCGACTGGCCGAAATCACCGGAGAGGATATTGCCGGCCCAGACGACGAATTGTTCCGGAATGCTGCGATCGAGACCGAGCACGTTACGCATTTCGGCGACCTGCTGCGGTTCGGCCATGTCGCCGAGCATCAGCGCTGCCGGATCGCCGGGAATGAGGCGGATGAGCGTGAAGACGGCCACCGAGACAATAACGATCGTCGGTATCGCCATCACGAGGCGATTGAGAATGAACTTGATCATGGGTTCCCCGTACTGAGGCTGGCCGCACGCGTTACCGCGATTCTCCCGCCCGTCGGCTCTTGTTAGGGAAACTATGACCGAATGAAAAAAATGGCGCAATATTATGAGTAAACGTCATACATCTATGACAAGGACATGACACGCCAGGCGGGCGTGAAACAACGTCAACAGGCCCGGGATCTGGAGGGGAAGGCGCCAATCCCCAGGTCTTGAAGAACGATCAGGTCCGCTGTTCCGCCTGCGCTTCCAAGAGGAGGCTCCACGCGGCCTTTAGACGATCGAGCTCGCTCCTGTCAGGCATTTCGCGGCCCAGCTCTCGCATCTTTGCGGCTGCGGCCGAAGCGGCACACCCAACTGCCGCCGAGGCCGCATACGCCCGAAGTTCGAGGAGGTGCGCACCCATCTTGCTGGCAGTTTCGGCCGAGAGGCTGAAATGCGCTTCGCATTCCTGCTGGTAACGCTTGCCAAGCTGGCGCAAGCATGTCGCGCGAACGAGATGAACCGAGGGCGCGAAAAAATGTTGGGCGGTGGCCGTAAGATCGCTCAGAGCTTCGCCACTTTCTTCTAGTGCCGCCTCGGGTTCTCCATTGAGTGCACACACTTCCGCCAGAACCGATCGAAACAGAGGAAGACCAAGAGATGTACGCGATCGCGCGTTTGCAACGGTTTCGCGCAGGTCCTCGACACTGACGAGGGCTGCGCCCCTTAAAACGGCCGTAGCCCAGGTTTCAAATATTCTGCAGTGAAGTCCCCAGACAGGGACAGCGTGCGCAGTGCAGTATTCCCGGCCTTCGCTCGCGAGATCGAGGGCACGTTCGGCATCACCCAAGAAGTAGTTCAAGAAGCATGCGGCAGCGTAGGCCCAACCGAGTGTGGGCGGATGATTGAGATGCCGGCCGTAGGCGAGGTTTTTCTCGGTAAGACTGGACGCGAATTTGACCTTCCCTTGCGCCCCAACGGCAACAGAGCGAAACGCGCGCGACGCCACCAGGCAATCAGCTCCGTATCGTGTGGCCATTTGCGCATGCTTGTCCGGGTCGTACATGCTGTCCAATGCTTCGAAGTGTCTCAACGCATCCGCCAGATCGCCATCAAAGAAGCTGAGATATCCGAGCATCCTGTGGGCTTGGCACATGTGGCCAGCGTCGTCGGCTTTGACCGCCATCTCCATCATCTTTTCCGCCGGCTCCCGCGCAAGGCCGAATTTGGAGGCGAAGTGGTAGCCGGAGAAAATACCATAGGTCAGGTCAAACCGTTGCTGGCTTGCGCCGACGGTGTCGATCAATTCCAGCGCGCGGGAATAGGCGCTGATCGTGTCGGCCGCCGCAGGGCCACTTGCCACGTAGGACGTTTGGCCGAGGCACAGACAAAGCTCAAATTCGAGCCGCAGCGTTTCAGGGTCATTCTCGTTCGAGGAGATCCACTTCTTGCCCTCGCGCAGCTGACTGACCGCCTCGGGGTAAGCGGATCTTCGTAGCGAGTTTCGGCCCGCCGCCAGCCAATACTGCGCCGATTTCTGTGGCTCGTCCGACATCGCAAGGTGCGCCGCAACGACTTCGGGTTCGGTAGCGACCTGCTCCGGAAATTTCGAAATCACGACCTCGGCTATTCTGCCGTGCAGTTGCCGCCTTGCCGCCAGCAGCATGCTTTCATAAGCGGCCTTCTGAATAAGGGAGTGCTTGAAAACGTATCGTTGAACCTCGGCCGTGCCACGTTCAAAAACCAACCCGGCGGTCTCAAGCTGGTAGAGCGCCCGGCGCACTAGGCGTGGAGGCAGCATCGACACCAGAGACAACTGATCCGAACTGAATTCCCGTCCGAGCGCTGCGGCGATTTGCGCCACCGACTTTGCTTCGGGCAACCTGTCCAATCGAGCGGTGAGACTATCTTGAAGGCTGGTTGGGATTTCTCGCTCGGGGAGAGCACCGACAGACTCGTACCTGGTTCCGACAAGCCGAACGCAACCGCTCTCCACCAATGTCTTGGCAAGCTCCTCGACAAAGAGCGGCACTCCGTCTGTTCGCAGGACGATCTCGTCTGAGACCATTGGCGGTAAGGTTCCGCCGGCGACCCGATCGGCCAGCTCTCTCGCATCGCGTTCGTCCAGCCCCCGAATGGTGCAATGATGCACATGCGGCAACTGCCGCCACGCTTCCGGAAATACATAGTCGGGCCGGCCGGTGACGATGAGCAACGCAGATTCGCGAGCGATCGAGTTGACGATCAGGTCGAGATACTCTGCGGTCGTCGGGTCAATCCAGTGTGCGTCCTCGACGATGGCTAAAACCGGGATTCGTCTCGCCAGTCGCGTGAACTGTTCCGCCAGGGCTGAAAACAGCCTGTCTCGTTTCTCGGTAGGCGTAATTGGCATCAGCGCCGCGTCACCGGGCATTGGAAGCGCCAGCAGTTCCGCAATCAATGCGACTGCCTCGCTACTGGAATCCGTCACTTTCAAGAGTGAACGAAGCTTTAGCGTCTTTTTCTCGTCGTCATCCGACACGGTGAACCCGGCAGCTTCCTGCAACTGCGCGATCATTGGCCTCAGTGCGCTATTCTGATGGTACGGCGAGCAGTGATAGCGCAACCCAATGTGAGGCTCCGCGTGAATCCGGTCGGTTAGCGCCCTGATGGTCCTGGTTTTTCCGATCCCGGCTTCGCCGTCGAGAACAATGACCTGTCCCTGGCCACTTCGCGCCATCTGCCACACCGACCAGAGAAGCGCTGACTCCTCGTCGCGTCCCACAAAAGGGCTTACATGTCGGGCAGAACGGGGCTGAAAGCGCGCCTTCTGCTGAACTTCGGCGACTTGGTAGGCGCGAGGCGGCGAAGCGAAGCCCTTGAGCGTCTGCGGCCCCAGATCAACAAGGACGAAATCGTCGCCGAGCAGTTCCGCAGCCGAAGAAGACACAACGGTATGCCCCGGAGACGCTACGCTTTGGAGGCGCGCGGCGAGATTCGGTGTTTCGCCAACCACCTCACTTTTTGAGACACCAGTTATATTCCCCAGCACGACCCACCCCGTGGCGATACCTGCCCGCGCTCGCAGATTCTTGCCGATAGGGTCCCGCAACTCGCGCAGCGCTTCGTGGACCGCTTCTGCAGCGACCACAGCCCTCTGCGCATCATCTTCATGCGCTTGAGGCCAGCCAAAATAAGCCATCAGCCCATCGCCGAAAGACTGTGCGACATAGCCTTCCAACCATCGGATTTTGGACGCGGCGACGCGATGAAACTGCGCGATCGTGAGACTGAGCGTCTCGGGATCGGTGACGGTGGCGAGAGCCGTGGAGTCGACGATATCGAGAAACAGGATGGTAAGATGTCGACGTTCAGCGGCGGCATAGGATTCGAAATCCGATTGAATATCCGCGCTTCCAGCCATCGAGCCGCCGGAAGCCGCCGCCTTGAGGATCGCGCGCCGATCCCCCAAGGCTGAAATGCCGATCTCCTTAAGGTCGGCGTCCGTCAACTCTGCAAGCTGTGAGACATCGATTTGGTTTGCCTCAAATGCATCGACGTAGTTGACCATGCCAATCGCGCGAAGCCAGTCCGCGACGTTCATCGGAGCCTCCCCGCCGCACCGCAATGCAGAATTGTCTAATTTAGCGTGATATAGTTTAATTGTCATGCAACCTGAGAGGTGGTCTGAGGGGGGCATAAAAATGCACGCCGGGCTGATTTCTTACCGATTGAACAAGTTTCCAAAGTTCAGGCAGTTCGTAAGCGGCTTTCCGCTTCTCCAGCGGTTGCTGA
Source organism: Ensifer sp. LC11 (assembly GCF_001695835.1). Taxonomy (GTDB): domain Bacteria; phylum Pseudomonadota; class Alphaproteobacteria; order Rhizobiales; family Rhizobiaceae; genus Ensifer. The sequence goes on along the minus strand of NZ_MBSO01000003.1, from coordinate 80,383 downwards.
ACCGCTTCTTGAGCAACGGGATCTTCAAAAGCGGGAGACCGCAATCCTACCCATTTTCTCGATGGGGACCGGCAGCCGGCGTCGACGCGTTTTCGGAGGCGCTGATGCCTCGCCTGCTTCCGGGCAACACGTTTTCCGAGGAGCGCTTTTCAGCTCCCGCGCTCGCAACGCTCCGAGAAACGAGCAATCTGCAGACCCTTGCCCACCGACACGTCACCGATCGGCGCGGTATGGTTTCCTTCCCCAGGATCACGGAGGCCGGCAATGGCTAGGGATCGCAGGCCTCCCGGAAGACGTGGACTTCCGGGTTTGGGCAAATTGTTTGACATGGTCGATTTTATGTACCTGAGCGGATGGCAGAAGTTTTTTGAACGCCGCCTGCAGCGTTATGGAAGCACCGTGTTCACCACGCCGTTGTTTACGAAAACTGTCGTCGCAACGGACCACAAGGCCATCTCAGCGCTCTTCGACACCATACCTTTCATACAGGACTATGGATTTGGCTCGGCCGTCCCTCCCAAACCGCTCGTGGGTGATGTCGCCCCCAGCGTCTTCGAGACCGGCGTCCTGCATGACAACCCGAAGGCATTCTACTTTTCTCTCCTGAGACATCGGGCCACAAGCCTGCCTGCTGTCTTCGAGGAGGTCCTGCGCGAATATGAGGTACGCTGGGCAAGCCGCGGCCGCTTCGCTTGGCGTGATGAAATCGAAACCTTCACAATGGACTTCGTGCTCAGGTGGATCCTCGAGCTTAAGTTCGATACCGCGAAGGTAAGATTGATCTACAACAACATTTTCACCAATCATCTTTGGCGCGTCGCGCGCTTTTTTCCATGGACACGCTACTCGCGGTCGCTCCGGTATTATGGGGAGTTTGTGCGCGCGATCGAAGAAGCGAGCAGTTTCGAAGCAATCATGGAGATCGCGCGTACGTTTGGTATATCCGACCGCGCATACGTGGCAAAGCAGATCGCGTTCCTGACGGGAATGAACTCGTATCTGGGGCTCCAGAACCTGTTCAAGTCGATAGTGGGCGAACTGAGTTCCAGAGCCGACATCCGGTCTGACCTTGACCTTCAGCTTCGCGACGCTGCCCCAGGGGCCCTCTTTTCGCCGAGGGTGCGTGCCGTCGACGAGTTCGTCATGGAGGTTCTGCGTCAGCACCCGCCGGTCTTTTTCATATTTGGGCGCGCGATTGAGGATGTGGTTCTAGAATCCGCGAGCGGTTCGTTCGACATCGCCAAAGGCGAACGCCTCATGGGCGTCATTCCTTTTGCGCACGACGACCCGGAAGCGTTTCCGGATCCGGCTTCCTTCCAGCCTGAGCGTTTCCAAGACGACGAAGCGCGAGCAAAGCTCATTTGGCCGAGAGGGATCCAGGAAAGACCGGCCGACACCGCAGACCGGACCTGTCCGGGAAAGGACGTCGCGTTGCTGCTCGCACACGCATTCTGCACGGCCCTCGTGACACGCTATCAGTGGACGGTCGTAAAACCGATAACATGGGACAAACACCGCTACAGCCTGAACGTTGCGGCACCCATGGGCGAACTGGAGGTGGCTGGTTTCACAATTCGGGATGAGCGCGCGGGCCGCCCCGTGTAAACGGGGCTGCGCCCACGCAGCCAGGTTGAGGCGAGCCGTCGCTTAGAGCTCGTGGAGAACCGCGACCTGTCGTTTAAGGCAGCCGATCATCGCCTGGGCCGCAAGCGACAGCGGAACGCTGGCCGCAGTCGCCACGCCGAAATCCTGGGTGAGGTGCGGCGAAAACGGCCGGATCTCGATCGGCAGGTGGCGATGCAGGTTGGCGAAGAAACTGCTGATGATGGCAACGCCGAGACCGTAGGCGGCATAGGCGCAGGCGGAACTGTTGCTGTGGGTCTCGATCTTGACCTTCTGCGGCACGCCCGCCTTGCGGAAGATCTCGTCAAGCATGACCCGCGTTGGCCGGCGCCGGCCGACCAGGATCAGCGGCACGCCTCGCAGTTCCTTGGGCGTGACGGCCTCAAGCGCCGACAGGCCATGCCCCTTTGCCATCACACAGACGCTGACGCCGGTTGCCACCGGCTGCATCTCGATGCCGGCACTCAGTTGCCCCTCGTATCGCAGGAAACCGAAATCGATGATGCGCTGTTCCACAAGGCGAGCGATCGCGACCGTCGTGTCGAAGAAGGTCTCGACGCGCACGCCGGGAAAATCCTTGGCATAGTCGGCAAGCATCGCCGGCGCAAAGGTCTCCGACATGCTGTTCGGCAGGCCGATGCGCACAACCTCCGGACCGACGGCGCCGCTGCGCAGGTCCTGCGCCAGATTGGTGAAACGATCGATACCCAGGAGGATATGCTCGGCATCCTCGGCAAGCTTCATTGCTTCCGGCGTCGCAATCAGCCGGCCCTTGTCGCGGGCAAAAAGAGTAAGCGACAGTTCTTCCTCGAGTTGCTGCAGGAGCCGACTGACGCCGGACTGGCTGAGCCCCATGGTCTTTGCAGCGGCGATCGTCGATCCGGTCGCCAAGAGCGTGCGCAGCACTTCCAATTGTCGAAAATTCACGCCGCCCTCGCCCGCTCGAACTGTTCCCCATGTTTACGGGAAGGCGCTCCTTCAAGGAAGGGGTGACAGGGCATTGGCGCGCCGGGCGCCTCCCGCAAAGAGGCCGTGGTCAGAGCCCAGCCGACGATTTTAGGACTTCAAACGGATGGCGCCGTGCGGATTGTACTTGAAATCGTCTTCTTCATAGTCGTCGATGGGCAGCAATACGGCACCGCGACGGGCCAGGACCACCTCCACGCCTTCGGCGAAGACCTCGTCGGCGACCTCATCGATGATCGCGCTCAACGCTCGTTCATCGTCCGACAGGCTCCGCGGCACGAAAACCTCGGGTATCCCGACCAGATGGAAGCCGACGCTAAAGAGGAAATCACCGTCGCTCAACGGCCGCTTGCTGAAGGTGAGACGGCAGAGACGCGCCGAAGCGACACCTTCTGCGTGATTGTCCGCTTCGCGACCAAGCTGCTTCCAACGGGCGAGCCCGTGCGCAACACCGGCACTTTCCCCCTTGGCGGCGACCGCGCCGTTGCCGAGGGTATGGACAACCAGCCGGAGCGCCTTTGCCGACGTCTCCACCGCGTTTTCAGCGGTCATCGGAGGACCAGGAACATAAATCACGCAACCATGCTCGCGCACAGCCTCTTCGTCCTCGTCGGTCCATGCTTTTGGATGCACACGATCCCAACACACATCGAATGACGCGGGCATACGATCGTCAGGCGCATCCTGCGAGAACATCTCGTCGACCTCAAAGCCCGGAGCAAATCCGTCGATTGCCGACTGGATCACGCGGCGAAGTTCGACAAAACGTCCTGGTTGCCCCAAGAAGCAGAGCACATGGCGCGGCTGAATTTCGGAAAAACGCATCGCTCCCCCTCGACGGCACATGTCTGCTCAAGACGCGAGCGGCCGCTTAAGGAGTGCTTTTGGCAGACTGATTCTGTCAACGGACCCCGGACGGGGAGCGCGCGAACGCGCTCCCCAGAGGTCAATCACGGTCAAGCACCCGCGCGCAGCGGATGATTGAAGCGTTCGACAAAGACGTCGATCGAGCCGCGACCGAAGTCGCGAAGCTGGCGCCTGGTCAGGACAGACATGACCCGCGCCGCAGTCGACACGGTCATTTCGTCGAGCGGCCCCTCACCGCTCCAAGGCTTGTTCAGCCGATCCGTCACGATGCCGATGAGGTTCGCCGGCATGATGTCGGTGCAGGGTTTCATCCAGTCGAAGACTTCGCTGATGGCAATGCGCTTGCCTTCGAACGCAACGACCGGTTCGGGCATGTTCGCCCCCCAGTCGTCATAGGCCTCCAGAGCATCGCGAAACAGATTCTGCAGCGTGATGGAGGCGTGCCCTTCATGTAGAGCAGGCAGGAAATTCGTCATTTGTGTCTCCTTCAGTGGATAAGGCCGGGAAACGCGAATGGCCAATTCTGTCAGCATGTATGTGTGCTCATGCCGGGTGGCCGTTACTCTGTCGGCCACGCGACTGGTTAAACTGCAGGCGATGACGCAATGCGCAAGTCGGGCGATGGTTCCCTGAGCCGCAGTCGATTTTGGCAGGATGTTTGCGTGCCAATACGCCGCACGCCTCGGCCAAGGTGGTGTCCCGTGGCCGTCCCCCTTGCGCGATCTTACCGATCCATTCTCGAAGGTAAACCCACGCCCGATGGTGCCGGGCTGTTACTGCTCGCATGTCGAGAGCCCCTGTCCTTTGCTCCACCATGCGCGGTAGAATCACATCTGCTATTCCAGCAATATCGATTCGGTCGGGCGCGAATGACACGAGAGGCGGGGGCTTTATGAAAATGCTGTTTCGCATCGACGCCTTGAGGCGGCTGTTGTGGCCCGCTCTTTCCTGCACGACGATGCTGGCGGCGGGAGGCTGCGCACGCGGGCCCTTCGCGCCTTCGGTCGTGGTGTTCGGATCGTATTTCCCGGCCTGGCTGCTGTGTGCGGCTCTGGGCATCATCACAACCGTTGTCGCAAGACTGGTCCTGGTTCACGCCGGCATCGACGAACACCTGCCCGTTCCGCTTCTCGTCTATCTCTCGCTCGCCCTTACCAGCAGCATTGCCTGTTGGTTCCTGGCGTTCGGAGGAACGCCGCATTGAGTTATGGCGATCTTTTTCGACGCACGCTGGCCCGCCTTCTGGCACCGGTCGTGATCGCGAGCGCGGTCGTGGCGGTATATTTCGCTTTCTGGCAGGTCGACCGCAGCCCTCGCACCGACGTCGCAGAAGTCGATGCCCCGACAGTGGCGATCGCTGCCAGCGTGCCTGGCAAGGTGATCAGCGTCGATGTGCACAACAATGCCAGCGTGAAGAAGGGTGACGTGCTTTTTCGGCTCGATCCGGAGCCCTATCGGCTGCGGCTGGAACAAGCGCGCGCAGAGCTCAGGGCCGCGCAATCCGAGGTGGCGCAGGGCGAGCGCAATCTGGACCTCGAGCGGGCCAATGCCGATGTGGCGGACCGCCAGATCGCGCGCGCTCGCAACAATGCCCGGCTTGCCCGACAGACACAGGAGCGGCTGGAGCCGCTCTTGCCGAAACGGTTCGTCACGGAACAGCAGGTCGCCGAGGCGCGAACGGCGGCGGCGGATGCCGAGGTCAGCCTCGCCCAGGCGCTGCAATCGGCCCATGGCGCCAACCGGGTCGTCGGCACGCTCGATACGCGCAAGGCACAGGCCGACGTTGCCCGCGCCACCGTTGCGCTTGCGGAACGGGATCTGGAGAATACCGTCGTCAGGGCACCTTTCGACGGCAAAATCGTCGGCCTGCGGATGGTGGTCGGCAAAGTCGTCGTCCCCGCAGAAACCCTGTTCACGCTGATCGACACCGCCGAGTGGGAGATCGTCGCCTTCTTTCGCGAGACGGAACTAAAGGCGATCGGCGTCGGCAGCAGGGCCGATGTGTTCGTGATGGCCGATCCCGAGCGCCGGATCTCCGGCACCGTCGTGGGCGTCGGCTGGGGGGTGCGCTCGGAGGAGTCCGCAACGATCCTCGGCATTCCCATCGTTTCCAATTCGCTGAACTGGGTGAAGGTCGCGAAACGTTTCCCAGTACATGTGCGACTTGAGGGCCCGCCCGAGGACCTGATGCGTGTCGGCGCCTCGGCCGTAGTCACCATTGGCCCCACGCGGAACGACGCCGATGCTGGTCAAGCCGCGAAGTAGCGTGAGCTACGTCTCCATTCTTCGGGACGAGTTGCTGCCCTATCCCGGGCGTCTGGATCGTTCGCTGCGCATGGCGTTCGTCTGCATGCTCGTGGTTGTCACCGCGATGGCGCTTGAAGTCCCGGAAGCGGCGATTTCCTGCTACCTCGTCTTTTTCGCCTCGAGGGCCGATGCCGGCTCCGGCATTGTGACCGCTGCCGGCCTTCTCGTCGGCGCATCGCTCGGCATTCTCATCGGCATCCTCTGCCTGACGGTCGTGGCCGACGAACCGGCGCTGCGCATGGCGCTGGTGGTCTTTTTCACCTTCGGCGGCATGTACCTGACGCAAGCGAGCAGGGCCGGGCCACCGATCGGCACCGTCGCGATGGTGTTTGCCTTCGTCATGACGCTTTACGACATCGTGCCGATCCCCGAATTGCTGATCCGCGGTCTCGGCTGGATGTGGGTCGTCGTGTTCTTCCCGATGATCTATCTGATCGGGCTCAATGTCGTGGCCGGCCACAGCCCCGCAAGGCTGCTGCGGTCGGCACTTGCCGAACGGCTCGATGCGGCCGCCTGTCTCTTGTCCAAGAGAAGCGAGGCGACCGAGCGGCGCGCAGCCAAGCTGCTCGCCGAGGGCAATGGCGAACTTGGGAAATATCTTGGTTTCTCCAGGCTTTTGGCATTGATGAACGGGCGCGAGACCCAACGAATGGCTGCGTTGATCGCTCCGACCTATGAGCTTCTGACATTTGCGCTTGCCGACGCCATTGGCGCACAGAGGCAAGAAGCGGATGGCTCGGCAAGTTCTGCGCTTCTTCGCCGCGTGGCGGGATCGATCCGCCAGGGGCAGCCCTCTGGTCCGGCCTTGCTCCATTCGGCCGAGCTGCGGGCGCTCGGGGCCAGCGACCCCGTCGTGGCGCGCCTGGTAAGGACGATCGTCGCGATCCTCTCGGGAAAAGCGGAACCCGTAGCCCCGCCCGCCGCGCAGGCGCGTGGCTTCTTTCTGCCCGACGCCTTTACCAACCCCGCCTACACGCAGTTCGCGCTGAAGGCGCTGCTGGCCGTGATGATAACCTACATCACCTATACCGCACTCGACTGGTTTGCGATCCACACGGCGATGATCACCTGCTTCATGGTGGCTCTCGGGACAACGGGCGAAACGATGCACAAGCTGGCGCTGCGCATCGTCGGCTGTCTGCTCGGAGGCGCTGTCGCGGTCGGCTCGACGGTCTGGCTCGTGCCACATATGACCGATATCGGTCAGCTCGCCTTGCTTGTCGGTGCTGTCAGCCTCGTTGCCGCCTGGATCTCGACCGGATCCGAGCGCATTTCCTACATGGGCTGGCAGATGGCGCTGTGCTTCTTCCTTGTCGTGCTGCACGGTTTCGGGCCAAGCCTCGACCTGGCCGAAGCCAAAGAGCGCATCATCGGCATCGTGTTCGGCAATGTCGTTGTCTCCGCCGTCTTCTCGACGATCTGGCCGGTCAGCATCGGCGCGGCCGTTCGAGAAAGACTTTCCTCGGCCGCCTCGACACTTGCGGATCTGCTGAAGGGAGGCCGCGAGGTTGCTGCCCCCTATGCCGATCTCGTGAGCGGGCTCGCCGAGGCTCTGCGGCAGAGCGAGATGCTGCGCTTCGAGCCGTCAAGCGTCCGGCGGCATGAAATCGATGCACCAACAACAGAGCATATTGTCGACGGTCTGCAGACGCTTGCAGCGTCGATCATCATGTTGCGCGAACACGACCGGACATTCGGTCTGTTGCATGGCGCGCCACGGCCGCTGAAGTCCGCAGCGCTCTCTTTTGAGAACGCCGTCAGGCAGTGGCTGACGAAACAGGCCGACGAGATGAAAACGGAGGGCCGACGAAGAAACGAGAACCTGTCTGCCGCCCTCCGACAGTCGAAGACACGGATCGCGCGCGTGCAGCGTCGGAGCGAATATACCAGAGGTTTTCCCCGACGAATTCGCGATGAGCTGACCTGGAGGCTTGAACTGTACGAGAAGATCGAGACTGTGATCAGGCAGATGGAACGTGAGGTGTCCTGGGGTGAGACGGCAGGCGTCAGCGATAGGCATTCCAGCGGGGCCAAGCGGCCCGCGCGGACGCTTGCTGCGCGCAGCCCGTAGCCTTCTCCTCGTCGGCGCGCTCTGCGTACCCGTTGCCTGCACATCGTCCGCCCTCGACGACCTTGCCCCGCCAAGTGCCGACAAGCCGGCCGCCACGGGCGGGAACACGACCGCGCCGACGTCGACCACGGGCAAGCCGGACTTTGCGCTTGCTCCCGATCCTGCGATCCCGATCACGATTGCCACGCCGACGATCGATCCGAAGCACGCTTACACCTTGCCGGAATTGATCGACATCGCGCAGTTGACAAACCCGGTCACGCGGGCCGCCTGGCAGCGCGCACGTCAAGCGGCAATCGCCGTCGGCATTGCAGAAGCGGTCTATCTTCCGATCCTGACCGCGGACGTGCTTGCCGGCGTCGAGCAGACGTCGGCGACCGCGCCCGGCATACCCGGCCCGATTCCGGTCTCTCCGGGGACGCTAACCACGACCGGCGCACAGTTCATCCCGTCTCTGACGGTGAAATGGCTGCTGCTCGATTTCGGCGGCCGGGACGCCGGCCGCGAGGCTGCAACCCAACTGTCACACGCGGCGAATGTCACCTTTAATGGCACACACCAGAAACTGATCTTCGACGTTTCCAACGCCTATTTCATCCTGACGGCAGCGCGGGTTCAGCTGAAGATCGCCCGCCAGACGCTGCAGAATGCCGAACTGGTGCAGGAGGCTGCCAAGGCCCGCATGGGCCGCGGGCTCGCGACGTCGATCGAGACTGCACAGGCCAATCAGCAGGTGGCGCAGGCGCGCTTCAACCTCACGCAATCGCAAGGACACGAGCGCAGCGCCTACATGACACTGCTGGAAGCCGTCGGCGTATCGCCCACGCTCGACATCCGTATTGCCGACGGCAGCGATCGCGCCCTTCCGAAAGCCGTGCCGCAGGACCTCGACCGGCTGATCGCAACATCGCTTCAGCGCCGTCCGGATGTGCAGGCGGCGTTCGCCCGGCTGCAGGCCGACCGCAACGGCATCGCTGCCGCACGGGCCGAGTTCATGCCGAAGGTGGCGCTGGTCGGAAACGTCAACCGCAACATCGGCTCGCTCAGTGTCGACGATTCACGCTTCGATCTGCGCTCGACGATCCGGGTAAACCAGCCGAATGCCAACCTGATGATCGGGCTCAGCGTACCGATCTTCGATGGAGGGCTGCGCGACGCCCGCCTGCAATCGGCGATCGCGCAGGCGGGTGCGGCGGAACAGGAGATGGCCCAATTGCAGAACACCGCCGCCCGCGAGGTGGTCGTTGCCTACGATCTGCTGCGCACAAGTCTTGCAGGGCATGCGGCAGCAAGCGAGCTGACGCGGGCGGCGCAGACCACCTACGATGCCGCGGTCGTGTATTACAAACAGGGCCTCGGCACGATCACGGATGTCAGCATCGCGCAATCCGCGTTGCTGCAGGCCAAGGTCGCCAGAGCCACCGCCTACAGCGATGCGCTCGTTGCTGCGGCAACGCTTGCTTTTGCGACCGGAACGCTCACGAACCGCGACGCCGTCGGCCGCTTCTGATCCTTTTTCTTGAGGGTGGTTCGGTGCGGTGCCTTGTTCCCGCAGCGTGCGGGCCAGCGCCGATACCGCCACAGACGAAGTTGGCTTGGCCCCAGCCAAAGGTTGTGCTCTCCCGCCTCTTTCCACCGCCCGCAACACCTCGATTACGGCGGGGCTTGCCGAACGGGCGTGAAAGCCCACAATTTAAGGGACTGACGAAAATGGCGATGGCGGCGCCACGGGTACGAAATACTCAAATCGATAATTTCTATAGAATATACTATCTTACCCGCTTGCGCCGGATACTTCACTGATATGCACCTCAATGCACAGGGAGCAGTCACATGGGAACGATTTCGCGGCTTTCCGAGAAAACACGGGCCCCGGCACACCGGATCGAAAGCGAAGAAGAAGCGCTGTCGATTGCGCGCGACTTGGCCGCGGAATTCGCGGGCAATGCCAATGAACGAGACACCGATCGCATCCTGCCCTTCGATGAACTCGATACGCTCGCCCAATCCGGCCTGCTCGCGATCACCGTGCCGCCGGAGTATGACGGCATCGACGTGTCGAACGCCGTGCTCGCCGAAATCACCGCGATCCTGTCTGAAGCCGATTCCTCGATCGGCCAGATCCCGCAGAACCATTTCTACATTCTGGAAGCGCTGCGCACGGACGGGACGGAAGAGCAGAAGCAGTTCTTTTTCGGCCGGGCGCTTGCCGGCGATCGCTTTGGCAACGCGCTATCCGAGCGCGGAACGAAAACAGTCGGCGACTACGCAACGCGGTTGACGCCCGAGGGGCCCGGCTTTCGGCTCAACGGACGCAAATTCTATTCCACCGGCGTGCTCTTTGCCGAATGGGTGGTGGTCTTCGCACTCGATCCGAACGAAAGGCTGACCATGGCCTTCGTTCCCAGAGGCGCTGAAGGACTGCAGATCATCGATGACTGGGACGGCTTCGGCCAGCGCACGACCGGCAGCGGCACGACGGTGTTGCAGAACGTCTATGTCACGGCCGACGCGGTGGTGCGCCATCACCGCGGTTTCGAGCGTCCGACGACGATCGGCTCGGTCGGCCAAATCATTCACGCCGGCATCGACCTCGGGATCGCACGGGCGGCCTTCGCCGAAACACTCGACTTTGTCCGCAACCACGCGCGCCCCTGGATGGACAGTGGCGTCGAGAAGGCGGCAGACGACCCGTTGACGATCGCGCGCATCGGTCAACTCGCGATCCGCCTCGAGGCGGCGACCGCCATTGTCGAACGGGCCGGAAAGAAGGTCGATATCGCCCAGGTCAACGGCACCGAGCAGAGTGTGATCGAAGCGACCCTTGCGGTTGCTGCCGCCAAGGTCCTGACGACGGAGATCGCCCTCGACGCGAGCAACACATTGTTCGAACTGGCGGGGACCGCCTCGACCCGGATCGGCCTCAACCTCGACCGGCACTGGCGCAACGCCCGCACCCATACGCTGCACGATCCGGTGCGCTGGAAACATCACGTTGTCGGAAACTACCATCTGAACGGCATCGCGCCGCCGAAGAACGGCGCACTTTGACCCCCGTGCCACCACGCCGGCCGCCTGACGCGTGAACGGCGCTTCGGGCGAGCCGAACTTTGCCCGAAGGAGAGCCAAATGAGCCGCGAAATCCGGCTGAATGCCTTTGACATGAATTGCGTCGGCCACCAGTCGCCGGGACTTTGGACCCATCCGCGCGACCAGTCCTGGCGCTACAAAGATCTCGATTACTGGGTGCATTTGGCCAAGACGCTTGAACGCGGCAAGTTCGACGGCCTGTTCATTGCCGACGTGCTCGGCGTCTACGACGTCTTGAACGGAAACACCGCAGCAGCCCTCCGGCACTCTGCCCAGGTACCGGTCAATGATCCGCTGCAGCTGGTTCCGACCATGGCCTATGAAACCGAGCATCTCGGCTTCGGCCTGACGGCGTCGCTCTCCTTCGAGCATCCCTACACCTTTGCGCGCCGGATCTCGACGCTCGATCACCTGACCAAGGGTCGCATCGGATGGAACATCGTCACCTCCTATCTTAACAGCGGTGCGCTCAACATCGGCCAGTCGCAGCAGACGCGCCATGATGACCGCTACGATCTCGCCGAAGAATATCTCGAGGTCTGTTACAAGCTCTGGGAAGGAAGCTGGGAAGACGGTGCGGTCGTCCGCGATCGTGCGACCGGCATCTTTACCCATCCGGAGAAAGTGCACCCGATCAACCATCACGGCCGGCACTTTACGGTGCCGGGCATTCACCTGAGCGAGCCGTCGCCGCAACGCACCCCGGTGCTCTATCAGGCGGGTGCGTCGAGCCGCGGCAAGGATTTTGCCGGCCAGCATGCCGAGTGCATCTTCGTTGCAGCGCCGTCAAAAACCGTGCTCAAACGCTATGTCGCCAACGTCCGCGAGGCGGCAGAGCGCGCCGGACGAAACCCGCGCGAAATCCTCGCCTTTAATTTGCAGACGGTCATTCTCGGCGAGACCGATGCCGAGGCGAAGAAGAAGTTCGACGAGTACCGCAAGCACGTCTCCTATGAAGGCGCGTTGACGCTGATCTCCGGCTGGACAGGCATCGACTTCGGTCAGTTCGCGCCCGACGAACCGCTGCGGCACCGCCACACAAACGCTGTGCAATCGGCGGTCGAGACCTTCACGACGATTGACCCGGACCGGCTGTGGACCGTGCGCGAAATGGCCGACTGGGTAGGCATCGGCGGCTTCGGCCCCGTCTTTGTCGGCTCGCCGTCGACGGTCGCCGATCTGTTGCAGGAATGGGTCGAGGACACCGATGTCGACGGCTTCAACCTCGCCTATGCGGTGACGCCCGAGACCTTCGAGGACGCGGTCGACTTGCTGGTTCCGGAACTGCAGAAGCGTGGCGTCTACAAGACCGATTATCGCCAGGGCACGCTCAGGGAAAAACTCTTCGGCGCCGGACCAAGGCTTGCAGCACCCCATCCGGGAGCCGGCTATCGCGACCTCGTCGCACAACGACAAGCAATCGCAGCTTCCGCTTAAAGCGAAAATGTCAAAGAAACGCCGCCGGGACCAGGTCCAGGCGGCGTTTCCTTGGGAGGCGGCGCAATTGCGCCTGCGGGTTGTGGTTCAGCTATAAAGGCTTACCGGCGGGATCCGCCCATTCAATGTGAAATCACCCACCTCGCGCGCCTTGTAGGCGACCGGATCGTGCAGCGTGTGGGTGCGGACATTGCGCCAATAGCGGTCAAAGCGATGCTGCCCTGCAGTGGCACGTGCGCCCATCAGTTCAAAGACCTTCGTCGTCACATCGAGCGCGACATGGGTCGCGTTCACCTTGGCGGCATAAGCCTCGATTGCCGCTTCTCCACGCGTCGCAGCCGTCACCGACCGCCCCTGCGAGAGGGCAGCCTCGACGGCAGCCGCAGCGACATCGGCAAGCGCGACCGACGCTTTCAACGAAGCCCGAAGCTCGCCGATACGTTCGAGAATGTAGGGATCCTCGCCGGCGCGTTCCACGCCGGACGTAATCCAAGGTCTCGTCGTGCTGTGGACATAGTCGAGCGCCGCGGCAAGCGCGCCTTCGGCGGTGCCGAGGTAGAAATTGACGAAGACGAGCTGGATCAGCGGCGTGTTGAAGGTCGCCTGGACCGGTGGCGGATCGGAGGGATCGGCGAGCGGCAGGATGAAATCGCGCTCATAGACGGGGAAATCATGGAACTCGACGCTGCCGCTGTCTGACAGCCGCTGTCCGATATTGTCCCAGTCATCATTGGCGATGTAGCCCGGTCGATCCGTCGGCACCACGAAGCTCGCGATCCTGCCCTCGACCGTGGCATTGGCGTTGATGCGGTCGGAGACATGGGCGCCTGTCGAAAACGTCTTGCGGCCGTTGAGCACATAGTGGCCGCCCCGTCGTTCCAGCGTCAGGCCTGGATCGCGCGGGTTGACCGCAGCGCCCCAATAGAGCTGACGCTCGACGGTTTCGGCCCCCAGCACCCAGGCTTGCTTCGGGTCGGCGGCGGCCCAATAGACATACTGGCTGTTGACATAGTGATAGCCGAGCAGTTGGCCGATCGAGCTTTCGCCCCGCGCGATGATGCGCACGAGCCGCAGCCCGTCGACCCAGCTCAAGCCCGCGCCGCCGACCTCCGGCGAATGCAGCGCAGTCAGAAGACCCGCCTGCCGCAGCGCCTCGATCTCTTCGCGCGGCGGCGCGCCTATGCGATCGAGCGCAGCACCACGCCTGGCAAGATCGTCAGACAGCGCCTCGGCGCGCGCAAACAAGTCCCGCCGCCTTTCGTCATGTTCGGTATTGGCCGGCGCCGGCTCTCTGAGAAAATGTACGTTGCTCATCCGCCTCTCCATTGGTCGAGGCAGGATAATGCACTTATTCTATAGACAATGACAGCAATGAAGTTCCGCGATGAGGCAATCGACAGAAATGTCCATCCCCGTGCCCGTTTCCATCCGTTGTCTCAGCCGGCCTCTGCGTCGCGCAACGCCACGATCTCGGACGCGTTGTCATTGGCCGCGAACTGCTCGAGCGTCATGTTGTCGAGGATCGAGGCGATCGCATCGCGCACGTCACTCATCGACTTGCGCACATGACAGTTGACCGGGTCGGCGCAATCGTCGCAGGCCTCGAAGGCGGTGCGGCTGGCGCAGCGGATCGGCGCCAACGGCCCGTCCAGCGTCCGGATCACCTGGCCGATCCTTATGTCGGAGGCTGGCCGCGACAAGGAATAGCCGCCGCCCGGCCCCTTCTTCGAGCGCAGGATGCCAGCATTGCGCAATTCGAGAAGGATCGCGTCCAGAAACTTCTTCGGAATATTGTTCCGCGTGGCGATCTCGGTGATGAAGGCGGTCTCTCCTGGCCCCAGTTGAGCCAGGTCGACAAGGGCCTTGAGCCCGTATTTTCCCTTTTTGGTCAACATTTCACTTCGCTTTCCTGAACAACGAAGGCCGCCACAAGTCCGCTCCCCGCGGCATTCACCGGAGGTAACGGGTTGTGGCGGCCGCACTCTTTCGCTTAGGATGTCCTACACCCAAACTGCACCATTCTCAAGAAATTACGTCAGTTACTGCATAGATTTAGTGATTTTAGTTGGCGCTTTTATGGCGCAGCGAGATTTTCGCTGGTCACAGGCGACATTTGCTGCCGATCAGGGCGCCCGTATCCGCCAGACAAGCGGACGAAAGCGCCAGCCTTCCTGGCGATGGCCCGCGCCACAATCCCGTCGCGGTGCGCTTAAACCGTAAGGTGCCGGCGGGCCTCGGGCGTATCCAGCGTTTCGGGCGCACCCTCGTGGACCACGGCGCCACGATCCATGATGTAGACATGGTCGGCGAGCTCCCGGCAGAAGTCGAGATACTGCTCGACCAGCAGGATCGCCATGCCGGTCGAATCCCGGAGGTAACGGATCGCCCGGCCGATGTCCTTGATGATCGAGGGCTGGATGCCCTCCGTCGGCTCGTCGAGCACCAGGATCTTCGGGCGCGTGACCAGCGCCCGGCCGATCGCCAGTTGCTGCTGCTGGCCTCCGGAGAGGTCGCCGCCGCGCCGGCCAAGCATGGAACGCAGAACCGGGAACAGATTGAAGACATCCTCCGGTATAGAGCGATCACCACGCTTCAGCGGCGCGTAGCCGGTTTCGAGGTTCTCCCTGACCGTTAGCAGCGGGAAGATTTCACGGCCTTGCGGGACGTAACCGATGCCTTCTTTTGCCCGACGGTAGGGTGCCATGCCGGCGAGTGCGACGCCGTTGAAGCCGATCATGCCGGCGCTGACGGCATGCTGGCCGGTGATTGCTCTTAGCAGGCTCGACTTGCCGACACCGTTGCGTCCGAGGACGCAGGTAATCTTGCCCATCGGCGCCGTAATCGACACGTTGCGCAGCGCCTGCGCGGCACCGTAGTGGAGATTGACGTTTTCGACGCTCAGCATGCTGCGCCCTCCTTCGACGTTTCCGGATCACCTGTCGTCCCCTTGCAACGAGGAGCGACCTATCCCTTTGAAATCACGCAAATCCGGGCGGGAAATCGTGTCCCCTTCTCCGCAAATTGGGCTGGTGGAGACATCACCGGCCAAGATAGTTCTCAATCACTTTCGGATCGCTGCTGACGAAATCGATCGAGCCTTCCGCCAGCACCGCGCCTTCGGCAAGGCAGGTGACCTTGACCCCCAATTCGCGGATGAAGCCCATGTCGTGCTCGACGACGACGACGGAACGGGTCTTGGCAATCTCCTTGAGCAGAATGGCTGTCTCGGCGGTTTCCGCGTCCGTCATGCCGGCGACCGGCTCGTCGACAAGCAGCAGCTCCGGCTCCTGCGCAAGCAGCATGCCGATTTCCAGCCATTGCTTTTGCCCGTGCGAAAGATTGGCGGCGAGATCGTCACGGCGCGACGACATGCGGATGGTCGAAAGGATTTCCTCGATCCGGGCCTTGTCGTCCCCGGACAGCCGGTAAAAGAGCGTCGGAAACACGCCCCGCTTCCGGTTGAGGGCGAGCTCGAGATTGTCCCAGACGGTGTGGCTTTCAAAGACCGTCGGCTTCTGGAACTTGCGACCGATGCCGAGCGAGGCGATTTCCGCCTCGTCCTTCTTGGTAAGATCGATCTGCCCCTTGAAGTACACCTGTCCCTCGTCGGGCCGGGTCTTGCCGGTGATGATGTCCATCATCGTCGTCTTGCCGGCGCCGTTGGGGCCGATGATTGCCCTGAGTTCCCCCGGTTCGATGACGAACGAAAGCGCGTTCAGCGCCTTGAAGCCGTCGAAAGAAACGGAAACGCCATCGAGATAGAGCAGGCTTGTGGGTTTCGTCTGGCCAATGGTCTGGTTCATGTCATCTACTCCGCAGCCATGGGTTCGGCGACCAGATTGTCCGGCTCTTGGTCAGCCCGCGCCTTGCGCGCCGCACGCCGGCGGACAAAATAGGCGCCGACGGTTCCGACTACCCCCTTCGGCAGGAACAGGGTGACGAGCACGAACAGGCCACCGAGCGCAAACAGCCAGAATTCCGGGAAGGCCGCCGTGAAAATGCTTTTCCCGCCGTTGACGAGGATGGCGCCGACGATCGGACCGATCAGCGTGCCGCGCCCGCCGACCGCCGTCCAGATCACCACCTCGATCGAATTGCCTGGCTCAAACTCGCCGGGATTGATGATGCCCACCTGCGGCACGTAAAGTGCACCGGCAATGCCCGCCATCATCGCCGAGACGGTAAAGGCGAAGAGCTTGATGTGCTCGACCCGGTAGCCGAGGAAACGCGTGCGGCTTTCCGCGTCGCGCACCGCCACCAGCACCTTGCCGTATTTGGAGCGAACGATCGCCGAAGTGAGGACGAGGCAGAGCGCCAGCATCAGCGCCGAGACGGCAAAAAGCGTGGCCCGCGTACCGTCCGCCTGGATGTTGAAGCCGAGAATATCCTTGAAATCGGTCAGGCCGTTGTTGCCGCCGAAGCCCATATCGTTGCGGAAGAAGGCAAGCAGCAAGGCATAGGTCATCGCCTGGGTGATGATCGAGAGATAGACGCCGTTGACGCGCGAGCGGAAGGCGAACCAGCCGAAGACGAAAGCGAGCAGCCCCGGCACCAGCACCACCATCAGCGCCGCGAACCAGAACATGTCGAAGCCGTGCCAGAACCAGGGCAATTCCTTCCAGTTGAGGAACACCATGAAGTCCGGCAGCAGCGGATTGCCATAGGAGCCGCGCGGGCCGATCTGGCGCATCAGATACATGCCCATGGCATAACCGCCGAGCGCGAAGAAGGCGGCATGCCCGAGCGAAAGGATGCCGCAAAAGCCCCAGACGAGATCGAGCGCCAGCGCCAAGAGCGCGTAGGTCAGATACTTGCCCAACAGCGACACCAGATAGGTCGGCACATGCAGCGGATGGTCGGGCGGCATCAAAAGGTTGAGCGCCGGAACGAGGATGGCGAGGCCAATGAGGATTGCCACGACAAGGAGGATGTCGCGGTCCAGCGATTTCATGAGAAACGAGGTGATCATGCTTCGACCGCCCTTCCCTTAAGCGCGAAGAGGCCGCGCGGTTTCTTCTGGATGAAGAGGATGATCAGCACCAAGACGAGGATCTTGCCGAGCACGGCGCCGGCATAGGGTTCGAGGAACTTGTTGAGGATGCCAAGCGAGAAAGCGCCGACGAGCGTGCCCCAGAGATTGCCGACACCCCCGAAGACGACGACCATGAAGCTGTCGATGATGTAGCCCTGGCCGAGATTGGGTGAGACGTTGTCGATCTGCGAGAGCGCCACCCCGGCCATGCCGGCGATGCCGGAGCCGAGCGCGAAGGTGAGGGCATCGACCCAGGACGTGCGGATGCCCATGGAAGACGCCATGCGCCGGTTCTGGGTGACGGCACGCATGCGAAGGCCCATCGACGTCTTCTTGAGCAGGAACAGCAGCGCCGCAAATACCGCCAGGGCGAAGACGATGATCCACAAGCGGTTCCACGTGATCGTCAAGCCGCCAAGGTCGAAGGCACCGGACATCCAGGAGGGATTGCCGACCTCGCGGTTGGTCGGTCCGAAGATCGAGCGCACCGATTGCTGCAGGATCAGCGAGATGCCCCATGTGGCAAGCAATGTTTCCAGCGGGCGGCCATAGAGAAAGCGGATGACGCCGCGCTCGATCGCCAGACCGACGGCGCCGGTCGCAAGGAAGGCGAGCGGCAAGGCGATCGCCAGCGACCAGTCGAAGAGTTCCGGGTAGGAATTGCGCACGACCTCCTGCACCAGAAAGGTCGTATAGGCACCGAGCATGACCATCTCGCCGTGCGCCATGTTGATGATGCCCATCACGCCAAAGGTGATCGCGAGCCCGATCGCCGCCAGCAGCAGGACGGAGCCGAGCGACAGCCCGTACCAGACATTCTGGCCGGCATTCCACAGGGCCTGGGTCTGCTCGATGCGCGCAATTGCTGCTTCGATATCCGGTTTGAGGGAGGCGTCGGCAGTGGCGAGCGCGGAGGTCAGAACAGCGAGGCCGGTGCGCCCGTGGCCCTCGGCAAGGAGCGCGATCGCCTGGCGTTTTTCGTCGTCCCCGCGCTCCGAGACGAGAAGCGTGACGGCGCGCGCCTCGTCGAGCACCGTGCGGACTGCCGCATCCTTCTCGGTGGCAAGCGCCGTCTCTATTGCCTCAAGCGCATCGGCGTTCGGCATCTGCAGCATGGATTGTGCCGCCTTCAGCCGCGCGCCCGCGTCATCGCTAAACAGTGTCAGGCCGCCAAGCGCGCTTCGAACCGCGCGGCGCACGGCGTTATTGACCTTGACCTTCTGCATCGCCGACTTCGGCGCCTCGCCCGCCTCCGTCCCTGTGACGGGATCGACGAGCAGCAGGTCCGCGCCTTGCGCTTTGACGAGGAAGACCTTGCCGTCGGACTTGCGCTGGTAGAGTTCGCCTTCGCCCAGCGCCTGAAGCACGGGAATGACCTTCGCGTCGCCGGTTTTAGCGAGGTCCGAGATGTGCTCGTCCATGTCCGCAAGTTTCGCTGCGCCGAGCTTATCGACCAGCGCGCCAAGGTCGTCCGCCGCACGAGCTCCGACCACATGGGCCGAGACCAACAGGCACAGCGCAACAAACAGGGTCTGCAGAATTCGGTACATCGCCCCTCTCAATCGGGTCTTTGGCCAGGACTTGGGCCGGGTCTTTCCCGGGTCTAGAGCAGGCCGCAGGCAAGCTCCCTTCGTTCGTGCGCGCCGCCGAACGAAGGGCATGCTTGCCTCAAGATTTCGTCATGCAAGCACTGTCCGGGCGGCTTGCCCGCCCGGCTTAAGACTAGAGCATCCCGCTCTCAGGTGGATTCACGTGAGGCGGAAAGATGCTCTAGAATCAAAGTGCTAGAGCGTCCTTGGTGCGTTCATATGAACGCACGGCGCTCTAGGTGATGAAATCAGGAGCCCTTGCCGCCGCACTTGCCGGTGGCGACGTTGAAGTTGCCGCACGACATCGGCGCGCGCCAATCGGAGATCAGGTCCTTGGAGTCCGGCAGGTAGTCGGACCATTCGTCGCCGACGACGAGGCCGGGCGTCTCCCAGACGGTCTCGAACTGGCCATCACCCTGGATTTCGCCGATCAGCACCGGCTTGGTGATGTGATGGTTTGGCATCATCGTCGAATAGCCGCCCGAAAGGTTGGGCACGGAGACGCCGATCATCGCATCGAGCACGGCATCCGTATCCGTCGTGCCGGCCTTTTCGACCGCCTTCAGCCACATGTTGAAGCCGATGTAGTGCGCTTCCATCGGGTCGTTGGTCACGCGTTTGTCGTTCTTGGTATAGGCCTTCCAGGTCTTGATGAACTCGGCATTGGCCGGCGTGTCGACCGACTGGAAGTAGTTCCAGGCAGCGAGGTGGCCAACGAGCGGGGTTGTATCGAGACCGGCAAGCTCTTCTTCGCCGACCGAGAAGGCGACGACCGGAATATCCTCTGCCTTGACGCCCTGGTTTGCCAGTTCCTTGTAGAAGGGCACGTTGGCATCGCCATTGATGGTCGAGACGACGGCGGTCTTCTTGCCGGCCGAGCCGAACTTCTTGATGTCGGAAACGATCGTCTGCCAGTCGGAATGACCGAAGGGCGTGTAATTGATCATGATGTCCTCGGGCTTTACGCCCTTGGAGATCAGATAGGCCTCGAGGATCTTGTTCGTCGTACGCGGATAGACGTAGTCAGTACCGGCCAGCACCCAGCGTTCAACGCTCTCGTTCTCCATCAGATAGTCGACGGCCGGGATCGCCTGCTGGTTCGGGGCAGCACCCGTGTAGAAGACGTTGCGCTGGCTTTCCTCGCCTTCGTACTGGACCGGATAGAAGAGAATCGAGTTGAGTTCCTCGAACACCGGCAGCACCGACTTGCGCGAGACGGACGTCCAGCAGCCGAAGACGGCCGAAACCTTGTCGACCGAGACCAACTCGCGCGCCTTTTCGGCAAAGAGCGGCCAGTCGGACGCCGGATCGACGACGACGGCTTCCAGTTTCTTGCCGAGCAGGCCACCCTTCTTGTTCTGCTCGTCGATCAGCATCAGCATGGCGTCCTTCAGCGTCGTTTCCGAAATCGCCATGGTGCCGGAGAGCGAATGCAGGATGCCGACCTTGATCGTGTCGTCGGCGGCGAAGGCGCCGTTGAACGCCGTGGTGGACAGGACGGCTGCGAGGAATGCGCCGGTGACGCTTGCCTTGATATTCATCTGATTGAACCCCTCTCGTTCTGAAGCAGCGCGGCCTTCGTGCTTTTTAGCCGTTGCTTCACGGGATCATCAGGCAGTCTCGCTGCACTGCACATACGTCATTCTACGTAGATGCCGGGGGCAAAGAGGAAGCTCCGCGGACAGTCGCCACGATCGGCATCGTGGGGTGCAACCGGCCCCGAGGTCATTCCTCGGGCACCTTGATCAGGACTGTCTCCCCAGCATCGATCGGCCGGCCGCCTTGCGTGCGGATGTCGAGCCTCACCGGAAGTCCCGTTTCCTTTTCGACGAGCAGGGAATGCTCTTCGCCCGGCATGAATAGATGCTTTTCACCGAACTGGCGAAGCGCGACCATGACCGGGAACAGGTCGCGCCCCATCGGCGTCAGCTGGTATTCGACCCGCGTCTTCGCCTCGCCGACGGGGACTGTTTCAAGAATGCCTCGCTCGACGAGCGTGCGCAGGCGATCCGTCAAGATGTTCTTGGCGATGCCGAGGCTCTTCTGAAAATCGCTGAAGCGGCTGATACCGTCGAACGCATCGCGCACGATCAGCAACGACCACCAGTCCCCGATCGCATCGAGAGACCGGGCACTGGGGCAATAGTCTCCCTTGAGCCGTCGGCGGGCCACCATGCGCACTCTCCTTCGCGCAGCATCAAAATTTGGTTGCATAATGAAACCAAATCAGCAATCCTCAATTTGGTTTCATTATAAAACTAACTTGAGGAAGAAGTCCAATGGATGGCAGAGTTCCTGCGGCGCCGGTCGGTGCCGCAAACGACGACGTGCGCCCAGTTGTTGCGGAATCCCCGGCGTCGCCCCTGACGCGCCCGATGCTCACCCTGTTTGCCTTTGCCGCGGGTCTTGCGGTCGCCAACGCCTATTTTGCCCACCCGTTGCTGGATGTCATGGCAGCGGACCTCGATCTTTCCAACACCAGCGCCGGCCTGATCGTCGGCGCGACGCAGCTTGGTTATGCCCTCGGCCTGATCCTGCTTGTTCCGCTCGGCGATCTCTTCGACCGTCGCAAGGTCATCATCGTCCAATCACTGTTTTCGGCAGCAGCCCTCGGTCTTGTGTCCCTGGCAAACAGTGCCGCAATGCTGATGGCGTCGATCGCGTCGGTCGGCATGCTCGCGGTATTGACGCAGGCCTTCGTCGCCTATGCCGCCAGCCTGTCTCACTCCTCCGAGCGCGGCCAGGTGGTCGGATTCGTCACCAGCGGTATCGTCATCGGTATCCTGTCTGCCCGCGCCGTGGCGGGTTTCCTGACCGATCTTTCAGGTTGGCGATCGGTCTATCTTCTGTCAGGCATACTCACGCTGTTGATCGCAGGCTTGCTTTACAAGCTTCTGCCGCGCCAGACGAAATCGACACAAAGGCTCGGCTACCTCCGACTTGTCGGCTCTACCTTCAAGCTCATCATCGAAGAGCCCGTGTTGCGCACGCGCGGTGTGCTCGCGCTGCTGATCTTCGCGAATGTGACGACACTGCTCACCCCGCTCGTTCTGCCGCTGGGCGCGCCGCCCTTTTCTCTGTCGCATAGCCAGGTGGGGCTCTTCGGCCTTGCGGGCGTTGCCGGAGCACTGGCTGCGTCGCGCGCAGGCCGATGGACCGATCGCGGTTTCGGCCAGGCGACGACGGGAATTGCGCTGGCACTGATGCTGGTCGCGTGGCTGCCGATCTCCTTGCTGGAGCACTCACTCCTGTGGCTCATAGCCGGCGTCCTCGTTCTCGACTTCGGACTTCAGGCCGTCCATGTCGCAAACCAGGCGCTGATCTATCGCGTTCGCCCAGAGGCGCAGAACCGGCTGACGGCTGCCTATATGCTGTTCTACTCGCTGGGCAGTGCTGCCGGGTCGTCCTTTTCGACGGTCGCCTATGCGCACGCGGGCTGGAAAGGCGTCTGTCTGATGGGGGCGGCGATCAGCCTGGCCGCCTTGCTCTTCTGGCTTGCCACAAGGCGTCCAGGTTCGGCAGCCTCCGAAGACGGTGCCGCGCTTAACGCATAGGGGTCACAGGAATCCGCGCCGCAGGCATATCCGGGCATACTGGCGGCACGCATTCTCTCCCCCTTGACCTTGCCATCGTTGTAACCCCTAGAACCAATCCCGCTCCTCAGGCTGACCGTCGCGCCGCGCCACAGATTCGGCGCGAACCGACTGTCAGCAATGCCGGCATGCGATAACGACGGTCGCGCTGGCACCGAGGGCAGGATGTTTCAAATCTCAGGGCCGACAGCATGACGTCTTCACTGCACCCACACTGGGACTTCGCCCGCGAGATGCGGTCGATCCTGCTTCGTTTCGTCGCCTTTGCCATCCTGCTCGCAAACCTCCTGCTCGGCGGCAACGAAGGTGCCGAGCATATGCACTGGATCGTCGTTGTCAGCTACCTCGTGATCAGCATCGCCTCCGTGGCAATGGCACGCTACCTGCCCGACCGCTCGTGGCTGAAGACGTTTTTCGTCGTTCTCGACGCGCTCTTGGTCGCGCTGCTGCTCTCCGCCCACATCCTCGCCGGGCCGGTGACGGAAAACCACAACCTGACGACCACCAGCCTCGTCGTCGCCTTCATCCTGCTCGTCCACGTCGGCCTGAAGCTCGAACGGCGGCTTGTTCTCATTTTTTCAAGCATCGTGCTCGTTGCCTGGGTGGCAATGCTCGCAATGACTGCCGCGCGGCATCAGGCCGCCGGCACGCTTTCCCTGCTCGGATCGTTCTTCAACCAGGATCTCGGCCTGACCGTCAGCTTCGGCTTCACCGCCTTTGCCATCTATCTTCTGGCACGCGACCACGACCGCACCCGCAAGGAGGCGCTGAAAGCCGATCAGCGGCGCCAGAACCTCTCCCGGTTTTTCTCGCCGCTGGTGGTTTCGGCGCTACAGGAAAAAGGCGATGCACTCGGCCTCGAACGCCGAGACGCGGCGATCATGTTCGTCGACCTGCGCGATTTCACCCTGTTTGCCGAGGCGGCACCTGCTCCTGAACTCGCCTTCGTTCTCGCCGAGTATCGCCAGCTCGTCTCGCAGACGATCTTCGAACATGGCGGCACCGTCGACAAATTCATCGGCGACGGCGTGATGGCCGTTTTCGGTCAGCCAAGGCCGATGGACGACGACGCGGATCGGGCGATGGCCTGTGCGCTGGATCTGGTGGACGCACTCAACGACTGGAAGAACCACAGCGCGCGGCACGGCCACCCCGCCCTCGATGCCGGCATCGGGCTGCATTACGGCAAGGTCGTCGGCGGAGTGCTCGACAGCGGCTGCCACAGCGAGTTCACCGTCATTGGCGACGCGGTCAACGTCGCCCAGCGCCTGGAGAGCCTGTCCAAATCGCTCGACGCGCCGCTGGTGGTGTCAGCCGCGCTGATGGCCCGGCTCAGAGCCCCGGTTCCGCCCGCCAACTGGACGATGCAGAACGATGTTTCCCTTCCCGGACGCAGGCTCCCGGTCGATGTCTGCTATCTGCCCCGCGGCACCGGCATATCCGCCGCGCATGAGATCGGCTCTGCGCAAGCCGCCCACGAGCGGTGACCGCTGCACGTCACCGTCGCGCGGTTCCCAGAACGCACGCAATACCGACGCCGGGCCCGGCGGCGCATCCTATCCCGGTTCGCTGACGCTGAGCTTGAAGCGCGTGGTGAAGTCGCCGCCCCACCACATCGGGAAATTGGTACCCCATTTGTTGTTGTGGATGTTGAAGCGGATACCGGCGGAATAATCGGGCAGGTCCTTGCAGAAGGCCATGAACGGCCATGTCTGCGGCGCGACCAGCGGCGTGTCGAGGTTCTCGACCAGCAGTTCCGCGCCCCCTTCCGTCTGCCCGCGAACAGCCGTGACCGCCTGCAGCTGCGCACCGCCGGCACGGGCGAAATTGTCGGTTGCGTGCCACAGCCCCATCTTGCGCACGCGCCAGGCGGAGCGCCCTTCGGGCGTGAACGACAGGAAGCTCGCCTCCGGCATGCGGTTGGCGCTCTTGCCATAAAGCGTCAACCGGATGTCGAGGCCGTTTTCTGCCGCCGAGAACGCCAGTGCAATCTCCGCCGGTGCACCGAACCGCTCCACCGCTTCGGCCGGCATGGCCGCAAGGATGGACGTGGCCGTCATGCCACGAAGCTCCGGGCGATAGGCTTGCGAGCGTGCCTCGGCAACCGCAGCGAGACCCGGCTTGTCGTGGTCGAGCACCGCCCAGTCCATCCACTGGGTCAGGTAGGTGTCCATGTGGCGGCGCACGTCGCCGGCGTCATAGCTTTCATAGCGATAGGCGATCAACGAACCGTCGGCGCCACGGATCGTCCGGCCGTCCGGCGCTGTCAGCGCGGCGACGTCGCCTGTTGCCGGATCAAGATCGATGATCCAGCCGCCGACATCGAGCCGCGTGACGGCGTGGGTGGGTTCAGGTCGCGCCGGGATGGCAAGATCACCAAGCGCCGCTCTAGCGCGCGCCGCATCCTCGCCGTCCAGTTCCGCGACCGCCTGGTCGAGATAGGCGCGCTGCTCCGCCCAGGACGCTTCGGTATAGTGGAAACGCGGGTCCGTCTTTCGCGCCGCCTCGAAAGCCGGACGCGCCCAGGCCTTTTCGTCGCGCAGGAAGGATTTGATGTCGACACCGCAGGTGTGTTCGGCGACAAGCGTCAGCTTGCGTCCGAAGGCCTGCCGGCTCGCCGTCATCCGCTCCTCGGCAAAGCGACCATAGAGCCGCTGCAGCGCCAGATAGCGGGCGATCTTTTCCGGATCGGTGCCGCTGCCGTGGATCCAGCTGTCGCCGAGTTCCTTTTCGACGATCGGGAAGCGCTCGCGCGCCTCCCACATCAGTTTGCCGTAGTCTTCAAGCGTCGCGGCGCACACGGTGGCGCCAGGCTCATGCCTCAAGATATCGCGGTAAGCCTCTGCCGCCTGCGACACGCTCTGCGGGCCGATATTGTCGCTCGTATGGGCAAAGCTCAGGCCGTCCGAAAGGCCTTCGGGGAAATAGGTTTCGCCATAGGAGCGCTGGTACATGACGACGATTTCCGCGCCATCAGGCGCCCGCCAGCGGAAAACGTCGGGAATTTCCGGCGGCGGCGAGGCAGAGTTCACGCCGATATGCAGGAAGCGCACCCCCGCTTCCGCAAGCAGCGGCACCATACCGAGCGTGTGGCCGGGCACGTCGGTCATCTTGGCGGCGATCGTCTTCAGGCCGAAGCGCCGATCGAGTTCCTGCGCATAGGAAAGCCCTGCCCCAAACAAGTCTGGCGACATCAGCTCCGTATGCGTGGTGAAGGGAAGCGCGTGCCAGCGGATCAGACCGCGCTCGATCGCCTGCTCCAGCCGCGCGACCTCTTGCTTCGAGCGCGAATGAAGATGGTCCCAGATCAACCAGGCGCCGGTCGTCCAGATGAACATCGGTTCGTCCGGGTTCTCGTTATGGAAATGCGCGCCGGTCTCGATCGCCTGCGGAATGAAGCGCTCGTGATATTGCTGGCGGATCTTCTCGGCGTGATCGGTAAAGCCGATGTCCAGATGAGTCTTGAAGACGACGTGAATGCGCTTTTCGGTCATGTTCATTACCTTCAGCCGACGGTGCCCCGCACGATCAGGCGGGTGTTGAGTGTCTCGGTCAGCGGCTCGGCATCGGGTGCCCGAAGCCGCATGAGGATCAGGCGCACGAGTGCGCGCACGCGCTCGTCAAGATCGATGCGCACGGTGGTGAGGTTGTAGCTCTTCCAGTGCGCCTGCGGGATGTCGTCGAAGCCGACGACCTTGACGTCGTCGGGCACGGAAAGGCCAAGCTCGTGACGCAGCGCATCGATCGCCCCGAAGGCGCCGACGTCATTGGCCGCGAAGATCGCGTCAGCCCCGTCGCCAATGCGGAAGAGATCGAGCGTCGCCTGATAGGCGGTGTCATAGGTGTAGTCGCCCGCAAGCACGATCGGCGCGTCCATGCCGCGTTCGGCAAGCGTCTCCTTCAGCGTGCGCTCGCGCTCGGCATTGGCCAGCGACTGCGCCTTGCCGCCGAGATAGGCGATGCGGCGCGCGCCATAGCCCTGAAGCAGCGCCACGGCCTGCGCGATGCCGTTCTTCTGCCGAACGAGCAGCCGGTCGTAGAGCGTGCCGGAAGCAGCCCCCGCGAACTGTTTCACGTCGTCATAGATCACGTAGATCGGCACGGCGCGGTCGAGAAAACCGCAGAGCACATCCGGCAAAATGTTCTCGGTAAAGGCGATCACTGAATCCGGATTGAAGCCGCGCATGTAGGTGAGCAGGCGCGGGTCCATGCTGAAATCGGCCTTCACCTTGAAGAGCAGCGTCGCGAAGCCCTCCGCCTGGAGCGCCGTCGTCAGCGCATCGATTTCCTGGCTCTCCCAGGGGCTGCAGACGTCGGGCACGATCATGCCGACGAGATGCGAGCGACCGGTAACAAGCGAACGGGCCGCCATGTCCGGGGTGTAGTTCAGTTCCCGCGCCACCTGCAGGATACGGTCGCGCTTTTCCGGCTTCAGCGAAGCGTTCGGATTGAAGGCGCGGGACACCGCGACACGGGAAACATTGGCTTCGCGCGCCACCTGGTCTGCGGTGGCTCGAGCGGCTTTCTTGTCGGCGCGATCGTTCATCTATTCGTCACAAAATGAAAACGTGTTCATTCACAAAAGAGAGCAAGTCGGCGAATTCGTCAAGTGGAATAGGAATTCTCGCGACGATCACAGAAAGAACGGATGATCCATGTTGACAAAAATGAAAGCGTGTTCATTCTTGATCATCGTCGGGACGCCGGACCTGGAGGAGGGCCGGACTGTCGCACCAGACATTGGGTCCGAAGAGGACCACCGGGAGGAGAAAACATGCGTACCAGGTTTCATTCCCTATTGCTCAGCGCCGCCGCGGCCATTGCCTTTGCCGCGCCGGTGAGCGCCACCGAACTCAACATCACCTGCCGCTGCGTCATCGGCGGCGTCAACAGTGGCATGGCCGAGTGGATCGAGCAGAAGGTCATTCCGGCCTTCACCGAGAAGATGAAGGCCGAAGGCAAGGACGTGACCGTCAAGCTCACCCAGTTCGGCGGTGAAGACGAGCAGCTGACGCAGCAGCTCGCGCTCGACTTTTCGACCGGCGCCGGCCCTGATGTCTCCGGCTTCGACGGCTTCCTGATCCCGAGCTTCGTTCAGGGCAATCTCCTGAAATCGCTGGAAGAGGTTGCCGGTCCCGACGTTCCCAAATGGGAAGGCTGGCAGCATATTTCCGACGGCACGAAAGCCCTTATGAGCTACCAGGGCAAGCCCTACGGCATCGCGCTCGGCACGGATGCGCGCATGATCTTCGTGCGCAAGGATCTGTTCAAGGCGGCAGGCCTCAACGCCGACGACTGGCAGCCGAAGTCATGGGACGAACTGCTCGACGCCGCCCGCAAGATCAAGGCGGCAGCACCTGAGAGCTTCCCACTGCAGCTCAATGCCGGTGTCTCGATGGGCGAGGCGACGACGATGCAGGGCTACTGGATGGCGCTGCTCGGCACCGGTGAGCAGGTCACCGACGACAGCGGCAAATACATCGTTTCGAGCCAGGGCATTCTCGACACGCTGAAGCTCTACAAGACCATCTATGTCGACGACAAGCTCGGCGACCAGCGCGCCCAGCTGCTTGCCGACGGCCGCAACCGTACTTTCGCCAATTTCCGCGACGGCAAGACAGCGATGCTCGTCGAAGGCGACTGGTTCTATCGCTCGGTGACCGCCCCCGGGGCCGAATTCGCCGTTGCCGATCGCGACAATGTCATGACCTGGAAGAAGATGCCGGCGGCGGCACCCGGCAAGGGTCTACGCGGCCAGGACTTCGTCACCATGTCGGGCGGCACCGGCTTCGTGATCAATCCGCATACCGATGCACCAGCCGAATCCTGGGCGCTGCTCTCCTTCATGAACAGCAAGGACCAGCTCACCGCATTCCAGCAGATCCAGCCGGCCATCCGCATCCGCGATGACGTCGCGATCCCGAACTCGCCGTTCCTGACCGAGACGGCAACGACGCTTTTGCCGATCACCACCGCGCGTCCCAACGACGCCAACTACAACAAGGTCTCGACCGAGATCCAACGCATGACCGAAAGCGTCGTCTCCGGCGAACTCTCGCCTGAGGACGCAATGGCGCAATACAAGGCAGCGGTCATCGCCATCGTCGGCGAAGAAAACACCGTCAGCACGCTCTAACGCCATTGCGGGATGAGGGCGAAGACATACCGCCTTCACCTTGTCCCGCTTGATCCAACGACAGAGCGCCCGGCTGCCGTCAGCGGCCGGGCTCCCGATCCAGGACACGGGCATAAACGCGCATGAAGAAATTCTCCCTGCTTTCGACGCGCGCCGGCGCGCTTTTCCTGGCACCAGCAACCGCCCTCGTCGGGGTCTTCGTCATCATTCCCTTCTTCTGGGTGATCATCGTTTCCTTCACCAACCGAACGCTGCTCGGGCGGACGGCCGTCGACCCTGACTTCGTCGGCTTGCAGAACTATTTCGCGCTCTTCAATCCCGCCACCTTCTTCACCCGCGGCCAGTTCGGCTTTTCGCTGATCCTGACCATCCAGTTCGTGCTGCTTTCGGCACTGATCGGGCAGGCGCTTCTCGGTTTGCTGCTTGCTTGGCTCAGCCAATCGGTGACGCCGACGCTCAAATCCTTCCTGCAGACCGCCGTCATCGCCGCCTGGATCCTGCCGGAAGTGGTGATCGGCTTCGCCTGGTTCGCCTTTCTCGACTACGACAACGGCACCTTGAACATGATCATGCGCGGCCTCGGCCTGCCGCCCGGCGACTGGCTGCTGCAGCAGCCGTTCTGGGTGATCGTGTTTTTCAACACCTGGCGGGGTGCCGCCTTCTCGATGATGCTGTTCAACTCGGCCTTCCAGTCGATCCCGCCGAGCTACTTCCAGGCCGCCGACGTCGCCGGCGCCACCTCCTGGCAGAAGCTGCGCGACATCGCGCTGCCGCTGATCCGCGGTCATGTCGTCACGGACCTGATCCTCATCACCATGTGGACCTTCAACGTCTTTACGCCCTTCCTGCTCACCCATGGCGGACCGTCCTACC
This sequence comes from Ensifer sp. LC11, assembly GCF_001695835.1. Taxonomy (GTDB): domain Bacteria; phylum Pseudomonadota; class Alphaproteobacteria; order Rhizobiales; family Rhizobiaceae; genus Ensifer. The sequence goes on along the minus strand of NZ_MBSO01000003.1, from coordinate 50,799 downwards.
GCACCGAGATCCTCTCGATCTACACCTACCGCATCGCCTTCAAGGACTTCGAGTTCGGCAAGGGTGCTGCCGTCGGCGTCGTCATCATGCTGATCAACCTGGCGTTCGCACTCGTCTACCTTCGCCTTGCCCACAAGAAGCCGGTGGAGGCGGAATGATGCGGAAAGCTCCCAATATCTTCATGCGGCGCACAGTCTTTTCAGCCGCCGCCACCTTCCTCGGCACCGTGTTCGCGCTGCCGCTCGTCTGGTTCGTCTTCGCACCTTTCAACGCCCGCGCGGAACTCGGTCTCGCGATCCCCTCGCCCTTCACGCTGTCGAACTTCGCCACCGTCTTCCAGAACACCTTCGCCATGCAGGCGTTGCTCAACAGCCTGATCCAGGCGGCAGGCGGTGTGGTTCTGGTCGGCGCGGCGGCAACGCTTGCGGCTTATGCGCTGTCGCGATCGCCGATCCCCGGCAAGGGCGCCGTCACCTACATCCTGCTGCTCTTCTCCTCGGTGGTTTCAGGTTCGGCTGCAATGGTGCCGATCTTCCTGATCATCTCGGCCGCAGGCCTGATCGACACCCATCTCGCCGTCATTCTCGTCTTTGCCGGCGGGCTCTTGCCGACCGCGATGTTCATTCTTCGCGATTTCATCGACGCCATTCCACGGTCATACGAAGAAAGCGCCATGGTCGCCGGCGCCTCGCCGCTGCAGGCCTTCTTCGACGTCGCGCTGCCGGTCATCCGGCCCGGCATCGTCGTGGTCCTCGTCTGGGCCTTCGTCAACATCTGGGGCAGCTTCCTCATCCCCTTCATCCTCTTGCGCAGCGACAAGCTGATGCCGGCGTCGGTCGCCATCTACTCCTTCTATTCGGAGGCCGGCACGCCGATCGTCACGCTGCTTGCCGCCTATTCGCTGATCTACTCCCTGCCCGTCGTTGCCCTCTATCTTTTCGTGAATTGGAAATTCGGTTTCCGGTTCTTCGGTGGCATCAAGTCGTAATCGGAAACCCGCCATGGCCTCTGTCGAATTCCAGAACATCTCCAAGAGCTTCGGCGCTTTCGTCGCCGTGCCCGACATCAGTTTCCAGATCGCCGACGGCGAATTCATCTGCCTGCTCGGCCCCTCCGGCTGCGGCAAGACGACGAGTTTGCGCATGATCGCCGGCCTGGAAACGCCCTCTTCCGGCCGAGTGATGATCGGCGGCCGCGACGTCACCTATCTGCACCCGAAGGATCGCGGCATCTCCATGGTCTTCCAGGACTATGCGCTCTATCCGCACATGAACATCGCCGACAACATCGCCTACCCCTTGAAGGTGCGCGGCGAGCAGGAAACCAGGCGCCACGCCCGCGCCAAGGAAGTGGCCGACGTCTTGAAGATCGGCGACCTCCTGAAGCGCCTGCCGAGCCAGATTTCCGGCGGCCAGCAGCAGCGCACGTCGCTGGCCCGCGCGCTCGTGTACCCGAGCGAGGTCTACCTCTTCGACGAGCCGCTTTCGAATCTCGATGCGAAATTGCGCCTCGAAGCCCGCGGCTTCCTCAACCACCTGCAGCGCGACATGGGTATGACCGCCGTCTACGTCACCCACGACCAGGCGGAGGCCATGGCGCTTGCGACCCGCATCGCCGTCATGGACAAGGGCCGCATCGTGCAGTTCGCGCCGCCGATCGAGATCTATCGCCGGCCGGCGACAACCTTCGTCGCCAATTTCGTCGGCAACCCGCCGATGAACCTGGTCCCGGTTGAAGTATCGATCGGCGAAGGCGCCCTGCTTCTCAGAGCCAACGGCCTGCAGCTTGCGCCGATCGCGCTCACCGACGTGATCGCCAAGGCTGCGAAATCAGGCAGGATGACGCTCGGGGTGCGCCCCGAACATCTGCGCATTGCAGTGGCGGGCGACCAGAACGTGGTTTCCGGCGAACTCTTCGCCAACGAAAACATGGGGCCGGAAAGCCTCGTGACCCTCGAGCGCGGCGACAATGGCCGCGTCACCGCGCGCATCTTCACCGATGATGAGATCAAGGTCGGGACCTCCGTGCATCTCGCCTTTGACGCCAGACACATCACCCTCTTCGACGACAGCGGCGCGCGTATACCGGCAGCCGACGAGCGCTGAGGCCACCATGCAGACCTTCACCGTGCGGATCAGCCGCAAGGACCAAGCCGAAAATCCGTACTTCTACGTGCCCTTCGACGTGCCCGAAGGCGTGACGCGCATCGACGTGACGCTCAGCTATCCGAAGTCTGAGCAGTGCATCATCGACCTCGGCGTGCTCGATCCGAGAGCAATCGATTATCCGACCGACCAAGGCTTTCGCGGCTGGAGCGGTGGCGCGCGCGACCGCTTCTTCGTCGCCACCGACGACGCCACCCCCGGCTATATCCATGGCGAGATACGGTTCGGGCGATGGAAGGTCATGCTCGGCCTCTACAAGATCCCAGAAGGCGGCGTCGAGGCGCTCGTGACCGTTGACTACGACAGGAGCCCGCGTGAAGTCGCACCGCAGCCGGCGCGACAGTTTCCGGTCCGAATGGGGGCCGGCTGGTATCGCGGCGACCTTCACTGCCACACGTTCCACTCGGATGCGGCGGGCTCCCCTGAGCTGCTGCACGCTGCCGCACGGCAGGCAGGCCTCGATTTTCTCGCGGTCGCCGACCACAACACCATCACGCAGCGGCGCTACTTCCATCCACATTCCTCCGCCGAACTCGTCTTCGTGCGCGCCACGGAAATCACCACCGCCGTCGGGCACGCCAATGTGTTCGGCGTCGATGACTGGATCGATTTCCGCATGACGAAGCCCGAACACGCCCATACGCTGGCGCGGCTGGTGCACGAGCGCGGCGGCCTGCTGTCGATCAACCACGACAAGCCGACGATCCCCTGGGACTACGACCTGCCCGAGATCGACTGCATGGAGGTTTGGCAGTCGCACTGGCTTGCCTGGAACTGGGTGTCGCTGGAGCGCTATCAGCAGCGCCTCGCCTCCGGTCTGAAGATCTCGGCCATCGGCGGCAGCGACTTTCACCAGCCGGCGCGTCTGATGCCCGAAGGTCCGCTGGTGCTCGCGCGCCCGACGACCGTCCTTTACATGGAAGAGCTCTCGGAAGAGGCGACGCTCGGCGCCATGAGAGCCGGCCGCGGCTATGTGACGGAGGGCCCGACAGGGCCGCATCTGGAGCTTACCGCCAATGGCGCACCGATGGGAGCGACCATCACCGGCCCGGTAACCGCAGAGGCATTGGTTCGCGGCGCCAAGGGCGACACGCTCGTATGGCTCGATGCCTCCGGCATCGTTGGCGAGCAGACGATCGAAGCCGATGATTGGACCGGCCGCTATGCCGGATCGCCCACGCTTTTCCTTCGCGCCGAGATCGTTGCTGTCGAGAACCGGAAGGTGATCATCGAGACATTTCGGGAGGCGCTTCCCGGAAAGGCCTTGCCCTGGCAACTCTCGGAGAACGACCTCTCAAGCCGGATCATCCGGCGCGCGATCAGCAATCCCGCGTATTGCCAGCCCAACTAGCGGCGTGCGGCGTTCGAGGCTCCCCGATACGGTATGAGCGCCCATCCCGCTCGGTGCATTGACGGCCGAAGCCGGGTGGCGCGGATTTTCCGTGCTGCAACGCACGTTTTCTCGATTGCAGCAATTTTAAGCAGAAAACTTCCGTGCTAAGAAAAAAGGCAGACTCTCTCTCGACGGCACGTTAGGAACCCCATGGCGGCACGCCAGCGCATCATTCCCGTCAGGCGGGAATACAATCGTTGGGTCGCCAACCAGACACTGGAAGACTATGCGCTGCGCTTCACCGCCAAGAGCGCGCGGCGCTTTTCCTCCGAACGCATCTCGCAAACAGCGATCGGCGCGATCTCCTTTCTGGCGCTGGAAGCCATCGGCGGCGCCATCACCATGTCCTATGGCACGACCAATGCGATCATCGCGATCCTGGTCGCGAGCCTGATGATCCTGACGGTCGGGCTGCCGATCAGCCGCTACGCCATCCGCCATGGCGTCGACATCGACCTGCTCACCCGCGGCGCAAGCTTCGGCTATATCGGCTCGACGCTGACGTCGCTGATCTATGCGAGCTTCACCTTCATCCTCTTTGCCATCGAAGCGTCGATCATGTCGGGCGCGCTCGAGCTGGCGCTCGGCATCCCCTTGTGGATCGGCTACATCGTCAGCGCCGTCATGGTCATCCCGCTCGTCACCCATGGCGTGCGGCTGATCAGCAAGTTCCAGCTGGTGACACAGCCATTCTGGATCGTGCTCAACATCCTGCCCTTCGTCTTCATCGCCTTCGCTGATTGGGAGAAGGTCGGCGCGTGGCTTGCCTATTCCGGCATTCATCACGCGTCGGGGCCGCCGGGCACGATCGCGCCTTTCGATCTCGTCGAGTTCGGCGCGGCGTCTGCCGTGATCTTCGCGCTGATGGCACAGATCGGCGAGCAGGTCGATTTCCTGCGCTTCCTGCCGCCGGACGGCCAGCGCAAGTTGCACCATCGCATCGCCGTCTTCCTTGCCGGTTCCGGCTGGGTGATCGTCGGTGCGCCGAAACTGCTCGCCGGGTCCTTCCTTGTGGTGCTGGCGCTCTCGGCCGGTGTGCCCTCGACCAGGGCTGCCGATCCGGCGCAGATGTACTACACCGCCTTCGGCTACATGATCCCGTCCGAAACGGCCGCACTGCTCCTGATGGTCGCCTTCGTCGTCGTGTCGCAGCTGAAGATCAACGTCATGAACGCCTATGCCGGGTCGCTTGCCTGGTCGAACTTCTTCTCGCGGCTCACCCACAGCCACCCCGGCCGCGTCGTCTGGCTGGTCTTCAACGTCGCGATCGCGCTGCTTCTGATGGAACTCGGCATCTACCGGCTGCTCGAGGAAACGCTCGGCGTCTTCTCGATCATCGCCATGGCCTGGCTCTGCACCATTTCGGCTGATCTCTTCGTCAACAAGCCGCTCGGCCTATCGCCGCCGGGCATCGAGTTCAAGCGCGCCCACCTCTACGACATCAACCCCGTAGGACTCGGCGCCATGGCGATTTCGGCGACGGTGGCGCTGACAGCGCATTTCGGCGCCTTCGGCGATATCGCCGCCTCGCTCGCCCCCTACATTGCCCTCGTCGTTGCCTTCGTCGCCTCGCCGCTGATCGCCTGGTTGACAGACGGCAAATTCTATCTCGCCCGCAAACCGCGCCGAAGCTGGGCAAACCTGACCGAAATTACCTGTTCGATCTGCGAACACCCGTTCGAACCGGAGGACATGGCCTGGTGCCCGGCCTATGCCGCGCCGATCTGTTCGCTCTGCTGCTCGCTCGACAGCCGCTGCCACGACATGTGCAAGCCGAAGGCGCGCTTCAACGCCCAGGTCGCAACCGTCGCCAACACACTGCTGCCGCGCACCGTTACGGAGAAGCTGGCGACGCGCCTCGGCCGTTACGCAATCTCGGCGATCCTCTCGATTGCCGGCATCGGCCTGATCCTGGCTATGATCGCGCATCAGACGGGGGGCTCATCCCCCGAGGTCGCCGCGGTGGTCGAACGCACGGTGGCGGTCGTCTTCTTCGTCTTTGCGGTGCTTGCCGGCATCGTTTCGTGGTTCTACGTGCTGGCGCACGACAGCCGCGTGGTCGCCGAGGAAGAATCCTCGCGCCAGAACACCCTGCTGCTGAAAGAAATCGCCGCCCACAAGAAGACCGATGCCGCCCTGCAGCAGGCAAAGGAGACGGCGGAAGCCGCCAACCGCGCCAAGAGCCGCTATGTCGTCGGCCTCAGCCACGAGCTTCGAACGCCGCTCAACGCCGTGCTCGGCTATGCCCAGGTGCTCGAGCGCGACGAGACCATCCCGCCGGCGCGCCAGGGCGCAATCAAAGTGATCAAGCGCAGCGCCGATCATCTCTCCGGCCTGATTGACGGGTTGCTGGATATCTCGAAGATCGAGGCCGGCAAGCTGCAGGTCTATTCCAACGAGATCAACATACACGACTTCCTCGACCAGATCGTCGAGATGTTCCGGCCGCAGGCGCAGGCCAAGGGCATTACCTTCGAGCACCAGCGCGCGACCAGCCTGCCACGTTATGTGAAGACGGACGAGAAGCGCCTACGCCAGATCCTCGTCAATCTGCTGTCCAATGCGCTGAAGTTTACCGAGCGTGGCGGCATCCGCTTCGACATCGCCTATCGCAGCCAGGTCGCGACCTTCACGGTTGCCGATAGCGGCCGCGGCATAGCGGAGAAGGATCTGCCGCGCATCTTCGACCCGTTCCAGCGTGGAGAGGCGGAGCACCTCCGCAGCATGCCGGGCCTCGGCCTGGGCCTCACGATCACCCGGCTCCTGACGCAGACGCTGGGCGGCGAAATCGCCGTGACGAGCACACTCGGCGAAGGCACCAGCTTCCGCGTCCGGCTGATGTTGTCGGCCGTCGACCGCCCCGCCCCCGCAGCGCCCGTGCGGCGTATCACCTCCTATCTCGGCCCGCGGCGCACCGTCATCGTCGTCGACGACAATGCCGACCACCGCAACCTGATGCGCGAGATCCTCGCGCCGATGGACTTTGCAATCATGACTGTGCCATCCGGCATCGATTGCCTCTCGCTCGCCCAAGACCTCAGCCCTGACCTGTTCCTGATCGATATCTCGATGCCGGGAATGAGCGGCTGGGAACTCGCTGAGCGGCTGCGCGAACAGGGACAAATGGCGCCGATCATCATGCTGTCGGCCAATATCGGCGACGGTTCGGCCATGGGCTCCTTCCGCGGCCACAATGACACGCTTGCCAAACCCTTCGCCGTCGGGCAACTCGCCGACAAACTCTCCTTGCATTTGGGCCTGACATGGGTTCACGAGGGCGACGAAACGCAAGCACAAATCACAACGCCAAAGACTTCGCCGCTGATCCGCCCCGAGACCCGCCACGTGGAGGAGCTGATCCGCCTCGGAGAGATCGGCTATATCAGGGGCATCGAAGCCAAGCTGACGGAGATCGCCCTGGAACCCGACCACCAGCCTTTTGCCGAGGCGGCCCGCACCTATGTGCAGGCCTTCGATCTCGCCGGCTACGACGCCTTCCTGAAAAGTCAAACGGCAGCAGGAGACGATGCACGTGACTGAGGCATACGACCGGCGCGACATCGTGCTTCTGGTAGACGACTCGCCGGAGGCGCTTGGTTTTCTGACCGAGGCACTGGAGCAGTCGGGCTTTTCCGTGCTGATCGCCACCTCGGGCAATGCCGCCCTTTCGATCGCGGAACGCATCACCCCGGATGTCATCCTGCTCGATGCCGTCATGCCGGGCATGGACGGCTTCGAGACGTGCCGGCGGCTCAAGGCCAACGCCGCCGTCGGCCAGACACCGGTGCTTTTCATGACCGGCCTGACCGAAACCGAGCATGTCGTTCACGCGCTTGACGCCGGCGGCGTCGACTATCTGACGAAACCGATCAACATCGACGAACTTAGGGCACGCATCCGCGTGCATCTCTCCAACGCGCGTTCGGCCCAGAGTGCACGCGTCGCCCTCGATGCGGCCGGTCGTCATCTGCTTGCCGTGCGCAGCGATGGCGGCGTGCGCTGGTCGACACCGCAGGCGACCCGTCTCGTGAACGCCGCAACCGGCCGCGACGATGGCCTGACGACCGTCACCAAACGCATAGCGACCTGGATGGAGACCCGCCACCAGGCGGCTGCATCGCGCGAAACCAGCTTCACGCTCGATCAACCTGGCCAGTCGAACCTGCAGATATCGTTCCTCGGCGCCATCGGCCCGAACGAGTATCTCTTCCGGCTGACGGCGGAAAACCGGCTGACCGACGACGAGATGCTGCGGCAGCATTTCTCTCTGACCCAGCGGGAATCGGAAGTGCTGCTGTGGATCGCCAAGGGCAAGGCAAACCGCGACATCGGAGAGATCTTGGGACTTAGCGCCCGCACCGTCACCAAACATCTCGAGCAGATCTATGTGAAACTCGGCGTCGAGAACCGGGCATCGGCCGCTGTCAAGGCAACCCAGGTGCTGCACGGCCTTTAGGCTGCAACGGTCGTGCACGGATCGTGCCCGACCACATCACCCGCTTCTGCACACCAAAAACGGTGCTGGTCGAAGCAAAGCCGGCTTCAAATAAGCGGCCATGGAGCATAGTTTTTTCGTCGGCGAGAAGGCTACCCCATCACGACCGCGGACTTCATCTTGTCTGCGTCGTTGCCCAGGCGAAAGCCTCATCGAGAGCCGCAAACTTTACCGCCTGCCAGTGACGGTAATCGTCGATCAGTCCGCGCGAGATCCAAAGCGGGCCGCGGTTGCCGAAACCCTCCCATCCGAGAACTCCAAGTTCGCGCGCGCGTGCGAAGATCCTTTGCGCATGGCTGCGAGAAATGAGGTAGCGGTTGGTGATGTCGCTGAGTTTCAGCGGCCCAACCAGGATCCGCCCGTCGGGCAAAACACCTGTCGGCAGCCGCGCCACCAGGTCATGCAGGATATTGCTACCCGACTCCGCCCAGACAAGCGTTGCCACGCTTTCGGGTGGATCGCGCCAGGCGCGATCACCGATGAGCCGCCGTGTCGCGCGTGGCAAGGCATAGTGCATCAAGGCTGGCTCGCTTTGCGACTGCGCCAGCCGTCCCCCCTGGTCAAGCGTGTCGAGTGACGAAAGGTGTCCGTCGAACCATTGCCGGATCAGATCCTCGGCGAGGTCTGAGAGAATCAGCGGCCTCGTCCGCTTGTCGGCATGCTGTTTCGCGTCGATCAGCAGGCGATAGTTGCGCATCTCTGCAAGGTGCGCAACGGCGGTGTTCTTGCTGGCAACGTTGCTGGCGACAATGAAGTCGACGAGCTTGGCTGCCGTCAGCTCGGAGCGAGAAGGATCGATCCGGCGCTCGAAGTGCAACGCCAGGATCGCCTGGGTGATGAGCCATTTTCTCAAGCTGGCGGTATAGCGCACGATGCGCGGGGTGGCGTCGTGCATGGCGACCATATGGACGGCGGCCCGGCGCAATGCCTCGGCAAAGAGTGGATCTGCGACGAACTTCGCAGGCGTCGACGGTGAAGGACTGTCCTCCGGTCGGACAATTTCCAGTCGAGCCGTCACGCGCAAAGCCCCCACGGCGCTTGCCTCGATCGCGCCGCCTCGTCGCTGGGGATGAGCCGGTGGCTTTTATTGGCCTCGACGCGGAGTAGATGGTGGCGATCACTGAAGACAAGAAACAAACATGCGGCATCGAACATTAACCAGCTCCCCTCGCTCCCCTGCGGACAATACCTACACCAGAAATGGAGTGAAAATCGAGATCTATACTTTCAAAGTAACAACGTGTTTACCGATTTTACGAACCATCACCATCGCAATCAGGGCATTTTTGATCAAAATCAAGACTGGGAAGATGAAAACGCCCGGGAGACCGCACGCAACCTGATCTTATTGCGCGCATAATTCTACCTTTGATTGCTGCCAACACAGCAATGTTCGGCGCTTTTGACGGCAATCCAGGAGGACGCCGCCGCAATGACAGGACGGTTGGGGAACTTCGATGCCGCATTTCGCGTTGACGCTCGTGTGCGACGACGGGGTTTTGTCGCATCCACTCAAGGACGGGAGACCCACGGCATGTGGCGATGGTTGTTGCTGGCCGCATTCGCATTGGCGGGGCCTACGAGCGGCTCCAGCGCGGACGAGGACGCGTTCCTGAAAACGCTCGGCGGCAACTGGGCCGGCACCGGAACGGTGCGTATCCGCGCCAACATGTCGCCGGTCAACATCTCCTGCAACTTCAGTTCCGAGGCGAGCGGGCGTGCTTTGTCGATGGAGGGCGTCTGTCGCGGCATGCTGCTGATCTCGCGCTCGATCGACGCGAAACTGCGCTACACCGGTTCGAGCTACAGCGGCTCCTATCTCGGTCCGCGCGGCGGCCGCGCCGGATTGAACGGTCGCCGGCGTGGCGACGCGATCAACCTCACCATTCGCTGGGCAAAGGAGGTCAATGGCGACCGCAGCGCCGACCTCACCCTGCGCAGGGTCGGCGCCAACGGGATGCAGTTGAAGACTGTTGACGTCGACCCCGCTTCGGGCAAGCGGATCGTGACGAGCGAGATCAACCTCAAGCGAAAATGAGCTGGAAGCTTGTCTCGCCCGGTTCGCGGCCTAACGGCTGCGCGCGCAGGCCATCCGTTGTCGCCCGTCAGGCAGCGGCCACGGTGCGGGCATCATAGTCCGCCGCCCATTGCAGCGACGGCCGCTGGCCGCAACGTTCGACCCACGCCTTGACGCGTGGGCTGTCCGGGGTCGCCGCGGGATACCAGGCAAAGGGTGAATGCAGCAGCAGGTCTGCCGCCGTGTAGTGCTCACCCATCAGATAGGGGCTGTCCTTCAGCGCGTTATCCAGTCGCTCCGCCATTTCTGCCGGGCCGCGGAAGGTGGCATCGAGATAGGGGTGCGACAAATCCGCTGCCTGCGCGATCAGCACCGGCTCGACGACACCAGCATACCAGGCAAGCCAGCTGAGATACCGGCCGCGCTGCGGGTCTCCGGCAAGCGGCGCCATGTTCTTTTCCGGAAAGAGGTCCGTCAGGTACTGAATGATGGCGATACTTTCCCAAAGCACGACGCCGTCATGGACGAGCAGCGGCACCTTGCCTTCCGGATGCGGGTTCTTCGGGTCCTTGCGGCCACTGCCGTCGCCACGGGTAATGTCGACGATCTCGATCTCCACCCTGTCGATGGCGTCGAGTTCGCGGAGCAGCGCGATGATGCGCGACGAGCGCGAGCGCGGGGCGTGAAAGAGTGTCAGCATGGTCTGGTTCCTCGGTTGCGTTTGGTAATGCGGATCTTATACAGTCGCCCAACTGCCAGTTTTCGTCAGTAGGTTTCCTCTATCCTCTTCGTCATGGCTCGTAGCGATCGTCTGTTCCGCCTGCTCCAGGCGCTCCGCACTCTCCCATCCCCGGTGACGGCCGCCCGCCTTGCCGAGGAGACCGGTGTTTCGTTGCGATCGCTCTACCGCGACATCGACAGCCTGCGCGCCGCCGGCGCCGTCATCGATGGCGAGCGCGGCTTCGGCTATCGGCTGACGGAGGACATCGCCTTGCCGCCGCAGACTTTTACCCGACTGGAAATCGAAGCACTCGTGCTTGGCCTTGCCGAGGTGCAGCACATGGGCGAGCCGGATCTCGCAGCCGCGGCAGGTGCCGTGCTTTCGAAGATCACGGCGACACTGCCCGACCGGTTGCAGCGCCAGGCGCTGCACGCGGCGTCGCAGGTCTATCGTTTCGAGCGCCGGGATCCGCCGGTCGCCGATGTCGGTGTTCTCCGTGAGGCCTGCTGGCAAGAGCGCGCCGTCGTGATCGGCTATGTGGACGCGGGCCAGCAGCGGACGGACCGGCAGGTGCTGCCGCTGGCGATCGTCTATCTGGAGCGCGTGCTGGTGCTGCTCGCCTGGTGCTGCCTCAGGCAGGACTTCCGCAAGTTCCGCGTCGACCGCATTGCCGATGTCAGCATGACGGACGAGAGTTTCCGTCCGCGCCGGGTGCCGATGCTGAGGGACTTCGTCGCCTATCTGAACGCCGGCGCGCCCGAGAACGCGAAGATGACGTTGAGCGGTCGGTAAGCCCAAACGACGACGCGGCCCGTGTTGCCACGGACCGCGTCCAGACTGCGTTTGCAGTCATGCCTTGGGAGGCAACTTTATTCGGCCGGCTGCAACGCCGGTTGCGGAAGGGCTTCCGGCGTGCGCCCGCCAAGGACGGCCGCCAACTGCGCCTCGTCCAGTTCGCCTTCCCACTTCGCCACGACGATCGTTGCGACCGCATTGCCGACGAAGTTGGTGAGCGCCCGGCATTCCGACATGAAGCGGTCGATGCCAAGGATCAGCGCCATGCCGGCAACCGGCACGGCAGGCACGACCGAAAGCGTCGCAGCGAGCGTGATGAAGCCGGCACCGGTGATGCCGGCAGCGCCCTTGGAGCTCAACATGGCGACGAGCAGCAGCAGCACCTGATCACCGAGCGACAGCGGAATATCCATCGCCTGGGCGATGAAGAGCGCGGCCAGCGTCATGTAGATGTTGGTGCCGTCGAGGTTGAAGGAGTAACCGGTCGGGATGACGAGGCCGACGACCGAGCGCTTGCAGCCGGCCTTTTCCATCTTGCTCATCAGGCCCGGAAGTGCGGCTTCCGACGAGGACGTGCCGAGAACCAGCAGCAGCTCTTCCTTGATGTAGCGGATGAGCGCGACGATCGAGAAACCGCTGTAGCGGGCGACGGCGCCGAGAACCACGAACACAAACAGGAACGATGTGATGTAGAAGGTGCCGATCAGCATCGCCAGGTTAGCGATCGAGCCGACGCCGTATTTGCCGATGGTAAACGCCATGGCGCCGAAAGCACCGATCGGGGCGGCCTTCATCAGGATGCCGACGAGCTTGAAGACCGGCAGCGTCAGCGCGTGCAGGAAGTCGACGACCGGCTCGGCCTTCTTGCCGACCATGGCAAGCGCCAGACCGAAGAGCACCGAGATGAACAGCACCTGCAGGATGTCGCCATCGGCAAAGGCACCGACCAGCGTCGTCGGGATGATGCCCATCAGGAATCCGGTGATCGTCTGCTCATGCGCCTTTTCGGCATAGGTCGTCACCGCCTTGACGTCGAGCGAGGCGGGATCAATGTGCATGCCAGCACCCGGTTGCACGACATTGGCGACGATCAGGCCGATGATGAGCGCCAGCGTCGAAAAAGTCAGGAAGTAGATCATCGCCTTGCCGGCGACGCGGCCGACCTTGGCAAGATCGGTCATGCCGGCAATGCCGGTGGCGACCGTCAGGAAGATGACCGGCGCGATGATCATCTTGACGAGACGGATGAAGGCGTCGCCGAGCGGCTTCAACTCGGTGCCGAGCGACGGATAAAAATGACCGAGCAGGATGCCGGCTGCGATCGCCGCCAGCACCTGGACATAGAGATGACGATAGAAAGGTGTCTTGCCGCGCGGTTCCGCGGATTGGTCGATAATCATGAGATCCTCCACTGGACCCAGTCCGGCGTCATGCCGGGCCTCCCGGGTCAATTTCCGATGCGCGACAGCTCGGGCTGTCATGAGGATGTCATTTGCAATGACCGTGCCAGTTCGCGGCAGAAGAATACAAGCTATTGAAATAATGGGAATATTTGGTGCACGTGATATCGGACGCACGAAGATTTGAGCGGGTTTCCGCACAAGTCGTCTGGAACTCCGGGCGGAAAGATGCACAATCCCGCTATGCCCAAGCCGACCACCCCCCTCGATCTGTCAGAGCTAGACCAGCCGATGCGCCGCGCCTGGCTCCTGTTCGCCGCCCTCGCTCTGGCCCTGCTCGCGGTCGGGTTTCTGCTCGCCGGTTCCTACGGCCGTAACCAGGCGCTTGAGACGGTCGGCGCCCAGAGCCGGATCGACGCCAACCTGAAGGCGTCGCTGTTGCGCGCCGTGCTCGAACGCCAGCGCGCGACGCCGCTGGTGCTCGCAGACGATGTCGAAGTGAAGGGTGCGCTTTCGACCCGCAGTGCCGAAGCGCTGCAACGGCTGAACGAGAAGCTCCAGGCGCTGGCCGCCAACACCGACGCCGCTGTCATCTACGTGATCGGCCCCGATGGTGTTGCCGTTGCGGCCAGCAACTGGCGCGAACCGACAAGCTTCGTCGGCAACGACTACGCCTTCCGCGAATATTTCCGCATGGCGATGCGCGACGGCAAGGCGGAGCATTTCGCCATGGGCACGGTCAGCAAGCGGCCGGGCCTCTACATCTCGCGACGCGTTCAGGGCCCCGACGGCCCGATCGGCGTCGTCGTCGCCAAGCTCGAATTCGACGATGTCGAAGCGGAATGGCTCGCCTCCGGCAAGCCGGTCTATGTTACCGATCGGCGCGGCATCGTGCTCATCACCAGCTTCCCGTCCTGGCGTTTCATGACGACGAGAGCCATTCCGCGCGATCGCGTCGCCGCCATCCGCGACAGCCTGCAATTTGGCGACGCCTCGCTGTTGCCGCTACCTTTCCGCGATATCGAACCGACCGCGGACGGGTCGAGCGAGCTGCGCGCGCTGCTGCCGGGCGACAGCGAGCGGCGGTTCCTGCGGGTCGAAACCATGGTGCCAACGACGAGCTGGCGGCTGGAGCAACTGGCGCCGCTCGATGGCGCGATCGCGGCTGCAACCCGCGAGGCGCGGCTGCTCGCACTTGCCGCCCTCGTGCCGCTCCTTGCTCTTGCGGCCTTTCTGCTGCGCCGGCGCCAGACTCTGGCACTTGCCTCCGCGCGAGATCGCGCTGCCCGCGACGAACTGGAGCGTCGCGTGACGGAACGCACCCGCGACCTCAGCCTTGCCCGTGATCATCTTGAAACGGAGATCGCCGATCACCGGCGAACCGGTGAAAAACTGCAGACGGTGCAGCAGGAGCTGGTGCAGGCGAACCGTCTGGCGATCCTCGGCCAGGTGGCGGCCGGCGTCGCCCACGAGATCAACCAGCCGGTCGCCACCATCCGCGCCTATGCCGACAATGCCCGCACCTTCCTCGACCGTGGCCAACAGGAAACAGCGGTCGAAAACCTTCTCAGCATCGCCGAGCTGACCGATAGGGTCGGCACCATCACCGACGAGTTGCGCAGCTTCGCCCGCAAGGGCCGCTTCGTCGCCGAACCGACGCCCTTGCGCGAGGTGATCGAGGGCGCCCTGATGCTGCTGCGCAGCCGCTTTGCCGGCCGCATGGACGCAATCGTGATCGACCTCCCGGCAGACGGCCTCAGTGTACTCGGCAGCCGCATCCGGCTCGAACAGGTCCTGATCAATCTTCTGCAGAACGCGCTCGAAGCGCTTGGCGATCGCGCCGATGCCGAGATCCGCGTGCGCTGCGAAAACGGCCCTGACGACAGGGTTTCACTCGTCGTTGCCGACAACGGTCCGGGCATCAGGGCAGACATCCGCGAAGACCTGTTCACCCCGTTCAACACCTCCAAGGACGAAGGGCTTGGGCTCGGCCTTGCGATATCCAAGGAAATCGTCGCCGACTATGGCGGCGAGATCTCAGTCGAAACCAATGACAGGGGCACCGTCTTCACGGTCCGCCTGAAGAGGGCCTGAGCGATGCAGCCGTCCGTGTATCTGATCGACGACGACGCCGATCTCAGAAAGGCGATGAAGCAGACGCTGGAACTCGCGGGTCTTGGCGTTACCGCGCATGCGGGAGCGGCCGAGGCCCTGGCGACGCTCGACCCCAATTTTGAGGGCATCGTCGTCAGCGATATCCGCATGCCGGGGATCGACGGACTGGCGCTCTTTCGCCGCATCGCCGCCTTCGACAAAGACCTGCCGGTGATCCTGGTGACCGGGCATGGCGATATCCCGATGGCGGTGCAGGCGTTGAAGGACGGCGTCTACGACTTCATCCCCAAACCCTTTGCCGCCGACCGGCTGGTGCAGAGCGTGCGCCGCGCGCTCGAAAAGCGCCAACTCGTGATGGAAAACCGCGCGCTGAAGCATGCCGCCGAGACCGCCGGAGACAGCCTGCCGCTGATCGGCCAGACGCCGGTGATCGAGCGGCTGCGCCAGACGATCCGCCACATCGCCGACACCGACGTGGACGTGCTCGTCGCCGGCGAGACCGGCAGCGGCAAGGAAGTGGTCGCGACGCTGCTGCACAACTGGAGCCGGCGGCGCAACGGCAATTTCGTGGCGCTGAACTGCGGTGCGCTACCGGAAACGATGATCGAAAGCGAACTCTTCGGCCATGAAGCGGGCGCCTTCACCGGCGCCTTGAAGAAACGCATCGGCCGCATCGAGCATGCGAGCGGCGGCACCCTCTTCCTTGACGAGATCGAGGCGATGCCGCCGGCGACGCAGGTCAAGATGCTGCGCGTGCTCGAGGCCCGCGAGATCACGCCGCTTGGCACCAATCAGGTGCGCCCCGTCGATATCCGCGTCATCGCTGCTGCCAAGATCGATCTCGGCGACCCGGCGCAGCGCGGCGACTTTCGCGAAGACCTCTACTTCCGATTGAATGTCGTGACCCTGTCGATCCCGCCGCTGCGCGAGCGTCGCGACGACATTCCGCTGCTTTTCTCGCATTTTCTGACGCGCGCGGCCGAGCGCTTCAAGCGCGACGTCCCCGGCGTTTCGCCGGCCGTAAGGCAGCACTTGATGACCCATGCCTGGCCCGGCAATGTGCGCGAGCTCTCGCACTTTGCCGAACGGGTCGCGCTTGGCGTCGAAGGCCCGCTTGGGCAGCCAGTTGTCGCAGTTGAGCAGCCCGGATTCGCGCTGCCGGAACGGCTAGAACGCTACGAGGCTGAGATCCTGAAGGAGGCGCTGCGCGCCCAGCGCGGCGACGTCAAGGCAACCATCGAGGCGCTCGGCATTCCGCGCAAAACCTTCTACGACAAGCTCCAGCGCCACGGCATCAACCGCGCCGACTATGCAGAACGCGGCGCACCGGAGAAGAGCGGTCGCTAGGCCCTCCAACGCGATCAAGATACACCTATAGAGTGTATCTTGATCGCCAGGCGAATTCACGCTTGACGACGCAGGCCGATCGATGGCTATCTCTTGGGCATTCACCAGGGGGGTCCCGCAAGGGGCTGAGATACTGCTGGATGGTCGGCTTGCCGGCTGTGGCGCAGTGACCCGTTGAACCTGATCCAGTTCATACTGGCGTAGGGACGGTGCAGATATCGAAGCCAGGACTCCGCGCGTCGGCCGTCTGGCGGCGCGTCTTTCATCCTTCCGGCATCAGAACTGGGTCTCCAATCGCAAACTTGGAGCCTCGTCATGAACATTGCCACAAAGCCTACCCCTCTCTCGGTCACCCAAGGCCCGCTTCCCGCCTCCCGCAAGGTCCACAAATCAGGCGTCATGCATCCGGATATCCGCGTGCCGATGCGCGAGATCGCGCTGCACCCGACCTCGGGCGAACCGCCAGTCACGGTCTATGATTCCTCCGGCGCCTATACGGCCGACGATGCCGAGATCCGCATCGAGGACGGTCTGCCGCGGCTGCGCCGCAACTGGATCGTCGCCCGTGGCGACGTGGAAACCTACGAGGGACGCATCGTCCGTCCCGAAGACAACGGCTTTGCCAGCGGCGACCGGCTGACGCCGACCTTCCCCTTCCAGCACGTGCCGCTGAAAGCGACCGGCGGCAAGGCGGTAACCCAGCTTGCCTATGCTCGCGCCGGCATCATCACCCCGGAGATGGAGTTCGTGGCGATCCGCGAGAACCTCGGCCGCGACGCGGCGCGCACAAAGCTTCGCGACGGCGAGAGCTTCGGCGCCCACATTCCCGATCACGTGACGCCCGAGTTCGTCCGCCAGGAAATCGCCAGCGGCCGGGCGATCCTACCCGCCAACATCAACCATCCGGAATCCGAACCGATGATCATCGGCCGGAACTTCCTGGTGAAGATCAACGCCAACATCGGCAATTCCGCCGTCACCTCGTCGATGGCCGAAGAGGTCGAAAAAATGGTCTGGGCGACCCGCTGGGGCGCCGACACCGTCATGGACCTTTCGACCGGGCGCAACATCCACAACATCCGCGAATGGATCATCCGCAATTCGCCGGTTCCGATCGGCACCGTGCCGCTCTACCAGGCGCTGGAAAAAGTCAACGGCATTGCCGAGGATCTCAACTGGGAGGTCTATCGCGACACGCTGATCGAGCAGGCCGAACAGGGTGTCGACTACTTCACCATCCATGCCGGCGTCAGGCTGCACTACATTCCGCTGACCGTCGACCGTGTCACAGGCATCGTCTCGCGCGGCGGCTCGATCATGGCCAAGTGGTGTCTGCACCACCACCGCGAAAGCTTCCTCTACGAGCATTTTGAAGAGATCTGCGACATCTGCCGCGCCTATGACGTCTCCTTCTCGCTCGGCGACGGCCTGCGCCCCGGCTCGATCGCCGACGCCAACGATGCGGCACAGTTTGCCGAGCTGGAAACGCTCGGCGAACTCACCAAGATCGCCTGGGCCAAGGATTGTCAGGTGATGATCGAAGGCCCCGGTCACGTGCCGATGCACAAGATCAAAGAGAACATGGACAAGCAGCTTGCCGTCTGCGGCGAGGCGCCGTTCTACACGCTCGGGCCGCTGACGACCGACATCGCGCCCGGCTACGACCACATCACGTCCGGCATCGGGGCTGCGATGATCGGCTGGTTCGGCACCGCCATGCTCTGCTACGTGACCCCGAAAGAGCATCTGGGTCTGCCCGACCGCAACGACGTCAAGGTGGGCGTCATCACCTACAAGATCGCCGCCCACGCCGCCGATCTTGCCAAGGGTCACCCGGCAGCCCAGGTGCGCGACGACGCCCTGTCGCGCGCCCGCTTCGAGTTCCGCTGGGAGGACCAGTTCAACCTCTCGCTCGACCCGGAGACGGCCCGCAACTTCCACGACGAGACCCTGCCGAAGGAAGCGCACAAGGTCGCGCACTTCTGCTCGATGTGCGGCCCCAAGTTCTGCTCGATGCGGATATCGCACGACATTCGCGCCGAGGCGCAGAAGGAGGGACTGGAGGCGATGGCGGCGAAGTATCGCGAAGGCGGCGACCTCTATATGCCCGTGGAAGGGTCAGTTGGCGCGACCGATTAGGCGTCGCAAAGCCCTAAAGAAGGGGCCGGCAACGACCCCTTCTCCTCACCTGGCGCTTCGCGCTCTTCACCTGCAATTGGAACGCAGGCTATCGCCAGTAGCCTCTCCCTCCGTCATGCTCGGGCTTGACCCGAGCATCCGTACCCAGCCCCTAAAGCCTCGTCCGGCACCCGAATAGCTTGTCCACGCATCGATTGAGCGATATGCAAAGCTCACGCAAAAGTCGCTGTCGGCGAAACTCACTCGCGACAATCTGCCGTCTTCTGCCGCGCAGAAGGTCTTGCAAGACGACGCTGTTTGCACAAGGAGAGAGACTTGAGGACACGCCTGCTGAGACTGACGGCCCTGTCGATAGGAGGCCTTGCGGCACTCGCCGGAGATCTGCCACGCCTCGGCGACGGCAGAAGTTTTGCCGCGGGCCTTTCCTGGATTTCCGCCGCCCATGCGGACGACGCCGATGCCGGAGGCGGGAATGGTGAAAATGGCGCAGGCGGCAGCGACCAAGGTGGCGAAAACGTCGGGAGCGGCGGAAGCAACGGCACAGAGGGTGGCGGCGATTGGGGCACCGGCGATGGCAGCGGCTCGGGCGGAGTGCCCGGCGGAACCGGCGCAGGCGGCGGAGGTGGCGCCATCGACGGGAACAGCGAGCGCCACTCATCCCCGCCGGGCATCGACGGGCATAGCGCGCGCCACTCGTTGTCGCGGGACACGCGGGATTACGGACCAAGCGGCAACGTATGGCACGGCGGCAGCAATTTCCTCAACCTTTTCCGCCAGGCACCGGAAACGCGCCCCGAA
This sequence comes from Ensifer sp. LC11, assembly GCF_001695835.1. Lineage (GTDB taxonomy): Bacteria > Pseudomonadota > Alphaproteobacteria > Rhizobiales > Rhizobiaceae > Ensifer. The sequence continues at coordinate 31,414 of NZ_MBSO01000003.1, read as the reverse complement.
CGGAGCCGGCCAGAGTCTTCTTCCGGACAAAGGACCGATGCAGGATCACGCAAAAACGCAGTTCAGACGAGAAGAGAGCCTTGAAGCGACGTCTGCTTCGTCGCGACGAAGGGTGACGTGCTGTTTCTCGCAACCGCACACCGGACGCGCGTGTAGCTCCCGGCTCCAGGCGATCATCGCGAGAGCCAGCTCAACTGGCGTCAGAGCTTAATTCGAGAAATGTCTATCCCGATCAAGACCTGCCAAAGTGTGGCGGCGCGAATACGTATACAGAACATCGCGCTTCTCGCCGCGAGTATTCCCGACTGCCTCGCTAGCCGCTACGAGCCATCCGCTCGACCACGTCGAGCAGCACATTCGCCCCGGCGACAAGGTCGGCGGGCTCGGTGTGTTCGCGCGGATTGTGGCTGATGCCGTCGCGGCTCGGGACGAAGATCATCGCCGTCGGGGCGATGCGGGCGATCATCTGGGCATCATGGCCGGCGCCCGAGGTCATGCGCCGACTCTTGAGGCTACGTGTGCTCGCCGAAGCCTCGATCATCTCGACGATGCCCTGATCGAAGGTCACCGGTTGGAAACGTGCAAGGCGCTCGACCGAGATCTCGACACCCTCTTCCGCGCCTATACGGACAAGGAAATCCGCAAGCGCCATTTCGAGCGCCTGTAGCCGATCTTCATCCGGATCGCGCAGATCGACGGTGAAGACCGCGCGCGACGGGATGACGTTGATCGCGTCCGGCTCGAAACGCATGGTGCCGATAGTTGCCACGCTCGGCCCATTCGACCGGGTGATATGTTCGCGCAGGAACAGGCCGACGCGGGCAGCAGCAAGCCCGGCGTCGCGGCGCATCGCCATCGGCGTCGTGCCGGCGTGATTGGCGACGCCATCGACGGTGATCCGCTGCCAGGAAATACCCTGCAGGTTTTCGACCGCGCCAATTGCGAAGCCCTCGCGCTCCAGCGCGGGCCCCTGCTCGATATGCAGCTCGACATAGGCATGCGGCCTGGCGAAGCCCGGCTCGGTGCTACCGGCATAGCCGATCCGTTCGAGCTCTTCTCCGAGAGTCGTGCCGTCGGTACCGACGATTGAGAGCGCTGCCTCAACGGAGAGACCGCCAGCATAGACGAGCGAGCCAAGCATGTCGGGCGCATAGCGTACGCCCTCCTCATTGGTGAAGGCGGCAACGATGACCGGGCGCGCGGGCGTCGCGCCGCGCTCCTTCAACGTCTCGATCACTTCCAGCGCGGCAAGCACGCCATAACAGCCGTCATAGACGCCGGCATTGATCACCGTATCGATATGCGAGCCGAGCATGAGCGGCGCTTCGCCAGCATTGGTCTCGTCTCGCCAGATGCCGAAGATATTGCCGATACGGTCGATCACGACCTCCAGCCCTGCATCCGTGAGCCAGCCGACCAGCCGGTCGCGGCCGGCCCTATCGCTGTCGGACCCGGCCAGTCGCGTCAGCTGTCCCTGCGGATCGCGACCGATTTCGCCAAGCGCAAGGATACGCCCGATCAGCCGCGCGGCGTCGATGGAATGCAATGGCATGTCTTTCCTTCCTTCATGCGAATGCCTGCTCATGGCCGCGCGTCGGTCGGCGCCAGTCTCTGTCTGACGATTTCCGCGTGGTAGCGCGCGCCGAAGATCAGCGCATCGTCATTGAAGTCGTAACGCGGATTGTGCAGCGGTGCAGACGCCTCGCCGTTGCCGATGAAGACGAAGCAGCCCGGCACGTGTTCGAGGAAGCGCGCGAAATCCTCCGAGCCGGTCATCGGCTCGGCGGCCGTCGCGATATTCCCGGCGCCGAACACCGCTTCCGCCGCGGCAAAGGCGTGGCCGGTCAAAACGGGATCGTTGATCAACGGCACGAACTCGCGCGTATAGATGACCTCGACCTCGCAGCCATAGGCGTCCGCCGTACCCTTGGCGATCACGCGCATCTCCGCCTCGATCTTGGCGCTGACCTCGGGACGGAAACTGCGGGCATCGCCGAGGATGCGCGCGAGGCCCGGCAAGGCATTGCGCGTGCCGTCTGTCAGAAGCTCGGTAACCGAGACGACGCCAATATCCGTCGGCGAAAGGCGGCGCGAGACGACCGTCTGCAGATTGACGACGGTGGCGCAGGCGGCGACCAAGGTCTCGTTACCCCAATGCGGCCGCGCGGCATGGCCGCCAACGCCCTTGAGCACGATTTCGAAGTTGTCTTCCGCCGACATGATCGGGCCGATGCGGGTTTCGAAGCGGCCGACCGGCAGCCCCGGCATGTTGTGCAGACCGTAGATCTCGTCGAAGGGGAAGCGCTCCATCAGCCCATCGTCGAGCATCGCGAGCGCGCCCTTGCCCCACTCCTCCGCCGGTTGGAAGATGAAGCAAACCGTCCCGTCGAAGTCGCCGTCTTCGGCGAGCATTTTCGCAGCACCAAGCAGCATCGCCGTGTGGCCGTCGTGGCCGCAGGCATGCATGGTGCCGGGCTTTGTCGAGCGATAGGGCACATCCCCCTGTTCCGGTATCCGGAGCGCATCCATGTCGGCGCGAAGGGCAATAGCGCGATTACCGCTGCCGCGCTTCAGCCGGCCGACGACGCCGGTACCGCCGATGCCTTCCACCACCTCGTCAAGGCCGAAATCCCTGAGCTTCGCCGCGACGAAGGCGGAGGTACGCTGCTCCTCGAAGCCGAACTCCGGATGTGCATGCAGGTCACGCCGCCAGGCGGTCATTTCCTCGACTAACCGGTCAAAATCCGTTCCCGCCATCTCTCACCCTCTTTCGCTCGTTTGGTCCGCGACGGTCTCAGCGGTCAGTCCCACCAGGGCGGCATAGCGCTCGGGATCCGTGGCCCCCTCGGTATTGATGACGAAGACACGCGACTGCGCGGTCAATCCGAGTGCTTCGCCAAGCACAGGATCACGGGCAACGGCCACCAGACCGGCCAGTCCGACGCCGCCGCTTTCGCCGGCAACGATCGCCGGATCGCCGCCGACCGGACGCGCCAACCGGTTCATGATCGAAACTGCATCCTCCTCATCGACCGTCATGAACGCATCGGCAACTCGGGACAGGATACGCCAGGCAACCAACGACGGCTCATAACATTCGAGCATGGCCATGATCGTCGGCTCGCCGTGCTGCACCTTGATGGGATGCCCCGCCTTGGCGCTTTCGTAGAGGCAGGCAGCGCGCGCTGGATCGACGACGACGAAACGCGGGCGATCGTCCCCGTAGCGAAGCGCCAGATGCCCTGCAGTGGCGGCCGCGATGCCGCCGACGCCGGCCTGCACGAAAACATGGGTCGGCGGCTGATCCATCTGCCGAAGCGCCTCACACAGAAGCGCGGTGTAACCCTGCATCACCAGCCCAGGGATGTATTCGTAACCGGGCCAGGACGTATCGGAGACGACGGTCCAGCCACGTGCCTCGCAGACCCGCGCTGCCTCCGCGACGGAATCGTCGTAGGTCCCGGCGACGCGGACGATTTCGGCGCCATAGCGGGCGATCGCCTCGATGCGTTTCTCGCTGACGCCCGCGTGGACGAAAATCACCGATTTCGCGCCGACAAGTTCTGCACCCATAGCGACGGAGCGACCGTGATTGCCATCGGTGGCGCAGCCGAAGGTCATGCCGGCCGCAACAGCGCGAACCTCGGGCCGGTCGAAATCGTCGAGACCGAGGCCGCGACCAAGGTGCCGTTCCGCCTCCTCGATCACCAGGCGGATCACCGCATAGGAGCCGCCAAGCGCCTTGAAGCTGCCAAGCCCGAGGCGATGGCCCTCGTCCTTGACGAAGACGCCGGCAACGCCGAGCTCCTTGGCCAGAGCGGGCAAAGCATGCAGCGGCGTCGGCCGGTGATCCTGCCTCTGAGAGAAATGGCGTTCGACATCTCCGGCAGCCGCGAGCGAAAGCATCTCGGCATCTTCGATCAGCAGGGGAGCCCCGAAATCGGCGTGGGTATTTGCTAGGAACATGGTGCATTCTCCGTATCCGAACGAAAATCTATTTCATCCGCCACGAGAAATGCGCTCTAAATGGCCAGAGCAGATGAAAGTTTGTAAAGGTGAGCCGGGACGGAAGTGAGCGCAGGTTCCAAGCGTCCCACCCCAACCAAAGGAACCGATGAACACCAGATGGCCGTTTCAAAAAAGCCGCCTGTAGACTTGGACCGCTTCGATCTTGCGATCCTCGCTATCCTGCAGAAGGACAACACGACGCCGCAGCGCCAGATCGGCGAAGCGGTCAATCTCTCCGCGCCGGCGGTTCAGCGGCGGATCAAGCGCATGGAGGAAAGCGGCGTCATCCGCGCCAATGTCGCTGTGATTGATCCGGTCAGCGTCAACCAGGCGCTGACGATCCTGGTCGAGGTGGAGGTGGAGAGCGAGCAGATCGCCCTGCTCGACGCGGCAAAGGCGGCCTTCACTGCGGCTCCGGAAGTGCAGCAATGCTACTACGTCACCGGCGACGTCGATTTCATGCTGGTCGTCATCGTGCCGACGATGGCCGACTACGAGGCCTTCACGCGCCGCATGTTCTTCGGCAATGCCAACATCAAGCGCTTCCGGACCTTCGTGACGATGGATCCGGTCAAGGTCGGCCTGTCGGTGCCGATCGAGAAAACGCGCTGAACGGGTTCCGATCTACTTCGAGCCGGCAAGCGCCTTCCTTTCCGCTTCCGCGTCGAGCGGCTGCCCGGCGCCGATCGACGTCAGATAGGCGTCCATGGTTTCGAGCGAAGAGGCCGGCGCGTAACCGTCGCCGGATCGCGGCCTGACGACGGCAAGCCGCGTCTGCCAGACAGAGGCGTCCCGGCAGGCGACCGAAACAAGGTCCGGCTGTCCGGTCCGGGTCAGTTCGTATTCGCGGCAGAACTGGCCGCTGCCGAGTTCGAAAGACGACACCAGGCGCACGGTCCCGGATCCGCCACTGACGGGAACCTCCTCGCCCGAGGGCGAATGATCGAGGATCGCCGATAGCCGCGCATCGATCGCGCCGGCGACCTCAATGCTGCCCGCGCCCTCAAACGCGCCACCGCGCAAGAGATAACCACCCGCGGCACCGGCAACGATCAAGAGGGAGGCAGCCATCGCCATCATCGGCCTTGAAACACTGCGCACGGGGGCCGCTTCCCGATCGGCCGGACGGCGAAACGCAACGACGTTTTCATCCGTATAAACAGGTGCTTCGGGGCGCTGCGCGCCATTTGCCCTATCCGCAGCGGCGGCCATGGCACGCACCTTGCGCACCAGCTCGTCCGGCACGGGCTCGTCGAGAACCGGCTTCAGGGCCTCGCTCGCGGCGGCGCGCGTTTCCATGAACATCGCGACGCGCGCCATCAGTTCGTCATCGGTCTCAAGCGCCGCTTCGACGCGGCGTGTCGTCTCCTCGTCGAGTTCGCCATCGGCAAAGGCCATCAGGATCTCGTCGCTGAATTCTGTGTCGCTCATCTCGTCCCGCCTCTCATGTCCTGTGAACGCGCGACCGGCGGTTCTATTCCCGCTGCCTCGGCAAGATTTTTGCGCGCCCGAGCGAGCCGGCTCATGACCGTGCCGATCGGGATGCCGAGCACGTCGGCCGCCTCCTTGTAGGAAAGCTCCTCGACACAGGTGAGCATCAACACCTCCCGCTGTTCCGGCACAAGGCCGTCGATCGCGGCAGCCACGCTCTTCAGCGCCATGCGCGCCTCGGCGCCGGCCTCGCCGGAGGGAACGGCGAGTGCCGGCTGCGCCTCGATTTCTTCCGTTGTGCCCGCCGTCTTCTGACGGCGGAGCTGGTCGATCCACAGGTTGCGCAGAATTCGGAACATCCAGGCATCGAAGCGTGTGCCTTCCTCGAACCGTTCAGAGGCGGCTATCGCCTTTTCGCATGCGGCCTGCACCAGATCATCGGCAACGTCCCGCGACCGGCAGAGCGAAATGGCAAAGCGCCGCAGGTTCGGCAGGAACGCGACGAGGCGTTCGCCGAATACGGTGGTGTCGTCCGTCATGGGCGCTCCCTCCTGGGCTCTTCCTCATCCACGGGGGGAATAATTTGTCCATTCATCCGTTGAGCGATATGTGAAGCACACGCGAAAGTCACCACCGATGGTCCTTTCGTTCACGGTAAGCTGCCGCCAGAAGACGTCACTGGCCGATGGAGAGACCCTTGAAGAAACGCCTGCTTCGATTGACCGCCCTGTCGATATGCGGCCTGGCAACGGCTTTGGGCGACCTGTCGCTCGGTGAGGACCGCAGCCGCGATGGCTCCGGCCTTTCCTGGATCTCCTCCGCCTACGCGGACGACGACGATGATGATGACGATCGCGGCGGAGGCGGGTCGTCTCGCGGTTCCGACGATCGTGGTTCCGGCGGCACCTGGCGGGGGGGCGGCAACTTGCTCGATCTCTTGCGACAAACGCCGGAAAGGCGCGCCGAGGCGCGCCGTACGCCGGTGCGGCGCCCAAGCCATGCGCCGGGCGAGATCATCGCCCTCGGCCTGGATAATGCTGCCCTTCAGCGTCTCGCAGCGAATGGCTTCACGGTCAGAGCCCGCGAGCCCCTGGGTCTCTCGGCAAATGAGATCGTCAAGCTCGGCGTGCCCAAGGGCATGTCGCTTGAGGACGCACGCCGGCAAGTCGGCGACGCCACGCCCGGAACGATCGCGGACCTCAACCATTATTTTGAGCCGAACGAAGGTGCCACTTCGCCACCCCCCTGCGCCGACGGTGGTTGCGCGCTCGTTCGCGACGCCATCGGCTGGCCGGCGCCGGACGGGGACGCTGCCTGCACGGCAGCCGGTCCGATCGGCCTGATCGACACGGCAATCAACCCCGCCCACCCGGCACTGAAAGACGTCAAGCTCGATATCGTCAGGTTGACGACTGAGGAGGTGCCTGCCTCCGGGAAACAGCACGGAACGGCGGTCGCAGCCCTCATTGCCGGCCGTCAGGACAGCCGCGCGCCGGGGCTTTTGCGCAACGCCCATCTGATTGCCGTCGACGCGTTCCAGCGCACGCACGGCGAGACCGACATGGCCGAGACCTATGATCTGGTGCGGGCGATCGATCTGCTGGCGTCACGCAATGTCGCCGTCATCAACATGAGCCTGTCTGGCCCGCACAACCTGCTGCTCGAGAAGACCGTTTCGCTCGTTGCCGAACGGAACATCATCCAGGTGGCTGCCGCCGGCAATGACGGCCCGCGCGCAAGACCCGTCTATCCTGCCGCCTATCCTGCGATGATTGCGGTGACCGCGGTCGATCGCAACTTCAAGCCCTATCGCCGTGCAGCCCGTGGCGACCACATCGATGTCGCCGCCCTCGGCACCAGCGTCTGGACCGCCGCCTCCGTCGAAGGCGCGGCCCCCCGGACCGGCACTTCCTTCGCCGCGCCCTTCGTCACCGCCGCCGTCGCCATTCTCAGGAAGTCCCATCCCCGGATGTCGGCGGATGAGATCGCCAAGCTCGTCGCGCAAACGACCGAGGATCTCGGCGCTCCCGGCAAGGACCCGGTGTTCGGCTGGGGCGTGCTGAACGCGCGCCAGCTCTGCAGGTCCTGATTTACGCTCTGAATTTTTTAGGATTTTCATCCGCCAGGCAGCCATGGCAATCATCGGCGCTCTGGCGGGACGCGGCGACCGCGCCGCAGTCCCGCCAGACCATTGGCCGGGTGATCAGGCCGCAAGTCCGCGCTCGGTGAGCAGCATGCCGACCCGCACCATGCGCACCGCATCCTCCGCCGCGCGGACCAGCAATTTCGGCGCAGCACTGATCGCATCGTCGAGGGTGCACGGCGCCTTGAGGATGGAGGCGAAAGCGTCGATGCCGTGGTCAAAATTGAGGGCGACGCCCTTGCCGATCGTGCCGGCGAGCGCGATGACGGGGCGTCCCGCCTCCTTTGCCCGATGGCCGACCTCAGCCGGCACCTTACCGAATGGCGTCTGCCCGTCGAGGCTGCCTTCGGCTGTGATCACGAGATCGGCCTTCGCAATCATGCCGTCGAGGTCGAGGTAGCGCATGACGATATCGTAGCGCGGATGCAGAGCGCCCCCAAGAAGGCCGAGGATCGCTGCCCCGAGCCCGCCGGACGCGCCGGCGCCAGGCGCCTCGCCGACCGCGATACCGGTCGTGCGATAAATGGCGGCGGCATAGGTTTCCATGGCACCTGCCAGAAGCTCGATCTGCTCTGGTGTCGCCCCCTTCTGCGGCCCGAAGACGCGGGCGACGCCGCGTTCGCCGAGCAGCACATTGTGCCAGTTGACGGCCGCATCGATGCGGACATCGGCAAGCCGCGGGTCGCGTCCCGACAGATCGATGCGTGCGAGCGAGCCGAGCACTGCTCCGCCTGAAAGCAACGGCTTGCCTTCCTGATCAAGAAGCTTCACACCAAGCGCCTCCGCCATGCCGGCGCCGCCATCATTGATACCACTGTCGCCGCAGCCAAGCAGGATGCGCCGGGCACCGGCATCAAGAGCGGCACGGATCAGCTCGCCGACACCATAACTGGTCGTGATGCAGGGGTTGCGGCAATCGCGCGGCACCAGCCGCAAGCCGGCCGCCGCTGCCATTTCGATGACGGCAGTCCGTTCACCCTTTCCGCCGAGGAAGCCGAAATGGGAGGCAACGGGCTCGCCAAGCGGACCGGTCACCGTCAACTCATGCAGGCTGCCGCCGGTGATCCCGACAAGCGCCCTGGTGAAGCCTTCGCCGCCATCGACCATCGGCACCTTGATAACCTCGGCCTGCGGGCAGGCGCGCAGCACGCCCTTCTCGATGCAATCGGCGGCTTCCTCCGCCGACAGGCTTTCCTTGAAACCGGATGGTGCAACCAGAATGGTAAGTGTCATGTGACAGTCTCCTTGCACTTTTGTGACAATGCGGATGCAAAGGAGAAACGGGCACCCGCGGACTTTATTCCGCGAAAAATGACGAATCCGCCGCTTTCGGAAAAGAAAAACAAATGAGCCGGAGCGACTGTCGCACCGGCTCTGGAATAATCGCTGTTTCAATGACTTATGGTCACGTTGCGAGACCAAACGCTGGCCAGATCACGAGCGCCATCAAGGCCAAAAGTGTGATGAACGGAGCGGCCAGCATGAGCGCGAGACGCAAGAGATCGGAAGGACTGAAAGCCGGTGGCTCCATGCCGCCGAAGAGTGCGACGGGCTTGGCCGAAACCATCAAAGTCTGGCAGAATCCACTACCTATAGCTGTGATCATGATCAGAACTTCGGGACTGACGCCGAAGCCCGCCAGCGGCAGCGCAACCGCCGGAATGAGCACGGTTGCCCGCGCCGTTCGCGAAGCAATCACGATATGCGCGAAGGTGGCGACGATGATGGCGACGAGCACGACCAGCCATGCCGGCGGCTTGCCGATCAGACTGAAGGCGCCGATCAGACGCTCGGCAAGCAAGGTCGCAGCACCGGTCGAAAGCAGAGCTTCGCCGATGACGAGGGTGCCGGCGAGGAAAAGCAGGAGGTTCCATTCCACGCCCTTCAGCGCCTTGCGAAACGGCATGCCGGAAACCTTTTCCGACGCCATCGCCAGGGCTCCGACGAGGGCAACGACCGGCAGCGCGACGCCATGCAGGTCCGAGGTTGCGAGCGCCACGACAATGATCGCGGTCACGGCAAGGATCGCCTTGTCCCGGACGGACGGTGGGCGCTTCTCCGTTGGCACGGCTGGAACATCCAGGCGCCAGCGACGGTCGGCATCGTCCAGAAAGAAGCGCAGGATCAGGCCGCAGGCAATCAGGCTCGTCAGCAGTGCGAAGGGGGCCGCAAGCAGTGCCCATTCAAGAAATCCCGGCGCCTCGCCGCCGGTGCGGCGCATGAAGTCGGCCGCGACGAGATGCGCCCCGGCACCGGTCAGCGATGCCGCGGCAGAAAGCAGGATGATCGACGGAAACAGGAGGGCAAGCGCCCGCGTGACACCAGGACGGCCAATGGTCGAGGCGAGGCCTAGAAAAACGGGCATGAAGATCGCCGCCCGCGCCGAGGTCGATGGAATGACGAAGGCCGTTGCAAAGATCGTGAGCGTCACCACCCAGAACAGTCGCCTCACATCCCGGAACCGGGCGAGCAGCCGAAAGGCGAGCCGCTCCACCAGCCCCGACGCCTGCAGCACCGCCGCAATCACCGAGGCCGCCAGCATCAGCCAGACAATGTCGTTGCCGAGCGCGGCATAAACCGCCTCTTCTTCAACGGCGCCGGTGATGGCAAGCGCCGCCGCACCACCCAGGGCCACCGGCGTTTCCGGCAGGTCGAAAATTGTCCAGCAGACGAGCGTCGTCGCAAACACCATGAGCGCAAGCTGCATCGGCAGCGCCAGCCCATCTGCAGCGAGGAAGATCAGGACGCTCGCGAAGGCCACGAGCATTGCCCCGACGAGCAGACGCACGTGGCTCACGGGCATGTGGCCATCGATGCGGTCCGTTCCCACCCTTGTCATGGTGATGAGGTCTTTTTCCGAAGCGATCACCGGGCTGGCGGTCATAGCTGCGCTCCCTTGCTGGCGCCGACACTTGCGCACGGCAACCCCGCCGCACGAAAGCCATCGGGCTGATTTCGTGGGAGGAAGAACGGGGCTTGGGGACGTTTATTCCGGGCCGCCGGAATTTTTCAGGCTTCCTCGAAGCACACCTTCGCCGAACGGCGGAAAACCTGGACCGGACCGAACTTGAGCGAGATCAATGCGAGGCTGCCCCTTTGGCGGAGACTGACGGCTGGATGACCTCTTTTTAAAGGAGAGCCCATGTTGATCAGGGAAATGACACGACAGGAGTGCATCGACCTCGTCGCTGAGAACCACATCGCCCGCCTGGGCTGCGCCAGCGATGGTCAGCCCTATGTCGTCCCGATCCAATATGCCTTTGCTGCCAACCGGCTCTACGGCTTTTCGATGCCCGGGCAGAAGATCGACTGGATGCGCGCCAATCCGCGTGTCTGCGTGCAGATCGACACGGCAACGGACCGACAGCACTGGCGAAGCGTCGTCCTCTACGGCCGCTATCAGGAACTGCCGGACACGAAGCAATGGCATCGCGAGCGGATGAATGCCTGGTCGCTTCTCGAACAGCGCGTCAACTGGTGGGAACCGGGCGGCCTGAAGCCGGGCGAGCAGCCGCTTGCAGGCGCATCGCCGCATCTCTTCTTCGAAATCGAGGTCGATGATGTGACCGGACGTGCCGCCTCGGCCACGTGACAGGTGAGCGGCGGCGAAGGCTGAAGCGCCCTCGCCGAGACTGCGCGCGGTAGCAGTCACGCGCTCCGGCGCGCGACGACAGGCACGTAGTGCTCGAGCTCCGGTGCCGGAAACTGAAGCGTCGCGTTGATTTCCGCGGAGCGGTAAAGGCCCATCAGCATCTCGACGACCGCGAGCCCGTCCTCGAAGGTTTCGAGCGGCTTCTCCCCCTTGCGGAAGCACTCGACCATGTGACGGTTCTCATCCGTGTAGCCATAGACGCCGGCTTCGTCCTCAAGCACCGGCATCAGGCCCTGCTCGGCATTCTGCTTCTCAACGAGATCCTCGCCTTCCGATCCCTTGACCTCGCGCGACATGAAGATCTTCAGGCCGGTGCTGAGCGAATTGTATTCGAGCGCATATTCCGGCCCGAGCAGCTCCAGCTGGATGCGCAGTCCGGCGCCGACATAGGCCCAGGAGGTGGTCGCCTCGATCATCAGCTCGTTGCCGTCCTGATCCTCAAGCGTGACGGTGGCGCGGGCGAAATCTTCCGACGGCCGGTTGCGATAATCGACCTCGCTGCCGAAACGCTTGCGCAACTGCTCGGCATAGTTCGGCCGCGTCCATTTGAGGTTGGCGACAGTGCCGTTCACCGCCTTAATCTTCAGTGAATTGCGCGGCGCACCCGGCGCCGTCAGCAGGTAGCGGGCCACCTCGACGCTGTGGCACATCATGTCCGAGAGCACGCCGCCGCCCTGCTTGTCGCCCTGCCAGAACCAGGGCTCGTGCGGGCCGGAATGCTCCTCCGCCGCCCGCGCCAGATAGGGCCGGCCGGTGCTGGAGGCGGCACGCCGCCAGATGATCTCCTTGCCGCGCAGCACCGGCGTGCAGAAGACCTGGTTTTCAAGGTAGCCGTGGTTGAGGCCGGCATCTTCGGCAAGCGTCAGCATCTCGCGCGCCTCGGCAACGGTGCGTGCCAACGGCTTCTCGCAGGCGACTGCAAAGACCTTGCTACGGCCCTCCTTGACTGCGCCGTACAGCGAACGCATCACGTCGAGCCGGGTGTAGTTGGGCGAAAGGATCCAGACGGCGTCGACATCACCGGCCGTCAGCAACGCTTCCAGGCTCTCATGCGTACGGCAGGAGCCGAGGCCGAGTGCGGCGACCTCCTTGGCAAACTTCTCCCGGTTTTCAGGCTTGCGGCTGAAGACACCGGTGACCTCGACATTGCGCACACCGATCATCGACTTCAGATGGAAATGGGCGATGAAGCCCGATCCGACGAAACCCACGCGCAACGTCTGCTTCGGTAGCTGTGTCATTCTGTTCTCCCGGGTTATCGATTTTCATGAGTTAGAGCGGAATGCGGGCGGGAAACCGCCTACACTTTCCTCATCCCGCCCTGGTTATCGACGTGGCGGCGCGGTGCTGCCGCGAACACTGAGAGCGGTCGGCAACACGACCGTCGGCGCGGCGATATCTTCGCCAGAAAGGATATTGAGAAGCAGCGACATGGCCGTCCGCCCGATGTCGGCACGCGGCTGGCTGACGGTTGTCAGCGGCGGGTAAAAGGCCTTGCTCAGATATAGATCGTCGAAGCCGACGACGGAGACATCGCCGGGTACGTCGTGCCCAAGCCGCCTCAGCGCATGGATCGCGCCGTATGCCATCTCGTCGTTGGCGGCAAAGATCGCCGTCGGCGGCTCAGACAGGGCGAAGAGCTGCGCGACGCAGGTCTCGCCGGTTTCGAGCAGGTAGTCGCCGCGCACCTCATAGCCGTCGGGGATCGAAAGGCCAGCTGCGTCCATCGCGGCGCGGTAGCCGTCGCGCCGGTGCGTCGCCATCAGCTCCGGCAATGGACCGGCGATATGGGCGATGCGGCGGTGGCCAAGCGCGATCAGATGCTCGACGGCATGACGCGCCGCCGCGATGTTGTCGATCTGGACATGCGGAAAGCCTGCGGTTTCGATCATTTCCAGAGCGACGACGACGGGCAGACTTGAAAAGTCGACACTTTCGCCCGGCTGCTGCGCCGGCAGTTTTCCGGTCATCAGGATCATGCCGTCGGCATGGCCGTCACGCAGCATGTTGAAATATTCAACCTCGCGATCCGGGTCGTTTTCTGTGTTGCCCATGAGAACGGCGTAACCCGCTTCGCGGGCCGTCGCCTCCACGCCCTTCAGAATATCGAGATAGAAGGGGTTGCCGACATCGCGCACGACGAGCAGCACCGACATCGATCGGCGGGTTCTCAAATTGCGCGCACTGACGTTTGGCCGATAGTTGAGTTCGCGGGCAAGCTCGTGGATGCGCTTTCGCGTCTCGTCAGTCACCAGGCTGGAACCGCTGAGCGCGCGGGAAACGGTGGCGACCGAGACGCCGGCGCGCTCCGCAATGTCCTTGATCTTCGGCCGCTCGCTCATGCCCGCATCGCCCGTCCGCGGCCATAGAACAGCATAAGCAGAAGCAGTGTCGCACCAAACACCATCTGGCGACCGGACTCATCGATATTGACCGTCGTCAGGATGCCCTGGAGGATGACGAGCAGAAGCGCGCCGGCCATGGTACCGGTATAGCCGCCCTTGCCGCCGGCAAGCGAGGTGCCGCCGAAGACCACCGCGATGATCGAGGAGAGCATGTATTGCTCGCCGACATTGGCGAAGGACGAGCCGGAGTAGCCGAGCAGGCAGAGCCCGGCGATCGCCGCAAACATGCCCGATATCATGAAGAGACCGATGCGCATGAGGCGCACCGGAACACCGGCCATATAGGCAGCGTGCTCGTTCGAGCCGATTGCATAGATGCGGTGGCCGAAGACCGTGCGGTTGAGCATGAAGGCCATGAACACACCGATGGCGATCCAGAGCCAGATGATGCCGGGAACGCCCAGGACCAGCGGCTGGGTAACGAAGGCAGAAAGACCGGGTGCGGCGCGGCCCGACGGTATGCCGTTGCGGATGACGACGAGCAGTCCCTGCAGCACGCCGAGCATGCCGAGCGTCATCACCAGTGGCGGGATGCGCAGCAGCGTGATGCCAAGGCCGTTCAACAGGCCGAAGAAGGCGCCGGCCAGGAGGCAGGCAAGCACCGCCGGAAGGATGCCGCTATCCGCACCGTTCATGACGTTGCCGGCGATGATTGCCGAAAGCGAGACGACGCCGCCGACGGATAGATCGATGCCCTCCCGCCCACCGAGAATGACGACATTCTGACCGGCAGCGACAATGCCGAGCAATGAGGCGACGATCAGCAGACGCAGGATCTGATCGGCGGAGGCAAAGCCCGGCGAGAGGCTCTCGCCGAGGTAGAGCAGGGCCACGATCAGAACGAGCGCGACGACCAGCGGCTGCTTGAGGAACAAGGCAACGGACCTCATGCGCGTGCCCTCCGGCCGGCCAGCACGCCGGCCATCAACACCAGGAGGATGGCGAGGCCCTGGACGAAGTTCTGCCATTCCGACGGCGTGCCCATGAAGAAGACAAGCGAATTGACGAGGCCGATCGTCAGCGCACCGAGGAGCGAGCCGACCACGGTCGTCCAGCCGCCGGCAAGTGCGCTGCCGCCGAGCACGACGGCGGCGATGCTGTAAAGCGTCATCTTGCCACCGACGAGCGGATCACCGCTGGCCGTATCGCCGGTCAGGCAAAAGGCGGCGAGCGCCGAGAACAGACCGCACAGCAGATACCCCTTGATGCGCGTCGCAACGACAGGCAGGCCCGTCTGGTAGGCCGCCTGCTGGTCATCGCCAACCGCCAGAAGCTCGGTGACGATGCGCGTGCGCGACAACAGGAAGAGCAGCACGGCAAGGGCCACGAGCACGTAGAAGACGAAGGGCACGCTGAGCAGGCGACCGCCATAGGTGCGCCAGAAGAGCGCCGGCGCTGGCGTGCCCGCAACGGGCATGACGTAGAGGGCAAGGCCGGTGAAGAAGATGCTGGTGGCGAAGGTCGCGACGATCGCCTGGAGCCGAAGGGCCGCAACGACGATGCCATTGACCAGACCGCAGGCAAGCCCGATCAAGACGCCAAGCGCAAGCGCGAGCAGGACCGCACCGGCCCCGCCACCCCAACGCTCCATCAGGATGACAATCGCCACGTTGACCAGCGACAGTGTCGCACCGGCGGAAAGATCGATATCGCCGGCGGAAACGACATAGGTCTGGGCGATCGCCAGCATGATCAGCGCCATATAGGTGCTGAAGAGACCCGTCAGCGAGCGGAAGCTCAGGCTGTTGGGCGAGAAAACACCATTAAGCGCCAGCAGGGCGACAACGATGACCAACGCCGGCAGGAAAGGGTATCGCTCCAGCCAGGATCGCAGGCCGCCCTCCGAGGATCGAATGTCTGTCGTCGTCGATGTCATCACGCGGCCTCGTATGCAGCCTGGTAGAGATTGTAGCGGGTGCGATCGTCGCCGGTCAGTTCACGCGTCACCGAACCGCCGTTGAAGACCAGGATGCGGTTGGCGTTGCCGAGCAGCTCGGCATCTTCAGACGAATAGAGCAGAATGCCGAGGCCCTCGCCCGCCAGCTCGCGGATCAGCGCGAAGAGGTCGGACTTGGCCTGGAGGTCGATGCCCTTGGTCGGATCGTCGAGAAGCAGCACATCGGGCCGGTCGATCAGCCAACGGGCGATGATCACCTTCTGCTGGTTGCCGCCGGAGAGCGAATTGATCGGGTGGAAGAGGCTCGCGAACTTCGTATGCATCGCTTCCAGCGCCGGCATCGCCTTGTCCCGGAGGCTCGACGGACGCGCGATCATCAGCCGGTCGCGAAGATAGTGGATCGGCGTGACGTTTTCGATGATCGGGCGACCGCTGATGACACCGTCACGGCCGCGATCGCCGGAGACATAGGCGCAACCGCGACGGATGGCATCGCGCGGGCTCTTCGCATTGTACCGCTCGCCGCCAATCGTCACCTCGCCGGATGTGACCGTGCTTGCGCCGAAGATCGCTCTCAGCAGGGCCGATTGTCCCTGACCGTGCAGACCGCCGAGGCCGAGGATCTCGCCCCGTGCCACCTCGAAACTGATGTCGCGAAAACCCTTGCCCGTCAGTTTTCGAACCGACATTGCCGCCTCCTCCTGAGTCGCTGCGACTGCCGGCGCCGACGACCGTGCCGACGGCATGTCGCTGGCGCCGCCGACCATCAGCCGGATCACGGTTCCCGGGTCGGTCTCGGAGAGCTTAAGCGTCTCGATCGTCTCGCCGTCGCGGATGATCGTGACGCGATCGCCAATCGCTGTGATCTCGTCCATGCGGTGCGAGATGAAGATGATGCCGCGCCCCTGGGCCTTCAGACCACGGAGAATTTCGAAGAAGCGGTCGACCTGGGCCCGGTCGAGCGCCGAGGTCGGCTCGTCGAAGATCAGGATCGGCGCTTCGCTCGCAAGCGCCTTCATGATTTCGACCAGTTGCCGCTGGTCGGCCCTGAGATTGCCGACGAGCGCTTCCGCGTGGAAGCCTTCCCCGGCGACCTCGGCGAACAGCGCGATGTAGCGCGCCGCCCGCGCCTTCAGCGCCGCGCGGTCGACGAAGAGCCCGCCTTTAACCGGCAGGGCGGAAAGACAGATGTTCTCCTCGACGGACCGATGGCTCGCGAGGCTGAGTTCCTGATAGAAGATGCCGATGCCGGCGGCGCGCGCCGACTGCGGCCCGGATATCGACACCGGTTTGTCGTCGATCAGGATCTGGCCGGCATCCGGACGCACGCTGCCGGCGATGATCTTGCACAGCGTGCTCTTGCCGGAGCCGTTGGAGCCCATCAGCACATGCACCTCTCCGCCAGCAATCTCGAGGTCGCCGCGGCGTAGCGCCAGCGTTGCGCCGTAAGCCTTGCTCACGCCGTTCAGTCTCAGTTTCGACATCAGCTGTCGTCCGTCATCTCGGTTGCTTGCCGCATGCACTCGGCTCACGCCTCCGCGCGGACCTAGGTGCTGCGATTTTTCATGTCCGGTGCGGCCCTGCCTTGGCAGTCAATGGCGGCGCCGGTCGCCGGGCAACTGTTCGAGCTGCCCGGCGGGACCAGATCTTACTCAAACAGCGCCGTCGCGTCGTCGATCGACAGCGAGCTGGTGTAGGAATAGTAGCCTGGCTTGCCGTCGAGCTGCTTGGCCGCGTCTGCAAGGTTCTTGGAGTCGATGAACGGGATCGGCAGATACATGGCGTTCTTGTACTGACCGGCCGTTGCCGGCGCCTTCAGCTCCTTGCCCTGCAGCATCAGCACGGCGACGTTGAGCGCGCTTGCCATGACGCCTGGCGGGTTGACGGTCGCGCCGGAGTTCAGCTTGTCCTTCATCCAGAGATCGATGAAGTCCTTGCGGATTTCGCCGGTGGCGGCGATCTGGCTGGTCTTGCCGGCGTCCATGATCGACTTCCAGGCACCAGCCGCCATGCCGTCCTGTACGACGACGCCGTTGATGTCAGGATAGGTCGCAAGGATGTTCTGCATCGCCTGCTGGCCCTGCGCCTGATCCCAGTTGGCGTTCACCTCGTTTACCACCTGGATATCCGGATGATCCTTGAAGACGCTCTTGTAGCCGGCAACGCGCATTTCGTTGGCCGGGTGGCCGGCGACGCCGTTGATCGCAACCACCTTGCCCTTGCCGCCGAGCGTGTCGGCGAGCCACTTGGCACCAGCCGCACCCCAGGCGGTCTGATCGATCCCGACATAGGTCGCATCCGGCGAGGAGACCTCGGCGTCCGTTGCGATCACCAGGATGCCGGCTTCCTTCGCCTGGGCGAAGATCGGATCAAAGGCCGTCGGGCTGTTGGGGTTGATGATGATGGCGTTCACGCCCTCGGCGATGAAGTTGCGCACGTGCGCAATCTGCCCGGGCACGTCGACATTGGCGCTCTGGACCGAGACTTCGACGTCGACGCCTTTTTCCTTCCACTTCGCCGCGGCCTCCTTGGCCTCGTCGATCATCTGCGTGCGCCATTCGCTTCCGACCCAGCCGTTGGAGAGACCAATCTTGAAGGTCTCGGCATTGGCGAAAGAAGCGGAAATGGCGATGGTAGCGACAGCGCCAAGCGCTGCGGCGATAAATTTCCTCATAAGACCCTCCCAAATCTTGCGAAACCTATGAAGCCAGAAAATGTAATCGATTTCAATGAGATTTTCAGTGAATTTTACAGGGCTTTCAATTTCTGCGGCGGAGCTGTGCCCGCCGTCTTTGGCAAGCGACAACGGACCGGTCCCCGACCTTGCCGGTAGAATGGCAAAAGGAGAGCGAATAGCGCTTGGCTCCCCCTTCCCGCCATGCAACAGCAAGGAAAGAGGCGGCGACGATTCGTTGTGCCGCCAACTGGAATGAAATGCAGGAATAGAGCCATGACATGAAGGCGCTGCGGGATCGATCCCGATGGCCGCCCGAGCAACGGCCGGCCCGTTGCTCAAAACGCAACACTTCGTTGCTTGCCGGCCGGCTAGCCGCAATTTGCCCTCTCCCCCTACTGTGAAAGCTGGGCAAAGAACAACAACTGGCTCCCAACCAGAGGAGAACATCATGACCGGGAAAACCGGAGCCGCCTCGGGCGCGCTCTATCTGCATCTCATTGTGCTGGCGATCGTCATCGTCTCCGAACTGATCGGCATTCAACGTCTTCCGATCGGCATCGGCACCGTCATCTTCCTGCCGATCCTCTACGCCTTCGCACTCGGCATCCTCGTCAATCCGGCCATTTTCAAGGCCAGCGCCAAATTCCTGTCGCGCGATGCGGTCAAGCTTTCGAGCGCGATGATCACCGTCGCGATCATGCCGTTCATCGCCAAGTTCGGAACGACCGTCGGCCCGCAGATCTCGAAGATCATCGAGGCCGGCCCGGCGCTGGTGCTGCAGGAACTGGGCAATCTCGGCACGATCCTCGTCGCCTTCCCGGTCGCGGTGTTTCTTCTCAAAATGGGCCGTGAGGCTGTCGGCGCCACCTATTCGATCGACCGCGAGCCGAACCTCGCGCTGATCGCCGACAAGTATGGCCTCAACTCGCCGGAAGGCGCAGGCGCCATGGGCGTCTATGCCACCGGCACGCTGATCGGTACCTTCGTCTTCGCCATCATGCCGCCGATCGTGCACGGCCTCGGCATCTTCGACGTGCGCGCGCTCGCCATGTCCTGCGGCGTCGGCTCCGGCTCAATGCTGGCGGCCTGCACCGGCGGTCTCGTCGCCGCCGTGCCGGACCAGAAGGACATCATCCTGGCGCTCGCCGCCGCCAGCAACATCCTGACCTATGCCACCGGCCTCTATGTCGGCATGTTCGTCGCGCTGCCCCTCACCGAGTGGCTCTACAACAAGGCTCGGCCGTCCGAGCGTCGCGCTCAAGCCTGATCGGGAGAGATATCATGGCCAACCAGACCAACACCTCCGCCAACTACGCAGACGACCTCGCTCTCAACGCCGAAGACGAGCGCAAGATCGATGTCGTCGGCCATGCCGGCCTGCTATTGATCGCCTGCGCCATCGGGCTTATCGCCAACTGGGTCGGCACCGGCACGTCGCCGCTGACGGCGCTGCCGGGCATGGCGACGCTCTACGTCGCCTGCATCATCGGCCTGGCACTCGCCCGCTTCGTGCCCTTCTATCTGCCTGGCGTCGCCTGGGTTTCGCTGATCGCGATCCTCATCACCATCCCCGGGGTTCCGGGTGCTGCCTGGGTCAGCGAAAAGGTCGAGCACCTCAACTTCCTCGCGCTCGCGACGCCGGCGCTCGCCTATGGCGGCCTGGCACTAACGGCGAGCGAATTTGCGATCGCCCGCCGCTCGGGGTGGAAAATCGTCATCGTCGCGATCTGCGTGATGGTCGGCACCTATATGGGCTCGGTGGTCGTCGCCGATCTCTTCCTGCGCCTCGGGCAGTAATCGGACGCAATTCCAGGAAAGGCGCGAAGCGGTCTTCGGTCCGGAATTACCAAATGACAACGAGATCGGCGGGCCGCATGGTCGGCCGATCCGTCCTTCAACGAACAGGATGCATGCCATGAAACGCCACGATATCAGCCCCGAGCGCATCGAGGAAACGATCCGCTGGCGTCATCATCTGCACGCCTATCCCGAGCTTGCCTTCGAAGAGCGACAGACCGCGGCCTTCGTCGCCGGCAGGCTGGCCGAATGGGGGATTACGGTGAAGGACGGCTACGGCGGCACAGGCCTTGTCGGGACGCTCACGCGCGGCACGTCGAACCGCAGCATCGCCATCCGCGCCGACATGGATGCGCTGCCGATCATCGAGACGAGCGGCGTCGCCCACGCCTCGAAAACGCCGGGCAAGATGCACGCCTGCGGCCATGACGGCCATGTTTCGATGCTGCTTGCCGCCGCGCGGCAGGCGAGCGAAATGGATTTCGACGGCACGGTTCACTTCATTTTTCAGCCGGCCGAAGAGGCCGAAGGCGGTGCGCGCGCCATGGTCGCTGACGGGCTCTTCCGCGATTTTCCAGCCGATGTCGTCTATGCGCTGCACAATTGGCCGGCGCTCGATGTCGGCTCGGTGGTCGCCCGCGACGATGCGATGATGGCCGCCTTCGGCGTCTTCGAAATCACCATCACCGGTCGCGGCGCCCATGGCGCCATGCCGCACGAGGGCGCCGACCCGCTGGTGGCCGCAGCCCAGATCGTTACCGCTTTGCAGACGATCGCCAGCCGCAACGTCTCGCCGCTCGAGGCAGCGGTCGTCTCCGTCACGCAGATCCACGGCGGCGATGCCTGGAACGTGATCCCGGAGAAAGCCGTGATCCGCGGCACGACGCGCTGGTTCGACAACTCGGTCGGCGACACGCTGGAAGCCCGCATGCGCGCGCTCGTCACCGCGCTCGCCGAAGGGCTCGGCTGCAGAGCTGATCTCGATTATCAGCGGCGCTATCCGGCGACGATCAACGACCCGGCTGCCGCCGCCCTCGTGCGCTCCGTTGCCGCCGAGAACAACGCATTGACCGTTGTCGACGCAGCCCCGAGCATGGCGGCCGAAGACTTCGCCTTTATGCTCGACGAACGCCCCGGCTGCTACCTGTGGCTCGGTGCCCGGCGCGAGGGCCTGAACCCCGGGCTGCATTCGCCGCATTACGATTTCAATGACGCGATCATCGGTGAGGGCGTAAACCTCTGGACACGCCTCATCGCAACCTCGCTTGGTCGTTGACCCCAAGGGGATTCCGTCGCATCCATGACCGCCATGGACGTACTCGACGCGAAAGCGCTCAGGATCTTTATGGCGGTTGCGCGCATCGGCTCGATCCGGGGTGCTGCGGAGCATATGGGGCTGGCGCCATCCGTCGTCAGCCGGCAGATCGCCGACACGGAACGTGACATCGGCCTTTCGCTTTTCGAACGCACCGCCCGCGGCACTGTTCTGACCGATGCCGGCGAACTCGTGCTCGAACACGGCAAGCGGGTGCTGGAGGACAACGGGCTGCTCGCCGAGCAGCTCGACCAGATCCGCGGCGTACAGCAGACCCGCATCCGCGTTCGCTGCGGCGAAGGTTTCATGGCCGATCTGGTGGAAAACGGGCTTTCCTCGTTCTCCAGGGCGCATTCCTATGTCCGCTACATCGTCGAGCTCGGCAGCACCGAAGACGTGGTCGACGCCATTGCCAACAGCGATGCCGATATCGGCATCGCCTACACCCCCTTCACCGACCCGCGCATCCGGGCACTTGCCATCGCCCGCCAGCCGCTCTGCGTCATCGTGCCATCCGGTCATCCATTGTCGGAACGCCGCGACCTGAAGCTTGCCGATTGCCTCACCTCGCCTTGCGCCCTGCTCGGCAAGGGCAATGGCGTGACGCAACTGGTGGCGCGGGTCGCGGCCGATGCGGGGCTGGCGCTGGCGCCGCTGCTCGAAACCCATTCGATCGAGGTGCTCCGCCGTTTCGTCGCTGCCGGCCTCGGTGTCACCTTCCTGCCGCGCACGGCGGTTGCCGTCGAAATCGCGCGCGGCGCGATGCAGGCGATCGATCTTGCCGATCCGCTGTTGCGGGAAGCAAGCGCCCACCTCATGGTTCGGGCCCACCGCCGCCTGCCGCTTTCGGTCGAAAAGCTCGGCCAGCACCTGGCAGCCGAAATGCAATCGTTCCGGGGCTGAGCTGCGACACGCTCTCTTCCGTGCCCCGGTGAATGTCCGCCCCGTTCTCAACGGGCGTGCGGCACCGCCCAACGGCACCGATTGGCAGCTTTGAGACGTTGCCACGCCAGCAACGCATTGTACCAGGCACGCCGTCTACCGGCTCACCCACCCGCATGCCACCTTCGTCCGATCATCAAGATCATACGAGGGTAGAGCGGATCATGACGGCGGAACGAACAAGTGTTGGCGTGGTGGGATTGGGCGCCATGGGGCTCGGCATGGCGACGACGCTCGCCGGCAAAGGTTTTGCCGTCAAAGGCTTTGACCTTTCCGAGGCACGGCGCGCCCTTGCGGCGACAAGCGGCGTTTCTCCCGTCGCGTCGCTCTCCGAGGTCTTCTTCGATACCGACTTCATCGTCTTCTCGCTACCGACCGCCAAGGATGTCGCGGCCGTCGTCGAGGCCAATCTGGAGGCATTGAAGTCAGCAGGACGGCGCGTCGTCATCATCGACACCTCGACGTCCGAACCGGATGTCTCGCGCGATCTCGCGGCCGCCCTTGCCGGCCTCGGTCACGGCTTCATCGACGCGCCTGTTTCCGGCGGACCAGCCGGTGCGGCAAGCGGCAAGCTGACGATGATGATCGGCGGCAGCGATGCCGACGTCGCCCTTGCCGGTCCGGTCATCGATGCGATGTCGGCCAAGGCGCTGCATGTCGGCCCGAGCGGCGCCGGCAACGTCGCCAAGCTCGTCAACAACCTGCTCGCCGCTGCCCATATGGTGACGACGGGCGAGGGCCTGAAGCTGGCGCTTGCCGCCGGGCTCGACGCGGACGAAGCGCTGAAAGTGCTGAACGCGGCCTCCGGCAAGTCGATGATCAGCGAGGTGCATTTCCCGACCTGGGTGATGAACGGCCACTTCGACAGCGGCTTCACCATGGGCCTGATGCGCAAGGACGTGCGCCTGGCGAGCGAACTTGCGGCGCGCACCGGCGTCGACCTGCCGCTCTCGGGCGCGGTCGCAAAACTGTGGGCCGAAAGCCCGCTCGACAACGCCGACGACTTCACCCGCATGGGCGCCTTCCGCCCCACGAGCAGCAAAGCCAACGACAACTGAGACATGAAGGGAACGACGATGAACGACATGACCATGCCCGCCAAGGCCGAGCGCATCCGTGCTTTGTTTCACGGCATCATTCCCGGCAACGAGATCGGCAGCTACGTCGATGGCGCGCTGGTGCCCGGCTCCGGCGACGAGCAGAAGCTGACCGATCCGGCAACCGGCGAAGTCTTCGCCACCTTTAGGGATGCCGGCAAGGATGTGGTCGACGCCGCCATGCAGGCGGCGGCGCGCGCCCAGCGCGAATGGATCTCGATGACCGCTTCCGGCCGCGGCCGGGTGATGAACGAGATCGCCCGCAAGATCCGCGAGCGCGCCGGCGAGATCGCCGAACTCGAAAGCCGCTCGGCCGGAAGGCCGATCCGAGATATCCGCGGCGAGGCCGTCCGGGTCGCCGAGATGTTCGAATATTATGCCGGCTGGTGCGACAAGCTGCATGGCGAGGTCATTCCGGTTCCGACCTCTCACCTGAACTACACCCGCAACGAACCGGTCGGCGTCGTCGCGCAGATCACCCCCTGGAACGCCCCACTGTTCACCGGTGGCTGGCAAATCGCCCCTGCGATCTGCGCCGGCAACGGCGTCGTGATCAAGCCTTCGGAACTGACGCCGCTCAGCACCCTGGTGCTCGGGGCGCTCTGCGAAGCCGGCGGCGCGCCGCGCGGTCTCGTCAACGTCATTGCCGGCCAGGGCGTGACGGCGGGCCAGGCGATGGTCGCCCATCCGAAGTCGGCACTCGTCGTCTTCGTCGGCTCGGCGCTGGCGGGCTCGGCCATTGCGGCGGCGGCGGCAAAGAACGTCGTGCCCTGCATCCTCGAGCTCGGCGGCAAATCCGGCAACATCGTCTTTGCCGATGCCGATATCGACCGGGCCATCGTCGGGGCACAGTCGGCGATCTTCTCCGGCGCCGGCCAGAGCTGCGTTGCCGGCTCGCGCCTGCTCGTTCACCGCTCGGTGCACCATCAGTTCGTCGAGCGTTACGCTGAAGCCGCCGCACGCATCCCGGTCGGCGACCCCTATCTCGACACCACGCAGATCGGCCCGATCAACAACGCCCGCCAATGGGCGAAGATCGAGGAGATGGTGCGCCAGGGCGTCGCCGAAGGTGCGACGCTTGCGACCGGCGGCGCCAAGCCTTCTGCTCTTCAATCGTCAGGAGGCTTCTATTTCGCGCCGACCATTCTCGACAACGTCAAGCCTGATATGACGATCGCCCGCGAAGAGGTCTTCGGCCCCGTCGTCGGCGTCACCGTCTTCGACGATGAAGAAGAAGCGGTGGCGCTCGCCAACGACAATCCCTACGGGCTTGCCGGCGCGGTCTGGACCCGCGATGTCGGTCGCGCGCATCGGGTCGCGTTGAGGGTGCGGGCCGGAACCTTCTGGATCAACGGCTATAAGACGATCAGCGTCATGTCGCCCTTCGGCGGCTTCGGCCGCTCCGGTTATGGCCGCTCGTCCGGTCGCGATGCGCTGATGGCCTATACGCAGACGAAGAGCGTCTGGGTCGAGACCGCGGAAAACCCGGCCGTCGTCTTCGGCTATGCGCCGGAGGCCTGATCAACACACCCCTGAAACGAGAAACGGCCGGCGAATGCCGGCCGTTTCTTTTTGCGACTGCAGTCCGGGGGCCGTAGCCTCAGAAGTCAAACGAGCTGGAGATCATGAACGTGCGCGGCGCACCGGCGGCTAGGAAGCCACGGGCAGAAGAGGCCCAATAGTTTTCGTCAAACACGTTCTGGACCGTCGCGCGGATTTCCACCGGCTTGCCGCCTTCGCGCTCGAAGGAATAGCGCGCGCCGAGATCAACCCGCGTCCAGTCAGGAACCTTCTGCGTGTTCTTCTGGTCGTAATAGGTGCTACCGGTATAGACGAGGCGGCCCGTCAGCGTCAGGTTCTCGACCCAGGGCGTATCGTATTCACCATAAAGGCTGATCGCTACATTCGGGACGCCGGGGACTCGATTGCCATCGAACCGCTCTCCTGTCCTCGAGTTTTCTGTTTTTTCCAGCTTGGCGTCCATCAATGTGATGCCACCCAGCAGACGAACGCCGTCGATTGGCTCGCCATATGCCGACAATTCAAGACCACGATTGACCTGGAGGCCATCCACGGCGAAGACGGGCTTCAAAGGTGGCGGCATGACGGTTGTCAGACCGTTCGGCTGCCTGATCTCGAACAGCGCTGCGCCGAGCATCACCTCGCCGAGGTCATACTTGATACCGATTTCCTTCTGCTTGTTCACGACGGGAGCAAATATCTGGTTGCTGTTCTCGACGGTAGACGGCGGGGTCGGTCCCTCGGTCAGAGCTTCGACATAGTTGGCGTAGACCGAGAAACTGTCAGTGACATTCACAAGAGCAGCGACGGCGGGGCTGAACCGGGAGTCTTTGACGAAGTAGTTCCGCACGCCGACTGGCGCCAATGGAAATCCCGGGCGGGTGTTGAAGCTTTGCGAGCGTATATGTTGATAGCGTCCGCCAACGGTCAGCTGGAACCGGTCGTCGGCGAACGAGAGCGTATCCGAGATTGCAAGGCTGGTGGAGAGCAGGTCTGCAAATGGATAGAGGTCGTTCGAGCGCGGTAACCCGCTCGTATTTACCCAATCGCTCGGCACGTAGACCGGATTGTAGATGTTGGTCGTGTAACTCCGGAACCCGAGGGTACGAGGATTGAAACGGCCGCGGTTGTTCTCGTTATGCGTTCTGCTCAAGGAGACGTTGAGCTGATGGCCGACCGGGCCGGTGTCGAACTCGGAACGGACCCCGACTTCGCCCGAAAGCCCCTGGATCTCCTGAGGGTTGTAGCCAAAATCGGCCCGCGCATCGCCGTTCGGATTGAGAATGGTGTAGGACGTCGACAGGAAGTCCTCGCGGTAGCGGCTGATGCCGCCGGCGGCGTAGATCGTGGTGTTGTCCAGCACGTCGAACTCGATGCGACCAGCGACCATATTGTGCTCGCTGTCATGATACTCGAACGGATTGGACGTGTTAATCCGGCCGTCCGGTGCTTCCGGTATCTTGATGCCCGCATCTGCCGCGTTGAACAGCGAGGTCGGTGCATCGATGTTCTGCTTGGAATGGTTGAGATCGAGCGAGGCACGCACCCGGTCGCCGCGATAGTCGAGCCCGAGCGAAAGCACGCCAATCTCATTGTCGTTATGGTCAAGGGCAGTTTCGCCGCCGCGATACGAACCGTTGAAGCGAACGCCCCACTCGCCTTCCGGTCCGAAACGACGGCCGACGTCAAGGTGCGACCACAGTTGCGAGTCCGAGAGATAGGTGGTCGTCAGCCGCGTCAACGGCTCGTCGGTCGCTCGCTTGGGAACGAGATTGATCGTGCCGCCGACACGACCGAGGCCGCCATTGACCAGTGTGCTTGGGCCTTTGAGGATTTCGACACGCTCGATACCCTCAAGGAAACTGCGGCGCGGATTGACGAGGTAGAACAGACCGTCATAGGCGGTATCGAGATTGGTGACGGAGAAGCCGCGAATGAAGAAGGAGTCGCGCTCGCTGAAGGACGGCGCATCCATGCGTACGGATGGATCATTGAGCGTGATATCGGCGATCGATCTGGCCTGCTGATCGCGGATCAGCTTTTCCGTGTAGCCGGTGAGGCTGAACGGCGTTTCCTTGACGGAGCGGTTGCCGAGAGCGCCGAGCCGCGCACCCGTTGCCATCTGACCGCCCGCATAAGGAGCAGATGGCTGGCCGATGGTGCCCGTTTCGGGCGGTTGGCCGCCCGTCTGCCCGACGGCCACGATGGGTGCCAGCTCCGTCGCGCCGCCCGAATGGCGTTCGGCCTGCACCGGGCTTTCGACCCGTTTGGTTTTGCGCGCCTCTTGCGCCGACGCCACCACAGCGGACATCGCCAGCAGCGATGCGCCCGCCAGCACCACTTTGCCTCGCCGACGCGAAACCGAATTGAACCTGCCCCTTGCCATACTCTAACCCCTGTAACTTCGATTAACGTGAATTCCGTATCCGCCACGGTTGTCGGACGAACTCAGCCGACGCTCGGAACGCGACGCACTCGCCGTGCCCGTTGCAAAAACGGCGCAGGGCATGCCCCGGACATTGCGTTCAGTTGCGGCTATTTCGACCGACAGACGGGTCTCGTTCGGAGCAGTTCGCTGCGGCAAAGCGGGAGCGCTACGGGCCCCTCGGTCACGGCAAGTTCGGCCGCAGCCATGCGGACCGGTCGCCAGATAAAGTGTCGGCGATGACGGGACATCCCATCGTTGGGAGCATGCTCGAAACTGGACGACAGTGCAATCATCGGCCTTGAAACATCAACTATAACAACGGCATAAAACTTGAATTATTAAGTCAAGTCTGTGCACCTATAGTCGGATTCGGCTGGGCGTCCACGCTTTTTGTGCGTGAGTTCAACGGTTAACGGTAAACCGGACGTTGTCGGCCAGGAACGGAAAGACGAGCAGATCAGGCTTCAGTCAGCCTTTGGCTTGCATCGGGTGCGGCCGAACAGAAGGGCTGAGCCGAAGCCAACGCCAAGCCTCAAGGTCTGCCCTTTCGAACCCGAGCAGCGCGCGCGACTGTCAGGCCCGGAACCGATCGAAAGCGGTCAAGCGCTTGACCGGCGGATCAGCCTCTTTCCAGCGATAGATCTCCGAGCGCAGATAACGGAGCTCGTCCTCGAGCGCAGCGTCAGCGACCTCGATCCACCAGGATTTCGGACGGCCGTCGCTTCCGTCAGACCAGCGGTAGCCGCGCGCTTTGAGCTGATCCTTCATGTCGAACGGGCTGTTTTCCGCGAAAATGCGAACACGCGATCGCCGGCTTGCCTCGTAGAGCTCGGCAAACGGCGTGCTCCCGGAGCCACCGTCCTTCGCAAGGACTTCGAGCAGTGCGAAACAATCGTCCACCGCCCTGTGGCCATCATGGAAATAGCCGGCCTGCCCGATCAGATAACCGAGTTTGGTGCCTTCGAAGCCGCGAGAGGACCAATCGACTTCAGAGACGGAACAGGCCCATGCCTTTCCTTCGAAAGCCGGGGAAAAGGCTTCGCAGAAGGGACGGTCGAAGCCGGCGTTGTGGGCGATGACAAGGTCCGCCTTTTCCATCAGCGTCCGTATCTCGGCGATGTCGATCGTCTTTCCCGCGACCATCGCATCGGTGATGCCGGTCAGACGGGTAATTTCGGCAGGGATCGGATTGGCCGGCTGTCGCAAGCCGCCATAAACGCCAGTCACGTCCCCCAGCTTCCCGTTCTCATCGAAGGTAAAGGCGATCAGGCCGATCTCGATGATCTCATCCTTGCGGTGGTTGAGCCCCGTGGTCTCGGTATCGAGGATGACGCCCTGTAGCGGAAAACCAGGGCGAGCAGCGGGCACCACTGAGCGCGGCACAAGCCGCTGCAGCAGGCGGTAGCGGCCCGTCGCCTGAAGGTGCCGGACCATATCTTCCTCGTTCAACGAGGTCCTCTTGACCGTTGATCCGCGGCCTTCCTTTCCGGAAGGTGCCTCGTTCGAAACAAACAGATCGAACTGCTGCGTCATTCGGTAGTCCCGCATATTCACGACTCACATTCGGTGCGCTCGAGAATACCCGCTATCGGGAGCACGTCCCAGCAATTCGGGAAAATGGATGGTGGCATCGCTTGCGCGATCCACAGGGCCGAGTGGATTTATACCTGCAAACGGCCCGGCCGAGTCTAACCGGTGCTGTCGGCCAGCGAGCAAGAAAAGCGTCTCGCCCGTCGGAAAGCCGAGAAAATGGGCATCGCGCCTCACCAAAAGCCAGCGGCAGCGTCCGCGTCCTGGTCTCGCCAACGAGATAGAGGACACATACGCTGCCGCCGGATATCACTTAACCTGAGCAGGCGCTTCGATCAGGCCGCGCGGCCCCAGCTTTCGCGCGCCGCGGTACCTTCCAGCTTGAACTTCGCCAGCATCGTGCGCAGCTGGCGGCTTTCTTCGGCAAGCGTGCCGCTTGCCGCGGTGGTTTCTTCCACCATCGCCGCGTTCTGCTGGGTCATCTGGTCCATATGGTTGACCGAGGTGTTGATCTCCTGGAGCGCGGTCGCCTGTTCGCGGGCAGCCGTCGCGATCGTGTTGACGTGGCCGCTGACATTGTTGACCAGCGTCTCGATCTCCAGCAGAGCGTCACCGGTGGAGCGCACCAGCGCCACGCCGTTCTCGACCTCCGACGCCGAGCTGTGGATCAGCGTCTTGATCTCCTTGGCGGCGTTGGCCGAGCGCTGCGCCAGTTCGCGCACTTCCTGGGCGACGACGGCAAAGCCGCGACCGGCCTCGCCGGCACGCGCCGCTTCAACGCCGGCGTTCAGCGCCAGAAGGTTGGTCTGGAAAGCGATCTCGTCGATGACGGAGATGATCTGGTTGATGCGGTTGGAGGAATCCTCGATCCGGCCCATGGCGTCGACGGCACTCCTGACGATCGCGCCGGAGCGGCCGGCACTGTCCTTGGTGGCGCGCACCATCTCATGCGCCTCGTTCGCCCGCTCGGACGCCGTGCGCACGGTTGAGGTGATTTCGTCGAGCGCGGCAGCGGTCTCTTCGAGCGCAGCGGCCTGCTGTTCCGTCCGCTTCGAGAGGTCGTTGGCAGCCGAACTCAGCTCGGCGGAGTTGTCGTTGATGGTGCTTGCGGCCGTGCGCACGTTCTGCATCGTCGAGCGCAGCGTCACCATCGTCTGATTGACGTTCTTCTGCAGTTCGGCAAAGGCGCCATGGAATTCGCCGCGCATGGTCTGCGTCAGGTCGGCATCGGCGAGTGCGGCGATCACGCGGCGGACTTCGTTGACCGTCTGATCGACGCTCGAGACGAGCTCGTTGACGCTCGACGCGAAGCGGTT
Organism: Ensifer sp. LC11; assembly: GCF_001695835.1. Lineage (GTDB taxonomy): Bacteria > Pseudomonadota > Alphaproteobacteria > Rhizobiales > Rhizobiaceae > Ensifer. The sequence goes on along the minus strand of NZ_MBSO01000003.1, from coordinate 1,255 downwards.
GAGGTCGTCGTTTTCATAGTCCTTGGTGATGCGGCCGGTGAAATCACCGGCAACGGCGGAAGCAACAACCACGCTGATGTTCGACTGCAGGTCGCTGCTGCGGGCATGCAGTGCCGCCTCCTGCGCCTTCATCGCGCGCATGGCGATGCCGTTCTTGCGGAACACTTCGACCGCACGGGCCATTTCGCCGATTTCGTCCTGGCGCGAGACATCGGTGCCGTTGCCGTCGAGCTTGCCGTCGGCAAGTTCGCTCATGGTTGCGGTCAGTTCGCGCACCGGCACGACGATGCCGCGGCGGGCGACGACGAGGCTGACGCCGACGCCGAAGAGAACGCAGGCTGCAGCCGCGGCTGCGAGGATCGTCATCGCGACGGAGGACGAGTTGAGCGCTTCGGCGCGGGCGGCGGCGAGCGCATCGCCGGAATAGGTGCTGTAGGCCTTGACCGTCGTCGTCACCGTCTTCTGGGCGTCAAGCGCCTTATCGAGGGCCGCCTTGACCGCGCCGGCCTCCGTGCCCTTGTCGGCGGCAACGGCCACCATCGCGCGGATCTCATCGAAATAGCTGTTCAGCGTAATGCGGATATCGTTCAGCAGCTTGTCTTCCGCATCGTCGGCAACCGCCTCGATCTTCGTCAGACGGCCGAGCATTTCGGTAGCACGCTTCTCGGTTTCCTGGCCGAAGTCGGCCGCTTTCTCGGGTGCTGCAGCCAGCTGATAGGTCATGCGGCTGATGGCGATGATATCGACGCGCAGGTCCATCGCCTCGCGCGCCGCCTCTTCGCGTGCGCCGACGTCGATGATCGTCGCACCGAGCGAGGAAAGTCCACGCGCACCGGCAAGCGCGATCAGAATGGAGGAAATACCCATGACCACGACCACAAGGCCGACCTTGGTCAATATCGAGAGGTTCTTGAACGTCACTGCCGTGACTCCTGTGATGTCGCGATCGCGTTGTTGGGAGAGGACATGGTCAGCCAAACCGGCGGGAGGAGGACCGGATGTTTGCATGCGCCGCGGAGGGAGGAATTCGGGCGCGCACTGACCGATAAGTACTTAGTAATTTTGAATTTAAATTAGGGTTAAAAAAGCGATCGCGTCTTTTCGCACGTGCAGCAAAAGCAGATGCGCATATCCCAAAAAGTCATGACCTCCACCAGAGGTGGAGGTTTGAAACGCTGCGCTTGAACCGCTAGAAGCGGTTTTGCTATAGGTTAGTAGCTACGGTTAAAGAGGTCGGCAAAGTCGGAAGCTTTGT
>NZ_MBSO01000002.1 GCF_001695835.1 Ensifer sp. LC11 | reverse complement strand
AGATCATTCGAAAGGGCTCGTGTCATCAGAAGCTGGCCTCCGCCCAGCCAGCATCTTGAATCACAAAACCGACCGGCCGGGAATCCCCCCAGATTCAGACAAGCAATGAAACGCTCTAGCTTCTGAATCTCTGCCGGCTAGCCATTGAGTGGTGCGTTCGCGCTTGCCATGTCCCCTCGCCCCGCTTGCGGGGAGAGGGGCAGGGTGAGGGGCATTCGTTGAATGCTCAGCCTTTGTCGGCTCGCGCCAGTTGCTCGGCAATCATGGCTGCCAGCTTTTCCGCCACCGCGTCCTTGTCCATTTCGGGCCAGTCGTCGTTGCCCGCAGCCGAGATCAGCTTAACCTTGTTGCGGTCGCCGCCCATGATGCCGGTCGCGGGCGAGACGTCGTTGGCGAGGATGAAGTCGGCGCCCTTGCGCTCAAGCTTGGCGCGGCCATTGTCGGCGACGTTTTCGGTCTCGGCGGCAAAGCCGATCACGAGCTTCGGCCGCTTGGCATGGTGGCCCACCGTCTTCAGGATATCGGGGTTTTCAGCAAGCTGCAGCGGCGGCGGGGCCTCGCCCGGCTTTTTCTTGATCTTGTTGCCGGCAGCCGTCGCCACCCGCCAGTCGGCAACGGCTGCAACCATCACCGCGACATCGGCGGGCAGGGCGGCAAGCACCGCATCGCGCATTTCCTCGGCCCGCTCCACATGCACGACCTTGACATCAGCGGGATCCGGGATCGTCACCGGGCCGGAGACCAGGGTGACATCGGCACCCAGTTTCGCAAGCGCAGCTGCGATCGCATGGCCCTGCTTGCCGGAAGAGCGGTTGGCGATGTAGCGCACCGGATCGATCGGTTCATGCGTCGGCCCTGAGGTGACGATTGCCGTGCGCCCGGCAAGCGGCTTGGCTGTGCCGCCGAGAAGACCCTCGACGGCGGCAACGATCGCAAGCGGCTCGCTCATGCGACCCTCGCCGGCCTCGCCGCTTTCCGCCATTTCGCCCGCTTCCGGCCCGATGAAGCGAATGCCATCCTTGGAAAGCGTTGCGCGGTTGCGGCGTGTTGCCGGATGCGCCCACATCTTCGGGTTCATTGCCGGTGCGACCAGCACCGGCCGGTCGGTCGCGAGCAGGATGGTGGAGGCGAGGTCGTCGGCATGGCCGTTCGCCATCTTGGCCATCAGGTCGGCTGTTGCCGGTGCGACGACAACCAGGTCGCACTCGCGCGCCAGCCGGATATGGCCGACATCCTGTTCGTCCTCGCGCGAAAACAGATCGAGATAGACATGCGAGGCGGAGAGCGCGCCGACCGCAAGCGGCGTCACGAATTGCTGTGCGCCTGCCGTCATGACAGGCCGAACGCTCGCACCACGTTCCCGCAGGCGGCGGATGAGGTCGAGGCTCTTATAGGCCGCAATGCCGCCGGAGATGATCAGGAGAATACGCTTGCCCGACAGTGTCATTTGCACCCGGCCTTTCGGCCGTCCTCTCGCCCGGCATGGGCCGCCGAGCCTACGCGATACCAGAAAATTTCCTGTGGCTGGCCCCGCGGGCTCGCCTCCTACGGAACCTACTTGAGCGATCCGCCCGGCGCAACGTGTCCCCGCCGGATCGGATCGCTGGGCTGACATCAGTGCGCCGTGGCAGTTCGATAGGTTGGCTCCGGGCATCGTCGCCAACCTGGCGCTCGGTAGGGCGAAACGGAACAAAGGTGGCGGCGTCCGCGTCAACCGGCCTTGGACCTGTTGCCGAAGGCGGGCAATGCGGTTAATCCGCTCTCAATCCGCGGGGGCTATGCTTCTCACCATGCGAATAAATGCAATCACCAACTGGGCCTATGGCGTGACCGTCCTTCTGACGGGGCTTTCGGGCGCGGCCTTCATCCTGTCGACCGACAGTGCGATCAAAGAGCGCCAAGCGGTTGAGCAGCATCTGGTGCTCGATACGCTTGGCGAAGAGCTTGCGCTTGGCGCGGAAATGCGAAGCGACGAAGCGCGCCTCTTTGTCATGCGTGGCGACGAGCGTCATCTCGAAGCCTTCCATCGCGCCGAGGAGGAGGAACGCCGGCGCGAGGAGGCGACAAAGACCGCGCCGAATTTTGGTGCTTCCCCGGGCGAGATCGCCGCCTTGCAGGAGATTGTTCGCGAGGCGGAAGCGCTCGACAGGATCGAGGTTGCCGCCATCGAGGCCTATCAGAAGGGCGACCGCGCCGGCGCGCAGGAAAAACTCTTCGGAGCCGAGCATGAGCGGCTGCAGACCGCCCTTCTCGACACGGTGGCGCGGTTCAGGGACCTGACCAACGCCCGCACCGGCACAGCCCTCAATGAGGCGCAGGAGCGCAGCGATTGGTACGCGGCAGCCGCCAAGACGATGCTCGGCATCACCGCCGCTCTTTTCCTGAGTGTGCTCTATTTCATCCTCAAGCGTCGCGTCGCGATGCCGCTCAGCCGGATGAGCGGCATCGTTACCCGGCTTGCGGAGCAGGACTATGCGGTCGAGGTTCCGCTCGACCGCCGCCGCGACGAAATCGGCGAGATGAACCAGGCGATCCACATCTTCCGCGAAAACGGCATCGAGCGCGACCGACTGGATGCGGAGCGTCGTCGCGACCAGCAGACCAAGGACCTGATCCTGCAGATGATGCACCGGCTGCAGGCCTGCCAGAGCCAGAACGAACTGGCCGAGGTCGTGGCCCGCTTCGCGCCGCAGATCTTTCCCAATCTTGCCGGACATCTCTATGTGCTGAACGACAGCCGGACGCTGTTGACACGCGTCGGCACCTGGCTTGATCCGAAGCATTCCGCACCGACCTTCCCATCGAGCGCGTGCTGGGGGCTTCGCCGTGGCCGGCCGCATGTCAGCAACCGCGGCCAGAGCGATATTGCCTGCCAACATCTCGACGACCATGGCGCGGTCGGCCTCTGTGTGCCGCTGACCGCCCAGGGCGACACGATCGGGCTCCTCTATTTCGAGGAGCATTCGCAGGAAGAATTCACGGTCGAGGCGTCGCGCCTCTATCTCGAATTGATCGCCGAGAACATCGGACTTGCCGTCGCCAATCTCCAGCTGCGCGAGAAGCTCACCAATCTGGCGGTGCGCGACGCGCTGACCGGGCTGCTCAACCGGCGTTGCCTGGACGAGGCGCTGAACCGACAGCCGCGCGGCAAGGCGCTCACCTGCCTGATGGTCGACATCGACCATTTCAAGCGCTTCAACGACGAATTCGGCCACGATGCCGGCGACGTCGTCATGCAGTATGTCGCCCAGATCATCCTCGACGCGGTGGCCGATGCCGGCAATGCCTATCGCTTCGGCGGCGAGGAGTTCACCGTGCTGATGCCGGAGGCCGGCGAAGCCGCGGGCCATGAGCTTGCCGAGAGGCTCAGAACCCGGATCGGCACCACGCCGCTTTCGCATCGCGGCCGCATCCTCGGCACGGTCTCGGTCTCGGTCGGCATTGCCTCTGCTCCGGACGACGGCCCCGTTTCCACGCTGCTGACGCGGGCCGATGCCGCTCTCATCGACGCCAAGAACCAGGGCCGCAACCGCAGCGTCTCAGCCTCCGGGTTGAGCTTCGATGGTGGCGAGGTGCGTCGCAGTCTCGGCTGAGATGAAGGCACCCGCTGCTTGCCCGCCTTGAAACGGGCGCATTCGCTGCTATCTATGGCCGCGATAGAAATTTGAACAGGATACACGCATCGATGGATTTCACTCTGACCGCCAAGCCGCACCGTCTTGCCATCAGGGAAATCCGTATCCATGCTTGCCTCAATTTCACTCTCCCATCTTTCGTGGTCCACGCCTGAGGGCCGCAGCCTCTTTTCCAATCTCGACCTGAGCTTCGGCCCCGTGCGGACCGGCCTCGTCGGCCGCAACGGCGTCGGCAAGTCCACGCTCCTGCGCCTGATTGCAGGAACGCTCGCACCCCAAGCCGGCAAGATCGCGGTCGCGGGGAGCCTCGGCGTGTTGAGCCAGACCGTCCAGGTTATGACCGACGAGACGGTCGCCGATCTCTTCGGTATCTCCGAAGCGCTTGCCGTTCTCGCCCGAGCAGATGAGGGGCGTGCCTCGGCGGACGAGCTTGCTGCCGTCGATTGGACACTTGAGTCCCGTTTGGCCGAAGCGATCGCCCGTGTCGGTCTTAAGGCATCGGCGGAAACCTGCCTTGCTGCCCTTTCCGGCGGTCAGATGACCCGCGTGAAGCTCGCGGCACTCGTCTTCCAGCAGCCGGATTTCATCCTGCTCGACGAGCCCACCAACAATCTCGACCGGGCGGGGCGCCTCGCCGTTACCGAACTGATGGCGGGTTGGCGCGGTGGCGCCATCGTCGTCAGCCATGACCGCGAACTGCTGGAAGAGATGGACGTGATCGTGGAAATGACGACGCTCGGCGCCACGACCTACGGCGGCAACTGGAGCCACTATCGCGAGCGCAAGGCGATAGAGCTCGCTTCAGCCCGCCACGGTCTGGCCGATGCCGAGCGGCGCCTGGCCGACGTCGAACGCAGGGCCCAGGAGGCGGCCGAACGCAAGGCGCGCAAGGATGCCGCCGGCCGCCGCAAGCGCGCCAAGGGCGACGCGCCATTGCTGCTGCTCGATGCAAAGAAGGAGCGCAGTGAGAAGACTGGCGGCGACAACGCCCGGCTGGCGGACCGTCGGCGCGATTCTGCGATCGGCGATCTCACCGAGGCGCGCGAGCGCATCGAGATCCTGCAGCCGCTGACGGTTCGCCTGCCGTCGACGGGCCTGCCGGCCGGCCGGAGCGTGCTGCAGATCAACGATGCCAGCGTGGGCTATGACGCCGGAAAGCCTGTTGTCGACGGGCTGTCGCTTTCGATCGTCGGCCCGGAGCGTGTGGCGCTCACCGGCCGCAACGGCTCCGGCAAGACGACGCTCTTGTCGCTGCTGACGGGTGAACTCCGGCCGTGGTCGGGCAGCGCCCGTGTGCTGGTCGACCATGCCGTCCTCGATCAACGGGTGAGCCTGCTCGATCCCGGCCTCTCGATCCGCGACAACTTCCGGCGTCTCAACCCTGGCGCCAACGAGAACGCCTGCAGGGCAGCACTCGCGCGCTTCATGTTCCGCGCCGATGCTGCCCTGCAGATCGTTTCCAGCCTCAGCGGTGGCCAGATGCTGCGTGCGGGGCTTGCCTGCGTGCTCGGCGGCAGCAACCCGCCGCAGCTCCTGATCCTCGACGAGCCGACCAACCATCTGGACATCGATTCGATCGAGGCGGTCGAGGCAGGCCTGCGCGCCTATGACGGGGCGCTGCTTGTCGTCAGCCACGACCGGGCCTTCCTGGAAGCGATCGGCATCACGCGGCGGGTCGAGCTCTCCTCATCGTGATGGCTCCGGGGATTATTCCGCCCACTGCGCCTCACCGGTGAAGGCGATCGTCAGCCAACGGTCGTGGCCGGGATCGCCGATCTCCTCACCGATCTCGGCGCGGATCCGATCAAGGTCGGCGAGCGTGCCGACCTTGGTTTCCGGTGTCCCGATCAGATGCACCTCGATCGTCCGGGAGCGCCCGACCTTGGCGACATAGGTGCGATAATCGGCAAAGCCGTGGCGGGCGACTGCATTGCTTGCCGCCTGCCGCACACGTTCGTCGAGTTCGGCCGGGGCGACGAGGAAGATCTCCTTCAGCGCCTGAAAGACGGTGCGGATCGGCAACGGGATCAGGCAAAGCGTCAGCACGATCAGGATCGCCGGGTCGACATAGGGCGTCCAGGGTTCATAGGGCGTGCCCTTGAGTGCCGCGGCGGTCAAAAACGCAATGAGCAGCGCCGCCGTGATCGTGCCGGACATCGCCCAGGCGCGCACGTCGAGCGCCAGGAACTCCGAACCGATCGGCCGGTTCACCCGGCGGATGTAGAAGAACATGAAGAGGCAGATCACCACGACGACGGCGGCATAGGCGATCGCCCAGTCGAATGCGAGCTGATTGCCGCCCGACAGAATTGAGCCGACAGCGTTCACCATCGCGTAGAAGGAAAGCAGCGTCAGCAGCCCGGCATTGAAGAGCAGCACCATCGGCTCGATGTGCCAGAAGCCCATCTGGAACCGCTTGCTCTGCTTCGGGATCAATTGCGTCACGCCGAGCGCAAGCAGCGTCATGGAGGCGTCGACAGCAGAGAAGACACCATCGAACACGATCGAGACCGAGCCGGACAGCAGGCCGAACAGCACGCCCGTCGTTCCAACGACGATGGTCGCAGCGATCGATCGTTTGAGGACAGTTTGTTCGGTTGGGGCAGTCATGGTGTTGTTTTTACTCCTGTTTCGGCGCGGTGTTTAGGGATTGGCAGTGTCGAAATGGTGGCAACGGCTGCAAACATAGCGTTTTGCCGGCGCGCAAGACAGCTGTCGCGTGCACTTGCTAATGAAGCGAGGCGTTGTGTTTCGAGGGGCGCGCGCTCAGAATTGCCTTCTGTTTTCGGCGACCGGCGGAGGGGAACATGATCGTCGAGATGCTGCTCGGTGTCGTGTTCGTTTTCGGCACGGTCGCGCTGACGCTCGCCTCCTATTTCCTGATGCGCATGATCATGGGCGGCGAGCCGGAAGGGCACGAAAAGGAACTTGCGAGCTCGGTCATCTTCCGGATCTCGGCGCTGCATGGCCTGATCCTTGCGCTCGTCTTCGCGCAGGAGATGGTCGAGTATCAGCAACTCAAATACGAGATGGCGACCGAAGCCGGTGCCATCGCCGACATATTCTACGATGCCGAACGTTATGGTGAAAACGTCAAGGCGCCGATCCAGCAGGCGATCTCCGCCTATGCGGCAGAGGTTATCGATGGCGAGTGGCAGTCTCTGGCGGACAAGGGCCGTCTTTCACCAAAGGCCTGGGTCCATTGGGATGGCGCTTACCAGCAGGTGCTGAACCTGGTCCCCGCCGACAAGCGCCAGGAGAGCCTGCGCAGCCAGATGCTGGAGCGGCTGCACGACATTTCGCAAAGCCGGACCAAGCGGGAAAGCAACGTCGCGGACTCGATCGACAGCATCTTCTGGTTCGCGGCTCTGTCAGGCGTCATCTTCATCGCGCTCGCCTATTATTCCTACCCGCCAGTGCGGCGCAATCTGCTGCTGCTTTGTCTCTTCGGCGCCTATACCGGCATCATCCTGTTCCTGATCTACGCCTTCTCAAATCCCTATCAGCCGCCGGCTGCCCTGGCTCCAGGGCCGCTCGAGCGGGTCCAGCAACAGATCAGCGGCGGATGAGTGGTCCTATGCGAATTGACCCATTCGCAGGAGATCACCACGAATGGCGCTGCTGTTGGATGCATCGGCGCGTGCAGTCTGCGGGCGCGGCGGAGGCATCGACTGGCCGATTGCAAACATCAGCGCGCTTGCCGCTGAAAGCAGGGCGAACAGCAGAAACATGCCGGTGCCGCCGACGGTGCCGAGTGCGAGGCCGCCGATGAGCGGCCCGAGGAAGTTTCCGACCGACGCAAGCGAATGGGCGCCGAAATAGGTGCCGCGATTGCCAGCGTCGGAAATGCCGTCGACCAGCACATACTCCGAGGGCACGACCAGCACCTCGCCGATGGTAAACAGGATCATCGAGGCGATGAGCATTTCCACGTCGGACGAGGCCGCGAAACCGATTTCGCCAACCAGGAACAAGAGGCAGCCGAGCGACAGTGCGCGCAGGGCACCGATCCTTTCTATGACGAAGCGGGCAGGCGTGCTGGCAATCAGAACCGTTGCGGCATTGGTCGAAACCAGAAGCGCAAAAAGGGTGACGCCATCCTCAAAACCGGCATTCAGATACTGCGACAAGGTCACCGACCACTGACCATGAACGGCCAAGAGCAATGTGCCGCCGACGACGAAGAAGACCAGCCGCCGGTCGCGCAGGGCGGCTGCGAGCCCACGCCAGCCACCGGTGGTCGGTGATGCCCGCTCGGTTGCGATCATCTGCCTGTTGCTGGCTTCGGGCACGCTGAGGAAGAGCACGAGGCCGAAGGCCGCGTGCAGGACACCGGCAGCAACGAACAGCGTCGCATAGGCAGCGCCGACCCATACGCCGATCAACGGCCCGATGGCCCAGCCGGCATTGATGGCGAGATAGCGCCAGGAGAAGACCTTGAGGCGCAGATGCGCAGGTGCTGCATCGCTCATCAAGGCGCGCGCGACCGGCTCATAGACGGCGGCCGCCACGGCAGACACGATGTGCGCCAGTGCGAAGGCGGCGATCGATTGCGCCAGTCCGAGCCCTGCCAGCGCCAGGCCGGCCATGAGAAGCGCAGCGGTCAGAACCCCCTTCCGGCCGATCCGATCGGAAAGCATGCCGGCAAAGGGGCTGACGATGGCGCCGAGCAGCGGGCCGGCGCCGATCAGAGCGCCGATGCCCGCGGGGCTGAGGCCAAAATCACTCTGCAGGCGGATCGCAAGAAAGGTCAGGCTCATGCCCTTGGCGATCGTCACGACGCCGGAGCCCGCGATGAGAAGCAGCGCAATACGGCGGCCGGCATTTTCGGAATAGGCGTTCATGGCGGGTACCTGCAGTTGGAGGCCGCTCCTTTCGGAGTGGAGCGGAAATCGGACGAGAATCTCCCTTCCGACTACAGCTGACGCGTGTGCTGTGCAAGGGGACTGTTGCCCGGCCCAAGCCTATCCTTCGCTCTGCCCCTGCCGTTGTTGCCAGGTCGCATAGAGCGATGTCGGATCGGTTTCCTCGGCCGGCACATGGCGGAAGCGCATCGCCTGCGCGTCAAGGGGTTTTGCCAGTTCGGCATAGACTGCCGCCGTCGACAGGCCGAAGGGCTCGGCGTCAGCATTGGAGTGGGCGTAGGCGATCTCGGTGATCCCGGCCATTCGCATGGCGGCAAGACACATGGGGCAAGGCTGGCCGCTGGCATAGACGGCGGCCCCTTGAAGCCGCGGCGAACGGAGCGTCCGGGCGGCGGCGCGAAGCGCGTTCAGCTCCGCATGCGAGGTCGGGTCGCCGGTCGCCAGCATCTCGTTGACGCCGCGGCCGACGATCTCGCCATCCTTGACGACGACGGCGCCAAAAGGCCGTCCGCCGTTCTCGATGTTGCTCCGGGCGAGAGCCACGGCCTCGGCCAGATAGGTCTGTTCCTTGTTCATGGAATTTCTCTCTAGCGGGCGCCGGCATCGACCAGCAGCTTTTCGATCTCTTCGTAGCCGCGCTGGCGCGCATGGGTCAGCGGGCTGACGCCTTCGCCGTCGGCAAGATTGACGTCGGCGCCGCCCTTGACCAACAGCCGCACGATTTCCGTGTGTTTTTCACCGCCGGTACCAAGGATGATGGCTTCGAGCAATGCCGTCCAGCCGAGGCGGTTGATATGGTCGACATCGATGCCGGCCTCGATCAATGTCCTGACGGTTTCGACATGGCCGCGCTCTGCGGCCGGGATCAGCGCCGTTCCGCCATAGCGGTTCGTGCTTTTGAGGTCGGCGCCATGGGCAAGCGTCAGCTTGAGGATATCGAGATGGCCGCGGGCGCCGGCATAGAGATAGGGGCTGTCCTGGATCTTGTCCCGGGCGTTGACGTCGGCGCCGGCCTCAATGAGCGCGCGCGCCGCCTCGACGCGGTTCTCGTGGGTGGCGACGAGCAGCGCCGTCGCGCCGCTGGCATCCCGCGCTTCGATGCTTGCTCCCTCTTTCACGAGTGTCCGCACCTTGTCCGCATTGCCGGCTTCGGCGGCGGAAATTAGCTGGTTTTCGAGCATTGAGGCCCCCACGATGGCAGGTGAAAGGCTGAAGACGGCGATCGACGCGCCGATCAGGCCCCCGAAAAGTCTTGGTCGCATGTCGCCTTTCCGATCATGCCGGTCGTCGGATGAACCGACCGGCCGCAGCGGTTCCGGTTAGGAGCGGGACGGTAAACCCGGATGGCTTGCGCCGTCATTCCGCTCTCGTTCATTGCGAGTTCGTGCTTACTTGAGCCGATCCGTGACCATTTCAAGGGCGCGAGACACGCGTCGTCGCCGGACGTGTCCCGCGTCCGGAAAGGCCCCCTCGGGCCTGACCATAGGTGGCAGACGGGCCATCTGGAAATTAAATGTATGGATGATGACAAGTGGAAAAATGAATAGGCAGCTTCGAGCCGCGAGGCGGTCGACGCCACCGATCGGATCGGCCCCGATCCGATCGGTGAAATGATCCTATCTGCAAACGCCCTCTGCGCCTTCAGTGAACGCACAAACGAGGCGCCGGCACTGATATTCTACAGCATGGACCGGCTGAGACCGCCGTCGACCGGAAGCGCGACGCCGGTGACGTAGCCTGCCTGGCGGCTGGCGAGGAAGGCGGCAGCCGCTCCGAATTCCGCCGGCGTGCCGTAGCGACCGAGCGGGATCTCCTTTTGGCTGCGGGCCGCGACCGTCGCAATGTCGATGCCTTCGCTTTCGGCGTCCATCCGGTCGAAGCTGAGCGTGCGGTCGGTGGCAAGCCGGCCAGGAAGAAGCAGGTTGACGGTGACGCCGTCAGCGGCGACTTCGCCGGCAAGGGTCTTCAGCCAGCCGGCGACAGCACTTCTGAGTGCGTTCGAGGCGGTGAGCCCGACAATGGGTTCGCGGATGCTGGTGGACGCAACGGCGATGATCCGTCCGAACTGGCGCTCTCGCATGCCGGGCAGCAGCCGGCCGGTGATGCGCATGCCGCCAAGCACCATCGTTTCGAACTGGGTCCGCCAGAAATCCGGTTCGATCGCGGAAGCCGGCGAGGGCGGCGGGCCGCCACCATTCAGCACCAGAATGTCGATGGCGCCGAAGTCGGCTTCGATGTTGTCGAGCAGGCCGTCGAGCGTATCGGGCTTCGAGAGGTCGAGGGCATAACCGCGCGCCGATGGACCGACCTCGCTTGCTGCCCTGGCAGTCGATGCCGCATCGCGGCCCGTCAGCGCCACGATGACGCCTTCGGCGGTCAGCGCCTCGGCGATGCCGCGACCCAGCCCCTTGCTGCCGCCAAGCACCAGCGCACGTTTTCCAGCGATACCAAGATCCATGATCGGTCCTCTCCTCGATGTGGGGTCAGAATGCTCAGGGGATCGGAGCTACTACAAAATCCGGGCAAGCGGAATTGATTTGAGGATGCGATGCCGCGGCGTTCGCCTGCGAGAAAGGCACGACCACGAAAAAGGCCCGGCCGGAAACCGGCCGGGCCTTTTTGCCCTCTCCCTCGTGCTGCCGATCAGCGGCAGATGCGAATCTTCTTGAAGTAGACGTTGCCGTAATGGTCGTAGCGTTTGACCTTCTTGATGAAGCAATAGGGCTCGTCATCGTAGTAATACCGGCCGCCGTAATGGCCGCCGACATAGCCGATCTGACCGCCCCAGCCATGGCCATAGTGTCCGTGGCCAAAACCGATCGAGATGCTGCCGGCCTGTGACGGGGCGGCGAAGGAGATTGCGGCAGTAACGGCAACAGCGGCTGCGATGATAAACTTGCGCATGATGATCTCTCCTCTGGAATGGTTGGGATGAACCTTCGTCATCCATGAGCAGACGATCGCATGGCCCGGATATATTCGCAGTTCCGGATGGAACAGGGGGTGGCCGGAGGTTGCGGCGGCCGCAAAGCCGCCAACCGTTACCTGTGTCAGTTGCCGAACGGAACGATCCTTTAAGGGGCGCGCGCTGCCGAGGTACGGATGCGTGCCATCGCGAACACATCCGCCAGTTCGCCGTTGCGCAGCGCATAGGCCCGGTGTGTGCCCTCCATCTCGAAGCCCACCTTGCGGTAGAGCGTGATTGCCGCCCCGTTGTCGGTAAACACCGTCAGTTCGATGCGGCTGATGCCGAGCCAGTTGTCGGCCGCATCGATCAGCGCGGTAAGCAATGACTTACCGATGCCTTCGCCGCGGTGGTTGTCGTCGACGCTGATCCCGAGGGCGGCCGAATGGTGGCGCCGCCCTTTGCTGCGGTGCAGCCCGGCCATGCCGAGGATCCGACCGGCGCGCTCGGCAACGATGACGGTGCTGTCGTCCGAGAGGTTCTCCAACCACTTGCGTGTCTGTTCCGGGGTGGCGAACGGCTGGCGCAGCGTACCCGAGCGGATGCCCGGCTGGCTCATCAGCGCTGCGATCGCTTCGAAATCGATGACGCGGGCTGCACGGATGCTGATGTCAGAGGGATCATTTGGCTTGGTCATTGTTTCCTCTCTTTGGCTCCGAGGAAACAGGACCCAACCCTGCTCGCCTCGGCAGGGTTGGTGGGGGACAGCTCGCTTAAATCAGCGCAACAGGTCTCCCGCACACCCCTGGGGTATGCGTGCAAAGAGCCATCACGAGAATCGAGCGATTGTCCATGCGATGAGGATAACAAGCGAAGGTGGAAAGGCAAGCCCGCCGCGCCGGTTAAGGCGCGTGGCGGGATCAGGTCACCTGCCAGGCGATATAGACGAGCGTGGCGGCGATCAGCCAGAGCGCGACGCGGCCGGAGCGTGTGTGTCTGGCTTCCGCCTTACCGATTGCGTGGGCCGTTTCTGCATCGAAACGCAGGCCGTTTTCGCTCATGGCCATGATCTCGCTCGAGAACTTTTCCGTGCGCGCGGCGATTTCGGGCGCCGCTTCGGCAAGCCTGAGCGCGGCATGCAGGCCATCGCGAAGATCGCCAACGATCCGCTTCGGTCCAAGATTGTCGCGGATCCATTTGCCGACGACCGGCTCGGAGGCCTTCCACATGTTGAAACGCGGATTGAGCGTGCGTGCCACGCCCTCGACCACCACCATGGTCTTCTGCAGCATGACGAGCTCGGGCCGCGTCTGCATGTCGAAGAGCTCGGTGACTTCGAAGAGCAGGGTCAGCAGCTTCGCCATCGAAATGGTTTCCGCCGGCTGGCCGTGGATCGGCTCGCCGATTGCGCGGATCGCCTGGGCAAAGCTCGCCGCGTCGTGATGCGAGGGCACATAGCCCGCCTCGAAATGCACGTCGGCGACGCGCTGATAGTCACGGGTGATGAAGCCGAACAGGATTTCGGCCAGGAACCGCCGCTCCTTCTTGCCGAGACGGCCGACGATGCCCATGTCGACGGCGACGATGTGGCCGGCGTCATCGACGAAGAGATTGCCCTGGTGCATGTCGGCGTGGAAGAAGCCGTCGCGCAGCGTGTGGCGCAGGAAGGACTGGATCAGCGTTTCGCCGAGCTCGTTGAGGTCGTGGCCTGCCGCCTTCAGCCCCTCGATATTCGACATCTTGACGCCGTCGATCCATTCCATGGTGACGACGTCGCGCCCGGTCCGTTCCCAGTCGACCTTCGGCACGCGAAAGCCGGAATCGTCCTTGGTGTTCTCGCCGAGTTCGGAAAGGGCGGCCGCCTCCAGCCGAAGATCCATTTCGATCTTGGTCGTCTGTTCCAGCGTCTTGGTGACCTCGACCGGCTTCAGCCGGCGCGTATAGGGCAGGAAGCGCTCCTGCATATGGCTGACAAGATACATCGCCTCGATGTCGGAAGCGAAGCGCTGGCGAACGCCCGGGCGAATGACCTTGACGGCGACCTTTTCCGGCTTGCCGTCGCGCATAACGATCGCCGGGTGCACCTGCGCGATCGAGGCGGCCGCCATCGGCTCGGAGAATTCGGCGTAGAGATCGTCAACCTTCCGGCCGAGCGACCCTTCAATCGCGGCCCTCGCCTCGCGCTCCGGGAAGGTTGCCATGCTGTCCTGCAACAGCGACAGGTCGGCTGCAAACTCCGCCCCGACGACGTCGGGACGCGTCGCCAGGAACTGCCCGATCTTCACATAGGACGGACCGAGGCGGGCGACGGCGCGTGACAGCCGGTCGCTGCGCTCTTCACCGGGCACCTTGCGGCGCGCCAAGAGGCCTGCAACCTTCTGGGCGAAGCGGGCAAACGGCGGCAGATGCTCGGAAGGGACCGCCGAGACGACACCTTCGCGCACGAGAACCCAGCCGATCCGCGCGAGACGGATATATGCTCCAGGCGTGCTCATCAGGATCAGATTTTCCAGCCGGAATGCAGCGCCGCGATGCCGCCGGTGTAATTGGTGAAGGAGACGCGGGAGAAACCGGCCTCCTTGATCATCGCTGCGAAGTCGCGCTGGTTCGGAAACTTGCGAATAGACTCCACCAGATATTGGTAGGGGGCCTCGTCGCCGGTGATCAGCTTGCCGAATTTCGGGATCGCGTTGAACGACCAGGCGTCATAGAAGCGGTCGAGCAGCGGCATTTCCACTTCGGAGAATTCGAGCACAAGAAGACGGCCGCCGCGCTTCAGCACCCGGTGTGCTTCCTTCAGCGCCACGTCGATGCGCGGCACGTTGCGGATGCCGAACGCGATCGTATAGGCGTCGAAGGAGTTTGCCTCGAAGGGCAGCTCCTCGGCATTGGCCTCGACGAAATCGAGATTGGCCGAAAGCTTCTTCTTTTCGGCGCGCTCGGCGCCGACGGCGAGCATCGAGGCATTGATATCGAGCACGGTCGCATGCGCCTTGCGGTCGGACGCCTCGATGATGCGGAAGGCAATGTCGCCGGTGCCGCCGGCCACGTCCAGCACCTTGTAGTCCTCGCGCCGCGGCGGGTTGAGGGCGGCGATCATCGCGTCCTTCCAGGCGCGATGCAGGCCGGCCGACATCACGTCGTTCATGATGTCGTAGCGCTTGGCCACCTTGTGAAACACGTCGTTGACGAGCGGCTGCTTCTCGCCCGTGCCGACGTCGCGGAAACCGAAGGACGTTTCCATGCCGCCATCGGCCGATACGCGCTGATCCGTCATACGAAGAACTCCACCTGAACCAATTTTTCCGGCACCATAGCGAAAAGGCCCGACCCGCGCTATCTCGTGGGCGGGGCGACGCCTGCGGCATAGCGCACCCCTATAGGATAAGTAGGCCGCCAAGGAAATGCCATCAGCCGCACCCGTCGGCTGCGATTGAAGGAGTGCAGTGATGCCGGAGTTGCCGGAGGTGGAAACCGTGAAACGCGGCCTGGCGCCGACCATGGAGGGCGCGTTGATCGTCAATGCGGAGTTGCGCCGTCCAGACTTGCGCTTTCCGTTTCCGGAAAAATTCGCCACGACCGTTTCCGGCCAGCGCATCGTCTCCCTGTCACGCCGCGCCAAATATCTGATGATCGACCTGGAGGCCGGCGACGTGATCATCGCCCACCTCGGCATGTCCGGTTCCTTCCGCATCGAGGCGGGTCCGGCTGCGGCAACGCCGGGCGAATTTCATCATCCGCGCGGCAAGGACGAGAAGCACGATCACGTCATCTTTCACCTCGACGGTGCCTCCGGCCCCGTGCGGGTGATCTACAACGACCCGCGCCGCTTCGGCTTCATGGACCTTGCCCGCCGCGACACGGTGGCGAGCCACGCCTATTTTCGCGCGCTCGGAGAGGAGCCGACCGGCAACGCGCTCGACGCAGCCTATCTGGCGGCGCGCTTTTCCGGCAAGGCGCAGCCGCTGAAGGCGGCCCTGCTCGACCAGAAGAACATTGCGGGCCTTGGCAATATCTATGTCTGCGAAGCGTTGTGGCGTTCAAGCCTTTCGCCGGTAAAACCCGCGGGAGAACTCGTCGATAAGGGCGGCAAGCCGAAAGATGGCTTGGTGCGACTGACGGACGCGATCCGCGAGGTCATCGCAGACGCCATTGCCGCCGGCGGCTCGTCGCTGAAGGATCATATCCAGGCCGACGGCTCGCTCGGTTATTTCCAGCACTCCTTCTCGGTCTACGATCGTGAAGGAGAGGCTTGCCGCACGCCGGGCTGCGACGGTACGGTCGCTCGCATCGTGCAGGCGGGCCGGTCGACCTTCTATTGCCCGCATTGCCAGAAATGAACGCCTCGCCGTCCACGGCCGGGCGCTTGAGATGAACCGGAGGAGACTGGAATGACCTACGAAACGCTGCTGGTCGAAACGCGCGGCCGCGTCGGCCTCGTGACGCTCAATCGCCCACAGGCGCTGAATGCGCTGAATTCGACCGTCATGCGCGAGCTTGCCGCGGTGCTGAAGGCCTTTGATGCCGACAAGGAGATCGGCGCCGTCGTCGTCACCGGCTCGGAGAAGGCCTTCGCCGCCGGCGCCGACATCAAGGAAATGCAGTCGCTCGATTTCGTCGACAGCTATCTCGGTGAATTCATCGGCGGCTGGGACCAGGTGGCTGGAGCCCGCAAGCCCGTGATCGCTGCCGTCTCCGGCTATGCGCTCGGCGGCGGCTGCGAACTGGCGATGATGTGCGACTTCATCATCGCATCCGAGACGGCGAAATTCGGCCAGCCGGAAATCACCCTCGGCGTCATCCCCGGCATGGGCGGCTCCCAGCGCCTGACGCGTGCGGTCGGCAAGTCGAAAGCGATGGATATGGTCCTGACCGGCCGCATGATGGATGCGGCGGAGGCCGAACGCGCAGGACTCGTTTCGCGTGTAGTGGCCGCGGATAAATTGATGGAGGAAGCGCTGGCTGCGGCCGAGAAGATCGCCTCCTTCTCGCTGCCGGCGGTGATGATGGCGAAGGAGGCCGTTAGCCGCTCGCTCGAGGTGACGCTCGCCGAGGGACTTCGTTTCGAGCGGCGGCTTTTCCATTCGCTGTTTGCGACCGAGGACCAGAAGGAAGGCATGGCGGCCTTCGTCGCCAAGCGAAAGCCGGAGTTCAAACATCGCTAGGCTGGACGAGGACGCGCAGATTCTGGAAATTGCGCGTTGACGGGGCGGCCGTTTCCCGCTATACGCCGCCCTCAGTTTGGAACGCCAATCTGGGCTTTCCGGAAATACTCCCGAATTGCTTTGATGACAGGTCGCAGTGACCCGGCACGGCGAGGGCGGAGTTCATGTCAGTTTTCGAAGAGAGGCACCAATGGCCAATACAACTTCGGCGAAAAAGGCGACCCGCAAGATCGCACGCCGCACCGCAGTGAACAAGGCCCGTCGTTCGCGCGTCCGTAACTTCATCCGCAAGGTCGAAGAAGCGATCGCTACCGGCGACCAGGCAGTTGCAGCCGCAGCACTCAAGGCAGCTCAGCCCGAGCTGATGCGCGCCGCCACCAAGGGCGTCCTGCACGCCAACACTGCATCGCGCAAGGTTTCGCGTCTCGCACAGCGTGTGAAGTCGCTTTCGGCCTAATCCGGCTAAGAAAAATCTGTTGATCGAGAGCCCGGCCCTTGCGCCGGGCTTTTCGGATTCATACTTCTGTCATCGCGATGGTTAATCTGGCAGTCTTTGCATATGTCACGGCGATGACAAAATTTATCTAGCGTTTTCAATGGCTTGTGCGAGGTCCTTATCAGAAGGATGTCTCTGGCTGGGGGGCCGTTGGGCCCATTATGAGTCAAGCGATTTTTTATTTTTTTTCTTTTTCGCCAGCTAAGCAAAGGGCGAAAAATCAAAACCCTTGATTCAACAGCGATTCTTGACGGACTCGGAATGCGGCAAGCAAATGGCAGCGGGAGAGTCAACGGCCAGCGCTTAAGGTTGCGTAAAAATCGCGATTGATCTTGCCCAACGATCCTGCCTAAATGCCCTCCACAGGGGACACGGACCACATCTGTAAAGGAAGCAAAAGAGGCCATTTCGAAGAAATGGTTTCGATGTTTCTGTCTTTTGTATCAGGGCGGCTCCGCGTCGTTCAATCAGACAAGTTGAAGGTAAAAAACCGGATGGTTCGTTCCACTCCGGACGAGGAACTTTCGTCTTTTGATTGTGGCGCGGCGCTTGGGTCTTGACGACGGGTGCAAGCGGCGCCTGGCGCGAGACCTAAGGCCCAATGCGCGGCTCGCCGCTTCGTACGAGGGTGCGGAGAGCTGTTGACGAGGAGGAGGATCCGGGACGGTGCGGGAGCGCACCGGAGGATTGTTGACAAGAGGCGCGAGGGGACATCCGCCGGCCCAAATGGGCAAGCGGATGCGCGTAGCGCGTAGCGAGGCGGGAGATGAGGAGCCCGGCGTCGTCTGCGACTGTGACGTTCGGCGACAGCGGCATGGCCTTTTGAGGCGCCGCGGGCGACGGACATAAGAGATGAGGCCGGCAGCGATGACGGCATCTGAACATGAATTGGAAGGCGGCAAAATGCAGATGAATTTGGTGACGGCGGGCGCACTTCAGAAAGAAGGAGACGCATTCCAGGCCGGAAGCAATCTATCTCAGGCGGCGGGGGAAAAAATCGACATGAGGCACGACGCACTGTTCGAGCGGGTAAGTGCGCGTCTCAAAGCTCAAGTCGGTCCGGATGTCTTCGCAAGCTGGTTTGGGCGTCTGAAGCTCCACTCCGTATCAAAGAGCGTCGTGCGCCTGTCGGTGCCGACCACGTTCCTGAAATCCTGGATCAACAACCGTTATCTCGATCTCATCACCTCGATCTTCCAGAAGGAAGACGGCGAGATTTTGAAGGTCGAGATCCTGGTGCGCACTGCGACCCGTGGCGCAAGGCCGGCGGTTCAGGAAGAAGCGCTGCCGCAGGCGGCCGAAGCGGCTCCGGCTCAGCCGGCACGCCGTCCGGCTACCGCTCAACCGGTGGCAACTGTCGCCGCAGCAGCGGTCGCAAGCGTTCAAAGGCCGACGCAGGCGCCGCTCTTCGGCTCGCCGCTCGACCAGCGCTATAATTTCGAGAGCTTCGTCGAAGGCTCTTCGAACCGCGTAGCGCTTGCTGCTGCCCGCACGATCGCCGAAGCCGGTGCTGGCGCCGTGCGCTTCAACCCGCTTTTCATTCATTCGAGTGTCGGTCTCGGCAAGACGCACCTCTTGCAGGCGATTGCCATCCAGGCGCTGCAAAGCGCCCGTGCGCCGCGCGTCGTCTATCTGACGGCCGAATACTTCATGTGGCGTTTCGCAACGGCGATCCGCGACAATGACGCGCTGTCGTTGAAGGAGTCGCTGCGCAACATCGACCTCCTGATCATCGACGACATGCAGTTCCTGCAGGGCAAGTCGATCCAGCACGAGTTCTGCCATCTCTTGAACATGCTGCTCGATTCCGCCAAGCAAGTCGTCGTTGCCGCCGACCGGGCGCCTTGGGAGCTGGAATCGCTCGACAGCCGGGTTCGTTCGCGCCTTCAGGGCGGTGTCGCCATCGAGATGGACGGCCCGGACTACGACATGCGCCTCGAAATGCTGAAGCGCCGGCTGGACGTGGCCCGCCAGGACGATGGATCGCTCGACATTCCCGGCGATATCCTGAGCCATGTCGCCCGCAATGTGACGGCGAGCGGCCGCGAACTGGAGGGTGCGTTCAACCAACTCCTGTTCCGCCGCTCCTTCGAGCCGCAGCTGTCGATCGAACGCGTCGATGAACTGCTCGGCCACCTCGTCAATGCCGGCGAGCCACGCCGCGTCCGGATTGAGGATATCCAGCGCGTCGTTGCCAAGCACTACAACGTCTCGCGCCAGGAGCTCGTCTCCAACCGTCGCACCCGTGTCATCGTCAAGCCGCGCCAGATCGCCATGTATCTGTCGAAGACGCTGACGCCGCGGTCCTTCCCGGAAATCGGCCGCCGCTTCGGTGGACGTGACCACACGACGGTGTTGCATGCCGTGCGCAAGATCGAGGAGCTGATCACCGGCGACACCAAGCTCAGCCACGAGATCGAGCTGCTGAAGCGCCTGATCAACGAGTAGTCGAGGCTGACTGCTTCAAACAAAAGGCCCGGTTTTCCGGGCCTTTTCGTTTATTGGACTGCTTTCAGCGTCGGTTTCTTGGGGGTCTTGACTGCCAGGTGTTCGCTGATCTGTTCTGCGCGAGCCTCCCCGATGATCCAGGCACGGAAGGCAGCGACCGGCGGCCGGTCGAGGGCAGCCGGCGGATAGACCAGATGATAGGCAAGGCCGGTCATCACACCCTCCGGGAAGGGGGCGACCAGGACGCCTTCGGCAAGCTCCCGCATCACCAGCGATAAGCGCACCAGCGCGACGCCATCACCCGCTTTCGCCGCTTCGATGGCACCATTGCTGTTGACGAACACCGGTCCTCGCCCGGGGTCGACGTGGTCGGCCCCTGCCGCGTCGAGCCACAATCGCCAGTCCTGGCGGTGGACGTCGTGCAGCAGCACATGCGCGGCGAGGTCGGCTGGTGTGTCGAGCGGGCGTTTCTGCTTGAGCGCCGGATGGAGGACCGGCACCGGGTCGTCATCGATCAGGCGCTCGCTGACAAGGCCGTCATAGCGCCCCAGCCCGTGCCTGATGGCGACGTCGACACCGTCATTCTCAAAATCCGTCAGTCGGTTCGTGGTGCTGATGCGGACATCGATTCCAGGCACCTGCTGCTCGAAGGCGCCGATCCGTGGCACCAGCCATTGGGCGGCGAAGGTCGGCGTGCAACTCACCGTCAGCACCGGCGCACGCTTGCGCGCCGTCAGCTCCTCGGTCGCCTCCCGCATCATGCGGAACGCGCGCCGGAGCGTCCAGAAATAGCTGCTGCCATCCTCGGTCAATACGAGTTGCCTCGGGCGGCGCTCGAAAAGCGTTACGCCCAACGTCTGCTCCAGCTCCCGCACTTGCAGGCTGACGGCCCCCGGCGTGACGCTGAGCTCGTGCGCCGCCTTGGTCACGCTTAAGTGGCGCGCCGTCGCTTCGAAGGCGCGAAGCGAGGCGAGGGAGGGAAGGAATGTTGCCATGATTTAGCTAAACTCAATCATACATCGAGAAATGATCGTTTGTTAATGACCTGATACCCTGAGAATAATGGCAAAAATTCACGGTAGTCAACAATGTCATGATTTAGTCTGACAAACGCAATTGGGGTTTCTGCGATGGTACAACCGCTTCAAGCCAAGGTTATGGGAGCCCGCGAATGGGGTATGTTGATCCTTCTGTCCCTGCTGTGGGGCGGCTCCTTCTTTTTCATCGGTGTCGCCGTCAAGGCGCTGCCGCCTGTCACCATCGTGGCGCTCAGGGTCAGCCTCGCGGCGATCGCGCTGCTCGTCATCGTGCGTGTGATGGGATTGTCGATGCCGCGGGACCGTCGCGTCTGGCTGGCCTTCTTCGGTATGGGTCTGCTCAACAACCTGATCCCCTTCTCGCTGATTGTCTGGGGGCAGACGCATATCGCAAGCGGCCTTGCCTCGATCCTCAACGCCACCACGCCGCTCTTCGGCGTGATCGTGGCGCATCTTTTGACCGATGACGAGAAGCTGACGGTCAACCGCTTCGCCGGCGTCGCCGTCGGCTTCCTCGGCGTCGCCATGATGATCGGGCCGGCAGCGCTTGGCGGCCTCGGCTCGAACCTCCTTGCCCAGCTTGCCGTTCTCGGTGCGGCGCTCTCCTATGCGCTCGCCGGCGTCTTTGCCCGCCGCTTCAAGCGCATGGGCGTGGCGCCGATCGTGACGGCGACCGGCCAGGTTTCTGCATCCAGCATCATGCTGGTGCCGCTGTCGCTGCTCGTCGATCACCCCTGGTCGCTGCCGATGCCCGGCCTCGACGTCTGGGCGGCGATCGTCGGCATCGCCCTGATCTCGACGGCGCTCGCCTATGTCCTGTTCTTCCGCATCCTCGAAACGGCGGGCGTCACCAACCTGATGCTGGTGACCTTCCTCATCCCGGTCAGCGCCATTCTGCTCGGCGCGATGTTCCTTGGCGAAACGCTGGAGCCCAAGCATTTCATCGGCATGACCTTGATTGCCGCCGGGCTCGCGGCGATCGACGGACGGCTTCTGCGTCTCTTTTCTCGGCCGGCCGTCGACCCCACCTTAGAGTGCCGCGAGAACGTCTGAGCGTTCCTTGTTGCACGTATTGCGGGCCGGTGGGCGAAAGCACCACCGGCCCTGTTTTTTTCACCGGGGTTGTCGGCTATTGCTTGCCGCCACCGTCTTTGAATGAGGAGCAGGAGTTCCGATGCTTTACGCTGTGTTTTGCTACAACAACGAAAATGTCACGAATACCTGGAGCAAGGAGGAGGACGAAAGGGTGATGCGGGACATGGCGGCGGTCGAGCGCAAATATGCCGAAGCCGGCAAACTTGGACCGATCGCGCGGCTGATGCCGACATCGTCGGCAACGACGCTCAGGCACAGCCATGCCGAGACGATCATCACCGACGGCCCCTTCGCCGAAACCAAGGAGCAGTTGCTCGGTTTTTTCGTGATCGACTGCGTGTCCCTGGATGAGGCGCTCGAATTCGCGCGCGACCTTGGCACAGCAAACCCATCGTCCGGCTCCTATGAAGTCCGACCCCTTACCATCTACAAACCCAGTGAGCTTGCTTCATGACAGACACCGCCTGGATAGACCTCGCACTCGTTTCGGCACGGCCGCAGGCAGTGGGTGCATTGTTGCGCTACTTCCGCAATCTCGATACGGCCGAAGAAGCGTTTCAGGAGGCTTGCATCCGGGCACTGAAGACCTGGCCGAAAAGCGGTCCGCCGCGTGATCCGGCGGCCTGGCTGATCTTTGTCGGCCGCAACAGCGGTATCGACAAGGTCCGCCGCCAGTCACGCGAGACGGCGCTGCCGCCGGAAGAAATTCTCTCCGACCTCGAGGATCAGGAGAGCGGCCTCGCCGATCGGCTCGACGGTTCTCACTACCGCGACGACATTCTTCGGCTGCTGTTCGTCTGCAGCAATCCGGCCCTGCCCGCGACGCAGCAGATCGCGCTGGCGCTGCGCATCGTCTCGGGCCTGTCGGTCAAGCAGATCGCCAGGGCCTTCCTCGTCAGCGAGGCGGCGATGGAGCAGCGCATCACCCGCGCCAAGTCTCGCGTTGCGGCCGCTGGCCTTGCCTTCGAGACGCCGGATGCCGCCGATCGCGCCGATCGGCTCGCTGCGGTCGCGACGATGGTCTACCTCGTCTTCAACGAGGGCTATTCGGCGATGAACGGGCCGGAAAGCGTCTCGGCCGATCTCTGCGGCGAGGCGATCCGGCTCGGGCGTCTGCTGCTGCAGCTGTTTCCGGCGGAGCCGGAGATCATGGGGCTGACGGCGCTGATGATGATCCAGCATTCCCGGGCGCGGGCCCGCTTCGACGCGGATGGAGCCGTCATTCTGCTTGAAGACCAGGACCGCGGATTGTGGAACCGGCCGCTGATCGACGAAGCGCTGGCCCTGATCGACAGGGCGATGCGCCACCGCCAGCCCGGCGCCTACCAGATCCAGGCGGCGATCGCCGCGCTGCATGCCCGCGCCGAGCGGCCCGAGGAGACCGATTGGGCGCAGATCGATCTGCTCTATCAGGCGCTGGAGCGGTTGCAGCCCTCGCCTGTCATTACGCTCAACCGGGCCGTCGCCGTCTCGAAGCGCCAGGGTCCGGAAGCCGCACTCGCATTGATCGCGCCGCTGGCTGAAAAACTGTCGGGTTACTTCTATTTCCATGGCCTGAGCGGGCACCTCTTGAAGCAGCTCGGCAAGGCTCGCGAGGCGCGCGTCGCCTTCGATCATGCCATCGCGCTCGCGACCAACGCTGCCGAATGCGCCTACATTCGCATGCAGCTCGACAAGCTCGATGAAGACGTGGGGACTGAAAGCGGCCGCGCGGAAAAAAGATAAAAAAGCGGAGGCCTCTGTCGGCATCGGTCGTCTTGCTTCGTCCTTGGACTGAAAACGAGATCCAAGGAGAAACCCCAGTGAACACCAGCATTGCAATCCCTGCGCCGACGGCAAAGTCCGTCATCCTCGGCCGCGTCCTCAGCGGTGTACTCGTCGCCTTCCTGGTCTTCGATGCGTCCATCAAGCTCGTGCCGCTTCAGGTCGTCACTGAGACGATGGTGGCGCTCGGTTACCCCGCCGACCAGGGGCTGGCGCGGCTGCTCGGTGTGCTCACTCTGCTGTGCACAGTGCTCTATGTGATGCCGCGGACTTCGATCCTTGGCGCCATTCTGCTCACCGGCTATCTCGGCGGCGCCATGGCGACGCATCTGCGGGCGGGAAGCCCACTTTTCACCCACCTGCTCTTCGGCTTTTATCTCGGCGTTATCGCCTGGGGCGGCCTGTGGCTGAGAGACCCGCGACTGCGCAGCCTCATCCCGCTCAAGAACTGACAAGTCCTCAAATAAACGATCGGAAGACGACCATGACCAAGACAGTCAACGACTACATTGCCGGTCTTTCCGGTGTCCCGGCCGAGGTGGCAAAACGGCTGCATGCAGCTCTCGTTGCCGCAGGCGGGCTCACCGACCTCGTCAAGTGGGGGCATCCCATCTATGAAGCCGGTGGTGCGGTCTGCCTTCTCAAAGGCGCAAAGGATCACGTTACCTTCGGCTTCTGGCGTGGCGCCGAGATGGTCGATCTCGATCCTCGCCTGGAAAAGGGCGGCGGCAAGGGTGACATGGCCTATATTCGCCTGCGGAGCACCGACGATGTCGACGATGTGCAGGTCGCCCGGCTCGTTGCCAAGGGCATCGAACTCAATCGCCTGAAAGGCGATCCGATAAAGTAGGTCGTCGCGAAACAAACTTGCAGGCGGGGCTGAAAAACAGAGCGCCTTTATCGCCTTGAATGCAATATCTCTTCGCGGGACCAGCAATTCACGCCAAATCCCGCGAGGCAAACATGATCCTCTACTACCAGACCCATTCCCCCTTCGCCCGCAAGGCGCTCGTCTTTGCTCATGAGATCGGCCTCGCCGACCGGGTCAAGGTCATCCACCACGAGACCAGCCCGACGCGGCGCAACGACGAAGTCTATGCGGAGAACCCGCTTGGCAAGGTCCCAGTGCTGCTGCGCGAGGGGCAGGAGCCGATCTTCGACAGCGATGTCATCTGCGCTTTCTTCGATACCCTGCATCAGGGGCGCAAGCTCATCCCCGAAAACGGCGAGCCGCGCTGGCGGGCGCTGCGGTTGCAGTCGGTGGCCCAGGTCCTTGCCCAGACCGGCATCGGGCTTCGCTGGGAATGGGAGCGGCGGCCGGAACATCTGCGTTATCCGGCGCTCGCCGAGGGTTACGAAGAGAAGATCGAGGTGACCTATGATTGGCTGGAGCAGACGTTCCGCCCGGAGGCGGATGTCGATATCGGCCAGATCGCGCTTGCGACCACGCTCTCCTGGATGGCCTTCCGCAACCTGCCGTCGTTTCGCAACCGGCCGCAGTTGACGCGCTGGTTCGATGCGTTCGAACGGCGTCCTTCCATGGTTGCCACCCCGCTCTCGGGCGAAACGTTCGATTGAGCCTGTAGCCGGCGAAGGCCAACCAGAAGCAACTTCAGGAAAAAGTGCGACGCGGTTTCGTCCGGAACTGCGTCGTTACCGCCTTAAGGGCAGGCGAGATCGGCGACCACCGCGTCGAGGATCAGCATACCGGCCGGCGTGCAGCGCAGGCGCGAGTTGCCGAGCCGCTCTATGAAGCCGTGGTCGATCAGGAACTGCTCGCGTTCCGGGTCCGGATCACGGCCGGAGAGGGTCTGCCAGCGGGCGAGATCGACGCCTTCCTTGAGGCGCAGGCCCATCAGCAGCAATTCATCGGACTGCGCCTCAAGATCCAGCGACTCGCGCTCGACCATGCCGTGGCCGTAGGTCTCGACCAGGCGCAGCCATTCCTCGGGCTTGCGCTCTGTCGAGGTCGCAATCTTGCCGCCGCCGACACCGAGACGGCCGTGCGCGCCGGGACCGATGCCGGCATAGTCGCCATAGCGCCAATAGGTGAGGTTGTGCCGGCTCTCGGCGCCCGGTTGGGCGTGGTTCGAAACTTCGTAGGCCGGCATGCCGATCGATGAAGTAATCTCCTGCGTCGCCTCATAGAGCACGGCCGATTGCTCTCCGTCGGGAACGATCAGCTTGCCGGCCTTGTGCAGGCCGAAGAATGGCGTGCCTTCCTCGATCGTCAGTTGGTAAAGCGACAGGTGGTCGACCGCGTAGGAAACGGCCTCCTTCAGCTCGCGCTCCCAGTCCTCGACCGTCTGGTTCGGGCGGGCATAGATCAGGTCGAAGGACATGCGCGGGAAGATCTCGCGCGCGAGCCGGATCGCCTTTAACGCATCCTCGACATTGTGCAGTCGCCCGAGGAATTTGAGGTCGCGGTCGTTCAGCGCCTGGACGCCGAGCGAGACGCGGTTGACGCCGGCGGCGCGATAGCCGTGGAAACGGGTCGCCTCGACGCTCGAAGGGTTGGCCTCCATGGTGATTTCGATGCCATCGGGAACGTGCCAACGGCGGGCGATGCCGGAGAGGATCGCGTCCACCGTTGTCGGCTCCATGAGCGACGGCGTGCCGCCACCCATGAAGATGCTGGTGACGGTACGCGGTCCCGAGAGCTCGCGCACTTCTTCCATTTCCTTGAGGAAGGCGGCAACGAAGCGCGGCTGATCCACCGGCTGGTGGCGCACGTGGCTGTTGAAGTCGCAATAGGGGCACTTGGCTGCGCAGAACGGCCAATGCACATAGACCCCGAAACCGGGGTCCATGCCATCACCGATCGCCGATAGCGTGGCCGTCTGCATCGTTGCGTCTCTCATGGTCACCTTTAATAGGGAGCGGATGCGGGCGGAAAGCCGCACACACTTTTCCTCATCCCGCTCCGATCACGCTCCGAGGCAGGTCTCGGCAAAAATCTTGAAGGCGCGGGCGCGGTGCGACAGGGCCTCCGCGTCACCCGGCTTCCAGCCGTGTTTCTCGTCGGCGCTCATTTCGCCGAAGGTGGTGTCGTAGCCTTTCGGCTGGAACACCGGATCATAGCCGAAGCCCTGGCTGCCACGCGGCGGCCAGACGACGAAGCCTTCGACCTCGCCGCGGAAGAGCTCGACATGGCCGTCCGGCCAGGCAAGGCAGAGCACCGAGACGAAGCGTGCGCTACGCTCGACCGGCGTGGTCGCACCCTTGTCCTGCAGAGCCTTCTCGACCTTCTCCATGGCCATGGCGAAGTCGCGGCTGCCATCCTCGCGCTCCGCCCAATTGGCGGTGTAGACACCCGGCGCGCCGCCGAGCGCATCGATCGCAAGACCGGAATCGTCCGAAAGCGCCGGCAGCCCCGAAGCCTTGGCCGAGGCGAGCGCCTTGATCGTCGCGTTCTCCTCAAAGGTGGTGCCGGTTTCATCGGGCTCGATGAAGTTGAGGTCCGCCGCCGATTTCGCCTCGAAACCGAGCGGGCCGATGAGATCGCGAATTTCGCGGATCTTGCCGGCATTGTGGCTGGCGACGATCAGCGTCTTGTTGTCTAGTTTGCGCATGGTGTCTCGTTTCGTGTTCATTCGATGGACCAGAGGCCCGGTTCCGCACATTCGAGGCTGTTGCCGGCGGGATCGCGGAAATAGAACGACCGCGCCCCGTTCGGCCAGCGCGTGTCTGCTTCGATCGCGATGCCCGTCGCTTCCAGCTTCGCCTTCCAGGCGTCCAGCGCCTCGGCGGAAACGCGGAAACACATGTGGCCCTGGCCGGTCGTGCCGTGCGGGATCGGCGGCTTCAGCGTCTCGGCCGGATTGAAGATCAAGAGCACGCCAGGCCCGCAGCGGAAGAACACATGGCGGTTGCCGGCACGCGTAATCTTTTGCAGTCCAAGAATGCCACCATAGAAGGCCTCGGCGGCGTCGAGATCGTCCGCATATAGTGCGGTCTCGAGAATGCCTTCCAGCGCCGGGGCCATCTTAAGGTCCTTTCGTCAGCCGGCGATCGCCTGCTTCTGCAGCGCGACCAGTTCGGCAATGCCGTTCTTTGCGAGACCCATCAGGCTTGCGAATTCTTCCTCCGAGAACGGCTTGCCTTCGGCCGTGCCCTGAATCTCGACGATGCCGCCCGTGCCGGTCATGACGAAATTGGCATCGGTCTCGGCAGCGGAATCCTCGAGGTAATCGAGATCGATCACCGACTGGTTGGCGAAGATGCCGCAGGAGATGGCCGCGACATGATCCTTCAGGACCTTCTCGACCTTGACCATGTTGCGGGCTTCCATCCACTTCAGGCAGTCGTAAAGCGCGACCCAGGCACCGGTGATCGAGGCCGTGCGGGTGCCGCCATCGGCCTGGATGACGTCGCAGTCGATCGAGATCTGGCGCTCGCCGAGCGCCGGCAGATCGACGACGGCGCGCAGCGACCGGCCGATCAGGCGCTGGATCTCCTGGGTGCGGCCGCTCTGCTTGCCGTTGGCGGCCTCACGCCTCATGCGTTCGCCGGTGGCGCGCGGCAGCATGCCATACTCGGCGGTCACCCAGCCCTTGCCGCCATTGCGCAGCCAGGCCGGAACCTTTTCTTCCAGGCTGGCGGTGCACAGCACGTGCGTGTCGCCGAACCGGACCAGACAGGAGCCTTCCGCGTGCTTGGAAAAATTGCGCTCGAAGGAAACCTTGCGCATTTGGTCGGTTTTTCTGCCGGATGGCCGCATCGTCAACTCCTATCGTATCTGCAGAGCCTTCTACTGCATAATTCCCTAAATCGAAATCGATTTAGGGACAAAATTATGCAGCGGTTTGAAGCGCTACAGCGACCTTGAGCGCGTCTAGCGACGCGCGGCGCTGTAGAGCATGGCAGAGGTAAAGGGAACCGGTGGATAGCCGGGCAGCCGGCCGTTTTTTCCCTTTTGCCATCGGGCGGCGGGGACACTATATTCCCGGCACGGCAGGATGTGCCTGCAAATGTGGAGTGACATGGTACTGCGCAATCCCGGAGCAAAGGAAATCGCCGCGGCACTGGACGAGCGCTCGGGCGAAATCTTCCGCCGCATCGTGGAAACCTATCTGACGAGCGGCGAGCCGCTCGGCTCGCGCAATCTGTCGCGGCTGCTGCCGATGTCGCTTTCTCCCGCCTCCGTGCGCAACGTGATGAGCGATCTTGAGGATCTCGGTCTCATCTATTCGCCGCATGTCAGCGCCGGACGGCTGCCCACCCAGACGGGCCTGCGCTTCTTCGTCGACGCCTTCATGCAGGTCGGCAACCTCTCGGCCGAGGACCGTGCTTCCATCGACCGCCACGTGCGGCGCGATGACCATACCCAGCCGGTGGACGCGTTGCTCACCGAAGCGAGCCAGATGCTGTCGGGCATGTCGCGCGGCGCAGGCCTCGTCATCACGGCCAAGGCCGATCCCGTGCTGAAGCACGTGGAATTCATCCGACTTGCCCCGACCAAAGCGCTTGCGGTTCTCGTCGGCGAGCATGATCAGGTGGAAAACCGCATCATCGAGCTGCCGGCGGGCGTCACCAGCTCTCAGCTCACCGAAGCCGCCAACTTCCTCAACGCGCATCTTGCCGGACAGACGATCGCCGAGGTGCGCGCACAGCTCGAAAAAGTGAAGCTGACGGTGCGCGGCGAGCTTGACGCCCTGTCGCAGGACCTCGTCGAACGTGGTCTCGCCATCTGGTCGGGCAACGAGGGCGATGAGAAACCGGCGCGACTGATCGTGCGTGGCCGCGCCAATCTGCTCGAAGGGCTCGAGGGCGCCGAGGACATCGACCGGCTGCGCATGCTCTTCGACGACCTCGAGAAGAAGGACAGCATGATCGAGCTGCTCGATCTTGCCGAAAGCGGGCCGGGGGTGCGGATCTTTATCGGCTCGGAAAACAAGCTGTTCTCGCTTTCCGGCTCTTCCCTGATCGTCGCGCCCTATCGTGACGGCGAGGACCGCATCGTCGGCGCGGTCGGCGTCATCGGTCCGACACGGCTCAACTACTCGCGTATCGTGCCGATGGTGGACTACACCGCGCAACTGATGTCGCGGCTTTCGCGTTGAAATCAAGGCGCCAGAGCGGCCTTTGCGTGTCCAATAAGACGCGCGGCGCTGCAGGAACGCGATTGAACCCTTGATTTTTCGGCCCCAAACCTCGATATCGGCTGCAAATCCAGTCACTGGGCATTTCGCTGAGACGCAAGCAAAGGCTTGCGGCTCGTAGAAATGAAGGACGACACAGACGAACTGCGGAGAACGTCATGACCGACGAAACGAACAAGCACGGACCCGAGGCCGCCGACGAGGCAAACCATGCCGCGCCGGAGGTTGCCGACGCCGCTGAAGCCGCGGCGCCTGCCGCGCCCGATCCGCTGGAGCTCGCCAAGGCGGAAAACAACGAGCTGCGCGACAAATACCTTCGGCTTGCGGCCGAGATGGACAACCTGCGCCGCCGCACGGAGCGCGACGTGAAGGATGCCAAGTCCTATTCCGTCGCCGGCTTTGCCCGCGACATGCTCGCTGTTTCGGACAATCTGCGCCGCGCACTCGACGCTATTCCGGCGGAAGCCAAGGAAGCCGGCGAAACCGGCCTCAATGCGCTGATCGAAGGCGTGGAGATGACCGAGCGTGCGATGCTCTCGGCGCTCGAGCGCCACGGCGTCAAGAAGCTCGAGCCGGAAGGACAGAAGTTCGACCCGAACTTCCACCAGGCGATGTTCGAGATCCCGAACGCAGAGGTTCCGAACAACACGGTGCTTCAGGTCGTCCAGGCCGGCTACGTGATCGGCGACCGCGTGCTGCGCCCGGCCATGGTCGGCGTTTCCAAGGGCGGCCCGAAGGTCGTGGCTGCCGAGAACGGCGACGCGCCGGTCGCCTGATCGCAAAAGACAAATGAAAAACGCCGCGCGAACAAACCTCGCGCGGCGTTTTTCTTTGGTGCGGGTGCTGCGTTCGCTACCCGAAGAGCTGGCGCAGGTGATCGTTGAGGAAGCGCCCTTCCGGATCGACCTTTGCCCGAAGCGCTCGGAAGTCGGCGGCACGCGGATAGAGTGCCGTGACGTCCTCGGCGCCCAGGAAGTGCAGCTTGCCCCAGTGCGGCCGCGATCCGTATTGGCGCAGGATCGTATCGACGTCTTTCAGGTACTCCCAATAATCAGTGCCAGGCTCGCCCGAAACCGAGAGCGTGATTGAATCCTGCTCGTAGAAGGGGCTGATCCAGCCGGTGTCGCCGGCGGTGAAGCGGTATTCGATCGGGTAGATGCAGGTCGGATGCTTTTCCAGCATCAGCTTGCGCACCGCCTTCACCGCCTCCTTGCCGTGGGCGACGGGCACCGCATATTCGAGCTCGTGGAAGTTCGGAACATATTCGATCGGGTAGATCTCGGAGGAATAGGCGATCTTCTCGAAACCGTGCTCCATCGGCGGTGCGTCAGTAATGTCGATCACCTTCATTTCGCAGACGTCCGACGTCCGGTCGGTGGTCGAGACCGAGGCCGTGTCCGGCAGGCAGTAGCAGTGCCGGCTCTCAGGGATCGGGCACCAGAAGAAACCGAAATGCCGGTGCTTGGCGGCGAGGTCGTCGTGCTGCTCGATCATCTCGTCGAAGGTGCAGCGCCAGAGCCTTTCATGCAGGTTGTAGCTGTCCATTGCCTGCAATGTGATCTCCGAGATCACGCCGAGCATGCCGATCGACACTCGCGCCGCCTCCAGCAGGTCGGGTGTCGTCTCATCAACGACGAGGATGCTGCCATCCGGCTGAACCAGGCGCATGCCGACGATCTGGGAGGCCATGTTTCCGAGCTTGGCCCCGGTCCCATGCGTGCCGGTCGTCAGCGCGCCTGCGAGCGCCTGGCTGTCAATGTCGCCCTGGTTGATCAGTGACAGCCCACTGGATTTCAACACCTTGCCGAGCTGGTTGATGGTGGCGCCGGCCTTGACGGCGACGCGTTTGCGTGTTTGGTCGATGTTGACGACGCCCTGCATGCTGGAAAGCGTCAGATGCAGCCCGCTCGTCAGCGCGACTGGCGTGAACGAATGGCCGGAGCCGGCACAACGCACGTTTAGTCCCTGAGACGTCGCTTCGCGCACCATCTCGGAAAGGGCAGCCTCGCTTTCGGGCGCGCCGCGATTGCGCACGATGCATGATTGATTTCCGACCCAGTTGCGCCAGTGGCCACCTGCCTGAAGCATTTTCCCCTCCCTCAAACCGCCGTAAAGCAATTGTCGACGAACAGATGCGTGCCGTTGACGAAGCTCGCCTCGTCGCTCGCCAGAAACAAGGCCGCGCTTGCCACTTCCTTCGGATCGCACATGCGGCCCTGCTGCGCGGCGATCGCCGCATCCGAGACGTCGACCCCGTACTTGCTGAGGCCGACCAGTTCGCGCTTGCCATGGTCGGTGGCGATGAAGCCCGGGCAGACGGCGTTGCAGCGAATGCCGCGGTCACGAAACTCGACGGCAATGGCGCGGGCGAACATGTGGCAGGCGCCCTTCGTCGTGTCGTAGAGCACCTCCATGGGGGTTGCCGCCACGGCCGAGATCGACGAGGTGCACACGATGCTGCCGCCGCCGGCGGCAAGCATGCCCGGCAATACCGCCTTGGTCATCAGGAACATGCTGCGCACATTGACCGCCATCAGCCGCTCCCACTCTTCTTCCTCGACCTCGAGGAAGGGACCGACGGCGAGAATGCCGGCATGATTGAAAAGCACGGTGATGGCGCCGAACGCCGCTTCGACCGCCTTGACGGCGGTGGTCACCTCGGTGGAGACGGAGACGTCGGCGGGCGCAAAAATCGCTTCGCCGCCCTTGGCGCGGATTGCGGCTGCCACCTCCTCACCCTTTCTGCGCGGCAGGTCGACGATGCCGACCTTGGCGCCTTCACGCGCAAACAGCTCGGATGCGGCAAGGCCACAGCCACCCGCACCGCCGCTGATCAGTGCCACTTTGCCTGAAAGCCTGCCTGCCATTGCGTCCTCCCGTGGGTGTCCGTCGTGGCGATCGCCAATGACGATCCGTTCCTCGACAGACCGGTTTCTCTCTCCCAGGGAATTATTGTTGACGAAGCAGGGCCTGTCGATATCCCATGGGGGATACGCGGGGTCGGGGGACGATAAGGGAATGCTGGCGAGGGAATCCGCTGATATTTCAGCGATGATCGGTCTGATTGGCACGCAGGATTTCGGCCGGGCGCTCGACCGGATGCTGCGATCGGTCGCCACCTTCGACCTCTCGGTCGCGTTTGCCTATCCCTATGACGCAAGGCCAATCGTGCTGCACGACGGTTATACGGCCAAAGTCTCGGCGAGCGCGCTTGCCGCCTATCTCGGCGGAGCCTATCTGCTCGACCCCTTCTACGTTGCCTGTTGCGCCGGCCAGCCGGCCGGGCTCTGGCGCATGCGTGAGCTGGCGCCAGACCGCTTCTTCCAGTCCGACTTCTCGTCTTCTGCCGAGGTGCATCCCTGCGTGTCGATGGAATCGGGCGTTCTGGTGGAGGAAGTGGGTTTCGTCATCCCGTTGGATGGCGGCCTGCAGGCCACCTATTCGCTGATGCGCGGCCGCGGCGCCGAGCCTTTCAGCGACGCGCAGCTCTCGCGACTGCGCGTTTACGAGCCGATCGTGCGCGAAGCGGTCAGATCGAACTGGCGGCAACAGGGCCAGACCATTGCACCGCCGCCATCTGAAGCGGGCGATGATGCCATGGAGACGGCCTTCGAGAGCCTTTGTTCAGACCGGCTGACCAAGCAGCAACGCAACATCGTGCGGTTGATCCTGAGGGGACATAGCAACCTCTCGATCGGCAAGGTGATGCGCATTACCGAGGGAACGGTGCGCATCCATCGCAAGAACATCTATCGCCGGCTCGGGATTTCGGGCCAAGGCGCGCTGTTCCGGATTTTCATCGATCATTTGAACCGTGGCCAGCTTTACTGACCAGAGGTTCCGGTGGCATCGCGCGCCCGATCGGACGCGCCCGCTGAGAGCTTCAGGCTGCGTGCGAGGTCGCGTCGTCGTCGAGCAGCGTGTAGATCGCGCTGGCGGAATCGCTCGAGCGGATCTTGGCGACCATGTCGTGATCGCGCAGAACGCGGGCGATGCGCGACAGTGCCTTGAGATGATCGGCGCCAGCACCCTCCGGAGCGAGCAGAAGGAAAACGAGGTCGACCGGCTGATCATCGAGGGCCTCGAAATCGACAGGCGTTTCCAGACGCGAGAAGATGCCGATGATCGAGGGGAGATTGTTGAGCTTGCCGTGCGGAATGGCGATGCCATTGCCGACACCGGTGGAGCCAAGGCGCTCCCGCTGCAGGATCACGTCGAAGATTTCACGCTCGGGAAGCCCGGTGATCTTAGATGCTTTTGCCGCCAATTCCTGAAGGAGCTGTTTTTTCGAGTTGGCCCTCATGGCCGGGATGATCGCATTTTGATGCAGCAGACCTGCCAATGCCATTCTTTTGTCCTCGTTCGCCGGTTAGAGCCGGACAACATCATCATAAATGCGTCGCAATGGCTCTAACCATCTTTGTCATGGCGGGTTCCATGCACAGAAAAGTCACATTTTCCGGCGTGCCCGCTGATTAGCGTGCGGGGGATGCCGGCGCGCCGGCATCCCCCTTTTTCCGCTCATGCTTTGATATTGGCGGCGTCAATCCAGCCAATATTTCCATCGTTGCGCCTATAGACGATATTCAGTTCGGCCTTGCCGGGCGTCCGGAACATGAGGACGGGCTCATCCGTCATGTCGAGCGCCATCACGGCGCTTGCGACAGACATGGTCCTCAATTGTTTCGAACTCTCGGCGACGATGGTCGGCGCATAATCCTCGGGAACTTCGTCGTCCTCAAAGGGCACCGAATCCATCACTGTGTAAGCCACCTCGGCAGCGTTCTGTCCGTTGCCGTTATGGTGATCCTTCAGCTTCCGCTTGTAGCGGCGCAGACGCTTTTCGATGCGATCCGACGCCGCGTCAAACGCAGCCTGGGGGTCGTTCGCCTGACCGTTCGCCTGCATAACCACGCCCGTATCGAGATGAAGCTTGCAGTCGGCGCTGAAGCGCGGCCCGGACTTTTCCACAGTGACCTGGCTTGAATATCCTCCGTCGAAATATTTGGTTACGGCCTGCTCGATCTGCTCGCCAATGCGGGCGCGGAACGAATCGCCGATTTCCATTTGTTTACCGGATACACGCACACTCATGGAGTTTCCTCTCTCGTTCGTGATTTGCGCAGCCAGTCTATTCCAAGCGGTCCCGTCATCCAAGCCTTTCAGACTTGCGGGGCGCCTCTGTCGCAGCCACCGGTCGCACCGGTATGCTTCCGGGGCGAGCATGTCCCCGGCAATTGCGGCGGGCTCATATCGCCTGTGTCGGAGAGAGTCAATCGAAGGTCGCAAAAAAGTTAACGCGGCTTAAGGTTTGGCGCCGGTCAGAAGCCGGAAGCCTTGGCGAGCGCGCGTTTCTCCCGTCGCCGCTGCACGGAGGAGGGGAGGTTCATCGCCTCCCGGTATTTGGCGACGGTGCGCCGGGCAATGTCGACACCGGCCCGCTTGAGGTTGTCGACGATGTCGTCGTCGGAAAGCACGGCCTCGGCGCTCTCTTCCTGGATCATCGTGCGGATGCGATGGCGCACGGCTTCTGCCGAATGGCTGTCTCCACCCTCGGCCGAGCCGATCGAGACGGTGAAAAAGTACTTGAGCTCGAACAACCCGCGCGGCGTCAGCATGTACTTGTTGGAGGTCACCCGGCTGACGGTCGATTCATGCATCTTGATCGCATCGGCGACTGTCTTCAGGTTCAATGGCCTGAGATGGCCGATGCCGTTCACCAGAAAGGCGTCCTGCTGGCGGACGATCTCGGTCGCGACCTTCATGATCGTCTTGGCACGCTGATCGAGGCTGCGGGTCAGCCAGTTGGCGTTCTGCAGGCACTCGTTGAGGAAGGCCTGGTCGGCGCTGTTCTTCTGCGTACCGCGCGAGACGGTCGCGAAGTAATCCTGGTTGACCAGTACGCGGGGCAGGGCGTCCGGATTGAGTTCGACCATCCAGGATCCGTCGGGTGCTGCGCGCACGACGATATCGGGCACGATCGCCTCACTGACGCTGGTCTCAAAGCTCGTGCCGGGCTTTGGATCGAGCTTGCGGATTTCCGCCAGCATGTCGATCAGGTCTTCCTCGTCGACGCCGCAGATCTTCTTGAGGCTTGCAAAGTCCCGCCGCGCCAGCAGTTCGAGATTGGCGACCAATGCCTCCATCGCCGGGTCAAGCCGGTCGCGGGCGCGCAACTGGATGGCCAGGCACTCGCCGAGCGAACGTGCGAACACGCCCGGCGGATCGAATTGCTGCAGCGTGAGCAGAACCCGCACGACGTCAGCATGGGCCGCGCCCAGGCGATCGGCGATCTCCGCGATATCGGCCTGAATGTAGCCGGCATCGTCGAGCTGGTCGATGAGGTGCTGGGCGATCAACCGATCCGATGTGTCTGAGAGCGCGAAAGGAAGCTGTTCCAGCAGCGTGTCGCGCAGGCTCTTGCGGCCGGCAACGAAGTCGTCGAGATCGTAGTCCTCGCCTTCGCTGCCGCCGGGCATCGATTTCCATTGGCCGAGCAGCTCCGGCGCATCGGCGCGCTGCGGTGCGGTATCGTCCTGATAGACATTGGCGAAATCGGCGTCGAGCTGCTCGCCGAGCTGCTCTGCGGAAGGGGAGGTGGCGCTGTCGTAGAGATCGACCTGTCCGCCGGCCTCGCCGCCCGGAGCTTCATCCCCTGCGAGGGCGTCCGGGCCGTCCGGGCGCTCCGGTGCGCCTGACAGGTCGTCATTCGCCTGAAACTCGAGCAGCGGGTTCTTTTCGACTTCCTGGGCGATGAACTGATTGAGTTCGAGATGCGTCATCTGCAGCAGCTGGATCGACTGCATGAGCTGCGGCGTCATCACCAGGGACTGGGACTGGCGCAGATGTAGGCTGGCGGACAGTGCCATGCTGACGCGAAACTCCCGAGAAATCTCTCCAGGCCCGCGTTGTTTTCCTGTTGTCGGACGGGCCTCTTATTACTTGGCCCAAAAATTGCTTATCGGAAAGGTTTGGTCAAGCGGCGTCGCGGCCGGAATCGCCGCGCCAGCAACTTCAAAGGCTGAAATTGTCGCCGAGATAGAGCCTGCGCACGTCAGGATTGGTGACGATGTCGTTGGCGCGACCATGCGTCAGCACTTCGCCGGCATGGATGATATAGGCGCGGTCGATCAGACCAAGTGTCTCGCGGACATTGTGGTCGGTAATGAGCACGCCGATGCCGCGCGAGGTGAGATGTCGGACAAGCGCCTGGATATCGGCAACCGAGATCGGGTCGACGCCGGCAAAGGGCTCGTCGAGCAGCATGAAGGTCGGATCGGTCGCCAGTGCGCGCGCGATTTCAAGGCGCCGCCGCTCGCCACCGGAAAGCGCGATCGCCGGCGATTTGCGCAGGTGCGTGATGTTGAATTCGCCGAGCAGATCGTTGAGCTTGCTCTCGCGCCGCTCCAGGTTCTTGTCGTGCACCTCGAGCACGGCGCGGATGTTTTCCTCCACCGTTAGCCCGCGAAAGATCGACGCTTCCTGCGGCAGGTAGCCGACGCCGAGGCGCGCGCGCCGGTACATCGGCATGGTCGTGACGTCATTGCCATTGATCTCGATCGAGCCTTCGTCGACCGGGACAAGGCCGGTGATCATGTAGAAGCATGTGGTCTTGCCGGCGCCGTTCGGGCCGAGCAGGCCCACGGCCTCACCGCGGCGCACCACCAGCGAAACACCATTGACGACCCGGCGCTCGCGATAGGCCTTCGTCAGGCCGCGGGCGATCAGCGTGCCGTCATAGCGCGCCTTGTCGACTGCATGCCCGGAGGCGACAGCGGCTGTCGCCGACGGCTTACGGACCCGTTTGCGCTTGTGGAGAAAGGGAAGTTGCACGAGCGGTCTACGTCAGTTCTGCTTGCGGGACTTCGGGTCGAGCTGGATCTGCACGCGGCCGCCGCAGGCGTCGAGCTGAGCCTCTCCGGTTTCCATTTGGACGTTAAGCTGGCAGCCGACGAAGACGTTCTTGCCTTCCGACAGCACGACCTTTTCGCCCTTGAGCACGAAGACCTGCTTCGTCATGTCGAAGGAGCCGGTGTCGGCGGTTGCCTGCTGCGTGCCTGAACTCAGGAAAACCTTGTTGCTGACCTCGATGCGGTCGATGTCGGCGTCGCCGCTCGAAACCGAGCCGCCGCCGGACTTGTAGTAGACCACCATGTTGCCGGCCTGAAGCGTCGTTGTGCCCTGCACGACCTTGACGTTGCCGGTAAAGATCGCCTTGCTCTCCGGGTCCTTGATCTCGAGCTTGTCGCTCTCGATCTGGATCGGCTGGTCGTTGGAGAGTTCAAGGCCCTTCATCTTGCTGGACGTGGCCTGCGCGGAGGCGCCGGAGGCAATGATCAAAGCGCCAAGGCCGGCAATGGCCAGGCTGGCGGAAATCTTGAAAAATGAGGCGGTTGTGACCGACATGGAGTGCACCGGTTTCTATTTCGCGTTCTTGCGGATGGCGGCGGGCTCGACGTTCACCCTCACCATGCCCTCAAATATTACAATACGTCCCTTATCCGTCATTCGCAGCGTCTGCGCAATGATCGAACCGCCCTTCATGCTGATCGCAACGGGGCGTTTCGTTTCCATCTCGCCGGCATTGATGTCCAGATAGGCCGACTGGAAGTCGGCGTTGATGCCATTATTCACGGAAATGGTGAACGGGGCGTTCATGTCGAGTGTGTTGGCGCCGCGGTCATAGATGCCGTTGGTGGCGTCGACCGTCGCGATCATCGAATCCTTCATCGGCATTTCCGCATGGATCGTCTGCAGCGTAATGATATCCGGATTGGCAATATCCTGGAGCGCGCGCTGCGCCTTCATCGAATAGCTGATGCCCTGCTTGTTGCGGCCGGAAATCGCCGGATTTTTCATGACGATCTTGCCGTTCTCGATCGTCGCCGTTTCGAGTTGCAGGTCAACAGGCATGAAGGCCCTGACAAAGGACACGGCCGCGAAGGCGATTGCGATAATTCCGGCTACGACGGGCAGGATGACCTTCAGCCGACGCACGCGCGCGGAATGCCGCGCGGCGAGCGCATAGGCGTCGGCGGAGCTCGCACCCGTATCGGCAAAGATGCCCGGGGCTGGCGCATGGTTCAACATGGAAGGGCCTGTCGGTTCTGCTTCTTTGGTCGCTGACCCGGCAAAGGGTCATTTACATACAATGGTGTAAGTCGTCGCAAATATGGATACTTTTTGCGGTCGCACAATGGCGCCGCAAAAAAACTCGGGTGAAACACGAAAACGCCAGCTGCGGCTTTCAACCGTGGCCAAGCGCGTTTATGGAATATGCCTCTGCGCGCGCAGATAGCACGTTCCCGCGGAAACTGACAGAAGCTGCGCCAACAATTCGGGAGAAACCCACATGGACGAACTCGCCATCGCCGATCGCCGCAGCCTGCGCAGGAAATTGAGCTTCTGGCGCTGGGCGGTGGCTGGCCTGCTCGTTGTGGCAGCATTTGCGATCTTTGCCTGGTCCGGCGTGGCCGACAATGTCGGTCGCAGCCGCCAACAGGTGGCGCGCGTCACCATCACCGGCCTGATCCAGGATGACCGTGAGCTTCTTGAGCGCCTGCAGAGGATTGCCGACAATGATTCCGTGAAGGCCCTGGTCGTGACGATTTCGTCGCCGGGCGGCACGACCTATGGCGGCGAAGTTCTCTACAAGGCGATCCGCAAGGTTGCTGCCAAGAAGCCGGTGGTTTCCGATGTCCGCACGCTTGCCGCTTCGGCGGGATACATGATTGCGCTTGCCGGTGACACGATCGTTGCCGGCGAAAGCTCGATTACCGGCTCAATCGGCGTCATCTTCCAGTATCCGCAGATCAAGGACCTGATGGACAAGCTCGGCGTATCGCTGGAATCGGTCAAGTCGCGCCCGCTGAAGGCAGAGCCGTCGCCCTTCCATCCTGCGAGCGATGAGGCCAAGGCGATGATCCAGTCGATGATCGACGACAGCTATGCCTGGTTCGTCGATCTGGTTGCCGAACGCCGCAAGCTGCCGCGTCCCGATGCGCTGCTGCTCGCCGACGGGCGCATTTTTACCGGCCGCCAGGCGTTGAAGGCCAAGCTCGTCGACACGCTCGGCGGTGAGGACGAAATTCGCGCCTTCCTGGCGGAGAAAAAAGTCTCGAAGGACCTGCCGATCGTCGATTGGGAGGCGCCGCGAAAGACCCTGCCTTTTGGGCTCGGTGCGGTCGCTGCCAACTGGATCAAGATGTTGGGATATGACGCTTTTCCGGCGATGAGCGGGTTCGAAAAAATTGCGGGCGACAAGTTGTTTCTTGACGGTCTTGTTTCGGTTTGGCAGGTTGATGGCCAATGAGTAAGGCGACATATACCCAGCCTGAGCCGTCGAGCGCTGCCGGTGATTTTGCAAATGCCGTGCAGCGCCTTGCGGTAATCACAATGCAGACCGAAAAAGCAAAACAAACAAGAATTTGAGGGGGCGACAGTGATCAAGTCAGAACTGGTGCAGATTGTTGCAGCTCGCAATCCGCATCTCTACCACCGCGACGTCGAAAATATCGTCAACGCGGTTCTCGATGAGATCACAGACGCGCTCGCGGCAGGCAACCGGGTAGAGCTTCGCGGTTTCGGTGCCTTTTCCGTCAAGAACCGGCCGTCGCGTTCCGGGCGCAACCCGCGCACCGGCGATTCCGTCTTCGTCGAGGAAAAGTGGGTGCCGTTCTTCAAGACCGGCAAGGAACTGCGCGAGCGCCTCAATCCCGGCATGAATGGCGACGACGAGGACTGATTTTCCCGGACGTCAGCATTTTGGCGCAATTGGCGCCCGTTGTCCCCTGAGGCCACCGGAAGGCCTATGGCCGCCGCCAAGATGGAGCGATTGAATGTTCAAGAAACTGATCAATATCGTTTTTCTCGTCCCGGTCGGCGTGATCTTGATTGTTCTGAGCGTCGCCAACCGCCAGAGCGTGACGCTGGCACTGAACCCGTTCCGACCCGAGGACAGCGTGCTTTCCGTCAGCGCGCCGTTCTTCGTGTTCCTGTTTCTTGCCGTCATCGTCGGCCTGATCCTCGGTGCAGCTGCGACGTGGTTCAGCCAGGGCAAATACCGGCGTCGCGCCCGCACCGAGGCGAGCGAAGCGCTGAAATGGCACCGCGAGGCGGAGAAGCACCGCAGCCAGGCCGAAAAGCTCGCGACCCAGGCCACTCTGGCCGCACCACAGAACTGACGTCGGTTTTTTGCCGATGGGCTGAGGTTAGCATCGCCTCAAGTCGTAATACCACTCAGCTTGATGCTTCCGCCGTGCCACCCACGGCAGCGCCGAAGTCAGAAAAGAACTGCTGCGCAAGCTTCTTCGCGGTCGAGTCGATCAGGCGCGAGCCGAGCTGGGCGAGCTTTCCGCCGATCTCTGCCTTGACGTCGTAGCGCAGCACGGTTTCTGGTCCGTCCTCAGTCAAGGCGACGTCGGCGCCACCCTTGGCAAAGCCGGCGATCCCGCCCTTACCTTCGCCCGAAATCGTGTAGCTCTCCGGTGGGTTGAGATTGGAAAGCACGACATTGCCGGTGAA
Source organism: Ensifer sp. LC11 (assembly GCF_001695835.1). Lineage (GTDB taxonomy): Bacteria > Pseudomonadota > Alphaproteobacteria > Rhizobiales > Rhizobiaceae > Ensifer. The sequence continues at coordinate 158,600 of NZ_MBSO01000002.1, read as the reverse complement.
GGAGGCAGACACCGGGCCGATCTTGATCTTCACCACGGCCGCCAGTTCGGTCGGGGACGTCATCTCCAGCGATTGGCAGCCGGGGATGCACCGCTTGAGGATTTCCGGATCGTTGAGGCCACGCCATACCGCGTCGCGCCCTGCCGCAATTCGCTCTTCGCCGGTCATGTCCATGCGCTTTCCTCCCCGTACCGCGCCGCGCGCCGGCAACGACGCGCAAAGGTCACGTAACACTTTAGACTTGCTGCAGAATTTTGTCCCTATGGCGGTTGCACCTTAGGAAAATCTGCAACGGGCTCTCCCACTCCGATCTTCGCAAAACGGAAACGACTTTGCCAAGAGCATCAGCGATGCTATTTGCACCTCAATGGAAGCTGCGGCCCGAGCAAGGCTGCGGCGACAAACCTCATGGTGTCTGCCCGCTTGTACCCGATATTGCGCAGGGCAGGCGATGCATGCTCCAACAAAGCCCAGGGATCTCAGCGTGAAGGAAAAGGACCGGCGGTCGAAGAATGCCTCCGTGACGACGGCCAAGGGCCGCGGCGCCGAAGCGCGTGGCGGCGGCCGCCACGAACAGAAGCGGCCGACGCCGGCAAAGGGTGGCGGCTTCAAGGAGCGACAGGCGGCTGTGCCGGCCTCCGAGACACGCGAAAGACCGGTGAGGCAGCCAGCCGTGCAAGAGGCACCGGCGCGGGTGATCGCGCGGCGCACCGGAGACAAGCCGGCCGAGCGCGTGCCGCTCATTCTCGAGACATCCGGCACTTCGGGCTACCATCTGATCGACAGCGGCGCCGGCGAGAAGCTCGAGCAATACGGCCCTTATCGCATCGTACGCCCTGAGGCGCAGGCACTCTGGCCGCGCAGCCTGCCAGACAGCGTCTGGGAGAACGCGGATGCGATCTTCACCGGCGATACCGACGAGGATGGCATGGGGCGCTGGCGCTTTCCCGGCGCCGTGCTTGGCGAAACCTGGCCGATGCAGCTTCTCGATACCGATTTTCATGGCCGCTTCACCTCGTTCCGCCACGTCGGCGTCTTCCCCGAACAGCTCGCGCACTGGAGCTGGGTCAAGGATCAGGTGCAGGCGGCCAAGCGGCCGCTCAAGGTGCTGAACCTCTTCGGCTATACCGGTGTCGCCTCGCTGATCGCCGCCAAGGCTGGCGCCGAAGTCACTCATGTCGATGCCTCGAAGAAGGCGATCGGCTGGGCGCGCGAGAACCAGGCCCTGGCGCGTGCCGAGAAGCTGCCGATCCGCTGGATCTGCGACGACGCGATGAAGTTCATCCAGCGCGAGGAGCGCCGCGGCAGCCGCTACGACATTATCCTCACTGACCCGCCGAAATTCGGTCGCGGGCCGAATGGCGAAGTCTGGCAGCTCTTCGACCATCTGGCGGCGATGCTCGACATCTGCCGCGAAATCCTCTCGCCGGAAGCGCGCGGCCTGGTGCTGACCGCCTATTCGATCCGGGCGAGCTTTTATTCAATCCATGAACTGATGCGCGAGACGATGCGCGGCCACGGTGGCCGGGTGGAGTCAGGCGAACTCATCATCCGCGAAGGCGGGCTTGACGGCCGCGAGCCGGGCAGGGCGCTTTCGACCTCTCTTTTCAGCCGTTGGGTACCGCAATGAGCAACGACAGAAGCGAACACGGCGCAGGCCGTGTCGGTCAGGTGAAGGAGGTCACGAGCCTCACCAACCCGATCATCAAGGACATCCGCGCGCTGGCACAAAAGAAGCACCGCGACGAGACGCGGTCCTTCATGGCCGAGGGTCTGAAGCTGGTGATCGATGCGCTCGATCTCGGTTGGAAGATCAAGACGCTGATCTATGCCAAGGCGGCCAAGGGCAAGCCGCATGTCGAGCAGGTGGCCGCCAAGACCGTCGCCAAGGGCGGCCTGGTGCTGGAGGTCAGCGAAAAGGTCCTGTCGACGATCACCAGGCGCGACAATCCGCAAATGGTCGTCGGCATCTTCGAGCAGCGCTACCAGTCGCTGAAGGATTTGAGGCCGGAGCTCGGTCAGACCTATGTGGCGCTCGACCGGGTGCGCGACCCCGGCAATCTTGGCACCATCATCCGCACGGCCGATGCAGCCGGCGCTTCCGGCATCATCCTCGTCGGCGAAACCACCGACCCGTTCTCGCTTGAAACTGTCCGTGCCACCATGGGGTCGGTCTTTGCGATGCCGGTCGCGCGTGCCAGCGCCGAGGACTTTATCCGCTGGCAGAAATCCGCCGGCGTGAAAGTGGTTGCGACCCATCTTGCAGGCGCCGTCGACTACCGCACCATCGATTACAAGTCGAAGCCCGTAGTCATTCTAATGGGCAACGAGCAGGCCGGACTGCCGGAAGATCTGGCCCGCGAAGCTGGCGCATTGGCGCGAATCCCGCAGGCGGGCCGTGCTGACTCGCTCAATCTTGCGATCGCAACCGGCATCATGCTGTTCGAGGCGCGTCGTCACCTGCTGAGCCTGGATGCCCGCGCATGAGCGAGAAACAGGTCCTGTTTTCCCGTCCGCTGCCGATCGCGGTCTTCATCCTTCTCGCGCTCATTGCCGACCAGGTGATCAAGTACCTGGTCGAGCTTTACCTGCCCTTCAATCAGGCAGTCCACGTCGTGCCGATGCTGGCGCTTTACCGGACCTACAACTTCGGCGTCGCCTTCTCGATGCTGTCGGGCATGGAGGGCTGGTTCATCGTCGGCATGCGGCTTACCGTCTGCGCCTTCGTGCTCTGGCTCTGGAAGCGTACGCCGAAGGACCGGTTCTTCGCCCATTTCGGTTATGCGCTGATCATCGCTGGCGCACTCGGCAACCTCGTCGACCGGCTGCTCTTCGGCTACGTCATCGATTACATCCTTTTCTATACCGAGACGTGGTCCTTCGCCGTCTTCAATCTGGCGGATACTTTCATCACCATCGGTGCCGGTGCGATCATTCTTGATGAGCTGCTGCACGCGAAAAAGGCGGATCGCTAAGATTTTACCGATGCCTTGAAGCCATTCGGAACGCCTGTCGTGTTAGCCGGGTCGTATGAGCGAACCGTCACGACTGATAGAGCGGATCGAATCCGGTTTCGGGAGAGAGACCCGGGCGCAGGGCGCCGCGCCGATGGCGACGCCACCGCTCGACGTGCCGCCGTCGGCCCCCGCGCAGGACGCCCCGGCCCGTGGTGCTCGTTCCGCTCTGAAGCATGGCTCCTTCGCATTGCTCGGCCTGGTCGCCTCCGGCCTTGTTCTCGTCATCGGGATGAATGCCGGCTTCCACCTGTTTGCCGCAGCGATTGCTGCAGCCGGCGCGGTCGGCGTGCTTCTGCTTACCATCGAAGCCATCCGATCGTTCGATGGCGCTGAAGGGGGCGGCGAGGCGGACCGGGACGGCGACTGGCATCGCTCCGAAACCTCGGCACTGCTTTCGACCATTCATGATGCGCTCGGCGACCTTGCGATCATGCGCGGCATGGACGGAAAGATCGTTCACGCCAATGCGGTCTTCCATCGGCTGTGCGGTCGGTCGGACGCCCGTGGGCTGACCTGCGCCGCGCTCGGCCTGAGCTTCGAGCCGAGGACGGCGCCCAACCACTATCTCGTGCGGATCGCCACCGGCGAAAGCGTCCGCCTTTTCGATTGGCACGACGTGATCGCGCGCGACCCCGCAAGTGGCAAGCTCATGCGCCACAGCATTGCGCGCGACGTGACCGAGGAAGCGAGGGCAGCGCGGGAGCGCGAGGCAGCGCGCAGACGTGCCGAAGAGGCAAGCCGCGCGAAGTCGCAGCTGCTTGCCACCGTCAGCCATGAGATCCGCACGCCGCTTTCCGGCATTCTCGGCATGAGCCATCTGCTCGGCCAGACACGAATGTCGAGCGAGCAGAAGAACTACCTCGCCGGCATGCAGCAATCCGGCCATGCACTGGTCCAGCTCGTCGAGGATCTGATTGACTTCTCGTCGCTTTCGGCCGGTCGGTTCCAGTTTCGCCCCAGCCGACAGGATCCGCGCGGGGTGATCGAGAGCGTCGTTGAAATGCTCTCCAATCGCGCCCACGAAAAAGGCATAGAAATCGCCGCCACCGTTTCCGTCGACGTGCCCGCGCTCATGGCCTTCGACGCGGCGCGCCTGCGCCAGGTGCTTTTCAACGTGGTCGGCAACGCGGTCAAGTTCACGGAAGTCGGCGGCGTCCTCGTCAGTGCCGATACGCTCGACGGCTGCGTGCGGATCCGCATCGACGACACCGGGCCGGGCATGTCATCAGAGGATCTGAAGCGCATCTTCGAGGAGTTCGAGCAGGCCGGAAACGATGAGCAGCGCGCCAAGGGCACCGGCCTCGGGCTTGCCATCTCCAGGCGGATCATGCAGGCCTGTGGCGGCAGCCTCACGGCTGCGAGCGCGCCGGGACGAGGCAGCCGTTTCGAAATCCGCCTGCCTCTCGAAGAGGTCGACATCGTCACCCCGGAGCGCCAGTCCTGCCTCGCCGGGTCGCACGTGCTGGTGATGGCGCCCGACGGTCCGGCCTCAGCGGCGCTGGCCGCAACGATCGTAACACTTGGTGGACACTGCCATCGCGCAACGACCCTGGCGGCAGCCCAGCATGTTCTTGCGGACGTGCTCGCCAGCGGTGCGCCGCTGACCGACGTGATCGTCGATCACCGGCATGCGCAACAGTACAAGCAACTGCTGGCGCTGCAGCCGGCCATCGGGCGGCTGGAGGTGCGGCGCACCTATTTGATCAATCCGGAAGAACGCAACAGCCATCCGGTCAACCAGATGGACGGCTACGAAGCCTGGCTGATCCGTCCCTTGCGCGAAAAATCCTTGGTCGAGGTGCTGCTCGGTCGCCTGAAGGGCATCGAGAAACGCGATGCGATCAACGACAACAGGCCGGTTCTGCGCGAGGAGCCGGCGACGGCTCCCATGCAGAGGGAGGCCCGTGGAATCCTGCTGGCCGAGGACGATCTGGTCAACGCGCTGATCATTCGAACCGTGCTCCAGCGTTCGGGGCATTCGGTGCAGTTGGTCGGCGACTTCTCGGGCGTCGCCGACGCCCTGCGCCCGTCCGCTGATCGCTCGATGCCGGAGCTTCTCGTTACCGATCTCAACATGCCGGGAGGCGACGGGCTTTCCGTATTGCACAATCTGCGCACCGATGAAGCGTCGCGGTCGCTCGCGCGGCTGCCGGTCATCGTCCTGACCTCCGACACGCGCGAGGACATGCGCGACCGGCTGATCGCGGCTGGTGCCGATGCCGTGTTGTCGAAGCCGGTCGAGCCGCATCTGCTGACCACGGAGATCGCGCGTCTGCTGCACCGCCGTTAACTCGGGTGATGGTAACGGTATCGATCGGGCCGCGGGGGTTGTGCGCCGCTTTCATGTCACTATGTTGTTGCAGAAACGTGGTCTAAGCCCGGCAGACAGATTTGATTCGGGATGACGCGGATGGCCATCGAGCTACTGGATTCGGCGAACGTGGTTGACACTTCTCAGGCTTGCATCGGCAAGAAGGCTGCCGCTCCGGCGACCGACGTACTCGGCCGGATCGCGAACCTTGAGACGCGGCTTGCCCGTACCGCGTCCGAGATCGATGCCGCCCAGGCCGTGCGCTACAAGGTTTTCGTCGAGGAAATGAAGGCGCAAGTCGGCGCCGAAGCCGATCGTCGCAAACGCGACGTCGACAGCTGGGATGCGATCTGCGATCACTTGCTCGTCCTCGACACCGCGATCGAGGGCGATACCGAAGACCAGATCGTCGGCACCTATCGCCTGCTCCGCCAGGATGTGGCCGAGCGTTCCGGCGGTTTCTATTCGGCTTCCGAATTTGCCATCGATGCGCTTCTCGCTCGCCACCCGACCAAGCGCTTCATGGAGCTCGGTCGCTCCTGCGTTTTGCCGGAATACCGCACGAAGCGCACGGTCGAACTGCTTTGGCAGGGCAATTGGGCCTATGCGCTGAAGTACGGCATGGACGCGATGTTCGGCTGTGGTTCGTTCCCGGGCGTCGTCCCGGCCGAGCACGCGCTGGCGCTTTCCTTCCTGCACCACAACATCCGCGCCCGCGACGACTGGGCCGTCAGTGCCCGTCCCGAACTGCACCGGACGATGGATCTGATGCCGGCCGAGGCGATCAACGCCAAGAAGGCGCTCGCCGCTTTGCCGCCGCTGATCAAGGGCTACATGCGCCTGGGTGCGATGGTCGGTGATGGCGCCGTGGTTGATCACGCGTTCCGCACGACAGATGTTTTGATCGTGCTGCCGATCAGCAATATTTCCGGCCGCTATCTGAACTATTACGGCGCCGATGCCGGACGGTTTGCGACGTCCGTCTCCTGACGGGAGCGCGTTCAGGTTAACCAAATATTAATGATGGATTTGACTTTCGGTGTCGAAAGAGAGACTTGTATTGTCATGTTCTTCTCTAATTTCATGACGAACGAATAGAGAAAATAAATGGAGAAACTGCCGATCTTTCCGGGATCGACAGGTATAGGGTTCCCAAGACTCCTGCTTTCATTACCTTAAACATACACACATTGCCTGTTATTAAGCCCGCTTCCTTTTGAAGGAAGCGGGCTTTTCTTGGCTAAAGTTGTTTCGAATTGCTACCGACCGGCTCGCCCGGTGCTCCGCTTGGAGACGGCTGCGTCAGAATGGTGCAGCCGTCTGTCCTATAATGCCGGCCTTACATGCCGGCATTATAGGCGGCGATCGCCGCCATGTTGACGATGTCGGAATCCTTGGCTGACATCGAGACGATCTGGATCGATTTGTCGAAGCCGACGAGCAAGGGACCGATGACCGTCGAGCCGCCAAGCTCCTGCAGCATCTTGGTCGAGATCGATGCCGAGTGGAACGCCGGCATGACCAGCACGTTGGCGGTGCCGGAGAGGCGGCAGAACGGATACTGCTCCATGACGCGGGCGTTGAGCGCCACGTCGGCCGCCATTTCACCGTCGTATTCGAAATCGACGCGGCGCTTGTCGAGGATGTTGACCGCTTCGCGCACCCGCTCCGAACGTTCGCCCGAGGGATGGCCGAAGGTGGAATAGGCAAGCATCGCCACGCGCGGCACGTAGCCGAGGCGCTTGGCAAGGCCTGCGGCCTCTTCGGCGATATCAGCCAGTTCCTCGGCCGTCGGCATGTCGTGCACCGCCGTATCGGCGACGAGCACCGTGCGGCCACGGCAAAGCGCGATCGAGACGCCGATGACACGATGGCCGGGCTTCGGATCGATGCACCGGCGCACGTCCTCGAGCGCCGTCGAATAGTTGCGGGTCAAGCCCGTGACCATGCCGTCGGCATCGCCAAGCGCCACCATGCAGGCGGCGAAGTGGTTGCGGTCGTTGTTGATCAGGCGCTGGGCGTCGCGGAACAGGAAGCCCTTCCGTTGCAGGCGGGCGTAGAGATAGTCGGTGTAGGCGCTGACGCGCTTGGAAAGGCGCGCATTGACGATCTGGATGCCGGGCCGGTCGAGGTCAATGCCTTCTCGCTCCGCCGTCTCGCGCATGCGCTCCTCGCGACCGAGCAGGATCGCGGTGCCGAGCTGCTGGTTGGCATAGGCGATCGCCGAGCGCATGACCTGCACCTCTTCGCCTTCGGCAAAGACGATGCGCTTCGGCTGGCGCCGGACGCGCTCGTAGATGCGCTGCAATGTCGAGGCGATCGGGTCGCGCCGGGCGGAAAGCTGGCGGCCATAGGCCTCGAGATCGGTGATCGGCTTGCGGGCGACGCCGCTTTCCATCGCCGCCTTGGCAACGGCCATCGGGATCGACGAGATCAGGCGCGGATCGAAGGGAACCGGAATGATGTATTGCGGGCCGAAGCGCGGCCGGTTGCCCTGATAGGCGGCAGCGACATCGTCGGGAACGTCTTCCTTGGCAAGGCTCGCCAGCGCTTCGGCTGCGGCGATCTTCATTTCGTCGTTGATGGTGGTCGCGCGCACGTCGAGCGCACCGCGGAAGATGTAGGGGAAGCCGAGCACATTGTTGACCTGGTTCGGATAGTCCGAACGGCCGGTGGCGACGATCGCGTCGTCGCGGATGCGGGCGACTTCCTCGGGCGTGATTTCCGGATCGGGGTTGGCCATGGCGAAGATGATCGGCCGTGGCGCCATCGAGCGTACCATGTCTTCCGAAAGCGCGCCTTTGGCCGAGAGGCCGAAGACCACATCGGCGCCTTCGAGCGCCTCGGCGAGCGTGCGGCGGTCGGTCTTGACCGCATGCGCCGACTTCCACTGGTTCATGCCCTCGGTGCGGCCTTCGAAGATCACGCCCTTGGTGTCGCAGAGGATGACGTTTTCCGGGTTGAAGCCCATGGACTTGATGAGTTCGATGCAGGCGATTGCTGCGGCACCGGCGCCATTGCAGACGAGCTTCGTCGTCTTGAAGTCGCGTCCGGTCAAAGCCAGCGCATTGATGAGGCCGGCGGCGGCGATGATCGCGGTTCCGTGCTGGTCGTCGTGGAACACCGGGATGTCCATGACCTCGCGCAGCTTCTGCTCGATGATGAAACAGTCCGGCGCCTTGATGTCTTCAAGGTTGATGCCGCCGAAGGATGGGCCGAGGAAGCGCACGCAGTTGATGAACTCGTCGACGTTTTCGGTATCGACTTCGAGGTCGATCGAATCGACGTCGGCAAAGCGCTTGAACAGCACCGCCTTGCCTTCCATGACCGGCTTTGAGGCAAGCGCGCCGAGGTTGCCGAGGCCGAGGATCGCCGTGCCGTTCGAGATGACGGCCACCATGTTGCCGCGTGTCGTGTAGTCATAGGCAGTGTTGGGATCCTCGGCGATCGCCTTCACTGGAACCGCGACACCCGGCGAATAGGCAAGCGACAGGTCGCGCTGGGTGGCCATCGCCTTGGTGGGGGAAATCTCCAGCTTTCCGGGGCGACCCTGCGAGTGAAAATCGAGCGCTTCCTGCGCGGTGACGCTCGTCATGGTGCGATCGGTCTTGTCGGTGGCCGGCATGTTTCCTCTATCCTCCTGTGGGCGAGCCTTGCGGCGCGCCTCTTTATGGTTGTCGTCTATAATTCCTTGGCGATAGTGTGCCATCTCTTTTTTCGGAACAATCATGAATTTCGTGACAGACTATTCGACCCGCGCAGGGGAGGTTTTATCTGCAGCCGAACTGGCGAGCGAGGAAAGCCGTTCCACTGCGACGCCGATGATGGAACAGTTTATCGAGATCAAGGCGAACAACCCGGATTCGCTGCTGTTCTATCGCATGGGCGATTTCTACGAGCTGTTCTTCCAGGACGCTGTCGAAGCCTCGCGCGCGCTTGGTATAACGCTGACGAAGCGCGGCCAGCACATGGGACAGGAAATTCCGATGTGCGGCGTGCCGGTGCATGCCGCCGACGATTACCTGCAGAAGCTGATCGGGCTCGGCTTCCGCGTTGCCGTCTGCGAGCAGGTGGAAGATCCGGCCGAAGCCAAGAAGCGCGGCAGCAAGTCGGTGGTGCGCCGCGACGTCGTGCGCCTGGTAACACCGGGCACGATCACCGAAGAGAAGCTGCTTTCACCGTCCGAGACCAACTATCTGATGGCGCTGGCGCGGATCAAAAGCGGATCGGAACCGGCTTACGCGCTTGCCTGGATCGATATCTCGACCGGCATCTTCCGTTTGGCCGAGACCGCAGAGAGCCGGTTGCTTGCCGACATCCTGCGCGTCGAGCCGCGCGAGCTGATCCTCGCCGATACGGTGTTTCATGACCCGGACCTTCGGCCCGTCTTCGATGTGCTCGGCTGCGTCGCGGTGCCGCAGCCGGCGGTGCTCTTCGACAGTGCCACGGCCGAAGGGCGCATTGCCCGCTATTTCGGCGTCAAGACGCTCGATGGTTTCGGCACGTTTTCACGCGCCGAACTCGCGGCTGCCTCGGCGGCGATCTCCTATGTCGAGAAGACCCAGCTTGCCGAACGTCCGGCGCTCGGCACGCCCGAGCGCGAAAGTGCGGCCTCGACGCTGTTCATCGATCCGGCGACCCGCGGCAACCTCGAACTGGTCAAGACGCTCTCCGGCGCCCGCGAAGGCACGCTGTTGAAGGCGCTCGACCGCACCGTGACCAGCGGCGGCGCCCGGCTTCTGGCCGAGCGGCTGATGTCGCCGCTGACTGATCCGGATCGCATCAATCAGCGGCTGGATTCGATCGAGATCCTGGCGGACCAACCTTCCTTCAGTGGCGATCTCCGCGACGCGCTCAGGCGTGCGCCGGACATGCCACGCGCTCTGTCGCGGCTGGCACTCGGCCGCGGCGGCCCACGCGACCTCGGCGCTATCCGCGCCGGCCTGCACGCCTCTGCCTCGATTTCGCGCCTGATGGCTGCCGGCACGCTCTCGGACGAACTGAAGAATGCACGGGCCGCGATCGACGCGCTGCCAGCTGGTCTGCTCGGTCTGCTCGACGCTACCCTTGGCGAGGAACTGCCGCTCTTAAAGCGGGATGGCGGGTTCGTCTGCGAAGGCGCCAATGCCGAACTCGATGAAGTGCGGGCGTTGCGCGACCAGTCGCGCCGGGTGATCGCCGGGCTGCAGCTGCAGTATTCCGAAGAGACCGGTATCAAGTCGCTGAAGATCAAGCACAACAATGTGCTTGGCTATTTCATCGAGGTGACCGCCGGCAATGCCGGTTCAATGACCGACACGGATGCCGGTCGCGCCCGCTTCATCCATCGCCAGACGATGGCCAACGCGATGCGCTTCACCACGACCGAGCTTGCCGAGTTGGAAAGCAAGATCGCCAATGCCGCCGACCGCGCCCTGTCGATCGAGCTTGAAGCTTTCGAGGCGATGACATCGGAGGTCGTGTCGGCAGCCGAGGCACTGAAGGCTGCCGCATTTGCGCTTGCGACCATCGACGTCTCGGTCGGCCTCGCGGTGCTTGCCGAAGAGCAGGCCTATGCCCGCCCCGTCGTCGACCGCTCGCGCATGTTTGCCATCGACGGCGGCCGCCATCCGGTGGTCGAGCAGGCGCTGAAGCGCCAGGCAAGCAATGCCTTCGTCGCCAATGGCTGCGATCTGTCGCCGCCGGCGAATGAAGAGGGTGGAGCGATCTGGCTGCTCACCGGTCCCAACATGGGTGGTAAGTCGACCTTCCTGCGCCAGAACGCCCTGATCGCGATCATGGCGCAGATGGGCACCTTCGTGCCGGCGGCCAGCGCCCATATCGGCATCGTCGACCGGCTCTTCTCTCGCGTCGGCGCCTCCGACGATCTGGCGCGCGGCCGTTCGACCTTCATGGTCGAGATGGTCGAGACGGCGGCGATCCTCAATCAGGCGACCGATCGCTCGCTGGTGATCCTCGACGAGATCGGTCGCGGCACCGCCACCTTTGACGGTCTGTCGATCGCCTGGGCGGCGGTCGAGCATCTGCATGAGGCCAACCGCTGCCGCGGCCTGTTTGCCACCCACTTCCATGAGCTAACGGTGCTTTCGGAGAAGCTCGCACGCCTCTCGAACGCGACGATGCGCGTCAAGGAGTGGCACGGCGACGTGATCTTCCTGCACGAGGTGGGACCGGGTGCCGCCGACCGATCCTACGGTATTCAGGTCGCCCGTCTGGCCGGCCTGCCGGCCTCCGTGGTGGCGCGTGCCAAGGACGTGCTCGCCAAGCTCGAGGACGCCGATCGCAAGAACCCGGCAAGCCAGTTGATCGATGATCTGCCGTTGTTCCAGGTGGCGATCCGGCGTGAAGAGGCCAAGCCTTCCGGAAACTCCAGGGTTGACGAGGCGCTGAAGGCGCTCAACCCCGACGACATGACGCCGCGCGAGGCGCTCGATGCGCTCTACGCCCTGAAAAAGGAACTGAGCGCCCGGTAGCGGGCATTCGGTTTTTGCTGTGCATGCGTCGGTGAAAAAGGCTATACAGCGCCGCGCTCCTTGAAAGGGCGCGGCATTGAGCCGGTAGTAAATTGAAAATGCTGCTCGGTCCCGGTTCGGCCTTGATCGGATGGGAGCATGCAGGAGCGCATCTTCATGCAGCGAACCACGCAACCAGTCGGACAGGACGCCCCTCGGCACTTCATGGGCAGACACGAAACTTTCTTTCCCGAAATCCTCGATGTCGCAGCGCTCCGAGCAAAATGCGACTTCATCGCCTCGGCCCATGCCGAGCAACGCGAGCCGATGCGCCAGGCGCTGCTTGCCGCCTTCAAGCAGGCCAATGTTGCCGGTCGCGCCAAGGCGCGCGAACTGTTTAACGCTGACGGTGCCGGCATTCTCTGTGCCGAACGCATTTCCTGGCTGCAGGATCAGCTGATCACGGTGCTGCACGATTTCGTGCTGAACGAGATCTTCGACGCGGCCAATGCGCCGCCGGCGTCCCGCATCGCCGTGACGGCGGTCGGCGGCTATGGACGCGGCACGCTGGCGCCGGGCTCGGATATCGACCTTCTGTTCCTGTTGCCGCTCAAAAAGGCCGTCTGGGCGGAGCCGGCGATCGAGTTCATGCTCTACATCCTCTGGGATCTGGGCTTCAAGGTTGGCCATGCCACCCGCACGATCGACGAGTGCATTCGCCTGTCGCGCGCCGACATGACGATCCGCACGGCCATTCTCGAAACACGCTACATCTGCGGTTCCGAGACGTTGTGCGCCGAACTCGAAACGCGGTTCGACCACGAGATCGTGCGCAACACCGGCCCGGATTTCATCGCCGCCAAGCTTGCCGAGCGCGACGAGCGCCACCGCAAGGCCGGCGACACGCGCTACCTCGTCGAGCCGAACGTCAAGGAAGGCAAGGGCGGTCTTCGCGACCTGCACACGCTGTTCTGGATTGCCAAGTATTTCTACCGCCTGAAGGATACGGCCGATCTCGTCAAACTCGGCGTCCTGTCGCGACAGGAATACCAGCTCTTCCAGAAAGCCGAGGATTTCCTCTGGGCCGTGCGTTGCCACATGCATTTCCTCACCGGCAAGGCGGAAGAACGGCTCTCCTTCGACATCCAGCGCGAGATTGCCGAGGCGCTCGGCTATCACGATCACCCCGGTCTCTCCGCGGTCGAACGCTTCATGAAGCACTTCTTCCTGGTGGCGAAGGACGTCGGTGACCTCACCCGCATCTTCTGTGCCGCACTTGAAGACCAGCAGGCAAAGGATGCGCCCGGTATTTCCGGGATCATCGGCCGTTTCACCCATCGCAGCCGCAAGATCGCCGGCACGCTCGATTTCGTTGATGATGGCGGCCGCATCGCGCTTGCAAGCCCCGATGTCTTCAAGCGCGATCCGGTCAATCTGCTGCGCTTCTTCCACATCGCCGACATCAACGGGCTCGAGTTCCACCCGGCGGCGCTGCGTCAGGTCACGCGGTCGTTGAGCCTGATCAAACCGGCGCTGCGCGAAAACGAGGAGGCGAACCGCCTCTTCCTGTCGATCCTCACCTCGCGCCGCAAGCCGGAGCTGATCCTCAGGCGGATGAACGAGGCCGGCGTGCTCGGCCGCTTCATCCCGGATTTCGGCAAGATCGTCTCGATGATGCAGTTCAACATGTATCATCACTATACCGTCGACGAGCACCTCTTGCGCACTGTCGATGTGCTCTCGCGCATCGAGGGCGGCATCGAGGAAGAGGCGCATCCGCTGGTCGCCAAGCTGATGCCGGGGATCGAGGAGCGCGAGGCGCTCTATGTCGCCGTGCTGTTGCACGATATTGCCAAGGGCCGGCCGGAGAACCATTCCACGGCCGGCGCCAAGGTGGCGCGCAAGCTCTGCCCACGCTTCGGGCTTTCGCCGAAGCAGACGGAGCTCGTCGCCTGGCTGATCGAGGAACATCTGCTGATGTCGATGGTCGCCCAGACGCGCGACCTCAACGACCGCAAGACGATCGTCGACTTCGCCGAGCGGGTACAGTCGCTCGACCGGCTGAAGATGCTCCTGGTGCTCACCGTCTGCGATATCCGCGCCGTCGGCCCGGGTGTCTGGAACGGCTGGAAGGGGCAGCTGCTGCGCACGCTCTATTACGAGACGGAGCTGCTGCTCTCGGGCGGTTTCTCGGAACTGTCGCGCAAGGAGCGCGCGGCGCATGCCGCAACCATGCTCGGCGAGGCGCTGACGGATTGGCGGGATGAGGAACGGGACGCCTATGTGCGCCTGCACTATCAGCCCTATCTGCTGACCGTGGCCCTTGAGGATCAGGTGCGGCACGCGCGCTTCATCCGCGAGGCGGACGCCGCCGGCAAGGCGCTGGCGACCATGGTGCGCAGCCACCAGTTCCACGCGATCACCGAAATCACCGTGCTTTCGCCCGACCACCCGCGTCTCTTGACCGTGATCGCCGGTGCCTGCGCGGCCGCCGGCGCCAACATCGTCGACGCCCAGATCTTCACCACCTCGGACGGTCGCGCACTGGATACGATCCTCGTCAACCGCGAGTTCGCCGTCGATGACGACGAGATGCGCCGGGCAGCGAGCATCGGCAAGCTGATCGAGGATGTGCTTGCCGGACGCAAGCGCCTGCCGGAAGTGATTGCCAGCCGTACAAAGGTGAAGAAGCGCACCAGGGCCTTCACCGTGACGCCGGAAGTGACGATCAGTAACACGCTGTCGAACAAGTTCACGGTAATCGAGGTCGAGGGCCTCGACCGTCCGGGTCTGCTCTCCGAAATCACCGCGGTTCTTTCTGATCTTTCGCTCGACATCGCCTCGGCGCATATCACCACCTTCGGCGAGAAAGTGATCGACACCTTCTACGTCACCGATCTCGTCGGTCAGAAGGTGACAAGCGAAAACCGTCAGATGAACATCGCCGCCCGCCTCAAGGCCGCCATGGCCGGCGAGGGTGACGAGGCGCGCGACCGCATGCCATCGGGCATCATCGCGCCGGCGCCGGGCGTCTCCTCCGCTCACAAAACGACAAAAGCCGAAACATGAGTCTGGTCAAGAAATTTGCAACCGTCGGCGGTGCGACGCTTGGAAGCCGGCTGTTCGGCTTCATCCGCGAAACTTTTATGGCGGCAGCGCTTGGCACCGGTCCGGTTGCCGATGCGTTCAACACCGCCTTCCGCCTGCCGAACACCTTCCGACGGCTGTTTGCCGAAGGCGCCTTCAATTCCGCCTTTGTGCCGCTCTTCGCCAAGGAGATCGAGGCGAACGGCATGGAGGGCGCGCGGCGCTTCTCGGAAGAAGTGTTCGGCGTCCTCTTCACCGTGCTTCTGTTCCTGACGATCGCGATGGAGCTGACGATGCCCTTCATCGTCAGCAACCTGATTGCGCCCGGCTTTGCCGACGATCCGGAGAAGCTTGGCAGCACCATCGTCTTTGCGGCGATCATGTTCCCCTATCTGGCCTGCATGTCGCTGGCGGCGATGATGGCGGGCATGCTGAACTCGCTGCACCGTTATTTCGCCGCCGCAATCGCGCCGGTCTTCCTCAATTTCATCCTCATCGGCGTGCTCGGCTATGCCTGGTATGCGGGCCAGGATCCGATCGCGGTCGGTTACGGGCTCTCCTGGGGTGTCATGGCTGCCGGTCTGGTGCAGCTTGCGATCGTCTGGATCGCCGTGCGCGACGCCGGCATCAAGATCGGCTTGCGCCGTCCGAGGATGACCGCCAATGTCCGGCGCCTGCTGGTGCTGGCCCTGCCGGCGGCGATCACCGGCGGCATCACCCAGATCAATCTCCTGATCAACACCAACATCGCCTCCGCCCAGGAAGGTGCTGTGTCGTCGCTCGTCTATGCCGACCGCATCTACCAGCTGCCGCTCGGCGTCGTCGGCATCGCGGTTGCGACCGTGCTCTTGCCCGAGCTTGCCCGGGCGCTGCGCTCCGGCAATGTCAACGAGGCGTCGAACCTGCAGAACCGCTCGGTCGAGTTCACGCTGTTCCTGACGCTGCCGGCGGCCGCCGCACTCCTCGTCATGTCGGAGCCGATCGTTCGCCTGCTCTTTGAGCGCGGCAAGTTCGCGCCGGAATCGACCGTCGTCGTCGGCCACATCCTGGCGATCTACGGTCTCGGCCTGCCGGCCTTCGTCTTGATCAAGGCCTTTATTCCCGGCTTCTTCGCGCGTGAGGACACCCGCACGCCGATGATCTTCGCTGCGATTTCCGTCGTCGTGAACGTGTCCATGGCGCTCACCTTGTTTCCGCGGCTTGGCGCAAGCGGCATCGCCACTGCCGAAATCGTCGCCGGCTGGGTGAACGCTGTCTTGCTTTTCGCGACGCTCGTGTGGCGCGGACATTGGGGCAGGGACATCCCGTTGCTCACCCGCATCCCCCGTCTCGTCATCGCGGCGGCGGGCATGGCGGCGGCGCTGTACTTCGCCATCGATTGGTTCGCCTTCGAGCTTTCGTCTGCCGCGTCATTGCTGACGCGGGCGATCACCCTGTGCGGCCTGGTCGCGGTCGCCATGGTGGTCTATTTCGCGCTTGCCTTCGGGCTTGGTGGCGCGAGCCTCGGCATGATCCGCCGCAACATGAAACGCGGGGCGAAGGCGCCGGCCGACCCAGCAGCAGCGCCGGAGGCCGACTGATGCGCCAGACGATCGCACGCATTGCCCTGGTCGTGCCGGATTATGATGCCGGCATCGCCTTCTATTGCGGCAAGCTCGGCTTCGATCTCGTGGAGGACACCGTCCTCGACGACAACAAGCGCTGGGTCGTCGTCCGCCCGAAAGGCGCGGTCGAGACCGCGCTTCTGCTTGCCAAGGCAGACGGCGAGCGTCAGCAGGCGGCGATCGGCAACCAGACCGGCGGCCGCGTCGGCTTCTTCCTCTTCACCGACGATTTCGCCCGCGACCATGCCGCGATGCTTGCCGAAGGCGTCGTCTTTCTGGAAACGCCTCGGCATGAGCCCTATGGCACCGTTGCAGTCTTCACCGATCCCTTCGGCAACCATTGGGATCTGTTGCAGCCGGCTGGATGAACGCGCCGTCCTCGACCCCTTGATTGCCCCCTGCCACCCGTGCATAAGCCAAGCCGTTAGCAACATGGGCGACAAAAAGCCCTGGGGCCCTCCACCAGCCTATTGAGGACGACATGAACGAATTCAAGCCGCTCGTATTCTCCGGCGTTCAGCCGACGGGCAACCTCCACCTCGGCAACTATCTCGGCGCGATCCGCAAGTTCGTGGCGCTGCAGCAAAACAACGACTGCATCTACTGCGTCGTCGACCTGCACTCGATCACCGCCCAGCTCGTGCACGAGGACCTGAAGGGGCAGATCCGCTCGATCGCCGCCGCCTTCATCGCTTCGGGCATCGATCCGAAGAAACATATCGTCTTCAATCAGTCGGCCGTGCCGCAGCATGCCGAACTCGCCTGGATCTTCAACTGCGTCGCCCGTATCGGCTGGATGAACCGCATGACGCAGTTCAAGGACAAAGCCGGAAAGGACCGCGAGAACGCCTCGCTTGGCCTGCTCGCCTATCCGAGCCTGATGGCGGCTGACATCCTCGTCTATCGCGCCACCCATGTTCCGGTCGGCGACGACCAGAAGCAGCACCTCGAGCTGACGCGCGATATCGCCCAGAAGTTCAACATCGACTTCATGGAACATATCCGCAGCGCCGGCTATGGCGTCGACATGGTCGTCGGCGAAGAGCCCATCCACGCCTACTTCCCGCCGGTCGAGCCGCTGATCGGTGGTGCTACGCCGCGCGTCATGTCGCTCCGGGACGGCACCAAGAAGATGTCGAAGTCGGATCCGTCCGACCTTTCGCGTGTCAACCTGATGGACGATGCCGAAACGATCTCGAAGAAGATCCGCAAGGCCAAGACCGACCCGGACGCGTTGCCGAGCGAGCTCGATGGCCTCAAGGGTCGCCCGGAAGCGGAAAACCTCGTGGGCATCTATGCGGCACTGTCGGACAAGACCAAGGAACAGGTGCTCGCCGAATTCGGCGGGCAGCAGTTCTCGGTGTTCAAGCCGGCGCTCGTGGATCTGGCTGTCGAGGTTCTCTCGCCGATCACCGGCGAGATGCGCCGCCTGATGGGCGATACTGCCCATATCGATGCGATCCTGCGCGACGGCGGCGAGCGGGCGCGGGCGAGGGCGGAAAAGACGATGCGCGAAGTTCGCGAGATCATTGGCTTCCTGCAGTAAGAAAATGGCTGGGTCTGGTCCCCCAGACCCAGATTCACTTCGATAATCGAGGTCGGAGGGGATACGGGCGGAAAACGTCGGGCACTTTTCCGTGTCCCGCTCCGAAACGCAAAAATCAGACCTTGCGGCGGCCCGCCCTGGATGTATTGTTCACCCTATGGTCTCTACCCGACTCTCTCGACTTGAAGGTCACCGTCGCAAATTCATGGCGGTGATTGACGATACCCCGGAATGCGGGCGCGCCGTCCACTATGCAGGCATGCGCGCCAAGAATTCGAATGGCGGTCTCGTCCTGCTCTATGTGATCGCCGACGGCGACTTCCAGCAATGGCTGGGTGTCGAGGAAATCATGCGTGCGGAAGCGCGCGAGGAGGCTGAGGCGACGCTTGCCAAGGTGGCCCAGTCGGTCCGCGAGCGGATCGGCATCGAGCCCGAGATCGTCATCCGCGAGGGGACCGCGACGGAGCAGATCCATGCGGCGATCGAGGAGGATCGTGACATTGCCATTCTGGTGCTGGCCGCCGGATCAGCCAAGGAGGGCCCCGGCCCCCTGGTGTCTTCGATTGCGGGCAAGGCCGCGGCCTTTCCTATCCCCGTCACGGTCATCCCCGATGCCTTGACGGACGAGGAGATCGACGCGCTCAGTTGACCTGCGTCGGTATGTACTCTTGCGACCAGAGGGCCATGCCCCTATATTCTTTTGAATTATTCTAAAGAGCTGGGCGAATGCCGCTCCGGCGAAACGGAGACTGACATGTTCATTCAGACCGAAGCCACGCCGAATCCGGCCACGCTGAAGTTTTTGCCGGGCAAGGTTGTCCTGGAAAACGGCACGGCCGAGTTCCGTGACGAGGAAGAGGCACGCGCCGGCTCGCCGCTCGCGGCACGGCTGTTTTCGATCCCGGGCGTCACCGGTGTCTATTTCGGTTACGATTTCATCACCGTCACCAAGGAAGACCAGGAATGGCAGCACCTGAAGCCGGCGATCCTCGGTTCGATCATGGAGCATTTCATGTCGGGCCAGCCGATCGTGGCCGGCAGCGGTCGCGCCGAGCAGATTGACGAGGAAGGCGAGTTCTTCGACGAGGGTGACGAGACCATTGTCGCCACCATCAAGGAACTCCTGGAAACGCGTGTGCGCCCGGCCGTTGCCCAGGACGGTGGCGATATCACCTTCCGCGGCTTCAAGGATGGCACCGTGTTCCTCAACATGAAGGGTGCCTGCTCCGGTTGCCCGTCGTCGACGGCGACGCTGAAGCATGGCGTTCAGAATCTGTTGCGCCATTTCGTTCCAGAGGTGGAAGCGGTCGAGGCCGTCTGATATCGCGCCGTAGCCTGCGCGTAACGTTTAGCGTATCGATTTTACCGCAAAGCCCGATCGGCTTTGCGGCTTGTGGCGTCTCAAAAGATCACAGCGTTGAAATGATTGTACTTGCGCTCGACACGTCCGGTTCCGGCTGCTCCGCTGCCGTCTATGACAGCGAAGCGGGCGCCGTGCTCGGGCGCTCCGGCGCCGATCTCGGCAAGGGACACGCCGAGCGGCTGATGGAGTTCGTCGACGAAGCACTGGTGACAGCCGGCCGCTCGCTCGGTGATATCGACCGCATCGCCGTCACCGTTGGCCCCGGATCATTCACCGGCATACGGGTCGGTGTGGCCACCGCCCGCGGTCTGGCGTTGGCGCTTGGCAAGCCCGCGGTCGGCGTCACGACGCTTGCGGTTCTGGCCGAAGGACTGCGCGCGACCGCACCCGGCAAGGCAGCTCTTGTCGCCATCGACGCGAAGCGGGACGAGGTCTATGTCCAGGCTTTCGATGCGACCGGCAACGCGCTCGGTGATGCCGAGGCGCTGTCGGTCGAGAGCGCGCGGGATCGCTTTTCCGGGTTCGATGGCATCATCGGCGGTTCCGGCGCACATCTCGTCGCTGCAGATATGCCGGCCACCCCCTTTGAACTCATTGACGTCGCCGCCCTTGCACAGCTTGGCGCTGCCGCCGATCCAGCCTCGGCCAAGCCGCGGCCGCTATACCTCAGAGGCCCCGATGCCAAGCCGCAGGCGGGCTTCGCGATCGCCCGAGCATAGACCGAGATGAGCTTCACCGACTACTTCACCCGCCGCACCGAGTTTGACATTTTCCCGCTGGAGGAAGCGGACCTGCTTGCGGCGGCGGCATTGCACTGCCAGCGCTTTGCAAGCCCCTGGACCGATGGCGAAATCCACGCGCTCCTGGTTCAGGAAACGGTCTTCGGTTTCGTTGCCAGGCAGACGAATGGCAACTTTCGCCCGGCCTTCGGTGGTTTCGTCCTGTCACGCGCCGTCGCCGGAGAGGCCGAGATCCTCACGATCGGTGTCGATCCGCGTTATGCCCGCTCCGGCCTTGGCTGGCGGCTGATGCAGGCGGCCATGCGCGAGGCGCTGGTCAAGGGCTCGGAGGCGCTTTTCCTGGAAGTGGACGAGACCAATCAGGCGGCCATCGGGCTCTACCGTAAGCTCGGCTTTGCCAAGGTCGGCGAGCGCCGCGCCTATTATCAGGACAAGGCCGGCCAGCGAACCGCCGCGCTTGTCATGCGGCTCGATCTTCGCTAGTCCCAAGCGCGGATTAGAACGGGATGAGGAAAAGTGTACGCGGTTTTCCGCCCACATCCCGCTCCAATTTCTAGAATCGCGCGCAGGAACTCTTTTCCCGGATGATCAATTGGCTACGGATTGCGATCTTCGCAGCGCTTCTGGCGCTGGTTTCGCTTGTCCTGATGCCGATCCAGGTCGTCTGCCTCTGGTTTGGCCTGAAACTGCGCCGCCGCTTGCCCCGATACTGGCACAGGCTCGCCTGCTATCTGCTCGGCATCAAGGTGCGTGTACACGGTGAAACCGAGCGCCGTCGGCCACTGCTCATCTGCGCCAATCACGCCTCCTGGAAGGACATCCTGGTGCTCTCGTCAGTCGCCGATGTCGTCTTCGTCGCCAAATCCGAGGTGAAGGGCTGGCCGGTTTTCGGTGTCCTTGCCCGGCTGCAGGCGTCGATCTTCGTCGAACGCGAGCAGAAGCGCTCGACCGGCAAGCAGGTGAGCGAGATCGGTGAGCGCATGGCGGCAGGCGAGATCGTCGTGCTCTTTCCAGAGGGAACGACCTCGGACGGCAATCGCCTGCTGGAGATCAAGACCTCGCTCTTCGGTGCCGCCGCCTCTGCGGTTCCGCATTCGCCGACCGGGCTTGTGCATGTGCAGCCGGTCGCCATTTCCTATACCGGTATTCATGGCATGCCCATGGGCCGCTTCAACCGGCCGATCGCCGCCTGGCCGGGTGATACCGGCCTTGTTCCGCACCTGCTCGGCATCCTGCGCGAAGGCGCCATCGAGGTGGATGTCGATTTTGGCGAGGCGGTCGACTACGACCGGCACACCAATCGCAAGGAAGTGAGCCGCAAGATCGAGCAGCGCATCCGCAGCATGCTGTCGGACCGGTTGCGCGGACGGGTCTGACGCCCTTTGCGATAAGGGCGACTTCAGCGAAAATGCTTCAATTTCGGGCCGCTTTGCACTAAGTAACCCGCCATGACCCAGGAAACAGCCCTTCTGTCGATACCGCCCGCTCCGGGCGACGAGCGCGCGCCGGCCCGCAAGGTCTTCGTCAAGACCTATGGCTGCCAGATGAATGTCTATGATTCCGACCGCATGTCGGACGCCTTGTCGCGCGACGGCTATGTCTCGACCGATGTGCTCGAGGATGCTGATTTCGTGCTCCTCAACACCTGTCATATTCGCGAAAAGGCGGCGGAGAAGGTCTATTCCGAGCTTGGCCGCCTGCGCGATCTTAAGAAGGCGAAGGCCAAGGAAGGCCGCGAAATGGTGATCGGCGTTGCCGGCTGCGTTGCGCAGGCCGAAGGCGACGAGATCCTCAGGCGCGCGCCGGCCGTCGATCTCGTTATTGGCCCGACGACCTATCACCGTCTTCCGGAAGCGCTGAAGCGCGCCCGCAGCGGCGAACGGGTCGTACAGACGGAGTATGCCGTCGAGGACAAGTTTGAACACCTGCCGGCGCCCGACAAGATGAAGACCCGCGCCCGCGGCGTCACCGCTTTCCTCACCGTGCAAGAGGGCTGCGACAAGTTCTGCACCTTCTGCGTCGTGCCCTACACCCGTGGATCGGAAGTCTCGCGCCCGGTCGCCCAGATTGTTTCGGAAGCCGAAAAGCTCGTCGATGGCGGCGTGCGGGAAATCACCCTGCTCGGTCAGAACGTCAACGCCTGGCACGGCGTCGGGCCTGATGGCCGCGAATGGGGGCTAGGCGACCTGCTCGAGCGTCTCGGTGAGATCGAGGGTCTCGCCCGGCTGCGCTATACCACGAGCCATCCGCGCGACATGGACGATAGCCTGATTGAGGCGCATCGCTCGATGGGCAAGCTGATGCCTTACCTGCACCTGCCAGTGCAATCCGGCTCCGACCGTATCCTCAAGGCAATGAACCGCAGGCACACGGCGGCCGAGTATCTGGCGCTGATTGCGCGCATCCGCGCCGTCCAGCCGGACCTCGCATTGTCGGGCGATTTCATCGTCGGCTTCCCCGGCGAGACCGATGCGGACTTCGAAGACACCATGCGCCTCGTCGAGGCCGTGGGTTATGCACAGGCATTTTCATTCAAATATTCGACCCGTCCGGGCACGCCCGGCGCCGAGCTCGGCGATCAGGTTCCCGAGGATGTAAAAGCCAAGCGCTTGGAAAAATTGCAGGCTTTGCTGTTTTCGCAGCAGCGTGCCTTCGCCGAATCCTGCGTCGGGCGCGACATCGACCTGCTTCTGGAGAAGGAAGGACGCATGCCCGGCCAGCTCGTCGGGCGTTCGCCGTGGCTGCAGCCGGTGAATGTTGATGCAAAAGCATCGCAAATCGGTGACATTATCAAGGTGCGAATCATCAAGGCCGGGCCGAACAGCCTGTTTGCCGAGATGATCGGGTAAGGACCGAGAACAGGAGCCTGAACCGCTTGAACGGACACGAACTGATTTCTTCATCCTCGCGCCAGTCGAAAACCTCTGCGACAGACGCCAATCACTTCGTGCTGACCTTCGAGAACAATCGGTTCGCCAGCGAACTCTTCGGTCAGTTCGACCAGAACTTGAAGCTTCTTGAAGAGCGCCTGCGAATCGACGCCAGGCCGCGGGGCAACTCTGTCGCGATTTCCGGCGACATCGTTGCCACCAATCAGGCGCGCCGTGCGCTCGATTATCTCTATGGGCGGTTGCAGAGCGGCGCTTCCATCGATTCTTCGGATGTCGAGGGCGCGATCCGTATGGCGGTTGCTGCAGACGATCAGCTACAATTGCCAACCATGGAGCGCAAAGCCAAATTGACGATGGCGCAGATTTCGACGCGCAAGAAGACGATCGTAGCGCGCACGCCAACGCAGGATGCCTACATCCGTGCGCTTGAGCGTTCCGAGCTTGTCTTCGGCGTAGGCCCGGCCGGTACCGGCAAGACCTATCTCGCTGTGGCGCATGCTGCACAGCTTCTGGAGCGCGGTGCCGTCGATCGCATCGTGCTGTCGCGCCCCGCCGTCGAGGCCGGTGAGCGCCTGGGCTTCCTTCCTGGCGACATGAAGGAGAAAGTCGACCCTTATCTCCGGCCGCTCTACGACGCGCTCTATGACATGATGCCGGGTGACAAGGTCGAGCGTGCAATCACCGCCGGCGTGATCGAAATCGCGCCGCTCGCCTTCATGCGCGGCCGCACGCTTGCCAATGCTGCCGTCATTCTCGACGAGGCGCAGAACACCACATCGATGCAGATGAAGATGTTCCTGACCCGCCTCGGTGAAAACGGTCGGATGATCGTGACCGGCGACCCTAGTCAGGTGGACCTGCCGCGCGGCGTCAAGTCGGGGCTGGTCGAGGCGCTGCAGATCCTGAGAGGGGTCGAGGGCGTCTCGGTGATCCGCTTCAAGGACGTCGACGTCGTCCGTCACCCGATGGTTGCGCGCATCGTCAGGGCATACGAGTCCCACACGGCCGTGCATGATGAAAGCGAGCAGGGCGACCGCTGATCGGCGGTCGCAGCGAACATGACGGCATTGGACATTCAGATCAGCGTGGAAGAGGGCAATTGGCCGGAGGAAGAGGCGTTGCTTGCCTTTTCCTCGCCGGTGCTCGAAGCCGCGGCCGCATTTCTCGTCGCTGAAGAGCGACAGCCCCTGCCGAAGACGCCTCCGGAACTCTCCCTCGTCTTTACCGATGACGCCTCCATGCGGGCGATCAATGCCGAGTGGAGAAACCAGGACAAGCCGACCAACGTGCTGTCTTTTCCTGCTTTCCCGGTGGCGCCGGGCGCGATGCCGGGACCGATGCTCGGCGACATCATCGTTGCGCGCGAAACGCTTGAGCGCGAAGCCGTGGAACTCGACAAGTCCTTCGATGCGCATCTGACGCATCTTCTCGTGCATGGATTCCTGCATCTTTTCGGCTATGATCATATGGAAGACGACGAAGCCGAAAGAATGGAAAGCCTGGAGACTCGCATTTTGGCGCGTCTTGGCTTATCTGACCCCTACGGGGATCGTGCCCCGGATTAACAGTTTGGACCAATGAGCGACTTTAAAACACAGCCCGCCGCGCTGGCGACCGAGGAGGCAGAGGCCTCCGGAGAGGCGGAGGCGGGCAGTAGTAGCACCGCCACTCGAAACGAGGGCACCAGATCCACTTCATCCTTTTGGAGCCGGGCCGCGCGCCTGTTGCGCGGTGCAAGCCCTTCGAGCTTGCGCGAGGATCTTGCCGACGCGCTCCAGACCGACGCCGATAGCAACGCGGCCTTCTCGCCCGGCGAGCGGGCGATGCTCAACAACATACTGCGCTTCCGCGAGATCAGGGTGGAAGACGTCATGGTGCCGCGTGCCGATATCGAGGCGGTTGACCAGAACATCACCATCGGTGAGCTGATGGTGATCTTCGAGGAGTCCGGCCGCTCGCGCATGCCGGTCTACAGCGACGGTCTCGACGATCCCCGCGGCATGGTGCACATCCGTGACCTGCTCTCCTACGTCACCAAGCAGGCGCGCAATCGCCGCCGCAGCGGCAAGGCGCAGGCGGCCGCAACGACGGTGGGCGACAAGGCCGAGAAGACGCCTCGGTCCCCCAAGGCAAGCTTCGATCTCTCCCGCATCGATCTTGGCAAGTCGCTGGAAGAGGCGGGCATCGTCCGCCAGCTCCTCTTCGTGCCGCCGTCGATGCTGGCCTCGGACCTGATGCAACGCATGCAGGCCGCCCGTATTCAGATGGCGCTGGTCATTGACGAATATGGCGGTACCGATGGTCTCGTTTCGCTTGAAGACATCGTCGAAATGGTTGTCGGTGATATCGAGGACGAGCACGACGACGACGAAGTGATGTTCGCGCGCACCTCGGACGATGTTTTCGTTGCCGACGCACGTGTCGAGCTGGAGGAGATTGCCGCTGCGATCGGCCCCGATTTCGACGTGCGCGAGCAACTCGAGGATGTTGATACGCTCGGCGGTCTGATCTTCGCCTCACTCGGCCGAATTCCAGTGCGCGGTGAGGTTGTTCAGGCGATTCCCGGTTTCGAATTTCAGATCCTCGATGCCGACCCACGGCGGGTGAAGCGTGTTCGCATCATGCGCAAACGCCCGCCGGCGCGTCGTCGCATGCTGCGGCCCGAAGGCGAAGCCGCTCCGGAGATGATCCCCGTCAGTCGTGCCAATGGTGCCGCGCCTACCGAAGCGATCACCGACGAACAGTAACCGCCGGTCCCCGCGCGTCTCCACAGGCGCGGGGCAGATATCTCCCGCCCATCCGCTTGACGTCTTCCGGTCCGAAAGAGCTCCGTGAGTTTCCCGGAGCGCATTGCGACCTCGGCCGCAGGACATGCCTTCCGCATCCGATTCGACCCCCCCTGAAGGGGACAAGCTGCCGGTTTTTTGGAAGACTGGCTCCGATTGATTCGGTTGTTGTTTCGCTCCCGCGCCGTGGCTGGCGGCCGGGATCGACTGGAGGCTGCATGGTAAGACTGGCTGGCAGGGTGATGCTTCTCTCCGGGTTCCCCCGGGCATTGCTCGCGTTCCTCGCAGGGCTCCTCGCCGTTCTGGCACAACCGCCCTTCGGCATCTTCGCTTTCGCGTTTATTTCCTTCCCCATTCTGGTCTGGTTGCTCGATGGCGCCACCGGCAATCCGGATGGCGGTGTCGTCAGACGGCTGTGGCCGGCAGCGGCGGTCGGCTGGTTGTTCGGCTTCGGCTACTTTCTTGGTGGCCTCTGGTGGCTCGGCAATGCGCTTCTCGTTGAAGCGGACGAATTTGCCTGGGCGCTGCCGCTTGCCGTCGTCGGCCTCCCGGCCTTCCTGGCGCTGTTCTATGCCTTGGCGACGCTGATCGCCCGCGCGCTCTGGTCCGACGGAGTGGGGCGGATCGCGGCGCTCGCTTTGGCATTTGGCCTCTGCGAGTGGCTGCGCAGTTTCCTGTTCACCGGTTTTCCGTGGAATGCCATCGGCTACGCGGCGATGCCGATGCCACTGATGATGCAATCGGCGAGCGTCGTGAGCCTTTCGACCATCAATATGCTGGCCGTCTTCGTCTTTGCGGCTCCCGCACTGATCGCGACGGGCCGAGGGAGCCGGATCGGCCTGACGGTAGCGCTCGTGCTCTTCACCGCCCATATCGGCTTCGGCTTTTACCGCCTGGCGCAGCCGGCGCCGGCGCCGGCCGAGCCGGCGCTGACCATACGTCTTGTCCAGCCGGTGATCGACCAGGCAAAGAAGATCGACGACCGCGAGCGCGCGGCGGTCTTTGAGGAGCATCTGACCCTGACCACCGCTGCTCCGGACAACGGAGGTAAGCGGCCGGACATCGTCGTCTGGCCCGAGACCTCGATCCCGTTCATCCTCACCGATAACCCGGACGCGCTTGCCCGCATTGCCGAGGTGCTCGACGATGACCAGATCCTGATTGCCGGCGCCGTGCGGGCGGAGGACGCGGGAACGGGCCTGCCGCCACGCTACTACAACTCGATCTATGTCATCGATGGCCGCGGCCAGATCGTTGGTGCTGCCGACAAGGTGCATCTGGTGCCGTTCGGCGAGTATCTGCCTTTCGAGGAACTGCTCTCCTCCTGGGGGCTGAGCTCGGTCGCCGCCTCGATGCCGGGTGGCTTTTCGGCGGCGAAGAGCCGCACGCTGCTGCCGTTACCCGGCGGCAGGACGCTCTATCCGCTTGTTTGCTACGAGGCGATCTTCCCGGACGAGATCGACGGCGACGCGCGTCGCGCGGACGCTCTGCTCAACATCACCAACGACGCCTGGTTCGGCGATACCCCAGGCCCGCGCCAGCATTTCCACCAGGCGCAATTGCGCGCCGTCGAGACCGGAACCCCCCTTGTCCGGGCAGCGAACAGCGGTATATCAGCAATTGTTGATGCACGTGGGGTTTTAATGGTAGGATTGTCCTACAATTATAGGGGAGTGGTCGACACACTTCTGCCGGGAAGGATGCCTACGCCTTTGGACGACGCTATGCGAAGCCGAGTTTTCTGGCTGGGTGCACTGTTCCTCCTTCTGGTTGCAGTGTTTTCGCGTGCTGGTTTTAATATTAGGAAGAATTGACCTAAAACCCCTAAAATTGCATAGTGATCCGCACCATCGTCCTTGTTGTGGCGACTTTGTCTTTCGCCGTGGCGGCCGCCTCGGCGAGCGTTGCTCTCATGTTGGGCGATGGATCAACGAAACAGCGTGTTTGGGAACGCAGATATGATCGAAAACAAGAAGAAGCCGAACCCGATCGACATTCATGTCGGAAGTCGGATTCGTCTTCGCCGCACAATGCTTGGCATGAGCCAGGAGAAGCTCGGTGAAAGCCTGGGGATCACCTTTCAGCAGATCCAGAAGTACGAGAAGGGCACCAACCGCGTCGGCGCCAGCCGCTTGCAGAACATCTCAGGCATCCTGAACGTTCCGGTTTCCTTCTTCTTCGAGGATGCCCCGGGCGATAGTGGTGGCGGCCAGCCCGGCACGGCAGAAGCCTCCAGCTCCAACTACGTTGTCGATTTCCTGTCGTCTTCCGAGGGGCTGCAACTCAACCGCGCTTTCGTCAAGATCACCGACCCGAAGGTTCGCCGCCGGCTTGTCGACCTGGTCAAGGCACTCGCTGCGGAAGCAGAAAGCGAATAGTTCCAACGTTCCCCGTCGGGACTTGAAAACAAAGCGGCCACTTGTGCCGCTTTTTTCGTGCGTGCTTTTGCACGCTCACGTCGACATGATTGGTCGAGACCTTCATATAAAGATATATTTATGTCGTTGTGCGCTTGTTTTTCGGTCGCAAAACCACTAACACCGTGCCAGCGCTTTATCTTCATTGAGGGGACTTCCCGCATGCGTGCAAACTACCTGTTCACGAGTGAATCCGTAGCCGAAGGTCATCCGGACAAGGTGTGTGACCGTATCTCCGACGAGATCGTGGATCTGGTCTACCGTGAGGCGGCCAAGACCGGCGTCGACCCCTGGGGCGTGCGCATTGCCTGCGAAACGCTGGCGACGACCAACCGCGTCGTGATTGCCGGCGAAGTGCGCCTGCCGCCGAGCCTTCTGAAGAAGGACAAGGATGGCAACGACGTGATCAACCCCTCGAAGTTCAAATCCGCCGCCCGCAAGGCGATCCGCGAGATCGGCTATGAGCAGGCTGGCTTCCATTGGAAGACGGCGAAGATCGACGTGCTCCTCCACTTCCAGTCGGCACACATCGCTCAGGGCGTCGACAACGCTGCCGACAAGCAGGGCGAAGAGGGTGCCGGCGACCAGGGCATCATGTTCGGTTACGCTTGCCGCGAAACCGCCGAACTCATGCCGGCCCCGATCTACTATTCCCACCGCATCCTCAATCTGCTCGCCGCTGCCCGCAAGAAGGGCGAGGGCGAAGTCGCCAAGCTCGGCCCCGATGCCAAGAGCCAGGTCACGGTGCGCTATGTCGACGGCAAGCCGACCGAGGTTACCTCGATCGTTCTGTCGACGCAGCACCTGGATGACAGCTGGGATTCGGCCAAGGTTCGCGCGGTCGTCGAGCCCTACATCCGCGAAGCGCTTGACGATCTGAAGATCGCCGACGACTGCACCTGGTACATCAACCCGACCGGCAAGTTCGTTATCGGTGGTCCTGATGGTGACGCCGGCCTGACCGGCCGCAAGATCATCGTCGACACCTATGGCGGTGCAGCGCCCCACGGCGGCGGCGCCTTCTCGGGCAAGGACACGACCAAGGTCGACCGTTCGGCTGCCTATGCCGCGCGCTACCTGGCAAAGAACGTCGTGGCCGCCGGCCTTTCCGACCGTTGCACGATCCAGCTGTCCTACGCCATTGGCGTCGCCCAGCCGCTGTCGATCTATGTCGACCTGCATGGCACCGGCAAGGTTTCGGAAGATCAGGTCGAGCACGCGATCCGCAAGACGATGGACCTGTCGCCGACCGGCATTCGCCGCCACCTGGATCTGAACAAGCCGATCTACGCCAAGACGTCTGCCTATGGCCACTTTGGCCGCAAGGCTGGCCGTGACGGCTCCTTCTCGTGGGAAAAGCTCGATCTGGTGAAGCCGCTGAAGGCGGCGATCGACGAAGACACCGGCTCGATCAACGGTCGGGCAGCCGCCTAAGGCTGCCTTTGGCGCGGCAACGCGCATTGAAGATAACGCAACGGCCTGCTATCAGGCGCTGCGAAAATCAGAGCGGGCGCTCCGGCAAGGAGCGTCCGCTTCGTTCATTTTGATTTCGGATCGGCTCGATCTCAATCATCGTGACCAAGGGACGAACGACATGACCGAACCGCGCCGCGCCAGAGCTACAGAGGCCTTCTTCGGCCGCCGCAAGGGCAAGCCGCTCCGCGAGCGACAGGCGACTCATCTGGAAACCGTGCTGCCGACGCTGAAGCTCGATCTTTCGACTGCGGCTCCCGTCGATCTGAAGACGATGTTTCCCGAGGGCGTGGAGCGCATTCGCCTCGAAATCGGTTTCGGTGGCGGTGAGCACCTGATCCACCGTGCGGCCGAGGCGCCCTCGACGGGCTTCATCGGCGTCGAACCTTTCGTCAATTCCATGGCCAAGCTCGTCGGTCACATCGAGGATCGCGGCGTCAGCAACATTCGCCTCTACGACGACGATGCCACCCAGGTTCTCGACTGGCTGCCGGCCGCCTCCGTCGATCAGATCGACCTGCTCTATCCGGACCCCTGGCCGAAGCGCAAACATTGGAAGCGCCGCTTCGTGTCGAAGGTAAACCTCGATCGCTTCGCACGCGTGCTGAAGCCGGGCGGGCTGTTCTGCTTCGCCTCGGATATCGACACCTATGTCAACTGGACGCTGTTGCATTGTCGCGATCACGCGGCCTTCGAATGGACGGCCAAGAATGCGGCTGATTGGCTGACGCCATACGAGGGCTGGCCGAGCACGCGCTACGAGGCCAAGGCCCGCAGGGAAGGGCGGAGTTCCGCCTATCTCACCTTCCGCCGCGTCTAAAGCAATTCCAGGAAAAGTGCGAAGCGGTTTTCCGTCCGGAATTGCGGCACTCCAAAGCCAATTCCAGGAAAAGTGCGAAGCGGTTTTCCGTCCGGAATTGCGTCGCCTTCAAAGTCAATTCCAGGAAAAGTGCGAAGCGTCCGTCCGGAATTGCGGCACTCCAAAGTCAATTCCAGGAAAGGTGCGAAGCGGTTTTCCGTCCGGAATTGCGTCGCCTTCAAAGCCAATTCCAGGAAAGGTGCGAAGCGGTTTTCCGTCCGGAATTGTGTCGTTCAAGAGTGCGGCGGAATCAGTTCAGCATTCCATTGTTGCCATCAGCGACGGCGACGCATTTCAATGCAGGGTGACCGTGCGCAGGTCGTCTTCGGCCGCCTTGAAGAAGGTGCTGGAGCGATTGTCGGTCAGAAGTATCGGTGTGCCGTCGGCGCCAAACAGGGCCCAGAGATCGATGCCCGGTCCCATCTCGGGTGCTTCCGGGAAGCAGCGCGAGACTTCTTCCGAACGCATTTTCCGGATGTAGCCGATTTCGCCTTCGCCCAGATGCGCGAGGTCGTTTTTCGACAGTGACGAGCTGATGGATTTCAATCCCATGGTGATACTCCGTGGTCGCCGGTGAGGGGAAAATCCCGCCGGTTATCCTACTCTGGGACTGAAATGTTAATTTTCTTTACCATACGCACCGGCTCGGGCCGAACGAGGTCAACGGCAAGCAGGCCGTTGCGAAGCTCTGCTCCGAGAACCTTCATGCCATCGGCGAGAACAAAGGTGCGCTGGAACTGGCGCGCCGCGATGCCACGATGAAGATACTCGCGGTCGCCGTTATCGACCTGCCGGCCTCGGATGACCAACTGGTTCTCTTCGGTGGTGACTTCGAGGTCCTCTTCGGAGAAGCCGGCGACAGCAAGCGTGATGCGCAGCCGTTCCGGTGCGTCCGTCGATGCATCGCCGCGAACACGCTCGATGTTGTAGGGCGGGTATCCGTCATTGCCCTTGGCGATGCGCTCAAGGGTCTTTTCCATTGTGTCGAAACCCAGCAGCAGCGGGCTCGTAAAGGGCGTAATTCGGCTCATTCCTCAAGTCCTTGCGAGATCAAGCGACTGTTGTTCGGACCTGCCTTGCAGCATCCTTCTGGCAATATGGTAGCTGTGCGCAATGAGTGCAAGCCGCTTGCCTCCGACGTGCACGCAAATCATAGTCCGCTTTCGCAGAATCCGGGAACGGGACGAAACAGCGCCAGGATGTTGGCCCCCGCACCCGCACCGCTGCATAGGTATCGACCGCGCCTGGTCTGGGTCGGATCGACCCGAGCCAACGTGATCCAGGGAGGACGAGAGAGTGCCCGCGCCGAGAAAGATAATCATAGACACCGATCCCGGGCAGGACGATGCCGCCGCCATCATGCTCGCCTTCGGCAGCCCCGAAGAGATCGACCTCCTCGGCATCACCGCCGTCGCCGGCAACGTGCCGCTGGCGCTGACGGCCCGCAATGCCCGCATCCTTTGCGAGCTCTGTGATCGGCCGAAAGTCCGGGTGTTCGCGGGCGCCGACAAGCCGATCGCCCGGCCGCTGGTGACCGCTGAGCACGTGCACGGCAAGACCGGCCTTGACGGTCCGACGCTTGCAGAACCGACGATGAAGCTCGAGGAGCAGCACGCAGTCGACTTCATCGTCGAAACGCTGCGCAACGAGGCGCCGGGCACGGTAACGCTCTGCACGCTGGGACCGCTCACCAACGTCGCACTCGCGCTTCAGAAGGCGCCTGACATCGCCCCCAGGGTCAGGGAGCTGGTGATGATGGGCGGCGGCTTCTTCGAGGGCGGCAACATCACGCCGGCTGCAGAGTTCAACGTCTATGTCGATCCGGAAGCCGCCGACATCGTTTTCCGCTCGGGCATTCCGATCGTGATGATGCCGCTCGACGTCACCCATCGCGTGCTCACGCACAAGGCGCGCGTGCAGAAGATCCGCGAGATCGGCAGCCGTCCGGCGATCGCCATGGCCGAGATGCTGGAATTCTTCGAACGTTTCGACATCGAAAAGTACGGCACCGACGGCGGTCCGTTGCATGACCCGACCGTCATTGCCTATCTCCTGCGCCCGGAGCTTTTCACCGGTCGCGACTGCAACGTCGAAATCGAGACCAAGTCGCCGCTGACGGCGGGCATGACTGTTGTCGACTGGTGGCAGGTCACTGGCCGGCCGCACAACGCCAAGGTCATGCGCTTCGTCGACGATCAAGGCTTCTTCGACCTGCTGACGGAGCGTTTGGCGCGCATCTGAGCCAACACCCGCTCAAACGAAACGGCGCCCGGAGGGGCGCCGTTTTGCATTTGAAGGATCGATCAGAACTCTTCCCAGTTGTCCTGGGCGAGCGCGTTGGCGCCGGAGGTCTGGGAGAGCACACGCTGCGTCGAAGCCGAGTAGCCGCCGCGCGCCGGGCTTGCCGCCGGCGTCGGCCGCGTCTCGCGGGCGGGTGCCGGGGTCGGAGCTGCCGCCCGCATGCGCTCGGCCGTGCCGCGCAGCATCGCAGCCGAGGAAGGCTGGGTCGATGCCGTCGTGGGCTGGGCGACGCGGAAGCGGGCGACCAGCGTGCTGAGTGAGCGTGCTTCCTCGTTCAAGGCCATGCCGGCGGCGGTGGTTTCTTCCACCATCGCGGCATTCTGCTGGGTCACCTGGTCCATCTGGTTGACGGCCGAGTTGATCTCCTTGAGGCCGACAGCCTGTTCGGATGCGGAGCTCGAGATCTGGCGGATGAGACCGTTGATCTGCACCACCTGGTCGGCGATCTTTTCGAGCGCGCCACCGGCGCGGCCGACGAGGTCGACGCCTTCGCGCACCTGGCCGGCCGAGGTGTTGATCAGCGTCTTGATCTCCTTGGCTGCGTTTGCCGAGCGCTGGGCGAGCTCGCGCACTTCCTGGGCGACGACGGCAAAACCCTTGCCGGCTTCGCCTGCTCGGGCAGCCTCGACGCCGGCGTTGAGTGCCAGAAGATTGGTCTGGAAGGCGATTTCGTCGATGACGCCGATGATGCGGCTCACCTCATGCGACGACTGCTCGATGCCCTTCATTGCGGCAATGGCCTTCTGAACCACTTCGCCCGACTGTCCGGCATCGCTGCTGGCCACTTCCACCGATTTCGCGGCGACCTTGGCGTTTTCGGCGCTGGCGTTGACCTGCGAGGTCAGCTCGTCGAGGGCCGCCGCGGTTTCTTCCAGGCTTGCCGCCTGCTGTTCGGTTCGGTGCGACAGGTCGTTGGCGGCGCTGCTGATCTCGCTGGTGCCGTTGCCGATGTTGACGACCGAATGGTTGACGGTGCGGATCGTTTCTTCGAGGCTTTCCATCGTCGCGTTGAAGTCGCGCTTGAGCTGGGCGTATTCGCCCGGGAACTCGTCGGTGATGCGGAAGGCGAGATCACCCGAGGAGAGGTGCGACAGGCCCTTGCCAAGCCGGGCGACGATGTCGCGCTGGAGCGCGCTGCTTTCGGCACGCTCGGTTTCGGAACGGCCGCGCTCGCGCTCTGCCTGTTCGCGCTCGTGGCGCGCTTCGCCTTCGAGGCGCTTGGTATCGGCGAGCTGGTGGCGGAAGCCTTCGAGCGCCTTGGCGACTTCGCCGGTTTCGTCGGAGCGATCCTGACCGGCGATGGCCTTGCTATAGTCGCCGTGGCTGAGGCTGTTCACATCCTTGACGAGCGCTGCGAGCGGTTTCTGCACGAAGCCGCGGACGGCGAGATAGAGACCGAGCAGCACGGCGCCGAGTACGACGAGGCCGCCGACGATCATCATGTAGGTCTGATCCTTGACCGGGGCGTTGATCGCGGTGCGCGGCACGTCGACGAGCACGACCCAGCTGGTGTTCACGCCCGAGAGCGCGAAGGGATAGACGAGGCGGTCGAAGGGTTCGTTGCCGTCGTAGGAAAGGTTGGAAATGACGCCAGGCTTGGCGGACGCAAGCGCATTCTTGACGATGTCGTTGCCTTCGCCGTCATAGTCCTTGAGCAGCAGTTCCGGGATCGGCGCGACCAGCCACTTGCCGCTCTGCGACAGCAAGTAGACGCGACCGGTTTCGAACGGCTTCAGCTTGGCAAGGCCCTCGGCCAGCGAGGCGAGCGAAATGTCGACGCCGGAGACGCCGATCAGCTTGCCGCCGGACATGACCGGATAGGCGATCGAGCTCATCGCGGTCGGAACGTCGGTGCCTTCGGCGGTATAGGGCTGGGTGATCGCACCCTTGCCGCTCTTTGCCGCAAGCGCATACCATTCGGCCGGATAATCGGCCTTGAAGGTGGAGTACTGGATTTCGTTGTTGCGGGTCTTCGACCAATACGGCGTGAAGATGCCCAGCTCGTTGCCGCCCAGTTCCTTGTTGTTGACGACATCTTCCTGGCGGCCGTCGAAGGCCTTGGGTTCTTCCGCAAACCAGCTGCCGAAGGCGAAGGGGTTCTGTTCCAGGTTCGCCCGGAGGACATTGATCACCCCGGTGCGCTCCATCGACTTCTCCGCATGTGCCCGACCGATAACGCCGGCCATCGAGCGGGCGGCGCTCGCGAGCTCACCGACGTCGCCGGCGATGTCGGAGGCGATCGCGCGGGCTTCGCCGTTTGCCTGTTCGAGGACCAGCGTTTCGACGCGATCCTGGGTCTGGGAGATGAGAACGAAATTCGAAGCGAGCAGGACGAGTGCGATCGTGCCGCCTGTCACCGCGATCAGTTTGGTCGCCAGCGATTTGGCCTGGAACTTGAACATGAAATCCTCACGTGCTGGGAGGTCCGCAGGCTTTCACCTGCGGTGGACGCATTTCGCAATGGGGGTGAACTCCATCATGGAGCGTCAGATGCCGACCGGCATGTCGGAGACAACCGGGTCATGTCGACCGGCCTTCTCACGGTCCTGAATAGACGAGAGAATCTTAAAATAGGGCCAACACGAACGCTAATTCACGCGTCGCTTTGATAAAATTGCGCGCAAAGTTTTATGTCCGCGACATCGGCTGTCCGGATTGCGCAACGGGCGATTTCGAGGGGAGGGGCGGCGTCCTGCGCGGTATTCAAGCCGTGGTCGTGTTTGGGAGTGGGGCCGTACGGCCCCACCGTCATCTTGGTCTAGAGGCGCGAGGCCACTTCAGACGCGAGCGGGATCGACGGCTGGGCGCCGCTCTTCAGGCAGGCGAGCGAACCGGCAACGGCCGCACGGCGCAGCGCATCCGGGAAGGCGATGCCGGCGTCGAGGCTGGCGGCGAGATAGCCGCAGAACGTGTCGCCGGCGCCGACGGTATCGACCGGCTCGATCTTCAGGCCTTTCGCGCGCTGAATTTCGCCTTCGTGCACGGCGACGACGCCTTCGGCCCCGAGGGTGACGATGACGGTCTGGCCGGTCTCGGCGTGAAGCGCCTTCATCGCGTCTTCGCGCTCGGCGCTGCCGATACCGCTCTTGCCGGCAAGCAGCTCGAATTCGGTCTCGTTGGCAATGACGATGTCGGCCATGCGGCCGAGGCGAGCGGCCTCCGGCGTCAGCGGCGCGATGTTGATGACCGAGCGCACGCCCTTCTGTTTCGCTGCCGTCAGCGCCTTCTCGACCGACGCGGCTGGAATTTCGAGCTGGAGCATCAGCGTGTCGCCCGGTTTCATACCGGCGACGGCCCTGTCCGCATCCGCCTCGCTGACCGTCGCATTGGCGCTTGCAACGACGACGATGACATTCTCGCCGTCACCGCCGACGAGGATGTGGGCCGTGCCCGTCGGTTCATCGACGGTCTTGGTCAGCGACAGATCGGCGTCGGCACCCTTCAGCAGTTCAAGTGCGCCTTCGGCAAAGCTGTCGGCACCAACGGCCCCAGCCATCTGCACGGTCGCGCCGGCGCGCCGCGCCGCAAGCGCCTGGTTCGCGCCCTTGCCGCCCGCGGCGGTCGAAAAGCCCGTTCCGGCGACGGTCTCGCCGGGCTTCGGCAGGCGTGCGGTGGTGGCGATCAGGTCCATGTTGATGGACCCAAAAACTGTGATCATGTGAAACTATCCTGTCGGCTTGCAAAGTGGGCCGGAGAGTGCCCGAGAGCCTCAGTCCTCGTCAACCACCCGCAGGCGCAATTGCCCGACCCTGTTGTCGACGGCGGCTCGCTGATCGCTTGCCTCTCTGGCTCCAGTCTCGGTCTGAAGTTCGAGCGCCTCGATCTTGGCACCGCGCCGGGTGAGCTTGCTGGAGGAGACCAGGATGTCCTCGACATCCTTCTGGCTCATGGCGAAGTGGCCCTGGAGTTTGCGCACGCGCTCGTCGAGACGACTCAGGTCCTCCATCAGCCGGGCAACTTCGCCCTGGATCAGATGCGCCTGCTCGCGCATGCGGGCATCCTTGAGGATCGCCTGGATGACCTGGATCGACAGCAAGAGCAGCGACGGCGAGACGATGACGATCCGCTGGCGATGCGCCTTCTGCACGATCGCTTCGAAATGCTCGTGGATTTCGGCGAAGATCGATTCCGACGGCACGAAGAGGAAGGCGGTGTCCTGTGTTTCGCCTGATATCAGATATTTGCTGGCGATATCGCGAACATGTGTTTCCATGTCGCGGCGGAAGAGCTGGGCGATCTGCTGGCGACGCTCCGGGCTCGGGGCATCGCGCATCGCATTCCAGGCTTCCAGCGGAAACTTGGCGTCGATGACGAGCGGCGGCTGGCCGTTCGGCATGCGGATGGTGCAGTCGGGACGCGCACCGTTCGACAGCGTCGTCTGGAAGGCGAAGGCACCGATCGGCAGTCCGTCGGCAATGATTGCCTCCATGCGCGACTGGCCGAAGGCGCCGCGCGTCTGCTTGTTGGAAAGAATGGCCTGAAGCCCTGCCATGTCCTTGGCGAGCGACTGGATGTTGTTCTGGGCCGTGTCGATGACCGCCAGGCGCTCCTGCAACCGTCTGAGGTTTTCGTGCGTCGCCTTGGTCTGCTCGGTGATCGAGGCGCCGATCCGGTGGGTCATGCCGTCGATACGCTGGCTGAGCGTCTGGTTGAGTTCGGCCTGGCGCGCGCCGAACACTTCGGCCATGGCTGCGACCCGCCCCTGCATCTCGGTCTGCGCCGCAAGCAGCATCGCCATCTGTTCCTGCCGCTCATCGTCGCGGGTATCCCGGCGCCGCGAAAGCGCCATCAGACCCGCAACGGCCACCACAAGGCCGACGGCAATCGCGAGATGGCCCAGCGTGATCGGCAAGGTGCCGATAAAAAACAGCGGCTGGGCAAAGGGTAAGGGTGCGGGTTCCATGCGCCAAACCTAACAGATTCTCTGGTGAAGTGTAGATCAAAACGGGAACATATGCGCGTGGCGGTTAACGCAAAGCGAAGCGCGAGCGGGTGCCGCGGGTGGCAAGGCAATTTTCTTGCACGCCGGTGGAAAGATCGGCTATGGGAGCAGCATGACGATCAAGCCGCTTATCATCCTTCCCGATCCTGTGCTTCGCCAGGTTTCCACGCCGATCGAAACCATCGACGCGGAGGTCCGCCGTCTGGCCGACGACATGCTCGAAACCATGTATGACGCACCGGGCATCGGCCTGGCTGCGATCCAGATCGGTGTCGCCAGGCGCATGCTGGTGCTCGACGTATCAAAGGAAGGCGACGAGAAAGCGCCGCTCGTCTTCATCAATCCCGAGATCGTCGCCTCGTCCGAGGCCCGCTCGGTCTACGAGGAAGGCTGCCTGTCGATCCCGGATTATTACGCCGAGGTCGAGCGCCCCGCTGTCATCACAGTCAAGCATCTCGACCGTGACGGCAAGGAGCAGACGATCGAGGCCGATGGCCTGCTCGCCACCTGCCTGCAGCACGAAATCGACCATCTGAACGGCGTGCTGTTCATCGATCATATCTCCAAGCTCAAGCGCGACATGGTGATCCGCAAATTCACCAAGGCTGCCAAGACGCGCGGCGCAAAAGCGATCTGACGCTGCAGGGCCGATTGCCCCTGTGGAAGGGCCTGAATGGAGGGCGGGACAGCTGTTCTGAGCAGTTTCAGAAACAGCGGTTTTCCGCCTGGAATTGTTTTGTTTCAAAGAGTGGGTCATTTCACCGTCTCCAGGATGAAGTGGTCTGAACGGACGGAGTTCGCCGCCTTGCCACTTCGCATCATCTTCATGGGCACGCCGGACTTCTCGGTTCCGACACTCGCAGCACTTGCCGAAGCCGGCCATCAGATCGTCGCTGCCTACACCCAGCCGCCGCGGCCGGGCGGCCGACGCGGGCTCGATCTGCAGAAATCGCCGGTGCATCAGGCGGCCGAGCTGCTCGGCATTCCGGTGCTGACGCCGGTCAATTTCAAGGATGCCGCCGACCGCCAGGCCTTCCGCGATTTCGACGCCGATGTCGCCGTCGTCGTCGCCTATGGCCTGCTGCTGCCGGAGGCGATCCTCACAGGAACGAAGCTCGGTTGCTACAACGGTCACGCCTCGCTGCTGCCGCGCTGGCGCGGCGCCGCGCCCATCCAGCGCGCGATCATGGCCGGCGACCATGAAACCGGCATGATGGTGATGAAGATGGACAAGGGGCTGGACACCGGCCCGGTCGCGCTGACCAGGACTGTCCAGATCGGCGAGACCATGACCGGCGGCGAGTTGCACGACCGGCTGATGCAGGTCGGCGCGACGCTGATGAGAGAGGCGATGGCCAAGCTCGAGGCCGATGACCTGCCGCTGACGGCGCAACCGGAAGAGGGCGTCGTCCACGCCGCAAAGATCAGCAAGACGGAAACCCGCATCGACTTCGCCCGTCCCGGCCGCGAGGTTCATGACCACATCCGAGGCCTGTCGCCCTTCCCGGGCGCCTGGTTCGAACTCGAGATCGCCGGCAAGCCGGAGCGCATCAAGGTGCTGAGCTCCGAGCCGGGCGCCGGTGCTGGCGCGCCCGGTACCGTGCTCGACGACAATCTGACGATCGCCTGCGGCGAGGGCGCCGTGCGCCTCACGCGTCTGCAGCGTGCCGGCGGCAAGGCGCTCGACGCTGCCGATTTCCTGCGCGGGACGCCGGTTGCGTCCGGCACGAGGGTCGACTGATGCCGCGGTTCAAGATGACCGTCGAGTACGACGGCTCGGACTATGTCGGCTGGCAGCGGCAGGACAACGGCCAGTCCGTGCAGGGCGCGATCGAAAAGGCGATCCTGTCCCTGACCGGAGAGACCGTGTCGATCCGCGGCGCCGGGCGCACCGATTCCGGCGTGCACGCCAGCGGCCAGGTGATGCATGCCGATCTCACGCGGTCCTGGAAGCCCTATACGCTACGCAATGCGCTGAACGCCCATCTGGCGATGGCCGGTGAACGGGTATCGATCATAGAGGCGGAGGAAGTGTCGTCGGCGTTCGACGCGCGCTTCTCGGCGCTGCGCCGGCACTATCTCTACCGCATCATTTCACGGCCAGCACCACTGGCGCTGGAAGCCAGGCGCGCCTGGTGGGTGCCGAAGCCGCTCGACCACGCGGCGATGCATGAAGGCGCGCAGCGCCTTGTCGGCCACCACGACTTCACCACCTTCCGTTCCGCCCATTGCCAGGCGACGAGCCCGGTGCGCACGCTTGATCGGCTGGACGTCGCGCTCATCGGCGGCGTCATCGAAATCCGCGCGACGGCGCAAAGCTTCCTGCACAATCAGATCCGCTCCTTCGCCGGTTCACTGAAACTTGTCGGCGAGGGCAAGTGGGCTCCGGATGATTTGCAGACCGCGCTCGAAGCGCGCGACCGCAAGGCCTGCGGGCCCGTGGCCCCACCCGAGGGGCTTTATTTCCTTCAAGTGGATTATTGACGGCCGCGTCCCGAGGGTTAAGTCGGGATCAGGCCGAAGAAGCGCTGCAGGAGATCGCCGATCATCATCGACGGCAGCAGGAAAAGCGCCGTCAGGGCCGAGGCAAGCAGCGTCTGGTTGCCGGTCACCATGCGCAACAGCCGAAAGAGGACGGCGACGCTGACGACGAGCAACGTTAACCAGATCAGGCTGGTCAAACCCTGGCTTCCGGGAACAACAAGCCGGATCGCCGCCGGTATCGCCATCGCATAGGAGAGCGGCACGGAGAGCCAGTTGGTGGTCACAACAATCGGCACCACGGCTGCGGGAAAACCAAGCGGGCGAGAGAGAACGGCGATCAGCACCAGCGGCAGCAGCCAGCTGACGAGATCGACGACCAAGAGCTTGAGGATGAAACCGATGCCGATGGTCGTCCCGGCGGGCATCGCCGAGAGGTAATAAAACCGCCAGGACGCCCAGGTGACGGCAATCGCCGGCAGGCACCAGAGCATGGACGTGAACGAGCGCCAGAGACCGCTCTCGCTGAAATCGAGCCAGCGAAAACCCTCTTCATTGCCCTGGGCCAAGAGCCAGAGGCCCTTGATATAGGCAAGCACCTCATCAAGCAGCGGCATGACCGAACCAGCTGGAGATGAAGGTTTCGTAGATGTCGGTCAAAGTCTCGAGATCGGAAACGGCAACGCGTTCGTCGACCATGTGCATAGTCTGGCCGACCAGGCCGAATTCGACCACCGGGCAATAATCCTTGATAAAGCGCGCGTCCGAGGTGCCGCCCGTGGTCGAGAGTTTCGGTTGCCGGCCGGTGACCGCCTCGACGGCACCCGAAAGCGAATCGATCAGCGCGTTGTTGCGTGTCAGGAAGACGTGGCTTGGGCGCTCGGCCCAGGTGATCTCGTAGCGGACGGGGGCGCGGTCCTGCCTGAGACTGCCAGCGGCCGCGGCGCGATCGAGCCGGGCGGTGATCTCGGCCATCAGGCTCTCCGCCGTCCATGTGTCGTTGAAGCGAATGTTGAAGGCGGCCGTCGCCTTGGCCGGGATGACGTTGACGGCGCTGTTGCCGACGTCGATCGTCGTCACTTCCAGGTTCGATGCCTGGAAGCTCTCCGTGCCGTTGTCGAAGGGCGGGTCCATCAATGCCTGTGTCAGCTGCAGGATGCCGCGCACCGGATTGTCCGCAAGGTGCGGATAGGCGGCATGGCCCTGCACGCCGTTGACGGTGATGCGGCCGGAAAGTGAGCCGCGCCGGCCGATCTTGATCATGTCGCCGAGCTGGTCGGGATTGGTCGGCTCGCCGACGAGGCACGCATCCCAGCGTTCACCTTTGTCGGCCGCCCATTGCAAGAGCTTGGTGGTGCCATTGATCGCCGGGCCCTCTTCGTCGCCGGTAATCAGGAAGGAAACCGAGCCCTTCGGGGGCCCATGCTTTTCGATGTGGCGGGCGATTGCCGCGACGAAGCAGGCGATGCCGCCCTTCATGTCGACGGCGCCTCGGCCATACATTTCGCCATTGGCGATGTCGGCCGAGAACGGTCCATGGCTCCAGGCAGCTTCGTCGCCGACAGGCACGACATCCGTATGGCCGGCGAACATCAGATGCGGGCCCTCGGTGCCGAGCCGCGCATAGAGGTTTTCGATGTCAGGCGTGCCAACGTCCTTCGCCACCACGCGGTCGACCGCGAAACCAAGCGGCTTCAGCATGGCCTCGAGCGCAGAAAGCGCTCCGCCTTCGGCCGGGGTGACCGAGGGGCAGCGAATGAGGGTGGCGAGATTGGCGATCGGGTCGGTGGGGGTCATCTAACGCTATGCCGTCTGCATGGGCCATCGGGCCAAAGGAAAGGAGGCTGCTGGTTTATCCGATCGCCAGAGAACTGTCACGCGGGATAGGGCACGCGGGATAGGGAACTGTCTCGCAGGATGCATTGCGGCGCCGCGCCTGGGCGGAGGCGCGACGCCGCAGCGTCAGCGGGCCGGGATGGATCCGGCCCGCATGAAGGGTGCAAGGGGTGAAGAGGCCTTATTCTCCAGCGGCGAGATGCGGCGCCTCGATATGAGCCCCCGCGTGCTTCAGCGGCCGCTCGCCTGTGAGCTTGCGGATCAGCACGTAGAAGACTGGCGTCATGAAGATGCCGAAGGCCGTGACACCGATCATGCCGGCGAAGACCGCGATACCCATGGCCGAGCGCATTTCCGCACCGGCGCCGGTGGACACGACCAGCGGCACAACGCCCATGATGAAGGCCATCGAGGTCATCAGGATCGGGCGCAGACGCAGCCGGCTCGCCTCGATCGCCGCCTTGACCGGCGTGCTGCCCGACAGTTCGAGCTCGCGGGCGAACTCGACGATCAGGATGG
Organism: Ensifer sp. LC11; assembly: GCF_001695835.1. GTDB lineage: Bacteria > Pseudomonadota > Alphaproteobacteria > Rhizobiales > Rhizobiaceae > Ensifer. Next base: position 115,975 of record NZ_MBSO01000002.1, on the reverse strand, counting down.
CGTTCTTGGCCGATAGGCCGACCAGCACGATCAGACCGATCTGGGTGAAGACGTTGTTGTCGCCTCCTGTCAGCCAGACCCCGACAAGTGCCGCCATGATGCCCATCGGCACGATCAGGATGATCGCGATCGGCAGCGTCAGGCTTTCATACTGGGCGGCAAGCACCAGGTAGACGAGCAGCAGCGCCAGCGGGAAGACCAGGATACCGGAGTTGCCGGCAAGGATCTGCTGGTAGGTGAGATCCGTCCACTCGTAGCCGATGCCCGGCGGCAGGGTTTCGGCGGCGATGCGCTCGATGGCAGCCTGTGCCTGGCCGGAGGAGAAGCCCGGTGCCGGGCCGCCGTTGATGTCGGCCGACAGGAAGCCGTTGTAGCGGATCGCCCGTTCGGCGCCGACCGTCTGCTCCACCTTCAAGAGTGCCGACAGCGGGATCATCTCGCCGGATTGCGAACGCACCTTCAGCTTGCCGATGTCGTCGGCATGGCTGCGGTAGTTGGCATCGGCCTGCATGCGCACGCTGTAGGTGCGGCCGAAGGCGTTGAAGTCGTTGACGTAGAGCGAGCCCAGGTAGATTTGCAAGGTCTCGAAGACGTCGGTGACCGCCACGCCGAGCTGGCGGGCCTTGACGCGATCAAGGTCGGCATAGAGCTGCGGCACGTTGATCTGGTAGCTCGAATAGAGCCCGGCCAGTTCAGGTGTCTGGTAGGCCTTGGCGAGGAATGCCTTGGTCGCCTCGTCGAGTGCCTGGTAGCCGAGGCCGTTCTTGTCCTCGAGCTGCAGCTTGAAGCCGCCCGTGGTGCCGAGGCCCTGGACGGGCGGCGGCGGGAACATGGCGATGAAGGCATCCTGGATCGCGCCGAATTCCTGGTTCAGCTGCATGGCGATCGCACCGCCTGACAGTTCGGGCGTCTTGCGTTCCTCGAAGGGCTTCAAGGCGACGAAGACGATGCCGGAATTCGACGAGTTGGTGAAGCCGTTGATCGACAGGCCCGGGAAGGCGATGGCGTTTTCCACGCCCGGATGCTTGAGCGCGATCTCGCTCATGCGCTTGATCACGTCTTCCGACCGGTCGAGCGTGGCTGCATCCGGAAGCTGGGCAAAGCCGATCAGGTACTGCTTGTCCTGGGCCGGCACGAAGCCGCCGGGGACGGCGCGAAACAGCGTGAAGGTGACGCCGAGCAACACGACGTAGACCACCATGATCAGCGATTTGCGTGTCAGGATCCTGCCGACGCCGCGGCCATAGGCTTCCGAGCTTGCTCCGAAGAACCGGTTGAAGCCGCGGAAGAACCAGCCGAAGAGCCTGTCCATCACCCGCGTCAGCCAGTCCTTCGGCGCGTGGTGGTCCTTCAAGAGAAGGGCAGCCAGCGCCGGCGAGAGCGTCAGCGAGTTGAGCGCCGAGATCACCGTCGAGATCGCGATCGTCAGCGCGAACTGGCGATAGAACTGGCCGGTGAGCCCGGTGATGAAGGCAAGCGGCACGAACACGGCGACGAGCACCAGCGCGATCGCGATGATCGGACCCGAGACTTCCTGCATGGCGCGGTAGGTCGCCTGAACTGGCGACAGACCCTGCTCGATGTTGCGTTCGACGTTTTCCACCACGACGATCGCGTCGTCGACGACGATACCGATCGCCAGCACGAGGCCGAAGAGGCTGAGCGCGTTGATCGAGAAGCCGAAGACATACATCACCGCGAAGGTGCCGACGATCGAGACCGGCACGGCGACGAGCGGGATGATCGAGGCGCGCCAGGTCTGCAGGAAGATGATGACCACGAGCACGACGAGGGCGATGGCTTCGAGCAGCGTGTCGACGACCGATTCGATCGAGGCGCGCACGAACTGGGTCGTGTCGTAGACGATGCCGTAGTCGACGCCTTCAGGCATGGTGAGCTTCAGCTCGGCCATGGCCTTGCGCACATCATCGGAAATCTGGATCGCGTTCGAGCCGGGGGCCTGGAAGACGGCCATGCCGACGGCGGGCTTGTTGTCGAGCAGCGAACGCAGCGAATAGTCGGACGCACCCATTTCGACACGGGCGACGTCACCGAGCCGGGTCACTTCGCCTTCGGCGCCGGATTTGACGACAATGTTCTCGAAATCCTCAGGCGTCTGCAGGCGCCCTTGCGCGTTGACGGAAAGCTGCAGGTCGAGACCCGGGACGGAGGGCGAGGCGCCGATGACGCCGGCTGCCGCCTGGACGTTCTGACCGCGCACCGCGTTCGCGATATCGCTTGCCGCAAGTCCGCGCTCGGCTGCCTTCTGCGGGTCGATCCAGATGCGCATCGAATAGTCGCCGCCGCCGAAGATCTGCACCTGGCCGACACCTTCGATGCGCGCCAGCCGATCCTTGACGTTGAGCACACCGTAGTTGCGCAGATAGTTGATGTCGTACTGGCCGTTTGGCGAAAGCAGGTGCACGACCATCGTCAGGTCGGGCGAGCTCTTGACCGTGGTGACGCCGAGGCGCCGCACCTCCTCGGGCAGACGCGGCTCGGCCTGCGAGACGCGGTTCTGCACGAGCTGCTGGGCCTGGTCCGGATCGGTTCCGAGCGCGAAGGTGACGGTCAACGTCATCAGGCCGTCAGCGGTCGCCTGGCTCTGCATGTAGAGCATGTCTTCGACGCCGTTGATCTGTTCTTCAAGCGGCGTCGCCACCGTTTCGGCGATGACCGCCGGGTTGGCGCCTGGATACTGTGCGCGCACGACGATCTGCGGCGGGACGACTTCCGGATATTCGGAGATCGGCAGACCGGTCATGCCGATCAGGCCGCCCACGAAGATCAGGACCGAAAGAACGCCCGCGAAGACCGGGCGGTCGACGAAGAAGCGTGAGAAATTCATGGTATCCCCCTTGGGACGTTTTAGGCAGACCTCGGGCGTGCGCGGCGAAAAGCGTCGCCGCGCGGCGTTATGCCTGCTGAGTGATGCCTTGGCTGGCTGCTCGTCACGCCCGGTGAAGCGCAGCCCGGATCATTACTTGGCGATCGAGGCGGTCGTTTCCTCGACCTGCTGCGGCGCCACGACGACGCCGGGGCGAACCCGTTGCAGGCCGTTGACGACGATGTTTTCGCCGGACGTCAGGCCACTTTCGACAATGCGCAGACCGTCGGAATTCGGCCCCAGCTTCACCTGGCGATACTCGACCTTGTTGTCGGTGCCGACCACGAAGACGAACTTCTTGTCCTGGTCGGAGCCGATCGCGCGGTCGCTGATAACAAGCTTTTCCTCAGGATCCGGCTCGCCGATGCGGATGCGGACGAACTGTCCCGGGATCAGCGTGCCGTCGGCGTTTTCCAGTGCGGCGCGCACCCGGATCGTGCCGGTTGCCGCATCCACCTCGTTGTTGATGAGCTGGATATGGCCCGATATCGGCGTGCCCTCGTCGGCGGCTGTGCCGACCTGGACCGGAATACGCTCGATGGCGCTGCCGCCGGCCGAGGCCGCGAGCCGCGCAAGCGCGGTGGTAACCACCTCTTCGCTGGCATTGAAACTCGCATAGATCGGATCGACCGAAACGAGCGTGGTCAGCACCGGCGAGGCGGAGCCGGCCGCGACCAGGTTGCCGGCGGTGATATCGAGCCGGCCGACGCGGCCGGAGATCGGCGCGCGCACCTCGGTGTATTGCAGGTCGAGTTCGGCCGTGCGCAGCGCCGCCTTGGCCGAGCGCACTTCCGCCTGGGCCTCGTCGTAGGCGCTGGCGCGCTGGTCGACGCTGCTCTGCGGCACGGCGCTGGTGGTCACCAGCTTGCGGCCGCGCTCAAGCTCGATCTTGGCAAGCGCCACGCGCGCCTCGGCGGCTTCGACCTGGGCCTTCGCCCGCTCGACGGCGGCGGCATAGGGTTCCGGATCGATCGTCACCAGAAGATCCCCCTGCTTGACCAGCGCGCCTTCGCGGAAATGCGCTTTCAGAATGGCGCCGCCGACCCGTGGGCGAACTTCGACGCGCTCGATCGCTTCGAGCCGCCCGGAAAATTCTTCCCAGGTGGTGATGCGCTTGGATTGCGCCCGCGCCACCGAGACCGGAACGGCCGGCGGTGCGGCCGCCGCCGCGTCGGTTGCGGCATCCGCTTCGAAATGCTGCGGCAAGCCGAACATGACGGCGGTGCCGCCGGCGACAGACAAAAGAATACTCAGGCCGGCGCCCCAAAGGGCCCGGCGGGTCACTGTCGATGTCATTTCTCTCTCCTTGCCGGTTGGGAGCCGGCGCTTTGCTTTCGATGTCAGAGCAAGGGACGGTTTTCGGGAACCGTAGCCTCGTCTAACGCACCGTCATTTCCGCCGGCTTCGCCCCCGCCTTCTGGAAGAAGCGGGTGAAGATGCCGGTAATCTCTTCCTGCTGTGTCGCCCAGCTTTCCTTGGCGACAATATTTTGCGGCAACCATCCGGCGCGTCCGGGCAGGACGTGCGATTCGACCGTCACGCCCGCCTGACGCAGCCGCTCGGCATAGGCTTCGGTCTCGTCACGCATCGGACATTCTTCGCTGGTCAGGATCAGCGAAGGCACAAGGCCGGCAAGCCGCGTGCAATGGGCGGGTGCGGCATAAGGATGGGTGAAGCCTCCGCCCTCGCCGAGATAGCGATGCCAGCCATCGGCGATCGATTGCACCGAGGACTGGGGACAGTATTGCCGGAACGACGCCGTCGCCAGGCACGGATCCAGCATCGGCGACAAAAGGATCTGGCCCTTGAGGTCGGTCAGATACTGATCCCGCGCCATCAGCGCCGCACCGGCGGCAATATTGCCGCCCGCCTCTTCGCCGGCGACGAACAGCGACGATTTCTTATGCGCGAACTGCGGGCAGCGCGAGCGCATCGACGACAGCATGGCGTAGGCAACGTCGAGTGCTGCGGGAAACGGATTGAGGCATGCTGCCGAATACTCCGGAGAGATGACCACCGCTCCGGCCGCCGCCAGCGCCTCGGCGACGCGCTCACCGGCGGCGATCGTTCCGCCGATGAAGGAGCCGCCATGCAGGTGCAGCACGACCGGCGGCGGATTGAGCAGCGTCTCGCCACGGTAGACGCGTGCCGTGCACGAGCCTTGGCCCGTCTGCATCGTCTCCACCTTGAACAGTTCGCCCATCTCTCTTGCCTTAGGCCCGAGCTCAACCCACATGTGGCGACAACACGCCACGATAGGAGAATAACATTGTCTTCTGTCTGGAATAGTCTTTTCAATCTGACTACACTATTCGTATTCTCGAACAATTATGGCTCTTGAAAATGGACCAGCTCACGGCCATGCGCGCGTTCCTCCGCGTCGTCGAAACCGGAAATTTCACCCGTGCCTCCGCCTCGCTGAACATGCCCAAGGCGACGCTGACCAACCTTATCCAGGGCTTGGAAGCGCATTTGCGCACGAAGCTCCTCAACCGGACCACGCGCCGCGTGCTGGTGACACCCGATGGCGCGCTCTATTATGAACGGGCCGCGCGCCTGCTTTCGGACCTCGACGAACTGGACGGCAGCCTCTCCACGGCCCAGAGCCTGCCGAAGGGGCGATTGCGCGTCGAAACGGTGAGCGCCTTCGCCAACCTCATCATCATCCCGGCGCTTCCCGAGTTTCACGAAAAGTACCCCGATATCCAGATCGACCTCGGTGTGTCCGATCGCACCGTCGACTACCTTGCGGAAAATGTCGACTGCGCCATCCGCGCCGGCGCGCTCGCCGACCAGTCGCTGATTGCCCGCCGCATTACCGAGATGAGTTTCGTCTCCTGCGCCTCGTCGGAGTTTCTCAAGCGCCAGCCCGCGCCACAGCACCCCTCCGATCTCGGGAAGACCTGCGCCGTCGTCGGCTATTTCCTGCCGAAGAATGGCCAGCAGATGTCCTTCCAGTTCCGTCGCGGTAACGAGGAGATTGAGGTCAATGCCCGCTACAGCGTCGCGGCCAATGAATCGACGACCTATCTCGCCGCCGCGCGCGCCGGATTGGGTGTCATCCAGGTACCGACCTTCATGGTGCGTGACGACCTGCGCAACGGCACGATGATCCCGGTGCTGTCGGATTGGCAGATCGATCCGGAGCCGATCTATCTCGTCTATCCGCCGAACCGGCACCTGAGCAGCCGGCTGCGCGTCTTTGCGGACTGGGTGGTAAAGGTGGTGGCCCAATCGCAGCTCGACGCCGCGTGAGCCCTATTTCCTGCGCTCGGTGTCGTAACGTTCCCGCGCGGCGTCGAGCGCGCCGAAATGCGTTTCCGCCCAGCGATCGAGCACCAGCAGGGTTTCGCTGAGCGAACGGCCGACCGGGCTCAGGCTGTATTCCACATGCGGCGGCACGGTCCTCATGTCCTCACGAATGACGAGACCGTTGCGCTCCAGTTCCTTCAGCGTCTGCGTCAGCATCTTCTGCGAAATATCGCCGAGCCGGCGCATCAGTGCGGCGTTGCGCATCGGCCCGTTTTCGAGCGCCGAGATGATCAGCATCGGCCATTTGCCGGCGATCAGTTCCAGCGCGTGGCGTGACGAACAGGTGGGATCGAACACGTCGGGGATGGAGGCCGCGGGCGAGCTTTCCGGATTTTTCATAGTTACCAAAAGGTGCGTAATTGTTATCTGGTGCCTATCCTACCAGATTGATCGGCATGTGAGAATTCCTGGGGAGACGAACATGGCATGGATCATTCTGATAGCGGCGAGCCTCGTCGAGATCGTCATGGGGCTGGCGCTGAAATATGCTGAGGGCTGGACGAAACTGGTGCCGAGCGTCATCGGCATCGCCGCAGCACTCGGCAGCGTCTATCTCCTGACGATCGCGATGCGCGATCTGCCGGCGGGCACCGCTTACGCCGCCTGGACCGGCATCGGCTCGGTCGGCATTACCGTGCTCGGCATCGTGCTCTTCGGCGACCCGGTCTCCTGGATGCGTGTCACCTGCATTGCGATGATCATCGTCGCCGTCGCCGGCCTTCGCTTCCTGGAAGCTTGAAACGATATCGCTTCCAGTCTCGCCCAAGAAAAAAGCGCCGCGATCGGATCGCGGCGCTTTTTGACTGACTATGACTCTGCCTGTGTCGGCTTAGCCCTGGCGGTTCTTGGCGTTGCCCTTGGGTTTGGTCTTGGGCTTGAAGCCGCCGTCCTTGCCGGCGTCCGGCTTGCCCTTCTTCTTGTTCCAGGGCTTGTCGGCACCCTTGGCCGGCGGCCGGTCTTCAGTGTAGGCCGGCCCTTCGGAATAGGCGGGCTTCTTGTCGAACTTGCGCTTCGGCTTGAAGTCGCCGCGATCATCGCTCCGCACGGCATCGTCGGAATAGGAGCGCTTCTTGGCAAAGCCAGGCTTGTCCTTGGAGAAGTTTGGTTTGTCCTTGGAATAAACAGGCTTTTCCTGACGCTGCTGCGAAAGGTCAGGCGCGCCAGCGAGCGGCTTCACCCGGATGCCCTTCTCCAGCATCTTGTCCTTGCCGATCGCCGAGAGGAAGCGTTCGGCACCCTCGGCGGTCATCTCGATGAAGGTTTCTTCCTGCTGCATGCGGATGGCGCCGATGTCGCGCTTCGTCAGCTTGCCGTGGCGGCAAAGCATCGGGATCAGCCAGCGCGGTTCGGCGCTCTGCTTACGGCCGACCGAAAGCGAGAACCAGCTGCCGTCGCTGAAATCGGCGCGCTCGACGCCGAAGTCTTCGCGCGGCGCGCTACGCTCGTCGCGGCGCGGCTTGCCGCGGCTGTCGCCGACGGCAACCTCGATCAGGTCTTCCGGCGCCGACCGTCCCGAGCGGAACTGGCGCACGAAGGCAGCGGCCATCTGCTCGGCGCCGTGGCGCTCGATGAGCGCCGCCACGATCGCCTGTTCGTCTTCGCGGATCGGTTCGGCGAAGCTGGTGTCGGCAAGCAGGCGCTCATCGTCACGCTGGCTTACGTCGTCGGCCGACGGCGGCCGCGCCCAGTTGGCGGTGATCCGCCCGCCGTCGAGCAGGCGTTCGGCCTTGCGGCGCTGGTTGACCGGCACGATCAGCGCGCTGACGCCCTTCTGGCCGGCGCGTCCGGTGCGGCCGCTGCGGTGAAGCAGCGTCTCGGAGTTGGTTGGGAGATCCGCGTGAATGACCAGTTCCAGGCCCGGCAGATCGATGCCGCGGGCCGCGACGTCCGTCGCGATGCAGACCCGGGCGCGGCCGTCGCGCATGGCCTGCAGGGCATGGGTGCGTTCGTTCTGGCTGAGTTCGCCCGACAGCGCCACCACCGAGAAGCCGCGGTTGTTGAAGCGGGCGGTCAGGTGATTGACGGCCGCACGCGTCGAACAGAAGACGATCGCGTTCTTCGCTTCATAATAGCGCAGCACGTTGATGATCGCGTTCTCGCGGTCGTTTGGCGCCACGGTCAGCGCGCGGTATTCGATGTCGACATGCTGCTTCTGTTCGGACGCGGTGCTGATGCGCACGGCGTCGCGCTGGTAGTTCTTGGCGAGCGTCGCGATCGATTTCGGCACGGTGGCCGAAAACATCAGCGTGCGGCGGTCGTCGGGGGATTCTTCAAGAATGAACTCGAGGTCCTCGCGGAAGCCAAGATCAAGCATCTCGTCGGCCTCGTCGAGCACGATGGCGCGGAGCGAAGAAATGTCGAGCGAATTGCGGCGGATATGGTCGCAAAGGCGGCCGGGCGTGCCGACCACGATATGGGCGCCGCGCTCCAGCGCCCGTTTCTCGGTGCGCATGTCCATGCCGCCGACACAGGAAGCGATCGTCGCGCCGGTCTCACCATAGAGCCATTCGAGTTCGCGCTTGACCTGCAGCGCCAGTTCGCGTGTCGGGGCGATGGCGAGCGCCAGCGGCGCGCCGGCAGCGCTGAAGCGACGCTCGTCGCCGAGCAAGGTCGGCGCCAGCGCCAGGCCGAAGGCGACGGTCTTGCCGGAACCGGTCTGTGCCGAGACCAGCGCGTCCTTGCCGGCAAGTTCCGGGTCGCGCATCGCCTTTTGAACCGGCGTCAATTCGTTGTAACCGCGTTTTGCCAACGCCTCGGCGATCGCCGGTGCGATCCCTTCGAACTCAGTCATATCTTGTCTTTCGGATTTCGGTCGTCGTGCCCAGGACGATCGTCACTGGAGCCAATTGCCGCGGCCAACACGTCGCGGGCCTGTTCATGGCGCGCTTCATACGCGTTTGGGCGGTCAATGTACAGGCCCGAGCGCCTGGAGCAGGATGAGGAAAAGTGTGCGCGGTCATCCGCCCGTGTCCTGTCTGGCCGATCTAGGGGCCCGGTTCGTCGCCATGGGCGCCGAATTCGTTGGGTCCGGGCGTACCGGGCCAGAGACAAAGGGCGATGAAGACGATCGGGCTTAAGACCGGAATGAACAGGCAGAGCGACAGCGGACCCGGGTAGCCGATATCGTGCAGGCGCTTGATTGCCAGCATGGCGATCGAGGGAAGCGAAATGAGGCTCGAAACGACGAAGGCCAGAGTCCAGAGCACCAGCGCTGTCTCGTTCTCCTCGTTGGCGACCATTCTGGCGACCATGAAGCCGCCGATCAGGCACCAGAACAGCCAGGAGAGGAAGAAGGGCAGACGGCCGATGCGACCGGAGGGGCTGAAGAACAGCCAGGTCATGCTCGGCTGCGGCCCCTCCGGCGTCATCGGATCAGTCTCGAAGCAATTCGTTGATGCCGGTCTTGGAGCGGGTCTTCTCATCGACGCGCTTGACGATGACGGCGCAATAGAGGTTCGGCGCCGGCTGGCCGTTGGCCATGGTAGAGCCCGAAGGCATCGAGCCGGCGACGACGACGGAGTAGGGCGGCACTTCGCCGTAGGTGACTTCGCCGGTGGCGCGGTCGACGATTTTGGTCGACTTGCCGATGAAGACGCCCATGCCGAGGACCGAGCCCTCACGCACGATGCAGCCCTCGACGACTTCCGAGCGGGCGCCGATGAAGCAATTGTCTTCGATGATCGTTGGGCCGGCCTGCATGGGCTCCAGAACGCCACCGATGCCGACGCCGCCCGAAAGATGCACGTGCTTGCCGATCTGGGCGCAGGAGCCGACGGTGGCCCAGGTGTCGACCATCGTGCCTTCACCGACATGGGCGCCGAGGTTGACGAAGGAGGGCATCAGGATCGCATTGGGGGCGATGTAGGCCGAGCGGCGCACGACGCAGTTCGGAACGGCGCGGAAGCCCGCCTTTTCGAACTCGTTGACGCTCCAGCCGTCGAACTTCGACGGTACCTTGTCCCACCAGACCGACTGGCCCGGGCCGCCCTTGACGATTTCCATCGGGTTGAGGCGGAAGGACAAGAGCACGGCCTTCTTCAGCCACTGATTGACCGTCCACACGCCGTCTTTGCCGCGCTGTGCGACGCGGACCTTGCCGCTGTCGAGCAGGTTGAGAGCCGCTTCCACGGCATCGCGCACCGCACCGCGTGTGCCGGTGTTGACGGAATCGCGGTCTTCAAAGGCGGCTTCGATCGTCTGCGACAGGGAGGCGAGGTCGTGGTTCGTCATCGGAATTCCTTAAAGTTCGGCGGTTATCCTGCGAAAGCTCTACTGCATAAATCCCAAAATCGGAATCGATTTAAGGACAAAATTATGCAGCAGATCTAGCTGCTGCTGTGATCTTGACACGTCCTTGGATGCGACGCTGCAGAACATGATCCTGAAAAGTTGAAGGGCTTTTCAGGTCCCTTGGGTGGCCGGGGCTTGGCAAACTGAGGCGACTCCGGCACTACAGCGCCGCGTACCCTTTCGGGACGCGCAAAGGCCGCCGCAGCGCCGTGATGCGCTGGCGACCTTCATGACCGAGGATTGAGGATAGGACGCGTCTGGACGAGATGCCGATTGTCCGGAACGCGACGGGAAAGACGACACACGATGGCACGCATGAAGAAGCGCGCTCTGCGCCGCAAGGACGGGGTCTGGGATCCACTGGCCGACAGCTCGCAGAGCCGGCAGCGGGCTATGACGGTTCCGGTCACGCCGCAATCGGCCTCGCCCTCCTATCGCCTCGCCTACATCGACGACGATTTTCTCTGCCGCGAGGAACTGCGCCCGGTCCGGCTGCAACTCGAACTGCTGAAGACCGAGATGATCCTGGAAGAGCGCGGCATCAACTCGACCGTGGTGATGTTCGGCGGCGCTCGCATTCCCGAGCCCGGCGGCGACGCATGGGCGGCGAAAAATGAGACACAGCGCAAGAACCTCGAAGCCGCATCGGTCTACTATGATGAGGCGCGCAAGTTCGCGCGGATCTGCTCCGAGCATTCGGCCAAGCTGCATCACAAGGAATATGTCGTCGTCACCGGCGGCGGTCCGGGTGTGATGGAAGCGGGCAACCGCGGCGCCGACGATGTCGGTGCGCCGTCGATCGGCCTCAACATCGTGCTGCCGCACGAGCAGGCGCCGAACCGCTTCGTAACGCCGGAGCTGTCGTTCAACTTCCATTACTTCGCCATCCGCAAGATGCACTTCCTGCTGCGGGCCAAGGCCGTCACCGTCTTCCCCGGCGGCTTCGGCACGCTGGACGAACTCTTCGAAACGATGACGTTGATGCAGACCGGGCGCCTGGCTTTGGTTCCGCTCATTCTGTTTGGCGAAAAGTTCTGGCGCTCGATCATCAACTTCGAGGCGCTTGCCGATTTCGGCACGATTGCGCCGAACGATGTCGATCTCTTCCATTTCGTCGAAACGGCGGACGAGGCCTGGGACATCATTGCCCGCTTCTACGAGACCGTCGACCCGAAGTCGGTGCCGATGGCGAACGGCCGCCGCTAGGCGCGCGCCTTGAAAACACACATAGCCCCTTGCGCGGGTTGCAAGGGGCTATGGGTCAGGCAGGAGCCACTCCACCGGGCGGTGGAACGAGGGGGATGCTCCCGTCAGATTTTCTTGGTGAAGTCGGCCGCGTCGATGACGCCGTCACCATTCTTGTCGCGGCGCTTGAACATGGCTTCCGCGGCGCTCGACACTTCGCTCGTGCTCAAGGAGCCGTTGCCGTCGGTGTCGACGCTCTTGAAGGCCTTCGGCCGTAGACCCGGCAGCATCGCGGGGCGAACCTCCTTCATCTTGGCAAGGGCCGCTTCGCGCTCGGCGCCGGTCTTGTCCTTGGCCTGGCGCCAGGCCTGGCGCGCCTCGCGGAAGGCTTCGCGCTTCGCCTTCATCTCTTCGGTGCTGATCTGGCCGTCGCCATTGGCGTCGAAGGTCTTGAAGTTGTCGGAGATCCGCGCCTGGAACTCGGTGAGCGAAACCTTCTGGTCCTTGTTGGTGTCGAGCCGCTGGATCATGCGTTCACCCCGCTGCTCAGGCGTCATCTTTTCGCGCGCGGCAAAGGAGGGGCCGGCCATTCCGGTGACGGCGACGGAGAGCGCGGTCACGCCGAGGATCAGGATCTTGTTCGGCATCATGCTTCCTTTCGATCGGGTTGTCTCTGATCGAAAGGATAGACGGTGAAACGCGCTGCACCAGTTAAACTTTGGTAATTTAAGTCATTGGCCGGAAAGAGGTTTTTTGCCGGCCAAATTGTGTCCGTCAGAGATCGGAGATGACGTGGCGCAGGAAGCCGGTGAGGTCTTCCGTCACATAATCGATCTGCTCGTCGGTATCGTTCGACTTCTCCCAGGACTCGGCAAATGTGTATTCGAGGTTCTGCGGCACCAGCAGCACCGTCTTCATGCCCAGCGCCTTCGGCACCAGGAGATTGCGCGGCAGGTCCTCGAACATGACCGCGTTGCGGGTATCGACCCGGTGCAGGCTCATGAACTTGTCATAGGTCTCGCCGGCCGGCTTGGGCACGAAATCAGCTGCGACGATGTCGAAGATGTCGTTGAAATGGTCGAGGATACCGAGCGCCCTGGCCGTCATTTCGGCATGCGCCACGCTGCCATTGGTGAAGATGAACTTGCGACCAGGCAGGGACCTGATCGCTTCGCCGAGCGCCGGGTCCGCAGGAACGATCGAATAGTCGATCGCATGCGCCTGCTCGAGGAAGTCGTTCGGATCGACGCCATGATGGATCATCAGGCCTTTGAGCGTCGTGCCGTGGTCGCGGTAATAGTCTTTCTGCAGCTTCTTGGCGTCGGCCGGCTCAAGCGACAGGAGCTTCGCCACATAAGCCGTCATGTTGCGGTCGATCTGCGCAAACAGGTTGACGTGGTGCGGATAGAGCGTGTTGTCGAGGTCGAAGACCCAGTCGGTGACGTGGGCGAATTCGGAACGGGTCGGCAGGCGGTCGAGCTTTTTCATGACCGCCTTATGACACGGCGACGGATGGCGGCAAACGAGAAAATACTGACGCGCCGCGCCGGGGCGCAATGCTGGCGCATAGAATCCCACTTTGAATTGCCGATAGCGCGTGGCATCTTCCCGCTCGCGCGGTGTTTGGCTCGGGGATGCGGATGCCAATGTCGGACGAAGTGTTCTATCTGCTGTTTCTGTTCGGATTCTACTCGTTCACCGTCGTGACCTATTTCGCGTTCGGCTACGGCATCACATGGCTCAACGAGCGCAATCCCGAGCGAAAAATCCAGAAAGGACGCGGCTCCGACAAGCGGCGCAAGGCCGAGATCCGCCAGAGCCTCAAATCGATGTTCAGCGCCTGCCTGCCGCTGACGATCGGCCTCTACGCGCAACAGAAGGGCTGGGCGCCAGCGCCCTGGGATTTCAGCTGGTGGTGGGCGGTGCCGCTCTTCGTGCTCAGCATGATCCTTTACGATGCCTGGTTCTATTTCATGCACCGGCTGCTGCACACCAGGTGGCTCTATCCGCTGCACGCGCTGCATCACAGAAGCGTTGCGCCGACGATTTGGAGTACCTATTCGGAGGATGTCTTCGACAACTTCCTCTTGCAGAGCTTTTCGGCCGTCGTTGTTTTCGTCGTGCCGTTTCCGCCGGCGATCCTTATCGGGCATCGGCTGTTCGAACATTTCAACGGCATGATCGGACACTGCGGCTTCGAGTATTTCGCAACCTCGACTGCGCGTCACCCGTCCCCTCTGTTGTGCACGACGTTCCACGACCAGCACCATTCGGGATTCAAGTACAATTACGCCAACTACTTCTCCTTCTGGGATCGCGTTTTGGGCACACTCGCGCCGAACTACGATCAGAAGGTGAAGACGTTCGAGGACGAGGCGCCGCGGATCACCATCAGTCAATCCGTTGAACTGACGGAGGTTCCGGAAAAGGCGGACTGAATCGCTTGCTAGCACGGGGCCTTGGCAATGTTACGAGCTGCGTGCTAGCTCGCAGCCATGGAAACCTGGGTTCTTATCACTGTCGCCGCGGCCTTCCTTCAGAATGTCCGCTCCGCAATGCAGAAACACCTGAAAGGCGTCATGGGCACGACGGGCGCGACCTTCGTGCGCTTCGGCTTCGGCCTGCCGTTCGCCTTTCTCTATCTGTTTCTGCTCTGGCAGGTGGCGGGTCGCCCGCTTCCGGTTCCAAACGGCACCTTCTTCCTCTGGGCTGTCATCGGCGGGCTCGCCCAGATCGCCGCGACCTTCCTGCTCGTCCATCTCTTTTCCTTCCGCAACTTCGCGGTCGGAACCGCCTATTCGCGCACCGAGCCGGCGCAGGCCGCACTCTTCGGGCTGATCTTTCTGGGCGAGAAGGCAAGCCAGGGAACGCTCGTGGCGATCGCCATCTCCGTCGTCGGCGTAATGCTGATCTCGGTTGCGCGCACGACCCTGAGCGCACGCACGCTGGTGACGTCGGTGTTCAGCCGCACGGCTGGAATAGGTCTGCTCTCGGGCACTTTCTTCGGCCTGTCGGCCGTTTCTTACCGCTCGGCCTCGCTGGCGCTGGCGCCGAGCCTGCCGGCACCCGATTACATCATGCAGGCGAGCTACACTCTCGGCTTCGTCATCCTGCTGCAGACCGTGGTCATGCTCATCTGGATCGTGCTGCGCGAGCGTGACGAGCTGCCGCGCATTGCTGCCGCCTGGAAGCCGGCCTTTGTCGTCGGTTTCGTCGGCGCATCCGCCTCTTTCGGCTGGTTCATGGCGATGACGTTGCAGCAGGCGGCGGTCGTCAAGGTCGTGGCGCAGGTGGAAATGCTCTTCACCTTCGCCTCGTCCTTTTTCATCTTCCGCGAGTGGATCAACCGGCTGGAACTGCTCGGCTGCCTGCTGATCGTGCTCGGCGTTGTGATGCTCGTACTAATCTGAAAACTCGTGCTCATCTGAAAAAAAATAGATGCCCGAAAACCGGCGCCGATCGGTCGCTGCGCATGGTAGAACCGCGGCATGCTATTCGACCTTCCCTCCGATGAGACGCTCTACGACGCATTGATTGCGCGAAGCACCGAATACGAAGGTTCTGCCTTCGTTTGCGTCAAGACGACAGGCGTCTTCTGCCGCCTGTCCTGCCCCGCCCGCAAGCCGAAGCGGGAGAACACGATCTTTGTCGATTCGATTGGTACGTGCCTGGAAACGGGCTTCCGGCCGTGCCAGCGCTGCCGGCCGCTGGCCACGTTCGGTGCCAAGGATCCGATGGTCGAAGAGCTTTTGCAGGCTTGGGAAGCAGCGCCGGAGCGTCGATGGAGCGAGGGCGATATCGTCGGTCGCGGGCTCGATCCTTCGACAGTCCGGCGCGCCTTCAAACGCAGTCTCGGCATCACATTCCTTGATCTGGCGCGGCATCGTCGTCTGGGTCTGGCCGCTCGCCAGCTTGCCGACGGCGGACGGGTGATCGACGCGCAACTCGAAGCCGGCTACGAATCTCCGAGCGGCTTTCGGTCTGCCTTCCAGCGGCTGCTGGGCGACGCGCCGGCGGCGGCCCAGGGGCGGGCATTGCTTTCTTCCGATTGGATCGAGACGCCGCTCGGGCCGATGGTCGCGGTTGCCGATGCGACACACCTCCATCTGCTGGAATTCCATGAACGCAAGGCGCTGCCGGCGGAACTGGAGGCGCTGAAGCGAACGACGCGCTCGGCCATCGTGCCCGGCAGAACGGCGCCGATCGATCAGATCGAAGGGGAGCTGAAAGCCTATTTCGCCGGCGAGACGGGCGGATTCCAAACGCCGCTCGCGCCCGGAGGCACTCCTTTTGAACGCAACGTCTGGGCGAAGCTTGTGAAAATTCCCGTCGGAGGAACGCGTTCCTATGGTGACATTGCCCGCGAGGTCGCTACGATCCAGTCCGCACGTGCCGTGGCCAAGGCCAACGGTTCCAACCGGATTGCCATTGTCATTCCCTGCCACCGCTGCCTTGGCGCGGACGGTTCGCTCACGGGTTACGGCGGTGGGCTCTGGCGGAAACAGTGGCTGCTTCGGCACGAGGCCAAGATGAAACCTGTCAGCCTGTTCGCGGAGGAAATGCAATGAACCAGAAGGAAAAGGCGCTCGCCTTTGCGGCCCTGCATCAGAAGGGCAATCCGGTGGTGCTCTACAACATCTGGGACGCCGGCAGCGCCAAGGCGGTGGCGGAGGCTGGCGCCAAGGCGCTTGCGACCGGAAGCTGGTCGGTGGCGGCTGCTCATGGTTTCGGCGATGGCGAGAAGGTGCCGATGGCCTGGCTTGCCGATATCGCCCGGCTGATCGTTGCCTCGACGGAGCTGCCGGTCACCGTCGATTTCGAAGGAGCCTATTCCGACGATCCGGCGACCGGTGCTGCGAACGTTTCCCGCATTCTCGATGTCGGCGCCATCGGCATCAATTTCGAGGACCAGGTGGTCGGCAAGGGCGGCGTCCATGCCATCGAAAAACAGGCGGCGCGCATCCGCGCCATTCGCGAAATGGCCGACCGTCGCGGCATCCCGCTGTTCATCAACGCCCGCACCGACCTGTTCCTGCAGGAGGGTGACGAGACGCGGCATGCCGGCCTCCTCGACGAGGCGATCGCCCGCGGCAGGGCCTATGCCGAAGCGGGCGCCAACGGCTTCTTCGTGCCGTGGCTGGTGGACGAGGAACTGATCGCCAAGGTTTGTGCTGCCTCCAGCCTGCCGGTCAATATCATGATGCGGCCGGCCGCGCCCGACCTGAAGGCGCTCGCCCGCGCCGGTGTCGCCCGTGTCAGCCATGGTCCGGGCCCTTACCGGGTGATGATGGAAAAGCTGAAGGCAGCGGCGGTGGAGATCTATCAGGCCTGATCTCGCTTCGCCCCTCATAAGAAAAGCGGGAGAAGGCCGATGCCGTCTCCCGCTTCTTTGTTGCTGCGACACAGGTCGTTGAGGCTGATCAGGGCACAATCAGCGTGCCGGCGCCGCGCTCGGTGAAGATTTCGAGCAGCACCGAGTGGGCGGTCTTGCCGTTGAGGATGACGACGCCCTGGACGCCGGCCTTGATCGCATCGATGCAGGTCTCGACCTTCGGGATCATGCCGCCGGAAATCGTGCCGTCGGCGATCAGTGCGCGGGCCTGGGAAACCGAAAGTTCCTTGATCAGGTTGCCCTGCTTGTCGAGCACGCCCGGAACGTCGGTGAGGAACAGGAGGCGCGTGGCGTTCAGCGCACCGGCGATGGCGCCGGCGAAGGTGTCGGCGTTGATGTTGTAGGTGTGGCCGTCGCGGCCCGGCGCCACCGGTGCGATGACCGGGATCATTTCCGAGCGGGCGAGCAGGTCGATCAGCGTGCGGTCGACTTCGACCACCTCGCCGACGAAGCCGAGATCGAGCACGCGCTCGATGTTGCTATCCGGATCCTTGACGGTCTTGCGCGCCTTTTCGGCAAAGACCATGTTGCCGTCCTTGCCGCAAAGGCCGATCGCCCATTCGCCCGTCTGGTTGATGAGCGCGACGATCTCCTTGTTGATCGAGCCGGCAAGCACCATCTCGACGATCTCGACGGTCTTCTCGTCAGTGACGCGCAGGCCGCCCTCGAATTTCGATTCGATGCCCATCTTCGTCAGCATCGCGCCGATCTGCGGGCCGCCGCCGTGGACGACGATCGGGTTGACGCCCGACTGCTTCAGGAGCGCGATGTCGCTGGCAAAGGCGCGGCCGAGCTCGCTGTTGCCCATGGCGTGGCCGCCATATTTGACGACGATCGTCTTGTTCTCGTAGCGCTGCATGTAGGGCAGGGCCTGGGTGAGCAGGCGTGCCTGAATTTCACTTTCATTGGCGGACATGGCGGACCCTCGAAAAATACCGGCTGCTGTTTAGCGCAAGTTCCGGACCGATGGAATGATCGGCGAACAAGATAAAGCCGGAATGACGACATGGCTGGCCCATTGTGATCTGCGCCCTATCTCTAAGGTGGACGAGGTTTTGGGGCGCGCGCCGAATGATCGACGAGGATTTAGCCGGGCTGCTTGGCCGCGTTTCGCTCGGCGATCGCGATGCCTTTGCCGAGCTCTACCGGCAGACGAGCCCGAAACTTTTCGGCATCTGCCTGCGTATTCTCGGGAATCGGGGCGAAGCGGAAGAAGCGCTGCAGGAAATCTACGTCAAGATTTGGCAGCGCGCCGGCCGTTACTCCCAAGGACAAGCGGCGGCAACCTCTTGGCTGGCAGCAATTGCGCGCAATCAGGCGATCGATCTCATCAGGGCGCGCAAACCGGCCGCCAACGTGATTGACGAAGCCTACGATTTGGCTGATCCTGCTGCCGATCCGGAAAATTCGGCAGTCGTAAGAGCTGAGGGCAGGCGGATCGACGCCTGCATGGAGGAGCTTGAGAAGGACCGCGCGGAAGCGGTGCGGAGTGCTTACGTCGAAGGGCTGAGTTATCAGGAGCTGGCGGATATCTTCGCCGTGCCGCTGAACACGATGCGGACTTGGTTGAGGCGTAGCCTCCTGAAGTTACGAGAGTGTATGGAGCGATGACAGCACCAACCCCAGAGGGCAGAGACTTTCGCCGCGACGAGGTCATCGCCGGCGAATATGTGCTCGGCGTGTTGTCTGCCGACGACCGCCGGAAGGTCGAGGCCCGTCTCGCCTCGGATCGCAATTTCGCGGCCATGGTCGACCGCTGGCAGAGCAACCTGTCTTCTTTCGACGAGGCCTATGATTTGGTGGTGCCGCCACCCAGAGCCTTCTCGGCGATCGAACGGCGGCTGTTCGAAACGTCGCAGCCCGAGCCGATACAGCCGCGCCGCGGGCTCTGGAATTCGCTGGCGGTCTGGCGGGGTCTGGCCCTGGCGTCGCTTGCAGCGCTTGTGGTGATGGGCGCTTCGATGGCGGGCCTGTTCAAGGAGCCGTCGGCGGGCACACCGCTCATCGCAGAATTGACGGGAAAAGGCAGCGCCGTCGATCTCGTCGCCCGCTACGACCGCGCATCGGGGCGCCTGAAGGTGACGCCGGTTGCAGCACGGCAGGCGGAACAGAAATCGCTCGAACTCTGGTTGATCAATGGCAGCAATCCGGCGATATCGCTCGGCGTGCTGCCGCAGTCCGGCGAGGGCGAGATTGCCGTTCCGTCGGCCTTCCAGGCGAGAATTTCGGCGGGCTCGGTTCTCGCCGTCAGCGTCGAACCGCTGGGCGGATCGCCGACGGGATCGGCAACCGGACCGATCATCGCGCTTGGGAAGGCGCGAAGCCTCTAACTCACGTCGTAACCAAAAAATATCTTTATTTATCAATCTGATAGGTTTTTGGAAAATTCCTGAAACTCTTTCTCTAGCGCTTCCGTTGCTTGTCATGTTCCCGCGGTGGGAACGGCAGCTTCGGCGGGGCGGCTCATCCGTCGCCTCCCTCAAAGGAAGGAAGAGAAAGATGTTTACGTCTGTTATCCGCTCTCTCGCGACAGCGTCCGTTCTTGCGGCAAGCGCATTTGTCGCCCATGCCGAAAATCCGATGGTCGGTGGCGCGCCGATGTATGCGGAGAAAAACATCGTCGAAAACGCCGTGAATTCCAAGGACCACACGACGCTGGTCGCCGCCGTCAAGGCAGCCGGACTGGTAGAAACCCTGGAGGGCAAAGGCCCGTTCACGGTCTTTGCGCCGACCAATGCGGCCTTCGATGGGCTGCCTGCCGGCACGGTCGAAACGCTGCTGAAGCCGGAAAACAAGGACAAACTCACCAAGGTTCTGACCTGCCACGTCGTTGCCGCCGATGCGATGGCGTCGGCGATCGCAGGCATGATCAAGGACGATGGCGGTGCGCATGACGTGAAGACAGTCGGCGGCTGCGTCCTCAAGGCTAAGGAAGACGGTGGCAAGCTGACGCTGACCGATGAGACCGGCGGCACCGCGACCGTGACGATCGCCGACGTCAAGCAGTCGAACGGCGTCATTCATGTGATCGACAAGGTGTTGCTGCCGAAGGGTTGATGCGGTTCGCAGTCGGGTCGCAAGCGAAATGCTGCGCACGCGACCGGTTGCACGTGAGCACCGCAGCCCTGCGACCTGCTGCCGGGATGCCAGTCCATCATCTCGGCGTCTTGCCACCGGCCGTCTGGCCGGTGGTTTTTTCGCTCCAGGCTCACGGCGCTTTGATCGCCATTGTTTTGCGGTCTTCACCACCAGCCACTATGCTTTGACGTGATCTGGGGCCGAATGGGAGGGTTGCATGATCACCCGGCGCGTCTTCCTGATGGCGGGCGCTGCGTTCACCGCAGCAATAGCCTTCCGCGGCTTTACGCCTCTTGCGCGGGCAAAAGGCACGGAGACGTTCGAAGTCGTCAAGACAGATGACGAGTGGCGGGCGATCCTGACGGACGACCAGTATCGTATCCTGCGGCACGAAGATACGGAGCGTCCCTTTACCAGCGCCCTCAACCACGAAAAGCGCAAGGGTACCTTCCAGTGCGCGGGCTGCGCGCTCCCCCTCTATTCCTCCGAGGCGAAGTATGACAGCGGCACGGGCTGGCCGAGTTTCTGGCAGTCGCTCTCGGGTGCGGTCGCGACGCGGGAGGACACTTCGCTGCTCATGACCCGCACCGAATGCCATTGCCGCCGATGCGGCGGTCACCTCGGTCATATCTTTGACGACGGACCGCCGCCGACCGGCAAGCGCCACTGCATCAATGGCCTGGCGCTGACCTTCGTGCCGGCGGTCGGCTAGGGCTGCCTCAGCAAGCGGTTAGAACGAGCCGGCGGTCGGCGAAGCTGCATTGGCACCGGAGAGCGCCGCCTGCAGCTTCTGCTCCTGCTCGGGCGAGAGCGACGTCTTCAGCACGCGACCGCGGACGTTGGGGAACTCCGCCAGTACCTTTTCCGGCTGCACCTTGCGCACCAAAATGAACAGCGCCGAGGAGTTGTTGGGAATGGTATTGCCGAGCGATTTGATGAATTCGTCATCGATGCCGTAGTCCGTAAGCGACCCGGAAAGAGCGCCGGCCCCGGCGCCAAGAGCGCCGCCGATCGCGAAGCCCGCGAGCGGATTGAGGAAGAGCAGGCCCACAAGCCCGCCCCAGATGGAGCCGGAGAGCAGGCCCGACGTTGCGCCGACTGCCGTCAGATTGAGGCTCTGCTTGAGATGAACCTTGCCTTCGGCGTCACGGACGACGACGACGGCGTCTTCGAGATCGATCAGGTATTCTTTCTTCAGGCCGGCGAGCTTGACGAGGACCTTGTCGGCTTCATCGGGCGTGTCGAACCCGACAACGATCAAATCGGACATGTTTCTCTCCTGTCTTAGAGCGCACCGTGGTTGCAGGCGCAACGCAGAGATAGAGCAGTTTGCATGTCGGGGTAGTGACAGAGATCAAAGACTTTCGGGAGGCCGGCCCCCCTGGCGCAGTTGTGAGGAGAGAACTCGTCGCCCACGCCTCCCGGATTGGCCTTACCGTTCGATCGCCACGCCGATCGCTGCTCGCAAGTCTTCAAGACCCTCGCCCTTTTCCGATGAGGTCGAGAGAACCTCAGGGAAGGCGGCTGGGCGCTTCTTGACCTTGTCGAGCGTTTCGGCGACCAGTCTCGGCACGCCGGCCGCCTTGATCTTGTCGGTCTTGGTCAGAATGATCTGGTAGGAGACGGCGGCCTTGTCGAGCAGGTTCAGCACGTCCTCGTCATTCTTTTTGATGCCGTGACGGGCGTCGATCAGTACGTAGACGCGCTTCAGCGTCGAGCGGCCGCGCAGATAGTCGAAGACGAGCTTCGTCCAGGCGTCAACCTGGTCCTTTGGCGCCTGGGCATAGCCGTAACCGGGCATGTCGACGAGCGCCATCGGCGGCAGGTCGTCGGCTTCGCCGCTAAAGCCATCAGGCACGAAGTAGTTGAGCTCCTGCGTGCGGCCGGGCGTGTTTGAGGTTCTCGCCAGCCCCTTGTGACCGACCAGCGCATTGATCAGCGACGACTTGCCGACATTCGAGCGGCCCGCGAAGGCGATTTCCGCCGGGCCTTCCGGCGGCAGGAACTTCATGGCGGGAACGCCGCGAATGAAAATCCACGGCCGGCCGAACAGCGGCTTGTCGTCTTTGGGTCTGGTTTCGGCCATCGGTGGTTCGTTCCTTCAACGAGAAAGCCATGGCTTCCCGGTTTTGGCCGCGGATGTCAAGGCGTCGGCGTGCGCAACGGTCGCGTGGGAATGCCTTGCTGGCGCCGGAACTCGTTGAAGAGATAGGCAAGCAGCGCCAGGAAGATGAAGGTGCCGCCGATGATTGTCCGGCCGCTGGGCACTTCGCCATGGATGATGGCGACCCAGACAGGACCGAGCACGGTCTCGGCGGTTCCAAGCAGAGCCGCAAGTGCGGACGGCACCAGCCGCGCGCCGGTGACGAAAAGCGCCATGCCTAGCCCGAGGTTGAAGGCGCCGAAAACGAAGAGCAGGGCGAGTTCGCCTCCGGTCACCGAAAGCCCGGACGACTGGCTTGCGGCAATGGCGCTGGCGGCAAAGCAACCGAAGCAGGTTGCCGGCGTCATGCGTACATGCGGGTAGCGGCGGGTAATCACGGTGGCGAGCGCGAAGACGACTGGGATCAGCAGCGCCAGCGCGTCGCCGACCGGCGAGACGGTGCCCGTCAGGCTCTCCGACACCATGATCCCGACGCCGACGATCACGGCGGTGATTGCCCCCCAGGTGAAGCGCGAGACGCGCTCGCGGAACAGAACCCAGCTCAACAGCGCTGCAAACAACGGCACGCCGGCACCGAGCAGCACGACATTGGCGATCGTCGTATAGGATATGGCGATGATGAAGGACGTCGAGGCGATGGTGAAGCAGAGCCCGACGGCGATGCCCGGCCAGCCCATGCCCTTGAAGAGTGCGAGCGTACCGCGCGGCCCGTCGCGCACCAGCATGAAGGCAAGCAGGAACAGGCCGGCAAACAGGCAGCGCCAGAAGACGATTGTCCAGCTGTCGGGAATATCCAGAAACCGCGCAATCGCGCCGCCAAAGCTCCAGAAGAAGGCGGAGCCGAAGACGAGCAGAGCACCGAGCTTTTCGCTGGCGGCGACCGGGGTGGACGGGGCGGTTTGGTGCGTCATGATGCGGCTCGCCGAAGGAATGGTGCAGTGTAACGGATTGGCGCCTGCCAGCGCTCGCATCCGCGCCGCGGTCTGTCGCACGTCGGCCGTGCAAAGAAAAGGCCCCGGACCTTGCGATCCGGGGCCTTGGAAGGTGGTGTGGCTGCCGGCGTCATTCGGCCGGTTTGGGCTTCTTCGAAAACAGGCTCTTCAGATTGTCGAAGAGCTCGATCTTCACGCCCTGTCGCTTCATGATGATCGACTGCTGCAGGACCGAAAGCGTGTTGTTCCAGGCCCAGTAGATGACGAGGCCGGCCGGGAACGATGCCAGCATGAAGGTGAAGACCACGGGCATCCAGGTGAACAGCATCGCCTGGGTCGGGTCCGGAGGCGTCGGGTTCATGCGCATCTGCACGAACATGGTGATGCCCATGACGATCGGCCAGACGCCGAGATGCAGGAAGACCGGCACGTCGTAGGGCAGCAGGCCGAAGAGGTTGAAGACCGTCGTCGGATCGGGGGCGGACAGGTCGCGGATCCAGCCGAAGAACGGCGCATGGCGCATTTCGATGGTGATGTAGATCACCTTGTAGAGCGCGAAGAACACCGGGATCTGGATCAGGATCGGCCAGCAGCCGGCCAGCGGATTGATCTTCTCGTCCTTGTAGAGCTGCATCATCGCCTGCTGCAGGCCCATACGGTCGTCGCCGAACTTCTTCTTCAGTTCCTCCATCTTCGGCTGAACCTTCTTCATGTTCGCCATCGACGCATATTGCTTGTTGGCGAGCGGGAAGAAGATGAGCTTGACGACGATCGTGGTGATCAGGATCGCGATGCCGAAGTTGCCGAACAGACGGAAGAAGTAATCCATCATTTTGAACATCGGCTTGGTGATGAAGTAAAACCAGCCCCAGTCGATCAGCTTGTCGAAATTGGGGATCGAATAGGCCACTTCGTAATTGTCGACGACAGGAACTTCCTTGGCGCCAGCGAAGATGAGGTTCTTGATCTCAGACGATTGGCCGGGCGCTATAGTGACCGCGTCGCTCTTATAGTCGCTCTGGTAGCGCGCGCGGCCATCGGTGAAGTGCGAGAAACGGGTGTCGAACGGCGTCGCCTGCGGCGGGACGATCGCTGCCGCCCAGTACTTGTCGGTTATGCCGAGCCAGCCGCCGGTTGCCTTGCCCGGTTCGACCGACTTGTCGTCCTCGATCTTCGAATAGCCGTACTCCTGCAGCCCGTTTTCGCCGGTAACCCCGATGAAGCCTTCGTGCAGCACATAGACGCTCGGCGTCGTCGGCTTGTTGAAGCGGGTCACGCGGCCATAGGACGAAAGCGTCAGAGGTTCGGCGGCACCGTTCTTGATGCTGTCGACGACCTGGAACATGTAGTGGTCGTCGACCGAGATCGTACGGGTGAAGGTGACGCCCTTCTCGTTGGTGAAGGTGAGCGTTACCGGGGTCGCGGCGGTCAGCTTGTCGCCGCCCGAAAGCGTCCACACGGTTTGCGGGCCGGGTACCGTGCCGGTCGCATCGCTGCCGACATAGCCGAGTTCGGCGAAGTAGCCGTCGGTCGTCTCCGCGGGGCTGAAGAGGGTGATGACCGGGCTCTTCGGGTCGACCGTCTCGCGGTACTCCTTGAGCTTCAGGTCGTCGAAGCGTGCACCGGTCAGGTTGATGGAGCCGGAAAGCGCCGGCGTGTCGATCGCCACACGCGCCGATTTGGCAACCGCCTGGTCGCGATTTTCACCCGCGCCCGGAATTGCGCCGCCACCGGGCAGTGCCTGGCCCGGCGTTTGCTGCGCCGGCGTAGCCGACTGCGACTGCGCCTGCTGGGCCTGCAGCGCTTCCGCAGCGATGCGTTCCTTTTCAATCTTCGGATTGACGTAAAGGAACTGCCAGGCGATGAGGATCAGCACGGACAGGCCAATCGCCACGAAATAGTTGCGGTTTTTTTCCATCATTGTTTCCTGGAACCGGCCGGCGGCCGCTTCTGTTTCGGCTTGTTTTCGATGCGCTCGCGAAGGCCCCGGGTCAAGGCGTCGAAGGGGGCATTCAGGAGATCGCGTCGCGCGACAATCACATAGTCGTGTCCGGGTTTCATTGCAAACCCGGCGGAAAGCCGCACCGCCTCTTTCAGGCGTCGGCGCATCCGGTTTCGCTCGACGGCATTGCCGTGTTTTTTGGTAACGGTGAAGCCGACGCGGGCCTCGCCCTCCGGATCGTTGCGGTCGAGCACTTCGAGGAGAAACAACGGGCCTCTGCGACCTTCTCCTGCCCGAACGGCCAAAAACTGCGGACGGCTTTTCAGCCGCCCGACAGTCTTTTTGTCTTTATCTGACGTCATGTGCCCGGACACTGGTTTCGGGCAGTTTCGGCTTAAGCCGAAAGACGCTTGCGGCCACGAGCCCGGCGGGCTGCGAGGACCTTCTGGCCACCCTTGGTAGCCATACGCGAACGGAAGCCGTGACGACGCTTGCGAACAAGCTTGGACGGTTGGTAGGTACGCTTCATTTATTTAATACCGCGGTGTGCGGCCCTTCTTGGGTTTGCGTGTAGCAAGGAGCGTTTACGTTACCGGACACGGCTCCGCCTTGCGGGCAGGAGGGCTTGACCGGACGTGCGCGGCTTATAAGGGGAAATTTCCCGCAAAGTCAATTGCGGTCGGCGATTCAACATGCGCGAACCGCAAATTCGGCTGCGGTCGTCATGGACGCGGTGTCGCGGGCGCAAAGGCGGATCCGCTAGCGGAGATTGGTAAACAGAGACCTAACCCGGCCTCCCCAGAATGCCGGTCCGCCGCGATGACCTTTATTAACCACGCCTATTTTAGGGTCCTGGCGGTGCAATGGGGTCGTGACATGTCCGATAATCGGACGGGTCTTCGGCCTTGTGGAGGTCGGGATGAAAATACGCGGTAAGATCAATCTAATCGTCGGCATCATGAGTGTGCTGGCGGTTGCGGTTACCGGCATGTCGCTGGTTGCTGTCACCAAGTACAACGAGAAATTCCACCAGTACGAGAATGTTGCGAAGCGCGCCTTCAACGCGGAGCGCCTCAACCGTCTGGTGACCGCGGTCGTCATGGAATCGCGCGGCATCTACGCCGCCCCGACCGTCGAGAAGGCGAAGCCCTTTGCCGAGGGCATTCGCAAGAACCTCGACAAGATCGACACGCTGCTCACCGAGTGGCGTCCGCTGATTCCCGCCGAAACGAAAGCGTCATTCGATACGCTGGTCGCCCGCGCGGCGGAGTTCAAGACCTTCCGCGTCGAGACGGCGCGACTTGGCGAAGAGGTCTCGCCGCAGGCCGCCAACGAGCAAGGCAACACCGATGCCAACCGCGCGAACCGGAAGGCGTTCCAGCAGCAGATCGACGGCGTTGTCGACATCAACCTGAAGACGCTCGACGTGGTGACAGTTGAAGTCGCGACGTTTGAACGCTGGGTCATCGTCACCATTCTCGGCATCGCTGGTCTTGGCCTGGCCGCCGGTATCGGCGCCGCGTTCTATATCGCGACGAACCACTTGAGCCGCCCGATCCTTGAACTGACCGGCAAGATGAAGCAGCTGGCTGGCGGCGATCTTGCAGCCGACGTGCCCTTCGCTGACCGTAAGGACGAGATCGGCGAAATGGCGGCGGCCGTTCAGGTCTTCAAGCAGAACGGTCTTGCCGTGCGCGATCTCAATGCGCAGGAGGCAGTCTTGCGCGAGAAGAGCGCCGATCTTCAGTCCAGCATCGGCGTCGTCGTGGCTGCCGCTGCGGCCGGCGATTTCACCAAGCGCATCGGCAAGGACTATGAAAACGACGATCTCAACCGCTTCGCGACAAGCGTCAACGAGCTGGTCGGCAGTGTCGACGCCGGCATCGCCGAGACCCGCCGGGTGGTCGCGAGCCTTGCCGCCGGTGATCTGACGCAGAGCATGAACGGTCATTTCCAGGGCGCCTTTGCCGAACTCCAGAAAAACGTCAACGAGACGCTGTCCACCCTGCAGAAGACGCTGCGCGAGGTCCGCGTGACCACGGACTCGATCAACGGCAACTCTTCCGAGCTTCGCTCTGCTGCCGACGATCTGTCGAAGCGGACGGAACAGCAGGCAGCAGCGCTCGAGGAGACCTCGGCCGCGCTTGATGAGATCACAGTTGCAGTAAAGAGCTCGACCGAACGGGCGCAGGAAGCAACCGTGATGGTCAACGAAGCCAAGCACAGCGCGGCGCAGTCGGCTGCCGTGGTGCGCAATGCCGTCGATGCCATGGGCCGCATCGAGCAGGCCTCGAGCGAGATCGGCCAGATCACCAACGTGATCGACGAAATCGCCTTCCAGACCAACCTTCTGGCGCTGAATGCCGGTGTCGAGGCGGCACGCGCCGGTGACGCGGGCAAGGGCTTTGCGGTCGTCGCGCAGGAAGTTCGCGAACTCGCCCAGCGTGCGGCAAGTGCCGCCAAGGACATCAAGTCACTGATCTCGAAGTCCGGCAGCGAAGTCGCAACCGGTGTCCGCCTGGTGCAGGAGACCGGATCGGCGCTCGGCGAAATCGAGGAGCGGGTCCTCAAGATCAACGATCACATCCACTCGATCGCAACGGCGGCGCGTGAACAGTCGACGGGCCTCAGCGAAGTCAGCACCGCGGTCAATCAGATGGACCAGGTGACCCAGCAGAACGCGGCCATGGTGGAGGAGGCGAATGCGGCCACCCACAAGCTGTCTGCCGAGGCCAACAATCTCGCGAGCCTGATCGCCTACTTCAAGGTCGACAATGCAGCCGTACGGCCGATCGCCGTGGCACGCGAGACCGCCCAGCCGGTCGCATCGCCGGCGCGACGCATGATGGGCAACGTCGCCCGGGCCTTTGGCGGCGGTGCCGCGACCGCTGCCGCCAAGGACGACTGGGAAGAATTCTGATCGGCGGCTTGCACAGCCAAGTGATGAGAGCCCGCGGTGCCGTCACGGTGCCGCGGGTTTCTCTTTTCCGGCAACCTCTGACTTAGGGTCGCCGCGGTAGCATTCTTGCGACCCGGTCCACAGCTGACCGGGGAGGATCTACGCGTTGTTCCCTGGGTGACTTACGCGGTGCAGGAATCTGCGCAGAAGGCTTGGCGAGGCGGTCGTGTGTCGAAGCATCTGCTTGGACCGATTTGGGTCGGTCTGCCGAAGAATTGAGCGCGCCTGCACGGATGTTTGGGGAGAGGATGATCAGAATGTGGTTTCTTGCGATTGAGGGCGGCGCGACGTTGAAAGCGGTCCGCGGCTATGTCGCACCCCGCTCGAGCCCTCCGAGATTGGAAATCCGGCAGCCTTCTCCTATTATGGGCTATCGCGAAACGTCGCGGCAGGACCCACGACCGGGCCCCCGACGCTTCGATCTGACTGGCAAGGAATGTTCTTGGGCATGACGGAAGAAGCGCGTCAGGCGAACGCCAACGAGGCCCTCAAGGCGGGTGCGGGGTTCTTCCGTGGTCTTTCCGGCAAGCTGCTGTTGCTGACGATCGTTTTCGTCATGCTGGCGGAAGTGCTGATCTTTGTTCCTTCGGTCGCGACCATGCGCATTCGCTGGCTTGAGGACCGATTGAACACGGCCGCTGCGGCTGCCGTTGTCGTTGATGGACTGCAGAACGTCGAGCTGCCGCGCAGCGTGCAGAAGGACACGCTGATGGCGACGGGCACGAAGGCGATCGTCATCCGTCGCAAGGATGCGTCGCGTATGATCGCGCTCACCGACATGCCGCTTGAGATTGAAGGCGAGTACGACGTCGCCAACTCCACTGCCGTCGCGGCGATCCGCGATGCATTCGATACCCTGCTTTTCGGCGGCGACCGCGTGATCCGTGTCTATGGGCCGCTCGGTGAAAGCGATGCGACGATCGAACTTTTGATGAAGGACGCGAGCCTGCGCAAGGCGATGCTCGTCTATTCGCGCAACGTCTTTGTCCTGTCGCTTATCATTTCACTGATCACCGCGGCGCTGATCTTTCTTGCCATCAACCGCATGCTGATCACCCCGATCCGGCGGATGACGGCGAACATGCAGGAATTTTCCAACGACCCGGCCGATCCCGGGCGAGTGCTCGTGCCACCGGAGGGGCGCGACGAGCTCGCCGTTGCCGGCCAGCATCTCGCCAGCATGCAGCGCGAATTGCAGAAGACGCTGAAGCAGCAGAAGAGCCTTGCCGAACTCGGCCTTGCCGTGTCGAAGATCAACCACGACATGCGCAATATCCTGTCTTCGGCACAGCTGATCTCGGACCGCCTGGCAGATGTGGACGACCCCGTGGTCAAGCGCTTTGCGCCGACCCTGCTGCGTACCATTGACAGGGCGGTTGGCTATACGCGCGAGGTTCTGTCCTATGGCCGCACGACGGAAGCCGAGCCGCACCGGCGCTTCGTGGCGCTGAAGCCGCTGGTCTCCGATGTTGCCGAGCTGTTGGCGATCGATCCGCAGTCCGGCATCGATTTCCAGATCCAGATGCAGGATGACCTCGAAGTCGACGCCGACAGCGAGCAGCTCTTCCGGGTGGTGCACAATATCTGCCGTAATGCCGTGCAGGCGCTGACCAGCCATGAGACGGAGGATGGCCGTCCACGGATCGTTGCCGTCTCCGCCATGCGCATCGGCAGCGTCGTCACCATCTCCGTCGACGACACCGGTCCTGGAATGCCGCCCAAGGCGCGGGAGAACCTGTTTGCCGCCTTCCGCGGCTCGGCGCGCTCCGGTGGCACAGGGCTTGGCCTTGCGATTGCGCGCGAGCTGGTGCTTGCCCATGGCGGCACGATCGCGCTCGTGGAAAAGCCGACGCCCGGCACGCTCTTCCGCATCGAGCTGCCCGATCGGCCTGTGCCACTCGACGCTTTCCGCTCGAAACTCCGTCACTAGGCTCCTGCCGGAAGCGCGTGAATCGATTTTCCGCGCGAAGCCGCGCCGTTCGAACGGACAATCGCTTTCCTGATCCGAGGCAGGCGGCATGGACGCAGGCCCGCGCATCATGTTTTTTTGCCTCCGGTGCCAATCGCGCCGGTGCCCTGCATTGCAGGGTGTTGCCGCGCCGGCGCGGTTACCTCCGTCCACAGCAATGCGGGGGTGTCGTCGTAAAAATGAAATTTTTTGCCGAACGGCGCTTGCAATCCCCGAAAGGACCCTTTAGAGAACCGCTCACGCAAGCGGTTCGACCGCTTCAGGCAAAAGCACCCGTAGCTCAGCTGGATAGAGCACCAGACTACGAATCTGGGGGTCAGGAGTTCGAATCTCTTCGGGTGCGCCATTTCTTTCAATGACTTAGCAAGTGCGATGTGCGCCCGTGTTTTTCGGGTCGTTCTCGCTGTTGCGTTTGCGGATTGTATTTTCGGTTGCGCGCCGCGACCCTGAGTTCCGCGACGCGCTTCGATTTCCCTGGGTGTGTTTGCGCCATCATGCGACGCCGTCCTGGCGTTGGCAGGCGAACTGCCAGCCCCCTTTATCAGTACCCCCAGCGGTCATTGGACCATGGCGCCCGGGTCCTCGCTTTCAGCCAACGATCAGGATTGGCGGACGGTGTATCCTTTCTCGGCAAGCCAGGCGTCATGCAGCCATTTTTCCGTTCCACGGTGGCCGGGGAACCGGATCCAGTGAATGTCGCGCTCGAAGACCATTACCTTGCGATCCGCGCCGACGATGACCCACATCCAGAGGCCGTCGGCAGTGTTGCGCATTTTGACCTTCATGCCCGTGAGGGTCAGGTTCTCAGTGTGCCCGTTCCGAGTCACCTGCAACGGCTAGTCATGCGCGTCGATCCAGCTGATGCTGAGTGCCGGCAAGAGGTCGGGTGCTGCTTCGCGCAGGAAATCCATGGCGATCGCCTGTGCTTCTTCGCGCGTTGGCAATTTGCCGCCAACCAGATCGAGATCCATTCGGGCAAACCCTTTGAGGCGGCCGTCGTCGGCAATGACGGTGCTGAAATGCTCGCCGCCAAGCGCGGCGTTGCGGCCATCCGTTCGCTCGTTGGGGTGCGTTTTTCCTTCCGGGTTCCATGCTTACTTCCGCCTTGCTTCCGCGATCAGCGCGAGCATGCGGGCAATGTTGGTTTCGAGGTCGCGTTTGAGCGGGTTCATCCGAAGGCGCGGTGTTGCTGTCAATACTGCTCCTCCGAACGAGGTAGATGACAATTTTATATATTAGCATATTGTTGTTTGTATTGCCCGCGAACGTTGTGGGCGCGGCAATCCAGCGAGGGCGTTGGAGGAGGGCGGTCCCGCTCACGAAGCCAAAAAGGCTTTCACGATCTTTTGACGCCTGCATGTGAAACTTGGCCCGTCGGCTTCCTATATGAAGGAGGTAGTGAGGCCGCTAAAGGGAAGGAGGTGCTGATGTATCGCTATATGATGAAAGAGCTTCTGGTGATCGTTGCTGGCCTTTCGGTTTGTGCCTTCACGATCCTGTTCTTCTTGATCCACTCCACGCCTGGCCTCTAGTCGCGGCCAAGGCGCAGTGTCAGCACCGGCGCATGCGGTATCAACGCAGTTGCGCGAGCAGATCAAGGGTGCGCTGATCCCGTTCCCCCGCGAAGTAGCGCACCAGCGCCCGTTCGAACGGACTTCCCTCTCTATCGACCCCGGCAAACAAAGTCATCGATGACCGAAATTTCCTGTCATCGGGGCTTGAGAAGATGTCGTGGGCCGATTTCCCCTCAGCTGCAAGGGTGAGCTGGGTGCATTCCCGAAGCCTGGGCCCGAGCATCGGATGGGCAAGATAGGCTGACGCTTCGTCCAACCCTGAAATGGCGTAGCGCTCGGCCATCGGCGAATGACCGAGGCCGGCAAGCTGCGGGAAGACAAACCACATCCAATGGGTCTGCTTGTGCCCCCGCCGCAATTCCTCCAGAACCGCGGCATAGACGCGGTTCTGGGCGTCGACGAAACGTTGAAGGTCGAAGGGATCCGGCATCTCGGCACCTCCCTTGGGTGCGCCCGAGTGGGTCGAGGGTGTCAATCACCAGCGGTGATGAACATGAACCTTCACCAGCCGCTCGTAAAGCGCAGCGATGGCCGCCTTGGTCGGCTCGTCGATGGCTGAAAGCGCACTGGCGGCAGCGTTCGATTGCGCCTGTGCCTCGTTGCGGGCGCCGGGGATGACGACGGAAACGGCCTTCTGCTCGAGGATCCAGCGAAGCGCGAACTGCGCCATCACCACACCCTCGGGTACGAGCGGACGGAGCTGCTCGACGGCTTCCAGCGCCGTCTCGAACGGCACGCCGGCAAAGGTCTCGCCGACATCGAAGGCTTCACCGTGGCGGTTGAAGTTGCGGTGATCGTCGGCGGCAAAGGCCGTCTCGCGGGTGATCTTGCCGGAGAGCAGGCCCGAGGCGAGCGGCACGCGCACGATGACGCCGACATTCTTTTTCTCAGCTTCGGCGAGGAACAGGTCGTGCGACCGCTGGCGGAAGATGTTGTAAATAATCTGCACTGTGGCGACGCCCGGGTACTCGATCGCCTTCAGCGCCTCCTCGACCTTTTCGACGGAGACGCCATAGTGGCGGATCTTGCCCTTGGTGACGAGTTGGTCGAGTGCGCCGAACAGCTCAGGCCGATAGTAGACCTCAGTTGGTGGGCAATGCAGCTGCACGAGGTCGAGCGTCTCGACGCCGAGATTGGCGAGGCTCCGGTCGATGAAGGCCTCGATGTTCTTGCCCGTGTAACCCTCGGTCACATGCGGGCTGAGCCGGCGGCCGGCCTTGGTCGCAACGAATGGCTTTTGGCCGCCGCGTTCCCTCAGAACGGCTGCGATGATCTTTTCGGATCGGCCGTCGCCATAGACGTCGGCGGTGTCGATAAAGGTAACGCCTGCATCGAGCGCGGCATTGAGCGCGCGCTTGCCGTCCGCCTCGCTGACATCGCCCCAGGAGCCGCCGATCTGCCAGGCGCCGAAGCCGATCTCGGAAATGGTGGCGCCGGTCTTGCCAAGAACTCTCGTCTTCATGGTGCTGTCTCCTGTTGCATGTCCGTCAATCATACGGCTGGTGGAGCGCATTTATTATGACTGACCGGATCAAGTAAATTGGGCAGGCTGCGGACGGACACCCGTTCGCGCGGTCCTGGATCATGCCGGCTGCGAAAGGTCCTAGTCTTCGAGCGAAACCACTGCCTTGCCGCGGCTGAGATCGACGACCATCGCGAGGATCGCCTCGGCCTCGTCCTTGCGCAAGTCGACGGAAAGGACGGGTCCTTTGTCGGTGAAGCTCTCGCCGACGACGGTCACGTTGCGGGCGAGAAGTCGCGCCTTGATCAGCGCCATGTCGGAAAAATCGAAGGCGAAGGTGGCGCGCACTGTCTCGATCATCTCGATCTTTTCCGCTGCCCGAAGGCAGAGCGCAGCGGTGCCGCCATAGGCGCGCACCAGACCGCCGCTGCCGAGCAGGATGCCGCCAAACCAGCGCGTCACCACGACCGCGACGCCATCCAATTCCTGTCCGTCGATCGCAGCCAGGATCGGCTTACCCGCGGTGCCGCTCGGCTCGCCATCGTCGTTGAAGCGATAGGCCTGGCCGATGCGCCAGGCCCAGCAATTGTGGTTGGCCGCAGAGTCGGAGTGAGCCGCGAGGAAATCCTTCGCCGCCTGTTCATCAGCAATGGGCGCGGCGACTGCCACAAACCGGCTCTTCTTGATGTCCTGGGTTGCCGTTTCGATGCGCTTGAGGGTGAACATGGCCGCTTCCGTTTCTCAAAAGCTGATAACGGATTGGGAGGCGAAGCGCTATGGTTTCGGGTGGTGCAAATTGTGGTCTGGCGCGGGCGTTCGAGGGAATGCAGACCGGCAAACACTTCGCCGTCATCCCTGTGACAAGCACAGGGATGAGGGGATCCAATCTGGACGCCCTCGATCAGCGGAAAAGTCAGTCAGCTTAACCCTCTCCCGCGGCGGGGAGAGGGCACTTCACAGACTCTGGAATCGATCAGCCGATCGCCATCAGGCTGGCATTGCCGCCGGCGGCCGCCGTGTTGATCGAGGTCGAGACTTCCTCAAGCAGCCAGTTCAGGCAGTAGGCGTCGGGGTTCTTGCCGATCTCTTCGCTCGATGCTGCCTGGACGAGGACCAGCGGCCCCGGCAGGCCGGCGATCACCTTGCTGACGTCGCGCACGCGGGCACCGTCGCCCTCGACAAGGGCGCCTGCGAACGGGCCGTCGGCTGCCCAGTCCTTCGACCAGGAAAGCCGTGCGGAAACGCTCGCCGGCAGATCCTTCAACGAGGCTTGAAGGCCGGCGGCAGCGTCGACGACCACGGTGTTGCCGGTGGCAAGGGCTGCGCCGAGCTGGTGGTAAAGCCCGGTTTCCGTGGTCGGAACCAGGAGCACGCGGCCGCGCGGATGCAGGGCATAGAGGTTACGTTCGCCGACCGGGCCCGGAAGCTCGGCGTGGAGGCCGAGCGCCGAGTTGCTACCGGCGTTCCGGCCAGCTTCGGCTTCCGCCTTGGCACCCTTGCCGTCGAGCCACTTGGCGAAGTCGAGCAGCGCCGGATCGGTATGAACCGAGCTGTGCTGCGGCGGCACCGGAGCGGTGGCAACCAGACGGCCGAGATAGAGCGGACCGCCAGCCTTCGGGCCGGTGCCGGAGAGGCCGCGTCCGCCGAAGGGCTGAACGCCGACGACCGCGCCGATGACGTTGCGGTTGACATAGAGGTTGCCCGCCTTCACCCGTGCGGTCACATGCGCGATCGTTTCGTCGAGGCGCGTGTGCAGGCCGAAAGTGAGGCCGTAACCGGTGGCGTTGATGTCGTCGATCAACCGGTCGAGATCGTCGCGACGGTAGCGGATGACATGCAGCACCGGACCGAAGACTTCGCGCTTGAGGTCGGAGAGCTTGTCGAGCTCGATGATCGTCGGCGGCACGAAGGTGCCCTGTTCGGTTCCGGAGGCAAGGCCGATCTGCTCGACCTTGCGGCCGAGGCCGCGCATGGCGTCGATGTGCTTTTCGATGATGCCCTTGGCTTCCGCGGTGATGACCGGACCGACATCGACAGAGAGCCGGTCGGTGCGGCCGATCTTCAACTCGTGCAGCGCGCCCTTCAGCATCGAAAGCGTGCGGTCAGCCACGTCTTCCTGCAGGCACAGAACACGCAGTGCCGAGCAGCGCTGACCGGCGCTGTCGAAGGCCGAGGCGATGACATCGCCGACCACCTGTTCGGCGAGCGCCGAGCTGTCGACGATCATGGCGTTCTGGCCGCCGGTCTCGGCGATCAGCGGGATCGGCCGGCCCGCCGGCGACAGCCGGTCGGCAAGCTGCGCCTGGATCAGGCGCGCGACTTCGGTCGAGCCGGTGAACATCACGCCGGCAATTTCGGGGGCTGCCACCAGCGCAGCACCGATGCGGCCGTCGCCGGGCAACAGCTGCAGGGCGTCGGCCGGAATGCCGGCCTCATGCAGGATGCGCACGCCTTCGGCGGCGATCAGCGGCGTTTCCTCGGCAGGCTTTGCCAGCACCGGGTTGCCGGCGACGAGGGCCGCGGCAATCTGGCCGGCGAAGATCGCCAGCGGGAAGTTCCACGGGCTGATGCAGACGATCGGACCGAGCGCCTTGTGCGCCGGGCCGAGGGTGCGGCGGGTCTGTTCGGCGTAGTAGCGCAGGAAGTCGATCGCTTCGCGCACTTCGGCAATGGCGTTCGGCAGCGACTTGCCGGCTTCGCGGGCAATGAGCCCGAGCAGTGTCGGCATGCGCGCCTGCATCAGGTCGGCAGCGCGCGTGAGGCAGGCGGCGCGCTCGGCCGGAGAAACCGCAGCCCAGCTTGCGGCGGCCTTGGCGGCAAGGCTTGCGGCCTGGCGAGCGTCGGCTTCGGACGCCTCGGTGACCGAGCCGACGACGTCGCGGTGGTCGCCGGGGTTGACGACGGTGCGGGTTTCGCCTGCGGCCGGGCCGGTTGCCAGCTGCGGTACGGCCTTCCAATTGACGGTGGCGCTTGCCTGCAGCGCCGCCGTCAGCGAGGTGAGGCCTGCTTCGTTGGAGAGGTCGAGACCGGCCGAGTTGCGGCGCGTTTCGCCGAAGAGATTGTCGGGCAGCGCGATCTGGTCGTGCGGCGCGCCGACAACAGGCATGGCGCGCACGATCTCGACGGGATCAGCAATCAGTTCGTCGACCGAAACTTTCGGGTCGGCGATGCGGTTGACGAAGGAGGAGTTGGCGCCGTTTTCGAGCAGGCGGCGAACGAGATAGGCAAGCAGCGTCTCATGCGTGCCGACAGGCGCGTAGATGCGGCAGGGACGATCAAGATTGCCCTTGCCGACCACTTCGTCATAGAGCGGCTCGCCCATGCCATGCAGGCACTGGAACTCGTACTTGCCGACCTTGAAGTCCTTGCCGGCCATCTCGTAGATGGTCGCCAGCGACTGGGCATTGTGGGTGGCGAACTGCGGGAAGATCACATCGGTCGCGGCCAGCAGCTTCTTGGCACAGGCGATGTAGGAGACGTCGGTGTAGATCTTGCGGGTGTAGACCGGGAAGTCCTCGAGGCCGTCGAGCTGGGCGCGCTTGATTTCGGCATCCCAATAGGCGCCTTTGACGAGGCGCACCATGACGCGGCGACCGGCGCGGCGGGCGAGGTCGATGATGAAGTCGAGCACGTAGGGGCAGCGCTTGCCATAGGCCTGGACGACGAAGCCCATGCCGGCCCAGCCGGCGAGATCCTTGTCGAGGCACAGTTCTTCGAGCAGGTCGAGCGAGAGTTCGAGACGGTCGGCTTCCTCGGCGTCGATGTTGAGGCCGATGTCGTACTTCTTGGCGATGACGGCGAGCGCCTTCACCTTCGGCAGAAGCTCGGCCATGACGCGCGAGGCCTGCGAACGGGCGTAGCGCGGATGCAGCGCCGAAAGCTTGATCGAGATGCCGGGACCTTCATAGATGCCGCGACCGGCCGACGCCTTGCCGATGGCATGGATCGCCTGCTCATAGTCGCGGTAGTAGCGCTCCGCGTCGGCAGCGGTGGTCGCCGCTTCCCCGAGCATGTCGTAGGAGTAGCGGAAACCCTTCTGTTCGAGCGCGCGCGAACGGCGCAGTGCCTCGTCGATGGTCTCGCCGGTCACGAACTGTTCGCCCATCATGCGCATCGCCATGTCGACGCCGCGGCGGATGACCGGCTCGCCGCAACGGGCGATCAGGCGGGTCAATGCTGCCGAAAGGCTGCGGTCGTTGACGGTCGAGGTCAGCTTGCCGGTGACGACGAGGCCCCAGGTCGCGGCGTTGACGAACAGCGAGCGGCCACCGCCGATATGCGACTTCCAGTCGCCGTCGGCGATCTTGTCGCGGATCAGTGCGTCACGCGTCGCGGTATCGGGAATGCGCAGCAGTGCTTCGGCAAGGCACATCAGTGCCACACCTTCCTGGCTCGACAGCGAGTATTCCTGCACCAGCCCCTCGACGCCGGAGCCCTTGTGCTTGGCGCGCAGCGCCTCGATCAGCTTGCGCGCGGTCTTTGCGGCGGCTTCGCGGGTCTTCGCGTCCAACGTCGCTGCTTCGACGAGTGCGGGCACCGCTTCCGTTTCTGGGCGGCGGTAGGCCGCGGTGATTGCCTGGCGGAGTGTGCTCTGCGGTCGAACCGGCGGGGCGAACGCGGCAAAGGGGGCCTGCGGTGCGCCGGTCTCTGCAGTGGTTTTTTGAAGCGGTGTCTGGCTCATCGAGCGCTATCCTCCGGGAAGCAGTTTGGAGGGCGCGGCGCGCCCCCGATCGTGGGCGGAAAATACGCTTCATTTCGCCGTGCATCCATCCGGCAAATTTCAGGTTTGGCGGAATGTTTCACCGTTAGGCAGGTATGGCGCCGTAGAGAATGCGGAATGTTCGCAATTCTGCCGGATGATCCTATTGCAGGTTTCCTTAAATCCTAGCCGATCTAAGGATAGAAACACGCAGCCATACAAATTGCTACTGCGACCTTTGTGCGTCCGGTAAGACGCGCGGCGCTGTAGATCAGGCCGCCTTGCCGAAGTGCTTCTCGCGGGCCATCAGGCATTCGTCGTCGCCGGGCATGCAGGTGCGACAGACGATTGGCCGGATCGCATAGATCTTGCAGCCGACGTGCTCGCCGAGCTTGCCGCCGAGTGCCGAGCAGCGATCGTCCTCGCAGCGCATGCCGCCGAGGTCGGCCGACACGTATTCCGCCGGGATCAGGTCGAGCTCCTCGTCCGTCTCCAGCGAAAAACGCGGCCAGTCGGCCGAATAGGCGCAGCAAGCGCCGCAGCTCTGGCAGTCGAAGCTTTCGTCGATGGGGGGCGGTTCGGTCATGCGTCAAACTAGCACGAAGGCGCAGGGTTCGAAATGGCTCTTAAGCGACGGTCGCGTCGCGGCGGGCAATCTCGTAGTCTTCGGTGTGGACCAGCACGCCGTCCTCGGTCACGACAGCGATGCCATAGGCGGCTGGCTCGTCGACAGAGAGCGAAGCATCGGGCGCGTCGAAAGGCATGGGCTGCTGGTGCACCGGGCTCTTGAAGATCGAGAAGGGAATGCCGCGGCTGGAACCGCTGATCGTGCGATGCACATGCCCGGCAAAGATATGCCGGACATTGGGATGCCGCTTGATGCATTCGTAAAATTCCGCCTCGTTGGCGAGCCGGATCAGGTCCATGCCGGAAAAGCCCGTCCTGTGTGGCGGATGATGCATGAAGAGGAGCGCCGGCTTGTTAGCGGCATCGGCAAGCTGCCGGTCGAGCCAGGCAAGACGCTTGGCACAGAGCAGGCCTGCATGGCTGTTCGGGTAGTCGTAAGGCGGTGCAAACAGCGTATCAAGCAGGATTGCGCGGCAGTCGGGGAAATCGATCGCCTGCTGCACGAAGCCGCCCGTGTCTGTTTCTGCATCGGTGAAGACGTCGAGGAACACTTCGCGCCGATCATGATTGCCGATGGTGATGGCGGATGGCGGGATAAGTTGGTCGATGAGCCGTTTCAGCCGCTCGTAAGATCCGCGATCGCCGTAGTGGGTGAGATCGCCGGTGAAGATCACCCGCTCCGCATCCGCATGGTAGCGGTTGACGTGTTCGATGCCATTGGCAAGGCGCTGGTAGGGATCAAGCCCGATGATCGTCGTGCCTTCGGGCACCATGTGCAGGTCGGTAAAGATGATCAGTTTTGTCATGGAGATCCAGAAGGTTGCGCCGCAGGACACCCAAGCTGTCGCGCGGCGTGTGGCGCGTCAAGCGGCAACTTTGGGGCGATGTACTTGGTCGCCCAGTGGTTTTCCTTGCGACGGGTCAAGGAAAGCGCTAAGGCAGGCGCACCTGATATATCAGCCATAATCGCCGCTAGGGCGATGGCAAGCGAGTTGGAGAAACGGCATGCGGTGGAAGCGCACGATCCAGTTGCTGGACGTTCATTGCGAAGGTGAGATCGGCAAGGTCGCAATCGGCGGCGTGCCCAAAATCCCGGGAAACTCGATCGCCGAACAGCTCAACCACATCAACACGGTTGATGACAGTCTGCGCCGGTTCCTGTGCCTGGAGCCGCGCTCCGGCTCGATCGGCTCGGTCAATCTGCTGGTGCCGCCGAAGCGCCCGGAAGCCGATGCCGGCTTCATCATTCTGCAGGCTGATCAGGCGCATGCCATGTCCGGCTCGAACTCGATCTGCGTCACGACCGCATTGCTTGAATCCGGCATTATCGAGATGAAGGAGCCGGAGACGGTGGTCATGCTCGATACGGCGTCCGGCCTCGTCAAGGCCACGGCGACCTGCCGCGACGGCCGCTGCGAGAAGGTGAAGCTGACGATGGTTCCGTCCTTCGTGCACGAACTCGATGTCGAGGTCGACACCCCGAAATGGGGCAAGATCAAGCTCGACCTCTGCTACGGCGGCGTCTTCTATGCGCTCGTCGATGTCGGCCAGATCGGTACGACGATCGACAAGGCGAACGCCCGCGAGATCGTTGAAGCCGGGATGATCCTGAAGGATATCGTCAACCGTACCATCCCGGTCGTCCATCCTGAGATCCCGGAGATCAAGGGCGTCGCCTATGTGATGTTCCGCGACGTCGAGGCCGACGGCACGATCCGCACCTGCACCACCATGTGGCCGGGCCGCGTCGACCGCTCGCCCTGCGGCACGGGTAGCTCGGCCAACCTCGCGACGCTGCATGCGCGCGGCAAGGTCAAGGTCGGCGACGTCCTGAAATCCCGCTCGATCATCGGCTCCGAATTCGAAGTGGGCCTCGAAGGCGTGACGACGGTCGCCGGCCGCGAAGCGATCATCCCGACGATTGCGGGCCGCGGCTGGACCTTCGGCCTGCATCAGGTGGCGCTCGACCCGTTCGATCCGCTTGCCGACGGCTTTGCGCTGACCGACACCTGGGGACCGCAGGCCGGCGAGATCCGCTAGTCGGCCGCCGTTCCCGGGCGGTGTTCCAAACGAAAACGCGGGCCGAAGATCATGGGATCTCCGACCCGCGTGGCCCTTGGGAGGCGTGTTCGGTTACTTGATGCGGCTGGCCTTGGGGAGCATGGCTGTCTCAAACCCACCGCCCGCGCTGAGCTCGGCGAGTTTCTGCCCGGCGAACGCGTCGCCTTCGTTGGCGGCCTTGCGGAAGATGTCACGCGCCGCCGGAATGTCCTTGGCGATGCCTTCGCCGTTCTGAAGCATCAGGCCAAGATTGACCATCGCGTCGACATTGCCGCGCTCTGCGGCCAGCCGGTAGAACCTGGCAGCCTTGCCATTGTCTTCTGGCACCAGCTTGCCCTCGTCGAGGATGACCGCCAGGTTGAAGGTTGCAACATCGTCGCCGGCAAGCGAGGCCCGTTCGAACCATTCGATCGCGAGCTTGCCGTTGACCGGCGTGCCCATGCCGTCGCGATAGGAGACGCCGAGGTTATAGGCGGCAAGAACGTTGCCGGCGGCGGCGGCCTTCTGGTTCAGCGCGAATTCGGTCGCGGTGTCACCCTGTTCGCCGAGGAGGACCGCGTAATTCGTCATCGCCAGCGCATGGCCATGCTGGGCCGCTTCGCCGAGAATGCGCAGCGACTGGATCTTCTGGCCGGCCTTGTCGAGCACGCGAGCGAGCTGGAATTCGGTACGGGCGCCACCCTTCTGGTTGTACGCCTCACGGCAGGCGGACAGCGCCACGCCGATCTTGATGTCTTCGGTCGCAACCGCCGGGAACGACGGGTTGCGCTGCAGGTCGAAGATGCTGCCCGCTTCGCGGTCGCAGATTTCAGCAGCGGAGAGCTCGGCAGCACGGGCCGAAGGAAGGGCGATTGCAGCAACTGCCAGCAGGCTGACCATGGCCAGAAACAGAGCGTTGATAATGCGGGTGCCGGATGCGCTGCGATTTTCCATGATGCTTTTCCCTTCTCTTGCCGATCAAACTATCGGGGGCCGCGCCGTTGAGCTGTTCCGGCGGGAACAGCCTGAAGCCGAAAGCTCTGGCCAAGTGAGGAACGCGAGCGAGGGCCTGCCCGTGGGCGGCTTGCATCCGGGAACGCCGAGGTTATCCTCCAAGAGCCGCAACGTTCCGTGAGGGAGAGAGACAATGGAAAACCGAGCAGCGCCGGTGCGGCTGATGCTGGTAAGCCGACGGGTCGTTGTCGGCGGGCTGTTGCTGACGGCCGTGGGCGGCGGCGTCGCCACGTCCTGGGCAAGCCCGGTCATTGGCCAGGCGACGGAGGTCAAAGGCGATGTGCGACGCAAGCAGGCGGAAAAGGAAGAGCCGCTGGCGGTCGGTGGCCAGCTCTTCGAGAACGACCGCGTGCACACGAACGCTGAGAGTTATGCGACCTTGAACCTTGGCACCGATACACGCGTATTGCTCGGCGCAGAGACCGATCTGCTCATCGACACTTTCATTGCCGGTCAGGGCGGCACGCTCGAACTCGGGCTTGGCCGCATGGTCTTCGATCGGCCCGAGGGGTTGCCGAAGGTCGACGTGGCGGTCCGCACCGCCTTCGGCATGATCGGCGTGCGCGGCACCAAATTCTTCTGCGGTCCGAGCAAGACGGCCTTTGCCGTCTTCGTCGAGCACGGCAGCGTTTCGGTTGAAGGCGCCGGCGTCACACGGGTGGTTGAAGCGGGGCAGGGTGTCGAGTTTGGCAAGCCCGGCGATGCACCGACGGAGCCCGTCAACTGGGGCGAGGCGCGCATCAAGGAAGCCTATGCCAGTGTTGGGCTCTGAGGCCCTCTCCACGGGCTCACAAGCGGCCGCAGTTCCAGCGGTTTGCGCCCAAAGTTGCGGTCAGTTCTTCTCCGGAACCGTATAGAGCTCCATCGTAGAGAAGCCGCGGATTTCGTGGCTGCCGAGCGAGCGGAGCGGCTGCTTGCTTTCCGCCGAAGCCGCCGGCCCGACGCAGATTGCGGTGCCTAGGAACTTGTTCGCCTCCTGAAGCCGTGCCGCCAGATTGATCGCGTCTCCATGGGCGGTGTAGTCGAGCTTGCCGCTGGCGCCGACATCGCCGACGACCGCCGGTCCGGTCTCGACGCCGATCCGTGTCCGGCCGAAGTTGTTGGCCGCGAACTGCGGACGCCTGCGCATCTCCTCCGTCAGCGCGTGGATCGCTCGGGCGCAATCAATAGCCCTGTCGACGTGTTCGGGAAGGTCCTCCGGCGCGTTGAAAAAGGCGTGCACCGCATCGCCGACCACCTTGTCGACCATGCCGCCATGCGCGGCCACCAGCTGGTTGACCTCGGCAAAGTAGATATCGAGCAGGGCTATGAGTTCGCGTGGTTTCAGCCTTTGCGACAGGGAGGAAAAGCTCTCGATGTCGGTGAAGAGAGCGGTCACTTGCCGCTCTTCGCCGGCCATGCGCACAAGCCCGGGATTGTCGATGTAGCGGGCGACGACCGATTGCGGCAAATACTGCGAAAATTTCTGCCGGGCGGCTGCTTCGGCTCGCCGCACCTTGGCAAATTGCAGGATGCTCGTGATCGTCAGAACAGCGGCAAGCGCAACCGAAATGCTGACCGCGTCGACAAGCCAACCACTCGTTTCGTACATGAGGGCCGCTGCTGCTGCGACCGCGGTAACCGCGCCGAGGCCGAGTATTGCCGATGCCAGCGGTCGGAGGCGCGTGGCGGCGAAGGCGACGCCAAGGCCGGCGAGGAACGCGACAGCCGCTTCAGCGATCGGCAGGCGGCCGTCGCGCTGTGGTATGAAGCCGGTCAGGATCGCATTGGCGATATCGGCATGGATCTGAACCGAGGGTTCGAGCGGCATCGAGGCGCTGGGTCGCAAGCCTCCAAGGCTCGGCAGGCTGCTGCCGATCAACACGAGCTTGCCGGCGAAGCGGTCGGTTGCAGCCTTGCCGGACAAGACGTCGGCCGCTGAAACCGTGCGAGCCGCGAGCCGTTCCGCAGAACTTGCGACGAAGCGCAGGCTGCCGGTCTCGTCGAGCGTAATCACCTGTCCGTCGACGCGCAACCAGGCCGGATCGCCGCCGAGGATCGGGGTGCCGCCGCCGCGCATCCGTCGCGCCGCCTCGATCGCGAGCGTCGGATAGGCGTCGTTGCCGAGGATGGCATAGGCCTGCACCCGGCGTATGCGCGCATCCTCGTCGCCGACGAGAAACGAGGCGGCCGCGGCACTCGCATGGTCCATGAAGGCGGCACAGGACGTTTCGGCGCCGCCGAGGAACCAGAGCTCCGGTGCGGCAAAAGGACGGCTCAATGCCAGCGGCGGCACAGGCCGCGGCCGCTCCTGCACTGTATCGGCCACGAGAAAGCCGAGGACGACGGGGACGGTTCCAAGCGCGGCGGCGAGCGCCCCATTGCCGTCGCCGTCCGCATTGCAATCGGCGCTGAAGACGAAGTCCACGGCAACGGTCTTGGTGCCCGCTTCCGTGAGCCGCGACAGCAGTTCGGCGGTGGCGGCCCGGTCCCATTCGCCCGAGGGGCGGGATTGGTGCGCCTGCCGGTCGATATCGACGACGACAATGTCAGGCGACTGGGGTGCCGGCACCCATTGCGTCAGGTTGTCGAAGAACAACTCGCGCTGCGTCTCGAACACCGGTTCGCCGAAGAGGTAGAGCGCAACGGCAATGAGCAAGCTCGTCAGGAACCCGCCGGCAAGCGGAGTAAGGCGGAATTGCCGGCGTGGCTCAGCGGCCATGCGGTCTAGTCCTCCTCCGGATCGGCAATGCTGTGCAGGCGGCCGACCTTGCAGGCGATGATGCCATCGTTCCTCTTGATCGCCCCGCTCTCCTCCAGCCATTGGATGGCGCGATTGACCT
Organism: Ensifer sp. LC11; assembly: GCF_001695835.1. GTDB lineage: Bacteria > Pseudomonadota > Alphaproteobacteria > Rhizobiales > Rhizobiaceae > Ensifer. The sequence goes on along the minus strand of NZ_MBSO01000002.1, from coordinate 71,627 downwards.
TGGGTCGGCTTGCGCCGAGAACGCCAGCAATATCCGTCTGGCTCATGGTCAGTCTGAGATTGGCGCTTTCCGGCAACTCGCTGCCGTGGATCTGGCGCAGCGTGGCGAGGAAGAAGCGTGCGACCCGGGCGTTGAGGTCGTAGAGCGCGATGGTCTCCAGCCGCTCGGTCGTGTCGCGAAGCTGGGCACAGAGGAAGCGGATGACCGCCTCGGCCGCCTCCCGCCGATTGGTGACGATATCGAGGAAGGCCTTTTTGCCGATCACATAGCCTTCGGAAGCGGTCATCGCGGTCGCATCGGCGGATCGCGACTGGCCATCGAGCACAGCCATCTCGCCGAAAATTGCGCCCCCCTCGTGCTGGCGCAGCATCAGTTCGCGGCCCTGCGGGGTGATCAGCGACAGCTTGATGCGCCCGGAGATGACGACAATCATGTAGTTGCCTTCGTCACCGCGCTGGAAGATCACGGTGCCGGCCGGCCATTTCCTGTAGGTTGCGATATCGGCAAGTTCGGCAATGGTATTCTTGTCGAATTCTTCAAAGATCGGAAACGAGCGCCAGAATGCCGGGCTCCTGTTGATTTCGGTCATGACATTCCCCCGCGCGGCGTCCCCCGCCGCGCCGAAATTCTTCGCCCAGCCGCCTCGTCCTTGCAATAGGAAAAGAACGAAGTTCTGTCGATGTGGTTCCGCGACAGCCCTCGGTCTGGCGCGGAAAATACGCGGATAGCAGGTTGACGATGTCTTCTGGTCGTTTCATTTTTGTGAACGATCTGTCGCTCGCACACCGGCTAGATGATTTTGAAAATACTGGTACTTCTGTTTTCAACAACCGTTTCTCACAGGAGCCTTCCATGCCACAGAATGTCGTCGTCCTCGTTGGACGCATCCTGCTTTCGATTATGTTCATCATGTCCGGCTTCGGCAAGCTGATGGACCCCTCGGGCACGGCCCAGATGATCACCGGCGCCGGCTGGCCGGCACCGACCGCACTTGCCTATCTCGCCGGCCTCTTCGAGCTGGTCGCCGGTCTTGCCGTCTTCGTCGGCTTCCAGACCAAGATTGCCGCCTACTTGCTGGCAGCTTTCAGCCTGGTCACGGCTTTCGCCTTCCACAGCGGTGCGATCAACATCCCGAACTTCCCGCCGGAAGCCAATGGTCTGCTGACCGTCTTCAACGGCCTGATGATGATGAAGAACATCGCGATTGCCGGCGGTTTCCTCGTGCTTGCCGTCTTCGGTCCGGGCGCGCTCTCTGTCGACAAGCGCGGCGCCTGATATCTGCTTCTTCGACAATGACAGGAAGCCCGCCGCTCGCCGGCGGGCTTTTTCATATCAGGGATAAATCACGCCCTTGCGCAGGATCACATTGCCATAAAGCCGGGGCTCGCTGGTCTGGACCACCGTGTGGGCCGCCTTGACCCGCGGATAGAAATCTGCGCCAAGCAGAGGGACGACGCGCCTTGCCGGCTCGTGCCGTCCGCAGCATTCGATGATCTCACGATGCACCGGGTCGAGCGCGTTCTTGTCCTGTTTGACCGTCGCGCGGAAGATTGCCTCGGGCACGAAATCATCGATCGGCAGAACGCTGAGGATCGCGTCGAGCACCGGGATCAACGCATGGCCGTCGAGCCGGACGAGCCGGCGTGCATGTTCCTGTCCCGGATAGTTGCCGTCGACCAGGGCGATCTCGTCGCCGTGCCCCATTGCTCTGAGCGTCGCGAGCAACTCGGGACTGAGGATCGGGTTTATTCCTTTCAGCATCAGCTGAGCTCCTTGAAGAGAACATTGGTGTCGAGCAGGTAGCGGGAAAAGAGTGGCAGGCTGGCGCCGCCGATGGCGCGCGCGTGGCTGCCGACCATGCCTTCCACCAGTTCCGGAACGGTGACACCCTGAAGGTCGAGGTCGTTGAGCGCGTTGCGCGTCGCAGCCAGCAGCCGCGCGCGCACCCAGGGCGGAAAGCCGCCGTCGATGACGACGGCCGAGAAGTCGACGATCGAAACGGCCGAGACGACGGCCTGGGCGAGCGCTGCGCCGCAGTCCTCGATCCAGATGTCGAGCGGCTCGCCGAAATCGATCCAGTCGTCGGCGGAGTACCAGAGCGGACGCGGGTCGGCGCCGCGCTCGCGCAAGAGGTTTTCAAGCACGAAGACCGAGGCGATCTTGAGCAGCTGAATGGTCTTGCCGTCCTTGCCCGAGACCGGCAGCGGACCGACGGCGCCGGCCGTGCCTGTGCGCCCGGAAAAGAGCGCGGAATTCAGCACGATGCCGCCGCCGATGAACGAGCCGATGTAGAAGTAGACGAAGTCAGGATAGCTTGCGCCGACGCCGAAGGCGAGTTCCGCGCCGCAGGCGCTGGTCCCGTCGTTCTGCAGGAAGACCGGGTAAGTGGTGCGGGCGGCCACTGCTGCCTGCAGGTCGACGTCGCGCCACTTGTCCATTTCTTCGCGCGGCGCGCCCACTTCCTCCGCCCAGTTCCAGAGCTCGAAAGGCGTGGCGATACCGATACCGGCGATCCGCTTGCGTTGATCCGGGTTCAATTGCTGCTCTAGTTTGGCCATGCCCGCGATGATGAAATCGACGAGATCGGCGGGCAGCGGATAGGCGTGCACATGGTGCAGGTGCAGCCGGATATTGCCGACGAAATCCATCAACACGAGGTCGGCGCTGCGCCGGCCGATCTTGACGCCGAAGGAATAGACAGCGTCCGGGTTTAATCGCATCGGCGTCGAGGGTTGGCCCACCCTTCCGCGAACCGGGGCGCCCTTGACCAGAAGGCCGTCGCTTTCAAGAGCGCGCATGATCACGGAAACCGTCTGGGCGGAAAGGCCGGAGCGCCGGGCGATATCGGCTTTGGAAAGCTCGCCGTGACGCCTGACCAGCGACATGACCAGGCGCTCGTTGTAGGCGCGTACGCGCGTCTGGTTGGCACCGCCGCTCGGGTCGATGACCTCAGGTTGTGTCGGTCCCCGATCAGGACCGTCTGTCAGTGACATGCCACCGTCTCCTCCCGTTGGCATTGGTGCCCGCTTGGCGCAGGTCTGTTGTTTCCGCTTGTGGCGGCTCTGTCAATTTGACGGACGCTCCAGTCCCCGGGGCGGAGCGTCGTCATCGCAAGAATGCCACATCGAAATAATAATTCAATTTGATTTATTTATTGACACCCCGGAAATTTAGTGTTTGTTTTTACCCCGGAAGCGTCTGTTGCAGCGGAGGAGAATGCTGCGCCGGCGTGGCCTGGGCCGGTCCGCCGGCACGATTTTCAATCCTTGGGAGGATTTCATGAAGAAGACTGTTCTTTCCGCTGCTTTCGGCGTGCTGTCCCTTGGCGTCGTTTTCGCCGCGCCGGCGCAGGCTGCCGACGTCGGCGCCTGCCTTATCACCAAGACCGACACCAATCCCTTCTTCGTCAAGATGAAGGAAGGCGCTACCGCCAAGGCTCAGGAACTCGGCGTGACCCTGAAGGCCTATGCCGGCAAGATTGACGGCGACCACGACAGCCAGGTGGCTGCGGTCGAATCCTGCATTGCCGACGGTGCGAAGGGCATCCTGATTGCCGCTTCCGACACCAAGGCGATCGTCGACCAGGTGAAGAAGGCGCAGGAAGCCGGCCTGCTCGTGATCGCGCTCGACACACCTCTCGATCCGGCGTCCGCTGCCGATGCGACGTTTGCAACCGACAACCTGCTCGCCGGAAAGTTGATCGGCCAATGGGCCGCTGCCACCATGGGTGAGGGCGCCAAGACCGCCAAGGTCGGCTTCCTCGACCTGACGCCCTCGCAGCCGACCGTTGACGTTCTGCGCGACCAGGGCTTCATGATGGGCTTCGGCATCGATACGAAGGATCCGGCCAAGATCGGCGACGAAGATGATGCGCGCATCGTCGGTCACGACGTCACCAACGGCAACGAGGAAGGTGGTCGCAAGGCGATGGAAAACCTTCTGCAGAAGGATCCTGATATCAATGTGATCCACACCATCAACGAGCCGGCCGCCGTTGGCGCCTACCAGGCGCTGAAGGCTGTCGGCAAGGAAAAGGATGTGCTGATCGTCTCGGTCGACGGCGGTTGCCCGGGCGTCAAGTCGGTCGCCGAAGGCGTCATCGGTGCGACCTCGCAGCAGTACCCGCTGATGATGGCCGCACTCGGTATCGAGGCGATCAAGAAGTTCGCCGATACGGGTGAAAAGCCGAAGCCGACCGAAGGCAAGGACTTCTTCGATACCGGCGTTTCGCTCGTCACCGACAAGCCGGCTGCCGGCGTCGAATCGATCGACACCAAGGTCGGTACGGAGAAGTGCTGGGGCTGATCGGCTCCGCCGAACGCATGACTGAGCAACCGAAGGGCGGCCCCGGCCGCCCTTTGCGTAAGCGCCGATGTCTTTGACAAGGCGATCAAAACCGCGCAGCTTCTTGAGAGAGTGCTCATGCCCGCCAGACGGTGGGCGGGCTGTGCGCCGAGCAGCATCGCAACCCCTTGGGAGCGGGGTTCACGGGAGGAAGGTCCATGGGCGAGCCCAACACAGCCGCACAGCCATCCCAGGAATTCGAAAAAGTCCTGGTCAACAGTTCGACGCAGGTCGCGTCGTTCGATACGCATGACAAGACCGCGATCCAGAAGATCCAGCATTTCCTGCATTCGACGCCGGCTGCGGTGCCGTTCATCGTGCTGGTCGCCGCGATCCTGGTCTTCGGCATTGCCATCGGCGGGAAATTCTTCTCGTCCTACACGCTGACGCTCATTCTCCAGCAGATCGCCATCGTCGGCATCCTCGGTGCCGCACAGACGCTGGTGATCCTGACGGCCGGTATCGATCTTTCGATCGGGGTGATCATGGTGCTGTCGGCTGTCATCATGGGCAATTGCGCCGTGACCTACGGCCTTCCCGCACCGATCGCGATCTTCCTCGGCTTCGTCGTTGGCGGTGCCTGCGGTTTCCTCAACGGCTTCCTCGTTTCCAGGGTCAAGCTTCCGCCGTTCATCGTCACGCTCGGCACCTGGTACGTGATCATGTCGACGAACTTCATCTACTCGGCCAATGCGACGATCCGCGAAGCCGATGTAACGGCCGTCACCCGGATGCTGCACGTCTTCGGTGTCAGCTTCAAGGTGGGCTCCGCCGTCTTTACGCTCGGCGTGGTGATGATGGTCGTGCTGGTCTTCGGCCTCTGGTATGCGCTCAATCACACGGCCTGGGGGCGGCACCTCTATGCGGTCGGCGACGATCCGGAGGCGGCCAAGCTTTCCGGTATCCGCACCGGCCGCGTCCTGCTCAGCGCCTATACGCTCGCTGGCCTGATCGCAGCGCTTGCCGCCTGGGTCTCAATCGGCCGCAACGGGTCGATTTCGCCCTCGGCAGCAGTCACCGACTATAATCTGCAGGCCATCACCGCAGCCGTGATCGGCGGCATCTCGCTCTTCGGCGGACGTGGATCGATCCTTGGAACCTTGATCGGCGCGATGATCGTCGGCGTCGTCTCCATGGGTCTCAATATGCTCGGCGCCGATCCGCAGTGGAAAGTCTTCCTCACCGGCGTGCTGATCATTTCCGCCGTCGCCATCGACCAGTGGATCAGAAAGGTAGCCGCCTGATGACACAGGAACCCATTCTCACCGCGCGCGGTCTCGTCAAGCGCTACGGTCGCGTGACCGCCCTCGACCATGCCGATTTCGATCTCTATCCCGGCGAGATCCTTGCCGTGATCGGCGACAACGGCGCCGGAAAGTCCTCGATGATCAAGGCGATCTCCGGCGCGGTCAGGCCCGACGAGGGCGAGATCATGCTCGAAGGGCAGCCGGTGCATTTCAGCTCGCCGATGGATGCGCGCGCCGCCGGTATCGAGACCGTGTACCAGAACCTGGCGCTGTCGCCGGCGCTGTCGATCGCCGACAACATGTTTCTCGGCCGCGAAATCCGCAAACCGGGCATCATGGGTAAGCTCTTCCGCACGCTCGATCGCGCGGAAATGGAGAAGAAGGCGCGGGCAAAGCTCTCCGAGCTCGGCCTGATGACGATCCAGAACATCAACCAGGCGGTGGAAACGCTTTCGGGCGGCCAGCGCCAGGGCGTGGCCGTGGCGCGAGCCGCAGCCTTCGGCTCCAAGGTGGTGATCATGGACGAGCCGACGGCGGCTCTCGGTGTGAAGGAAAGCCGGCGGGTGCTGGAGCTGATCCTCGACGTGCGTTCCCGCGGTCTGCCGATCGTGCTGATCTCGCATAACATGCCGCACGTCTTCGAGGTGGCCGACCGCATCCACGTTCACCGCCTTGGCAAGCGGCTCTGCGTCATCAACCCGAAGGAGCACACGATGTCGGACGCGGTCGCTTTCATGACCGGGGCGAAGGAGCCGCCGCGCGAGGCGCTCGCGGCATGAAGGTCGAGCCGATCGCCAACGAAATCCTGAAACGGGCGGTTGGCGCCGCCCGTTTCGTCGTCGCCATTGCCGGCCCGCCCGGTGCCGGCAAGTCGACACTGTCGGACGCGCTCGCCGAGACCCTGATGGCCCGCGGCGAAAAGGCGACTGTTTTGCCGATGGACGGCTTCCACATGGACAATGTCGTTCTGGAGGAGAAGGGGCTGCTCTCCCGCAAGGGCGCGCCGGAAACCTTCGACATCAGAGCCTTCCTGTCGACGATTGCGGCGGTCCGCGCGCATGACGGCGAGGTACTGGTTCCGGTCTTCGACCGCTCGCGCGAGATCGCGATCGCCTCGGCCCGGATCGTGGCACCCGAGACGCGCATCGTCCTGGTCGAGGGCAACTACCTGCTGCTCGACGAGACACCCTGGAGCAAGCTTGCCGGTGCCTTCGACTTCTCGATCTTCATTAATCCCGGGATCGAGGAACTGGAGCGGCGGCTGCTAAAACGCTGGTACGATCACGGTTACGACGGGGAGGCGGCGAAGCGGAAAGCCTTTGGCAACGACATCCCGAACGCGCACCGTGTCGTCGAGCATCAACGGGAAGCCGACCTGGTGCTAACGGATTTCTGAGCGATGGTCGGATTGCGGATTGTCTTCCCGGGCGCATTGGTGTTATCGAGACGCGGTTCCACCACATGAGTAACCGCCCGCCACCCGCACCTGCCGGCTGCAAAGCTGCGCGCGCGGATCGGGCGCGAGCACCGGGAGCGGGATCAGGAAAAGTGTACGCGGTTACCCCGCCTGCATCCCGCCCTGACCTAGGAGAACGCTGACCATGCAAGACCTCGTTATCCGCCGGCCGGATGATTGGCACCTTCACCTGCGCGACGGCGACATGCTGAAAGGCGTTATCGCCGATACCAGCCGCCACTTCGCCCGCGCGATCATCATGCCCAACCTGGTGCCGCCTGTTGTCACGACCGCAGACGCTGCCGCCTATCGCGAGCGCATCCTTGCCGCGATCCCCGAGGGCGACCGGTTCGAGCCGCTGATGACGCTTTACCTCACCGAAGGCACGAACCCTGATGACGTCGAGGCCGGCCACAGAAGCGGTCTCGTCAAGGCGGTCAAGCTTTACCCGGCTGGCGCGACCACGAATTCGCACAGCGGCGTGCGCAACATCGACGAAGCGATGCCGGTGCTCGAGCGCATGGCGAAGATCGGCCTGCCGCTCTGCGTGCACGGCGAAGTGACGACGTCGGATGTCGATATCTTCGACCGCGAGGCGGTGTTCATCGAGACCGTGCTCGACCCGCTGCGCAAGCGGTTGCCGGAACTGAAAGTGACGATGGAACACGTCACCACCAAGGACGGCATCGACTACATCAAGGCCTCGAAGGCGAACCTCGCCGGCTCGATCACCACCCACCACCTGGTCATCAACCGCAACGCGATCCTGGTCGGCGGGATCAAGCCGCACTACTACTGCCTGCCGGTCGCCAAGCGTGAGAACCACCGCCTGGCGCTGCGGGCTGCCGCCGTTTCCGGCGACAAGCGCTTCTTCCTCGGCACGGACTCGGCGCCGCATGTCGATCCGTTGAAGGAATGCGCCTGCGGCTGCGCTGGCATCTATACCTCGATCAACACCATGAGCTGCCTTGCACATGTGTTCGAAGAAGAGGGCGCACTCGACAAGCTCGAAGCCTTCGCCTCGCTCAACGGTCCCGCCTGGTACGGCCTGCCGGTCAACGAAGAGACGATCACACTCAGGAAGCAGGCTGAGGCTGTTACCTATCCCAGGAAGATCGAGACCGGTGCCGGTCTTGTCACCGTGTTCGATCCGATGTTCCCGCTCTACTGGGCCGTCGTCTGAAGGAGAGATTGATGTTTTCCAACGCGTTCACCGACAAGGCCGTGATGGCCGAGCTGGTCGCCAAGATGCTCTGGGAGATCAAGGCGGTGCATTTCAGCGCCGACAAGCCCTACAAGCTGTCGTCCGGCATGGCGAGCCCGGTTTATATCGACTGCCGCAAGCTGATCTCCTATCCGCGCATCCGCTCGGCAGTCATGGACTTTGCCGCCGCTTCCATCCTGCGCGAAGCCGGCTTCGAGAAGTTCGACGTCGTCGCCGGCGGTGAGACCGCCGGCATTCCCTTCGCCGCGATGCTTGCCGAGCGCCTCGGCCTGCCGATGATCTATGTTCGCAAGGCCCCGAAGGGCCACGGCCGCAATGCCCAGATCGAAGGCCACATGCCGGAAAGCGCGCGCGTGCTCGTGATTGAAGACCTGACGACGGCCGGTGGTTCGATGTTCAAGTTCATCGACGCCATTCGTGCGGCCGGCGGCATCGTCGACCACGGCATCGCGCTTTTCTACTACGACATCTTCCCGGAAGCGGTCGGCGAGATGAAGGGCAAGGGTGTTGACCTGCACTGGATCGCCACCTGGCGCAACGTGCTCGCAGTCGCGCGCGAGCAGGCGCTCTTCGACGAGAAAACGCTTGGTGAGGTCGAGGCCTTCCTCAACGCGCCGCTCGCCTGGTCGGGCCGCAACGGCGGCGTGAGCGCTCTGGCATAATGCTTGCCTGCCCCGGCGCCCGCCGGGGCAGGCAATTCTGAGGTCTGTATTTTAAATCGATTGAAATTCTATCGAGGAGGAAGAGCCAATGATCGTATGTTGCGGTGAAGCGCTGATCGACATGCTGCCGCGGGACACGACCGCGAGCGAGAGTGCCTTTGCACCCTATGCCGGCGGGGCGATCTTCAACACGGCCATCGCGCTTGGACGCCTCGGCATCCAGACCGGTTTCTTCACCGGTCTTTCCGACGACATGTTCGGCGATATCCTGCGCGAGACGCTGAAGGCGGCGAATGTCGATTTCGGCCCCTGCGCAACGCTCTCGCTGCACACGACGCTCGCCTTCGTCAAACTGGTCAACGGCCATGCGAGCTACGCCTTCTTCGACGAGAACACTGCCGGCCGCATGATCACGTCGGAGCACCTGCCGGCACTCGGTGATTTCTGCGAGGCGCTGCATTTCGGCGCAATCAGCCTGATCCCCGAGCCCTGCGGCTCGACCTATGAAGCCTTGATGACGCGTGAGCACGAAAAGCGGGTCATCTCGTTCGATCCGAACATCCGGCCTGGCTTCATCAAGGACAGGGACGCCCATCTCGCCCGCATGAACCGCATGGCGGCGATGTCCGATATCATCAAATTCTCCGACGAGGATCTCGCCTGGTTCGGCATGGAGGGAAGTCACGACGATCTCGCCGCCGAATGGCTGAAACGCGGGCCGAAGCTGGTGCTGATCACCAAGGGTGCCGACGGTGCCGTCGGCTACACGGCGCGCCACAAGGTCGAGGGTGCGGGCGAGCGGGTGACCGTGGTCGATACGGTCGGCGCCGGCGACACCTTCGACGCCGGCGTGCTGGCGTCGCTGAAGCTTGCCGGTCTCCTGACCAAGGCCGATGTCGCCAGCCTCGGCGAGACCGCCGTTCGCAACGCGCTGGCGCTCGGCGCCAAGACGGCCGCCGTCACCGTCTCGCGTGCCGGCGCCAACCCGCCGTGGAAGCACGAGATCGGTCTCTGAGCCGTACTCTCTTCGACCTTACTCTTCCGGTTCCGGGCGATATTCCAGGATATCGCCTGGCTGGCATTCGAGCACTGAGCAGATCTTTTCCAGCGTGTCGAAGCGCACGCCCTTCACCTTTCCCGATTTCAGCAGCGAGATGTTCTGTTCGGTGATCCCGACCTGTTCGGCAAGATCACGCGAGCGGACCTTCCGTTTCGCCAGCATGACATCGAGGTTTACGACAATCGGCATGCGCTAGACGAAGCTCCTGTTCTCCGCTTCGACATCGGAGGCGATGACCATGACGTGGCCGAGTCCCACGACCAGGCCGGCCATCAGCAGCACGATGATGGCGCCGCCACTGATATCGAAGACGACCGCCCGCCCCGCAGTGCCCGGATTGTCGTAGGAGACGGCGAGGATGCCGATACCGTTGCTGACCGTGATGAACAGCGCGCCTGCAATTGCGGTCAGCCCCACCCGTCGAAGCAGCACGCCATTCCGGTTCGAGAGGATCTCGCCGCGCTGGAAGCCGTCGAAAAGCTGCCAGGCGAAGGCGAGGCCGGCAATGACAAGCGCATTGTTGATGGCGGTCAGGAAGATGACCGTGGCGATGGCGCGATAGGAGAGAGAGATTGCCTCGACGCGTGGAAACACGACGTTGCGAATATCCTGTTCGAAGCCCTGTCGGTCGAAGAAAATCTGCCAATGCCCATAAACGACGGCCGAGCAGAACAGCGCCCCGCTCAATACGATGATGAGTTTCATGAAGCGGCTGAGCTTGCGCAGCCGTTCGGCGGAGTCCGTCATAAAAATTCCTTTATCGTTTGACTTGTATTTTTATCGTAAAACAATAAGTATTTCTCGTCAATTATGATTTTGGCGTTGTGGCGTGCCTCTTCGATTTTTCAAGAATCCCTGTCTTTTCTGTTGTTGAATACCCTTGCCGCCTGTGCGGCCCTAAACGTCGACTCGATCGACAAACTGTCGAAACTTGACCCGTCAAAGACCGATCCGGCGGATCTGCGCGTGGCGCTTGTCGTGCCGAAGGAGCTGGTTCTGAGGCGTGGCGATGCGACGCTGGGGCTTTCCTGGCGCGATGGTGACGCTGCTCCGGAAAGCCTGAACTACGCGCTCGAGGTGCATGCCGGAGGCGCATCTGATGCCTCGGTCGAGGATCGCCTGTCTTCAGGAGAGACGCTCTATGTTCTCGCCCTTGCCGAGGCGGACGCGGCGGGCTTGCGGGCGCTTCAGGCAAAGATCGCGCTGGCGAAGAACGGCAAGCCGGGTGAGCGCGACAGCCTTTCCGTCAACTTCTCCGGCGGTTGCTGGCGCGGCACGTTCCCGGCGGGGCGCAAGGTGGCGATCAATGCGTGGATGCAGACGGCGACGGACGCGGACTACTTCCCGCTGTTTTCCAACGTCGATCTGATGCGGGTGCTGAACCAGGCAAAGACGACGGCGTTGCCGGCCTGCGCCGTGTGAGGCGGAGGGAGGAGTGGCCGACGCCTCCCTCCGCGCGGTCTTTGCTTAGCGCGCCGCCTTCAAGAGGGCCGCGACCAGGCCTGCCGTCGAGGAGTCGTGGCTGGCAGCACTTTCCTTACCTTCCACGACCGGCAGCAGGCCGGTTGCAAGCTCCTTGCCGAGCTCGACGCCCCACTGGTCGAAGGAGTTGATGTTGAAAAGCGCGCCCTCGACGAACACGCGGTGCTCATAGAGTGCGATCAGGCGGCCGAGCGCGAAGGGATCGAGCTGATCGTAGACGATTGTCAGCGACGGACGGTTGCCGGTGAAGACACGGTGCGGCGCGATTTTGTCGGCCTTGGCATCGGCTATGCTTTTGGCGGTGAGCTGCGCCTTGGCTTCCGCGAGCGTGCGGCCCTTCATCAGCGCCTCGGACTGCGCCAGGCAATTGGCGATCAACAGCTCATGCTGATGGCGCAGGTTCTTTTCATGGCCGTTTGCCGCGATCATGAACTCGGCTGGAATGATGTCCGTGCCCTGATGGATCAGCTGGTAGAAGGCATGCTGACCGTTGGTGCCGGGTTCGCCCCAGACGACGGGGCCGGTCGAATATTCGACCGGGGTGCTGTCGAGGGTAACTGCCTTGCCGTTCGATTCCATATCGAGCTGCTGCAGATAGGCGGGGAAGCGCGACAGGCGCTGGTCATAGGGCAGGATCGCGCGCGACGGGTAGCCCAGAACATTGCGATGGTAGAAGCCGATGAGGCCGAGCAGAACCGGAATGTTCTGACGGATCGGCGCGGTGCGGAAATGCTCGTCGATGGCATGGCCGCCATCGAGGAAGCGGCCGAAATTCTCGCTTCCGATGGCGATCATCAGCGGCAGGCCGATCGCCGACCAGATCGAGTAGCGGCCGCCGACCCAGTCCCAGAAGCCGAAGACGCGGGCCTGGTCGATGCCGAAGGCGGCAACCTTGTCGAGCGCGGTCGAAACGGCGGCGAAGTGGTGGCCGACCGCGGCCTCGCCGAGCTTGCCGGCGATGAAGGCGCGGGCCGTCGCCGCATTGGTCATCGTCTCGATCGTCGTGAAAGTCTTCGAAGCGACGATGAAGAGCGAGGTTTCCGGATCGAGCAGCTTCAGCGTGTCGGCAATGTGGGCGCCGTCGATGTTGGAGACGAAGTGCAGGCGCGGCCCGTCATGGAAGGGGGCAAGCGCCAGCGTCGCCATGACCGGGCCGAGATCGGAACCGCCGATGCCGATATTGATGACATCGGTGATCTTCTTGCCGGTGGCACCCTTGAGCGCGCCCGAGCGGATGCCGTCGGCAAAGGCGCCCATGGCGGCAAGCACGCCGTTGACGTCGGGCATCACGTCCTTGCCGTCGACGAGCACCGGGCTGTTACTGCGGTTGCGCAGCGCCGTGTGCAACACGGCGCGCTCCTCGGTGATGTTGATGATGTCGCCGCGGAACATCGCGTCGCGCTTCTCTTCGACCTTGGCGGCCTTGGCGAGCGCCTCGAGCCCATCGAGCACCTTGTCGTTGACGGCGCATTTCGAATAGTCGAACAGCAGGTCGCCGAGCGTGGTGCTGAAGCGCTTGAAGCGCTCGGCATCGCTGGCGAAGGCGGCGCGGATATCGGTTGCGTTGGTCTCGGCGGCGGTTGCTTTGAGTTGATCGACAAGCGCTTTCATCGCAGGGGCTCCTTGGTCGGACAGTGTGTCGGACAATCGCCTGCGTAGCTATTCGCTTTAAGCCACTCAAATCAAGCCTTGAAAACCGCCGAGACGGCGGTTTTCAGGTTTTTTTAAATCGTTTTAATTTTGGGAGTAATTTACCCCCGCAGATCCTTGCGCAGGATCTTGCCGACATTGGTTTTCGGCAGTTCGGTGCGGAATTCGACAAAGCGCGGGCGCTTGTAGTTGGTGAGGTTGGCGGCGCAATGGCGCTTGACCTCCTCTTCCGTCAGCGCCGGATCCTTCTTGACCACGAAGAGCTTGACCGCTTCGCCGGAATGTTCGTCCGGAATGCCGATCGCCGCGCATTCGAGAATGCCGGGATGGGTCATCGCCACTTCCTCGATCTCGTTCGGGAAGACGTTGAAGCCCGAAACGAGGATCATGTCCTTCTTGCGGTCGACGATCTTGACGAGGCCGGCTGCGTTCATGAAGCCGATGTCGCCCGAACGGAAGAAGCCATCCGGCGAAATCGCCTTGGCGGTTTCGTCGGGCCGCTGCCAGTAGCCCGACATCACCTGCGGGCCGCGGATGCAGATCTCGCCGACCTCGCCGATCGGCAGCGTGTTGCCCTGGTCGTCGCGGATCTCGACGTCGGTGGACGGGATCGGCATGCCGATCGTGCCGGTGAACTCGGTGGCGTCGAGGATGTTGGCCGTTGCCACCGGCGAAGTCTCCGACAGGCCGTAGCCCTCAGCGATCGAGCAGCCGGTCATTTGCTTCCAGCGCTCGGCGACTGGCCGCTGAATGGCCATGCCGCCACCGAAGGTCAGCATCAGCGAGGAGAAGTCTAGCTTCTGGAACTCGGCATTGTTCATCAGCGCGTTGAACAGCGTGTTGAGACCCGGGAAGATGTTGGTCTTGTGCTTGCCGAGTTCCTTGACGAAGCCCGGAATGTCGCGCGGATTGGGGATCAGGATATTGTTGCCACCGGTGGCAAGACCCATCAGCGAATTCACCGTCAGCGCGAAGATGTGGTAGAGCGGCAGCGCGCACATGAAGACGAGATTGTCCGGACGCGCCCGCGAACGGAAAGCCGTGTGGAACCAGATCTCCATCTGCGCCATGTTCGACAGAAGGTTCGAGTGCGTGAGCGTCGCGCCCTTGGAGACCCCGGTCGTGCCGCCGGTATACTGCAGGAAGGCGACGTCGCTGGAGGCGACGTTCGGTTTGGTCAGCTTGGCGCGGCCGCCCTTGGCAAGCACGCTTTTGAAGGAGAGGTGCCCAGGGATCGACCACGCGGGCACGAGCTTCTTGACCCGGCGGACCACCAGATTGACGATCGCGCCCTTCAGGCCCAGCATATCGCCCATGGTGGCAACGACGACGTGCTTCACCGAGGTCTTGTCGACCACCTGCTGCACCGTATGGGCGAAGTTTTCGAGAACGAAGATCGCCTTCGCGCCGGAATCGACCAGCTGGTGCTGCAATTCGCGCGGCGTATAGAGCGGGTTGACGTTTACGACGGTGAAGCCGGCCCTGAGAATGCCGTAGACGATGACCGGGTTCTGCAGGATGTTCGGCATCATCACCGCGACGCGGTCACCCTTGGCAAGGCCGATCGACTGCAGCCAGGCGCCGATCCGGGCGGATTCGGCGTTGAGATCGGCAAAGGTGAGTGTCTTGCCCATGCAGGTGAAGGCCGGGCGGCTCGAATAGCGGGCAACGGCGTGGTCGAAGAACTCGCCGATCGACTTATAGGGCAGGGGGCCGATATCGGCAGCTATGCCGGGTGGGTAGGATTGCAACCAGATCTTGCCCTGGCTGGTACCCGATTGTTGTGTGCTGACTTCCGCCATGACCTCTCTCCCTCTGGTCGCCACAGGCTGGCCTGCTCGCGGCCTGAGAACATCCTCCCGATCTTCTCATGCCGATGAAGATGATGCTTTTGCGACACCTCTTCAAGCTGAGATTCGGGGTTATATAACTTTGACGTAAACGTCAACTGAACTTACGGTTAACCGGCGTCTTCGGTGCTTGCGAAAAAGTATGACGAGAACTGCAAAATCTTTGCTTGCCGCCTGAAAAACCTGTATTGCATTGCAGCATATCCCTGTTGGTTCGATCCAACGCCCGCCGACATATCCCCCAGATTTTTCTCCGGTCCCCGCGGGGCGGACGACGCTGGCCATTGCCCATGAGTGAACCCATGTGTGACGAAGCCCTTTCCTCCGCCGGTGCGCCGCGTCGCGCCCGCGTTTCCGCTGCCGAAGTGGCGCTCGCCGTCGGCGGCTTCGGCATAGGTACCGGTGAATTCGCGATCATGGGCCTGTTGCCGCAGGTGGCCGAGGACGTCGCGGTTTCGGTGCCGCGGGCGGGTGCGGTGATCAGCGCCTATGCGCTCGGGGTCGTCGTCGGCGCGCCGCTGATCGCGGTGCTTGCCGCCCGCTTCTCACGTTTCCGGGTGCTGCTGGCACTGATGCTGATTTTCGCCGTCGGCAATTTCGCGAGTGCCGTCGCCCCGGATTTCTACACATTGATCGCGGCGCGCTTCTTTGCCGGCCTTCCGCACGGTGCCTATTTCGGCGTTGCCGCTTTGGTCGCAGCCGGCCTTGGCGCGCCGAACCAGCGAGCGCGCGCCGTCGGCCGGGTGATGATGGGCCTGACGATCGCAACGCTCTTCGGCACGCCCCTCGTCGCCTGGTTCGGCCAGGCGCTCGGATGGCGTTCGGCCTTCGCGATCGTCGGCGCCATCAGTCTCCTGACCATGGTGCTCACCGTCGCCCACGTGCCGCGAGACAAGGGCAATCCCAAGGCGACACCGCTTCATGAGCTGGGCGCCCTTGGCAAGCTGCAGGTCTGGCTGATGCTCGGCATCTGCGCCATCGGCTGCGGCGGCATGTTCGCGGTCTTCAGCTACATCACGCCGGCACTCACCGAAGTGGCGGGTGTTTCGCTCGCCAACGTGCCGATCATGCTGTCGGTCTTTGGCGCGGGCATGATCCTCGGCAACATCGTCGGTGCGCGTCTGGCCGACTGGGCATTGCTGCCGGCAATCGGCATTGCCATTGCCTTCAACATCTTCGCCTATGTGCTGTTCTACTTCACCATGGGCAATCCGTGGATCGCGATCGTCAACGTGCTGTTCATCGGTGGCGGCTTTGCCGTCGTGCCCGGCGTGCAGACGCGGCTGATGGATGTCGCCGGCGAAGCGCAGACGCTCGCCGCAGCGCTTAGCCATTCCGCCTTCAATCTTGCCAACGCGCTCGGCGCCTGGCTCGGCGGCGCCTCGATCGCCGCCGGCTATGGCTGGACGTCGACAGGTCTCGTCGGTGCCGTCTTGGGTGTTGCCGGCTTTGGCATCTTCCTCGCATCCGTCTTCGTCGACCGCGCCCAGCCGGCCGGCATGCGCGCCAAGCCTGCGGCCGAATGACCGATCGGGCCGAAAGAACGCCGCGAGATCTTGATCCCTCCTAAATTATTCTGTCATGTCCCGCCGCTAGCGTCGCTTATGGCCCTGAAACTACCGTAAAGCAGGGGCAAAGGGCGGCGCGCGGCGCCCATATAGGATGGCAAGGCCGCGGGTTTGTTGTAAGCTCGTCGAAAGACGGAGGATCATTGGTGCAATTGGGCAATCGCGAACGAGAGAATTTTGCCGTGGAGCCGCGGCTCCTCGGTCAGACGGCGATTTCGCGCCATGCCCTTGTCGGTCCGATGACCGCTGCCCGTTGGATGCTGGTCTTCGTTCTTCTCGCCGGTGTCTACTTCTTCCACGGTTTCGTCGTGCCGGTTCTCGCCGCCGTCGTCATCGGTTTTGCCAGCTGGCCGATCTATCGCCGCCTGCTTGCCGCAGTGAACGGCAACCGGACGCTTGCCGCGACCATCGCCATCGTCAGCGTCATTTCCTTCATCGTCGTGCCGATTTCGATTGCCGCCGTTTATGCGGTCGACGAAGTGCGCGACTGGGTCGTCTGGGCGGTCGAGACCAATGCCAATGGTGCGGTCGTGCCCGCCTGGCTGAGCAGCATTCCGATTGCCGGCGTGTGGCTCGGCGAACAATGGGTCAAGCATGTCGGTCATCCGGGTGCGCTCGGCGAACTCGTCCAGCTGGTCAGCGGCTCCAACATCGGCAACATCTACCGCGGCGTCCTGGTCGTCGGCGCATCGACCTTTCACGCCTTCCTGACGCTGCTCTTCATGCTGATCACGCTGTTCTTCGTCTATCGCGATGGCCAGTCCTTCTCCGGCCAGCTCGACCGCCTCGGCGAACGCATCTTCCCGATGCGCTGGGAGCGGCTCTCACGCGTCGTGCCAATGACGATCAGCTCGACGGTTACCGGCATGGGCATCATCGCGATTGGCGAAGGCATCGTGCTCGGCGTCGCTTACTGGCTCGCCGGCGTTCCGTCGCCGGTCACGCTCGGCATCATCACCGGCCTGATGGCTCTCATTCCGGGCGGCGCGCCGCTCTGCTTCACGCTGGTCTCGATCTATCTCGTCGCCAGCGGCTCGCCGGTTCACGGCATCGCGCTGTTTGCCTGGGGCACGACCGAACTCTTCATCGTCGACAAGACGCTGCGCCCGCGCCTCGTCGGCGGCCCGATCAAGCTGCCGTTCCTGCCAACCTTCTTCGGCCTCGTCGGCGGCGTGAAGACCATGGGCTTCCTCGGTCTCTTCGTTGGCCCGGTGCTGATGGCGCTGCTGGTTGCCATCTGGCGCGAGTGGATGCGCGAAGTCACGACGCCGCCCGAGGCGACGGTCGACCACATCATCAAGGGCTAAGCGCCGACGGCAGGCCGGCCGCCCATCCGGCGGCCCTGCGCACGGTTCGGCGTGCGCGGCCGATGCATTTTGATCGTTTCCTGCCGCCGTCGACCGGCTGCTGCTCAAGCCTCCGTCGTGTGGGCTGCTGGCCGCCGTGTGCGCGTCTTTATCATTTCCTTATGCGCCTTTGCGACTATCGCAATCGATAATTGACCCGCCCAGGGAGCAAGATCCGGACTTCAATAGTCCGGAGAATTTGCATGTCCGATGTTCTTTTCCTTGCCGCCGGCATCGGCGGCTTTGTCGTGTTTGCGCTTTATGCGCGCGCGCTGAGCCGCCTCTAGGAGGCCCCGATGTTCGAAGCCCTGATCGGTCTCGTCGTCGCCGTCGCCCTTGCGGCCTATCTCGTCGTCACCCTCGTTCGCCCGGAACGGTTCTGACCCCGGTCAAAGGTTTGGTCCGGGTCGACACATCAAGACCGGATCGCCCTTTGCGCCGCACATTTTCCTGAGCGGAGAAATCTCATGTCTATCATCGGGTGGCTGCAGATCAGCCTCCTCTTCATCGCCGTCCTGATCGTCATCAAGCCGCTGGGGCTTTACATGGCGCGGGTCTTCTCCGGTGAACGCAACGTCTTTTCACCTGTCCTCGGTCCCGTCGAGCGCGGTCTTTATCTCGCTGCCGGCGTCGATCCGAACAAGGAGCAGGGCTGGCTCGCCTACACGATGTCGATGCTCGCTTTCAGCCTCACCGGCTTTGCTTCGCTGTACGCGATCTTGAGATTGCAGGCCCACCTGCCGATGAACCCGCAGGGTTTTGCCGGCATGCCGTCAGACCTCGCCTTCAACACGGCGGTCAGCTTCGTCACCAACACCAACTGGCAGAACTATGGTGGCGAAACGACGCTCAGCCATTTCAGCCAGATGGCGGGCCTCACCGTCCATAACTTCGTGTCGGCCGCGACCGGTATCGCCATGGCGCTTGCCGTGACCCGCGCCTTTGCCCGCTCGAACGCGTCGACGGTCGGCAACTTCTGGGTCGACCTCACCCGCTCGACCCTCTATGTGCTCTTGCCGGTCGCCGTCGTCATGGCCCTTGCCATGGTCTGGACCGGCCTGCCGCAGACCTTCAATGCCGATCTCACCGCAACGACGCTCGAAGGCGCCAAGCAGACGATCTCGCTCGGCCCGGTCGCAAGCCAGGAGGCGATCAAGCAGCTCGGCACCAATGGCGGCGGCTTCTTCAACGTCAACGCCGCCCATCCCTTCGAGAACCCGACGGCCTTCTCCAACTATCTCAACATCTTCGCAATGTTGTCGATCTCGGCGGCCCTCGTCTACACATTCGGCCAGATGGTCGGCAACCGCCGCCAGGGCTGGGCCTTCATCGCCGTTACCGCGATCCTGCTGATTTCAGGCGTTGCTGTCGTCTACTGGGCGGAAGCGCAGGGCAACCCGATCCTGACCGCACTCGGTCTCGACGCCGCCCAGGGCAATATGGAAGGCAAGGAAGTCCGCTTCGGCCAGGCGATGACGGCGCTCTACGCGGCTGTCACCACCGGCCTCTCGGACGGTGGTGTCAACGGCATGCACGGCTCGCTGACGGGGCTTGGCGGTCTTGTGCCGATGTTCCTGATGCAGCTTGGCGAAGTCCTGCCCGGTGGTGTCGGTTCCGGTCTCTACGGCATGGTGGTCTTTGCGATCCTCGCCGTCTTCGTCGCCGGCCTGATGGTCGGCCGCACGCCGGAATTGCTCGGCAAGAAGATCGAAAGCCGCGAGATGAAATACGCGATATTCGCCGTTCTCATCCTGCCGGTGACGATCCTCGGCTTTGCCGCCGTTTCTGCCATGCTGCCCTTTGCGGTCGCAAGCATCGGCACGGCGGGCCCGCACGGCCTGTCCGAAATCCTCTATGCCTTCACGTCGGCTGCCGGCAACAACGGCTCGGCTTTCGGCGGGCTGACCGGCAACACGCCCTGGTACAACACCACACTCGGGCTCGCGATGCTGCTCGGCCGTTTCGCCTATGCCGTTCCGGTCATGGCGATCGCCGGCTCGATCGCGGTCAAGACCCGCGTGCCGGCGTCCAAGGGCACCTTCCCGACCGACACGCCGCTCTTCGTCGGCCTGCTCGTCGGCATAATCCTCATTCTCGGCGGGCTGCAGTTCTTCCCGGCGCTCGCTCTCGGTCCCATCGTCGAGCATCTCTCGATGCTTGCCGGTCAGACCTTCTAAAGGAATTCGACACCATGTCTTCCAAACCAGTCGCTCCTAGTCTTCTGGATCCGGCAATCCTCCTGCCGGCTGTCAAGGCGGCCTTCGTCAAGCTCGACCCGCGCCAGCTCGTCCGCAACCCGGTGATCTTCGTCACTGAAGTGGTTGCGGCCGTGGTCACCGCCCTCTTTGTCCGCGACATTGCTACCGGCACCGGCAGCCCGCTGTTCTCAGGGCAGATCGCCGCCTGGCTGTGGTTCACGGTACTTTTTGCCACCTTCGCTGAAGCCGTCGCCGAAGGCCGCGGCAAGGCGCAGGCCGATAGTCTCCGCCGCACAAAGTCCGAGCTGACGGCCCGCAAGCTCGTCGCGGCCGATGGCCGGGAAACCCAGACGATCGCTGCGACCTCGCTGAGGGTCGGAGACCTCGTGCTGGTCGAAGCCGGGGAACTGATCCCCGGCGACGGCGAGGTTGTCGAAGGCGTCGCCTCCGTCAACGAAAGCGCCATCACCGGTGAATCGGCGCCTGTCATTCGCGAATCGGGCGGTGATCGTTCGGCCGTCACCGGCGGCACGCAGGTGCTGTCCGACTGGATCAAGGTCCGCATCGGCGTCGCGCCGGGCAATACCTTCGTCGATCGCATGATCGCGCTGATCGAGGGCGCCCAGCGCCAGAAGACCCCGAACGAAATCGCCCTTTCGATCCTGCTTTCGGGTCTGACGCTGATCTTCCTCGTCGCCGTCGTCACGCTCTGGGGGCTTGCCGGTTACTCCGGGACGGTTCTGTCCGTAACGGTGCTTGCCGCCCTGCTGGTCACGCTGATCCCGACCACCATCGGTGGCCTGCTCTCGGCGATCGGTATCGCCGGCATGGATCGCCTGGTTCGCTTCAATGTCATCGCCACCTCGGGCCGCGCCGTTGAAGCCGCCGGCGACGTCGACACGCTGCTGCTCGACAAGACGGGCACGATCACCTTCGGCAACCGCATGGCTGCCGACTTCATGCCGGTGCCGGGCGTCAGCGAGGCGGAACTCGCCGATGCAGCACTGCTCGCAAGCCTTGCCGACGAAACGCCGGAGGGACGTTCGATTGCAGCCCTTGCGACCGGTGAGTTCGGTCGCCAGGCGCCCGCCGTTTCGCTTCCCGATGCAAGCAAGGGTGAGGTCGTGGCGCTTGCCGTTGGTGGCGGTGGCAGCTCGGCCGGCGCGACCCGGATCGACGCGGTCATTCCGTTTGCCGCGGAGACAAGGCTCTCGGGCGTTGATTTCGCCGGTCGCCGGCTGCGCAAGGGCGCCGTCGACTCGATCCTGAAGTTCACCGGCATCCGCGATGAGAACGTGCCAAACGAGTTTCGCCGCGCCGTTGACCAGGTGGCGCGCACAGGCGGCACGCCGCTTGCCGTCGCAGACGGTCCGCGCCTGCTCGGCGTCATCCACCTGAAGGACGTGGTGAAACCGGGCATCAAGGAGCGTTTTGCGGCGCTGCGCGCCATGGGCATCCGCACGGTCATGGTGACCGGCGACAACCCGGTGACGGCCGCGGCGATTGCCTCCGAAGCAGGTGTCGATGATTTCCTCGCCGAAGCAACGCCCGAGGACAAGCTCGCCTATATCCGCAAGGAGCAACAGGGTGGCCGCCTCATCGCCATGTGCGGCGACGGTACCAATGACGCACCGGCGCTCGCCCAGGCCGATGTCGGCGTCGCCATGCAGACCGGCACCCAGGCTGCCCGCGAGGCCGCCAACATGGTGGACCTCGATTCCAGCCCGACGAAGCTTATCGAGATCGTCGAGATCGGCAAGCAGCTCCTGATGACCCGCGGCTCGCTGACGACGTTTTCGATCGCCAACGACGTGGCGAAGTACTTCGCCATCATCCCGGCGCTGTTCATCACCACCTATCCGGCGCTGGCAGCACTCAACGTCATGGGCCTCGCCTCGCCGCAATCGGCGATCCTGTCTGCGGTGATCTTCAATGCGCTGATCATCGTCGCGCTGATCCCGCTGGCGCTGAAGGGCGTCAAGTATCGGCCGGTCGGCGCTGCTGCGCTGCTGCGCCGCAACCTCCTTGTCTACGGTCTCGGCGGTATTCTCCTGCCCTTTGCTGGCATCAAGCTCGTCGACCTTGCCGTCAACGCACTCAATCTGGTGTAACCATGCTGAACCAACTTCGCCCCGCCATCGTGATGACCGTGCTCCTCACCGCCATCACCGGACTTGCCTATCCCTTCGCGATCACCGGCGCCTCGCAGGTGCTGATGCCGGCACAGGCAAACGGCAGTCTCATCGAGAAGGACGGCGCGCTGATCGGCTCGGCGCTGATCGGCCAGAACTTCACCTCGGACAAGTACTTCTGGCCGCGCCCATCCGCGACCGGCCCGGAGGCCTACAATGCCGGCGCATCGAGCGGCTCCAACCTCGGCACAACATCGGTCAAGCTCAAGGATCGCGTCGCCGCTGACGTCGAGCGCCTGAAGGCCACCGGGTTCACGGGGGAAATTCCCGCCGATGCGGCAACCACCTCCGGTTCCGGTCTCGACCCGCACATCACACCGGCCTTTGCCCAGGCGCAGATCGCCCGGGTTGCCAAGGCGCGCGGTTTGAGCGAAGCGGATGTCACCGCCCTGGTTGACAAGGCGACGGAGGATCGGCTGTTCGGGGTCGTAGGCGAGCCGCGCGTCAATGTGCTAGAACTGAACCTGGCCCTTGATACGCCTCGAACCTGAGACCACTCCTGAGATAATGCATGCCCGACAGTGATCGCGACGCCAAAAGTCGCCCCGACCCAGACGCGCTACTGGCTCTTGCTGCGCAGGATCACCGAGGAAAACTGACCGTTTTCCTCGGTGCCGCGCCCGGCGTCGGCAAGACCTATGCGATGCTGACGCGGGCCCGCCGGCTCAAGCAAGATGGCGTCGATATCGTCATCGGGCTTGTCGAAACCCACGGGCGCAGCGAGACCGCCGCGCTCATTGAAGACCTGGAAATCTTGCCGCGCCGCGATGTGAACCATCGCGGCCGTGCTCTTTCCGAGTTCGATCTGGATGCGGCGCTTGCGCGGCGACCGAAGATCATCGTTGTCGACGAACTCGCTCACAGCAATCCGGCCGAAAGCCGGCATCCGAAGCGCTACCAGGATATTGAGGAACTGATCGCCGCCGGCATTGATGTCTGGACCGCGCTCAACATTCAGCACCTCGAAAGCCTCTCGGACATCGTTGCCCAGATCGCCGGCGTACCGGTGCGCGAGCGGGTGCCGGATACGGTGCTAAAGCGCGCTGACGAGGTGCTGCTGGTCGATCTGCCACCCGCCGAACTGATCGAGCGGCTGAAGGAAGGCAAGGTCTATCTGCCCGACAGCGCCAAGCGCGCGGTCGACCGCTTCTTCCGCCTCGGCAACCTGACGGCGCTGCGCGAACTGGCGCTCCGGCGCACGGCCGACCGGGTCGACGACCAGATGGTCGACTACCTGAAGCAGAATGCGATCGAAGGGGTCTGGGCGAGTGGCGAGCGGCTGCTTGTCTGCATCGGTCCCGATCCCCTGTCGGAGAAGGTGGTCCGCACCGCGAGCCGGCTCGCCGAGGGATTGAATGCCCCCTGGATCGTCGTCTTCATCGAACGTGCCGACCGCGAAAGCGGTGACGGCGACGACGTGCGCCGGCTCGACGAGACCTTTCGGCTCGCCGAGCAGCTGGGTGCCGAGACGCGCCGCATCATCGGCAACGACTTCGTCGAGGAAATCCTGAAGCTCGCGCGCCGCGAACATGCGACGCAGATCGTCATCGGCGCGCGGCGTCAGTCCTTTCCGATGCGGCTGTTCCGCCAATCGCTCCCTGACGCTTTGGCCGAACGCGTGTCCGGTGTCGGCATCCATCTCGTCACCGATCGCGAGACCGTGCCCGCCAAGCGGCGGTCAGCGATGAAGAAGACGCTGCCACCGGGAACCGGGCGCGCCGTCGCCATCGCCGCCGGGTCGGTCGCCGGGGCAACGGCGGTCGGATTGCTGCTCGGTCACTTCATCGTCCTGCCCAATATTTCGCTTCTCTATCTGCTCGCGGTTCTCGCTTCGGCGACCTATGCGGGCCACATCTCGGCGATCGCCGCGTCGCTGTTTTCGGTGCTCGCCTACAACTTCTTCTTCATCAAGCCGACCGGCACCTTCACCATCGCCGAGCCGCACGAGGTTTTTGCGCTCGTCATCTTCCTTGTCGCTGCGACCCTTGCTGGCAGCCTCGCATCGCGGGTGCGCGAACAGGCAAAGACGGCGCGTCAACGCGCAGCCGCGACCCAGGCGCTCTACGATTTTTCCCGCAAGCTTTCCGGCACCGCCAAGGCGGACGATGTGCTGTGGGCGGCCGTAACGCAGATGCAATCGACGTTGAAACGCAGTTCGGCGCTGCTTCTGCCGGAGGACGGAGACCTGCAACTGAAAGCGGCCTGGCCGCCGGACACCGAGCTCGACGTCACCGACGTCATGGCGGCGCGCTGGGCGATGGACAAGAGGGAGCCGGCCGGCAACGGTACGGGCACGCTGCCGAACAGCCCGTTTCACTTCCGGCCGCTGACGAGCCCGCATGGTGTTGTCGGCGTCTGCGGCTTCGTCCAGGCGGACAAGCCGCTGGAGATCAACGAGGAGCGGGCGCTGGCGGCGATCCTCGACCAGACGGCGATTGCCGTCGACCGGGCGCGCCTGTCGCGTGAAAGCCTCGACCAGGCGGCAAAGCTCGAAGGCGAGCGCTTCCGCGCAGCACTCCTGTCGTCCATCTCGCACGACCTGCGGACGCCGCTTGCAACCATCACCGGGGCCGTCACCAGCCTGCGCCAGCTCGGCGACCGCATGCCGCCGGAAAGCCGTGACGATCTGTTGAAATCGATCGAGGAGGAGGGCGGTCGCCTGACACGCTTCGTTGCCAACCTGCTCGACATGACCCGCATCGAGGCCGGCACCGTCAATGCCAAGCGCGATTGGGTCGATGTCGCTGATGCTGTGCGCGCGTCGGTCGATCGCGCTCGCAAATACTTCCCCGAGCGCGAGATCGAGACAAGCATCGCGCCGGATCTGCCTTTGATGCGCGGCGACAGCGTGCTTCTCGGGCAGGTGCTCTTCAACCTGCTCGACAATGCCAACAAGTATGGCGGCGACGAGCCGATCAGCATCTATGCCCGGTGCGACGGCAACGAGATCGTGCTGTCGGTGACCGACCTTGGAAAGGGCATCGCGCCGAAGGATCTCGAGCAGGTTTTCGAAAAATTCTTCCGCCGCGGCAAGGCGGATGGCCGCACGCCGGGGACGGGCCTTGGGCTTTCGATTGCCAAGGGTTTCGTCGAGGCCATGGGGGGCCAGATCAAGGCGGAAAGCCCGGCGCTCAGACGCCGCGGCACGCGTGTTTCCATGCGTTTTCCCGCCGCCAAGGCTGAAATTTCCGAAAAGGACCGTGCATGAGCGTTGAGCGTATCCTCGTTGTCGACGACGAGCCCCAGATCCAGCGCTTCCTGAAGCCGGCGCTGAGTGCCGCCGGCTATGACGTATTGGAGGCGATGACCGGTGCCGCGGCGCTGAAGGCGGCGGCGACGAGCGCACCCGACATTGTCATCCTCGATCTCGGTCTGCCGGATATGGACGGCAAGGAGGTCATCGCCAATCTGCGTGGCTGGTCGCAAGTGCCGATCATCATTCTGTCTGCCCGCGACCGCGAAAGCGAAAAGATCGCGGCTCTTGACCTTGGCGCCGACGACTACATCGAAAAACCCTTCGGCATCGGGGAACTGACCGCCCGCATCCGGACGGCACTGCGCCACCGCGTCCAGATGGATGGCGGCCAGACGCAGCTCTCTGCCGACGGCGTGGCGATCGACACGATCAAGCGCGTGGTGACGAAGGATGGCGAGCCGGTGCGCCTGACGCCGAAAGAGTATGATCTCCTGGTCATGCTGGCGCATCACGCCGGCCGCGTCGTCACCCACAAGACGCTGCTCACCTCGGTCTGGGGCGTCGCCCACGGCGAGGACCTGCACTATCTCAGGGTCTTCATCGGCCAGTTGCGCGGCAAGATCGAGCGCGACCCGGCCGATCCGAAAATCATCCGCACGGAGCCGGGCGTCGGCTACCGCTTCGTCGGCGACGACGGCTGATGGCCGGCCGTCGCAAAAGACGGCAGCCGCTGGTCGTTACTTGATCTTCACCGGCTGCGGCGTGTTGCTTGAGAGCGTATCTCCAACGACCACCCTCTTCTTCTTCGCCGGCTGCGGATTTTCCAGGATCGACACCGGCGCAGAGACGGTGACAGCCGCGACATTGCCGACGTTTCTGGCTGTACCGGCGACAACCGCTGCAATGCCGGTTCCAACCGAGATATCGGAATCGGTTAGTGTCTGGCCCGTGGCAAGCCGCGTGCCGATGAGCTGGACGATTTCCGGGCTTTCCGCGAATTTTCCGTGGTGCAGGCTGTCCTCGGATTTGACCTTCGTCAGGTCGATGGCGGTAATGCCGGCCCGTTCCAACTGGGTGCGATAGGGCTCAGCCGATGGGTCGATAGCACCGAGACGGGAGACGTCGCCGGAAATGAAGCTGGAAAGCGCCAGCGCGCGGTCATCCTGCGAAACGAAGATCGTGAATTTCGGCCGCTTGTCACCCATCTCGACGAACTGCTTGGCAAAAACGTCGAGGTCGATGTCGGGCGAGGCAAGGATGACGTTCTTGACCTTGGAGGGCACATTGCCGTCACGAATGCCCATCTGCCGGAGCGATTCCATCGTGAGCCACGTTCCCATCGAATGGGCAAGGATGGTGATGTCCTTGACCTTCGGCGCGTCGGAGAGCTTTTTCAGGATGTCTTCGAGAGCCGTGCGCGAATAGTTCGTGCTTTCCTTGTCATAGTTGTAGTCGAAGACGTTGGCGCGGGATGGCCAGGTAAACAGGACAGGCGTCGCCTGGACGTCCGAGTCATGGACGATCTGTGCAAGCCGGTAGACCGAATCCTCATAGCGGTTGTTGAAGCCGTGGACGAAGACGAAGGCATGGCCGCCGACATCGTGCTGCAAGAACCAGGACTTGGCCTCATCGAGTGTTTGGAGTTCACGCACGCGCGTGACGGCGAATTCCTTGGCCGGATCCGGCGGCAGCTTGCGCGGCCACTGTACCGTGCCCGATTTGCGCACCGTCTCGGGCGGGATCGACACGGCAACGTCCGTGAGGAAGGTGTTGGCGTCGCGTTCGCCTGAAAACAGCGTTGCCGGGTCGCCCGAAGGCTGGCGGGTCGTTGCGACAAGCATGTCGACCGTCGATGTACCGGGGGTCGGAGAGGTCAGCGCGACAGGTGCCATCACACCTTTGGCATGACCGCCGCAGCCGGCAAGAGCCGCCAGCAGCGCAATCGTGCAAGCCGTTGTTCTCCCGCGTGTCAATCTGCCCAGCGCAGAAGTATGCAAACGTCCCCACTCAAACATAGACAGTCCCCGGAACACTTAACCCAGTCGCATCTCACAGCGCTTTCGCGAAGGGAAGATGACAACACTCGAGGCTAATATGCAAGCGGGTACAGGTTGAAGATTCGCGATCAGGTTGTCGACAAGGGCGAAGACGCCGCGTTGGACGTGTGCCCCAACGCGAAGTCATTCTGTCTGGCGGGCGCCGAAATCACCTATTGTGCGGACGCAGCCAGCGTCTCGAGGATCGCATAGGCCGCCTTGATGCGCTCGGGGATGGGGAAATTCCGGTTCGCGAGAAGCACGATGCCGACCTTCTTTTCCGGCACGAAGGCGACGTAGCCGCCAAAGCCGTTGGTAGAGCCGGTCTTGTTGTAGAGCGTTGCGCCATCCGCAAGCCTTGGTGGATCCAGCGCTTTGACGGAGTGGGCGTCGAGCGCCATGGTACGGGAGTTGCCGTCAAGCAACCGCTCCAGCGAAACCGGATAGGAGTACTGCTCCCAACCGAGGCCCTGAACCATCTTGCCGCTGTCGAAGTAGCCGATATGGGTTCCTTCGATCGCGCGGCGAACAGTGCCGTCGAACGGTCCCGGGTCGATATTGGCCTCGACGAAGCGGATCATGTCTGCAGCCGACGATTTCACGCCGTAGGCTTCCGCGTCGAACACGCCGGGATTGACCCGGATCGGCCTGTCGGCCTTGCCGTAGCCCCAGGCGTAGCTGCTCATCGCGTCCTTGGGCACGGTGACATAGCTGTGTTTGAGGCCGAGCTTGGGAAACAGTTCCGTCTCGAGAGCGTCGCCGAAGCTGCCGCCCATCGCCAGCGCCGCGGTGTGGCCGAAGAGGCCGATGCTCGGGTTGGAATAGCGTCGCTTCTTTCCAGGTTTGGCGTCGGGTTTCCATGTGCTGAAATAGCTCACCATGTCGGCGTCGTTCTTGACGGCACCGGGAAACTGCAGCGGCAACCCGCCGGCCGTGTAGGTCGCGAGATGAAGAAGGGACGCGTTGTCGATCGCGCTGCCGCTGAGCGCCGGCATGTACTTGCCGGGATGGTCTTCGAACGAGAGCTTGCCGAGTGCTTGCGCATAGGACGCGAGCGTCGCGGCGAAGGTCTTGCTGATCGAGCCCAGTTCGAACAGCGTGTTCTCGGTGACCGGTGCGTTTGTTTCCTTGGAGGCGACGCCATAGTTCATGAAGTAGTGGCGGCCGTCGACCGTGACCGCGACGGCCACGCCCGGCACCTGGTGTTCACGCATGACCGGGCGGATCGCTTTGTCGGCCGCCGCCGCTATCCGCGCCCCTTCGCCGTCGGCGGCAAGGACGGTTGCCGTGATTGTCGAGAAGATCGCAGTAGCAAGACCTAATTTGATTGCCGTCATTCCATCCATTCAATGTGTTCTTTCTCGATAGGGACGCCGTCCGTGGCGCAGGACAAAGGGGGCGTCGTCGGCCGCAGACGGCGACAGTTTATCGGGTCATTTCGCCTGAAAGGGCATTTCGTCCGTCGCTACTCCGCTGACACAAGGATTTGGACAGGACCGACCGACAGGACGAGGAAGACTTAAGTTGCTCGTTCCCAAGGCACAAACGACGATATTTCGAGGGAGATCCTAGAAAAAATAGGGCAGGGCGCTGTCGCACCCGTCTTCGGGAAGGTCAGCTCCAAAAAGAGGAGGACGATCCACCGGAACCGATCGTCAAGCGAAACGTTGTCATTACTGCCGCTCAGGGGTAGTATTCGCCCGCGGTTCAGGCGCCTTTGTCGCCAGACCGCGTGTTTAACCCGTGGACTGCTTCTGTCCGAACAGAAGAGTCTCTCCTGTATCGGGGGATCATACTCCGAAGCTTATTTACATCTGACGCCACTCAATGGCGCCTCCGCCGATCTCTATTGCAATCAGACGGCCATATTGGAGGATAAAATGAGCAAGCAGACCATAACTCTCATTCTTGCCGGCGCTCTTGCCTTGTCCGGGTGCCAGTCCGCCTACGTGTCCAAATCGGGACCGACCGGAAACGAATTCGGCTGCATTGCCGGAACCGTGGGCGGCGCGATCGTCGGCGGCCTGATCGGCTCGACCATCGGTTCGGGAACGGGCCAGCTCTGGGCGGTTGGCGGTGGTGCAACGCTTGGTGCCGCAGCCGGCAACGCGCTGACGTGCCGCTATTATTGATCGTGGAAGGTGTCGAATGAGAAAAATCGTTCTCTTGGGCTTGGCTGCGCTCTGCCAGGTCGCCCCTGCGGTCGCTCAGCAACAGACTGCGACCATGAACCAGGGGCAGATGAGTGCGCTCGACAGCAACAAGGACGGCGCGGTCGAGCGGTCTGAATATGAGGCCTTCATGAAAACGGCCTTCGCCAACCTGGACAAAAACAAGGACGGTAGCCTCAGTCCCGACGAGACGAAGCAAGCGCTGAACGCCCAGCAGTTTGCTGCCACCGACGCGAGCGGTGACGGCAAGATCACCGAGAAGGAGTTCCTGGATCAGGTGATGGCGGACTTCAAAACCGCGGACCGCAGCGGCGACGGCAACTTGAAGTAACGCCGGTCGAGCAGGTCTGCGGCAGGGTTTGCGAGTTGCGTTTCATGCGAGTTGGGTAAGGCTCGGCGGCTGGCAGGATTGCCGGCCGCCGGCCCGTCGTCATTCGGACCTACTGCAACAGCTTCAACAGTTCTTTGGCGCCTGAAGTCGAGGATGCCGGATTCTGCCCGGTGACGAGGCGGCCGTCGACGACGGTGAAATCCGCCCAGTCGGCCGCCTTCTCGAAGTGGCCGCCGAGACGCTTCAGTTCGTCTTCGACCAGGAATGGGACGATTTTCGTCAGTTGAACGGCTTCTTCCTCCGAGTTGGTGAAACCGGTTACGCGCTTTCCCTTGACGATGGGTTCACCCTGGTAGGTGACCTTGCTGAGTACCCCCGGCCCATGGCAGACCGCGGCGACCGGCTTGCCGGCGTTATAGAAACTCTCGATCAGGGCGATCGAGTTCCGGTCGTTGACGAGATCCCACATCGGGCCGTGGCCGCCCGGATAGAACACCGCGTCGAAACCGTCTGACTTGACGTCGGCGAGCCGGAGCGTGTTTGCCAAGACCCGCTGCGTTGCCGGATCCTCCTTGAACCGGGCCATCGCCTCGGTCTGGTTGCCCGGATCGTCGCTCTTGGGATCGATTGGCGGTTGGCCGCCCTTGGGCGAAGCAAGCGTGATCTCGACGCCGGCATCCTTGAACACGTAGTAGGGTGCGGCAAATTCCTCGAGCCAGAAGCCGGTCGGCTTGCCGGTATTGCCAAGCTGGTCGTGCGACGTCAGAACCATGAGTATCTTCATCTTTCTCTCCCTGGGCTAGGGCGGCCCACATCGGGCCGCCAATCGGATGGGGCTCGGCTATTCCTTGTACTTGGCTGTGAACTGGCCGAGATTTTTCTCGACGTCACCGGGCTGCTGCAGACCCTGCTCGACCAGCGCCTTGACGCGGGACTGAGCGGCCGGCCGTTGTACGGAGGTGATGAATGCGTCCCAACCTGGCTGCATCTCCTCCTCTGGCGGCAGGCTGGCCCGATCGATCAACTTCTTGGTTTCGACAATGGCGTATTGGTCGAACGAGGCGATGCGCCTGGCCAGACCGTCGACAAAGGCGTCCAGCTCGGCATCCGGCAGCGCCCTGTTCACATAGCCGTAGCGCTCGGCCAGTTCTCCATTGAAATCGTCAGCGCCGATCAGGATCTCTATTGCCCGGCCGCGGCCGACAAGACGAGGCAGGTAGGCCATGGGACCGCCGCCTGGGACGAAACCGGCGCCGACTTCGAATTGCGACAGTACTGCTTTCTCGCGACTGGCGAAACGCATATCGGCGGCGAGCGCCAGTTCACTGCCGATGCCGCTTGCCCGCCCGCGCAGCGAAACGATCGTCACGGCCTTGAGGCGGCTGAGGCGGGTCATGAAGTCTGGCACCGGATGCATGCCGGTCGGGCCGGCAGGCATGCCGGTCGAATCTTCGAGTGGCTTCAAAAGGTCGTAGTGCGCCATGAAATAGCCCGGCACCGAACTGTCGAAGACGACGACCTTGACGTTCGGGTCGGCCTCGATCTGGTCGAGGATCTTCACGAGTTGACGAACCTCTGCCGGGCCAACGATGTTGAGCGGCGGATTGTTGAAGGTAACGGTCCAATAGGCCGGGCTGTTCTGCGTCAGCCGGATCTTTTCGCCCTGCGCGGCCTCTCCGGCCGGGGCCTGCACAACCCTGCTGCCGGATGGGTCTGCAGACTGCGCCGGCGTCAGGGTGGTGGAGTAAAGCGCTGCCGAGGCGGCAAGAACAGTGGCCAGTTTCTTGAGTGTGAAGCCTTTCACCGTCGTATCTCCTCTGCTCGAGGCTCCGATTGGATCGGTAGCCGCTCGATCGTTGATGAGGACATGTTCTTTCATTGCAGCTTTCGGGTGAATATCCATCTATCGGCGGTCACTGTTCCGAAATTCGGCATAATGTTCGGCTCGCCTGGAAAGCGTGGGCGCCTTGTTTTACTCCTGGTTGTCGTAATTTCGGTTGCAATTGCTTCGTCTTGTGCATTCTCTAGCGGAACGAAACGCCGGACTAGAGGAGAGACCATGTTTGACCGACCTCGTTCTTTGCGCGCGCCGACGATGGCATTGCTTGCTTTGTTGACCGGTTCATTTGCGATGCAAAGTGCCGTCGCGCAGGAGCAAGCAGCGGCCCAGGCGCCGGCCGAAGAGGCGCCCCAGCCGCTCAGCGAGGAAGAGCTAGAGGTCCTGGTTGCGCGCATCGCGCTCTATCCAGATGAACTCGTGGCCCTGGTGACATCCGCCTCGCTCTATCCGCTGCAGATCGTTGAGGCGGAACGTTTCCTCGAGGACTCGAAGTCGAAGAAGGACCTGAAGCCGAAGGACACTTGGGACGGCAGCGTCGTTTCGCTTTTGAACTATCCCGAGATCGTCAAGATGATGAGCGACGACCTGGACTGGACCCAGGCACTCAGCAATGCTCTCGCCTATCAGCAAAAGGATGTCCTGGTCGCCATTCAGCAGTTGCGCGACAAGGCTGTCGCCGATGGCGTCATCAAGTCAGACGACAAGGTGGTCGTGAAGCAGGAGAACGACAATGTCGTGATCCAAGCCGCCAATCCGGAAAAGATCTACGTGCCACAGTACGAGCCGCAGATGCTTTACGATCCGGGTTATGCGCCGGCCCCGATCGCCTATTATCCCGAGCCCTACCCGAACTACTACTATCCGACGGCGACCTTCTTTGCCGGCGTTGTTACCGGCGCCGTCTTTGCCGCGGCCGTCGACTGGGATGACTGGGGCGTCTGGGGTGGCCGCTGGAACGGTGGCGACATCGACATCGACTGCGACCACTGCTTCAACAATGTCGACATCAACGGCAAGGTGAAGTTCAATGATATCGACTGGAAGAACGTCGACCGCAGCAAGATCAGCTTTGACAAGAACCAGTTCGCCAAGATCGATCGCACGTCGCTGAAGAACGATTTCGAGCAGGTGAAGGGCAACAATATCGCCAATCGCGCGAAAGCCGTGCGCACCGACCAGATCGGCACGGTCGCTAACAGAGGCGCGAGTAGGATCTCGGTCGATGATGTCCGCAAGAGCAAGGTCGAGGCGCGCCAGCGGGAGAATGTTGGCCGGACGGACGTCGGCCTTGGCGATCGGAAGCCGGGCAACCAGATCAAATCGCGACCCGCGGGCGCCGACAAGATCGGCAACGCCAGGCCCGCCGCCAGGAACGATCGTCAGATCGCCAAGCCGAAGCCGGGTGGCAAGATCGAGCGCGGTGGTGGCGGCAAACCATCGGCCCTTGGCCAGGTGCAGAGCGGCAGAGTGACCAAGGTGCAGTCGGACCGCGGCCGTCAGGCGCTTGGCGGCGGCCATCGCGGCGGCGGTCAGCCGCACCGAGAGGTCCGTCGCGGCGGCGGCGGACGGCACCGGTAGATCGAGGGGGGAGAACGCAAATGATCAAGATCGCACGCAATCTGCTCCTGTCCACGATCGCCGGCGTCGTTGTCGCCAGCGCTTCTGCGATGGCTGTCTCAGCGCAAGATGGCTCCGGGGCGCCACTTTCCGACTATGCCGCGGCCAGCGATCCGCCGGCGTTCGATACGCCCGATCAGGCGGTTGACGCCTTCAAGTCGGCGGTCGCCTCAGGTGATTTCGACAAGCTCGCGAACCTGGTGGGTCTGGACGCCGCCAAGGCCAAGGCGAGCGACGGTGTCATGGACGCCTATGCCGATATCCAGGCGGGGGTGAAGAAGAAGGTGACGGTCGAGGACGTCGAGAACCGCAAGGTGCTGGAGATCGGCGATGTGCTCTGGCCTTTCCCGTTCCCGATCGCCAAGGGTGATGATGGCAAGTGGGCCTTCGATACCTATACCGGTCTTGAGGAGATCGCCAATCGTCTGGTCGGGAGCAATGAACTCGACACGATCGCCACGGTGCGGGCCTATGTCGAGGCCCAGGAGGAGTACGCGCTTGCAGATCACGATGGTGACGGCGTTCTGGAATACGCGCAGAAGCTGATCAGCAGCGAGGGCAAGACGGATGGGCTCTATTGGCCCGCTACCGAAGGCGAGCCGCAAAGCCCGGCTGGCGAAGCGCTTGCCGACGGCGCTGTGCTCGCCAGGGCACAGGCCGGCAAGGGCTACTTCGGCTATCGCTATCGCGTGCTGACGAGCCAGGGTGACAACATCGCCGGCGGCAAGTTCGACTACATCATCAACGGCAACATGATCGCCGGTTTCGGGCTTGTCGCCTGGCCGGTGAAGTATGGCGTGACAGGCGTTCACAGCTTCGTCGTCAACCGCAACGGCACCGTCTATCAGGCCGATCTCGGTGACAAGACCGAGAGCGTTGCCTCAGGCATCCGACAGTTCAACCCGAACGACAATTGGCAGGTCGTGGAGGATTAACGCTCATGAGTGCGGCCCCCAGTGACCGGGCACCCGGCAGCGATGCGGCGGAAGCCGCTCCAGCGGCTCGGCAAGGCAAGATCGCTGAATATCTCGCGTCCCACGGCGGCCCGTTCTTCGAGCTTCAGACCCGGCTGAAACTTCTGCGCGCGAACGCCCTGCAGTCGGGCAAGAGGGCATTGCTTTTCGTTGCCCTTGCCTGGGGCGTTCCCTTTCTGCTCGGACTGCCAGAGAGCCTGTCGCTCGATCACAGCCAAGGCGCCTACCTGACCGATCCGGGCGTGTGGGCGAAGTTCTTCATTGCCATTGCCGCCTTCGTGCTGGCGGAACAGCAGGTCGAGCGGGGTCTGCGCACCAAGCTCGGACAGTTCGCGCGGGCACCGCTGATTGCACCGACCTCGATGCCGGTTGCCGCTCAAGCCATCTCGACGGCACTGAAACAGCGCGATAGCCGGCTTGCCGAACTGGTCTGCCTCGCGTTCGCTGCGATGGCCGCACTGCTTTCCTTCCTGAACTTTCACGCGTCGGACATTTCGTCCTGGGCTGTGGCGCATTCGGCCGAGGGCAACAGGATTACTGCGGCTGGCTGGTGGTCGATCTGCGTCAGCCTGCCGTTCTTCGTCTTTCTGTTCCTGCGCGGGGTATGGCGGCACTTCGTCTGGGCGCGACTGCTGCGAAAGATCGCCGGGCTCGAGCTTCGGCTCGTGGCGGCCCATCCCGATAGCAAGGGCGGGCTCGGGTTTCTGTCGCAATATCCGAACGCCTATATGTTCTTCGTCTTCGGCATGAGCGCGGCGATCGCCGCTGCAGTCATGAAGCACCTCCTGCAAGAGACGCTCTCGATGACGACGTTCAGCATGATCATGGGCGGCTGGCTGGCGATCGTGATCGCGTTCTTCGCCTATCCCTTGTCGGCCTTCTCGCAGCCGCTTGCACGGCTCAAGGAAAACGGGTTGTTGATGCTCGGTGTACAGGCGACGCGTTTCCACCGCGCCGCCGAGCGCAAGGTGCTCGGCCGAAACGTGGCTGCTGATGCCGGCCCGGAACCGGACGAGGAGATTGCCGACCCAAGCAAGCTGTTCGACACGACCAACAAGCTCTCAACCATGCTCATCAGTCGCAACGCGGTCGTGCCTGTCGCCGCCGCAGCCCTCATTCCCTTCGCGGTCGCCGGCGCCACCAGGCTGCCCTACAAGGAAGTCTTCTCGGTTCTGAAGAAGCTTTTGCTGCTTTGACCATGGGTTCAGACTTCTAACAGAGGGCGTTCGGGGTCCTTCCCAACACGGGATCAACTTGTCTGCGATGCGCTTGCACGGCGCAGGCAGAAGGCGAAGCCGGATTATCCCATGAGCCGTGAATTCGCGTCGGGAGCGGTCTTGACCTCAACTTATCTTGAGGTCGTATACCTCGCCCGACAAAGCGAATTGGCTCGCGACGGGATCGGGTTTCTATGCGCATAAGAAAATTGTCACTGCCGACATCCGATGTTTCGAAGAGTGCGGGCTTCTTTCGCGACCTGCTGGAATTGCCGACGATCGGGAATTCCATCCAGGTGGGGTGGAGCGAAATTCGGCTGATCCCCGCCATGCAGGCGGCGCCGCGCGGTGTGCATCTGGCTTTCAACGTACCCTATGAGCGCTTTGATGCCGCAATCGCCTGGTTGAAGCAACGCACACCTCTTCAAAGAGAGCCGGATGGTAACGAGTGCCACGTCCTCGAGGGAGATTGGCAGTCAAAATCTGTCTACTTCGACGGTCCCGATAGCTCTGTCCTTGAATTGATCGGCCGCCGTCGATTGGTCGGCCCTGCGGCGAAGCTGCCCTTCAGCGGGTCCGATTTGTCCTGCCTCAGTGAGGTCGGACTTCCAACGGGCGATGTCGAGGGTACTGTTGCCGAAGCTGTCTGGACATTCGGCGTCGGAACACTCGCACCGGCCTCTTCCAGTTTCGGCGCGATCGGCAATGACGAGGGGATGCTGATTGCCGTCGACCCCCATCGGCCATGGTTCCCGGAAAGGCGTCACCTGCCGAGCGCTCAAGGTCTGGAAGTTCTTCTCGACGGCGTTGCGACACCCGGTACTATGTTGGATGCCGACCATGGTTGGAAGGTGCAGGCCGCATAGGCGCGGCCCCGTCGTTCCAAGATCAGTTCGCCATGCTCGCCCAGGCGGCCACGCACGCAGTCGCCATGCGCATTCAGCTTGCCGTCAGTTCTGAACTTGCAGAACAGGCGGCGGCGGCTCATTCGATCCTCCGTACGCATACCGAGGCTCTGTCAGACTGCCTTAGCAGACCTGCGGCTCCGGCATACAGCAATTATCGCCAGGTAGAACAGAATTGCACCGATGTGGAAGAGCGGAAGCTTCTGAAAGGGAAATATGTCGCCGGCAGAGTCGGCAGATAGGCTGTTCAGAGCCGCATGCGTGATGGTTGCGCATAGCACGACCAACGACCACCGCCACCAACTGCTTCTATTGAAGAGCTGGGCATACCCGATCGTCAAGAATGCGTGCATCAAAATCGTCGAACCGAGGACAACGTTGGTGTAGGCCTGGCTCGTCAGGCATTGCGTCGTTAAATCTGCGAGAGTGCAGGGGTAGCCGTCGCCATACAGATGTAGAAGTTTCAAACCAAACTCAAACAAGCCTATGGCTATGCCAAACCCTGCGAGCAGATCAAAGGTATCAATTTGATTCTTCGCGAAAATTTTCAAGAGAATCAACAATCCGACTGCACGGCTGATTTCTTCTGGAAGGGCGACGAGAAGGAAATAGAGGAAACCCAAAGGTTCAAAGAACCTCCCCGCCAACCCCGCAATTGGGATGCCGCAAAACACAGCAATAGCGAAGGAAAGGAATGCGCATAACACGACAGGTGCAACACTGCGCATTCCAACGATGATGGGTAGTGAAAGAGCGACGATTATCGCAAAGACTGCATTAAACAACATTCTTTCTTTCAGACCCTCCGCGAATGAACACCGGTCGACGCGATTGCTTGCGCCGATGAGCACGCACCCTCTTCAGGTCGACTCTCGTTCACGGTCCGCGGATGCCGCTCGCATATAGTCAGTCTTTATCTCGTGACCTCTGATTGTCGATGAGAGCAGCACGCTCACGATCAAGTTTCCGACATAGACGAGCGTTGCGCAGGAAAGACAATCGAGAAAAATATACAGTGCAAAGGTCGGCCAGCCCGACAAAATTGGGTAGGTTTCCAGTTCTCCTACCGTCCATAGTCCAACGGTCAAATGTACAAAGCCCGCTAGCCAGAACCCCACGCAGAATGGGCACCGCCACTGCTCATATAAAGTCTGCATCCAAGTTGGACATTTATCCAAAGCATAGTTGAACCAATTCCCCCAAAACGGAAGTTTGTCCCAAATCAATATATAGAGAGAAAGAGATATTAATGCAGGCGTTGCGCTTATCATTCTAGGGTCTCCTTCCGGCGCCTGTTCTAACAACTCTGAAACGGCGAAATTTTCGAAAGCGGGGCTTCTTCGAAGGCTACCAGCAGCGGTCGTCAAATAAATCGGACGGAGACGTAAAGCGATACCAATACGCTTGAGCGTAGAGGCCAAGGTAAGTGAGCAAACCAACAGGCTCAGGGTTTGCATTTGGCCTGGCATGCAGTTGAGACGTCAACATGACATCATACGGGCACAAAGCAGAGGATGCTGTATTGTACGCGCCACGCATGGTTTCTACCCCGCGAGTGTCTAACAAAGCGCCATCATTGTCATTTAGTATAGTTTTCAATTGAAAGTCACTACCGTTAATGTCAGGCGCCACATTGTACTCTTGGAATATCTCTTGAATAATAATGAATTTCGTGAATCTCTCGACATCTTGTTCTGGAGCGTCTGGTATTGGTGGGACATTAACATATACCGCCGCCTTCTCGATGCGATTGCTTTTAAGTGAATATGTTTTTTCACTTTGCGCGCGTTTAAAATCCATCGTTGCAAAATCAGAATTGAAAAATAGAGGTCGCCCATAATATCCTGGCAAATATAAATTAAGTATACTCCAGTATATTTCATCGTTTTCATTCGGGTATATTCTCGATAGCGATGAGCGCAATTTTGCCGCAAAGGGACTTTGGAACGTGTGCGGATCAACGTCATTGCTGGGGTCGCTTCCGACATAAACAAACCGGTCCGCTTTCATTAGGGCGCCGGCAGAAACCATCTCGAAATCAACCGTACGATTGCTCACTCTTGCGAGGAACGCATACACGCTCCTAACGTAATCCGAGTACTTTCGCGGCATGTCCGCATCGATTGCGACGCTAAAATGTCCCGGTTCATCACGGAAAAATTGAGGGACATACACGAAGTTAATATTTGGACCGTGTTCGTTTATGGCTAGATCAACGTACTTGTTGTAGTCGCCGCGCTGATGCGTCCCATATCCGGCACTACCCAAGGCAACTAGCGTGGCAAGCCCTGCAACTAAAAACCGAATGCGCATAGATGATCCTGAATTTGTTAGCAGCGCGGCCTTGTAAAGTCGCGCCGCCTCTTTTCTAGGGCTAAATTCTGCCTTCACCAACTCCTACCGCGAAATTGGTTACGGATGCTGCTGTCAGGTTCGGAAACATGGCAGGAGGTGCAACCCGATCCATTGCGGTCCTGGAAAAGGTGATCTGCTCCGTTGAAACGGCCGGGCGAGCGATCTCGGGCCTGTCGGCCCTGGTCGGTCAAGCCGTCGCGAATGTTCTTCGAACCGTCGCGGTTCGTTTTGGCTTGCCTGTTTACGCCACCGCTACTGCCTCTGTCTCTGCTACCCATTGAAATCCCCTTGTTCGCTATACGATAAATCAACAATCTGACACACGCGTCGATTGCGTTGGTAGGCGATCATTTTGCGCGAAGCATGTCAATGGTCTTCCCGCATCGGTTGTCTTTTTATCGATTCATGCATAAACGTTGCTCAACGCGAGGGGCGTGTGAAGGAGGGGAATTTGCGAGACGCGCAGGAAGGTCAATCGCGACCCGCACCGCTGGCATGGTTCACTCAGTCGACATTCCGTTACACGCCATTCATCGCCGAACTCATGGTCGTGGCGGTGGTCATTCGACTTCTCGGACTGGTTCAACCATTCGTATTCCAGGCGATCATCGATCGCGTGCTGCCATTTCAGCGGGAAGCGACGCTGACCCTGATCGTTGTCGTCTTGGCGCTCGTCACGTTGATGAGCGCTACGCTGCAGGCGCTGTCCGCCTACCTTGGCAACCATATGGGCAACCGCCTCGTCGCGGAAATGGCGAGCCGGATTTTCCGGCACGTTCTCGGCCTGCCGCTGCAATTCCTGCAGCGCTGGCAGGTCGGAGAAACCCTGGCGCGTATGGGCGAAATCAACACCGTTCGAGCATTTCTGACGGGGACGATGTCCGGTTATGTGCTCGATGTGCTTTTCGCTGCCATTTACATCGGCGCGCTTCTGTCCATCAGCCCGTTGCTGACAGCGGTCGTTCTGATCATGCTTCCGTTGCAATTGGCCGCCTTCGGAGTGATGGGGCCATTTCTCAGGCGACGGATGCAGGCGTCCTTTTTTGCCGGTGCGCGCCATCAGTCTCGGCTTGTCGAAACGTTTGCCAATGTCATCACCGTCAAGGCGCTGGCCTCCGAACGGCGGCAAGCCGAGCGGTTTCAGGAGACGCTGGAGGACGGTCTTACAGCGGAATTTCGGGTTGCTAAACTCAACATCGCCGACGGTTTCGTTGGCGACATCCTTGAGAACAGCTCCGTTATCCTGATTATCTACTTCGGTTCAAAGCTGGTATTTCAGAACGAGATCACGCTTGGCGAATTGATTGCCTTCCATCTCCTGAGCGAGAAGGTGGCCGGGCCGATCATGTCGCTCTCGTCCATATGGGAGCAATGGCAGGGAATCGGCGTCGCGCGTCTTCGCCTCGGTGATTTCCTGAACAGGCCGGTGGAGACCGAGGTTGCCCGGCCGCCGTTGCGCATAGAAGGCCCCTTGCGGCTCAGCCTCAGCGGCGTTTCGTTTGGCTACGTACCGGACCGCCCGGTGATCCGTGACCTCACCCTCAATATCGAACCCAACCGGCCAACCATCATCGTCGGTGGCTCCGGCATAGGCAAATCGACGTTGGCGAAACTGATGTCTGGCCTCTACACGCCAGAGACCGGGACGATTCGGGTCAATGGCAAAGACATCAGCGCTTGCGATCCCGAAAGCGTGCGACGCGCGGTCGTCTACCTGCCGCAGGAGCCTGTGTTGTTTTCCGGTACCGTGCTGGAAAATCTGCTGCTCGCGCGACCGGATGCAACGGAAACGGAGATCCAGAGGGCGCTGGCTGACAGTGCTGCCGACGAAGTGGTGGCACAGCTTCCGGGCGGCCTGCAAGCCGATGTCGGCGAACGCGGCGGCCATCTTTCGGGTGGTCAACGGCAGCGCCTGGCTCTGGCGCGGGCGTTGCTTTGTGATGCCGCCGCACTCGTGCTCGATGAGCCCACAAGCGCACTCGATGCGGCGTCGGCCGCCATCATTATCGAGGCGTTGAAACGGTTGGCACGTCATCGAACGTTGATCGTGATTACACACCACCCGGAGCTTCTTGGCCTGGACGTCAACGTCGTTGACCTTGCAAGCCTCCAGGCGGCTCCAACGGAACACGCAATGGCGGAGCCAGCATGACAAGCCAGCAATGGGGGACGCCGGCTTCTCCGACCATTCGCATAACCGTCTGGCTGCTCGTTGGGTTCTTTGCGGTGGCCGTCGCCGGTAGCTATGTTGCCCGAACCGAGATCGTAGCGCGCGGTCAGGGCAAAGTCGTACCGGCAGGCCGCGTCCAGACGCTGCAGCCCCGGGGCGACGGCAAGATTACAGCCATCCATGTTACCGAAGGCGGAGCAGTGCAGCGGGGCCAACCGCTTGTTGAGCTGGATGATACGTCGGTCCGAAGCGACATTGATCGCATTAAGGCTGAAATCAACAGGCAGACTCAGGATAGAGCCGTTGCGCGGTCGATCCTTTCGCCGCTGGACGGTGGCGATCCCGCCAGCGAGGATTTTGTTGACGGTGGCCTGACCGTCCTGCGGCGGGAGAGTGGGGCAGGTTCTGGCGACACCGAAGCGCTAACAGTTGCGGTTCTATCGGCGCTGAGCGACCGGATTGCGCAAATCGATGCACAGATTTTCCGCATCGAGCAGATGAAGGGCGTTCAGGTCGCTCGCATCGAGAAAGCGCGCACCGAATGGAACATTCTCGTGCAACGTTTCGCCGCATCTGCGTCCTTGAAAGAGCAAGGCACGATCAGCAATTCCGAATACCTTGAACGCTCGCGGCTCATCAACGCCGGCAAGAACGAGGTTCTTATCGCCGAGCGCGAGTTGGCCGGCTTTGATGCCGAAGCTCAGACTGTAACGGCGCAGCGCAAGAGCGCGATATCGGAAGTGCGCTCCACCTATCGAAAGCAGCTCAGCGCCGCATCCATTGCGTTGAAGGCCTTGCAGGGCGAGTTGGGTGCTGCCGAACGCCGGCTCGCGGATCTTTCGCTTGAGGCCCCAATCAACGGTCGGGTCGAAAACCTGTCGGTGCACACGATCGGCGGATTTGTTGAGGCTGGTGCCACCTTGATGACGGTGGTTCCGTCCGATGACAAGATTGAACTCGAAGCGTTCTTTGACAATCGGGATATCGGGTTCCTTAAAGCGGGTCAGCGGGCATTCGTGAAGTTTGATGCCTTTCCGCCCGAGCGCTTTGGTGTTGTCCGCGGAACCGTTTCAAGCGTTGGCGCCGACGCTCGGCAACAGACGCCAGGCGGGCCCTGGGTCTATGCCGTCCGGCTTCAACCCGAACAGAGCGGTATCGCCGTCGGCGACCGCATGGCGGCGTTTTCACCTGGGATGACAGCGACGGTTGATGTGATCACCGGCGAGCGGCGACTGATCAGTTACTTTTTCGAACCCATCCTCAAGGCATTGCAAGACAGTTTCGGAGAACGATGAATGACGACGAGCGACGATCCGAGAACGGGGAATATCTTCGAAGCATTGGGGATGATCATAGCCGTCGCCATGGATTCCCATTACAGCGACTGGTCCATTTCCGAGGTCGAAAGGCACATCGTTCCGGCGTTGAAAAGCGGGCAATGTAAAATCTACGGCAATGACGACCTCGGCCCTACCGCTTTTGTTACCTGGGCTTTTCTTGACGACGAATGCCATGAGGCGATGCTTTCCCACGGAAGAAATCCGCCGGCCGACCGTTGGGCGGCCGGCAAACATCTCTGGGTGATGGACATTGTCGCCCCCTACGGCGACGCGCCGCGGATCGTCCGCGATCTGCAGCGGAATCTCTTCCCGAATATGCACGGGCACTCGATAAGGCGTGACCCCGAGGGTCGCGTCGTTCGGATCGCGAAATGGCGCAATGCACTTGCCGGCCGAGCTTCGTAGGTGCACGAAGGGGATATGGAAAACCATACGGCGCCCGTTTTCCCGGAAAGCCGGCGTTGTACCGGAGGTCTTCTTTCGGAGGATCGGGCCAGGAAAATCTGCCTTCGCGGCGCGCGATTTTCTGCGAGTTGGCGCTACGAAGCTCGCAACAACGACAACAACAACAAGTGCTTGAGAAGAATGGTGCCGCTTACGTGACTCGAACACGTGACCCCATCATTACGAATGATGTGCTCTACCGACTGAGCTAAAGCGGCCCGGAGGCGGTTCCGCGGAAGACCGCGGAACGAATGTGAGGCGCTGATAAACGCAAAGCGCCAAGATTTCAAGCCATCAGTTTCGAGAAGTTGAAAATTCCTTGTTGGTGGCCGTGGCCGGGGCGGAATGCAGGCCGAGGCGGGTGCGGGCGGCGTCGTATTCGCGCTCGAGCCGGTCGACGAGACGGGCGACGGACGTCACTTCCTTGACCGCGCCGATGCCCTGGCCGCAGCCCCAGATGTCCTTCCAGGCCTTGGCGCCTTCCGTCGCCTGGGCGAAATCCATCTTTGATGGATCGGCTTCGGGCAAGTTCTCCGGGTCCATGCCGGCGGCGGCAATCGACGGTTTCAGGTAGTTTCCGTGAATGCCGGTGAAATAGTTGGAATAGACGATGTCGGCGGCGTTGCTGTCGACGATCATCTGCTTATAGGCATCGCTGGCGCGGGCCTCTTCGGTGGCGATGAAGGACGAG
This sequence comes from Ensifer sp. LC11, assembly GCF_001695835.1. Lineage (GTDB taxonomy): Bacteria > Pseudomonadota > Alphaproteobacteria > Rhizobiales > Rhizobiaceae > Ensifer. The sequence continues at coordinate 28,060 of NZ_MBSO01000002.1, read as the reverse complement.
CCGATATAGGCCATGTCAGCGCCCATCGCCTGGGCCGCCAATATGGCGCCACCGGTGGCGATCGCGCCGGAGAGAAGCAGCGGCCCGTCGAACCAGGAGCGGATTTCCTGGATGAGAGCGAAGGGAGAAAGCGTGCCCGCATGGCCGCCGGCGCCGGCCGCAACCGCGATCAGCCCGTCGGCGCCCTTGCGGATCGCCGAATTGGCATGGCGGTTGTTGATGACGTCATGCAGCACGATGCCGCCATAGGAATGGATGGCGGCGTTGACTTCGGGCACGGCGCCGAGCGACGAGATGACGACGGGAACCTTGTACTTGATGCACAGCATCAGGTCCTGCTCGAGGCGCGCATTGGATTTGTGTACGATCTGGTTGACAGCGAAGGGTGCTGCGCGCCGGCCGGGATTCTTGGCGTCGTGATCGGCAAGCGTTTCGGTGATTTCGGCGAGCCATTCGTCGAGCTGCGAATGCGGCCGGGCGTTGAGTGCCGGGAAGGCGCCGATCACGCCGGCTTTGCATTGGGCGATCGTCAGCTGCGGGTTGGAGATGATGAACAGGGGCGCGCCGACAACCGGCAGTCTTGTCGTTCCGGAAAGAATTGGCGGAAGCGGCATCGGTTTCTCCATCCCTCGATTGATTGCAACAAATTTTGACGTTTGCGTAAACGTCAAAACAAATAGCAGCAAGTTGGTCGCTTGCAAAGTGCTGGTTTGGCTGCCTGCGCTACGGGCTCCCATTCGCCTATCCCTCACGCGGCGCGGCGTTTTCCCCGGCCTTGGCCGGTCGACGTGGTCGTCGGGCTTGCGGATTCTCGAAGCAGCGGTTACGCAATTGTTAACAAAACCAACGGCGTGCCTCCAGATTTAACCGTTAGGCCCTTGCGGACAAGTCGAGGAGTACCGATCAGCTGCGGCGCGCCGGCAGGTCTAAAGCCCTGCCTACACAGAAGGACTTGATGTGAGCGGACTTGAGACTGCGATCAGAAATGCGCTTGAGCGTTCCGAGCGCGCCAATGCGGAAACGCGGGCGCGCATCTACCAATCTGCCCGCCAGGCGCTCGAAGCGGGATTGCAGAAACAGGGGATCGAGGACGTCAACGTCATCGCCCAGCAGCGCCATCGGCTTGAAGCCGTCATCCATGCGATCGAAACGGAGGAGAGGGCGGCCCTGAGGGCGCGCCAGCCAGCACCGCCGGTCGCCAGCCTCGGCGATGCCACGCGTTCGCGTGGGTCAGGGCAGCCGCGTGTCGAACCGCAAGTCCAGTCTCCGGCCCAGTCTCCCGCCCAGTCTCAGGCGCAGCCTCAACCAGAGGCGCCGGCGCCCGGTCGCCGGGAGCCGGGATTTGCAGGCGACGCCCCCCGCCAGGCGACAGGCGACGGCGGGCTCGGTAGCCTGCGCGCTGATCGCGACGGCCCGGTCGTCTCGACGCGTGCCGCCGTCGACAGCGCCACGAAGAGCGCGGAAACCGCCGGTGCTGCGCCGGAAGTCCGCGCAGACACCGGTCGCAAGCGGCGCCGCAAGCGCAGCCGTCTTCTGTCCTTCACCATGGTCGTCGTCACGCTCGCCGCCGCGGCGGGCGCCGCCGTGTGGTGGGTGCAAACCAACGATCTGCTGAAATCCGCCGCCGAACGCGACACGAACGTTGCCAACCCGCCGGCATCGGTGGCGTCGGAAGATTTCGATGGTGCGGCCGGCTTGCAGACGCTCGGCGCGCAGCAAGGCTTCACCGGTGATTGGGTGGAGGTCTTTACGCCTGAGAAAGCTGCAGCGGTTGTACCCGGAACAAGCGCAAAGGCCGAGCCCTTGGATGACGAAGGCGGCCGGCGCCTCCAGCTGACCTCGTCCGTTGCCGAGGCGGAAGGCGACATCACCATCGAGATTCCGGCTGCGGTCCTGGCGGAGCTTTCGGGGAAAACCTCGACACTGGCGCTGACCGTGCAGGCGCAACCGGGCAAGACCACCGAGTTTGTGGTCGAGTGCAATTTCTCGTCGCTTGGCGAATGCGGCCGCCACCGTTTCACCGTGCACGACGAGCGGCTCGACATGCTGTTCAAGATCACCTTCGACCGCAGCCTCGCGCCGAATTCGCCTGGCCAGATCGTCATCAACAGTGACATCAGCGGCGAGGGCAAAAGCCTCAGCCTCTATGCGATCCGCGTTCTGCCGGGGCAATAGGTCGATCACGCCAGGGAAGATTGTGACGCTTCGGGAAAGCGGCAGGTGTCTGGAAACCTGCCGCCAATCGACGCGCAACAGGCTCCGTCTTTATGATTTTCGACCTCCCAGCTACTTCAGGAAGCCCGATCCGGTGCCGACGATCTTGTCGTCGACCTCGCCAATGGCGCCCTTGTCCTTGCCTTCGTAGTCGAGCGAAGTGAGGATGTGGCGGATCAGGTTGATCCGCGCCCGGCGTTTGTCGTTGCCGCGCACCACTGTCCACGGCGCATGGTCCGTGTGGGTTGCCTTCAGCATCTCGTCACGTTTGGCGGTGTAATCGTCCCACTTGTTGAGCGCGGCAATGTCCATCGGCGACAGCTTCCAGATTTTCAGCGGGTCGTGACGGCGGTCGTGGAAGCGCTTGAGCTGCATTTCGCGGCCGATGTTGATCCAGAATTTAAAGAACTGGATGTCCTCATGCACGATCATCTTCTCGAAGCGCGGCACCTGCTTCAGGAACTGCTTGTGCTGCTCGGGCGTGCAGAAGCCCATGACCGGCTCGACGCCGGCCCGGTTGTACCAGGAACGATCGAACAGCACGAACTCTCCGGCTGTCGGCATGGTCGCGACATAGCGTTGGAAATACCATTGTCCACGCTCGGTTTCGGTCGGCTTGGTCAGCGCCACGATGCGCGCCCAGCGGGGGTTGAGGTTGCCCATGGTCGCGTGGATCGCACCGCCCTTTCCGGCGGCGTCACGCCCCTCGAACAGCGCCATCATGCGTTTTCCGGTCTTCTGCTGCCAGAGCTGGACCTTGACGAGCTCGACCTGAAGCGCTTCCAGCGTTTCCAGATATTCCTCCTCGTCGAGCTTCTTCTTGTAGGGATAGTCGTCGGAGGAGAAGGCCTCGTCATCGATCCACTTCGGCAACTCGGGATTGTCGATGTCGAAAACGCGGCTCTTGCCGCCGATCTCAAGTTCCACCGCGTGGCTTTCGATCTTCTCCGATGACGCCATGTGCTCGCCCTTCCGGCTTGGCGCACGGGTCCGAAAACCGGCTTCGATCGTCGGAGGATCCTGCGCGTTTTCAAAGGTCCCGGGCCGGTTCGCACCGCGTAAAGCGCGCGGCGTCCAAGGCCCGATTTCTTTGGAGGAGGCCACAATTGCATTGCGGATTCAAGTCGGTCGTGAAAATCATGTCATGAAGGATCGCTATTTCTCGACCATTTTGGTTCGGGAGGAAGACAAAGTGATTCATGAGGATGTCGAGGTGGACGGTACGAAGGCGTTCTGGCGGGACCTGGTGCCGCGACTGAAGGCAGAACGCTGGTTGCTGAGCCTCACCCTGCTGTTGGCGATCCTTGCGACCTTCGCCGGCATACACTTCCTCATTGTCCTGCCTTTCTGGATCGTTCTGGTTGCAGCCCTGCTCAATCGCACCGCCCCGGCTTCGGTCATATTGAACCCGGCCAAGACCGTGGTGGCGACGGGGCCGGCAAGCGACCCGCTCGTGCCCGCGCTGAACGCGCTCGACATGCCGGTCCTGGTGGTGGCCGCCGACGAGACCGTGGTTTTTCAGAATATCGCCGCCGAAAAAGCCTTCGGAACCATTCCGCCCAATACCTATCTGGCAGCAAGGGTGCGTTCGCCCGGCATCCTCGACATGGTCCGCGAGACGATGGCGACAGGGAAGGCCAATCAGATTGAGCATACCGAACGATTGCCGTCGGACGCCGTTTATGTCGTGCGCGTCGCGCCCGCCGAAATCGGCGGCGATGGGCCGACGCGACGCATTTTCCTGATCACCTATCGGGATATCTCGCAGGCGCGCCGCATCGACCGCATGCGCTCGGACTTTGTCGCTAATGCCAGCCACGAGCTGCGCACGCCGCTGGCCTCGCTGCGCGGCTTCATCGAGACCCTGCAGGGGCCGGCGCGCAACGACCTGAAGGCGCAGGAAAAATTCTTCGTCATCATGCATGAGCAGGCCACCCGCATGAGCCGACTCGTCGATGATCTCCTGTCTCTGTCGCGGCTGGAGTTGCGTTCGCATATCGCACCTGATGACCCGGTCGATCTCGCCCCGCTGCTCGGACATGTCCGCGACAGCCTGCTGCCGCTTGCAAAGGATCTCGACGTCACGGTCTCGCTCGTGGTGCCGGACAAGCCTGTGGTCGTGCAGGGCGATCGCGACGAGCTTATCGAGGTCTTCGAGAACTTGATCGAGAACGCGTGCAAATACGGACAGGAAGGCAAGAGGGTTGATGTAGCCTTGCGCGGTGGCGGTGGAGCGGAGGCCGAAGTGATCGTGAGGGACTATGGGCCTGGCATCCCGGCCGAGCACGTGCCGCGTATCACCGAGCGGTTTTACCGGGTGAATGTCGAGGCCAGCCGCTCAAAGAAGGGGACCGGGTTGGGCCTTGCGATCGTCAAGCACATCCTCACCCGGCACCGCGCCCGGCTCCTCATCCATTCCGAGGTGGGAAAAGGTACGACTTTTACGGTTCGCTTTTGACATATTGGCTCTGGAAAACTTAGGTGCGTTCATTTTTGATTAGCATTTTCAATGACATGAGCTGTCATAAATGTTTCGTCAAACTGACATAAAAGGTGTGGCCATCGGCGGCTAACTAGGGGCAGCCGATGAAACGGCGAAGAGCGCTGCAACGCTTGGCGCACACCAACACAAGCCCATTCCGGGAGAACTTTTATGAAAGCTCTTAAACTCACTGTTGCGGCTCTCGTCGCGTCCGTCGCTTTTGCCGGCGCCGCCGCCGCGCGCGACCAAGTTCAGGTCGCTGGCTCCTCGACCGTTCTTCCCTACGCCAAGATCGTCGCCGAGACGTTCGGCGAGACCTTCCCCGACTTCAAGACCCCGGTCGTCGAATCCGGCGGTTCGTCTGCCGGCCTGAAGGAATTCTGCAAGGGCGTTGGCCCTGATACCATCGACATCGCCAACTCCTCGCGCAAGATCAAGGACAGCGAAGTCGAGGCCTGCAAGGCCGCTGGCGTCACCGAAATCCAGGAAATCAAGATCGGTTATGACGGCATCGTCTTCGCGACCGATGCCGGCAATGCCGACCTCGCCCTGAAGCCTGTCGATCTCTACATGGCTCTGGCCGCCGAAGTCGTCGTCGACGGCAAGCTCGTCGCCAACCCCTACAAGAAGTGGTCGGAAGTCAACGCCGCGCTTCCGGCTGTCGAAATCGCCGCCTACATCCCGGGCGAAAAGCACGGCACCCGCGAAGTCTTCGAAGAGAAGATCCTCGCAGCAGGCTGCAAGGCGGCTGGCGCCGTTGACGTCATCAAGGCTGCCGTTGCCGATGAAAAGCAGCAGCACAGCAAGTGCGTTGCGGTTCGTAAGGACGGCCTGGCCGTCGACATCGACGGCGACTACACCGAAACGCTCGCTCGTATCGCTGCCAACAAGAACGGCATCGGCGTCTTCGGTCTGTCTTTCTATGAAAACAATGCCGACAAGCTGAAGGTCGCAACCGTCAACGGCATCGTTCCGTCGACCGAAACGATCGCTTCCGGCGAGTACCCGGTTTCCCGCCCGCTGTTCTTCTACGTGAAGAAGGCTCACCTCGGCGTTATCCCGGGCCTCAAGGAATATGTTGAGTTCTTCCTCGACGACCAGATGATCGGCCCCGACAGCCCGCTTGCCGAATACGGCCTGGTTGCTGCTCCGGACGCTGAGCGCGAAGAAGTTCGCAAGGCTTTCACCGCCGGCAACATGCTCTGATAATGACAAGTCCCGGCGCGAGATCGCTCGCGCCGGGGCATGCCTTCATTCGATTTTGCCGGCGGCCATGACGAGCGATGCCGGGGAGACGTGCTAAATGAGTACTTCGCTCCTTCTTTTGTTAATTGTTGTTATTGGTTTCATTGCCTATTTTTCCGGCCGTTCGCGCTCACTCGCGCTGGCTGGCGGCAAGCTCTCCAACCTTCATTCGTTGCCGGGCTACCACGGTAGCTACGTCGCCATCTGGGCGATGCTGCCGGCGGCGCTCGTGCTTGGCACCTGGTTGATCGCGGCGCCCATTTATATCGATAGCAGCACGCGAGCCGCTCTGCCCGATACGGTTCAGAGCCAGGGGGCTGCCTCCCTCCAGCTCGCGCTTGGTCAGGTCAAGTCCGTTGCCGGTGGCCTGCTGCGCCTCAGCGGCGAGGAAGTCGCGGCGCTCGAAAGCGGTGCCGCCAATCTGCGCTCGACGCTCGCCGCCAAGGGCGTTGCCCTTGCTGGCGAAGGCGAACCGTACATGATCGCCGCCGCCCAGCATTTCAACACGATGACCGTGACCAACCGCTGGCTGATGAGCGCGGTCGTTCTGTTGATCGCTGTCGTCGGCGGCATCTATGCCATCCGCAACGTCGCTGCGCGCTTTCGCGCCCGCAACCAGGTCGAGCGCGTCATCCTCGGCTCGCTGATCGTCGCGTCTTCCATCGCCATCCTGACGACGGTGGGCATCGTCACTTCGATGTTGTCGGAAGCGGGCCGCTTCTTCACCATGGTATCGCCGTTCGAGTTCTTCTTCGGCACGGTCTGGGATCCGCGCTTCGCGGCTGCCGGCAGCGGTGGCGCTTCCGGCCAGTTCGGCCTGATCCCGCTTCTTGCCGGCACGCTCTACATCGCCTTCGTCGCCATGCTCTTCGCCGTGCCGATCGGGCTTTTCGCAGCCATCTACATGGCCGAATATGCCAGCCCGCGGCTGCGCTCGACCGCAAAGCCGCTGCTCGAGGTGCTCGCCGGCATCCCGACGATCGTCTACGGTTTCTTCGCGCTCGTGACCGTCGGCCCGTTCCTGCGCGATATTTCAGCTCAGTTGAACGGTCTCGTCACCGGCAACTATCAGAACTTCATCCAGGCGCAGAGCGTGGTCACGGCCGGCATTGTTATGGGCATCATGCTGATCCCGTTCGTGTCGTCTCTGTCTGACGACATCATCACCCAGGTGCCGCGTGCACTGCGCGATGGGTCGTTGGGGCTCGGCGCCACCCGCTCGGAAACGGTCAAGAAGGTCATCCTTCCCGCCGCATTGCCGGGCATCGTCGGCGCTCTGCTTCTGACCGCATCCCGTGCCGTCGGAGAGACGATGATCGTGGTGCTGGCAGCCGGTGTCGCGGCCCGCATGCAGATCAATCCTTTCGAGCCGATGACGACGGTCACCGTGAAGATCGTCAACCAGTTGACCGGCGACCTCGAGTTCACCTCGCCGCAGACGCTGGTCGCCTTCGCATTGGGCATCACGCTCTTTGTCATCACGCTCGGCCTCAACATTTACGCGCTCTACATCGTGCGCAAATACCGGGAACAGTACGAATGACCGACATCGCTTCCCCGACCGTCCGGATCTCCGCCCGTCCCGAATCCGCCAAGCGCGATATCGGCATCAAGCGCCGCTACGCCGCCGAGCGCCGGTTCCGCGCCTATGGCATGGCCGCAATCAGCACCGGTCTCTTCTTTTTGGCGCTCTTGCTGTGGACCGTTGTCTCCAACGGCTACACCGCGTTCCAGCAGACGACGATTACGCTGCCGATCGAATTTACCGAAAAGGTCATCGATCCCAAGGGGGAGCGCGCGACCGACGGCAAGGTGCTGCAGACCGCCAACTATCCGCTCCTGGTGCGTGACGCACTCGTCAAGCAGCTCGGCATCGACGCGAGCAAGCGGCCGCAGGTCAAGCAGGCGACCGATATGGTCTCTGCGAGCTCCCGCACGCTGCTGCGCGACATGGTCGTGGCGGATCCGTCGATCATCGGCAAGACCGTTCCGGTCACGCTGCTCGCCGAGGCCAACATCGACTCGGCTAATAAGGGTCAGATCGACCTCAGGGTCGAAGAGAGCAAGCGCAAGGTCAAGGATCAGCAGGTCACCTGGATGAACCAGCTTGCTGAGGCCGGCGTCCTCAAGAAGAGCTTCAATACCGGCATCTTCACCTTCGGTGCTTCCAGCCGTCCTGAAGCGGCGGGCGTCGGCGTTGCCGCCCTCGGCTCGTTCTACATGATGCTGATCGTGCTCGTGCTGTCGCTGCCGATCGGTGTCGCTGCCTCGATTTACCTCGAAGAGTTCGCGCCGAAGAACCGGCTCACCGACCTGATCGAGGTCAACATCAACAATCTCGCGGCCGTTCCGTCGATTGTCTACGGCCTGCTGGGCCTCGCCGTCTTCATCAACTTTGCCGGCATGCCGCGTTCGGCAGCCGTCGTCGGTGGTTTCGTGCTGACGCTGATGACCTTGCCGACGATCATCATCGCCACCCGTGCGGCGTTGAAGGCGGTGCCGCCGTCGATCCGCTCGGCAGCCCTCGGTCTTGGTGCGTCGAAGATGCAGACCATCTTCCACCACGTGCTGCCGCTGGCGATGCCGGGGATCCTGACCGGCACGATCATCGGTCTTGCCCATGCGCTTGGCGAGACCGCGCCGCTGCTGTTGATCGGCATGGTCGCCTTCGTCGTCGACTATCCCGGTTCTCCGATGGAACCGTCGACTGCGCTGCCGGTGCAGATCTACATGTGGGCCAACGAAGCGGAACGCGCCTTCGTCGAACGCACCTCCGGCGCGATTATCATTCTTCTCATCTTCCTCGTCGTCATGAACCTTGGCGCCATTCTGTTGCGACGTCGCTTTGAGCGCCGTTGGTAGTGAGGTAATTACTATGAACATCATGTCAGAAGCAGCCGTCGAGAAAGCCTTGGATCAGAAAATGAACACGGTTCCCTTCAAGATGATCGGCAAGGATGTGTCGGTCTACTACGGCGAGAAGCGTGCGCTTTTCGACGTCAACCTCAACATCCGCGAGAACACGGTCACGGCGCTGATCGGTCCGTCGGGCTGCGGCAAGTCGACCTTCCTGCGCACGCTGAACCGCATGAACGACACGATCGAGAACTGCCGCGTCACCGGCAAGATCACGCTCGACGAGGACGACATCTACGATCCGACCATCGACGTCGTCGAACTGCGCGCCCGCGTCGGCATGGTGTTCCAGAAGCCGAACCCGTTCCCGAAGTCGATCTATGACAACGTCGCCTATGGCCCGCGCATCCACGGGCTTGCCCGCACCAAGGCAGACTTTGACGAGGTCGTCGAAACCAGCCTGCACAAGGCCGGTCTGTGGAACGAGGTGAAGGATCGCCTGCACGAGCCGGGCACCGGCCTTTCCGGTGGTCAGCAGCAGCGCCTGTGCATCGCCCGTGCCGTTGCCGTCAGCCCGGAAGTGATCCTGATGGACGAGCCCTGTTCGGCACTCGACCCGATCGCGACCGCCAAGGTCGAGGAGCTGATCCACGAGCTGCGGACCAACTTCACGATCGTCATCGTGACCCATTCGATGCAGCAGGCAGCTCGCGTTTCGCAGCGCACCGCCATGTTCCACCTCGGCAACCTCGTCGAGGAGAACGACACCGACAAGATGTTCACCAATCCGGATGACCAGCGCACCCAGGATTACATCATGGGCCGCTTCGGCTGAGGCCGAATAAAGCTCCGACAGCAACTGGAAAGCGCCCGTAAGGATCGACGATCATGTCCATGCACATCATGTCCGCCTATGACGAAGAACTGAAGTACCTGACGCGCCGCATCTCGGAGATGGGCGGTCTCGCCGAACAGATGGTCGCCGAGTCCGTTCGCGCCCTGGTCAATTCCGACCTGGCCCTGGCACAGAAGGTGATTTCGGACGACACCGTTCTCGATGATGCCGAGCGGCAGATCGGCGAGAAGGCGATCGTCACGATCGCCAAGCGCCAGCCGGTCGCCGCCGACCTTCGCGAGATCATGGGGTCGATCCGCATCGCCTCCGACCTGGAGCGCGTCGGCGACCTGGGCAAGAACACTGCCAAGCGCGTGATCGCCGTCGCCGGCTCCGGCATCCCGCGCAAGCTCGCCCGTGGCCTCGAGCACCTCGCGGAACTGGCCCTGGTGCAGCTCAAGGAAGTTCTCGACGTCTACGCCTCGCGCTCTCCGGAAAAGGCCAACAGCATCCGCGAGCGTGACGAGGAGATTGATGCGATCTACACCTCGCTGTTCCGCGAGCTTTTGACCTACATGATGGAAGATCCGCGCAACATCACGCCCTGCACGCATCTTCTGTTCTGCGCCAAGAACATCGAGCGTATCGGCGACCACGCGACCAATATCGCCGAGACGATCTACTACATGGCGACGGGCGCCCAGCCGGAAGGCGAGCGCCCGAAGGATGACAATACGTCGACGTTGGGCTCGGTCAACGACTGAGCGCCGCACGCGGCACCCGAATGCATGCCTTTTGAATGCCATCTGGTCGCGGCTTCGGTCGCGGCCCCGAATTCCTGTATCTGGAGCAAGCGGCTTTCGCACCGCCTTTGAAAACGGCGGCTGTGCTCCAGATTTAGAGTGTCTGAGCGCCTTGATGGTCTAGGGACCGACGGCGCCCGCGGTAAGGAGACGTTACCTCATGCTGCCAAAAATCGCCGTAGTCGAAGACGAAGAGGCGCTGAGCGTCCTGCTGCGTTACAATCTCGAAGCCGAGGGCTTCGACGTCGATACGATCCTCAGGGGCGACGAGGCGGAGATCCGGCTGCAGGAACGCCTGCCCGACCTCTTGATCCTCGACTGGATGCTGCCGGGCGTTTCCGGCATCGAACTTTGCCGCAGGCTGCGCCAGCGTCCGGAGACGGAACGTTTGCCGATCATCATGCTGACGGCGCGCGGCGAGGAAAGCGAGCGCGTTCGCGGGCTGGCGACAGGCGCCGACGACTATGTGGTCAAGCCCTTCTCGACGCCGGAGCTGATGGCGCGCGTCAAGGCGATGCTGCGCCGGGCGAAACCCGAGGTGCTCTCGACGCTGCTGCGTTGCGGCGATATCGAGCTCGACCGCGAGACCCACCGCGTCCATCGCCGCAGCCGCGAGGTTCGTCTCGGACCGACCGAGTTCCGCCTGCTCGAGTTCCTGATGTCCTCTCCAGGCCGCGTCTTCTCTCGCTCGCAGCTTCTGGACGGAGTCTGGGGGCATGACATCTATGTCGATGAGCGCACGGTCGACGTGCATGTCGGCCGCCTGCGCAAGGCGCTGAACTTTTCGAACATGCCGGATGTCATTCGCACCGTTCGTGGCGCCGGTTACTCGCTTGAAAGCTGACGAAGCGAGGGCGAGCCAATAAAAAAGGGGCCGAAGGGCCCCTTTTTCGTGTCCAGTTCAGTGCCGAGCGAGGCCTTAGCGCATGCGCCGGCGTTCGGCCGACGGCTGATAGGCAAGCCGCGCATGGAAGCTGCAGTAGGGCGAGGCCTCGGGGGAATCGTTGCCGCAGAAATGGAACTCTTCCTTCAGCGGGTCGCCGATCGGCCACTTGCAGGTGCGCTCGGTGAGCTGGGTCAGTTCAAGTCGGCGCGACATCGGCACGACCACATCGGTCCGGACGCTGAAGTCCTGTTCGGCGACGAGATCGACTTCGATCTCTTCCTTAAGAACGGTCGCGCCGGCAGGACGGGCAACGGTGCGGGTCGAAACGCGCGAGGCGTAGTTCGGGGCGCGCGGCGCCGAGGTCGGCCGCTTCGGGCGGGCTGCAGCGGTGGTGCTGCCGCCGGCCTTGGCGCGACCCGGCAGGCTCAGGCGATGAACCTTGCCAATGACCGCGTTGCGGCTGACGCCGCCGAGCTGCGCCGCGATCTGGCTGGCGCTCAGGCCCTCCGACCAAAGCTTTTTCAGTTTCTCCACCCGCTCGTCAGTCCAGTTCATTTCTGCACTCTCCGTTCTCAGCGTTGGGGATGGCAGAATCCCTCACCGCACTCCGGTTAAACCCCGGAGTTGCAACGCGATAACTCTTTTGGTGACTAGGTCCGCCGCATGCGTCTAGTAATTGAATGTTAACGTACTGACGGCCGGACTCCGTGGCAAGAGTCCCGGGAATCACGCCGAATCGATTTCGTAGTTTTCCCCAACTTGCTCGGCTGGCGTTGCATTTTTGCAAGCCCTTCCGGGTGATTTTTTCGCCGACAGGAAACAGTCCCCTCTGTTGCGCTGCAAGGCTTGGTTTTGTTGACATTGCAGCGCGAAATAGGAATAGTGCCTGCGCCGCCGAAAGGCGGCATTTTTGATTTTTATCGGGCCGCGCGACGTGGGTTCGATACCGACTGGAGTGAGAAGGAGAGCCTCGCATGACTGCAACGCCGCTTTACGATACCTACCTGCGCGCGCCGTTGCGTTTCGAGCGAGGAGAGGGCGCCTGGCTGATCGCCGAAGACGGCACGCGTTATCTTGATTTCGGCGCCGGCGTTGCCGTGAACTCGCTGGGGCATGCCCATCCGCACCTCGTCGAGGCGCTGAAAGCGCAAGCGGACAAGGTCTGGCACCTGTCCAACCTCTACGAAATCCCAGGCCAGGAAAGCCTCGGCCGTCGGCTGACGGCGGTGACCTTTGCCGACAAGGTCTTCTTCACCAATTCCGGTGCTGAAGCGCTGGAGTGCGCGATCAAGACGGCGCGGCGCTACCATTTCGCCAAGGGACATCCGGAGAAGTTCCACGTCATCACCTTCGAGGGCGCCTTCCACGGCCGCACGATCGCGACCATCGCCGCCGGTGGCCAGCAGAAATACATCGAAGGTTTCGGGCCGAAGGCGCCGGGCTTCTACCAGGTTCCGTTCGGCGATATCGCCGCGGTCAAGAATGCCATTACCGAGGAAACGGCTGCGATCCTGATCGAACCGATCCAGGGCGAGGGCGGTATCCGCCCGGCGAGCAAGGAGTTCATGCAGGAACTGCGCGCGCTCTGCGACGAGTTCGGACTTCTCCTGATCCTCGACGAGGTTCAGACCGGCGTCGGCCGCACCGGCAAACTGTTTGCCTATGAATGGGCGGACGTCCGCCCGGATATCATGGCGGTCGCCAAGGGCATCGGCGGCGGTTTCCCGTTCGGCGCCTGCCTGGCAACGGAGGAGGCGGCTTCCGGCATGGTGGCGGGCACGCACGGCTCCACCTACGGCGGCAACCCGCTGGCGATGGCCGTCGGCAATGCCGTGCTCGATGTCATTCTCGCGGATGGGTTTCTGACCCATGTGCGCGACGTAGCCCTCGTCTTCCGTCAGGGCCTCGCGTCGCTGAAGGACCGCTTTCCCGATGTGATCGAGGAGATCCGCGGCGACGGTTTGATGCTGGGGATCAAGGTAAAGGGACCGTCGGCCGATCTGCTGAAGGAAATCCGTGCCGAGAAGCTCCTGGCCGTGCCGGCCGGCGAGAACGTGCTGCGGTTGCTGCCGCCGCTGACGATCACGGCAGAAGAAGCCCGCGAAGGCCTCGTTCGCATCGAGCGCGCCGCCGAGGCGGTCAGGAAGGCGAGCGGCGACGCTGCAGCCTGACGGATAGGAAGTGCTGCAGCGGCCTTTGCGCGCCCAACAGGACGCGCGGCGCTGCAGGCCCCACCGAGGTGTTAGAATGTCCTTCGTGCGTTGACGCGGATGCATGGCGCACGAAGGATCCGTTTTTCAGACAGGAACCGAGTACGATGGCAGGCACCAGACATTTTCTTGATCTTTCGGCCATGACGGCCGCCGACCTCCGGACGATCATCGACGATGCGCGCATCCGAAAGGCGGCGACGAAAGCCGGAGCCGCCGAGAAGCCGCTCGCCGGCAAGATGCTGGCGATGATCTTCGAAAAGCCCTCGACTCGTACGCGCGTCTCCTTTGACGTCGGCATGCGCCAGCTCGGCGGCGAGACCCTGTTCCTGTCGGGCACCGAAATGCAGCTCGGCCGCGCCGAGACGATCGGCGACACCGCGAAGGTCCTGTCGCGCTACGTCGACGCGATCATGATCCGCACCACCGATCACCGCCGTCTTCTGGAGCTGGCCGAGCATGCGACCGTGCCTGTGATCAATGGCCTGACCGACGATACCCATCCCTGCCAGATCATGGCCGATATCTTGACCTTCGAAGAACACCGCGGACCGGTAAAGGGCAAGACGATCGCCTGGACCGGTGACGGCAACAATGTGCTGCACTCGCTGATCGAGGGTTCCGCCCGCTTCGGCTACCGCATGAACATGGCGGTGCCGCTCGGCTCCGAGCCGCAGGACAAGTTCCTGAACTGGGCGCGCAACAATGGCGGTGAGATCCTGCTGTGTCACGACGCAGAACAGGCGGTCGCCGACGCCAATTGCGTGGTGACCGACACCTGGATCTCGATGAACCAGGAGCATCGCGCCCGCGGCCACAACGTCTTCCAGCCCTATCAGGTCAACGAAGCGCTGATGAAGCACGCAGCCTCGGACGCTTTGTTCATGCACTGCCTGCCGGCGCACCGCGGCGAAGAGGTGACTGACGAGGTGATCGACGGCCCGCAGTCGGTGGTGTTCGACGAGGCCGAAAACCGGCTGCATGCGCAGAAGTCTGTTATCGCCTGGTGCATGGGGCTCGTCTGAGCCCGCCGCAGGGTTGGGGTCGAGGGCGCGTTGAAAAGGTCCCAGGTCGTGCGTTGCGCGGGCTGCGTCGGGCTTACGAGCGCCGCTCTTGACATTGCCGATGCGCGACACGATTTAGGCGGCATACGGGCGCTCCTGAAGAGAGTGAGCGCAAACCGTCGAGGTGGTGCGTCGCAATCGCGGCGATACGAGCCTGGTGGACAATCCGTTCATCGCGGGATCAATTGAGACAGCGAGCACGTTGCGCGGGGATAGCAATATCTCTGGTGCAGCTTGATGGCTGAAGGCAAGGAGCAAGACATGACCGACATGACGCCAGGGCTTGGTGAGTTCGACTTTGCCGGTGACGATCACGTCGTACCTTTCCAGGTGGAAGGCCTCGACGTGCGCGGTCGCGCCGTGCAGCTTGGCCCGATGCTGGATGCAATTCTGGAGCGCCACAACTATCCTCTGCCGGTCGCACGGCTCGTGGCCGAAACCGTCGTGCTGACGGTTCTGCTTGGCACGTCGCTGAAGTTTGAGGGCAAGCTGATCGTCCAGACCCAAGGCGATGGTCCGGTTGATCTGGTCGTCGCCGATTTCTCGACACCGGACCGGGTGCGCGCCTATGCCCGCTACGATGCCGACGCGCTTGCTGCCGCCGAGAAGGATGGCCGTACGCGATCGCATGAACTGCTTGGAAAGGGCGTGCTCGCCTTCACCATCGACCAGGGCGCCCACACCCAGCGCTACCAGGGCATCGTCGCACTCGACGGCGCGACGCTCGAAGAGATTGCCGGCGTCTACTTCCGTCAATCGGAACAGATCCCGACCAAGGTGCGGCTCGGCGTGGCCGAACTGCTCGACCGCGACGAAAACGGCAAGCCGCGTCATCGCTGGCGTGCCGGCGGCATGGTCGCCCAGTTCCTGCCGGAAGCGCCCGAGCGCATGCGCCAGGCCGATCTTTCCGGCGGCGATGGCGACGACGGCGAAAACGGCCTCGAGGACGACGATCTCTGGGCGGAAGCCAAGGTGATGGTCGAAACGATCGACACCGACGAGCTGACGGACCCGATGGTGGGAACCGAGCGGTTGCTCTATCGCCTGTTCCACGAGCGTGGCGTTCGCGTCTATGAACCGCAGGCGGTCTATGACCGTTGCAGTTGCTCGCGCGAGAAGCTGCACTCGGTGCTTGCGAACCTGGACACGGAAGACCTCGAAAGCACCATCGACGATGGCGAGGTCAAGGTCACCTGCGAGTTCTGCTCGACGACCTATCGCTTCGAGGCGAGCGAAGTACGCCCGCAGTAGACGGCGCTTTGGTCCTGGGTCTGGTCGATCGAGGATCGCAAGTGCGTGCCGGTGCATCAACGAAACGGGAAGCGGGCGGACATTCTGCGCGCTTCCCGTTTTCGCTTGGTGCGATCTCACAGGTTTCTGGCCGGCGCGCCCTAGTTCAGGGTGCGCACCAGCCCGGGTGAGTCGAGAGAGAAGGCGGGGATGGCGACGTTGAAGGTCTCGCCGCCCTCGGATTCCATGCTGTAGTGGCCAAACATGACGCCGGAGGGCGTGTCCAGCGGGCAGCCGGAGGAATACTCGTAGGTGTCGCCCGGATTGAGCAAAGGTTGCTCACCGATCACGCCGGGGCCGCTGACCTCATCGACCTGTCCGTTCTCGTCTGTAATGTGCCAGTAGCGGGTCATCAACCGGACGGCCGCGTCCGAGTGGTTTGAGATGACAATGCGATAGCCCCAGACATAGCGCCCGTCATCGGGATCCGACTGCTCTTCGAGATAGTACGGCTCCACCGTAACTTCTATGTCGCGGGTCAAAGCGCGATACATGGGCAACACCTTGCTTCAGGTCTTTCAGGGTATTCTACAGCAAGATGGTTTCGTCAAGAATAACGGCAAGATTGTGCGCGCCCATTCTGGGGCATGGCCTGCTGCAGCGTAGTGGGCCCTCAATCAGTCCGATCCCGCTGGTGTCCCAATTGGTTTCTTGACGCCGGCGGCTTGGCGCTGTGATCGCCAGAGGCGATTGGCGGCCGCCGGCTGTTGCGGGCGGCCGCTTATTCGTTCGCGTCAGGCTTTGACGGCCTTCAGGGCGCGGGCGAAATCCTCGATGACATCCTCGCTGTCCTCGATGCCGGCGGAGAAGCGCACGGTGCCGGCGGAAATGCCGAGCTCTTCGCGGGCCTCGTCGGTCAGGTTCTTGTGCGTCGTCGTTGCCGGGTGGGTGATCAGGCTCTTGCTGTCGCCGAGGTTGTTCGAGATGCGAATGATCTCGAGCGCGTTCTGCAGCGCGAAGGCGGCGTCCTTGCCACCTTTCAGTTCAAAGGCGACCAGGGTGGAGCCGCCGGTCATCTGCTTGGCGATGATGTCGGCCTGCGGGTGGTCCTTGCGGCCGGGATAGATGACCTTCGCCACCTGCGGCTGTTCCGCCAGGAAATCGGCGACGCGGCGGGCGGTTTCCGTCTGCTGACGCACGCGCAGCGGCAGGGTCTCGATGCCCTTCAAAAGCGTCCAGGCATTGAACGGCGACATGGCCGGGCCGGTATGGCGGAAGTAGTCGTGCAGGTTCTCGTTGATCCATTCCTTGTCGGAAAGAACGACGCCGCCGAGGCAGCGGCCCTGGCCGTCGATGTGCTTGGTGGCGGAATAGACGACGATATGGGCGCCGAGTTCCAGCGGCTTCTGGAAGAGCGGGGTCGCAAAAACGTTGTCGACGACGACCTTGGCGCCGATCTGGTTGGCGAGCTTGGCAACGCCTGCAATGTCGATGACTTCGAGCGTCGGGTTGGTCGGGCTTTCCAGGAAGAAGACCTTGGTGTTCTTCTGGATCGCCTTTTCCCAGTTCTGAAGATCGCGGCCGTCGACCAGCGTGCATTCGATACCGTATTTCGGCGCCAGCGTCTCGACGACCCAGCGGCAGGAGCCGAAGAGCGCGCGAGCGGCGACGATGTGATCGCCGGCCTTCAGCTGGCAAAGGATCGCGGCGGAAACGGCTGCCATGCCGGAGGCGGTGGCGCGGGCGTCCTCGGCGCCTTCCAGCATGCACATGCGCTTCTCGAACATGTCATTGGTCGGGCTGCCGTAGCGCGCGTAGATGAAGCCTTCGGTCTCGCCCTTGAAACGCGCTTCTGCTGCCTCGGATGTCTCGTAGACGAAGCCCTGGGTGAGGAAGATCGCCTCGGACGTTTCACCATGCTGGGAGCGGGTCGTTCCGCCGTGGACGAGTTGGGTTGCCGGGCGCCAGTTCTTGCTCATGTGACGATCACCTTCAAAAACAAAAAAACCGGCCGCGAAAACGGGCCGGTTTGACACCCGGCCTTTTTAGCTACTTGTTTAACGTGGCTGCAAGCCGACCGGCCAAATCACCACGGGATAAAGCTTCAATACTGCTAGGGTGCGCTTGCGTCAATTCCCGGAGTTTGGTTTTGTCTCGCAACTGAAAAGAGGACTGCAATGGGCCGCAATACTGGGATTTTGGCCGACCGCGCGATCGCCGCGCTGTTCGAGACGGGACGCCTCAAAAGCGAGAGGCCGCTGGATGCCGACCAGATCCAGCCGGCAAGCCTCGATCTGCGTCTGGGCGCCAAGGCGTTCCGTGTTCGCGCGAGCTTCATGCCGGGACCGTCCCATCTGGTCGCCGACAAGCTCGATCGGCTGAAACTGCACGTCGTTGACCTGACCGAAGGCGCGGTTCTGGAAACCGGCTGCGTTTATATCGTGCCGCTGATGGAGAGCCTGGCGCTGCCCGAGGGCATGTCTGCCTCGGCCAACCCGAAGAGCTCGACCGGCCGCCTCGATATCTTCACCCGTGTCATCACCGACCGCGCCCAGGAATTCGACAAGATCCCTGCCGGCTACAGCGGCCCGCTCTATCTCGAAATCAGCCCGCGCACCTTCCCGATTGTCGTGCGCCGTGGCTCGCGCCTGTCGCAGATCCGTTTCCGCATGGGTCAGTCGCTGCTCTCCGAGCAGGAACTGCTGGCCCTGCACGTGAGCGATGTGCTGGTGGCGAGCGACAAGCCGAATGTCAGCGGCGGCGGTATCGCGCTGTCGATCGATCTCAAGGGCACCGGCCCGGAAGGTCTGATCGGTTATCGCGGCAAGCACCACACCGCGGTCATCGATGTCGACAAGAAGGCGCAACACTCGATCTTCGATTTCTGGGAACCGCTCTACAGCCGCGGGCGCGACGAACTGATCCTCGATCCGGACGAGTTCTATATCCTCGTCTCGCGCGAGGCGGTACATGTGCCACCGCTCTACGCCGCCGAGATGACGCCGTTCGATCCGTTGGTGGGCGAGTTCCGCGTGCACTATGCCGGCTTCTTCGATCCGGGCTTCGGCCACGCCTCTGCCGGTGGCAGCGGCAGTCGGGCAGTGCTCGAAGTGCGCAGCCACGAGGTGCCGTTCATCCTCGAACACGGACAGATCGTCGGCCGCCTGATCTACGAGCATATGCTGGAGCAACCCGATGGCCTCTATGGCCTTGGCGTCGGCTCCAATTACCAGGCGCAGGGCCTGAAGCTTTCGAAGCATTTTCGCGCGGAGTGACGGGTTTTCCCCGAGCCTGTGTCGCGATCGCGCGGAAGGGTCCTTGACAGATCGCCGCGGTTCGGGAAATTTCGGGGCATTGCGGGTGTAGTTCAGTGGTAGAACGCCAGCTTCCCAAGCTTGATGTCGTCGGTTCGATCCCGATCACCCGCTCCAAATTTTCCCATTCTGATGATGCTGCGTTTGCGCGGATGGCTATGGCCAGTTGCGCTGCGGGCGGTTAATTTACCGCCCGATGAATCATCCGCGGTTCCAAGGCCGCATCCGACAACGAAGACGCGCCGGCCCATGAGATTTCTTCCCCTGTTTGCTCTGTGTGCCTCCCTGATCGCGAGCCCGCTTGCGGCTCAGACCAAGGATTTGCCCGTTCTCTTTGATCAGCGCGAACGCATTGCCAAACCTGATCTCACTGGCCTTGCCCGTCTGCGATTTCTGACGACGGTGGACTTTCCGCCGTTCAACTTCATCGACCAGTCTGGAAAGCTCTCCGGCTTCCATGTCGATCTGGTGCGCGAGATCTGCCGCGAGCTCGATATCGAGGCCAAGTGCCAGATCCAGGCCGTGACCTATGCAGAACTCTTGCCAGCGCTGGAAGAGGGGCAGGGCGAGGCGGTTGCCGCCGGCGTCGCCGTCGGCGCTGAGCTGCGCCAGCGCTTCGGTTTTTCGCGCGCCTTCATGCGGCTTCCCGCGCGCTTCGCCGTCAACGTCAAGGCGGCCGGTGCCGCGACAGGGCCGAAAGATCTCGGAAAAAAAGCGGTCGGTGTCGTCGCGGGAACGACGCATGAGGCGATGTTCAAGTCGTTCTTCCCGAAGATCGAGGCAAAGGTGTTTCCGGATCGCGACGTCATGCTGGCGGCGCTCAGGAAGGGTGAGGTGCCGGCGGTGTTTTCCGACGGCATGCAGCTTTCCTTCTGGATCTCCGGCAGCGCTGCAGCCGGCTGCTGTGCGCTCATTGATGGGGCTTACTTCTCGCAGCGGTTCCTCGGCGAAGGCCTGACGATCATGAACCGCAAGTCCGAGCCGGCTCTGACCCAGGCGATCGATCATGCGCTGCTGGCGCTCTCGCGCAGCGGCCGGCTCGAGGAAATTTATCTGCGCTATTTCCCGAACGGTATCTACTGAGGGCAACGGCGCCTTGGCGTCGCCGTCGGCACGCGAAGCTGCTACCGGCGGAACCGGGCAAGCGCCCCGCGCTCGATCGCCGCGCAGGTGAGCTTGTCGAGGCTAAGGCGATCGCGCAGCAATTGAAGGAGCCGGATTTCTTCGTTGCGGATGCGCTGGTCCGCGGCGGCGATTTCGACGGCGAGTGCATAGGCCGTCTCGTGGAATTTTTCCGGAAGCGCCTCGCGAACGATCTCCAGCGCGATGTCCAGTCCTTCAGGCGCAGCTAGCTGCGCGGAGCATTCGTGGCCGATATGGACGAGGCTGCCTTCGTCGAAGCCGTCGAAGACAGGGAGGAACTGCACCAGCCGACCGATACGCGCGAACTCGTCGTCGCTCATCTCGCGGTCGACCGCCGACATCATCACCATGACATAGACGAGAGCTTCGTGGTGGCTGAGGCTTGGCAACATGGGGTGTTCCGCAGTTGGACCGCTGAGAGCTGGGAATTGCCGTGGCTGTTTACAAGTCCGGTTGCAGGGCGTCCATCCCCGTTCCGGCGGTCGGATCGTCGAATGTCATCGGCGTGTGGTTGAGATCGCGCGGGTCGTCGCCGTAGAAACCAAGCTTTGCCTTGCGCGCCGCATCGGCACGCTTTTCGAGCGGCGAGCCGGCAAGCGGTGTCGCCCAGCCATTGTCGACAAGCCAGGTCGCGAGATCCCGCCCGCCGAGCGTGCAAGCCGCTGTCGTCGTGCCGGTCTTGCCTGAAGGCATGTCGCAGCTGACCGCCCGTGCGCGCAGGAAATTGCGAAAGGCGGTCCTTGCGACCACGCCGCAGGGCCAGCTTTTGCCGCCGCTTTCGCAGGTCCGGTCCGCGTTTTCGGGCTCGATGCCATCGATCTGCAGCGTGAACTTATCGAACTGGATCACCCCGGCGGCGATCGCCACGGGGCGATAGAGGACCGTCGGTCCGGTTGCCGCCTTTGCTTGCTTGTCCGGTTCCGACAAGGGCGGGCGGGGTTCCACCCGTTCAAGCGGCGCGCTCGTCACCGTCTCTGGCATCCCGAATTGCTGCGGTTCGATAGTACGAGCAGCCGTCTCCGTCCTGGCGTTGTTGGTCGAGCCGCCGCCGTCTGCGACGCCTTCCCCCGCAGCGCTGCCATCCGACGAGCCAAGATCCAGCGGAACGTCGTCGCCCGTTTCGGCCTGACCCGCTGTCGGCTCGAGCTCTGACATGTCGGGCGTTTCGAGAACGAGGTCCGGCGTGGCGGCGCTCTCGCGGTCGCGAATAGCGGCCGCTCCGGCATATAGGATGCCGGTGAATAGCGCGATCGCGGCGATGCCGCCGGCAAGTGTGTAGAAATGCTGCCGCATCAGGAAGTCGTCCTACTGGCTGGCCCAGATGACACGGGCGATCCATTCGATCTGGTTGATCTCGAAGCCCCGGTTCGGGTGCTCGGGATTGAGGGACAGGAGTTCGATCATGTGTGGTGTCTGGCGCGTCAGGATCTTGGCCATGACCTCGCCGTCGCGCGTCTTGACCACCACCCGGTCGCCGCGCCGGATCTGTGCGCCCGGGTCGACAATGAGCGTGTCGCCGTCGCGATAGAGCGGCAGCATGCTGTCGCCCTGGATTTCAAGCGCGTAGATGCCGGAGCGGCGCTCCGCCGTCGTCGGGAAGTCGATGACATCCCAGCCCTGGCCGGCGGGAAAACCGCCGTCATCGAAGAAGCCGCCGGCGCCCGCCTGGGCAAAACCAATCAGCGGTATGGTCGCGCTGGCTACCGGGTCGGAGGCTGCCGCCTCCCCCCCGTCCGGACGCAGCAGGTTCGTGAACTGGTCCATCGTGGCGCCGGTCGCCTCCAGCACCTTGGCGATCGATTCGGTCGAGGGCCAGCGTTCCCGCCCATCGGCGGAGCGACGCTTGGACTTGTTGAACGAGGTTGGGTCGAGGCCAGCGCGGCGCGCAAGGCCAGAGGGCGAGAGCTGATAGCGCTCGGCCAGGGCGTCAATAGCGTGCCAGATCGTGCCGTGGGACAACATGCCGAAAGATCCGGGCCAAATGGCGGCCGCTTGCTGGGTTCATTCGACGCTACCCTACCGAAAGGCCGGGGAGCGGTAAAGAATCGGAAGGAAAATAGTCCTTTTCCTGTCATTTGCTTTGGGGATTGCGGACCCTATAGTTCGTGTGACGGGCAGAACAGGCTTTTTGGTGGAGGGGCGTCTTGTAGGCACGCATGAGATCAGAGCGCCTGCTGATCGCTGCCGTCGCTGCCGCGTTTGCCGGGTTTGCGCTGGAGCATAAGCTCCTCGAGATGGGCCGGCTGGCAGCGCTTCTCGGCGCCGCCGGGCTTGTGGCAGCGATCGTTCTTGCCTCGCTTCGCGTCTCCCACCACGCCGAGGTGCTTGCGTCCAAGGTCGGCGACCCCTATGGCACCATGATCCTGACGTTGTCGGCCGTACGATCTATGCCGCCGTCATGCTCGACATCAACGGCATATTGGGTCTTGCCGCCCTGCTTGGTGGTCTGAAGCACGGCGAGCAGCCCTATAACGACGATTCCGCCCGCACCTACAGCGTCATGATCCTGACGGCGATGGGCATCTCGATGGTCGTTCCGGAATTCGTTCCGGCGGCGAAATGGCATCTCTATTCGGCCTTCACCATCGGCGCGATGATCACGCTCTACGCTCTCTTCCTGCGCATGCAGGTGGGCGTGCACAGCTATTTCTTCAGCTACAGCTATCCCAAAGCCAAGGGTGAGGGGAGGGCGTTGCAGGATGCCATCGACCAGCCGGTGCTGCCGTCGATCCTGACCTTGATCGTCGGCATCGTGATGATCGGCTTTCTCGCAGAAATCATGTCGTCGCTGCTGACGTCCGGATTGAGGGGCAGCGGCGCGCCGCCGGCGATTGCCGCCATCGTTGTCGCTGCGATCTCCGCCTCGCCGGAGATCATGACCGCCATGCGCGCAGCACTCGCCAACCGGATGCAGGCCGTGGTCAATATCGCGCTCGGCGCATCGCTTTCAACGGTCATCCTGACCGTGCCTGTCATGGAGGCGATCGCACTCTATACCGGTCAGCCCTTCCTGATGGCGATGTCGCCGGTGCACACGGTGATGGTGGCGATTACCCTGATCGTTGCGGCGATCAACCTCAACGATGGTCAGACGAACGCCATCGAGGGCATGACACATTTCGTGTTGTTCGCCACTTTCGTCATGTTGTCCGCGATCGGGCTTTGATCCGCGACCGCTCGGTTCGGCGTCAGGCGATAGCCCTTTCACGCGCCTTTCTGGCCACGACCTCTTCATAGGCTGCCTGAAGTGTTGCGCGCACCCTTGGTGGGCCATCAAGCGGTGCACCGAGATGCGCGTGGCGCAGCTCCTCCATGAACCGATCCCAAAGAGGCGGCCCGCCATCCTCCATCAGTTCGGCACGGATGCTGAGTTCCTCGCTGACCGGCAGGTAGCGACGGCCCCAGGCGCCGAGCTGGGCCATGATCGGCACCAGCGCGATCGTCATCTCGGTCAGGCTGTAGATCGCCTTCTGCTTGTGGCTGGGGTCGTCGGCCTTGGTCAGCATGCCCTGCTCGACCAGCATCTTCAGGCGGTCCGCCAGGATGTTGGAGGAGATCCCCTCCTGGGACCGCAGCAATTCCCGGAAGTGCCGTTTGCCGCCAAAGATCATGTCGCGAATGATCAGTAGGCTCCATTTGTCGCCGAACACTTCGAGCGAAAGATTGATCGGGCAACCCGAGCGAATGTCGTCCTTCATTGGCACCTCTTCAAAACCGCTTGCATTATCGCATCAGTGAAGCTATCGTGCAACTGCTTTCAAAATTATAGCAGTTTTTAAACGAAACCAGTTCGACAGAGGCCGGCGGTTTTCGAGCTTCAGAGGAGAGAGAACGTGACCGACAGATCCGTGGAACATTGGAGCTTCACCATCGAGCGCTGCTTCAAGGCGACGCCGGAACAGGTGTTCACGGCCTTCTCCGAGCCGGCCGCAAAAGAGCGCTGGTTCGTCAACGTCGAGGCCGGTGCCACAGTCACCCATGACTTCCGCGTCGGCGGCCGCGAGACTGGTCGCTTCAGCCAGGACGACGAGACCACCTATTACGACGACACCATCTATCTCGATATCGTCGAGAACCGCCGGATCATCTTCGCCTATACGATGACAGAGAACGACCGGAAGATTTCCGCTTCCGTCGCCACAGTCGACATTCAGCCGGAAGGCAACGGCACGCGCCTCGTCTTCACCGAGCAAGTCGCCTTCCTCGACGGGCTCGACAAGCTCGAATATCGGCGTGGGGGCTGGGAACAGTTGATCGGCGTGGCGCTGGCAAAGGAACTCGGCGAAGCGACTGTCGCTGCGTGACGCAGCAATCGGTCTCGCAAGCGCATTGCTATCCCCGAGGACCGGTCCTCGGGGATTTTAGTGCATGGCGGCGATTGCGCTGCCGGCAATGCCGACGGAGAAGAGGGTGAGGCAGACGGCTGCGATCCGGCGCGGCAGATGCGAGGCCGACACGTTCTTCGACATCTGCACCAGCACGGCGCCGGCGCCGATCCACGTCGATCCGACAGCAAGCACGAGCAGCGAAAAGCCGGCGATCCAGGGCGAGACCGCAGCCAGGCCCGTTTGCGGCAAGAGCACCAGGGCGATGATCAGCGCCTTCGGATTGAGCAGCGTCGTGACGAAGACCTGGCGGACGGAGATGACAATGCCTTCGCTACGCTCGGCATCGGTCGTCCAGAGCGCATAGGCAAGATAGAGAACCCAGGCAGAGGCGATCAACCGCAGCGCCAGACCAAGTTGCGGGTGGGCGGCAAGAAATGGTGCCAGCAGTGCAACCGCGGGAATGATGACCGCAAGATAGCCGCCAAGTTCACCGGCGAGCAGTGGCAGCGAGCGGCGGAAGCCTGCCGATGCGCCGGATAGCCACAGAAGCGTGTTCGTCGGCCCCGGCGTTGCGAGCAGGATCAGGGCGGCAAAGGAAAAGGCGAGCGGCTGCATGTCGTTGGGACCTGGTTTCGTGGCCGTTATCACTGCCTTCTAGCAGCGGCGCAAGCGCCTGTTCTTGATCTCCATCAAGCGTGGTGCCCGATCGTCCTGGCGCCACCCCAAGAAATCGCCACAGCCCGGCACCGGGACACCCCTTCCGCGTGTGCCGCGACCGCGCTATCAGACGGGCTCCGCCGCTCTTTCTCCCGCCGGCGCGATCGAGGCCCCCATGAACAAGACCGTCCTGTCAGGTATCGTCATGACGACGTTTTCCTATTTCCTGTTTTCGCTGCAGGATGCGTCGGTCAAATGGCTGGTCGTCGGCTATTCGGTCTGGCAGATCCTGTTTACGCGAAGCATCACCATCCTCGTGCTTTGCCTTGTCATCGGCCGCGGCAAGCTGGTGCGGAGCGCCATCTCGTCGCCGGTGATCAAGCCGCTCTTCGTGCGCAACCTCCTGCTGCTCGCCGCCTGGCTTTCCTATTTCAATGCCGCCCGCGATCTCGGCCTCGCCGAGATGACGACGCTCTACTACGCCGCGCCGATCATCGTGACGCTGCTCGCCGTACCGATCCTGAAGGAAGACGTGCCGCCAATCCGCTGGCTCGCCGTCTTCATCGGCTTTGTCGGCGTGCTCGTCGCCTGCGATCCGCTCGGCACCGGTATGAAGCTGTCGCTGCCGGTGGTCCTGGCGCTCATGGCCGCGGTGTTCTGGGCGATTGGCACGGTGATGCTGCGCAAGACCGCTCTCCAGGAAACGACGCTGACGCAGATGACCATCTCCAACGTCTTCTTCATCGGCATGACCGGGCTTGCGGTCGGCTTTTTCTGGACGCCGCCGGCCCTCTTCGACGTCGCGCTGATGGCGGGCACGGGGGTGATTGCCGGCATCGCCCAGTTCGCGCTGTTTGAAGGCATGCGCCGGGCGCCGATCTCGGTAATCGCACCCTTCGAATACACCTCACTCGTGTGGGCCTTCGGCCTCGGCTTCCTGATCTGGGGCGACGTGCCGACCGCAAACGTCTTTGCCGGCGCCGGCCTGATCTTTGCGGCCGGCCTGCTGATCATTGTCGGCGAGCGTCTGGCACACCAGCGCGCCGGTGCCGCCGCCTAGAGCGCCGTGCGTTCGTGTGAACGCCCAAGGACGCCCTAGCACTTTGATTCTAGAGCATCTTTCCGCCTCACGTGAATCCACTTGAGAGCGGGATGCTCTAGGCGGATTTGAAATGGCGTGAACCCGGATGGCAGGCCGTTTCACGCTTTGACGACGAGCGGTTCCGGTATACGGCCGGTCAGCCGGAAGAACAGATGGGACGTCACGAGCACGTTCGGATCGGCAAGGTGCCGGTCGAGCGCTGCGAGATCGGCATCCAGCTCGGACTGGCTGATGAAGCCTTCGCTCACAAGCCCTGCACGGACATTGTTGATGAAATCCTTGAGGATCGGCCGACGGTCGTGGCCGGGCGGATAGACGTGCTCGACGGCATCGACGGAAATCGCCTCGACACCCGCATCCCGGAACAGACGATGCACGCGGCGGCCGATATGAAGATCGATGCCCCTGGCTGCGGAATAGGCGACATAGGCGGCAAGCAGGCGGTCCCAGGCGGGAAGCGGAGGATCGCAGATATGACCCAGAAAATCGGCCTCGAAGCTTGCGATCCAGCCGCCTGGTTTTACCAGTGACACCATTTCGAGCACGATAAGCTCCGGCCGCGGCACGTTGACGAGCACCAGCCGCATGTGGGCACCGTCGAAGGAGCGGCGCGGCAGGCCGGTGGCATAGGCATCGCCTTCGCGCACCTCCACTTGGGGTAGGGCGTGGCTGGCGACGAAACGGCGGGCAAGCTCGACGAAGTGCGGGTCGCGTTCGATGCCCAGCACCGCGCCAGTCGGTCCGACACGTTTGCCGATGAGGTGCAGCACACCGCCGGGGCCACAACCGAGATCGATGACATGTTCTCCCGGCCGGATGCCGACCCTTTCGAGTTGTTGGTCGGAGTCAGGTGCGAGATTGGCAATCTGTCGCTTCAGGCGTTCTTCCTCGGGCCCGGCGCGCCCAAGCAGATAGAGATCAGGCTCGCTCATGGCGTGTCCCCCTCTGACCCCCGCGAGGATGCGCCTGAGCATGCGGGTCGTCAATCAGAAGGTGCTGATAAGCTTAACGTGCCTCCGACGTCATGAAGCGCCGCTCGGCGGTTTCCTCATAGATGACAAGACCTTCGCGGCGGTAGAATGCGACTGCCGGATTGGTGGTCAGTACGCTGAGGCGCAGCGGTAGGCCGATCGCTCTTGCTTCGCCGAGCACCTGGCGGAGCGCGATCGCACCGTAACCGCACTTCTGGTGACCGGGCGCGACATAAAGCTTGTTCACCCAGACATGGTCCTCGCGTCGGGTGACCGAAACGCAGCCGACATCTTCTTCCCCCGCAACGATGATCCGATGCTCGTCAAGGATCAGCGCATCCGCCGGACGCGGCCGCCAATTGCCCCAGAGCGCGACCGCATAGTCGCGCATGCAGGCTTCTTCCAGCCAGTCCAGATAGGGTTCGTCGCCGGATAGGGCAGGGCGGAGGAGGGCTTTGTCCATGGTTTCATCGCAGTAAGGGGCTCGACCCGCAAAGGTCTAGCACCCTGACCGTAACAGGCTGATGGCGAATGCCTCAACCGGCTACGCGCTTGACCGCTGGCGCGGAGCCGAAACGAAAACGGGCCCGTGAGGGCCCGTCCTCCTGCACGGCCAACACCAAGGCGATCCGCACCATCACCCGCCATGTCTGGGCCGAGGCTCGGGAACGCACCGACGCCCACCGCCTGACCCCCTGGGGCAAGGCGATCTACAAGCGC
>NZ_MBSO01000001.1 GCF_001695835.1 Ensifer sp. LC11 | reverse complement strand
CCGCCGTTTTCGTTTTGGTTGTTCGCATGTCGTTATCGCAAAACCGCCGCACACTTTTGCGCGACATGCTTCATGCCTGCTGTTTGCGATTGGTGAGATAGACGCCGGCAACGGCGATGACCGTTCCAATGACCATCGGCAGCGTCAGCGCCTCGCCGAAGAAGAGCCACGCCTGCATGGCGGCGAGTGGCGGCACCAGATAGATCAGCGAGGCTGCGCGCGACACCTGGCCGCGTCTAATGAGATAGAGCAGCAGCGCGATCGCCCCCATGGAAAGGCCGAGCACCGACCAGGCGAGCGCAAGCACGACCTGGAGGTTCCAGGTGACATGCAGATCCTCCAGCATCAGGGCAAGCGGGATCGTCACGATCAGTGCGCCGAGATACTGAAGCGCTGCGATGGTGCGAATGTCGCCACTCTGCAGATGGCGCTTCTGATAGAGCGTGCCATAGGTGACGGCAGCCATGCCGAGCACGTTGACGACAACAGGCAGGATGTGGATCGGCGTCGCGCCGGTATCGATCGCCAGCACCTTCGGCAGGACGGCAAGCGCAATGCCGAAGAAACCGAGGACGAGGCCAAGCTTCTGCGGCGTGCTCAGCCTCTCGTCGATCACGAAAGCCGCCGCGACCGCCGTCATCAGCGGCTGCAGGCCGGCAATGATGCCGGAAATGCCGGCGGGCACGCCCTCGCCGATCGCCCACCACACCGCACCGAGATAGAGACCGTGCAAAAACATGCCCGACACCACCGCATGGCCGGCCACTGTCCAGGACTTTGGCCACCGTGCACCGGTCACAACGCAGAAGAGGATAAAGAGCACGATCGCCAGCGTGTAGCGCAACACCAGAAAGGTCAGCGGATCGGCATAGACGGCGGCGTATTTCGCAACGACCCAGCCGGTCGACCAAAGCAGAACGAAAATGGCGGGAGCCAGACGGGCGAGCATGACGGGTATCCGGACGACGGTGGCAGACTGGCAGTCTACAGCCCACTCCTCGAAGGCGGCTTCAAGTCGCTGTAATACTTTGATCTGCCGGATGATTTCGGCTCAAATCCTGACGAATTGAGCACTCACGCAAGTAGATGCGGAAACGTTGATGGTCAAAGCAATTTTTCTGATGGAAAGGTTCAGCCAATCGGAACCATCAGCCTGAGCGAGGAGAGCGACAGCGACACGAAGCCGGGCTCATACTCCTCGCGATAGTGCAGCAAGGCAGTATCGACCGCGTGTCCCTCGGCCCTGATCCAGTCGAACATTTTCTGGTAGTGGGCAAAGACGTCGCCGCTTTCCGGATGATGCAGGGCGGTGACGAAACGCATGGCCGGCAGGTCGACATGTCCGGGGTGAACCGTCGCCTCGGCCTTTTTGGAAACGTAGCCGACCAGATAGCGGAAGCCGTCCGGGCGATCATTCCAGGAAAGGCCGACAAGGGTTGCATGGTCGCCGGGATGCATGTGCCGATGATGGGCCTGCATCTCGGAAATCAGCCGGCGCACAGCACCGTCGGCTGCTTCGCCGAACGTTCCTTCCCAGAAGGCGCCGGCTACCCGCTGAGCCGGTCTTTGCACAATTTCGAACACCATCGCTACCTCTTCCAGCGAAACACGCGCATCGTCGAACGGCGATGCCCCTGGCCATTACAAACGACAATGCACGCACTTCAAAGCAGTTCCACAAAGGCTCGCGCCGCATGGCTGAATTGCCGTTCGCGATGCGTCAGCAATTCGAAACTGCGCTCTGCCAGCTCAAACGGCAACTCGACCAGCCGGCCGCTGTCGACAAAGGGCTGGGCCGCAAGCCGGGAGACGGCAGTGACGAAGGGGCCACTCCCGACTGCCGTCAGGACGGCCTCGTTCGAAGGCAGCTCGAGCTCGACCTTCAATCGGTCAACGTCCGCTCCATGATCCCTCATCGATTGCAGGAACATTGCCCGCGTCCCTGAGCCTTCCTCGCGCAGGACCCAGCGCGCGGCAAGCAGCATCTGCAGATCGATCGCGGTACCAACGAGCGCGTGGCCGGGCGAAGCATAGACGGCGATGCGGTCGATAGCGACGCAACGATGGTCGAGCTTGACGCCATCGACCCTGCCCTCGACGAAACCAAGCTGGACCGTTCCCTCCTCCACCGCCTCGGCAACGACGGCCGTGTTGCGCACGGTCAATTTGACGTCGACCTGGGGATAGTCGTGGGTGAAGCGGGCGAGCCGCGCCGGCAGCCAGTAGCTTGCGACGGTCTGGCTGGCGGCAATCGAGAGTTCGCCGCGCCGAAGCTGCGAGAGGTCGTTGAGGCAGGTCGTGGCGGCCTTCGCTCTGGCGAGAACTGCCCTTGCCTCCGGCAGGAACGCTTTGCCCGCCTCCGTCAGTGTCAGGCCACGGCCGACGCGATCGAACAGGCGCACGTCGTGTTGCGTTTCCAAGGCCGCGATTGCGGCGCTTGCGGCCGATTGCGTCACGTTCATCGCCTCGGCGGCCTTGGTCATGTGCAGACGCTCAGCGACGGCGACAAAAATTCTAAGCTGATCGAGTGTCATGGCAAATCAATCGCAAAAAGCGATCAGAATGACAAGAATAATCCGTTAGACTGATTCATGGAACGGACTAGGTTGCGGCCATGTCCAGATTGCATTCCCCATCCCGCTCCGCTTTTTCATCCGTCACCGCCCGCCTGGCATCCACTCTTCCGGGCCTCGTCCTCTGTTGCCTCGTGGCCCTTGCAGCCATTGGCCTTGAATGGGTCGAGTGGCGCTGGACCGGTCGGGCATGGCTCGAGGCGCTGGTGCTGGCGATCCTGCTTGGCGCGATCGTCCGCACGTTCTGGACACCCGGTCACCGTTTCGTCGCCGGCATTCATTTCTGCGCGAAGTATCTCCTCGAGGCCGCAATCGTCTTGATCGGCGCGATGCTGAGCTTCGATGCGATTGCCGCGAGCGGGCCCACCCTGCTCGTCACCATCGTCGCCATGGTGCTGCTGTCGATCGCGACCGGCTACCTGATCGCACGCCTGCTTGGCCTGCCAAGGCGGCTCGCGACCTTGATTGCCTGCGGCAACGCCATCTGCGGCAACTCGGCGATTGCCGCCGTCGCCCCGGCGATCGGCGCCCGCGGCGAAGAGGTCGCGGCCGCCATCTCGTTTACTGCCATCCTCGGCATCGCCGTGGTGCTTTCGCTACCGCTCGTCGGCGGCTGGCTCGGCATGACGCCACAGGGCTATGGCGTCTTTGCCGGCATGACCGTCTATGCCGTGCCCCAGGTGCTGGCCGCGGCCAGCCCCTTCAGCCCGCTTTCCGTCCAGGTCGGTACGCTCGTCAAGCTCGTGCGCGTGCTCATGCTCGGCCCCGTCGTCTTCTGTTTTTCGTTGATCGGTGGCCATAGTGCCGAGCCCGCCGCGGCGGCCGGCGAGAGCCCACGCCACGGATCGCGCCTGGCGACCATCGTTCATTTCGTCCCCTGGTTCATCCTCGGCTTTCTGGCGGTCGCGATCGCCCGCAACAGCGGCGCGATCCCCGATGCCCTTGCAACGGGCGCCGTCAAGATCTCCACCTGGCTGACCGTCATCGCCATGGCCGCCCTCGGCCTCGAGGTCGATATCCGCGCCCTCGCCGATGCCGGCCCGCGCGCGAGCGCCGCCGCCATGCTGTCGCTGCTGATGCTCTGCATTCTGTCGGCGCTGGCAATCGCCTGCCTGGGTCTCGGCTAGAGAGCGCCGCCAACAGCGGGGTGGTGCAAGACCCGGATTTGCGACACCGAAAGGCCCGCTCAATTTTAGAGCATGTGCATGTTTTGCAGCCACCCGTTCGCCACGCCTTTCGGCGGCCGGTTGTCACTGCACTGTCATTGGGCAGTTTTCGCCGCGATCGGGCGGCAGGAACCGCGCCAACTTTCTTTTCCGGCGACTGAGCACGCTTCTTGCATTGCAACCAACGTTGTACTCAAATGGTCAAAAATAAGGGGACCACGCCTTTGGCATTTGACGAAATGATGAATGCGGACAGCAGCCCGCGCCAGCCATATTCGACCTATCATGAATGGTATGCCAGCCAGGACAGAAATCGGCTTATAGCGAAATCCAAGGAAGCCGAGAACATCTTCCGGAAAACCGGCATCACATTCGCGGTCTACGGACACGCAGACAGCTCCGAAAAGCTCATCCCCTTCGACCTCATCCCCCGCATCATTTCCGGCCGAGAATGGCGCAAGCTCGCTCAAGGCATCGAGCAGCGGGTCATCGCCCTTAACGCCTTCCTCGACGACATCTACCACAAGCAGGAGATCATCCGCGCCGGCCGCGTGCCGCGCGAGCTGATCGAGAAGAACGTCGCCTTCCTGCCACAGATGATCGGTTTCCGCCCGCCGGGCGGCGTCTACACTCACATCGTCGGCACCGACATCGTGCGAACGGGCGAAGACCAGTTCTACGTGCTGGAAGACAATGCACGCACACCGTCCGGGGTCAGCTACATGCTGGAAAACCGCGAAACGATGATGCAGATGTTCCCGGAACTCTTCCATCAGAACCGCGTGCGCCCGGTCGAAAACTACCCGAACCTTCTGCGCCAGAGCCTGGCGTCGCTCGCCCCTCCCGGCTGCAGCGGCAAGCCGCGTGTGGCGGTGCTGACCCCCGGGATCTATAACTCCGCCTATTACGAACACGCCTTCCTCGCCGACATGATGGGCGTCGAGCTGGTCGAAGGATCGGACCTGCGCGTCATCGACGGCAAGGTGAAGATGCGCACCACGCGCGGCTACGAGGCAATCGACGTGCTCTACCGCCGCGTCGACGACGACTTTCTCGATCCCCTCACTTTCCGGCCGGATTCGGCCCTCGGCATCCCCGGTATCATGGACGTCTACCGCGCCGGCAACATCACCATCGCCAACGCGCCCGGCACCGGCATTTCCGACGACAAGGCGATCTACTCCTACATGCCCGAGATCGTCGAATTCTACACCGGCCGCAAGCCGCTCTTGGAAAACGTGCCGACCTGGCGCTGTTCCGAGCCGCAGAGCCTCAAATACGTGCTCGAACATCTGGAAGAGCTGGTGGTCAAGGAAGTGCATGGTTCCGGCGGCTACGGCATGCTGGTCGGCCCGACCGCCAGCAAGAAGGAGCGCGCCGTCTTTGCCGAAAAGCTCAAGGCCCGCCCGACCAACTACATCGCTCAGCCGACGCTGTCGCTGTCGACCGTGCCCATCCTCGTCAACAAGGGCATCGCGCCCCGGCACGTGGATCTTCGTCCCTACGTCCTTGTCTCCGACAAGGTGCAGATCATTCCCGGTGGCCTGACGCGCGTCGCCCTCAAGGCTGGTTCACTTGTCGTGAATTCCAGCCAGGGCGGTGGGACCAAGGACACCTGGGTGCTGGAGGACTGAGACCATGTTGGGAAGAACTGCAAACGGTCTCTACTGGATGTTCCGCTACATCGAACGCGCCGAAAACAGCGCCCGGCTGATCGATGCCGGTCTGCGCATGGCGCTGACCCGCAGCGAGGCGACGGAGGGCGACTGGGACGGCGTGCTGCAAAGTGCCGGCGTGCGCGAGCTCTACGACGAGGTGCACGAGACGCTGACGAGCATCGACGCGATCGACTTCCTTTTGCGCGACCGCGCCAACCCGTCGAGCGTGATGTCCTGCATCGAGGCGGGACGCCACAATGCCCGCATGGTCCGCACCGCGCTGACGCGCGAGACCTGGGAAGCGACCAACGAATGCTACCTCGAGATGAAGGCGGTCCTTTCCAAGAAGGCGCGCCCGACCGACATGCCGGAGATCATCGACACGATCAAGCGCCGTGCCGGCCTCATCCGCGGCGCCTTCCACGGCACGATGCTGCGGAACGAGATCTTCAACTTCTCGCGCATCGGCACCTTCATCGAGCGGGCCGACAATACCGCCCGCATCCTCGATGTGAAGTATTACGTGCTGCTGCCGGCCGTCGCCGCCGTCGGCTCGTCGATGGACAATGTCCAGTGGGAATCGATCCTGCGCTCGGTCTCGGCGCATCGCGCCTATGGCTGGGTCTACGATGCCGAGCTTCGCCCCGCCAACATCGCCGACTTCCTGATTTCCAACGGCCGCATGCCGCGCTCGCTTGCCTACTGCTACGAAAAGATCGCCAGCAACCTCGGCTATCTCGAACGGGAGTATGGCGAGCGCCACGCAGCCCACGACACGGCCGACCGCACGCTCGCGTCGCTGCGCAGCCAGTCGATCAAAGACATCATGGACGAGGGCCTGCACGAATATCTGGAAGACTTCATCAGCCACAACAATCGTCTGGGACAGGAAATCTCCGACGGCTATAGGTTCAACTGAGTTCGGGAGGATGGCATGCACCTGAAGATCAGCCACACGACCGAATACCACTATGACGAACCCGTGCAATACGCACTGCAGCGCCTGCGGCTGACGCCGCTCACCCAGGCCGGCCAGACGGTGCTCGGCTGGCAGACGCTCGTCGATGGCGCTGCGATCGAAGTGAGCTACGACGATCACTTCGGAAACCGGGTCCATCTCGTCAGCGTCGACGGCGACCGCGAAGCGATCCGCATCACCGCCTCGGGCGAAGTTCATACCGAGGATCGTGCCGGCGTCTTCGGCCCGCACCAATCCTACGTGCCGCTCTGGCTCTATGCTCGCGAAACGCCGTTGACCAAGGCCGGCAAGTTGGTTCGGGAACTGGCCAAATCCGCCGAGGGTGAGACCGACCTCGCCCGCATGCACGCCCTGATGGCGTCGATCCATGACGCCGTGGAGTACAAGCCCGGCGAGACCCATGCGGAGACGACGGCCGAGGATGCGCTCGAAAGCGGCAGCGGCGTTTGCCAGGATCACGCCCATATCCTGATTGCGGCAGCGCGCTCGCTCGATCTGCCGGCGCGCTATATTTCGGGCTACCTGATGACGGAGGGGAAGCCCGATCAGACCGCCAGCCATGCCTGGGCCGAGGTGCACCTCAACGGGCTCGGCTGGGTCGGTTTCGACGCCGCCAACAAGATCTGCCCTGACGATCGTTACGTCCGGATCGCCTCCGGTCTTTGCTACCGCGACGCCGCTCCCATTTCCGGCTTGATCCATGGCGAGGCCAAGGAAACGCTGAAAGTATCGGTGACTGTCGAGCAGCAGCAGCAAGCACAGAGCCAGCGCCAAGATCACGGTGATCAGAGCCAGACACAGAGCCAATGAAGGTGAATGGCATCGACGCCGCAATTTGAAGCGAGCGCGCGCCCTTTATCCGGCCTGCCGGCCTCCTTCTCCCCGCAGGCGGGGCGAAGGAGGCTCGCGGCAAACGGCGCATGGCGATCACCCCGCGTAGGGACAAGTC
The DNA here is from genome assembly GCF_001695835.1 of Ensifer sp. LC11. Classification (GTDB taxonomy): domain Bacteria; phylum Pseudomonadota; class Alphaproteobacteria; order Rhizobiales; family Rhizobiaceae; genus Ensifer. The sequence goes on along the minus strand of NZ_MBSO01000001.1, from coordinate 193,990 downwards.
CCCTCTCGCGCGGGTCAAGGCAGATGGCGAGGGAACTGCCTGGCCGCAAGGCCTGCCCCTCGCCCGCTGGCGCAAGCATCAACGCATCAGTGGCTGTCGCGGTTCATCGGGATCTCCGCCCCGCGCGGGCCGACGAGGAAGTCGAGATCCGCACCCGTATCGGCCTGCATTACGGACTTGACGTAGAGACCGGCATAACCGCCGGAAAGCGGCTTTACCGGCGAAACCCAGGCCGCGCGGCGGCGGGCCAGTTCCTCGTCGGAAACGTCGAGATGGATGGTACGGGCCGGCACGTCGACTGCGATCATGTCACCGTTTTGAACGAGCGCCAGCGGGCCGCCATCGGCTGCTTCCGGTGCCGTGTGCAGGATGACGGTGCCATAGGCGGTGCCCGACATGCGCGCATCGGAAATGCGGATCATGTCGGTGATGCCCTTCTTCAGCACCTTCGGCGGCAGCCCCATATTGCCGACCTCGGCCATGCCCGGATAACCCTTCGGACCGCAATATTTGAGCACCATCACGCAGGTCTCGTCGATGTCGAGATCCTCGCGGTTGATGCGGGCGTGATAGTCCTCGATGCTCTCGAACACGACCGCACGGCCCTTGTGCTGCATCAGGTGCGGCGAGGCGGCCGATGGCTTCAGCACGCAGCCCTTCGGGGCCAGATTGCCGCGCAGGACCGCGATGCCGCCCGACTTGGTCAGGGCCTTCTCGCGCGGCACGATGACGTCGTGGTTGTAGTTGACCACATCCTTGACGTCGTTCCAGATCGTGTCGCCGGTGACGGTCACGGCATCCTTATGAAGGAGACCCATTTCGCCCACGGCCTTGATGACAACAGGCAAACCGCCGGCGTAGTAGAATTCCTCCATCAGGTACTTGCCCGATGGCTGCAGGTTGACGATCGTCGGCACGTCGCGACCGAGGCGGTCCCAGTCGTCAAGGCTGAGGTCCACGCCGATGCGGCCGGCAAGCGCCAGCAGATGCAGGACGGCATTGGTCGAACCGCCGACGGCGCCGTTGACGCGGATGGCGTTCTCGAAGGCTTCCTTCGTCAGGATGTCCGAGGGTTTCAGGTCCTCCTTGACCATGTCGACGATGCGGCGGCCGGAGAGCTGGGAGATCACCCGGCGGCGGGCGTCGACGGCGGGGATCGCCGCATTGCCGGGAAGCGTCATGCCGAGCGCCTCGGCCATCGAGGCCATGGTGGAGGCCGTGCCCATGGTCATGCAGCTGCCGGCCGAGCGGGCCATGCCCTGCTCCGCATCCATGAATTCCGCCAGCGACATCTCGCCGGACTTCACCATTTCCGAGAACTGCCAGATCGCCGTGCCCGAGCCGACATCCTCGCCGCGCCACTTGCCGTTCAGCATCGGGCCGCCGGAAACGAGGATAACCGGGATGTCGACACTGGCAGCGCCCATCAGCAGGCTCGGCGTGGTCTTGTCGCAGCCGCCGAGCAGCACAACGCCATCGACCGGATTGCCGCGGATCGCCTCTTCGACGTCCATGGCCGCCAGATTGCGGAACATCATGGCGGTCGGGCGCAAGGTGCTCTCGCCGACGGAGAACACCGGGAATTCGACCGGGAAGCCGCCGGCCTCATAGACGCCACGCTTTACCCGCTCGGCAAGGTCGCGCAGATGCGCATTGCAGGGCGTCAGCTCCGACCAGGTATTGCAGATGCCGATGATCGGTCGTCCGTCGAACGTGTCGGCCGGCAGACCCTGGTTCTTCATCCAGGAGCGATGCATGATGGCATTCTTGCCCGTGCCGCCGAACCAATCCTGCGAACGCAGCTTGCGCGGCCACTCAGCTTTCTTCTTCATCTTGTCTTTCCTTATGCGGCCCGCGCAGTCACGCAGGGCCCGTAACGGCGCGCGCTCAAGCGAGCGTGTAGGCCGTCTTGACTGTTGTGTAGAATTCGGCGGCGTAGCGACCCTGCTCGCGTGAACCGTGGGATGATCCCTTGCGGCCACCGAAGGGCACATGAAAGTCGACGCCGGCCGTCGGCAGGTTGACCATCACCATGCCGGCTTCGGCATTGCGCTTGAAATGGGTCGCATGCTTGAGGCTGGTGGTGGCGATGCCCGAGGACAGGCCGAACGGCGTGTCGTTGGCCACAGTGAGCGCCTCCTCGTAATCCTTCACGCGGATGACGGCTGCGACCGGCCCAAAGATCTCCTCGCGGGAAATGCGCATCTGATTGGTCGCCTCGGTGAACAGGGCCGGCTGCAGGTAGAAGCCGGGCGTGTCGCGTGTCAGGAGCGCGCCGCCGAAGGCGAGCTTGGCGCCTTCCTGGGTGCCGATGGCGATGTAGTCCGTGTCTTGGTTGAGCTGGCTCTCATCGACGACAGGACCGATCTGGGTGCCGGCCTTGAGCGCGTCGTCGACGACGAGACCTTGGATGCGTTCGCCCATGGCGGCAACGAAACGATCGTGAATGCCCTCGGTGACGATGATGCGCGACGACGCGGTGCAGCGCTGACCGGTGGAGAAGAAGGCGGAGTTGACCGCGGCTTCGACCGCCACCGAAAGATCGGCATCGTCGAGCACGACGAAGGGGTTCTTGCCGCCCATCTCCAGCTGGTACTTGCGATTGTGCTCGACCGAAGCCATCGCGACCCGCTTGCCGGTTCCGGTCGAGCCGGTAAAGGTGATGGCGTGCACATCCGGGCTGTCGAGCATCGCCTGGCCGACGACCGAGCCCTTGCCCATGACCAGGTTCAACACACCCTTCGGCAGGCCGGCGCGGTGGAGAATGTCGACGATGGCCCAGGAACTGCCGGGCACCAGCTCGGCCGGCTTGAAGACGATGGTGTTGCCATAGCAGAGCGCCGGCGCGATCTTCCAGGCGGGAATGGCGATCGGGAAGTTCCAGGGCGTGATGATGCCGACGACGCCGACCGGCTCGCGGGTGATCTCGACGCCGATATTGGGCCTCGCCGATGGCAACACTTCTCCGACCAATCGCAGGCATTCGCCGGCGAAGAAGTCGAAGATCTGGCTGGCACGCACCGTCTCGCCGATGCCTTCGGCCAGCGTCTTGCCTTCCTCGCGCGACAGCAGCTTTCCGAGTTCGTCCTTGCGGGCAAGGATCTCGTCGGCGGCTTTCCGCAGGATCGCGTGGCGCTCGAGGATGCCGGAGCGCGACCAGGCAGGAAACGCCGCCTTGGCAGCGGCGATCGCCGCCCGCGCATCGTCGGCAGACGCACGGGCATATTCGCCGACGACGTCGTTGGTGTTGGACGGGTTGATGTTGGCAACCCCGTCACCACCGACCCATTCGCCGGCAATCAGGTTCTGGTGCAATGTCATGGCCTCAAGGCCTCCTTGATATCAGCGCATACCCACCCGCTGGGGACCGTCGCTGCGGTCAGAGCTGCTGAACGGCGACCGGCTCGTCCGCGGCGATGGCAAGCGCGTTGCGCAACGGCAGGCCGAAACCATCGGCCTCGATCTCGAACACGTCGCCTTCCTCGGTGCGGATGCCGTCGCCGAAGGACAGCGTCGCCGTACCGAACATGTGCACGTGGATGTCGCCCGGCTGGCGAAACAGCCCGTATTTGAAATGGTGATGCTCAAGATTGGCGAAGCTGTGCGACATGTTGGCTTCGCCCGACAGGAACGGCTTTTCCCAGAGCACCTTGCCGCCGCGCAGGATGCGCGACATGCCGCGGATATCCTCAGGCGCAACGCCAATGCGGATTTCCGGGCCGAAGCTCGCCTGCCGGAGTTTCGAATGCGCCAGCCAGAGATAGTTGACCCGTTCTGTCTTGTGATCGGAGAATTCGTTGGCGACGGCAAAACCGATGCGGAACGGCACACCCTTGTCGGAGATCACGTAGATGCCGGCCATTTCCGGCTCTTCGCCGCCGTCCTCGGCAAAGGACGGCGAAACGAGTGCGGCACCCGGCGCCACGGCTGATGTGCCGTTGCCCTTGTAGAACCACTCCGGCTGGACGCCGGTTTCGCCGGCCTTCGGCTTGCCGCCCTCGAGCCCCATGCGGAACATCTTCATCGAGTCCGTCAGCGTTTCCTCGGCCGCCTCGCTGGTCTTCTTGTGCATGGCATCGCGGGTCGCTGCCGAGCCCAAGTGTGTGAGCCCCGTACCGGTCAGGTGCAGGTGCGCCGGATCCGGATGCGTGATCGGCGGCAGGAAGCGTCCCTCCGCATAGGCTCTGTCGAGGTCGACGGCAGCGCCGAGCCCCTTGGCCTCGATCGTCTGCTTCAGGCTCCGCCCGGCATTGCCCGCTTCCAGCGCCAGCGCGTAGACGCTTGTCGCGCCCTTGACCGCATGCGCTGCCTCGCCGGGCAAACGCACCGCCACCACTATCGATCCGTCTTCGTTCCTGACCTGCGAAATCAGCACGATCCTGTCCTTCCTGTCGTCGTTGGGGTCACGGTCTTCGCCTTCTCAAGGCAAAAGCGTCCCCGTGGGTGGCTCGCGCCACCCAATTCCGGCGATCCGAGCCGCCGATCCTGGCAGCCGCGGCTGCCGGTGAATGTTACTGGTTCACGCCGGGTCTTATGGCTTTCACCTCAACCCTTGTTCTTGTTGTAGACATCGAAGAACACGGCAGCGAGCAGCACGAGACCCTTGATCAGCTGCTGGTAATCGATGCCGATACCCATGATCGACATGCCGTTGTTCATCACACCCATGATGAAGGCGCCGATGACGGCACCGATGATCTTGCCGACACCGCCGGACGCCGAGGCGCCGCCGATGAAACAGGCCGCAATCACGTCGAGCTCGAAGCCGACGCCGGCCTTCGGCGTCGCCGAATTGAGGCGGGCGGTGATGATCATGCCGGCAAGGGCCGCCAGCACGCCCATATTGACGAAGGTGTAGAAGGTCAGCCGTTCGGTGTTGATGCCCGAGAGCTTGGTGGCCTTGACGTTGCCGCCCATCGCATAGATGCGGCGACCGATCGTCGAGCGCGTGGTGATGAAGGTGTAGAGCGCTATCAGCACGGCCATGGCGATCAGCACGTTCGGCAGACCGCGATAGGTGGCGAGCTGGAAGCCGATGAACAGCGCGACGACGGCGATGACCGCCATCTGGATCGCGAAGAAGATGAAGGGCTCGTTCTCGGTGCCGTGCTGCTCGTTGATCCGGCGATCGCGAATGCCGGCATAGATGGCGTAGCCGACAAGGGCGACCACCGCCAGAAGCGCCACCATGTTCTGAATAAGCTCGGGCGCCGGGTTGAGGAAATAGAGGAAGTCGGGGACGAAACCGGTCGAGAGAAGCTGGAATTCCTTCGGGAACGGGCCGATCGGACGGCCGCCGAGCACCACATAGGTCAGCCCGCGGAAGACCAGCATGCCGGCGAGCGTGACGATGAACGACGGGATCTTCTGGTAGGCCACCCAATAACCCTGGGCCGCCCCCATGATGCCGCCGACGACAAGACAGGCGGGAATGACGACGAAGGCCGGCAGGCCCCATTTCACCAGCATGATCGCCGAGATCGCGCCGATGAAGGCGACGATAGAGCCGACCGACAGGTCGATGTGCCCGGCGACGATGATCAGCAACATGCCGAGCGCCATGATGACGATGAACGAGTTCTGCAGCACCAGATTGGTGATGTTGACCGGCTTGAACAGCACGCCGTTGGTCACGAACTGGAAGAACAGCATGATCACCACGAGTGCGACGAGCAGGCCGTATTCGCGGATGTTGTTCTTGAGATAGTCCCCGATCGAGGGCTTGTTGTTTTGGGTGCTCGTATCGGCGACCATTAGTGTTTCTCCCCTGAACGCATGATGGCACGCATGATGGATTCCTGGCTCGCTTCTGCCTTCGAGAGCTCGGCGACAATGCGGCCCTCGTTCATGACGTAGATGCGATCGCAGGTTCCAAGCAGCTCCGGCATTTCCGATGAAATCATCAGGATGCCTTTACCCTCGGCGGCAAGCTGGTTGATGATGGTGTAGATCTCATACTTCGCGCCGATATCGATGCCGCGCGTCGGCTCGTCGAGAATGAGAACTTCCGGATTGGTGAACAGCCATTTGGACAGCACGACCTTCTGCTGGTTGCCGCCTGATAGGTTCACCGTTTCCTGATAGATCGAGTGTGAGCGGATGCGCAGCTTCGAGCGATAGTCGGAGGCGACCTTCGCCTCCTTGCGATCGTCGATGACGCCGCTCGAGGCGACCGCCTTGAGATTGGAGAGCGTCGTGTTCTCCTTGATGTTGTTGATCAGCACGAGACCGAGCTGCTTGCGGTCCTCGGTGACATAGGCAAGACCGGCATCGATCGCCCGCGGAATGGTGCTGACGTCGACCGGCTTGCCGCGCATCTTCACCTCGCCGGTGATCTTGTGACCCCAGGACTTGCCGAAGAGGCTCATCGCCGTCTCGGTACGCCCGGCCCCCATCAGACCGGCAATACCGACGACTTCGCCGGCACGCACGGTGAAATTGACATCGTGCAGGAACTGCCGGTCGCGGTGCTGCTGGTGGAAGACGTTCCAGTTCTTCACCTCCAGAAGCGTCTCGCCGATCTTGGGCTCGCGCGGCGGATAGCGGTCTTCCATGGCCCGGCCGACCATACCCTTGATGATCCGGTCTTCGCCGATGTCTTCGCTATGACAGTCGAGCGTCTCGACCGTGCCGCCATCGCGCAGGATGGTGATCTGGTCGGCGACCTTCCGGATCTCGTTCAGCTTGTGCGAGATGATGATCGACGTCATGCCCTGGGTGCGAAACTCCATGAGCAGCTTCAAAAGCGCATCGGAGTCGGTCTCGTTGAGCGAGGCGGTCGGCTCGTCGAGGATCAGGAGCCGCACCTTCTTCGAAAGCGCCTTGGCGATCTCGACCAGTTGCTGCTTGCCGACACCGATGTCGGTGATCAGCGTCGCCGGGCTCTCGCTGAGGCCCACCTTCTTCAGGAGCTCCTGGGTGCGGGCAAAGGTCTGCGGCCAATGGATCACGCCGTTGCTGGCGATTTCGTTGCCGAGAAAGATGTTCTCGGCGATCGACAACAGCGGCACCAGCGCCAGTTCCTGGTGGATGATGATGATGCCGAGGTCTTCGCTGTCGGAGATCGTCGAGAAGCGACGCGCTTCGCCACCGTAGTGGATCTCGCCTTCATAGGTGCCAGCGGGATAGACGCCGCTCAACACCTTCATCAGCGTTGATTTGCCGGCGCCGTTTTCGCCGACGAGCGCGTGGATTTCGCCTTCGCGGACCTTGAAGCTGACATTGTCCAGCGCCTTGACGCCCGGAAACGTCTTGGTGATGCCCCGCATTTCAAGAATGATATTGTCCATGTTCAGTCATTCCAGCGGCAGTCTGCAAGAGAGTACCGGCTCCGTCATCTGGATAAAAGGGCCCGCGCGGTTGCACAGGCCCCTTCCCGTTCAAAAAGCTCAGTTGTTGATCTGATCTTCGGTGTAGTAGCCCGAGCTGACGAGCACGTCCTTGACGTTGGACTTGTCGACGGCAACCGGCTTCAAGAGGTAGGACGGAACAACCTTGACGCCATTTTCATAGGTCTTGGTGTCGTTCACCTCTGGCTCCTTGCCTTCCATGATCGCGTTGACCATGCCGACCGTTACCTTGGCGAGTTCGCGCGTGTCCTTGAAGATCGACGAATACTGTTCGCCGGCAAGGATCGACTTGACCGACGGCAGTTCGGCGTCCTGGCCGGTGACAACCGGCATCGGCATGTCGCCCGAGCCGTAGCCAACGCCCTTCAGAGCCGAGATGATGCCGATCGAAAGACCGTCATAGGGCGACAGCACGCCATCGACCTTGGCGTCGGTGTAGTTCGAAGACAAAAGGTTTTCCATGCGGGCCTGAGCAACGGCACCGTCCCAACGCAGCGTACCGACCTGGTCCATGCCCTTCTGGCCGGACTTGACGACGATCTTGCCGCTGTCGATCAGCGGCTGCAGGACCGACATCGCGCCATCGTAGAAGAAGAAGGCGTTGTTATCGTCTGGCGAACCGCCGAAGAGTTCGATGTTTTTCGGCTCGGTGGCGCCATCGAGCTTGAGGCCCTGAACCAGCGAGGTCGCCTGCTGTACGCCGACCTGGAAGTTGTCGAAGGTGGCGTAGTAGTCGACGTTGCCGCTGTCGCGGATCAGGCGGTCATAGGCGATGACCTTGACGCCGGAATCATGGGCCTTCTGCAGGATGTCGGAAAGCGTCGTGCCGTCGATGGCGCCGATGACCAGAACCTTGGCGCCCTTGGTCACCATGTTCTCGATCTGGGCAAGCTGGTTCGGAATGTCGTCGTCAGCGAACTGCAGGTCCGGCGTGTAGCCGGCGTCCTTGAACAGCTTCTCCATCGTCTCGCCGTCGGAAATCCAGCGGGTCGACGTCTTTGTCGGCATGGAAATGCCGACCGTGCCCTTGTCCTGCGCAAACACCGGCGCAGCGAAGGACGCGATCGAAATCGCGGCAGCTGCGAGAAGCGAAGTCATCAGTTTCATCAGTTCTCTCCCAAAAAAGTTGAAGCCGGCAGGCTATGCCTTCCCGTCTATGCGCAGCAATCCGCCGCCCGAGATCTTCGTCTCCGGCCGCAGATCAAGGTGAAGGAAGATCCTCCCCGCCTCGCATGCTCCCACACGCGCTGGCACATGAGCAAAAACTGGAATCAAAACATATAACTGTCAAATGCAATATAGCTTTAAAGATATACCAAAAATGATATAGCATGCCCAAACAGTGTGATTTTTGAAAATCCTTGAAAACCAAGGAATACGAGAAAGTTTGGAAATGCGCGACCAGAAGCCGGGTGCATCAGGAGAACTCTTCGATTCAGCACTCTTCCGCTCGGGATTGAAGATCAGCCACCTCCGGCTGATTCTCGCGATCGACGATCACAGGCGCATCAGCGCCGCCGCCGAAGCGCTCGGCATGTCACAGCCTGCCGCCTCGCGCATGCTCTCGGAAATCGAGATCATGCTGAAGGCACCGGTGTGCGAGCGCGTCGCCCGCGGCGTCGAGCTGACCCCTTATGGCGAGGCGCTGGCAAGGCGCGCGCGCACCATTTTCCTCGAGCTTCGCGAAGCCTCGCGCGAAATCAACGAGCTGAAAACCGGTAGCGGCGGCTCGGTGTCGCTCGGCTCCGTCACCGGCCCGGCGCTCAATCTTGCCGTCCCCGCGATCCGCCAGGTCATCACCGCCTATCCCGGCATCGAGATCAACGTGCAGATCGAAAACAGCAACGTGCTGGCAAAGGAACTGCTCGCCGCCCGTCACGACTTCATCATCGGCCGCATCCCGGACGACCAGCCGCCGCGGCTCTTCAACATGGTGGAGATCGGCTACGAAGAGGTGTGCCTGATCGTGCGCGACGGTCATCCGCTGCTCGACAAGCCCATTGTCGGCGCCGAGGACCTGCCCATCTACGACTGGGTGTTCCAGCCGCCCGGCACGCTTCTGCGCCGCGCCGTTGAAGACAGTTTCATGTCGGCCGGCGTCAGGCTGCCGGCAACTGTCATCAATACCTCATCGATCATCCTGACGCTGTCGATCGTGCGCAACACCAATGCGATCGCGCCGGTGGCGCTCGACGTCGCCAACCTGATTGCCGGCAACGGCACGCCGGCCGGCGAGATCCGTATCCTGAAGACGGAAATCCCGATCCGCATCAAGCCCTATGGCCTGATCACCGCCGAGGGCCGCGCGCTGCCGCCAAGCGCCAAGCTGCTTTACGACCTGATCCTGAAGCAAGGCCGCGCGTGATCAGTCCGGGCATGATGCGATCAGCCCGGGCATGATCAACGTGACCAGCCCGGGCATGATCAAGTTGATCAGCCCGGGATAATCTCCGAGCGCCATAGTGCCGCGGCAGTCGGAGGCCGCATGTTTGGAATGTCGGTGTTTCAGTCGGTGCTCGAACGGCTGAAGACAGAAGAAGATAGCGAGCAGACATCGCCGGATGACGCGCACGCCGCGGCGCCGCGTTTGCCCGCGTTTGCGCCGGCCTTTGCGGCAGAAAGCGTCGGCCTTACCGCCTTCGGCGCCGTCGAGCGCGCCTATCTCGACGCTGCCTTCGTCGAACCGCCACCTCCACCCGTAATGCCGGATCATCTTGGCCGGACGAGCCTTGCCGAAGTGGCCGAGGAACTGGCCCTCACCGACGGTGAAACCGCGGTGACGCTTGCGGCACGAAGGCGAATCTTTGCCGCCGAGAACCATCCAGACCGCCTGCCGCCGGAATTCCGCGCCAACGCGACGATCCGGATGAAACTTGCCAACATGCTGATTGATGAAGCCGCGCGCCAGATCCGCCAAGCCGGCGCAGCGCCCTGACCGTCAGCCTGCAGTACCATCCTGACCGTCCTTGCCTTCGTCTTTCTCGCCGCCTTCCACCTTTTCGCTCGGCTTGTAAAACACCAGCAGTGCCGCCGAGGCATAGGCTGTAACCGCCAGGAAGATCATGCCCCAAAGCGGCTGCTCGCCAAGAAATTCAACCGCAGTCCAGACGGCACAAAAGACGACGATCAGCAGACGGATCCACAGCGGGCGGTAGAAGGGATGGTCCGGGTCGATGAATTTGAGCATTCTGTCCTCTGGCGGCCTTGTTTAGAGCGTCCCATTTACGGGAAGTTCATCGGCAACGGCAAGCCCGAGAGTGCTCGCTCCCCTTGACGGGCGACACAAAAATGGAATAAAAATTCTGAAATTTATCGCATCGGCCAATTCATTCCGAACACAGTGGCGCGGATTGACCGGCTGAGAGTGGAGGCATCAAGGGAGAGACGCCAGCGCAGCATGGGATCGCGCAATCGTATCGCGGTATTTCTTCGACCCATTCGCGGATAGAGCATTCCGCGGCGCCTTTGCGCGATGAGCGCCGATCATCACGCCCCTTCCCGGTTACGAACCGGAATTCGAGAGAAACAGAGATGACAGTGAGATTTGGTCTTCTGGGCGCCGGACGCATCGGCAAGGTTCATGCGAAAGCCGTCAGCGGCAATCCGGACGCCGTGCTCGTCGCCGTGGCCGACGCCTTCCCCGCCGCGGCCGATGCCATCGCCAAGGCCTATGGCTGCGACGTGCGCACGATCGAGGCGATCGAAAAGGCCGACGACATCGACGCGGTCGTCATCTGCACCCCGACCGACACCCATGCCGACCTCATCGAGCGCTTCGCCCGTGCCGGCAAGGCGATCTTCTGCGAAAAGCCCGTCGATCTCGACGTCGAGCGCGTCAAGGCCTGCCTCAAGGTCGTCAACGAGACCAAGGCCAAGCTGATGGTCGGCTTCAACCGCCGCTTCGATCCGCATTTCATGGCCGTCAGAAAGGCGATCGACGCCGGCAAGATCGGCGACGTCGAAATGGTCACCATCACCTCCCGCGATCCCGGCGCGCCGCCGGTTGACTACATCAAGCGTTCGGGCGGCATCTTCCGCGACATGACCATCCATGACTTTGACATGGCGCGCTTCCTGCTCGGCGAAGAGCCGGTTTCGGTCACGGCAACCGCTGCCGTGCTCGTCGACAAGGCGATCGGCGAAGCCGGCGACTACGACAGCGTCTCGGTCATCCTGCAGACCGCGTCCGGCAAGCAGGCGATCATCTCCAACTCCCGCCGCGCCACCTATGGCTACGACCAGCGCATAGAGGTGCACGGCTCGAAGGGCGTCGTCTCGGCTGAAAACCAGCGCCCGGTCTCAATCGAGATCGCCAATGGCGAAGGCTATACCCGCCCGCCACTGCACGACTTCTTCATGACCCGCTACACGGAAGCCTATGCCAACGAGATCGAGAGCTTCATCGCCGCGATCGAGAAGGGCGCAGAAATCACGCCGTCCGGCAAGGACGGGCTCGCAGCCCTTGCGCTCGCCGACGCCGCCGTGAAGTCCGTTGCCGAAAAGCGCCAGATCAGCGTCGCGTAACGCCGCTGTCGCCAAGATAACAACAAAAGGCCGGGCGCCACATGCCCGGCCTTTTTGCTGCAGTCACTCTTCCAACCCTTGACGCACACCTCAGCCGTCGGCGCGCGCCGGCACTTTCTGCCTTGAGGTCGCCTGTGCCTCCCGACCGATGCTGGGGGCGGCACCCGGCCGGCCCGAAAGAAACCCCTGGATCTGCAGACAGCCTTCCTGCGCCAGGATCTGCCTCTGCCGTTCCGTTTCGACGCCCTCGGTGACGACCGCGAGCCGGAGACTGTGGCCGAGCGCGATGATTGCCCTGACGATCGCCTGCGCCGAAGGGTCCTTTTCAAGCGCGGCGGTGAAGCTGCAATCGATCTTCAGCTTGTCGAAGGGAAATGTCTGGAGGTTGCTCAGCGAAGAATGGCCGGTGCCGAAATCATCCATGACGATCCGGACGCCGAGGATGCGCAGTCGAACCAGCACCGCCAGCACATCATCGCGATTGTGCATCAATGCCGCCTCGGTAATCTCGAGTTCCAGGCGCCACGGATCGAGACCGGTCCGGTGCAATACACCAGCGACCTGGTCGAAGAGATTCGGCAAAAGGAACTGCACCGGCGAAACATTGACGGAGATCGGCAGCGGTTCATTCCATTTGGCCGCTTCCATGCAGGCCTGCTCCAGCACCCATTCACCGATCTGGATGATCGAGCCGCTTTCCTCGGCGATCGGGATGAAGACGTCGGGCCCGATCAGTCCGCGCTGCGGGTGGTCCCAGCGCAAAAGTGCCTCGTAGCCGATGATCCGGTCGCTCTGCACTTCGACCAGCGGCTGGTATTCGAGAAAGAACTGACGACGAAGCACCGCATGGCGCAGGTCGTTCTCGATCTGCCGGCGGGTGCGCACCGCCGCATCCATCGCACGATCGAAGAAGCAGCCGATGCCCTTGCCGCTCTGCTTCGCACGGTAGAGCGCGATATCGGCATTGTTGCGCAACTGATCCGCGACCTGCCCGTCGACGGGAAAGATCGCAGCGCCGATGCTGACGCCGACCGCCGTCGGGTCGCGATTGGTGTCCATTTCCGCGGCAAACAGCGCCAGGATACGGTCCGTCAGTTGACGTGCCGCCTCCGGCTGCTTGCCGCCGACCTGGATGACCGCGAATTCGTCGCCGCCGAGCCGGGCGATCGTGTCCTGTTCCCCGGCAGCCTGGCGCAGGATATCGGCAACCTTCTTCAGGATGCGGTCGCCTTCGCCGTGACCGAAGATGTCGTTGACCGCCTTGAAGCGGTCGAGGTCGAGGCAAAGGATCGCAAGCTCGTCGTTCCTGCTGGACGCTGCCGCCAGCGTCTGGGCCAGCCGCCGGTCAAAAAATGCGCGGTTCGGCAGGTCGGTCAAGGCATCGTGGTGAGCAAGATGCTCGATCGTCCGCTCCGCTTCCTTGCGCGCGCGCAGGTCGCGCACGAAGATCACTTCGCATTCCCGGCCACGGTACTCGATCGTCCGGCACATGAACTCCACGGGGATGGTGCGCCCGTCGGCATTCAGAAGATCGATCTCGCCGGGCCCGTCGCCGCGCCTGTGGCCTTCGAGCCCCTCTTCGCCAAAGACGAAAATCTCCGCCGGCGTTCGTCCGGAAAGCGCCGAGAACGTCCGGCCCGTGAGATCCGAGAACCGCTCGTTCGCCTCGACGATGACGCCATCGAAAACGATCGCCATGCCCTCGAGCGAGGCATTGGCAAGCCCCCGCAGGTCGGTCAGGTGTCGATCGAGGAACAGAGCGCCAAAGGCCAGCACGATCAGCGTTGTCGAGGCGACAATCACTCCGCCCGCAAGCCAGGCGGGATGGATCGTGCCGGTAACGGCGACATCTGCTCCCGGCACCAAGGTGATGCCGCTCATCGACGTAAAGTGCAGCGCGCAGATGGCAAGCACCAGCAGCAGCGACGAAACAACGAGGCGCCGCACGCTCCGCAGGACATTAAAGGCATGCAGGGCCAAACCCGCCAGCAGCGTTCCCGCCAGAACAGCCGAAACCGTCATTTCGGGGGCATAGGAAATATGCCCCTGAATTTCGATGGCCTGCATGCCGGTGAAATGCATCGCCGCAACACCGGCACCGAGCAAAAGGCCGCCACAGGCCATCGAAGTGCCGAAGCGACCGCGGAGCGCGATCGCAAACGCCAGCCATGAAACTCCGATCGCGACGACCACCGACAGGGCCGTGCCCCAGGTACCATAGGCAACCGGGACCCCACCGTCATAGGCAAGCATCGCAATGAAATGCGTCGACCAGACGCCGATGCCGCAGGCAAAACCGCTGGCAGCGACCCACAGGCCGCGTTGACTTCCATCGCTTCGCTGGGCGCGCAATAGCAGCAGCATCGTCGCAACGCTGCCTGCAAGGCAGACGACCGCAGCAGCCAGAATAAGGCGCCAGTCATGATCGTCGCGTATGCATGCAATCACTGAAAACATGAGTGTCTCCCGCGTCATCGTCACATTGACAAGGAGTCGCTAAATAACTGTAAATTGTATTACCAGATCTGTTCGCCTCCGGCACAACCCCAAAAATGGTTGCGCAAAAAAGGCGCTCTTCAGCCGTGCATCACAGAAGCGCCCGCAGTGGCGATTTCGCCGTCGATCACACCCAACGCCCGCTCCAGGTGGCCCTCGAAGACGAGGCGCTGCTCATCGGCGACGATCGATATTTCCGGTGCGCCCTGAAGCCGAACCTGCATGGACTGCTGAAGCCCTTCATCGATCCCCGGCCGCATCAGATCGAAATAGCGGGTGCCCGGTCCCGTGACATGAACCGGCATGCGCTCGTAAAGGCTCAACATGCGCGAGATGCCGTTGCCGAGTGCCACGCCTGCCTGGCGAAAGGCGTAGCCGGCCATGCGGTGGCCTTGCCGGGCGCTGGCTGCAATCTTGTCGAGCTCGGCGACCGGCACGAATTTGGCGGGGATCGTGTCTGGCGGCACTTCAAAGGCGGCACGCAGGATTCCATAAAAGCCGGCAGCCGCCTCGATGCAGCCATAGGCGCCGCAGCGACACAGGCCCGCCGACGGCGCGTGCAACATATGGCCGAAATTCGGCGCGCTGACGTCCATCTCGCCGCTTTGGTTCTTGCGGGCGACACCTAGGCCGATGCTATGACCGAGCGAGATTGCCGCAAGCGCCCTGAACCCGCTCTCCGGCTTTCGCTCGGCTTGCGCGGCAAGCGCCTGTGCGACCAGCAGGGTTTCATTGCTCAGCATGACCTTCGCGCGCCACTCAGGCGCAAGCAGTGCGGCAAAATCCAACTCTTCGCGCCCAAACACCGGCGACCACAAGAGCCGCGCCGCCTCGCCGTCGACAAGGCCCTTGCTGCTGATCGAGACGGCCAGCACCCGATCCCGGTCGAGCCGCGAGCGCTGTAGCAGGCGTTCGAGCGCTTCCACGAACGAACGGGCAAAAGGGGCCGTGCCGCGCTCGTCGTGGTTTCGCGCCTCGTCGAAGCGGTCGAGCAGCGTGCCGCCATAATCGATCAGCGAATATTGCACGATGTCGGATGAGATCCTGACGACGACGAGATGGCCGTAGTCCCGGCGCGGCGTGAAGAGGACCCGCGGCCGCCCTCGCCCGCCTTGAACATGCTGCTCGGCCTTGGCGAGGACCCCTGCCTTCTCCAACTCGGCCGTGATTGCTGAAACGGTCGCCGAGGCAAGGTCTGTTTCTGAAGAAATCTCGGTATGGGAAAGATTGCCGGAACGCCTGAGCGCGGCGAGGACCAGTGCGCTGTTCTGCTGGCGCACGAGCTCAGTGCTGGACTTGGTCAGCATGAGACGTCCCTGTCGGTGGCGGATCCTTCGAACACATGCCCCTCCCAAAGCATCTGTTGAGCAGCGAGACAAGACGCGGTCAGCCTTGTCGACAGCCTTGTGGCATCGAATTTCCTGGCGGTCGAGGAACAATCGACGGGCCGCGTGAGAAGCCCTTTGTTGATGCCGTAAACGCCGTGTCCTCACGATGTTGACAGCCTCCAGAATCCATGACATTCATTTTCTCGACTGTCGAGAAAATAATTCCGCACGGTGTAGCGGCACGATCTTCGACAGCGTTCCAGGCTGGCGGAGGATGGTGCGGGAGGTTCGCACGCTCGGCCGGCCGTCACTCGGGAGGATGAAATGAAATCCGTTTTGAAGCTGATGGCAGGCGTTGCCGTCATCGTTTCCCTGCATTCCGTTGCCCAGGCAAAGGACCTGGTCGTTGGCGTTTCCTGGTCCAACTTCCAGGAAGAGCGTTGGAAAACCGACGAAGCCGCCATCAAGGCAGCACTCGAAGCGTCCGGCGACAAGTACATCTCCGCTGACGCGCAGTCGTCGGCCGCCAAGCAGCTGACCGACGTCGAATCGCTGATTGCCCAGGGCGCCAACGCGCTGATCGTGCTTGCCCAGGACAGCGACGCCATCGGCCCGGCGATCGAAAAGGCCGCCGCCGAAGGCATTCCGGTCGTCGGCTACGACCGCCTGATCGAAAACCCGGCGGCCTTCTACATCACCTTCGACAACAAGGAAGTGGGTCGCATGCAGGCCCGCGAAGTGTTCAAGGTGAAGCCGGAAGGCAACTACGTCTTCATCAAGGGTTCTTCCGCCGACCCGAACGCCGACTTCCTGTTCTCCGGACAGATGGAAGTGCTGAAGGAAGCTGTCGACGCCGGCAAGATCAAGACCGTCGGCGAAGCCTATACGGACGGCTGGAAGCCGGAGAACGCCCAGAAGAACATGGAGCAGTTCCTGACCGCCAACGACAACAAGGTCGATGCCGTTGTCGCCTCGAACGACGGCACCGCCGGCGGCGCGATCGCAGCACTCGACGCCCAGGGCCTCGCCGGTTCCGTTCCGGTTTCGGGCCAGGACGCCGACAAGGCGGCACTGAACCGCGTGGCGCTCGGCACGCAGACCGTTTCGGTCTGGAAGGACTCGCGTGAACTCGGCAAGCGCGCCGCAGAAGTCGCTGTCGAACTTGCCGGCGGCAAGAAGATGGAAGAAGTCGCTGATGTCACCACCTTCAATGGCGGACCGAAGGGCGTGGCCATGCAGTCGGTCTTCCTCGCACCGCTGCCGATCACCAAGGACAACCTGAACGTCGTCATCGACGCCGGCTGGATCTCCAAGGCTGAAGCGTGCCAGGGCGTCAAGGGCGACGTCGCAGCGTGCAAGTAAACCGCTCCGGCAGACCTTAAGCTCTAACCTTTCAAGAGCGCCGCAACGCACACCGTTGCGGCGCTTGCGCAAGGTGAAAGCGGGGCGGACAATGCCGCATGCGCGACCAGCGCATCCCAGGCAAACGTTCGATTTCTGCCGTCGCACCGGACTTGTCGCGTCAATCCCGGCTCTTGGTGCCCTCAGACGCGACAACATCAACAACATAAGTGGGGGGAAGGCACGTCCATGGCCGACATCACACAAGGCAAGACACAGGGCGCACAGGCAAATCGCGCCCGCACAGCGGACGAAAACCCGGTGAAGCGGTTCTTTCGTGCTACCGAAATCGACACCCGGCTGCTCGGCATGGTCGGCGCACTCGTCATCATCTGGGTCGGCTTCCAGATCATGACCGGTGGTCTGTTCCTGACGCCGCGCAACCTTTGGAACCTGACGGTCCAGACCTCCTCCGTCGCCGTGATGGCGACCGGCATGGTGCTGATCATTGTCACCCGCAACATCGATCTGTCGGTCGGCTCCGTGCTCGGTTTCTGCGGCATGGTCATGGGCGTCATGCAGGTGAAATTCCTGCCACAGTTCCTCGGTCTCGAGCATCCGGCCATCTGGATCATCACGCTTTTGAGCGGCATCGCCGTCGGTGCGGCCATCGGCGCGCTGCAGGGCTCGATCATCGCCTTCCTCAACGTGCCCGCCTTCATCGTCACGCTCGGCGGCCTGCTCGTCTGGCGCGGCGCCACCTGGTTCGTGACCAGCGGCCAGACGGTTGCGCCGATGAACGCCACCTTCCGCCTCATGGGCGGCGGCACCGAAGGGTCGATCGGCGCCACGGCAAGCTGGATCGTCGGCATCCTCGCCTGCATCGCCATCGTCGGCGCCATCCTCAATTCGCGCAAGCAGCGCAAGCGCTTCGGTTTCCCGCTCCGTCCTGTCTGGGCGGAGTACTTCCTGTCGATCCTCGGCTGCGTGCTGGTCCTCGGCGCGATCTCGGTCGCCAACCACTACTACTGGCCAACGAACATCGCCCGCAAATTTGCCGACGCCAACGGCATCGCCTGGCCGGACGGCGGTCTGCAGATCTCGCACGGCATCGCCATTCCGGTACTCGTCGCCATCGCCGTCGGCATCGTCATGACCTTCATCGCCACGCGCCTGCGCTTCGGCCGTTATGTCTTTGCGCTCGGCGGCAATCCGGAAGCGGCCGAACTTGCCGGCATCAAGACGCGCTGGGTCACCGTGAAGATCTTCACGCTGATGGGCATTCTCTGCGCCATCGCGGCTGCGATCTCGACAGCCCGCCTCAACGCAGCAACCAATGCGCAAGGCGAACTCGACGAGCTCTACACGATCGCCGCTGCGGTCATCGGCGGCACGTCGCTTGCCGGCGGTGTCGGCACGATCGCCGGCGCCATGATCGGCGCGCTCGTCATGCAATCACTACAGTCGGGCATGGTGCTCCTGGGGATCGACAGTCCGTTCCAGCGCATCGTCGTCGGCGTGGTTCTCGTCGTTGCCGTCTGGCTCGACACCATCTACCGCGCCCGCGCCAAGTAAGGAGTACGATCCATGAAAGACCAACGCACTCCGCTCGTGGAAATGAAGAACATTTCCATCTCCTTCGGCGGCATCCACGCAGTCGACAACGCCTCCGTCGATCTCTACCCCGGTGAGGTCGTGGCCCTGCTCGGCCACAACGGCGCCGGCAAGTCGACTTTGATCAAGATCCTGTCGGGCGCCTACAAGCGCGATGCCGGCGAGATCCTGATCAATGGCGAGGCTGCCGACATCAACAACCCGCGCGACGCCAAGAAATACGGCATCGAGACGATCTACCAGACCCTCGCCGTCGCCGATAACGTCGATGCCGCCGCCAACCTCTATCTCGGCCGCGAACTCAGGACCCCCTGGGGCACGCTCGACGACGTGGCGATGGAGGCCAAGGCCCGCGAAGTCATGGGGCGCCTCAACCCCAACTTCCAGCGCTTCAAGGAGCCGGTGAAGGCGCTTTCCGGCGGTCAGCGGCAATCGGTGGCGATCGCGCGGGCGATCCTGTTCGACGCCCGCATCCTGATCATGGACGAACCGACAGCAGCGCTTGGCCCCCAGGAAACGGCCCAGGTCGGCGACCTCATCAAGCAGCTGAAGCGCGAAGGCATCGGCATCTTCCTGATCAGCCACGACATCCACGACGTCTTCGACCTCGCCGACCGCGTGTCTGTCATGAAGAACGGCCAGGTCGTCGGCCAGGCCCGCACCGAGGACGTGACCAAGGACGAAGTGCTCGGCATGATCATCATGGGCAAGGTGCCGCCAAAGGCGATCCCCGGCCCCGGCGCCATGCAGATGGCGTGAGCGCTGCTCGGTCCCACCGAGGATGCTCGTCCTTTCTCTAATGCCGCGCCCCCGGGCGCGGCATTTTCATTTGCCTGTTTGGGCGGGTTCCGCTGTGGTCGCCGGCCGCGTCGCCGACGCCTCTCCGGGCTCTCTCCTGCGAAAGATCAGCGCACGGCTGATAGCGTAGTTGACCGAGAAGACGAGCAGCAGCGCCAGGGCCTGGGCGATGGCATAGTGCATGACGGTCGCAAGTAGGCTGAAGGCGAGCGCGTTTATTCCGGCGCCAATGGTCGACACCGCCACGAATTTTGGCAGGGCCCGAAGATGTGGCTCGTCGGAGCGGAACGTGTAGCGCCGTTGCAGGAAATAGTTGACAATGACGGCGAAGTAGAAGGCGATGGTGGACGCATAGACGGGACCGAGCCGCCCCACCTCCACAAGCAAAGCGAGTGTCGCCACCTGCAGGCTCGCCGCGATGCAGCCAAAGGCGAAGTAACGGAAAAAGCTCATGTCCCGAAGGCGTCTCATCAGGTGCCCTTCGCATTTGGCGACGTCCTGCGGCCCGCACATCCATGGTCGGCGGCTGGCCGAAAGCAATCTTTATGTAGCTTTTGCTTATAAGAACAGATAGAAATACAAGCAGTAAAGAGCAGGCAGCCGTATTCATCAGCACAGCGTCAGGCTCCAAATGGGGCCAGTTTGATAACGGGCTCGGTCATGTCGCAGCATTTTCAGAAGGCCATCCTGGCGCTCGCCGAGACGATTGCCCATGAACGCGGCTCTATCGATGACCGGCGGGGTGCTCTGGGTGTGCGCGCCGCGGAATTTCTCCTGCGCGTCCACCGGCAGATGCCAGACTATCTGCGTCCGCCCTTTCATATCCTTGTGCTTCTATTCAATGCCTGGCCCCTGCTCAGCAGAGGCAGATTTTTTCATCATCTTCCGCTCGAAGACCGACTGAGCGAACTCGACAAGTGGCGGCGGTCCCGCCTGGAGTTCAAGCGGCGCTTCGTCGAGTTCCATGTTTCATTGGCATTATTCGGTATTTACTCAGACCTTTACGGCCAGGACTATCAGCATGAACCTGTTGCAACCGGAGCGCCGGCCAGCCCCTGAGAGGCTTGTCCCCGACGTCATCGTGATTGGATCCGGCCCGGGGGGGGCGGTGACCGCCACCCGCTGCGCCGAGGCGGGAAAATCGGTGCTGATGCTCGAGGAAGGCCCGCATCTGGCGCTTGAGTCAGCCCCCCACTTCTCACGCGAAGAAATATTGCAGAAGTACCGCAACGCCGGGGTGAACATCGGCTTCGGCGCCACGAAGATCGCCTATGTCGAAGGGCGCTGTGTCGGCGGCGGAAGCGAGATCAACCGGGGCCTCTATCACCGCACGCCGCAGTCGGTGCTTGAACGATGGAGCCGGGACTATCGGGTCGATGCGTTGACGCTTGAGGAGCTCATCCCGCATTTTGACGCCTGCGAGGCAGTGGCACGGGTCGAATACCTGCCTGGGCCGGCGCCGCAGCTGTCGACACGGCTCGACGAGGGCGCAAGGCGGCTCGGCTGGTCATCCCTCGAAGTACCGCGCCTTTATGCTTACGCACCCGGTGCCGTTGGGGGAGCACCGGGTCGAAAGCAATCCATGTCGGAAACTTTCGTGCCGCGTTTTCTGAAGGCAGGCGGCATGCTCATGCCCGACACCTGCGTCACCAAGCTCACCCGATCGAACGGTCAATGGCTGGTCCAGGCCCGCAGCAACGGTGCGACAGGCCCGCGCCAGATCGAACTGAAGGCCAAGACGGTCTTCGTCGCCGGCGGTGCGGTTCAGACCCCGTGGCTGCTGCGGCGCTCGGGCATCACCCGCCATGTTGGCGACAGCCTGCGTTTCCATCCGATGTTGAAAGTGGTGGCCGTTTTTCCCGACGAGCTCAACACACCCGGCGAACTCGAACCCGTCCATCAGATCAAGGAATTCGACCCGCGTTTCAGCATGGGCTGTTCGATGAGCAAGCGGCCGGCGCTGGCGCTCGCTATGGCAGCCCACCCCGAGATGATCGACACGGTCGACCAGGATTGGCGCCGCATGGCGATCTACTATGTGCAAAGCACCGGTGGATCCGGCAAGGTCAGATCCCTGCCCGGCTTTCGCGATCCGCTGGTGCGCGTCGGCCTTCAACCGGCGGACCTGAAGGAGCTGGCCGACGGCCTCGCGCGCCTCGCCGAGGTTCTCTTTGCTGCCGGCGCCCTTGCGGTCTATCCCAGCATTCCCGGCTACCCGGTGCTGAAATCGCTGGCCGATATCGGCAAGCTTCCCGAGACGCTTCCGCCCAAACAGGCGAACGCCACAGCGCTTCATCTCTTCTCGTCCTGCCCGATGGGAGAAGACATGGAGAAGTGCGCGGCGAATTCGTTCGGGCGCGTGCACGGCACCAGCAATCTCTACCTTGCCGACGCTTCGCTTCTGTGTGGCCCGACGGTCGTCAACCCGCAGGGCACAGTCATGGCTGTCGCGCATCGCAACGTCACCCGCGCGCTCGCGGATCGGGCGATCTGATCGGACAATCCCCAAGGGGCTGGAGGGACACATGCGGCATCTCATCACCGGCGGATCGGGCTTCATCGGCAACCTTGCAGCCAGACGGCTGCGCGAACAGGGCGACCAGGTGCGGGTCCTCGACGTCTGGGAGGACCACACCCGGCCGGCGGACATCGAATTCGTCAATTGCTCGGTACTCGATCGCGACGGCGTGCGGGCGGCCATGCCCGACGTGGACATCGTGCACCACAATGCCGCCCTCGTGGCACAGACGGATGCCGGTCGCGACTACTGGAACGTCAATGTCGAAGGCACCCGCATCGTCTGCGAGGAGGCCGCCAAGGCGGGCGTCAGGTCACTGATCCATGTCAGCTCGACCGCAGCCTATGGCATCCCCCCTTCCGGGCCAATCACTGCGGCAACCCCGCTTCGCCCGGTCGAACCTTACGGCAAGTCGAAGCGCGCCGGCGAAGAGGTCGCAGAGGCAATCTGCAACGCTGCCGGGATGACCCTGATTACCATCCGGCCACGCGCCACGCTCGGCGGCGGCCGCCTCGGCATCTTCCAGATCCTCTTCGAGTGGATCACCGAGAACCGCGCCGTCTATGTCATCGGATCGGGCAACATCAAGTTCCAGTTCGTCCATGCCCACGATCTCATGGATTTTTATATGCTGGCGCTGAATGCCGGCCGGAGCGGCACCTACAACGTCGGGACCGATCGCTTCGGCACGCTGCGCCACGATCTGGAAGCCCTGATCCGCTACGCGGGCAGCACATCGAAAGTCAGAAGCCTTCCGACCTCGGCCACCATCAACACGCTGCGGGCGCTCCATTGGCTGAGGATCTCGCCCCTGGTCCCCTGGCACTACCTGACCTATCACAAGGAATGTTACTTCGACGTCGAGCCGCTGCTCGCCATGGGATGGCGCCCAAAATACTCAAACGAAACCATGCTGCAGGAGAGCTACGACTGGTATCGGCAGAGCTCCAAAGTGGCAGCCGCCGTGGCGGCGAAGAGCCCTCACCGCACCCCAATCAAGCAGGGTGCCCTCTGGTTGCTCAAGATGATGTCGTGATGGAGCGTGAGGACGATGCCGTCGTACCGACCGGCCCGAGCCGCTCGATGACGGGGCCGAAGATTTCGTCATCATAGCCGCGGAACGTGTCGACACCCGCAATCGGCCTGGAGCTGCGGATCAGGGCACGCATGCCCAGGCTGTTGGCGACGGCCCAGTCCCGATCCACCCTGTCGCCAATCATGATCGCCGCTCCGGTCGACACCTGTGCGCGACTGAGTACATGGGCAAGGCCGGCCGGATGAGGCTTCAAAGCGCCGACCTCGGGGTCCGTCGCGCAGACGACGATATCCGCATCAAGACCGAGCGCCTTCAGTTTCGCCAGAGCGGGATAGTCGGAGAGAACGGCGAGCGTTTTGCCCTGTGCGGCCAGACCGGCAAACACCCGCTCGATGCTGCGACACCGGCAGGCCTTTAGGATATCGAGGGGCCGGCGCTCGATCCATTCCTCGACCGTCGTCTTGACTGTCTCGGCGGAACGCCCGCACCGCTCGGCAGCAAGCTCGAACTGCCGCGTTGCAATGTCCGCCGCCATCGCATTGCCAAGCTCTTCCCGGCAGTCACGAAACGCCCGCAGAATGCGAATGGTGTCGAGGCTGCGCGCACGCACCGCATCAAGAAGAAGCCGCAGCAGCATCATGGTGCGCAACCGCCGCTGATCGTAGAGCGTGCCGTCAAGATCGAAGACGACGAGGCGCAACTGATCCCAATCGACCGGGCCGTTCGGCAGGGCTGAACGGATCATTGCAGCGACGTTATCGGAACGAGGAACGAGGCGGCCATGAAGTCCAGCACCGGTACGTCAACGAAACTCGCAAACAGGAAAACGACGACGGTCAGGGTCAACATGACGTCCAACCGGCGCGAATGAAACAGCCTTTCCGGCCGCTGCACCACCGAGCCCGGGCGGGTGGCCAGCCAGAGATACACGGCAAAGAGGCCGCTGATGAAAGGAAAGACGAGAATGTATTCGACACGGTATTTGACAAGAAAGACGCCCAGCAGGAACGCCGTCATCATCGCGTAGACGAAGCAGGAAACGGTAAGGCTCTCCTCCGTGTAGTATTCGAACGAACGCCGGTACTTCTTCAGAACGGCAACCCCCGCATGGGCGGCAATGTCGCGGTATTCGCCAAGACGCTTGGCAGCCATCAGGAAGGCGCCGGCCATCCAGTAGGCGGCAAGCACGCTGACCGGCGGCAGGGTTGCCTGGTCGACGATCGCCCAGCCGAGTAGAAAGCGGATCGGATTGTTGAGGCACTCCGTCAGCACGTCGAGATAGGGCTTGTCCTTCGCCCGGATCGGCTCGACGTTGTAGAAGATACCGGAAAGCAGGAAGAGTACCGACGTGACGAAGAACAGCTTGCCGATGACCGAGGCAAGCAGCAACCCTGCGACCGCAAGAAGCAGATACTCGCCGTAGACGATACGCGGCTGCATCTCAACGACGACCGCGCGGCGCTTCGACTTGGTCGGATGGGCCGCGTCCCGCTCCCGGTCCAGCCATTCGTTGATGACATAATTGGCCGACGCGATGCACACCGCGCTGAGCAGGCCCACGGGAATATTGACGACCAGGGCGGTGAGGTCCGGCGTGCTGAGCGCGCAGGCGAGGATCAGCCCCGGCAGGATGAAAACATGTTTGGTGACGTGGTCGAATCGGGCAAGCGACAGGTAATCGGCCATCTGTCCTTGCGGCTGGCCGCCTAGCGTCTCGACACCGGTCGTATTTTCCTGGTTCGCAGGCATGTCCCTCTCCTCGGCTGCAGATCACCCGCTCCTGTCTTCGCGCTCCAAGCGCGCGCTTATTTTTCCGCCTGGTAGATGCGGCCGTCGCTTTCGGAGCGCACCAGCTTCAGCTTGGCGAGCTGGACGAGCTCCTTTTCCGTCACCAGGTAAAATCGCCAGTCGATCGCATCGACGAAAACGACATAGGCATTCCTGTTTGCCAGGTCCTTGCGAAATCGCTCGAGCTGCGCGTTAAGGGGACCTGCGTCACTTTCGAGGCCAGTGCGCCTCTCGCTGTAAGAGGGGATCCAGTCCGTCGACCGGCGCGTCAGAAAGTTGAGCGGGTCGCAGGCATTGGTGAAGATGACCGCGTCTGCCGGCAGCGCGCGCACGGCGCCGACGATCGGTGACGACTTCCACGCCGTGCTTTGAAAGCCGACGCCTTCCCGGAAGGCTTCAGCAGTCTGCGCAGCACTGCGCAGACCGTGGATGGCGAGAAGGCAAAGCAGGATGAGGGCGACCGAGCGCCGGGCGATCGGCAAAGCAACCCGCCGGCCGCAGTAGTCGGCCGCTGCGATCACCACAACGAAGACGATGCTGACGTAGAAGGGAAGCGAGTAACGCGAATTGAGCTGCAGGTTCGCCTCGACGTGCACGGCGAGCACGACGAACAGCAAGTAGAAAAAGCCGAACAGGCCGAAGATAAGCACAAGCAGATCACGATCGTCGGGCCGGCGCTCGGGCCAGTTCCGCGTCAGGGTCTGCACCAGGACCACAGTTGCGACGGCAAGCGTCAGAAGCAGCACCGGAATGCGGATGACCTGCGGTACCTGGCTGGGCAATAGGAAGCTCGCCAGCAGCGAAAGGCCGGCCAGCCAGCGCTCCGCGTCGGCGTTGCCGTAGAACCAGAGCTCACGCCCAACGGCCCGGCCGACAAGGAGCTTGCTGACGATGACCCAGGCAAGAAAGATACCGGCACTGCCAATGAAGAGCAGGACAACGTCGACGAGCCTCTGACGGACGGAACGGGCCGAATTGTAAAAGAGCGCGATGGTCGCGAAGGCGGCACCGATCGGCGGCGCCACAAAGCGGGCGAGCATGGCAAGCCCAATGCAGGCCGACGACGCAAGCAAGGATCCCCGCCCCTGCCCCCGCAGGTAGCGAATGAAAAAGCCGATGGCGAGAAATGACAGCGCGAGGAAGAGCGCCTCTGACATCGCAATGGTGCTCGTCCAGAGAAATGTCGGGTTGACGATGATCAGCAGCGTTCCGACCGTTGAGAAGAACGGCTGATCCGGCAGCGCCGTCTTGAACAGGGAAAAAACGAGAAAGGTATTGAGAAGATAGAGCAGAAACGCAGCGCCCAGCGCGACGTGCTCAAGCTCAAGTCCGAGGGATCCCCCGGCACCCAACAGCCACGCATAGAGCGGCGCGTCATAGGGCGTGCTGACAATCTGCATGTAGCGCGTCGAATCGGGCAATATGCCGATGCCGTTCCAGGTGTTCAGCACAAAGAGCGCTGCAGACAGGACGAGAAGAAGCATCAACGCGGGATCGGAGCGCAGCCTCTCCAATGCCGGTTCACCGGTCGTGAGGTCTCGAATGGCCAAAAAACTGCCCCCTCGCCAAAAAACGTAATCGGAGCATCGGACAATCTAAATTAGTATTTTCTATAATATAGAATTTATAGTGCGCCATCCTTCGTCGCAAGGAAGTTCGCCTGACCAATTCTAGCTACACCAAGCGGGTTATACCGCCTGAGGCAGTTGCGTGCCCGCCCGACGCGTCGTTTGCCCGAAGCGATGCGCCGCGACCACAGCGCAGCGAAGGATAGACGTTTCTACCACAATCTCTTGCAATTGACCATTGAAGCGACACGCAAGCTAGGCTAAGAACCGCTCACAGCCTGCTTCGGCGGCCCTGCCGCCAACGGATGCACCCGTAGCTCAGCTGGATAGAGTGTTGGATTCCGATTCCAAAGGTCACAGGTTCGAATCCTGTCGGGTGCGCCAATAAATTCATCCTGATCGCCACATAATCGCGGACTAGATGCCACTAAGCGCGGACTGTGACACAATAAGTGCGGATCCATACGCATCCTCATCAATCAGACCCCATATTACGGTCTCTGCTCTCGGTGGGCATGATGCCAAAGCTGGGTTTCCAGTTTGCGCCAGTCCTCGCAGCAGTGGTCGTCGTATCAATCCCGCTCAGCTTGCCGGATTGCGGCCGGTGACGATCCACGCCGCGCCGTCGATCATCACTGATCGCTCGCGAGTGAACCCCGCGAAGACGGTGCGAACCGCAACCGCGGCGCGGACGCGGATATCGTCGGGCTGATCAACGAGAGAGCGAGCCAGCAGGCCGACCTCGAGTGTCATCTTCACTGCGTCGTCGAGCGCCGCATCCCGCGTCTCCCCCTTGCCGAACGGGATGGATGCATCGAAGGGCGTGATAGCGACATCGGTGAGGCCCGCCGCCGTTAGAATACGCGCCACACGCCCCTGGTCGCCGAACGAGAACGGGCCGGGCGCTTCCGGATTGGGCGGCGTCATCGGCGGGATGATTCCTTTCATCGCGCCCATCGGCAGGCTCACCCAGTCGTTCTCGGCTATGCTGCGCCAGCAGACGAAAGCGACCCGTCCGCCCGGACGGAGGGCGCGGCGCATGTGAGTGAACGCCGCTGTGGGATTGTCAAAGAACATCACCCCGAAACGCGAGAACAGAATGTCGAACGCCTCCGGCGGAAGCTCGGCGCTGCTGGCATCGGCCACCTGGAACGAGGCGGCCGAATGCTGCGGCGCTAGCGCGCGCGCTTTGTCGATCAGCGGCTCGGATATGTCCATGCCGACGACTTGGCCGCCCGCGCCGACACGGTTGGCCAAGTCTCGACTAGATGCCCCCGCGCCGCAACCGATGTCCAGCACGCGTTCACCCGCGACGGGCGCGGCGGCCTCGATCGCGGCCTCGCCAAACACCGCCACCATCGCATCGAGCCGGGCCTGGTAGGCGACCCAGCGCTCCCCGCCCTGACCTTTCCAGTCGGATACCTGATAAACATCATTCTCTGTCATGGCATGATCCCTGCTCTGATCTTCAAGCGAGCTATCCCCGCGGGTGATCGGTTCGACCGTGCGCCGCGATGAACATGGCGACGGCCGATCGGCAATAGGATTGGATCTCGTTGTCGTCCTGGGCTTTTGCCTCATCGAAGCGTGCGATGAGCAGCAGATCGGAGCCTTTGAAAAGGGCGGCGAACAAGCGGGCAGACTGGAGAGGATCAGGCACGTTTAGAAGTGCCTTCGAGTGCAACTGGCGCAACAGGGCCTCGACTTGGGCAATGATATGGGCAGGCCCGGCTTCGTAATGGAGCTTGCTCAACGACATCTGGCTCGTGACGTCGGCCATGACCATGGCTTCGACCCCGCGCACGTCCGGGCGCAGCAGCGTGCGAAGCAGCGACGATCCCACCGCCATGAGTTGCTCTTCGGCCGAACCGTCGACACCCTCAAAAAGGGCCTGCGGTATTAGCTGCTGGCAGCGAGCCGAAAACGCCGCGCCGAACAGCGCTTCCTTGTTCTCGAAGTGGCGATAGATGCTGAGCTTGGATATCTTCGCTCGCTGGGCGACCTTCTCCAATGTCGTCGCTTGAAAACCCAATTCCGCAAAAAGTTCGCCGGCGGCGTCGACAATCGTTTGGCCAAGCGCCTGGTTGGCGGGCCGGCCGCGCCGTGCGCGGACGTTTTCTTCGGGCACGATAATTAAGATCCTTGACAGTATCGTTATTGCTGAATTACGATACTACGGAGTTACATAAGTTCCAAGCGTGGATTTCATCGTGTCCGTCAACTCAGGTTTCCATTCGACGCACAGCGATATCGAATGCGCGTCACTGAACGTTATTGCGCGCCAGGCCCAGCCTCACCACCTCCATCCACAACACGGAGCCCATCACCATGGATGACGTCATAATCATCGGCGGCAGCTTTGCTGGCCTAGCCGCCGCCCTGCAGCTCGGGCGTGCCCGTCGCAAGGTCACCGTTCTCGATACCGGGGTGCCGCGCAATCGTTTCGCCCGCCATTCGCATGGTCTGCTCGGCCACGATCACAAGCCACCGCTGGACATCCTGGCCACGGCGCGGCAGCAACTGGCGCGTTATTCCACGGTCAAGCTAGTGAACGCTCGGGCCGACAGGATCTCCGGCGTCATCGACGATTTCTCCGTCCTCACTGGCGATGGCGAAAGCCTCGGCGCGCGTCGCCTGATACTGAGCTATGGCGTTGCCGACCAGATGCCTGATGTGCCGGGCTTTGCCGAAAGCTGGGGCACATCCATCGTGCCCTGCCCCTATTGCGATGGCTTTGAAGTCGCCGACCAGCATTGGGGCCTCGTCTGGTCCGGCCCGCCGTCGCACAATTATGTCAGGCTGTACCACGACTGGACCGAAACGTTGACGGTATTCGCCGATGGTCACGATATTTCACCCGAGATTCGCGCCGATCTGGATCGACGCAACATAAGTGTCGTCGAAGGCCGGGTCGTTGAGATCGCACATCACCGGGGCCAAATTACTACTGTCAATCTTGAGAGCGGCCGCAGTGCCGCGGTTGACATCCTGTTCGCACATCCGCGCAACAAGCCGTCCGCGAGCCTTCATGACCCACTGGGCCTCGCCACGGTCAATACGCCCTTCGGCATCGCACTCAAGGTAGACGAACGCCGCGAAACCAGCATGCCCGGCATCTATGCTGCCGGCGATCTTGCAAATCCAGCCATGGCCTCGGTCACCACGGCAATATCGCAGGGAGCGACGGCGGGCATCTCGGCCCAGCAGTCGATGCTGGTCTGAGAAGAAGCAGGCGGATTTCGAGCGTCCATCGACCGTAGTAGCCTGGCGGCGGCGCTTTTTCCGAGGACTCGGCCAATCAAAGGACTCGATGGAGTTTTATGGTTAAAGAACCGTAAACAGCCGAAATTTTCGCTCTGACGAGCTTCTCACAGAAAGAGGCGATGGAGACAATCAAAAGAGCCACATCTGGTGCACGAGCAACAACATTGTTGCGGGGTTCGCAGACGATCGTAGCGCGTCGAAAAAATACTTGAAACATGCGGCGATCGATTCCGTCTCGAGTCGAAATGACGCCTTGACCGATTGCGCGCCTAGCTAGCGAAACTCAGATGAATTCCGCTAGCCTTTCCCTCAGGCGATTGTTTTGAGCGAGGAGTTTATGCGGTCAAGGGCAACATCACGGGAGACTCTCCATCCTTCGATGTTCATGGTGCCTTTAACCAGCGGGCATTTCATCCATTCGTTCCAATCGCCGACAACGTATAGACGCCGCTGAGCTCGAGTGACGCCAACGTTGAAAATGTTCGGGGTGGAAGCCGCCCATCGTACGGCGTTGAACGTTGATCCCCCCAGCAGGAAGATGACACTTTCAGCCTCTTTCCCCTGGAATGTATGTACGGTTCCGACCGACCGTTTAACCCACTTGTCAAACTCTTTCGTCGGGATATGGGATGCCCACTCCCTTCGCGTCCGCTTCAGATCTGTCCGCATGCCCGAGGCCGCGGTCTTGAACGGCGAAATGACAAACAGGTTTGGCATGCCCGTCTTTTCATTGACCCACCCGTTGGCCAAGTAGGTCTTCACCAGTCCGAGGGCGATATCCGCTTGAGCTGGAATATAGTGTTTTTCGCATCCTTCCGTCCCCTGAACGTCAATCCAGGAGCTTGGGCCGAACAATGGGCTGGGAGCTCGCGCGTTCTTGGCATCGCCTTCGGTTAGCCTTACCTCCTCCTCGGACTTGCCTCGCCCGAGAACCATCGTTTTGTTGTAGGCAATCTTGTTGGATATGGAGAACATCGGCTCGACGCAGCGTCGATGCACCTTCAGCGGGGAACCAACCCACACCCGCTCTCCCGTATGGGAATCGAGGTATGTGCCGAACTTATTGTTCTGATCGGCAATCACCTGCAGAGACGTTGCAGTCGACTGGTGCCTGACACGGGCGCCGTGACGCTCCAGAAGTTTCGCATCAACGTTCTTGTCGAGCGTAATGACAGGCTCCACTTGCAGCGGATCCCCAACGATAAGGGCCCTTTTTGCCCGCGCCAGCGCCCCGACCGCGTGTTGGGGTACGGCCTGACCAGCTTCGTCTACAAACAACCATCCGATCCCGCCACGGGGCATATGCGCGAAGCAACGTGCAAATGATGCGAACGTGGTCGACACCACCGGTACCAGCAGCGACAAGGTCGTCCAAAGATCCCTGCCGGCGGCGTTAATGATAGGGGCCAGGTTCCTGTCCCCTGTCAGCATGCCAAGGGCTCGCTTCAGATTTCCGGAGAAGGCATTTCCCGCGCCGAAAACAAATGCGCGATGTAGAGCCATTGCCTTGACGAACACCATTGCGCGGGCGTCATTGAGAGCATCGCACATGCGCGGCAACATCTGCTGACGGTCATGTTCCGAAGCGGAGGTGAGGTCGTTAAAGCTAACGAGACCGGTCAACTTGCCCCTCAGGGTCTCGAGCTGAGTGTTCTGTGTTGCGAGTGATTGTTTCGCGGACTCATGTTTTTGTTGAGCTTCGCTCACGGCGCCGGCCTTGGCTTTCAGGAGCTGCTCAGATTGCCTCGCGGCGGTGCGGGCGCTGTTTCGTGCGGCCTCGCACTGTGTTCGGTGTTCGATCGCAGCCTCGAACAAGGCAATCCGATTTCTGGCAGATCTGGAGATTTTCAGTGTCGAAGGGAGAAGCGCCAAAATGTACATCACCCCGCCAGGCCGCCGTAAGTCGGCTCCTTTATCGGCGGAACGAAACTCCTCTTCGCAGTCTGCAAGTGCAGAGGCGGCTGCCATGCCGGCTGCTTTCGCGACCTCCGCGGCCTCATGACGCGTCTTTAATTCTTCTGCCCAATACGCTGCGGCTTTTCGCAGATCGGGGAGAGAGCTCGATACGGACTCGAAATTCGCAATCGCGTCTTTGAGACGGGAAACCAGCGCGAGGGAGTCAGTGAATTCCCTTCGGGCCGTACTCCAGTCGACAGTTCCCGCCTCCTCGTCCAACTGACGAAATATGTTCGCTGGACTGCGTGCTCCGTCGCTTGTTTTTGCGTTCAGGACGTTGGCAAAGCTGGTCCTATTCGCCATCTTGCCGAGGACAGCTGAAATCAATCCCCAAGCCTTGACCTCATCCTGTTCTTCAACAGCGTCATCGTCATCGCCTTCTGTGACCGTATTCAATAAGGCGGTTGCCGTCGGTGAGAAATAGTTGGCCCTGTCGCGGTACCGAGGAGCGACTTTGGTACCGTTGGGAAACTCACGCGTGACGTTCTCGACCGCGCCGTTGTTGGCGCTGGCAACCACCATCGTGAAGTCATGCAGTCGACCGTCGAGAGCATAGACGTTGGCCGGCTTCTTGCCCTGATATTGAACCTGCCATCGTCGTTCGAAAGCATCCCTTGGATTCGAGTAGCTGGCGAGAATTTTCGCGCGCTCGACAATTACCGCGGCCACGACATCCATCAGCAACGTCGTTTTTCCGGTTCCCGGCGGCCCGTTGAGAGAGAACATTCCGCCGGGCCGCAGCGTCCGCAAACCTTCGTTCACCGCGACCTGCTGCATCAGCGTCAGCGGGAATTGGGCCGGCCAGCGACCATCGGGAAGCAGATCCAGGGAGAGTTTCGCGTCTATGGACTCGATTTTGGTGCAGTCAATCCGGCCACTGTCGCTCGGCTCGGCCAGATAAGGGACCACCAGACCGGTTGGCTCCTTATTGCGGATACCGCTGATCACCGCATCGATCTCTTCCAGGAAGAACCCGTTCACTGGATCGATCTGCGGGTTTCTCGCTCTCCTATCCTCACCGATAACCGCCTTGCTGACGACGATGACGCTTGGCCCGTCTTTCATGCCGGCAGGTGTCCAGTTCAGCAACGATATCGCCTTTCCCGCCAACCTGTCGATAAATGCCCCATCGACGGAAATCGGCTCGGCAGCCAATCGCTGAGCTTCCTTGTCAAAATATTCGGTGAGCGTTTCGTGGTAGGTGCGAAACTCCAACTGCCCGCTGTTCTTCAGGCGAGAAAACGCGACCGCGAAAGCCGACATCTGCAGGGTGCCAACCTGAGCATATCCCTTGGCGTCAACTTCGAAGACACCCAAGAAGGTGTAGGCCTTCTTGTCCTTTTGTCCGCCGGAATCATAGTCCGGTGCTGACGCTGTTTCCAACGCGGTGAGGAGTTCCTGTTCATACGATGTCCTCGGAACGATCCCGAAGCGAACGAAGTGCTTGTGGGGCCGCTGGGGTTGTCGAAATCGTGGCTCCCAAGGAAGCGTAGCGTCTCTGACGTAGGTGACGAAGTGATCCGCCCCCCTGTCATTATCCTCTTCGGCATTTGGGGTCGTGAGCGCCTCCACATCAAACCAATATTTCAATGTTTGAAGCGCTTGTTGCACTGCTGTTTCCCTTCTCGTATTTCACAAATGTTCGGGTGGTGAACCCTGGGCACCGACCCCCGGGCAACACTCACGAGTTTCGCTGCACGGTCTTTCTTTTCTGCCGAGCGCCAGACCGCTTACGGAGCATTCCCATTTACGCCGGCTCAGCAATCCTGAGTTTATAAAAACGCCTGAATAATTGATTAATATAAAAAATTCCTCACTCGCGCGAACAGCGAGCGCTTCAAGCCGTGCGGGAAAACGGCTTAGCCGGGCCGAAAACGCCATGCGAACCTTCCCGCGGTAATACAAGGAATTCCCGTCGATCGCTGTGTTGCCGTTCGCCAACACGAGCGATGACCCGGAACAGGACTATTTCGCTGAAGGACTGGTCGAAGATCTGATCACCAGTCTGTCGAAGGTCTCAGGCTTTTTCGTCATCGCCAAGAATTCCACTTTCGCTTACAAACACACGAATGTGGATCTACGCCAGGTCGCCAAGGAACTCGGCGTCCGCTACGTGCTAGAGGGAAGTGTCCGCAAGGCCGCAAATCGGTTGCGCATCACGGGACAGCTGATCGAGGCCGCCTCCGCGACCCATCTTTGGGCCGACAAGTTCGAGGGCGCGGTCGAGGACGTTTTCGATCTGCAGGATAGTCTGACAGAGACCATCGTCGGCGCGATCGAGCCCTCGCTGCGACGTGCCGAGATCGACCGGGCGCGCCGCAAGCGACCCGGCAATCTCAATGCCTATGATCTGTATCTTCGCGCCATGCCACATGTGCACGCGAACACTCCCGCCGATACCGACGAGGCCCTGCGTCTGCTGGGCGAAGCGCTGAGGCTCGACCCAAACTACGTCGCGGCGCACGGCTATGCAGCATGGGGTCATGAACAGCGCTTCTTCCGCGGCGGTTTCCGTCCCGAGGACAGGGCCGCGGCGCTGGAGCATGTCGATATTGCGTTGAGAATCGGCGCGAATGATGCGCAGGCATTGAGCATCGCGGCTTTCGTCCACGCCAATATCACGCGTGACTATGAAGGAGCGATCGGGGTGCTCGAAAGGGCGCTAAGACTGGACTGCAATTCGGCGCTGGCGCTCGGATTCAGCGCGCTCGCAAACGCCCACGGCGCACAGTGCGAACGGGCGGTTGAGCACGCTCACAAGGCGCTGCGGCTGAGCCCCTTCGATCCTTTGAACTATCACCCCTATTGTGCGCTTGCGATCGTCAATTTGTTCAGCAGCCGCTTCACCGAGGCCGCCGCCTATTCGACGCTGGCAATCCAGTCCAACCCGCACTTCAGCGTGTCCTATGCCTATCTGGCGATAAGCCAAGTCAATCTCGGCAACCTTACCGCGGCACATGCCACGGTGCAGCGGCTGCTGGAGGTCGCACCGGGCTTTACGGTCGGTGTGTTCGAAGGGGGACCGTCGTCCACGAAAGCGCTCGCCGACGCATTGCGAAAGAGCGGGCTGCCCGAATGAATCGCGGCATTCCGCCCCCGCGCAAATCGGCGAACAGACACCCCCGCATTCAGAGCGCGTCGCGTTCCGTCCTCAAATTGGAAACGACGCGGCGGTTCTGCACCTTACAGGAGCGCTCGGTGCAGTCGCGGACCTCGCGGTCGTTGCCGTAGCCCTTGGCCCACATGCGGTTCGCGTCCACGCCCTTCGAGACGAGATAGGCCAACACCGCGTCGGCGCGCTTCTGCGACAGCGTTTCCATCTTGGAACCGGAGCCGCTGTCGTCGGAAAATCCTTGCAGCTTCACCAGCCAGCGCGGGTTGCTGTTGAGCCAGATCGCCTGCTTGTCGAGCGTTGCCTTGGCAACGGAATCGAGCGCGGACGAATCCTGCGTGAAGTAGGTCCGGCGGCCGACATTGAGGATGAAGTCTTCTTCGGTGCCGGCAGATACGGTTTCGAAGCCGGGCGCCGGATCGTCGGTTTTTCCGGTCATCGGCACCACAGCCGGCTCTTCGACCGCAGCAATCTCGGTGGTGTTGCAGGCAGTCAGCGTCAGCAGAATGGCCGCAACAGACAGCAGCCTCGTATATCCGGGCATAGCGGGCATCAGGGTGATATTCCTCATTCGACCGGGGTTGCGACCGGGGTTGCTTGGCTGACCTCGGGGGCCTTTTCGGCGATGTGCGGCAGGACTTGCACGGCGGTACCGATGGGGCAACGCTGATAAAGATCGATCGCATCTTCGTTGAACATGCGGATGCAGCCGCTCGAGGCATCCTTGCCGATGCTGCCGGGTTCGAGCGTGCCGTGGAAGCGATAGCCGGTATCGACGCCATCACGAAGCAGATACATAGCGCGCGGGCCGAGCGGGTTCTTCGGCGAACCGCCGTCGACGAATTCGGGCAGTTCGGGATGGCGCTCGCGCATTTCCGGCGGCGGCGTCCAGCGCGGCCAGAGCGATTTCCGGTCGATCGTGGCGCGGCCATACCACTTGAAGCCGTCGCGCCCGACACCGACGCCATAGCGGATAGCCGTCTTGTTCTCCATGATCAGGTAGAGAAAATGGTGCCTGGTATCGACAACGACAGTGCCGATTGGCTCGCTGCTGAAATACTTGACGACCTGGCGCTGCCATTTCCGATCGATCTTGGCGAAATTCGTGCTGCGGTAGGTCACGCCATTGTCGACGGCAGGGCCGGAAAAATAGGACGTCGCCGCAGCAGATGCGGGTTTGTGAACCGCGCCGGCGCTAAGCAGCGCCAAACCACCAAGCATAATATCCCTGCGGGTGAACTCCATCGGCAATATCCCCTCAAAGCCAAGCAGCGGGTGGCAGTAAATCAGATTTTTTGATTGCTACAACAGAAAATTATGCGGTTTCGTTTCTGCGAACGGCTGACGCGCAAGGATCGTCCTGTCCGAAACCACCTTATTTCAGGAGGTTTTGCATTCTTTCCAACGAAATATCACCTGAATAGATGAGCTGTTCTCAACCGCGGAAAGGAAGGCCACGACAGCTATTTCCAAGTATCGGTATAATCGCAATTTATATCTTGATTCCAATCCGATAAACGCCCCCGCATTCCTAACGCGCAGACGATTGCGAGCGAGCCCAGCTTCAACGCAAAGCGGTACTCCATCGGGCTCAGGGTCTGCCGGAAACCGGCGATGGCCGCCGACCCAAGGCCGAGACAGCAGTTCTCAGATGGATGAAGCCCACGCCGGAGCCGAGCTGAGGCAGCTAGTTGGCCCTGATGTCCCGCGCCTGGCCGGACGCCCTCAATTCCTCGATCGTCTTTCCAAGGCAGGTTCCGCCCTCTTCGGCACCGACCGCCTTCGCTTCCCCCGTCAGCGTGATGGTACCGGCAAAATTGTCCGACGCCATGTAGGTCGCCGTGCCGTCCGCTGTCACCTTCGACAGATAGAACGCGTGGTGCGTGCCCTTGTACTCGCAAGCCACCACAATCGGAAACTGGTCGAAAATACTGTTCTGCGCCAGAGCTTGAGCGCAAAGTGCCGGTGCGGCGCTTGCAACCAAAAGGACTGCGAGAATTCTGGTCAAAGTCCTCGGCGTCATTATCGCCTCCCCCAACCCGACAGATCGATGTCTGTCCAGGCGATGGTGCCGCCAAGTCCGGACTTTGGCAAGGTCTCGCCGGCGCATTCCAGCCAGAGCGCCAGTCGACCACTGGTTGACGGCCAGCCCTTCACACAGCGACATGCGCCGCCTCCGCCGGGAAAACCAGCGGTGGTGGAGGAACCGATCAACCCGATCCTCACGCCGGATGGCTGAAGCGGGCGACGCGCGCATCCTTCATCAGATTGCGGAAGTTCGGTCCGCTCATGTGCACCAGCGTCCTGTGGTCGCCGCCCTCGAAATAGACGTCGTTCACCTCGCCCAGGCTTTCATCCAGCAGCACTGGCACGTCATAGGCCGATCCAACGGGCGGCACCGCGCCGATATCGCAATCGGCAAAGAGCGAGCAAACCTCCTCTTCCGAAGCGAGCCCGAGGCGGCGGTCCATCACGTCCTGTAAGGTGGAAAGCTCAACCCGATGCGTGCTCGGAACCACGGCGAGCACGTAGCCCATCTCGTGGTGGACGACCACGGATTTGGCAAGCCTGCTGCCGGGCACGTGTGCTGCCCTTGCGGTCTGACTGGTGGTGGCCGTGCGGTGGTGGTCAACGGTGTCGTAGGCGACCCCCGCACCATCGATATAGTCTTGAAGTTTTCTGGCGATCGTCATCGTCGACACCCCTTCTGTCGTGGTGGCGCGGAGATTTCATTCTCCTCCCATCCATCGTGAAGTCAACGATGGACAAAGGCAGTCAGCTCGCCATCGGCAGCACGGGCAGGGCCTGGTCACGCGCCGACATCTGCGCGACCGGCAACGGCCAGGCGATGGCAAGTCTCGGATCGAGCGGGTTGAGCCCGCCCTCGGCCTCGGGTGCATAGGGCTTGTCGTGCAGATAGATCAGCTCGCAATCGTCTGCGAGCGTTTGAAATCCGTGGGCAAAACCGCCGGGGATCATCATCGAGCGACCGTTCCGTGCGCTCAGCACCTCGCCATGCCAGTGCAGATAGGTCGGGGATCCCGGCCGCATGTCGACCGCCACATCGAAAACGGCGCCGGCCAAACACGAGACGAACTTGGCCTCGTCGTGTGGCGCGCGCTGGAAGTGCAGACCGCGGATCGTGCCCGCCGCCTGCGTCATCGTGTGATTGATCTGCGCAACCGTGCCGCCCACGCCGAAATCGGCAAGCGCGTCACGACAGAAGAAGCGCGAAAAGAAGCCGCGATCGTCGCCCCTGCGTTGCCGCTCGACAACGGTAAGACCCGCTATAGGTGTAGAAATTCGATCGAATCGCGACATGGAACCTTCCGCCAGAACCAAGATCTACCCGTCTTTTCGCCCTTAAGAAACCGGCCTTGACCGTATTTGCAATTGCCGACATGAAAGCGTTCACAGGAAAGCGTTACGAATCGGTGAAACCGCCGTGGATCGCGATTCGCAACCGATGGCGCATCCGTAGATTGCATCAAGATAGGGTGTCAGGCAGCAATGACAGTAGCAGACGATCGTCTCGCATTCGAAGCCCACAAGACGGAAATGGCGCTTGCGCTCGGCAGGGATCAAGCCGCTTTCCAGCAAGCGCACGAAACCTTGGTAACGCTCGACAAGTACGACTACTCCTATCTCTGGTCCTTCATGGGCGTGCCGATCATCCAGATGCCTGCCGATGTCATGGCGACCCAGGAAGTCATCTGGAACACCAAGCCTGATATCATCATCGAGACGGGCGTGGCGCGTGGCGGCTCCGTGATCTTCATGGCCGCGATGCTGCAACTGATCGGCAAGGGCAAGGTCATCGGCGTCGACATCGACATCCGCGCCCACAACCGCGACTCCATCGAAAAGCATCCGATGTCCTCGCGCATCACGCTGATCGAGGGCCCCTCGACATCGGCTGAAACGATGGCGAAGGTGAAGGCCGAGATCCCCGAAGGCGCTTCGGTCATGGTGGTGCTCGACAGCGACCACAGCCGCGACCACGTGCTTGACGAGCTGCGCACCTACGGCCCGCTCGTCACAGAAGGGCAGTATATCGTCGTTGCCGATACGTTGCTCGGCTGGGGAGACGCATCGCAGACGCCGACCAAACGCTCGAAGGTCTGGCATCCGGGCGACGAGCCCTATGCCGCGCTCAATGCCTATCTCAAGGAAACGGATCACTTCGAAACCGACCCTGTGCTCAACGGCAAACTGGTGCTTTCCAGCTCCCCTGGAGGTTATCTGAAGTGCGTGCGCAAGTAGAAACCGGGAACATCGCCGTCACGCCAAAGGACGACGCTCGCCTGCGTGCCCTTTCCGATAGCGATCTTCCTCTTCTGTTTGCACTGCGCCGTGATCGGGACCTGCAATCGCTGTTGTTGACCGTGCCTGACGGAACGACTGATGCCGACCTTACGGCTTGGGTGGAGCGAAGAAAGAACCAGCCTTGTGAAACCTTTCTTGCGATAGAGGACACGGCGACCGCAAAGGCGGTTGGCTATGTTCAGGTGACCCAGATTCACCGCAGGAACGCAACCGGCTATGGCGGCATCGTACTTGCCGCACACGCGCGTGGGCGCGGGCTCGGCCGCTCGGCGCTCCGCCAGTTGATCGCGCTCGGCCGGGAAAAGCTTGGCCTGCGCAAGCTTCTCGCCGAGATCAGGGTGGATAACGACCTCTCCATGAAGCTTCATCTGTCGCTCGGATACCGCGTCGTCGGCAAGATGGAGAAACACTTCGCTGACGCCGGCGGGCAGCACCACGATGTCGCGCTGCTCGAGCTCCTGCTGGGTGAGGCCTGACATGACAGCCGTCGTCATCTCCCAGCCGATGCTCTTCCCCTGGCCGGGCTTCTTCGAGCAACTGATGCTCGCCGACGGCTATATCTACCTGGACGACGCGCAGTTTTCCAAAGGCAGCTTTACCAACCGCATTCAGCTCCTGAACGGCAACGACCGAAGCTGGATGACGATACCGCTTGCTGGCAAGGGTAGCTTTCACAAGATCCACGACCTTTCGGGCACCGGCGACAACTGGCGGGCAAGCCATCGCTCGCTGCTGCGCCAATCTCTGAGCGGCGCCCCGTATATCGACGATGCGCTGGCGATCTTCGACGAGGTCTATGCCACGGAAACCGTCTGCGATCTGCTGATCGCCAGCATCGAGGCCCCTGCCCGCTACATGGGCATCGGCGCCAATCGCATTGTCCAGCGCTCCAGTGAAATGTCGGTCGACGGAACGTCGTGGCAGCGGGTGCTCGACCTGGTGCTGCGGGCGGGAGGAACGCGCTACCTGACCGGGCACGGCGCGGCCAACTACCTCGATCACCAGGCATTCGAAGCCGCCGGCGTCCACGTCGAGTACATGAGCTACAGTTGCACGCCGTGGCCCCAGCCCCGCGAAACCTTCACACCCTATGTTTCCGTCCTGGACCTCATAGCACGCACCGGTCCCGATGCGCGCAAGCATTTGTTACCGAAGACTATTTCGTGGCGGGAATTCCTGAAGGAGGAAGCAAGCGTATCATGAAGAACGGCACCATCATTTCCGAAAGCGCGCGCCAGGAATTCGAAACCAAGGGCTACCACGTCGTGCCCGGCTTCTACGACATCCAGTCGGAGGTTGCGCCGATCCAGGAAGGCATACGTCAGACCCTCGAACTGATCTGCAAGAAGTATGGCGTCGACGCGCCGACAGGCACGGCGCACGAAGCGATGACGATCGCCTATCGCAAGCTGATCGCCGTCAACCGCTCCTGGGGTGGCGAGGTCTATGATGCGGTCAAGCAGATCCCCGCCTTCATGCGGCTCGTCAGCTCGGCCGCCAACGACGAGGTCTTCAAGGCGCTTCGGCCCGGCAGCATCCCCGGCATCGCTGCCGGCGGCTACGGCATGCGTATCGACAATCCCGGCGAAGAGAAGTTCCGCGCGCAGTGGCATCAGGAATTCCCCTCGCAATTGCGCAGCATCGACGGCATCGTCTTCTGGACGCCACTGCTGCCGGTCACCGCAGACATGGGTCCCGTCCAGATTGCGGAAGGTTCGCAAGCCGAAGGGCTCGTGCCGGTCTATGAGGACGACGCCGGCGCCGGAAAAACCGGCGCCTATGCGCTGCATCTCCACAGGGGCGAGGAGCGGCTGGCGCGCTACAAGCATGTCGCACCGCTGAGCAAGCCCGGCGACCTGATCCTTATGGACTTCCTGACCTTGCATCAATCCGGTCACAACGTCTCGCAGACCCCACGCTGGAGCATCCAGTTCCGCTACTTCAACTTCGCCGAACCGGTCGGTAT
Organism: Ensifer sp. LC11; assembly: GCF_001695835.1. Classification (GTDB taxonomy): domain Bacteria; phylum Pseudomonadota; class Alphaproteobacteria; order Rhizobiales; family Rhizobiaceae; genus Ensifer. The sequence continues at coordinate 153,006 of NZ_MBSO01000001.1, read as the reverse complement.
CCGCATCGGCTGGAAGGGCTCGTTCGCCGCAGGCGTGAAGTTCGCCGAGGTTCTGCCGGAACTGGTCGCGCCGCAGGGAGAACCGGCATGACGACCTGCCGTGTGTGCGGCGACCACATTGGTGCCCCGACCTACGACGTGCCGGCGCCGGCGCTGACATCGATGATGACGCTGCTCGACGTGCCGACACGCGTCTTCGTGTGCGCAGCCTGCGGCCATGCCCAGAGTGACGACATTCCCGATATCCAGGCCTTTTACGACACGGGCTACCGGATCTCGCTCACCAGCGAGAACCATGACCAGATCTTCGCGGTGGCGAGTGATGGGACGATTACCTACCGCACCGACCATCAGGCTGCACTGGCGCTTCGGTTGCTGGATCTGCCTGAGGGCGCCTCGATCCTCGACTACGGTGCAGCCAAGGCTGTTACGCTGCGCAAGATGACCGCGGCCCGCAGCGACCTGAGGCCTCACGTCTTCGACGTCAGCTCCGACTATGTATCTGCCTGGCAGGGGTGGGTGCCCAAGCAAGCACAAGCGGTCTACGCGGCGCCCGAAGCCTGGCGGGCGACCTTCGACGCTGTCATGAGCCACTTCGTCATCGAGCACGTGGCAGACCCGGTCGCGTTCATGCGCGACGTGCGCGAGCTTCTGCGGCCGGACGGAACGTTCCTGTTTTCGATCCCCGATGTTGCCGGCAATCCGGGCGACATGGCCGTGGTCGATCACCTCAACCACTTCAGTGAGGCGTCGATTGCTCAAGCACTGGCAAGCGCTGGCTTCCAGTTGCAGGTCATCGACAAGGCTTCGTTCCCCGGTGCATTTTTCGTCGTGGCAAGGCGCGCGGAAGCGCTTGCAGAAGCGTCCGCGCCCTCGGCTGCGGCAGCCGGCGCCGCCAAGGAGGCCCGCGACATTTGCGCCTTCTGGGACCAGGCATCCGAAAAGCTCAACGATGGCGCCGAGCGTTACGCCAAGCGCAAGGTCGCAATCTATGGCGCCGGTTTCTACGGAAGCTGGATCTATGGTCGCATCGGCGAGGCCGTCGATGTCGTGGCGTTCCTGGATCGCAACGAAAACATGAAGGGCGCCACGCACTTCGGCATCCCCGTTCTTTCGCCTGAGGAGCTGCCAGAGGAAGCCGAAGCCCTGTTCATCGGCCTCAATCCTTTGAAGGCCCGCGCCGCCATCGCCGCACAACCGTGGCTGCAACGGGCGGGACTCGACCACGTCTGGCTCTGACGCGGGTCGATCACAACAAGCGGTAGCGGGAGAAGGAAGCCCTGTGCTTTGCCTCTCCCGCTCTAACATTCGCGGCTTCCGACCAACGTCCCAGTCTTTACGAACGGCGTCCCTATGAAACCCCGCATTCTCTACACCAAGCCCTCGATCACAGAACGCGAAGTCGCCTATGCAACGGACGCCGCGGCAAATGGCTGGGGGGAGCGCTGCTACGACTACATCAACCGCTTCGAGGCCGCGTTTGCCGCGCATCTCGGCGTCACACATGCGATCTCGACATCGAGCTGCACCGGCGCGCTGCATATGGGCCTTGCCGCTCTCGGGGTCGGACCGGGCGACGAAGTGATCCTGGCGGACACCAACTGGACGGCGTCGGCCGCCCCGATCGTTCACCTCGGGGCAAGACCGGTTTTCGTTGACGTTCTTGCCGACAGCTGGTGCATCGACCCGGAAAAGGCCGAAGCTGCGATCACGCCAAGGACGAAGGCGATCATCGCCGTCCACATCTACGGCAACCTTTGCGACATGGACCAGCTGCTCGAAATCGGCGCGCGGCACAACATCCCGGTCGTCGAGGACGCCGCCGAGGCACTCGGCTCGGAATGGCGCGGCCGCAAGGCCGGCGCTCTCGGTGCCTTCGGCGCCTTTTCCTTCCATGGCACCAAGACCGTGACGACAGGTGAAGGCGGCATGTTCGTCACCAGCAACAGCACGCTTTATGAAAAGGTCCTGACGCTTTCCAATCACGGCCGCGCCCGCGGACAGAAAAAGCAGTTCTGGCCTGACGAAATCGGCTTCAAATACAAGATGTCGAACCTGCAGGCTGCCGTCGGTCTGGCGCAGATCGAGCGCGTCGGCGAACTGGTCGAGCGCAAGCGCGAGATTTTCTATGCCTATCGGGAGCAGCTCGCAGGCGTGAACGCCGTCGCCATGAACCCGGAGCCGGAGGGAACGAAGAACGGCTTCTGGATGCCGACGGTCGTCTTCGCTCCGGAAACCGGCGTGACGCGGGAGACGCTTCAGGAGGCATTCTCGGCCGAAAACATCGACGCCCGCGTCTTCTTCTGGCCCTTAAGCTCGCTGCCCCCCTTCGAGGAGGTTGCGGCCAACACCACCGCCTATGATCTTCCCGGAAGGGCGATCAATCTGCCGAGCTATCACGACATGACGGCCGACGAGATCGGCCGCGTGGTAGAGGTCCTGCGCGGCTGCCTCGCCGCCTGAGTTCGACCAAACGGAGACCACCTCCGCGCAAGGTCACTCGGATATTAGGACTTTGAAATGCGCCGAGCCAGCGTCGGCGCAAACACGAGGCGGTCGCATGAAAATCGTCATTCTCGCGGGTGGCTACGGCACACGCATCTCCGAGGAGAGCCATCTCCGGCCAAAACCGATGATCGAAATCGGCGGGCGGCCGATCCTGTGGCACATCATGAAGATCTACAGCCACTACGGCTTCTCGGATTTCGTGATCTGCCTCGGCTACCGCGGCTACATGATCAAGGAATACTTCGCCAACTACGTGCTGCACTCCTCCGACGTCACCTATTGCATGGCGACCGGGGAAACGCTGTTTCATTCGAACAAGGCCGAGCCCTGGCGCGTAACGCTCGTGGACACCGGCACGGACAGCATGACCGGCGGACGTCTGAAGCGCGTGGCCGATCATCTCGGCGACACGTTCTGCCTCACCTACGGCGACGGCGTTGCCGACATCAACATCAAGGCGCTGACCGATTTCCATCGCCATCATGGCCGTCAGGCGACGGTGACCAGCGTCATCCCGCCGGGTCGTTATGGCGCCCTTGCCGTCAGCGACGGGCGCGTGAGAAGCTTCATCGAGAAACCGGCCGGCGACAACGGCCACATCAATGGCGGCTTCTTCGTCCTGAACCGGTCGGTGCTTGACCGCATCGAAGGCGATCACACGCCGTTCGAAGCGGAGCCGTTGGAAGGACTGGCCGCAGAGGGCCAGCTGATGGCCTTCGAACATGCGGGCTTCTGGCGGCCGATGGATACGCTGCGCGACAAGAACCAGCTCGAAGACCTCTGGCAAAGCGGCGCGGCACCCTGGAAAGTCTGGGCATGAGCCGGCTTGCAAACCCGTCCTTCTGGGCCGGTAAGCGGGTTCTGTTGACGGGCCATACCGGCTTCAAGGGAAGCTGGGCCCGCCTCTGGCTCACGCAGATGGGAGCCCTTGTTACCGGTTACGCCCTGCCACCGGCAGCAGAACCTTCCCTGTATGCGCTGCTCGGATCGGGCGAAGCCGCAGGCGAACATCTCTGCGACATCCGCAGCGGCGATGCGCTTGCCGCGGCCTTCCGCCAGTGCGACCCGGAGATCATTCTCCACATGGCGGCCCAGCCGCTGGTGCGCGAGAGTTACCGGACGCCGGCCGAAACCTTCGACATTAACGTCATGGGAACGGTGCGCCTGCTTGACGCAGCACGTGCAGCGCCCGCTCTCAAGGCGATCGTCGTCGTCACCACCGACAAGGTCTATCGCAACGACGAAAGCGGCAGGCACTTTCCGGAAGACGCAGTACTCGGCGGCCACGACCCCTATTCCGGTTCGAAGGCGGCCTGTGAACTGGTCGTTTCGACCTGGCGGGATTCGTTCCTGCACGAACGCGGTGTCCAGATGGCAACCGCGCGCGGCGGCAACGTGCTCGGCGGCGGAGATTTCTCGGTTGACCGACTGGTTCCCGACATCGTGCGCGCGGCGCAGTCGGGCAAAACCCTTGATATCCGCAGCCCGATGGCAACGCGGCCGTGGCAACACGTGCTCGATTGTCTCAATGGCTACTTCGTCTTTGCCGAAGCGCTTCACGCCGGCGAAACCAACGTCAGCGCCCTGAACTTCGGCCCCTCCCCGACCGAGCGGCAGATCCCCGTCCAGGACGTGGCCAGGGCCATTCAGACCGCCATGGGCCTGCCGACCGAGTGGCGTGACACCTCATCCGAACAGCAGCCGCGCGAGATGATGACGCTCGGCCTCGACCCGGCGCTCGCCGCGAGGACGCTGTCCTGGAGCGCCCGCCTTTCGCAGGACGAGGCGATCGACTGGGCCGCGCGCTGGTATGACGGCTGGCGCCGCGGCACCGATGCCCGTGACCTGACACTCAGCCAAATCGACGCATTCATGAGAGGCTAAAGACTTCGATGTCCCACAATTGCCGTTTCTGCTCGACCCCGCTCAAGACCGTCGTCGCCGACTTGGGCTCGACCCCCTGGTCGAATTCGTTTCTCGAGCCGACCGAAGAGGCGATCGCCCGTGAGCGCTCGTTTCCGCTGAAAGCGATGGTCTGCTCGGAATGCCTGCTGGTGCAGACGACAGAGAACGTGCCAGCGGACGAAATCTTCACCGACGGTTACGCCTACCTCTCCTCGTTTTCGACCAGCTGGCTTGAACATGCCCGCCGCTATGCCGACAGCGTGACCGAACGGTTTGGGCTGAACAGCGGCTCGCAGGTCGTCGAGATTGCCTCCAACGACGGCTATCTGCTGCAATACTTCGTCGGCAAGGGCATTCCAGTGCTCGGCGTCGAGCCTGCCGCCAATGCGGCGCGCCTCGCCGAGGAACGCAAGGTTCCGACCGAGGTCGCCTTCTTCGGGCGGGAGACCGCGACGGAACTCGTCAAGCGCGGCATCCGCGCCGACCTGACGGCCGCCAACAACGTGCTCGCCCATGTGCCTGACATCGCCGACTTCGTGGGCGGCTTTGCCATTCTCTTGAAGCCCGATGGCGTGGCGACGTTCGAATTCCCGCATTTTCTGCGCCTGATGGAGGGCGTGCAGTTCGATACGATCTACCACGAACACTATTCCTATCTGTCGCTGGCGGCCGTCGAGCGCATCTTCGAAAGTTGCGGCCTGAAGGTCTTCGACGTCGAGGAATTGCCGACGCATGGCGGCTCGCTGCGCGTCTATGCCCAGCTGGCATCCGGCGTGCGGGAGACCACGCTGCAACTTGAAACCATCCGGGCAACAGAGGCGCTTGCCGGCCTGATGCGCATGGAAACCTATTTGGCATTCGACGACCGCATCGCCGCCGTGTGCAAGGATTTTACGAACTTCCTGGCAAGCGCCAAGGCCGAGGGAAAGACCGTGGCCGCCTATGGCGCCGCCGCGAAAGGCAACACCTTCCTCAATGTCTGCGGGCTGTCGCCAAGCGAAATCGCCTTTGCGGTCGATCGTAATGACCTGAAGCAAGGCAAGCTCTTGCCCGGAACCCATATTCCGGTGCATGCGCCGGCGCTGATCGAAGACGTAAGACCCGACTATCTCGTCATTCTGCCTTGGAACCTGAAGGCCGAAATCGTCGCCGACAATGCCGCGATCCGCGACTGGGGTGGCCGCTTCGTCGTCGCCATACCGGAGCTCAAGGTCTTCTGAGCGCGATCCGGAGAAGCAGTTCTATTCCGGCGTGAACCCGGCGATGGAAGACTATGTTGGACGACGTCGCAACTACATCTTCTCGCCGGAGGCGCGTCCCGTGATCAAGGACACGGGACGAAAGTGGCGCGAACAGCGACGCATTCAGAGGGTGATCACCGGCGCCACCTCCTTCTGGCGGGAAAGCGCCTGAGGAGCCGTCCGTCGGCACGGCACATTTCACGAGGGGCAGGCAAGCGGGAGCGATCCCGCTTGCCGTCATCCGTCACGCCGTCGCGGCGGCGTCCTTGCGCTGGAAGCCCTTGCTTGCGACCATCAGGCTGCGCGTATAGTCCTCGCCGATGTTCCCGGCAACGAGATCCGCGGAGGACAGGCGTTCGACGACGCGTCCACCCTGCATCACCGCCAGCCGGTCGCACATATGGGTGACGACGCCGAGATCGTGGCTGACCATGATGAAGGTCAGCTTGTGGTCGCGTCTGACCTGCTCCAGGAGGTTCAGGACTTCCGCCTGCACCGAAGCGTCGAGCGCCGATGTCGGCTCGTCGAGGAGCAGGATTGAGGGCTCCAGGATCAGCGCCCGGGCAATGGCGATACGCTGGCGCTGCCCGCCGGAAAGCTGATGCGGATAGCGGAAGCGGAATCCCGATCCGAGACCGACTTCGTCGAGCGCCCTTAGAATGCGGCGCTCGCCATCGGCCACGCCATGGATCGCCAGCGGTTCCAGCAATTGCCGGTCGATCGTCTGGCGCGGGTGCAGCGAGCCGTAGGGATCCTGGAACACCATCTGCACGGCGCGGTAGAAGGCCTTGTCGCGCTTGGCGCCTTTGAGCACCCGGTCGTGGACACGGATGGCGCCCGCGGACATCGGCGCAAGACCGGCGATTGCCCGAAGCAGCGTCGACTTGCCCGATCCGGATTCGCCGACAAGCCCGAAGGATTCGCCCGGTGCAATCTCGACGCTGACGTCGTTCAACGCCTTGAACTCGTCATAGGTGACGGAAAGGTTGGATACGGAAACGGCTGATGTCATTGAGCCCACTCCGGTTTGCGGTCGAGAACCGGCAGGGGATGACGATTGGAGCCGATCGCCGGCATACAGTTCAGCAATCCTTGCGTATAGGGATGCTTGGCATTGGCGAGTTCGGACGCCGCCAGCTCCTCGACGATCTTGCCGGCATACATGACGATGACCCGGTCGCAGAAGGACGAGACCAGGCGCAGATCGTGCGAGACGAAGATCAGGCCCATGCCGCGCTCGGCCACCAGCTTGTCGAGGATACCAAGCACTTCGAGCTGTACCGTGACATCAAGCGCCGAGGTCGGCTCGTCGGCGATCAGCAGCTCGGGGCCAGCAACCAGCATCATTGCGATCATCGCACGCTGGCCCATACCGCCCGAGACTTCGTGCGGATAAAGATCGTAAACGCGCTTCGGATCGCGGATCTGCACCGCCACGAGCATGTCGAGTGCCCTCTCCCGGGCTTCCGCGCGGCCGACATTCTCGTGGCGCTTCAGCGTCTCGACGATCTGCCGGCCGATGCTCATGACCGGGTTCAGCGAGTACTTCGGGTCCTGCAGGATCATCGCAATGCGCTTACCCCTGAGATCCCTTCGCACTTTCGGCGAGGCGGACAGGAGATCAATGCCGTCGAAGGCCAGCCTGTTTGCCGTTACCTGCGCGTGGCCGGGCGTAAGCCCCATGATCGCGCGACCGGTCTGCGACTTGCCCGAGCCGCTTTCGCCGACGATGCCGAGCCGTTCGCGACCGAGCGTGAAGGAGACGCCGCGCACCGCCTCGACGAGGCCGGTGCGCGTCGGGAACGAGACCTTGAGGTTTTCGACTGTCAGAAGCGCACTCATTGACCGCTCTCCCGGGGATCGAGCGCATCGCGCAGGCCGTCGCCGAGCAGATTGAAGCCGAGGCTGACGATCAGGATCGCGACGCCGGGCATGGTTGCCACCCACCACTGATCAAGGATGAAGCGGCGGCCAGACGCAATCATCGCGCCCCACTCCGGCAGCGGCGGCTGGGCGCCGAGACCAAGGAAGCCCAGGCCCGCGGCCGTCAGGATGATGCCGGCCATGTCGAGCGTGACACGCACGATCAGCGACGACATGCACATCGGCATCACATGGCGGAAAACGATGCGGATCGGCGACGCCCCCATGAGCTGCACGGCAGCGATATAGTCGGAGTTGCGCACCGTCAGCGTTTCGGCGCGCGCGATGCGCGCATAGGGCGGCCAGGAGGTGATGGCGATCGCAAGAACGGCGTTTTCGATGCCCGGCCCGAGTGCTGCGACGAAGGCGAGCGCCAGCACCAGCTTCGGAAAGGCAAGGAAAATGTCGGTGATGCGCATCAGCACGGCGTCGACCCAGCCGCCGGCATAACCGGCGACAGCGCCGACGATCAGGCCGACGGGCGCTGCAATGACCGCAACCAGCAAAACGACGGCAAGCGTCAAGCGCGAGCCATGGATCAGCCGCGCGAGGATGTCGCGGCCGAGATCATCCGTTCCGAGCAGGTAGCCGGGGCTCCCCGGCGGCAGCAACCGGGCGTTGGCGAGATCACCGATATAGGGCGAATGCGGTGCCAGGAAATCGGCGAAGGCTGCAACGAAGACCAGCGCCAAGAGGATGATAAGGCCGAGAACGGCCAGTTTATTGGCGGCAAAACGCTGCCAGGTCATGTAGGCGCGGCCAAGGCGGGCCTGGGTGCGCGACTGCGGGCGATCGGACAGCAACCACTCGCGGCGCGTCATCGGACGTGTCTGGGTAACGGTGCTCATCGCTGGCGCGTCCTCGGGTCGAGTGTCCGGTAGAGAAGGTCGGACAGGAGATTGATGCCGATGAAGACCGAGCCGATGACGATGGTGCCACCGAGGACGGCGTTCATGTCGGCATTCTGCAGCGAGTTGGTGATGTAGAGGCCAAGGCCCGGCCAGGCGAAGACGGTTTCCGTCAGCACCGAGCCTTCAAGCAGTCCGGCATAGGAAAGCGCAATCACGGTCACGAGCGGCACCGCCGCGTTTCGAAGCGCATGTCCCCAGATGATCCGGGTCTCGGACAAGCCCTTGGCGCGCGCTGCGACGATGTACTCCTGCTGCAGCTCGTTGAGCATGAAGCTGCGCGTCATGCGGCTGATATAGGCGAGCGAGAAATAACCGAGCAGCGACGCCGGCAGGATGATGTGACGGAAGACGTCCCAAAGCACATCCCATTGCCGCTGCCAGAGCGCGTCGAACAGGTAGAAACCGGTGATCGGCGTGAACGTGTATTCGAAGACGATATCGATACGGCCTGGATAGGCGACCCATTTCAGCCGCGCGTAGAAGACGAGCAGCGACAGCAGCGCCAGCCAGAAGATCGGCACGGAATAGCCGACAAGGCCGATGACGCGGACGATCTGGTCGGCGATGCTGCCGCGCTTGACGGCGGCAAGCACACCGAGCGGCACGCCGAAGATGGCGCCGATCAGAGTGCCGAGCGTCGCAAGCTCCATGGTCGCCGGAAACACGCGGCGAATGTCGTTCATGACGGGATTGGTCGTCAGAACCGAGACGCCGAAGTCGCCCGTCAGCGCCTGTCGCACATAGATGAAGAATTGTTGATACAGGGGCAGGTTCAGCCCCATCGCCTCACGCGTCCTTTCGACGACATGCGTCGGCGCCCGGTCGCCGAGAACGGCCAGAACCGGATCGATCGGGACCACCCGCCCGATGAAGAAGGTGACGGCCAGCAGGCCGAGATAGGTCGTGACGACAACGATGAAAAAGCGCAGCACGGCTGCCGCGATCTTGCCGGGACGGGCGCGTTTGCGCCCGTCCACGGTCCCTGTTCCGCTCATGCTCAAGGGAACGATCCTTTCGGTTTATTCCTTCGAGACCGCTTATTCTTTTGTGATACCGGCGACGAAGTTGGTGTCGAAGCTCGGGCCGAGCTTCAGGCCCTTGACGTTGCCGCGGTAGCCGGCGACTTCGGTCTGCTGGAAGATGATGACGAACGGGCTTTCGCCAAGCACCGTCTTCTGCAGCTCCTTGTAGGTCTCCGCACGCTTGGCGCTGTCACGCTCGAGCAGGGCGTCCTTGGTCTTCTTCGTCAGCTCCGGAACGTCCCAGGCGTTACGCCAGGCAAGTGTCTTGTTCTTGCCTTCGTCGGAATTGTCAGGGTTGCTGGTGAAGGTTTCGGCGTTGGAGTTCGGATCGAAATAGTCCATGCCCCACTGACCGATATACATGTCGTGGTTACGGGCACGGTACTTCGTCAGCGTCTGCTTGCCGTCGCCCGGGATGATTTCGAGCTTCACGCCGGCCTGGCCGAGCGTCTGCTGGAAGGATTCGGCAATGCCGGTAACCGGCTGGTTGTTGCGAACGTCCATGGTCACGGTGAAGCCGTCAGCGAGACCGGCCTTGGCCAGCAGTTCCTTCGCCTTGGCGACATCGAGCTTGTAGGGGTTCTCGTCGAGGGCACCGAGCACGCCCTTCGGCAGGAAGCTCTGGTGGATTTCGCCGATGCCCTTGATGATCGTCGAGCCGAGTGCATTGTAGTCGACCAGATACTTGAAGGCTTCGCGCACTTCGGGCTTTGCGAGGTTCGCATTCTTCTGGTTGAGGCTGATGTAGTAGACGGTGCCCTTTGCCGCGTTCGTCGTGCCGAGATCGGCATTCTTCGAAACGGCGTCGAGATCGCCCGGCTCCAGGTTACGCGCCACGTCGATATCGCCGGCTTCGAGCGCCAGGCGCTGGCCGGAGCTTTCCTTCATGTGGCGGTAGATGACGCGGGCAAGCTTGGCCTGTTCGCCATAGTAGTTGTCATTGCGCTCGAGAACGATGACTTCGTTGGCGCGCCATTCGCGCAGCTTGAACGGACCGGAGCCGGCATAGCCGGTCTTCAGCCATTCGTTGCCGAAGTCGTTATCGTACTTGTAGTCGTCGGTCGGCGTGACCGGCTTGACATTGTCGAGCACCAGCTTCTTGTCGAGCACGGCGGCAACCGTCGCCGTCAGGCAGTTCAAGACGAAGCTCGGAGCATAGGGTTGGTCAACGGTGAAGACGAAGGTCTGCTCGTCCGTGGCCTTGGCCTTTTCCGTTACGTTGTCGCCGTTGAGGCCGAACTGGGTGAGGATGAAGGCCGGGCTCTTGTCGAGCTTCACGGCGCGCTCGAACGACCAGGCGACGTCCTCAGCGGTCACCGGATTGCCGGAGGCAAACTTCAGGCCGGACTTGAGCTTGAAGGTGTAGGTCAGACCATCATCCGACACGGTCCAGCTGTCGGCGAGATCGCCAATGACCTTGGTCGTGTCGTTGATGTCGAGGCGCACCAGCATGCTGTAGGTGTTGCCGGTGATTTCCGCAGCGGTCAGCTCGAAGGCTTCGCCCGGATCCATGGAAATAACGTCGTCGATGGCAAAGGCTTCGACCAGCGTGTCCTTCGGCGTTTCGGCGAAGGACGGTGCGGTCGCGGCCATCACCATGGCCAACGCCGCCGAAGCGGTCAGAAGACGAAGACGTCCGTTGAGCTTGTGCATCATTTTTTGCAGTTCCCTCGTTTGCGCCCTTTTGGGCCCTTCTTCATGGTTCAGGCGGCCTCGTGCCAAGCCTGTCCCAGAACTCTCCACCAGTTCTCCCGGCATATCTTTGCCAGTTCGGCGTCACCATATCCGGCACCCCTGAGTGCCGCAACGAGCACCTGGTTACCCGCCGCGTCGGCAATCTCCTCAGGGATCGTCGCCCCGTCGAAATCCGAGCCGAGCCCGACGCAATCGATGCCCATGCGCTCAACCAGATAATCGATATGGCGAACCATGTCGGAAAGTGGCGTTGCGGCATTCTCCTGGCCATCGGCGCGCAGCATCGTCGTTGCATAGTTGAGCCCGACGAGACCCTTGCTTTCCCTGACGGCGTCGAGCTGCCTGTCGGTCAGGTTGCGCGCGACCGGCGTCAGCGCATGCGCGTTCGAGTGGCTCGCCACCAACGGCTGGTCCGTGGTCTTTGCCACGTCCCAGAAGCCTTTTTCGGTGATGTGGGCGAGATCGATGAGGATGCCCAGGCGATTGCAGGCGCGCACCAGCTCGAAGCCCGCCTCGGTCAGTCCCGGCGCCGTGTCCGGCGATTTCGGATAGGAGAACGGCACACCGTGACCAAAAACGTTGTGGCGGCTCCAGACCGGCCCGAGCGAGCGCAGGCCGGCCGCATAGAAGGTCTCGAGCGCCGAAAGATCAGCACCGATCGCCTCGCAGCCTTCCATGTGGAGCACCGAGGCGAAGACGCCTTTCTCGACTGCCCTGCGGATCTCGGCGGTCGACCGGCAGAGCTTCCAGGCCCCTGCCCGGTCGAGGCGCACGGCGATATCGGCGAGTTCGATGGCGATCGCCAGCGACGGCAGGTGTTCGAGCGGCGCCGAAAGCGGCGTTTCATAGTGCCCGTTCTCGTTCGGCGGCTGCAGGATCAGATCGCCCGAGGGCACGTAGATCGCCGAGAGGCCGCCGACAAGACCGCCCGTCTTGGCCCGCGGCGCGTCGATGTGACCCTGGTCAATACCGTCGACGAATTCACGCACGGGATCAGAGCCCTTCCGGGCGTTCTGCCACAGGCGCAGAAGCACGTCGTTATGGCCATCGAATACCGCCTGCATTCCTGAATTTCCTTCATCATTTCAGGGAGATCGGATGCGTCATTTTTCGGTCGCATCCAAGGAGAAGTTGTGGCGATGCTATTGAAAGCCCAAAGCCTTTTCAATGAATATAAGGGGGTTTTACCCAGTCCTGCCTGTAGCGAAATGTTGCATGATTGTCGCATCCGCGATGGCAAAAGCCGGCGGATCGCCACCGTGACGCCAGCCGAGGGGTGAAAAGCTGGCATTTCTGATGCAAGGAGAATGGGTCGGGCCCAATGGGCGGGCCGTCGCGCCGCATGATGCGGCATTGGGAGGTTGGTTGCTGCGTCCGTTTTCTATCGCAGGCCCGAAGGGGCATTGGAGCCGTATCGTCGCGACACTTCTTCTGGCGGTAACGCTTGCGGCCTGCGCCGGCCGTCCCGTCGGTGTGCTCGTCCCCTCCGGTACGACCAGCGGCGCCTCCAAGGTCGACCTCATGGTCGCAACGACCCGCGCGCCGTCGGCGGAACCAGGCGTGCTTTTCAGCGGCGAGCGGTCGGACGAGCTTTCGCTGACCGAAATTGCTGTTTCCATTCCGCCGGAAAAGAACCGCCAGGTCGGCCAGGTCCAATGGCCGAAGAAGCTCCCCGCCAATCCGGAGCGCGATTTCTCCACCGTCAGCGTCACGCCGCTGCATGAGGGCAACGACGTCCAGAGCTGGCTCAAGGGCCACCTGCCGAAGACCCGGCGCGTTCTGATCTTCGTTCACGGCTTCAACAACCGTTACGAGGACGCCGTATACCGCTTTGCCCAGATCGTCCACGACAGCGGCACGGACGTTGCCCCCGTCATCTTCACCTGGCCCTCGCGCGCGAGCATCTTCGATTACAATTACGACAAAGAGAGCACCAACTATTCGCGCGACGCGCTGGAGGAGCTGCTGAGGCGCGCCTCGAGCAACCCTGCGGTTGGCGAAATCACCGTCATGGCCCATTCCATGGGATCGTGGCTGACGGTCGAGGCCCTGCGCCAGATGGCGATCCGCGATGGGCGCATCGCCCCCAAGATCACCGACGTCATCCTCGCCTCGCCCGATCTCGACGTCGACGTCTTTGGCCAGCAGATCCGCGCCATGGGCGAAAAACGCCCGAAGTTCACGCTGTTCGTGTCGCGCGACGACCGGGCGCTGACGCTCTCCAGGCGCATTTCCGGCAATGTCGACCGCCTCGGGCAGATCGATCCGACGGCCGAACCCTACCGCACGCAACTGGAACAGGCCGGCATCAGCGTCATCGATCTGACGGCGCTGAAGGGCGGCGACAAGCTCAACCACGGCAAGTTCGCCGAAAGCCCGGAGGTCGTGCGCCTGCTCGGCAACCGCCTGATTGCCGGCCAGACCGTGACCGATTCCGATGTCGGTCTGGGTGAACGGCTCGGCGCCGTCACGCTTGGCGCCACGCAGACCGTCGGCAGTGCCGCAAGTCTGGCGGTATCGACGCCGATCATGATCTTTGACCCCAACACCCGCAAGAACTACGACGCACAGCTGCGCCGCCTGGGTCAATCGATGGAAAACACAGTCGGCTCGGCGGTGACGCCTTGGGCACCACCGCCGGAAGGTGGGAAAGCTGCTAAAAGCAACTCCCCCGACCGCCACTCTCGTTAAACCGGTAGCTCGCGCCGCTCGGCTTCCGTCACCATCGCGAGGTCCAGCACCTTCTGCAGGTTTGCCGCATGGCGGAAGCCCGGCTCCTCGGTCTTGCCCTCGCGCACAGCCGCCACGAAGCGCTCATAGTTCGTCGGCACGGTGCCGGCGTCGACATCACGCCAGGTGGCTGTCTCGACATCCGCGCCGAGGCAGGCACGCAGCGTCGAGCCATCGGGCGTGTGCACCACTTCGAGCGCGCCCTTGTCGCCGTGCAGCCTCAGCCGCAGCTCATTCAGATGCCCGGTTGCCCAACGGCTGGCGTGAACGACGCCCATGGCGCCATTGCCGAACTCCGCCGTCATGACGAAGCTGTCATTGGCATCAAGATCGTACTCGCCGATGCGGTTATCAGGCGCCTTGTCGAAGGTCTTCAGACGAGCGAAGACCCGCGACGGGTCGGTGCCGGCGCCGTAACCGGCGAAATCGAGGATATGGATGCCGACGTCGCCAAGCACGCCGTTCGAGCCGTGCTTGGTCGAAAGCCGCCACAGCCATTGCGATTCCGTTGCCCAGTCGCCCCAGGCCTTGGAGACAAGCCAGCTCTGCAGATAGGACGCCTCGAGATGGCGCAGTTTGCCGACATCGCCGGCAAGCACCATCGCCCGCGCCTTTTGCAGCGGCGCGACGTTGCGATAGGTGAGATTGACCATCGTCACCAGGCCGGAACGCTCGGCCGCGTCCGCCATCTCCGCCGCCTTGGCGTAGTTCTCCGCGAGCGGCTTTTCGCAAAGCACATGCTTGCCGGCGGCGATGAGAGCCAGCGTCGTCGGGTGATGCGCCTTGTCGGGCGTCACGTTCGTCGCCGCATCGAACTTGCCCCAGGCGATCGCCTCGTCAAGCGAGGTGAAGGTCTCGGCAATGCCGTGCTTGTCTGCAAAAGCGCGGGCGCGCTTCGGATCGACATCGACCGCGCCCACCATCTCGACGCCTTCGATCTTGGCAAAGGCCTGGGCATGGCTGTTCGCCATGCCGCCGGTTCCAACTACAAGAAGACGCATGGTTCTCACCTGTATCCTGCTTCGCCGGCCTGGTGCAGCCGGGGGCCACGCTCGACGATCGGCTCCAGCGCCTTTTCGACCGGCACATTCGGCGCATCATGGATCGCCGTATAGCGGTTGTCGGCGTTGTAGGCCCACTTCACCGAATTGCGCAGCACCTTCTGAACGTTGGCGTCATGATAGGTCGGGTAGGTCTCATGGCCGGGGCGGAAATAGAAGATGTTGCCCGCACCGCGGCGCCAGGTCAGGCCGGAGCGGAACACTTCACCGCCGGCAAACCAGGAGATGAACACGGTTTCGAGCGGCTCCGGCACCGAGAACTGCTCGCCGTACATCTCTTCGTTTTCGAGGACAAAATTCTCATCGAGTCCTTCGGCGATCGGATGGCGCGGATTGATCGCCCAGACACGTTCGCGCTCTCCGGCCTCGCGCCACTTCAGCGCGCAGGGCGTGCCCATCAGGCGCTTGAAGATCTTGGAGAAGTGGCCGGAATGCAGCACGATCAGGCCCATGCCTTCCCAGACACGCTTGGCGACCCGCTCGACGATCTCGTCGCTGACGGCGCCGTGGTCCTTGTGGCCCCACCACAGGAGCACGTCGGTATTGGCAAGACGCTCGACGCTAAGCCCGTGTTCTGGCTCCTGCAGCGTCGCCGTCGTCGCCTCGATTGCGCCTTCGGTGTTGAGCGCCGCCGCGATCGTGTTGTGCATCCCGTTCGGATAGATGCTGCGGACCACTTCGTTGGTCTGCTCGTGGATATTCTCGCCCCAAACAACTGTTCTGATAGGCACGTTCATTCTCCTTAGCGTTCGCCCTTGCGGGCATGTCGTCTTACGATTGATGGGGCCGCCATCAATGGCGACTCCGAAACTCAAAGTTTCTCGGTATTCAGGACTTATCAGGCCGCCCCTTTCATCAGCGCACGGCCAAGTGCCAGCCCCGACGCATCGAAGCGGTGAATGTTGTCACCGAGCGGCGAGATTTGTACCGTCTCGCCCGGCCGGTGAAGCGAGGTCCCGCCTTCCCGGACAATGACCGGTTCAGCAGCGCCGATATCGAGATAGATGTAGCTGTCGGATCCCAGCATTTCGGAATGCACCACCGTGCCCGACCATTTGCCATCGCCCGCTCTGATCTCCAGATGCTCGGCTCTGATGCCGATCGTGTGGGCATCATAGGGAGCAGCGAGTGCGCCGGTCAGAAAGTTCATCTTCGGCGAACCGATGAAGCCGGCGACGAAAACCGAGTTCGGGCTCTCGTAGAGCTCCAGCGGCGTACCGATCTGTTCGACCAGACCATCCCGTAGCACGCAAATGCGATCAGCCAGTGTCATCGCCTCGACCTGGTCATGCGTGACATAGATCATCGTCGTCTTGTGCATGCTGCGATGCAGTTTGGCGATCTCGATCCGGGTCGCGACACGCAGCGCTGCATCGAGATTGGAGAGCGGCTCGTCGAAGAGGAAAACCTTGGGATCGCGCACGATCGCCCGGCCGATCGCCACGCGCTGGCGCTGGCCGCCCGAGAGCTGGCGGGGCAGACGCTGAAGGTACGGCGTGAGTTGCAGCATCTCGGCCGCCGCCTCGACACGTTTCCTGCACTGCTCCTTGTCCTTGCCTGCAAGCTGCATGCCGAAGGACATGTTCTCGAAGACGGTCATGTGCGGGTAAAGTGCATAGGACTGGAACACCATCGCGATGCCGCGCTTGGACGGCGTCAACTGGTTGACCAGCTGCCCGTCGAAGGAAAGCGTGCCCGACGAGATGTCTTCAAGACCGGCGATCAGGCGCAGCAGCGTGGACTTGCCGCAACCGGACGGCCCGACGAAGACCATGAACTCGCCGGCACGGATATCCATGCTGACACCCTTGATGACCTCGAAGGCGCCGAAGGACTTGCGGACGTTGCGCAATTGAAGTTCTGCCATGTTTTCCTCCACAGATCACGATTGTTTCGGGTCTGGACCCGAAACAATAAACGTGATCGATTCCAAAAAGTTAGAGCGGGATGCGGGCGGAAAACCGCGTACACTTTTCCTCATCCCGCTCTATCCTTTGACGCCGCCGGCCGTGAGCCCGGAGATGATCCGTCGCTGAAAGATCAGGACGAGGATCACCAGCGGCACGGTGACGATGATCGATGCGGCCATGATGTTGCCCCACGGAATTTCGTGCTGGCTGCTGCCCGAAAGCATCGCGATTGCCACCGGCACGGTGCGCTGGCTGTCCGATGACGTGAAGGTCAGCGCGAACAGGAACTCGTTCCAGGCGGCGATGAAGGCGAGCAGCCCGGTCGTCACCAGCGCCGGCCACATCAGCGGCATGAAGACGCGGGTGATGATCACCCAGGGCGTGGCGCCATCGACGATCGCCGCTTCCTCGATCTCGACCGGCAGATCCCGCATGAAGGTGGTGAGCACCCAGACGGTGAAGGGCAGCGTGAAGATCATATAGGAAAAGATCAGCGCCAAGGGCGTGTTGAAGATGCCGACACTGCGGATCAGTTCGAACAGGCCGGCAAGCACGGCGATCTGCGGGAACATCGACACCGACAGGATCGTCAACAACAGCAGCCCGCGCCCGCGAAACCGCACGCGCGCCAGCGCATAAGCTGCAGTGACCGCAAGCAGCAGCGAGACGCAGACGACGATCGTCGCCACCATGAGCGAGTTCACAAGGTTGCGCAGGAAGGTGCTGCTCGAGACGATGCCCGCATAGTTCTCGAAGGAGATTTCAGTCGGCCAGTAGTCGACCCGGAAGAGTGCGGTTCCCGATTTGAAGCTCGTCAGCACCGCATAATAGAACGGGAAGACGGCCATAAGGATGATGGCGGCGACGAGGGCGTAGAACGCCGTGCGCCTGGCAAGAGTGGCGACCATCAGCGCTCTCCTCCCTCAAGATTGACCCGGCCGAACCACATGTAGGCGACGGTGATCGCCGCGATGATCAGGAACAGCATCGTCGAGGCGGTGGCGCCATAGGCGAACTTGTCGAAGTCGAACAGGTTCTCGCGCGCCAGCACCGACATCGTCTTGGTCTGGGCGTTGTTGGGTGTCAGCACGTAGATGAGGTCGAAGATGCGCAGTGCATCGAGCATGCGGAAGATCACCGCGACCATCAGCGCCGGCCGGATCAAGGGCAGCGTCAGCCGCCAGAAAACCTTCAGCGGATGCACGCCGTCGATCTTGGCCGCCTCATAGATATCGGAAGGTACCATCTGCAGCCCGGCGAGGATGAGCAGCGCCATGAACGGCGTCGTCTTCCAGACGTCGACGATCAGCACGGCGACCATCGCGGTCTCCGGATTGGCCGTCCAGGCGACCTTCTGGCTGATGAGGCCGAGGCCGAGCAAGAGGTCGTTGAGAATGCCGAACTGGTCGTTGAGCATCCAGGCCCACATCTTGGCGGAAACGATGGTCGGGATCGCCCAGGGGATGAGGATCGCCGCACGCACCAGCCCGCGGCCCGGAAAATTGGCGTTCAGCACCAGGGCAACGATCAGGCCGAGCACCGTCTCGATGGTGACGGAAAGGGCGGAAAACTTCAGCGTGTTCCAGACGGCGTTCCACCAGGCAGGATCGGCAAGCAGGCCGTTATAGACCGTGCGCCCGCTCTTCAGCGTTATCCAGGTAAAGTAGTTCTTGAAGCCGACGAACTCGGCACCCTCAAGGTTGGTCAGCGACGCATTGGTGAAACTGAAATAGACGGTGCGGATGAGCGGCCAGCCGGCAACGAGTGCCAGCACCAGCAAGGTCGGTGCGAGAAAGATCCAGGCGGATCGGATGCGCTCGGCGTTGAGATCGGAGCGGACCCTGCCGCCGCTCTCGAGTGCGGAAGGCTCCGCGAGGGAAAGATCGGTCATGTCTATACTCACCCTAGCCATTCGGCACATGGCCGAGCGGTTGAGAGGAACGGCGCCGCAAAGGCAATTCCGGGAAGTCTGAAACGGTATTCCGCCGGGAATTGCCTGCCTTCAAGGAGTGTGCCGTCGGCGGTGGCTCGGTGGAGCGAGGGAAGGCCCGGAGGCACTCCCTTCGCCCCCGGGAGGATCACCAGCTGTCGCCTTTCATGTCCGTGAGTTCGATTTCGAGCAGTTCGAGATTTTCCGCCGCCGTGCCGTTGCCGGACAAGGAGTTGTGAACCGCATTCCAGAACTTGGCCGAAACCTCGTTGTACTTGACCTTGGTGACGGCCGACGGACGCGGCACGGCGCTTTCGAAGATCGGTTTCCAGGCCGGCATGAACGGCTGAGCCTTGGCCACCTCCGCATCATCGTAGAGCCCGGCAACCGTCGGAAGCTGAGAGAGTTGGATCGCTCTTTGCTTCTGCACCTCAGGCGAGGCGAGGAACTTGGCAAGGGCGATTGCCGCTTGCTGGTCGTCGGAATACTTGGAGACGGCAAGATTCCAGCCGCCGAGCGTCGAGGACGGTTGATCGCCGTCGGTTGCCGTCGGCAGTGGTGCTACGGCGAACTTGCCCTTGACCGCGCTGTCATCGCCATTGCCGAGCGCATAGGCATAGGGCCAGTTGCGCATGAAGACGGCATTGCCGGTCTGCCAGACGCCGCGCGATTCCTCTTCCTGGTAGGCGAGCACGCCTTGCGGCGAAATTGTGCCGATCCAACCCTTGATCCGGTCGATGGCTGCGGCCGCCTTGTCGTTGTTGATCGAGATCTCGCCATCGGGCTCGACGATCTGGCCACCACCCGAAGATTTGACCCATTCGAGCGCATTGCAGGTCAATCCTTCATAGGCGTTGCCCTGGAAGACAAAGCCCCAGAGATCAGCCTGGCCGGCGGCACGCTCCTTGTCCTGGATCTCCTTGGCGGTCGCCGCAAGCTCGTCCCAGGTCTTCGGTGGCGCCTTGCCGTATTTTTCCAAGAGATCCTTGCGATAGAATAGCGCCGGGGCATCGGTAAAGATCGGCAGCGCCACGAGGCGGCCGTTAACCGTCTGCGAGGCGATGATCGACGGGAAGTGCTGACCCGCAACGTCCTTGGCTGCTTCCGTCAGGTCTACGAACTGGTCGGCAAGCTGCGGCGCCCAGACGACGTCGGTCTGGTAGACATCAACGTCCTTGTTTCCGGCGGCAAGCCAAAGGCGGTACTGGCTGAACTGCTCGCTGCTCGACGGCGGCATGGTGACCAGGCTCACCTTGTGCCCCGTCTGCTTCTCGAAAATGTCGAGCTGCTCGCGGATGAAATTGACGTTCTTGCCCGTCGTGTTGGCTGCGAGCGAAAGCTCGGCAGCACTGGCCGTTCCGGCTGCAACGATCGCGGCACAAAAGCTCAAGGCACTGAGCGTGGTTTTCATGGTTGGGCTCCTCCTTCTCCCCTCGACCGTTCGATTGCTCCTCCGCAAATTCGAAAACGGTTTGGCTGAGAAAAAGTTGGCAGAAGACGGAAAAACTGTCAATCCACATGACTGAAAAAGTGATCTAGCGCCAAATAGACGCGTGAACCTATTATATTTCAACAGCTTAAATAAACTAGGTGACCCGCAAGCCTCAATAGGGAAGACCCATAAAATCGAAGGGGATTTGGCAAAATTTAAAACGGTTTGGTCGTTTGCCTCTGAAAAATGAGGTGGTGTGCGATGCTGACAAACCGATTGTGAGCACGAGAGAAGGTGTATATTTCTGGGACCGGGCCAGGTTGAGGATACGCATACCGAATGAAGCTGAGGGAGTTCGCACAACAACTGGGCCTTTCGCCG
The DNA here is from genome assembly GCF_001695835.1 of Ensifer sp. LC11. Taxonomy (GTDB): domain Bacteria; phylum Pseudomonadota; class Alphaproteobacteria; order Rhizobiales; family Rhizobiaceae; genus Ensifer. Next base: position 132,357 of record NZ_MBSO01000001.1, on the reverse strand, counting down.
ACCACCGTCAGCCGTGCGCTGAGCGGTTATCCCGAAGTCAGTGAAAAGACGCGCAAGCGGGTCGCGGAAGAGGCGGCACGCCTCGGCTATCGCCCCAACATCAATGCTGTCCGCCTCGTCACTGGCCGAGCCGGCGCCATTGGCGTCGTCATGGGCCGGTCGGGCGAGTTTCATTTCTCCGAATTCATGGGCGGCCTGGCCGAGCGGCTCGGCGCCGAGGACATCGACATCCTGGTCAGCCCCATGGATGACAAGGATCCCAAGGGCGAAATCCAGCTTTACAGCCGGCTCGCCGTCAGCGGCCGCGTCGACGCCGTGATCGTGCATTCCCCCGAACCGAACGACGAGCGCATTGCCCTCCTCCACAAGCTCGGCATGCCCTTCCTCGTGCACGGACGATCCGATACCGACGTCCCGCATGCCTGGCTCGATATCGACAACGAAGGCGCCATCCGCCGGGCGACTTCACATCTCATCGACCTCGGCCATCGCCGCATCGCCATGATCAACGGACGGCAGGGCCGAACCTTCTCGCTTCACCGTGACAAGGGATATCGTGACGCCCTGCAAGCCCGCGGCATCCCCTTCGACCCGCGTCTGGTGGCCCACGGCAATTTCACCGACGAGCTCGGGTTTCGCTTCGCCCGCTCCTTCCTGGAGCAGACGCCGCGCCCGACCGCCTTCGTCGCTGGCTCGATGATGACGGCACTCGGCATCTACCGGGCAGCGCGATCGATGGGGCTTGAAATCGGCCGCGAGGTCTCGGTCATCGCCCATGACGACGTCTTCCCCTATCTCACCGCGGACAATATGGTGCCGTCGCTCTCGGCGACGCGCTCTTCGATGCGCGCTGCCGGCGCGCGCTCGGCCGATCTGGTGCTGCAGCTACTGGCGGGGCGCCCCACGTCCGAAGTGCAAGAACTCTGGCCGGTGGAACTGATCCTGCGGGAATCGACCGCGCCGCCGCCGCAGAGCAAATGACGTCTGGCGGCTCGCCCCAGCCGGGTGAAGTGCAGCGCCACCTGCATCGCCGAGGCGCCAACCTCAAAGACGATCGCCGCGTCAGCAGCAGCCAGCCTTGCTGACGCCCGCCGCCTAGGCGGTTTATCCAGACTGGGATCGCGAATTGCGATGAAACGCCGCAAAGCGATTGCCTCAATAACCGTTGTCCGGACGGGCGCCGCAGGTTAGGACCGACGGAACGAAGGACATGGAACATGGCCGAAGCGGAAACCACCACACTTTATGAAGCAATCGGCGGCGATCCAACGGTTCGGGCGCTGACGCGCCGCTTCTATCAGTTGATGGACACATTACCGGAAGCGGCACGTTGCCGCGCCGTGCATCCGCCTGACCTTTCTGGCAGCGAAGAGAAATTCTACGAGTACCTGACCGGCTGGCTTGGCGGACCGCCCATCTACGTCGAGAAACGCGGCCACCCGATGCTGCGCCGTCGTCATTTCGTCGCCGAGATCGGCCCCGCGGAGCGCGACGAATGGCTGCTTTGCTTCACGCGGGCGCTTGAGGAAACGATCGCCCATCCGAAGCTGCGGCAGATAATTATCGAGCCGATCACCCGCCTCGCCCTTCATATGCAGAACAAGGAATGACCTGACATGTCGCACAGCGGATTTCGCGCAACGACGCTTCTTGTTGCCGGCCTGATGGGCCTGACCGGCGTTGTCAGCGCGGCCGCCGCTTCGCACGGCGACGATCCAAGATTGCTCGCCGGTATTTCCGCAATGTGCCTGGCCCATGCTCCGGCGCTGGTCGCGCTCTACGCAGCCTGGCCGGGCTTTCGCACCGCGCCGGTCGCGGCTCTGCTGATCGCTCTCGGGACGGCGCTGTTCTCGGCAGATCTCGCCATGCGCCACGTCTCGGGTTCCGGCCTGTTTCCGATGTCGGCGCCGCTCGGCGGCACGACGATCATGGCGGGTTGGCTCGCCGTTTCGCTCGGCGCCTTCCTGCCGCGAAAGACAGCCTGAGAAAGAACATTCACCTCCCAGATCGGCCCATCCGGGAGGTGAATGGCATATAAAATCAAACGCGGCTGGGCCGCCTGATCAGGCGCCCTCGACGGCCAAAAAGCCTTCGAACTTCGGCGGGCCGAGATACATCGCCCTGTTGTCGCCGGCATTTCTGTGGGCAGCGCGGAAGTTCTCGGACTTCGTCCAGGCCGAAAACGAGTCGCGATCCTTCCAGACCGAGTTCGAGACGAAGAGCGTATAGCCCTCCTCAGCGACGCTGTCGCCGCGCAAGAGATGGAAGGAAACGAAGCCCGGCATCTCCGAAAGGCTGGAATCGCGCCCCTTCCAGACGGACTCGAAGGCTTCCTCCTGCCCGATGGCAATGCGGAAACGGTTCATGGCAACGTACATCTTGACCTCCCAGGACATTTCATCGTTTCACCGAAACAGGTGAAATGATCCAACTCTTTGAAACGGCGCAACGCCGGACGGAAAACCGCTTCACACTTTTCCTGGAGTTGCTCTCTTTTGCGCAACGCCGGACGGAAAACCGCTTCACACTTTTCCTGGAGTTGCTCTTAGGCGCTTTCTTTCTTGCGGGCGGCGTCGTTTGCAGCGCGCGGAAAGGCGAGAATAATCGCATCTTTCGGCTCCACAAGCCCGAGAGGATCGCGCACCGGCGGGCGGGTCTGCCAGCCCGGAAACTCGGCGACATTGGCATTCTCATCCAGCATCCGCGCACGGCGCGTCAGGATTTCATAGAGTTCAGGCACCAGGCCATCGCCCTGCTGCGCCGCCAGCTTGTGCAGACCGATCATCATGGCGAGGTCGGGACGCTCTTCGTTCATTGCACGCTCTCGTCTTGTCTTGTCCTGGGAGGATTACCGCTCGTCGCGGCTGGTGGTCAGGTCCTGCAGCGCCCGCTCCAGGCTCGATTTCGAGCCGTTGCGCAGCGGCACAAAGGCCTTGCCCCACTTCTTGCAGCCGGTCTTCACGCGAAGACATGCATCATGGCTGATGCAGTCGATCGGGCAGAAGACACAGTCGACGGACGGAAGCACGCGGTCGATCCGCGATACGGCTTCACGCAGGCCGCCGTCATGGTGAAGCAGCTCGGCGCCGAATGAGCTGGCGATCTCACGCAGATGCGCCACCTGACAATCACGGCCGCCGACATAGAGAAAACTGCGCCCTTCGAGCGTTGCCTTGCCAGCCTCCTGGCGGATCGCGGCCGGCTCGGAAGCCGCACGACCCTTGCCATTCTTCGCTGCATTCTGGTGACGCTTGCCGCGCATGCAATTCTCTCCGTCTGATCGTGCGACAAGGGCCACAACGGGCAGCCGGTCGCATCGGGACATCATCTCGACACACGCCCATCGGCTGCGTGACGAGGGCAACCTATTAAACTTGATAATCAGAGTAAAGTATAAACATGAGTTTTTTCATCATATTTTTTCAGCGCGCCGGTCCACCATTGCGGATGCACCTTGGCGTCAGCGAACGCTGGCGACGACTGGAAGCGCGTAAGACTTGGAATTCATGCCGGAACCGTTCGGGAATGGCGGGAAAGGTGCCGCTCGTTGAACCGCCTCAAGCGCTGCGCTGTCGAGCACGGGGTGACCCGAGCTTCCGGCAACCCTCACCCGCGACACAGCTCCGTCCGCAGTTACCGTGAAACTGACCGTCGTCGTCCCGGAAATACCCTGGCGCCGAGCCTCCGACGGGATCTTGTAGCGGCGATTGATCTTGGCGCGCACCTTGCCATCGTAGTTGGACATGTTGGCATTACCGACCTGCGATGACTGGCTCTTGCCGGTCGCATTCGCGGAGTTGCCTTTTTCCTCACCGTCCAACTTGCCCTTGACCTGATTTTGCGCCTGCTCGCCCTGGTCTCCCGCCTTCTTGCGGGTCACTTTCTTCTTCTTGACCGGTTCCTTCTTCGGCTCCGGCTTTTCGACCTTTTCCTTCTTCGGTTCCTCCGGCTTTACTTCCGGCACGACGGTTTCGACCGGCGCCACGCTCGCCGTCACCACGGCTTCGGCGACCTGCAAGGTCGGCATCTCTTCAGCCGGCAGAATGACGTCCGCCTCCGTGGCCGTCAGGTCCTGGGTTTCCTCGGCAGCAATCTCCTGCGTCGGCGCCACATCTTCCACGGGCTCTATCTCCGCGGGCTGGACCTCTTCGGGAACATCTTCCGTGGGCTCGACAACATTGGACGGAGCGCCGGCCTGAAGCGTTTCTTCGAAGGCATCGCCGAGTAGGGCTACTTCGACGTTCTCTCCGCCCTCGATCAAATCCAGCTGCGCCTCCTGAGGGTTAGAGCCGAACAGGGTAGCAAGAACGACGCCATGCGTTGCAAGCGAGAAGACGGCGGCCCCAGCCCATATAACGATACGCTTCATTACAGCCTTACCTTCGCCGCGCCAGGCGACGCAAATTCCATGCCCATGACGAGCGAGCCTGCCTCAACCCTTGAGTTCCACCGTCGACTTCGATCCGGTCTTGATGCCGCTCATGCAGGCGGCCGGTTGAACGCCGTCACCGACACAGGCCGGTGCATCGTTGATCAGCAGGCTCTTCACGGCGGCGCAATTGGTACCGGGCAAATCGAACTGCCGTACCTTGGTCTTGCCGGCAGGCAGATCGCGGAAATCCAGCACCGCCATGCGCTCGACCAGGCCCTTCTGGTCAAAGATCACGAATTCGAAGGAGACCTTGCTCAGTGATTGCGCAAATTCGTTGCCGGCAACGAAGGTCAGCTTGCAGCCCTTCTGCGATGGGGCGACCTCGTTGAGCTCGATGGTCAACCCGCCTGCCGGCGCCGCCTCCTGGGCGTTGACACCGCTTGCCGCGACCAAGGCCGCAACAGCAACGGGAACAATCGGGAGGCTGGAAAACTTCATATCGACACCACTCCAGAGGTTGCAGCAAAGCACCGAACGGGGCCGCGCGCCCTTGTCCACAAGCCGGCACTAACTAACTTGAGAATAAAAGTCCGGTATTGCGTCCATAGATAAATATGAGTAATGAAGTCAAGATAGTAAACGAATTGCATGGCAGGAAATGCGGGGAAATCAACGCGGCCTGCCTTCTCGAAACGGCCGAACCGCAGTGACCAACGACCACGAACGCGCACGTCCATCCGATCCGCCCTTTCCGGCGGGGCGCGCGCAACGGATTATCGAAAGTCGTGAGCTCTTCGGCGGTGACAACGAGATCCTCATTTCCCACGACGGCGCGATCTACCGCATGAAAATCACCCGTCAGGGCAAACTGATCCTGAACAAATAGGCAGATGAAAATGACCGAGAGCCTCCGCCCCACTCCTTCCGAAATCCGCGCCTATCGCGCCGAAAACCCGAAGATGCGCGAGCGTGACATCGCAGCCCAGCTCGGCGTTTCCGAAGCTGCGCTCGTGGCTGCCGAATGTGGGCTCACCGCCGTGCGCATCGATGCCGATGCCAATCGGTTCCTGTCGCGGGTCGAGGAACTCGGCGAAGTGATGGCGCTGACCCGCAATGAAAGCGCGGTCCACGAGAAGATCGGCGTCTATGAGAAGATCACCACCGGCGAAATGGCGAGCATCGTGCTCGGCGAACAGATCGATCTTCGCGTCTTCCCGAGCGCCTGGGCCCATGCCTTCGCGGTGACGAAAACCGACGAGAAGGGCGAAGTCCGCAAGAGCCTGCAGTTCTTCGACAAGTGGGGCAATGCCGTCCACAAGGTGCATCTCCGTGCTGCATCCAATGTCGAGGCCTATGACAGGATCGTCGCCGATTTCCGTCTCGATAACCAGGCGCAGGACTTCACCGCGGACACCAGCACTCCGTCCGGCGACGACAAGCCGGAAACCGTGGTCGACGTCGTCGAACTGCGCGACCGCTGGGCGAAGATGACGGACACCCACCAGTTCCACGGCATGCTGCGCAAGCTGAAGATCGGCCGTCGTCAGGCGCTGCACAACATTGGCGAAGACTTTGCCTGGCAGCTTGATCCGTCCAGCATCGAAGCGATGCTGCATTCAAGCGCCGAAGTCGAGTTGCCGATCATGTGCTTCGTCGGCAACCGCGGCATGATCCAGATCCATTCCGGCCCGATCGCCAAGATCGCGACGATGGGCCCGTGGCTGAACGTCATGGATCCGACCTTCCACCTGCACCTGCGTATCGACCACATCGCCGAACTCTGGGCCGTGCGCAAGCCGACCGCCGACGGCCATGTGACCTCGATCGAGGCGCTTGATGCCAAGGGCGAGATGATCATCCAGTTCTTCGGCAAGAGGAAAGAGGGTCTTGCGGAACGCCCGGAATGGCGTTCGATCGCCGAGGGCATGCCGCGCCTCGACACCACGGTTGCCGCTTAAGGACGCCCAAGATGATCAACGGTCTCGATTTCCGCCGCCTTCGCCGCTGGGAACTGGCACTCGCAGCCTTTGCCCTGTCGGCGCCCTTCCTTCTGCCGGCTGTAGCGCCTGGCGCCCCCTCCTTCGTCCGGCCGGCAATGGCCGAGGACATGCAGAAGGCCGACGTTTCGCGCGTCGTTTCGGTTGGCGGAGCGGTCACCGAGATCATCTATGCACTCGGCGAGGAAGGCCGCCTGGTTGGCCGCGATTCCACGAGCACCTATCCGGAAGCGGCGAAAAAGCTTCCGGATGTCGGCTATATGCGCCAGCTCGCGCCGGAAGGCATCATCGCCGTCAACCCCAGCGCGATCGTCGCCGTCGAGGGTAGCGGCCCGCCGGAGGCACTTGCCGTCCTGAAGGAGGCCAACATCGCCTTCACCAGCGTGCCCGAGACCTTCGACAAGGCCGGCATTCCCGCCAAGATCCGCGCGGTCGGCACTTTCCTCGGCGTTGAGGACAAGGCCGAAACTCTTGCCAAGAGCGTCGAGGCCGACCTGGATGCGGCGGTCGCCGAAGGTGCAGCCCGCCCCGAAAGCGAGCGCAAGCGCGTGCTCTTCATTCTGAGCACCCAGGGCCGAAAGGTCGTGGCATCGGGACAGGGGACCGCCGCCAACGGCATCATCGAGCTCTCTGGCGCCGTCAACGCCGTCGGCACCTTCCCCGGCTACAAGGCGCTGACCGACGAAGCCATCATCGAGGCCAAGCCCGACGTGGTGCTGATGATGGATCGCGGCGGCGAGCATTCCGCCAAGGTCGACGAGCTCTTCGCCCTGCCGGCGCTGAGCTTGACGCCGGCTGCGAAGAACAAGGCGCTCGTCCGCATGGACGGCCTGCACCTGCTCGGCTTCGGCCCGCGCACGGCAAGTGCAGTTCGCGACCTTAATGCCGCCATCTACGGGAAGAAGGCCAATGCCTCGCAGTGAGGCATCGGATCGCGGCATGGGCCTGACGACTTTCGCCGCAGAGATCCGCAGCGAGTGGCGCTCCGGCAACCGCGCGCGGCTGGCGCGTCTTGTCATCATCGCCCTTTCGGCCGCCGCTATCGCGACGTTCATCGGCTCGATCATGACCGGTGCCGCCGATGCATCGCTGTCGAACGTCTGGTACTGGCTGATTGGTGAAGCCGATCAGGCGCTGAGCGTGCGCGACCGGATCATCATTCTCGATATCCGGCTGCCGCGCGCGGTGCTCGGCATGCTCGTTGGCGCCTCGCTCGCCGTTTCCGGCGTCGTCATGCAGGGCCTCTTCCGCAACCCGCTGGCCGACCCTGGTCTCGTCGGCGTCTCCTCGGGCGCGAGCCTTGGCGCGGTCCTTTTGATCGTGCTCGGAACCGCCACCTTCGGGCCGCTCTTCGCCCTGTTCGGTTTCTACGCGCTGCCGGTGGCGGCCTTCTTTGGCGGCCTCGTCACGACGCTGCTGCTCTACCGCATCGCCACCCGCGGCGGACAGACGTCGATCGCCACCCTGCTGCTGGCAGGCATCGCGCTTGGCGCGCTCACCGGCGCCGTCACCGGCGTGCTCGTCTTCTTGGCCGACGACAAGCAATTGCGTGATCTGACCTTCTGGGGCCTCGGCTCGCTGGCGGGCGCCAACTGGACGAAGATCCTGGCGTCAGCGCCCATCATTCTGCTCTCGCTCGCCGTCACCCCGTTTCTGGCCCGCGGGTTGAATGCGATCACGCTTGGCGAGGCCGCCGCTTTCCATATGGGCATTCCCGTACAGCGGCTAAAGAACGTCGCGATCGTCAGCGTCGCGGCCGCGACCGGCGCATCCGTCGCCGTCAGCGGCGGCATTGGCTTCGTCGGCATCGTCGTCCCGCACCTCCTGCGCCTCGTCATCGGCCCGGACCATCGCTACCTTCTGCCGGCTTCAGCACTCCTCGGCGGGACGCTGTTGATCCTCGCCGACATGATCGCCCGCACGATCGTTTCCCCGGCCGAGCTGCCGATCGGCATCGTCACCGCCTTTATCGGTGCGCCGTTCTTCCTCTGGATCCTGCTGCGCGGCCGTTCGAACATGGGACTGTGAACGAAACCATGATCAATGTTTCCAATCTCACCGTGCGCCTCAGTGGACGACCGGTCATCAACGGGGTCTCACTCGAAGCGCCGCCTGGCGCGCTGACGGCGATCGTCGGCCCGAACGGCTCCGGCAAGACCACGACGCTGAAGGCAATTTCCGGCGAACTTTCGCCATCGGGCGGAACGATCCGGATCAACGGTCGTGACCTGCGCGGCCTGAAACCCTGGGAGCTTGCGTCAATGCGCGGCGTGCTTCCGCAATCGACCGTGATCTCCTTTCCCTTTACGGTGCGCGAAGTCGTTCGGCTGGGCCTTGCCGCTGGCGCAAACACCGACCCGGCGGTTCATGACCGGATCGCGGCCGACGCACTGGAAGCCGTCGATCTGGCGGGTTTTGCCGGCCGTTTCTACCAGGAGCTATCGGGCGGCGAACAGCAACGCGTGCAGCTGGCCCGTGTCCTTTGCCAGATCGCCGAACCGGTCATCGACGGGGAACCGCGCTATCTTCTGCTCGACGAACCCGTGTCCAGTCTCGACATCCGCCATCAGCTTGGGATCATGCAGCTCGCACGCAAGTTCTGCGAACGCGGCGGCGGTGTCGTCGCCGTGATGCACGACCTCAACCTGACCGCCATGTTCGCCGACCATATGGTGATGATGAAGGCCGGCAAGGTCCGCGCCAGCGGCGCGCCCCGCGAGGTCTTGACGGACGAGACGATGGAGGCCGTCTTCGGTTGCCGCATGCGGGTGGGCGTTGCACCGGCACCGCCAGTCCCGTTCGTTCTGCCGCAGACGGCGTCGCTCTGACGCCACCTGCGGATCGGGCAGCGATCGCCTCAAGATCCGCAATTCCTCACGCCCCCAACAACAAGATTTATCGAAACAATTTCCGCATCTGCGCGTTGTCCTCCCGAAACGCCGGCACGGGCCCGTGGTTGTGCCCGCCGGTTCTTGTCAGGTAGCGCCGACCGTTCACGGCCGGCGCATGTGTGAAAGGGAGTATTCATCATGACGCCAGGCCTCTTTTCCGGCTCGAGCTCGCGCTCGACAAAAAGCAACGGCAAGCTCGCCGATACCTCTATCGAGGAACAACTGGGCGAACTGCGCCATGATGTGGCAACGCTGGTCGCCTTGTTGGCCGATCGTGGATCGGCGGCATCGAAGCAGGCCCGCAGCAAGGCGCAGGATGCGCGTGAACAGGCTGAGGCCGGCATAAGCGAGCTGTTGGCAAGTGGAGAAGATCTGCTGGCCGAGCTTCGCGACCGCTACGCCGGCACCGAAAAGCAAGTACGCCACGCCGTCCGAGAACATCCGATTGCCACGCTTGGCGCCGCCGCCCTGATCGGTCTTGCGGTCGCAGCGCTTCTTCGACGCTGACCAACATGTGGACCGTTGAAACGGATGGGTGGTCGACCGCCAACCCATCCGTATTGATGATCGGGGGCAATGCATGGGACCATTGACGGCAGCTCTTGCGGCGCTGTTGGCCGCCGACATCGGCGCCACCGCCGCACGCGTAAAGCGCAATGCTATTCTGTGGAGCATCATAGGGCTGCTGCTCACGACAGCCTATGTCTTCGCGCTCGCAGCCACGTTCCTCTATCTCAGCGCCCACTACTCTGCGATCGCCGCCGCGACCGCGATCACCATCGCCTTGGTCGTGACCGCCCTGGTGCTGATCGGTATCTTGGTAGCGCTGCAAAATCGCGACCGCCGACGGGCCGAAGAACGCCGTCGCCGAACCCAGATGCAAACCAATCTGACGCTGCTTGCTGCTGCCGGTATCCTGCGCAAGCAGCCGCTGCTTGCGGTCGCAACCGCTCTTGCGATCGGTGCCCTGGTCGGCACCGGCAAGAGACGCGCGCGCCGACGCGAAAACTGACACCCCAGGACCGGTCTTCGTGAACGCGCACTCGGCGCCGGCTAGAGCGGCAAGCGAATGAGCGCAGTAACGCCAGCGGCAAGGTATTCCACCTTGACCGAGCTGCCGAGCACCTTGTCGAGGCTGCGCTCGATGAGGATCGAGCCGAAGCCACGCCGCTTCGGCTCACGCACCGGCGGCCCTCCGACTTCCGTCCAGGTCAGATGGAGAACGTGATCCCCGTCCTCGACCATGTTGCGCGCCGTCAGAACAACCTTCCCCTTCGGCACCGACAACGAACCGTACTTGACCGCATTGGTCGCAAGCTCGTGCAGAACCAGTCCGAGGCCAACCGCCTGGTCGGGGCCGAGCGATACCTCGTCCTTGTGGATCTCGACCTGCTCCGAATAGCAGTTGACGTGGGGCAGCAATTGCTTGGCGATCAGGTCGGCAAGCCGGATGGTTCCCCATTCGTGGTCCGAAAGCAGGCCGTGCGCTTCGGAGATCGCCTGCAACCGTCCGGCAAAGGCGGTCATGAATTCGGCCGGGTCGCTCGTCTGGCGAAGCGTCTGGCGGGCGAGCGATTGCAGCATCGCCAGCGTGTTCTTGACCCGGTGATTGAGTTCCTTGAGCAGGAGCCGGGTCCGCTGGACCGAGGCCTGCTGGTCGGTAACGTCGATCGTCACGCCGATGAAGGTGAGTGGCTCGCCCTTTCCGTCACGCTCGTGCACGCGACCACGGCCGAGCAGCCAGCGGCCGGTGTCACCGATGCGGAACATGCCGTCATATTCTTCATCGGCCTTCATCGCCTGGCGAAGCCTTGAAAAGGTCGCGCCGCGGTCGTCCACGTGGATGGCGCCGAAGATCTCCTTGGCACTGACGGAACCGCCGGCCGGCAGGCCGAACATGCGTTTCATCGCGCTGTTGCCGGCGATCGCCCCGGAGCGGATATCCCAAAGCCAGCTGCCAATATTGGCGGCTTCGAGCGCCATGGCATGGCGCTGCTCCTCGCGCGACAACGCAGCCTCTTTCAGGGCGCGCTTACGTGCCTCGTCCTTAAGCTTGAACAGGGACGCGGCAAGACCGGCAAGCCGGCCCAATTGCTCGACGAGGTGTTGTGCAACGCCGTCGCGCGGCTTGACATCAAGAACGCACACCGTGCCCACGGTCTGTCCATCGAGCACTATCGGCGCGCCGGCATAAAAGCGCAAAAACGGCGAGCCTGCGACGCGTGGGCGGCGCATGAACCGCGGGTCAGCCGAGGCGTCCAGCACGACGAGACTGGTATCGGCTTCTGCGACCACATAGACGCAGAACGATTCTTCCGATGAGGCGCGGGTCTCCGTCGTCCCGATGGCAGCCTTGAACCATTGCCATTCGCGGTCGATCAACGTCACCAAGGCAATCGGCGCATCGAAGAGACGGGTGGCGATTTCGACGATCCCGTCGAAGTCCGGGTCGAGCTCGGCCATGTCGGGCACAGTCGCGTGCAACACGCTCAGACGCTCGGGCGCGTCGAGCAGTCTCGTCACGGGCGGGTCTATCCTCTCTGTTCTCAGGCGCATTCGGTCTCAATTCCCACTCTGAGCGAGACCCGGCAAGGCCACGCAGGCTTCTGCCGGCACCCCGCTCAATTTCGGGGTGCTTTGACCCGAAATCATCGTGGCCGCGCATTCGTCGGCCGATCCCCCCGCCACGGCCATCCCCTTCGGGATCGCGCCGCCAGTGAAAGCAGGACACCACCGCTTTTGCAACGGTGCCGGCCTGGAATCTTTCATCAGGAAACGAAGGCGCGCGAGGTAATCGGAGCAGAGGTCTCATCCGGCCCGTAATCGTTTTCGCCCTTCACCTGAAGAATGTCCTGCAAGCGCTGGCGCGCGCGGTTGACGCGGCTCTTGATCGTCCCCAGCGCACAGCCGCAGATCGTCGCCGCTTCTTCGTAGGAGAAGCCGGAAGCGCCGACGAGAATGATCGCTTCGCGCTGATCGGGCGGCAACATCTCGAGCGCCTTGCGGAAATCCTGCAGGTCGAGCGAACCGTATTGCTCGGGATGGTGAGCGAGCGACTCGGTGAAATGTCCATCGCTGTCTTGGACTTCGCGCCCGCGTTTGCGCATCTGGCTGTAGAGCTCGTTGCGCAGGATCGTGAAGAGCCAGGCTTTCATATTGGTGCCCATCTCGAAATGATCCTGCTTCGCCCAGGCCTTCATGATCGTGTCCTGCACCAGGTCATCGGCACGGTCGTGACGGCCGATCAGCGACATGGCGAAGGCACGCAGGCTCGGCAGAGCGGCCAGCATCTCTCGCTTGAAATCATTTTTTTCCGATGACATTCCGGGACTCACTCCCTGCCCTGCAGCGCAGATTGCTGCTCGGCCGCGTCGAGTTTTTCCAGAAGATCGAGAAAACGCGCGGGTATCGCCTCTTCCTGCACGGACTGATAAAGCGCCTTCAGCTTTGCTGCGATCTGCGCATTTGGGTCTTCTGTCCATAAGGTCGTGCCGGTGCTCCGCCCTGCCCCTGTTTTATATTTCATTTTCAAACTGTCGCCTTCGAGTGTCCATAGCCGCCATAACGCCGCTGAAAATTGAAATGTTCCCTCGCGGAACCTTTTTTTACGATCAGCGTTCTCGCAACGTCACCGTAAAACGATATTCGAGGGAGTTCACCCTATGACATTGTCCACGCGGATCGCACCGCTCCTGCCGTATCTGCGCCGCTACGCGCGCGCACTGACCGGCTCGCAGACGTCCGGCGACGCTTATGTGGCAGCCGTTCTCGAAGCGCTGATCGCCGACACGTCGATTTTCCCGGAAGCAAGCAACGATCGGGTTGGCCTGTTCCGGCTGTTCACCTCGCTTTTCGGCTCCTCGTCCGTCCTGGTGCCGGAACCGGTTTCTCCCTTTGCCTGGGAACAGCGGGCATCGATCAACCTTGCGACCGTCTCGCCCCTTGCCCGTCAAGCTTTCCTTCTGGTCTCGGTTGAGGGTTTCCGGCCCGAGGAAGCGGCCGAGGTTCTCGATCTCTCCACCGACAAGGTCGGCGGCCTGCTCGATCGCGCCTCGCAGGAAATTTCCAGGCAGGTCGCAACCGATATCATGATCATCGAGGACGAACCGCTGATCGCCATCGACATCGAGCAGATGGTCGAAAGCCTCGGCCATCGCGTGACCGGCATCGCCCGGACGCGCGACGAGGCGATTGCCCTCTACAAGAAGACCCGGCCAAGCATGGTGCTTGCCGATATCCAGCTCGCAGACGGCAGCTCGGGCATCGACGCCGTCAACGACATCCTGAAGACAAGCGCCATTCCGGTGATCTTCATCACCGCTTTCCCCGAACGGCTGTTGACCGGCGAACGCCCGGAACCGACGTTCCTCGTCACCAAGCCGTTCAATCCGGACATGGTCAAAGCGCTGATCAGCCAGGCGCTGTTCTTCAACGAAACGACCAAGGCGGCGGCCTGAGCAGACAGGTCATTTCGTTGTTCCACGAGGGCAGCGAAATGACCTGGCTCCGCTGAAAGCATCCATGGTCTGCGCCGGTGGCACCTCCGCCGGCACTTTTCTTTGGCGGCAACCTCATTGCTGTTTGGATATTCCCACTTTGCCCCAGAAACACGACAGCCAGTGCCGAGGGAAGGCACTGGCTGGTATGTGCAACTCACTCGGGGAGTGTGAGTTGTAGGCCGGCGGTCTGCCTCCGGCGCCGCATTGGGGGCGATGCGCGCCACCGTCCGGTCGATATTAGAATGCGCGGCGCGGCAAAAGGTTCCAATCGGCCGTGGCAACCTCTGCACGCCGTCGTCACAGCATGCTGTCGAGCTCGTCGCGGTGCCGATAAAGCGCCAGAAAGCGGCGATAATCGCGATCATAGGCGTCGCGAACCTCGGCATTCGGCAAGTGTTCGTGCCCATCCGATGCCATTTCCGCGCCTGCTGCGGCGAGATCCTGATGCATGCCCCCGGCAACCGCCGCCGCCATCGCCGTTCCGAGCAGCACTGCGTCCGGCGCTTGCGGCGCCACGACGCGGCAGCCGGTGACATCGCAGTAGAGCTCCATCAGCAGCGCATTGCGGACATGGCCGCCGGTGACGTGCAGCGTGTCGAGCTGATAGCCCACCTCCCGCATCATCTCCAGAATGTGGCGGATGCCGAGCGCGATCGCGACACAGGTGCGCCAGTAGAGGCGGCAGAGCGCGTCGAAGGAGGAATCGAGCGGCAGGCCGCTGATGACGCCGAGCCCGTGCGGGTCGGCGAGTGGCGAGCGGTTGCCATGGAAGTCGGGTAGTACGTGCAGGCGATCGGCGAAGGCAGTCCCCTGCTCTGCTCGCAGTTCCTGCACCCGGGCGATGATCCGGCCATGGGTCTCGGCGGTCGGCTCAAGACCGCCGCCATGCAGCCGCACGATATGGTCGAGCAATGCGCCGGTCGCCGATTGCCCGCCTTCGATCAGCCAGGCGCCCGGAAGAACCGCCTCGTAATAGGGACCCCACATGCCGAAGCCCGGTTTCATGTCCTTGGAAAAGGCGACGATGCAACTCGACGTACCGGCGATCAGCGCCAGTTGTCGTTCAAGCTTTTCCGGCGCACCGATGAAACTGCCGACGACGCCAAGCGCGCCGGCATAGGCGTCAATCAGGCCCGGCGCCACCTGGCAACCCTCGTCCAGCCCAAGTTCGGCCGCAGCCGCTGCACTGAGATGGCCGACCGAGCTTCCGATCGGCAAACTCGCTTCCGGCAATCCGCCACGCTCGATGAGATCTTCCAGGCCGATCTTTTCGAGATAGTCGGGCTGCCAGCCCCGCGTCTCATGGGCGAGATAGTTCCATTTCGCCGTCAGCGTGCAGCGCGAGCGTGCGGCACTCCCCGTCGCCCGCCACGACAGATAGTCGGCGAGATCGAAAAAGAAGCCAGCCTTCTGCCATTGGGCCGGCAGATTGCGCTTCAGCCACATGAGCTTCGGCATTTCCATTTCCGGCGACATCACCCGCCCGGAAAAATCGAGTACGGGATGGCCGGTCGCCGTGCAGAAATCAGCCTCGGCGAGCGCCCGATGGTCGAGCCAGACGATCGTGTCCCAGCGCGCTTCGCCCTTGCGGTTGACGGATAGCGGCCTGCCTTCACGGTCGCGCACTACCAGCGAGCACGTGGCGTCGAAGCCGATTGCCGCAACGCTTTCCGCAGCGATGCCGGCCTTGCCCTTCGCCGCCCTGACCGCGCCGCAGACGGCGCGCCAGATATCTTCGGAATCGTGTTCGGCGTGGTTTTCTTCCGGCCGGTTCATGGCAATCGGCAGGTCGGCACGCGCAAGCAGCGTGCCCTTCCGGTCAAAGATACCGGCGCGCGCACTGCCGGTACCGACATCGACCGCAACGACGTATTCACGCATCAATGAAAGTCCCGCCCCCTGGATCACGATGATTTTGGGCCGCTCGGCGCGAAATCAGAACCGCGATCGATTATCATATCTCAGAGCGGGTATGCGGGCGTAAAACCACTCGCACCTTTCCTCATTCCGCTCCACTGCATGTTTCCTTTAATCTTAGCCGATTAAAGGAAAAAAACATGCAGCACTTCAAAGTGCTACGGCGACCTTTGCGCGTCTCACAAGACGCGCGGCGCCGTAGTTCCGTCCCTGCTATCTGCCGACAAACTGTAACAATTCGCTCATGTCGTCAAACAGCACGTCTGGGCTGAGTTCGGACAGACTTTGCCGATGTTTGTCCGTGCGCGCGTGGCTGCCGCCCGTAAAAGCGAAGACCCGCATTCCCGCCGCCTTTGCCGCTTCGATACCGGCTGGACTGTCCTCGACGACGACGCAATCCCTCGGCGCGAAACCCATTTGTCGGCTCGCATGCAAAAAGAGATCGGGCGCCGGCTTGCCGTGTTTCACCATGGTGGCGGAGAAGATGTTGGGCTCGAAGAGGTCGATAAGCCCGGTGACGGTCAGCGACAGGCGGATGCGCTCCGGCTGGCTGGACGAGGCAACGCAGCACGCACCGCTGAGGCCCTCGACCGCCTGGCGGATGCCCGAGATCGGCTGCAATTCGGTGCGGAAACGCTGGTAAAGGCGAAGGCGCATGCCTTCGAGAAAGGTGTCGTCGGTGGCAAGCCCGTATTCGTCGTGCAGGATCGCCGACATGCTTTTCAGGCTGCGGCCGAGGAAGCGCTCGGTCGCCTCCTCGGTGGTCATCGAAACGCCGGCTGCGGAGAGCACATCCACAAGCACTTCCAGCGAGATCGGTTCGCTATCGACGAGCACCCCGTCACAGTCGAAGATCACCAGCCCGGACGCCGCATCGGCCATCGCACACTACCTCTTACAGCATCGCGCCAAGGCCGCTGTAACGCTATGAATTGGCGCATAATTTCATCCTTGTATCGAATCCGATCCAAGGAATTATGCGGTAAGCTTGCCGTCCAGATAAAGCTGGAGCGTAGCGCGCGTACCCTTTTCCCAGAGGGTTTTCAATGCATGGGCGAAACGGCGGCGGAAGAGATCGGACTGCGCGACCTCGCCGAAAATGTCGCCGAGCGCCAGAAAGGCCATCGGATCGTCCTTGGCGGCCAGCGCGGCCCTGTGGAGCCGGTCGGCGCTCTGGTCGTTGAAGTCGATCGGCCTGCCGGTGTCGGAGGTGCCGGCAAAGTAACGGCACCAAAGCGCCGATACCAGCGACAGCCCGACGACATCCTCGCCGCGCGCCAGCCGATCGGCGGTCGACGGCAGGATGAATTTCGGCTGCCGGTTGGAACCGTCCTGCGCCAGCCGCGGGATCGTGTCGCCGATCTTCGGATTGGAAAAGCGCGTCTCGATCAGTTTGTAATAGTCACCAAGGTCCGTGTTCGGCACCGGTGGAATGACCGGGATGATCTCGTCCTGTTCGAGTTTGGCGAGAAAGGCGCGGATCAATGGCTCTTCCATCGCCTCGTGCACGAAATGGATGTCGAGCAAGGCGGCGGGATAGGCGATCGCCGCATGGCCGCCGTTGAGGATACGGATCTTCATGTGCTCATAGGGTGCAACGTCGGGGACGAACTGGACACCCACCTTCTCCAGCGCCGGCCGGCCGAGCGGGAAGTGATCTTCGAGCACCCATTGCTTGAATTCCTCGCAGAACACCGGCCAGGCATCCTCGATGCCGTAGTCGTCGGCGACGATGCCGATCTCGCGCGCGCCTGTCGCCGGCGTGATCCGGTCGACCATGCCGTTCGGGAACGCGACATTGGCGTCGATCCAGTCGGCAAAGGCAGGATCGAAGAGACGGGCGAGCCCGGCAACCGCCGCATGGGTAACCTCACCATTGCCCGGAATGTTGTCGCAGGACATCACGGTGAAGGGCGGCACGTTTGCGGCCCTGCGCGCGTTGAGGCCGGCGACGATCAGGCCGAACACCGTCTTCGGCGCTGAAGGGTTCTGCGCATCGGCGACGATTGCCGGATGGGTCGGGTTGAAGACGCCGGAGGCCGGATCGATGAAGTAGCCACCTTCGGTGATCGTGAGCGAGACGATGCGGATTGCCGGATCGGCAAGCCTCGCGACGATCGCCGGGACATCTCCGGGCTGCAGATAGTCGATCATGGCGCCGGTCACATGAGCGCCGGTGCGGTTGTTGTCCTGCTCGACGACGGTCGTCAGGAAATCCTGCTCCGCGAGCTTGGCGCGCATCGCCGCATCCGAGGCAAGCACGCCCGCGCCGATGATCGCCCAGTCGCGGTCATGCCCGGCATTGAAGAGATCGTCGAGATAGACGGCCTGGTGGGCCCTGTGAAAATTGCCGACGCCAAAATGCACGATGCCTGCCGTCAGTTGCGACCGGTCGTAGGCAGGCACGCCGGCTTTGGCCTTGATCGTGTCGAGGGCGGCAGTTGAGAGTTTGGTCGTCATGATCCCGTATCCTTTCGAGGCCTTACCCGTGTAACGGGTTCAGCTCATCCAATTGCCGCCGTCGACGTTGTAGGTCTGCGAGACGACATAGTCGCTCTCGGCTGACGCGAGGAAGATCGCCATGCCGGTCAGGTCCTCGGCCGTTCCCATCCGGCCGAAGGGCACTTCCGCGCCGACGAGCTTCTTCTTTTCACCGAGCGGGCGGTTCTCGTATTTGGCAAACAGTGCATCGACACCGTCCCAGTGCTCGCCATCGACGACACCGGGCGCGATCGCGTTGACGTTGATGCCGTGCTTGATGAGGTTGAGGCCGGCCGACTGGGTGAGGCTGATGACGGCAGCCTTGGTGGCGCAGTAGACGGCGACCAGGGCCTCGCCGCGCCTGCCCGCCTGGCTCGCCATGTTGATGATCTTGCCGCCCCTGCCCTGATCGATCATCTGCCTGGCTGCCGCCTGCAGCGTGAACAGCGTTCCGGAAACGTTGATCGCAAACAGCCGGTCATAGCTCGCGCGGCTGATTTCGACGATCGGCGCGAGGTCGAAGAGCGCGGCATTGTTGACGAGGATGTCGAGCCCGCCCGCTTGCCGGACGACGGCGGCGATCGCCTCGTCGATCGATGCCTGTTGCGTTACGTCCATCTCGACCGCATAGGCGCCGGTGCCGATCTCGGTTGCCGTCTGGCGCGCGCGCTCGACGTTGATGTCGGCGATCGCGACCGTGGCGCCCTCGCGGATATAGGCCTCCGCAAAGGCACGACCGATCCCTCGCGCCGACCCGGTGATCAGCGCGCTCTTTCCTTCGAGTCGTTTCATCGAACTGCCAGCCCCTTGTCGTCGAACCGGTGCACCCGCTGCGGATCCGGTGTCAGGAACACCCGGTCGCCATGGGTGACGGCAAAGTCGCCGCTGACCCGTGCCGTCACCGTGCCGATGCCATCGTCGACATTGACGTGCAGGAAGGTGTCGGAGCCGAGGTGTTCGGCAACGCCGACCGTGCCCTGCCAGGCGCCGCTTTCCTTGGAAAGCACCAGATGTTCTGGGCGAATGCCCATGGTGTGTGCCTGGTAGGCGGAAGCAGCAGAACCGCTGACGATGTTCATGCGCGGCGAGCCGATGAAACCGGCGACGAACAGGTTGTCCGGCTTGTGGTAGAGATCGAGCGGCGAGCCCACCTGCTCGATGCGGCCGCGATTGAGCACCACGATCTTGTCGGCCATGGTCATGGCTTCCACCTGGTCGTGGGTGACGTAGATCATCGTCGTCTTCAGGTCCTGGTGCAGCTGGCTGATTTCCAGCCGCATGTTGACGCGCAGTGCCGCGTCGAGGTTCGACAATGGCTCGTCGAACAGGAACGCCTTCGGCTGGCGCACGATCGCCCGGCCGATCGCCACGCGCTGGCGCTGGCCGCCGGATAGCTGCCGCGGCTTGCGGTCGAGATAGTCGGTGAGGTTCAGCACCCGTGCTGCATCCGACACCTTCTTGTCGATGACCGCCTTGTCCTCACCCGCCATCTTCAGCGGAAAGGCGATGTTCGAGCGCACGCTCATATGCGGGTAGAGCGCATAGGACTGGAACACCATCGACAGGCCACGTTGGGCCGGCGGCAGTTCGGTGGCGTTCTTGCCGTCGATGACGATGTCGCCGTCACTGACGTCTTCGAGGCCTGCGATCAACCTCAAGAGCGTCGACTTTCCGCAGCCCGACGGTCCGACGAAGACGACGAACTCGCCGTTGTTGATGTCGAGATCGATCGACGGGATGACGGCATGGGCGCCGAAGACCTTCGATACCTTGCTGAGTGTAATGCTTCCCATTGTCGTATCCCTTATTTGACCGCGCCGAAGGTGAGGCCGCGCACGAGCTGCTTCTGCGAGAACCAGCCGAGTATGAGGATGGGGGCGATCGCCATTGTCGAGGCGGCCGAGAGCTTGGCGTAGAACAGACCTTCCGGGCTCGAATAGGAGGCGATGAAGGCGGTCAGAGGTGCTGCCTTGGCGGCGCTGAGGTTCAGCGTCCAGAACGCCTCGTTCCAGGCGAGGATGATGTTCAAGAGCAGTGTCGAGGCGATGCCGGGGATCGCCATCGGCGTCAGCACATAGATGATCTCCTTGGTGAGCGAAGCGCCGTCCATGCGCGCCGCCTCCAGGATCTCGCCGGGGATCTCCTTGAAGTAGGTGTAGAGCATCCAGATGATGATCGGCAGGTTGATCAGCGTCAGCACGATGACCAGGCCGGTGCGGGTGTCGAGCAGGCCGGTGTTGCGGAACAGCAGATACATCGGCACCAGCACGCCGACCGACGGCATCATCTTGGTGGAGAGCATCCACATCAGCACGTCCTTGGTGCGTTTGGTCGGCGAGAACGCCATTGCCCAGGCGGACGGGATGGCGATGATCAGGCCGATCAGCGTCGAACCGAAGGAGACGACGACCGAGTTCATGAAGTGCAGGAAGTAGTTCGAGCGGCTCTGCACCTCGTGATAGTTCTCCGTTGTCCAGTCGAAGAAGAACAGGGACGGCGGCGAAGCGATCGCCTCCGCCTCGGTCTTGAAGCTCGTCAGGAACGTCCAGAGGATCGGGAAGAAGATCAGGATGCCGATCGTCCAGGCGACGACGGTCACGACGATCTTTCTTTGGGTGGAGACGTTGCGTGCCATGGTTTTCAAGCCTCCAGCGTCTTGCCGATCATGCGCATCAGGAAGAATGCGACGATGTTGGCGAGGATGACGGCGATGATGCCGCCGGCCGATGCGCCGCCCACGTCGAACTGCAGCAATGCCTGCGCGTAGACGAGGAAGGTCAAATTCGTGCTCTGCGTGCCAGGTCCGCCATTGGTCGTCACCAGGATCTCGGCGAAGACCGAAAGCAGGAAGATCGTCTGAATGAGGATGACGACGGTGATCGCGCGGGAGAGATGCGG
Source organism: Ensifer sp. LC11 (assembly GCF_001695835.1). Classification (GTDB taxonomy): domain Bacteria; phylum Pseudomonadota; class Alphaproteobacteria; order Rhizobiales; family Rhizobiaceae; genus Ensifer. Next base: position 111,302 of record NZ_MBSO01000001.1, on the reverse strand, counting down.
CAGCACCAGGTAGATGAAGCGGCTCCAGGCGCCGGCACCATCCATCTGCGCGGCTTCCTTCTGCTCCTCGTCGAGCGACTGCAGCGCGGTCAGAAGGATCAGCGTCGCAAAGGGCAGCCATTGCCAGGCGACGATCAGGATGACCGACATCAGCGGCGCATTGGCGAGGAAGTCGAAGGGTTGCAGCCCGAAGAGCTTGGCAACCCAGGCAAAGAGCCCGTTGACCGGGTTCATGAACATGTTCTTCCAGACGAGCGCGGCCACCGTCGGCATGATCAGGAAGGGCGCAATCACCAGGATGCGCACGATCCCCTGCCCGAACATCGGCTGGTCGAGCAAAAGCGCCAGCGCGATGCCGCCGACAACGGTGATGAACAGCACGCCGAGCACGATCGCCAGCGTATTGAAGATCGCCTGGAAGAAGGCGGGGTCGGTCAGGAAGTAGCTATAGTTCGAGAAACCGGCGAACTCTTCCATTCCCGGCATCAACAGGTTGTAGCGCAGGAACGAGAAGTAGATCGTCATGGCCAGGGGAACAATCATCCAGGCCAGAAGCAGAAGCACCGAAGGCGCGATCATCAGCCGCGCGGCGGAGCGTGTGTGCAAGGTCGCCATGGCGTCCCCCCAAAGACGGAATTCAACGCTTGTTCGAAAGCTCGGACCGGGCGCGCACGGGTCACCGCGCGCGCCGCGGAACGTCCTCCGGGAGAGCGGCCCGGAGGAGAATTACCGGGGCACCGGCCATTTGCGACCAGCACCCCGGGCCCTTGGGAGCCTCACTTGATGTAGCCGGCCTTGGTCATCTCACGCTCGGTGAGCTGCTGGGCACTGGCAAGTGCATCGTCGACGCTCATCTGGCCGGCAAGTGCCGCCGAGAATTGCTGGCCGACCGCCGTGCCGAGCCCTTGGAATTCCGGGATCGCCACGAATTGCACGCCGACATAGGGAACCGGCTTGACCGCCGGGTTCTTCGGGTCGGCCGCGTTGATCGAGTCGAGCGTCATCTTCGCGAACGGCGCCGCCTTCTGGTACTCGGCATTCGCATAGAGCGAGGTGCGCGTGCCCGGAGGCACGTTGGCCCAGCCTTCCTTGTCGGCAACGAGCTTCAGATAGTCCTTGCCGGTTGCCCAGGCGATGAACTTCTCTGCAGCTGCCACCTTCTGCGAGCCTGCGGGGATCGCAAGGTTCCAGGCCCAGAGCCAGTTGCCGCGCTTGCCAAGACCGGTGTCGGGAGCGAGCGCGAAGCCGACCTTGTCGGCAACCGTCGATTCCTTCGGGTTGGTGACGAAGGAGGCGGCCACCGTCGCGTCGATCCACATGCCGCACTTGCCGGTCTGGAACAGCGACAGGTTCTCGTTGAAGCCGTTCGAGGATGCGCCGGGCGGTCCGGCGTCGTTCATCAGCTTGACGTAGAAGTCGAGCGCGTTCTTCCACTCCGGCTGGTCGAACTGCGGCTTCCAGTTCTCGTCGAACCAGCGCGCGCCAAACGCGTTCGCGGTCGCCGTCAGGAAGGCCATGTTCTCGCCCCAGCCGGCCTTGCCGCGCAGGCAGATGCCATAGATTTCGTTGTTCTTGTCGGTGATCTTGCGCGCCGCATCGGCGATGAAATCCCAGGTCGGCGCATCGGGCATCGTCAGCCCCGCCTTCTCGAACAGGTCCTTGCGGTACATCACCATCGAGCTTTCGCCGTAGAACGGCGCTGCATAGAGCTTGCCGTCGATGGTCAGGCCCGAACGGATCGCCGGCAGGAGGTCGTCGACGTCATACTCGGCGCCGAGATTGTCGAGCGGCAGCAGCCAGCCCTGCTTTGCCCAAATCGGCACTTCATAGGTGCCGATCGTCATGATGTCGTACTGCCCGCCCTTGGTGGCGATGTCGGTCGTCACGCGCTGGCGCAGCACGTTTTCCTCGAGCGTCACCCACTCGAGCTGAATGTCCGGATTCTTGGACGTGAAATCATCCGTCAGCTTCTGCATCCGGATCATGTCGCCGTTGTTCACGGTCGCGATCGTCAGGGTTTCTGCTTGGGCCAGACCCGACAGCGCGACTGCCGAGCACGTGCCCAGCAGGAAAGTTCTCAAATTCATCGACTTCCTCCCAGAAGAAAATGAGCATTTGCCTTGCTCATGGGCAATTACTCACTTCTCGTGACAAATTGTCAATGCGCAATCGTTGCTGCGCCGCACACGAAAACATTAGAAGATTGTTTTGATTGCTGATTTTTTCATCACGCAAATGCGAAAGGCCGGCACATCGGCCGGCCTTTTCAAACGTTTCGTGTTGCGATCACGCGTTGAGCAGATAGCTCGCTGTCGCCTCATCGGTGATAAGACCGTTGATGATTCCGCCCTTCACGGCCGCCCGCAGCGCCTCGTACTTGCGCCGGCCCTTGGCGAGACCGATCACCGACGCCTTGTCGCGCGACGGAAGCGGCACCGACGCAACGCGCTCGTTGAAGCTGCCGGATAGCAGCGCGCCGTCGTGGTCGAACATCCAGCCGCAGATCTCACCCGCCGCTCCAGCCTTGGTGAGATCAGCCATCTCGTCCTGGGCCAGAAACCCGTCCTGACAGAGCGGCGCGTCGGGGCCGAGTTCGCCAACGCCGACAAACGCAACATTCGCCTCAGCACCAAGCTTCAATGCCACCTGCACCAGGCTCTGGCTGTGCAGCACCTCGCGCTCCTCCGGCGAGGCGGCGAGCACCGGCAGCGGCATCGGAAAATGCCGCGCCTTGACCGCATCAGCCATGCTGAAGATGACGTTGTAATAGGCGGCCGAGCCGTCAAGACCGATATTGCCGGTGAGCGATACGATGCGGTGCTGCGGACATTCCATCGGCGGCAACTGGTCGACCGCTGCCTTCAATGTGCGGCCGGTACCGATCGCCAGCACCTGCGGTTCGGTCGACTTCAGCCAGCGCTCGATTTCGGCAGCACCCGCTTCGGCGATGCCGACCGTCGTCGAGGTGGACCCCGGATCGCTCGGCACCACCTCCACATACTTCAGTCCATATTTGTCGCGCAGGCCCGCGGCAGCCTCCAGGCAGGCGGCGATCGGATGATCGAGCCGAACCTTGATCAGCCGCTCGGCCATGGCGAGCGAAACCAACCGCTGCGCCGACTGCCGCGAAATTCCCATAACGGTCGCGATCTCGTCCTGGGTGCGGCCGGCGACATAGTATAGCCAGCCCGCCCGGGCAGCATCGTCAAGCCTGTTGTTCGCCTCGCTCCTGCGCGCCATGCCTGTTCTCCGTTCCCCTCTTGATCTGCTGCCACTATTGCCCCGCCCTGTCAAACATCGGTCAAGAACAAGGGCTTGGCAGGTGTGCCGCAAAGCCCGACATCACAAGGCTTTTTGGTCGTTTCGACCTCAAACTTTTACCGTTTGATAAAAAAATAAAGCGTGTTACCGTTCCATCATCCTGAGAAAACATTGGGAGCCAAAAATGGGAACGACACAATCTGGGATCCTCGGCGGCCGCTTGCCGCTCGGGGAGTACGAGAGCAATTTCTCCGACCTGCATCCACCGCTCGACAAGCACGAGGCCCTCGTCGCTTCCGACCGCTGTTACTTCTGTCATGACGCGCCGTGCATGACGGCCTGTCCCACCTCCATCGATATCCCGCTGTTCATTCGGCAGATATCGACGGGCAACCCGATCGGATCGGCCAAGACGATCTTCGATCAGAACATTCTGGGCGGCATGTGCGCCCGCGTCTGTCCCACCGAAACGCTGTGCGAACAGGCCTGCGTTCGCAACACCGCCGAGGAGCGTCCAGTCGAGATCGGCCGCCTGCAGCGCTACGCGACCGACGTGGCGATGAAGGAGAACAAGCAGTTCTACACCCGCGCCGAAACCTCCGGCCGCAAGGTTGCCGTCGTCGGCGCCGGCCCGGCGGGACTGGCGGCGGCGCACCGCCTTGCCGTCAAGGGCCACGACGTGGTGATCTACGACGCGCGTCCGAAGTCCGGCGGCCTCAACGAATACGGCATCGCCGCCTACAAATCCGTTGACGACTTCGCCCAGAAGGAAGTCGACTACGTGCTGTCGATCGGCGGCATCGAAGTGAAGAACGGCCAAGCGCTCGGCCGTGATTTCACCCTTGCCGATCTCTCGGAACAATATGACGCCATCTTCCTCGGTCTTGGCCTTGCGGGTGTCAACGCGCTGCGCCTCGAAGGCGAAAACGCCGCGGGCGTCGATGACGCCGTCGACTTCATCGCCGCCTTGCGCCAGTCGAAGACCAAGGCCGATATCCCCGTTGGCCGCCGCGTCGTCGTTCTCGGCGGCGGCATGACCGCGATCGACGCCGCCGTTCAGGCGAAGCTGCTGGGCGCCGAAGAGGTGACGATCTGCTACCGCCGCGGCAAGGAGCACATGAACGCGTCCGAGTTCGAGCAGGATCTGGCCGCCTCCAAGGGCGTCACCATCCGCCATTGGCTGCAGCCGAAGCGCATCGCCGAGAAGGATGGCAAGGTTGCCGGCATCGAGCTCGAATATACGACGCTCGCAGACGGAAAACTGACGGCGACGGGCGAAACGGGTATCATAGCAGCCGACCAGATCTTCAAGGCGATCGGCCAGAGCTTCCTCGGAAGCGGCCTTGGCGCGCTGCAACTCGAAGGCGGCCGGATCGTTGCGGACGCCGAAGGACGCACGTCGATCGACAACGTCTGGGCCGGCGGCGACTGCGTGCTCGGCGGTGAGGACCTGACGGTTTCCGCCGTCGCCATGGGCCGCGACGCCGCTGAATCGATCAACCGGGCTTTCGCCGCGGCTGCGCCGCGCGCGAGCGCAGTTGCCTAAAGGATCGGGAGGAAGAACCAATGGCTGATCTTCGCAACAATTTCGTCGGCATCAAGTCCCCGAACCCCTTCTGGCTGGCATCCGCCCCGCCGACGGACAAAGCCTATAACGTCGAGCGCGCCTTCAAGGCGGGCTGGGGCGGCGTCGTCTGGAAGACGCTCGGCGAGGAAGGACCGCCCGTCGTCAACGTCAATGGACCACGCTACGGCGCAATCTGGGGTGCGGACCGGCGGCTGCTCGGTCTCAACAACATCGAGCTCATCACCGACCGCGACCTCTATGTGAACCTGCGCGAAATGAAGCAGGTGAAGATGAACTGGCCGGACCGGGCGCTGATCGCCTCGATCATGGTGCCCTGCGAGGAAGAGGCGTGGAAGGCGATCCTGCCGCTGGTCGAAGAGACCGGCGCCGACGGCATCGAGCTCAATTTCGGCTGTCCGCACGGCATGTCCGAACGCGGCATGGGTGCCGCGGTCGGCCAGGTGCCTGAGTATATCGAGATGGTCGTGCGCTGGTGCAAGCAGTACACCCGCATGCCCGTCATCACCAAGCTGACGCCGAATATCACCGACATTCGCAAGCCCGCCCGCGCCGCCAAGGCCGGCGGCACCGACGCCGTGTCGCTGATCAACACGATCAACTCGATCACCTCCGTCAACCTCGACACCTTCTCGCCAGAGCCGTCCATTGATGGTCGCGGCAGCCATGGCGGCTATTGCGGCCCGGCGGTCAAGCCGATCGCGCTCAACATGGTCGCCGAAATCGCCCGCGATCCGGAAACCCACGGCCTGCCGATCTCGGGCATTGGCGGCATCACCACCTGGCGCGACGCGGCCGAGTTCCTGGTGCTCGGCGCCGGCAACGTCCAGGTCTGCACCGCGGCCATGACCTACGGCTTCAAGATCGTCCAGGAAATGATCTCGGGCCTATCCGACTGGATGGACGCCAAGGGCCACCGCACGCTCGACGACATCACCGGCCGCGCGGTTCCGAATGTCAGCGACTGGCAGTATCTCAACCTCAACTATGTCGCCAAGGCAAAGATCGACCAGGATGCGTGCATCAAATGCGGTCGCTGCCACATCGCCTGCGAGGACACCTCGCACCAGGCGATCACCCAGTTCGTCAACGGCGTGCGCCACTTCGAGGTGATGGAAGACGAGTGCGTCGGCTGCAATCTCTGCGTCAACGTCTGTCCCGTCGAGAACTGCATCACCATGGAAGAACTTCCGGCCGGCACGCTCGACCAGCGCACGGGCAAGCTTGTCGACCCGAACTATGCCAACTGGACGACGCACCCGAACAACCCGATGGCCCGCCAGGCCGCGGAGTAAAGATCTCGTTGCAACCGATAGAAACGCCGCCGGACCCACGATCCGGCGGCGTTTTCCGCTTCAAGGTCAGAATTCGACCACGACCTTGCCGAACGGCCCGCGGTCGAGATGCGCCAGCGCATCCTGGAACCGCTCGAACGGATAACGGGCATCGATGACCGGCTTGATCCCGGTGCGGTCGATGGCACCGACCAGATCCGCAAGCGCCCGGCGATGGGCGACGCCGATGCCCTGAATGACAGGCGATTTCAAAAGAACCGGCGTTACCGGCGCCGAGATTTCGGCACCCTCGAACACCCCGATGACCGAGATCCTCCCCTGCACGGCAACCGCCTGCAGCGACTTGCCGAGATTGGCGCCGCCGGCGATCTCCAGGATATGATCGGCACCGCGATCGCCGGTGATCTCAAGGACACGTTCCGCCCAGTCCTCGGCCAGGCGGTTGATGCCATGGTCAGCGCCCAGAGCAAGCGCGCGTTTGAGCTTGTCCTGACTGGCCGAGGTGACGATGACCTCGGCCCCATGCGCCTTGGCGATCTGCAATCCGAACAGCGACACACCGCCGGTGCCCTGCACGACGACACGGTCGCCGGCCTTCGGATGTCCCTTCTCGACCAGAGCAAACCAGGCCGTCACCCCGGCGCAGGGCAATGTGCTCGCCTCGCCATCGTCAAGGCTTTCGGGCGCCTTTACGAACCAGTCTTCGGGGAAGGCGACATATTGCGAAGCAACGCCTGGGTTGAGGCCGCCGAGCGCAAACGACGTTGGATGGCGGGCGGTTCCCGGCTTTTGACCGTCGATCCAAGTGGGATCGAAAACCGAAATCACGCGCTCGCCGGGCTGGAAACGCGTCACGCCGCTCCCGACGGCCTCAACGACGCCGGCCATGTCGGAGCCCGGCACGAAAGGGAAGGACAGCGGCATGCCCATGCCGTTTTCCAGCACCAGCTTGTCACGAAAGTTGAGCGACACGGCGGTCGTGCGAACCAGCACCTCGCCCGGTCCTGCTTCTGGAACGGGTCGCTCCGTGATCTTGAGGTTCTCGGCTCCAAGTGTGTCGATCGTCCATGCCTTCATCAGTCTCGCCATGGTTCGCTCCTTTGCTGGATTGATCTGATGGCGAAACCATAGCGTTGAAATTATCTCGCCAGTTGCGATAAGATTTCGCCATATTGGTTCCAGAAAGGATACAATTATGGAGCGATTGGGAGGGATTTCCGCCTTTGTCGAGGCGGCCGAAGCCGGTGGATTTTCGGCCGCAGCCGAGCGGCTCAATCTCTCACGCTCCGCAGTCGGCAAGGCGATTGCCAAGCTCGAACAAAGGCTTGGCGTGCGCCTCTTCCATCGCACCACCCGCACCCAGAGCCTGACTGTTGAAGGCCAGCTCTTTTACGAAAGCTGCCTGAGGGCGCTGGGCGAAATCCGGACCGGCGAAGCACTGCTTGAATCGGGAAAGCAGGACATCCGCGGCCGGTTGCGGATGTCCATGCCTGTGGTTTTCGGACGGCAATGCATCATGCCGCTGCTGTCGGAGTTGCTGCGCCAGCACCCGCATCTGGAACTCGATGTCAATTTCAGCGACCGAAGGATCGACCTCGTCGAGGACGGCTTCGATCTCGCCATTCGCACCGGCCCGCTGCAGGACGACCCGGATTTGATGGCGCGCAAGGTTGCCGACCAGCCAATGACGGTCTGCGCCTCCCCTGCCTACCTCGAGACGCACGGTACCCCACGCAGCATCGACGACCTTCTTAGCCATCAGGCAATCCTCTACCGGCGCAGCAGTGATGCACTGTCATGGTCTTTCCCGATCAAGGGAGCAGCGCCGCGGCAGGTGACGCCGCCGGCGCGGCTGAAGCTCGACGATCTCACGTCGATCGCCGATGCGGCGGCTGACGGTTTCGGCCTTGCCTGGCTGCCATGCTGGCTCGTGCGCGGTCACGTCGCCTCCGGGCGCCTCGTCAGGATCCTCACCGATGTGCCCGCCCTCTCCTTCGGAGCGCACGCCGTATGGCCGCGCACGCAATACATGCCGCCGAAATTGCGCCTGATGATCGACACGCTTGCCGAGCGGCTGGCTCCCATGATGGAATGAGTGGGAAAGCAGCCGTGACTTTCGGAGGTGCTCGACATGCAGAAAGCGACCGGCATTGGCGGCCTCTTCTTTCGCAGCAGCGATCCCGAGGGGCTTGCGGCCTGGTATGAGACCCATCTCGGCCTCAAGTCCGTGCCGTCGAACTATGGCGATCCGTGCTGGCAGCAGCGCGCCGGCAGCACGGTCTTTGCCCCGTTCAATCGGGACACGGACTATTTCGGCCGAAAGGAACAGATGTGGATGGTCAACTTCCGCGTCGACGATCTCGACGCAATGGCGGCGCAGCTGCGGGCCGCCGGCATTGACGTGACGATCGATCCCGAAGCCTATCCGAACGGCCGCTTCGCCCGACTCCGCGACCCTGAAGGCAACCCGATCGAGCTCTGGCAGCCGAACCCCGGTGAATAACGTTCCCGGCCGATAACGAACAGGACACGAAAACGAAACAGATTGTGTAAAAATGGTAAGTTGTCGGCCCGCACGATCTGGATAATAAGGGAGAACTCATACGGGGTGCGTGACGCGTTCGATCAAGGGCTGCGGCGCATTTTCCGACGTTCTGACACTGCAGCCGGACGAAGCTCCGGCAGAGCCGGACCAGCTGCTTGACGATCATTTCGGCCAACCGACGCAAGCGAATGCACCTCGTTTCCGGGGCGATTCTCGGCACGTTCATCCTGGCGCATTTTTTCAATCATGCGCTTGGCCTGATCTCCATCGAGGCGATGGAAACCGCGCGCAAGGCTTTCAACCTCATCTGGCACAGCGTTCCCGGCACCGTGCTCCTCTATGGCGCCTTGTTCCTGCATTTCGCCATGGCGCTCGACAGCCTCTACCGGCGCCAGACGCTTCGCATGCCCGCCCGCGAAGCGCTGAAGATCATCTTTGGCCTCAGCCTGCCCTTCCTGTTGATCGGCCATGTGACCGCTGCCCGGGTCGAACCGCTGCTTACCGGCATCGATACGGACTATCCGACCATGCTGAGGGTATTGTGGTCGAGTTCGACCAACGCGATCAGGCAGTCGGCAGCGCTCTTGCTCGCCTGGGGTCATGGCTGCCTCGGCGCCTGGTTTTGGATGCGCGGGCGAACCTGGTTTCCCCGTTACGAAATCCTTCTCTACACGGTCGCGATCCTTGTGCCGATCTTCGCCCTGCTCGGCTTTGTCAGCGGCGCCCGCTCGCTCGAAAATGACTATGCCGAACATGGCGGCTACGGCGACCGGGCCTACACGAAGCCAGCCGTAGACCTCACGCTTCTCGAGGATATCCGCCTCGGCCTCTATTTCGGCTTCAGCGGGCTGATCGGCGGCACCTTCCTGCTGCGCGCCATGCCGAAGGGCGGCCGCATTCGCGTCCGCTATCCCGATGGCCGGGTCGCAACCGTCAATCTCGGATTCAGCGTGCTCGAAGCAAGCCGCGCCGCCGGTATTCCGCATGTCTCGGTCTGCGGCGGCCGCGGCCGTTGCTCGACCTGCCGCGTGCGCGTCATCCAGGGCATGGAGGACCAGCCCGCCCCCGAGGATGCGGAGCTTGCGACCCTCACCCGCATCGGCGCGCCTGACAATGTGCGGCTCGCCTGCCAGTTCCGCCCAGTGCACAACGTCACGGTCGTGCCGATCCTCGACAGTGACAGCCTCGGCATCAAGAAGCAGCTCGGACGCGAGGGCGGCGAAGGCCGGGAGCGGCGGATCGCCGTGCTCTTCTGCGACCTGCGCGATTTCACCAGCATCGCCGAGCACAAGCTGCCCTTCGACACCGTGTTTCTGCTCAACCGCTACTTCGAGATGGTCGGCGAAGCCGTCGAGGATTCCGGCGGCATCATCGACAAGTTCATCGGCGATGGCGCGCTGGCGATCTTCGGCCTCAAGAGCACCTATACCGAAGCCTGTCGGCAATCGCTGGCAGCCGCGGTACGGCTCTCCAAGGGTATCGAGGCCCTCAACCAGACCTTCCGCGGCGAGCTCGACGAGCCACTGCGCATTGCGATCGGGCTGCATGCCGGTCCTGCCATCATCGGCGAGATCGGCTACGGCCAGGCAACCTCGCTGACGGCCGTCGGCGATACGATCAACACCGCAAGCAGGCTCGAGGGCCTGGCCAAGGAACACGACGTCCAGCTCGCCGTCTCGGCCGAGCTCGTCAACCGCGCCGGCCTGATAATCGAAGGACACGAGCGGCTGGACATCAGCCTGCGCGGCCGGCAGGCGACGCTCGAAACCTGGATTGTCGAAGATGCCGCGCGCATCTCCGCGGCCTTGCAACCGGCGCCGTCAAACGCTTAGGTAGACTTCCTTCGCCCCAGTGTCCCGGAAGCCCGCATGAAACAAGACGTCTCCCCGAAAACGGCTCACCAGGTTCATGCGACGGGCATAGAGAAACTCAAGGCGCATCTGGCGATGCTGACCTTCGCCATCCTGATCGCCGGGTCCTTTTCCTTCGGCGGGCTTGCCACCCAGCACATGGGCGCCGGACCACTGACCCTCTGGCGCTACCTTTTGACCGTCGTCGTGCTCGGGCTGATGACCTTCGGCTACGCGCGCGTTCCCCTCCATTTCCCCAAGCAATCGTGGCGCTTCCTGATCCTCGGCGGCCTGATCGCCGTTTACATGCTGACGATGTTCAAGGCGCTCGAGTTCACCAATCCGGTATCGACGGGCGCGGTCTTCACCCTGATGCCGCTGTTGAGCGCCGGCTTTGCCTTTCTGCTGCTTGGCCAGCATACCCGCCCGGGCGTGCTCGCCGGCCTCATCATCGCAGCACTCGGCGCGGTCTGGGTGATCTTCCGCGCCGATATCGGGGCGATCCTTGCCTTCGATGTCGGCCAGGGAGAGCTGATCTTCTTCGTCGGCGTCGTCTGCCACGCGGCCTATGTGCCGCTGATCCGCAAGTTTGGCCGCGAGGAAAGCCCATTTGCCTTTGGATTCTGGGTTGCCGTTTTCACGGTACCCTGGCTGCTGGTGCCGGGCGGCGTTGGCCTCGTCACGGCAGACTTTGCGAACCTGCCTCCAGTCGTCTGGATCGCCGTCCTCTACCTGGCGGTGGTCACCACGGCGATCACCTTCCTGCTGCTGCAGTATGCCTCGATGCGGCTGCCGGCGTCGAAAGTGCTCGGCTACGGCTATCTGACGCCAAGCTTCATCATCCTGCTGGAAGGCCTGCTCGGCCACGGCTGGACCAGCCTGCCGGTTCTTGCCGGCGCACTGACCACGGCCTGCGGGCTCCTGTTGATGGCGCTCTTGCCCGATTGACCAGTTGAAGGCCCTATGGGGTCGGCTGCTCGCTCACCTGCAGTCCGTCGACGAAGAGCCGTTCGAGAAAGCGGGCCGCGTCTTCGAAGCGCCCGTCGCCTGAATTGCCCTGGCCGAGCACAGCGCGCACCTGCACGTCGAAGTCGGCATAGTGCTGGGTGGTCGACCAGATCGCGAAGATCAGGTGATAAGGGTCGCATTTGGCGATCTTGCCCGCCTTCGCCCAGGCACGGATTACCTCGGCCTTCTCGTCGACCAGCGCCTTCAGCGGCCCCTTGAGTTCGTCTTCGATATGGGGAGCGCCCTGCAGCACCTCGTTGGCGAAGAGCCGGCTTTCACGCGGATAGTCGCGGGCCATCTCGAGCTTGCGCCGGATATAGCTGCGGATTTCGGCAACCGGATTTCCCTCGGCATCGAACGCGCGCAGCGGGTCGAGCCAGGTATCGAGCACCCGGTCGATCAGCGCCCGGTGCATGGCCTCCTTGGTGCGGAAATAATAGAGCAGGTTTGGCTTCGACATGCCCGCCACGTCAGCGATCTGGTCGACGGTCGCGCCGCGAAAACCATTGGCCGAGAAGACTTCGAGCGCGGCTTCCAGGATGCGCTCTTCCTTCTCCTCCTGGATGCGTGTCCGCCTCTGGGTCCTTGCCGCTCTCGGTAGTACCATCTGTCCCCCTGCCGGTATCCGCGCGCCTCGCCGCGCAGGAACCGATCTGCCCAATTTCCGGCCTCGCCATCTTCTTGGGCAACAACCTCGTTTTTTTGTTTTTCCGGCTTGAGTGCCGCAACGGAAGTTGTAATGTTTACCAACCGGTCAAATTATCAGCCAGTTCACCGCCAAAGGCAACGGCTGATCGAAGGGCACCAGAAAAAACCAAGCCTGGATTTGACCACGGGAACAGGAGGGCCCGCCGACGAGGCAAAGCCCTGAAAAAGAAGAGGAGACCGCCGTGGCTGCACCTGGCGAGAACATGCGCGTCAATGCCGACCGCCTGTGGGATTCACTTATGGAAATGGCCAAGATCGGCCCTGGTGTCGCCGGCGGCAACAACCGCCAGACGCTGACCGACGCCGACGCCGAAGGGCGCCGCTTGTTCGAGTCCTGGTGCGAGAAGGCGGGTCTCTCCATGGGCGTCGACACCATGGGCAACATGTTCTTCACCCGACCCGGCACCGACCCGGATGCGCTCCCCGTCTATGTCGGCTCGCATCTCGACACGCAGCCGACCGGCGGCAAGTTCGACGGCGTGCTCGGCGTGCTTTCCGGCCTTGAAGTCGTGCGCTCGATGAACGACCTCGGCATCAAGACCAAGCATCCGGTCGTCGTCACCAACTGGACGAACGAGGAAGGCGCACGCTTCGCGCCGGCGATGCTCGCCTCCGGCGTCTTTGCCGGCGTCCACAGCCAGGACTTTGCCTATGGCCGCAAGGATCCGGAAGGAAAGACCTTCGGCGACGAATTGAAGCGCATCGGCTGGGCCGGCGACGAAGAGGTCGGCGCCCGCAGGATGCATGCCTATTTCGAATATCACATCGAGCAGGGCCCGATCCTCGAAGCCGAGGGGAAGGACATTGGTGTCGTCACCCACTGTCAGGGCCTGTGGTGGCTGGAATTCACGCTGACCGGACGCGAAGCCCATACGGGCTCGACGCCGATGAACATGCGTGTCAACGCCGGGCTCGCCATGGCCCGCATCCTGGAAATGGTCCAGGGTGTCGCCATGGAGAACCAGCCGGGCGCCGTCGGCGGCGTCGGCCAGGTGATCTTCTCGCCCAATTCCCGCAACGTGCTGCCGGGCAAGGTGGTCTTCACCGTCGATATCCGCTCGCCCGACAGGGCCAAGCTCGACCGCATGCGCGCCAAGATCGAGGCGGAAGCGCCAAAGATCACCGAACCGCTCGGTGTCGGCTGTTCCATCGAGGCGATCGGCCATTTCGAGCCGGTCACCTTCGACCCGAAGCTGGTCACGGCAGTGCGGAGCGCCGCCGAACGCCTCGGCTATAGCCACATGAACCTCATCTCCGGTGCCGGCCACGACGCCTGTTGGGCCGCCAAGGTGGCGCCGACGACGATGATCATGTGCCCCTGCGTCGGTGGCCTCAGCCACAACGAGGCGGAGGACATCTCCAAGGAGTGGGCCAGCGCCGGCGCCGACGTCCTCTTCCACGCCGTCGTCGAAACGGCCGAAATCGTCGAATGAGTTTGCGGGCGGGACGAAAGTTCCGCCCTTTTTCGTGGCGCCGCCTGGGCGCCGGAAGCGCAATCGCGAGGATTAAGAACCATGAGCAGTGTCATCAAGGGTGGAACCATCGTCACGGCCGACCTCACCTACAAGGCGGACGTCAAGATCGAGGGCGGCAGGATCGTCGAGATCGGCCCTGATCTCTCCGGCGACGAGACGCTGGATGCGAGCGGCTGTTACGTGATGCCGGGCGGCATCGACCCGCACACCCACCTCGAAATGCCCTTCATGGGCACCTACTCCTCCGATGATTTCGAAAGCGGAACGCGGGCGGCCCTTGCGGGCGGCACGACCATGGTGGTCGACTTTGCGCTGCCCTCGCCCAACCAGTCGCTGCTCGAAGCGCTCACCATGTGGGACAACAAGTCCACCCGCGCCAACTGCGACTACTCCTTCCACATGGCGATCACCTGGTGGAGCGAACAGGTCTTCAACGAGATGGAGACCATCGTCAAAGACAAGGGCATCAACACCTTCAAGCACTTCATGGCCTACAAGGGCGCACTGATGGTCGACGACGACGAGATGTTCTCGTCCTTCCAGCGCTGTTCGGCCCTCGGGGCACTGCCGCTGGTGCATGCGGAAAACGGCGACGTCGTCGCCCAGTTGCAGGCAAAGCTGCTTGCCGAAGGCAACAACGGACCGGAAGCGCATGCCTACTCGCGCCCGGCCGAAGTGGAGGGCGAAGCCACCAACCGCGCGATCATGATCGCCGACATGGCCGGCTGCCCCGTCTACATCGTGCACACCTCGTGCGAGCAGGCGCATGAAGCGATCCGCCGTGCCCGCTCCAAGGGCATGCGCGTCTTCGGCGAGCCGCTGATCCAGCACCTGACGCTCGACGAAACCGAATATTTCAACAAGGACTGGGACCATGCGGCCCGCCGCGTGATGTCGCCGCCCTTCCGCAACAAGCAGCATCAGGACAGTCTCTGGGCCGGCCTTGCCTCGGGCTCGCTGCAGGTGGTGGCGACCGACCACTGCGCCTTCACCAGCGAACAGAAGCGCTTCGGCGTCGGCGACTTCACCAAGATCCCGAATGGCACCGGCGGCCTCGAGGACCGCATGCCGATGCTTTGGACCCATGGCGTCAACACCGGCCGCATCACCATGAACGAGTTCGTGGCGGTGACCTCGACCAACATCGCCAAGATCCTCAACATCTACCCGAAGAAGGGCGCGATCCTCGTCGGCGCCGATGCCGATCTCGTGGTCTGGGATCCGAAGCGGACCAAGACGATCTCGGCCAAGAGCCAGCAGTCGGCGATCGACTACAACGTCTTCGAGGGCAAGGAGGTCAAGGGCCTGCCGCGCTTCACGCTGACCCGCGGCGTCGTCGCGATCGAGGAAAGCACGATCAAGACCCGCGAAGGCCACGGCGAGTTCGTCTCCCGCGATCCGTTCCCGGCGGTCAGCTCCGCGCTTTCGACCTGGAAGGAAGTCACGGCCCCGCGCGCCGTCCAGCGCACCGGCATTCCGGCGACCGGCGTCTGAGGCCTCATGTTTCGCGGCTTGCACTTCTTCGCGCCGCTCTGTCCCACCGGACATGCCTCGCCAGATCGGCGCGGCGGTTCGGCTTGGGATGCTTCAGGCCGGCACGAGCGCATCGAGTTCGGGGAGAAGCACGAGGCTTTCGCGCTGGTTCGGGTCGGTGCGCGCGATGACGGCCGAACAGGGCGCGTCCGAACGGTTTTCGGGCAGATGCGGCACACCGGCCGGAATGTAGACCATCTCGCCCGCCCGCGCGACGACGTGCTCCTCCAGCCGCTCGCCAAACCAGGTCCAGGCTTCGCCAGAAAGCACGTAGATCGCCGTCTCGTGGCTTTCGTGCAGATGCGCCTTGGCGCGCGCACCGGGCGGGATCGTGACGATATGCATGCAGAGGCCTGTCGCCCCGACGGTCTCGGCCGCGATGCCCTCGAAATAGTTGAGCCCCTGCTGGCCGGCCATGACGCCTGCGGGACGAACCACGCGACAGCCCGGATTGGATGATCGAGACATGAGCGTTCTCCAGAATTCCCTGAAAAACCAGCAACAAACGGCTCCGCAGCCAAATCCGCGATTGCATGTTGCCGGTCCGGATAGCAGTCTGACACAGACCAGCCAGAATGAGTATTTGCCGATGACGTCCAATACCGCATCCGTGGTTTCGGCCCGGGACCTCTGCCTGACTTTTGAAACCGCCGATGGGCCGGTGCATGCGCTGACCGGTGTCAACCTGGACGTCGCCAAGGGCGACTTTGTTTCCTTCATCGGCCCGTCCGGCTGCGGCAAGACGACCTTTCTGAGGGTCATCGCGGATCTCGAAAAAGCAACCTCCGGCAAGATCAGCGTCAACGGCATGAGCGCGGAAGAAGCGCGCAAGCAACGCGCCTATGGCTACGTGTTCCAGGCCGCGGCGCTCTATCCCTGGCGCACGATCGAGAGCAACATCGCCCTGCCGCTCGAGATCATGGGCTATTCCAAGGAAGAGAAGAAGGCACGCATTGAGCGCACGCTCGACCTCGTCAATCTCACGGGCTTCGGCAAGAAATATCCCTGGCAGCTCTCCGGCGGCATGCAGCAGCGCGCATCGATCGCCCGCGCGCTCGCCTTCGACGCCGATCTGCTCCTGATGGACGAGCCCTTCGGCGCGCTCGACGAAATCGTCCGCGACCACCTCAACGAACAGCTGTTGAAGCTCTGGGCGCGCACCAACAAGACGATCTGTTTCGTCACCCATTCAATCCCCGAGGCCGTCTACCTCTCCACCAGGATCGTGGTGATGAGCCCGCGCCCCGGCCGTGTCACCGACGTCATCGAATCGACGCTGCCGCGCGAGCGCCCGCTCGGCATTCGCGAAACGCCGGAATTCCTGGAAATCGCCCATCGCGTTCGCGAGGGCCTGCGCGCGGGACACAGCTATGACGAATAGTGCCGTGATCCGCCCGGCCGAACGGACCGACATGGCCGCCTGTGCCGGCATCCTCAACCGCTGGATCGACGCCACGCCGTGGATGCCACGCGTGCACGATCATGCCGATGTCGAACGCTACTACGCCGACACGGTGTTTGCCGAGCGCAGGGTGATCGTCGCGGAGCGGAAGAACGACGTCGCGGGCTTCCTTGCTCTTTCCGACGACCGCTATGTCACTGCGCTTTACATCGACGCGCCTCATCGAGGCGCCGGCATCGGCTCCCAGCTCGTGGAGGCCGCCAAGGACTTGTCCCCGGAAGAACTCAATCTCTGGACCTTCGAACACAATCGTGGTGCCCGGCGCTTCTACCAGAACCAGGGCTTCAACGTCGTGAGGCGGACGGACGGCGACAACGAAGAAAGGCTTCCCGATATCCTCTATCGCTGGCGGGCCAAGGAGATGCAGGCATGAACCTCGCCTATGGCCTCTGGATGCTGCTGGCAACGACGATCTTCCTTGGCGGCGCGACGGCCTCGCGCGCCTACGTTTCGAACAACCATCTCGGCATGCTCTGCCTCGCCCTCGGGCTCTATGTGATCGGCAACATCATCATGGTGAAGCTGATGCGCGAAGGCGGTCTGGGGCTCGCGATCTCGCTTTCGGCGATCGTGCAGCTCGTGCTCGTCAACGTCATCGCCTTTGCAGTCTTTGGCGAACGGATGAGCCTGACACAGGCCGCCGGCGTGCTTCTGGGCATCGTCGCCATGGGCCTGATGCTGTTCCCGGCAAGCGGAAAGGCGTGACGATGCAGGAACCAAGCTTCCTCAGGGACAAGTTGCTGCCGGTCGGCACCGTCGTCCTGTTGTTGATCGCCATTTGGTATGCCGCGGTCGTCTTCCTCAACGCCCCCTTCGAGCGCGACACGGCGGCGCGCGCCGGCACCGAGATCACCTTCTCAGAAATCGCGCGCAACACCATGGCGCAGGAACGCCCGGTGCTGCCGGCGCCGCATCAGGTGATCGCCGAAATCTGGGACACCACCTTCAACAAGGCAATCACCTCCAAGCGCAGCCTCGTCTATCACGCCTGGATCACGCTCTCGGCAACCCTGCTCGGCTTCGGCATCGGTGCAGCACTCGGCATCCTGCTTGCGGTCGGCATCGTGCATAACCGCGCCATGGACCGCTCGCTGATGCCCTGGGTCATCGCCAGCCAGACGATCCCGATCCTCGCCATCGCGCCGATGATCATCGTCGTCCTGAACGCCATCGGCATTTCCGGGCTCTTACCGAAGGCGCTGATCTCGACCTACCTGTCCTTCTTTCCCGTCGTCGTCGGCATGGTGAAGGGACTGCGCAGTCCCGAAGCGATCCAGCTCGACCTGATGCACACCTATAACGCTTCCTCGGCGCAGACCTTCTGGAAGCTCCGCTGGCCGTCGTCCATGCCCTATCTCTTCACCTCGCTGAAGGTCGCCGTCGCCATCTCGCTTGTCGGCGCGATCGTCGGCGAGCTGCCGACCGGCGCCGTCGCCGGCCTCGGCGCCCGTCTGCTTGCGGGCTCCTACTACGGCCAGACGGTGCAGATCTGGGCAGCGCTGTTCATGGCAGCGGCCCTTGCAGCAGTCCTCGTCATGATTGTCGGCTTCGCCCACACGGCCGTCCTGAAGCGCATGGGAGCCAAGCCATGAACCTTACCGTCCTCGCCGCGGCGATCATCTTCTGGCTCGCCGCCTGGGCCTTCAACGAGTGGCTGGTGCGGCAGAAGTTCCAAAGCGATGCCGCCAACAGTGCCGCGCGCTTTGCCGTGCCGCTGATCTTCGGCATCACCATCCTCGTCCTCTGGGAAGGCATCGTGCGCGGCTTCCAGGTCCCGTCGGTGCTGCTGCCGGCGCCCTCGATGATCTGGCAGAAGCTGATCAATTCGCTGCCGACGCTTGGCGCCGACTTCCGCCAGACGTTCCTGAAGGCCGTTCTGATCGGCTACACGCTCGGCTGCGGGCTCGGCTTCGCCGTCGCGATCCTGATCGATCGCTCGCCCTTCCTGCAAAAGGGCCTGCTGCCGCTCGGCAACTTCGTCTCGGCCCTTCCTGTGATCGGCGTCGCACCGATCATGGTCATGTGGTTCGGCTTCGACTGGCAGTCGAAGGTCGCCGTTGTCGTCATCATGACTTTCTTCCCGATGCTGGTGAACACGGTCGCCGGCCTTGCCGCCGCCAGCCACATGGAGCGCGACCTGATGCGCACCTATGCCGCGTCCTGGTGGCAGACGCTCGTCAAGCTGCGCCTGCCGGCCGCCTGGCCGTTCATCTTCAACGCGCTCAAGATCAACTCGACGCTGGCGCTGATCGGCGCCATCGTCGCCGAGTTCTTCGGAACCCCCATCGTCGGCATGGGGTTCCGGATTTCCACGGAAGTGGGACGCATGAATGTCGACATGGTCTGGGCCGAAATCGCCGTCGCGGCGGTGGCAGGCTCCGCCTTCTACGGGGTGGTCGCACTCGTCGAGCGTGCCGTCACCTTCTGGCATCCTTCCATCCGCGGAGGGCGCGCCTGACAAAACTGCCTGAGCAATTCCAGGAAAGTGTGAAACGGTTTTCCGTCGGAAATTGCGCAGTTGAAAGAAAATGAAGCAAAAACAAGAGGGAACTAACATGAACAAAAGACTTGCATCGCTTCTCGCCGCAGGCGTCTTTTCGCTCGCAGCGTTCCAGGCTGAAGCTGCCGAGAAGGTGACGCTGCAGCTGAAATGGGTGACCCAGGCTCAGTTCGCCGGCTACTATGTCGCCAAGGACAAGGGCTTCTATGAAGAGGAAGGCCTCGACGTCGACATCAAGCCCGGCGGTCCGGATATCGCCCCGGCTCAGGTGATTGCCGGCGGTGGCGCCGATGTCATCGTCGACTGGATGCCCTCGGCGCTCGCCACCCGCGAAAAGGGCGTGGCGCTCGTCAACATCGCCCAACCCTTCAAGAAATCGGGCATGATGCTGACCTGCCTGAAGGAAACCGGCGTCACCAGCCCCGACAAGTTCAAGGGACAGACGCTTGGCGTGTGGTTCTTCGGCAACGAGTATCCGTTCCTCTCCTGGATGTCGCACCTGAAGATCCCGACCGACGGCGGACCGAACGGCGTGACGGTCCTGAAGCAGGGCTTCAACGTCGACCCGCTGATCCAGAAGCAGGCGGCCTGCATCTCCACCATGACCTACAACGAGTATTGGCAGGTCATCGACGCCGGCATCAAGCCCGACGATCTCGTCACCTTCAAGTACGAGGACCAGGGCGTGGCAACGCTGGAAGACGGTCTCTACGTGCTGGAAGACAAGCTCAAGGACGCCGCCTTCAAGGAGAAGATGGTCAAGTTCGTGCGCGCCTCGATGAAGGGCTGGAAATACGCAGAAGCCAATCCGGACGAAGCCGCCGGCATCGTTCTTGAAAACGACTCCACCGGCGCCCAGACGGAGAAACACCAGAAGCGCATGATGGGCGAAATCGCCAAGCTCACGGCCGGCTCGAACGGCGCGCTCGACGAGGCCGACTACAAGCGCACGGTGCAGTCTCTGCTTTCGGGCGGTTCCGATCCCGTGATCTCCAAGGAGCCTGAGGGCGCCTTTACGCACGAGGTCACCGACGCCGCACTGAAATAGGACCATCGGGCTTCATAGCAAGAGAGGGTCGCACGACGGGTAATCGTGCGACCCTCTTCCGTTTTCTTAGCGGTCGTTCGCATCCGCCAAGTTGCCGCCGGGTACCGGGCGTGGGGGTAGGTATTCCGACAAGCAACGACGCTACCGTTGCTTGCGATCGTCAAGATCGTGTCAAGATCGCAACCATAACCGCAGAACGAACGGAATATTGAGGCACCACCGCTTCGTGCACCTTGTAAGTGCAAGGACCCGAGATTACATAGGCGGCGATGTTTGTTGGAGGCAGGCATGACGGAGGACACCATTTTCCTGATGCATTGCCTGCGGTAACCGGTCCCAGTTCCGCCCGCGTCTACGGTCTGATACCGTGCACGCGGAACGCGAAGTGAGGAAAACGCCATTTCCTGTTCCCGTGCGATCGCCCGGGCGTGATGGCGGCGTGATAAAATAGCCTGATTGCCCGTGGATGCTGCCTTGAGCGGCGATCCGCTCGATGTTGTTTCCATTGCCGGGACTGTGAAGCCAATGGCTCAAAAAGTACTGCCCCTTCTCAGCCTGTGCGCTGCGATGACGTTTGGTTCGTTTTCGCCGGTTCGGGCCGACGAAGCCACGCAACCGGCGCCGACAGCGAACCTTCCCTCCATCGTTGTGACCGCCGCAGTCGACCAGCCGATCAGCGACCGTGTCGTTGCGACCGGCACCATACAGGCGGTCGAGCAGGTCTATGTCGCCCCGATGGTCGATGGTCTTTCCATCCGCTCGCTCAATGTCGATGTCGGCGACAAGGTCGAAGCGGGAAGCGTGCTCGTGGTTCTAAACGACGATGCGCTTCGCTTGCGCAAGAGCGAGCTCGAAGCTGCCCTTGCCAAGGCCGATGCCGGACTGGCGCAGCTGAACGCCCAGCTCAGCGAAACCAAGGCGAACAACGACGAGGCCAGGCGGGTCAGCGATCGCGCTGCAGGGCTCTCTAAGAACGGCACCGTTTCGACGGCCGAGGCCGACCGGGTCCGGGCGCTCGCCATTGCGACGCAAGCGCGGGTCCGTTCCGCCGAGCAGGCTGTGGCTGTCGCCAATGCAGACATCAAGGTGGCGCAGGCGCAGATCGACGACATCGACCTCCGCCTGACCCGCACCGAGGTCAAGGCCCCCGTTGGCGGCGTGATCTCCGCCAAGAACGCCAAGATCGGCGCGATTGCCAATGGCAGCAACGAGCCGCTCTTCGCAATGATCCGCGACGGCGCCATCGAGATGAAGGCCGACGTCGCCGAAGCCGATATCATCAAGCTTGCGGTCGGCCAGCCCGCGACCGTGACACTTGCCGGCGGCAACGCCAAGGTGGAAGGATCGATCCGCCTGATCGCTCCGACCGTCGATCCGGTCAGCCGCCTCGGCACGGTTTTCATCAGCCTCAACGACACCGCCAAGGCCCGCGCCGGCATGTATGCGAGCGCGCTGATAACCGCCGAACAGAAACAGGCGGTGGTCCTGCCGCAAACGGCGGTTACCAACGAGGACGGCCGCACCATCGTTCGCAAGGTCGAAAACGGCGTCATCCGCATCCTGCCGGTCAAAACAGGGATTTCCGATGGCAAGTTCGTCGAGGTCCTCGAAGGACTGACCGCCGGTGAGGAGGTCGTGGCAAGGGCCGGCGCCTATGTCCGCGACGGCGACCGCATCAACCCCGTCAAGTCAGCGCAACCAGCGACAAACTGACAGGAAAAGTGACCATGAACTTCTCTGCCTGGTCCATACGCAATCCGATCGCTCCGATCCTCTTCTTCGTCGTGCTGATGGTACTGGGCTACCAGTCCTTCGTATCGCTGCCGATCACCCGCTTCCCCAACATCGACGTTCCGATCGTCTCGATCAGCGTCGCGCAAAGCGGCGCTTCGCCGGCCGAGCTTGAAACGCAGGTCACCAAGGAGATCGAGGACGCGGTCGCCAGCGTCACCGGTGTCGACCATATCCAGTCGACGATCAATGACGGCACCTCGACGACCGCCGTGATCTTCCGCATGGAGGTGCCGACCACCCAGGCGGTTCAGGACGTGAAGGATGCGATCGACCGCATCCGCAGCGACCTGCCGACCTCGATCGAGGAGCCGATCGTCTCCAAGGTCGACGTGGAAGGTCAGGCGATCCAGACGTTCTCGGTTTCTGCACCCGGCATGTCGCTCGAAGAACTCTCCTGGTTCGTGGACGACGTCATCAAGCGCGAGATCCAGGGCAAGAAGGGTATTGGCCGGGTTGACCGCTATGGCGGCGCCGACCGGGAAGTTCGTGTCGAACTCAACGAAGACAAGCTGAACTCGCTCGGCATCACCGCCGCCGACGTCAACGGCCAGCTCCGGCGCATGAACATGGACCTCGGCTCCGGCCGCGGCCAGGTCGGCGGCAGCGAGCAGGCGATCCGCACGCTGGGCGACACCCGTAACGTCGACCAGCTCGCCAATACGATGATCTCGGTGCCAAGCGGTCGCTTCGTGCGCCTTTCCGACCTCGGAACGGTCACCGACACCTATGAGGAACCGCGTTCCTTCTCGCGTTTCAACGGCAATCCCGGCGTGACCTTCGCGGTCTTCCGCGCCAAGGGCGCCTCCGAAGTCAGCGTCGCTGAAACCGTCGCTACTTCGCTTGAAAAGATCCGCGCGGCCAACCCCGACGTCACCATCGAGATGGTCGACGATTCCGTCTACTTCACCTACGGTAACTATGAGGCGGCGCTGCACACACTGATGGAAGGCGCGCTGCTCGCCGTCATCGTTGTCATGCTGTTCCTCCGCAACTGGCGCGCCACGCTGATTTCGGCCGTTGCGCTGCCGCTTTCGGCGATCCCGACCTTCTGGATCATGGACCTGCTCGGCTTCTCGCTGAACCTCGTCAGCTTCCTCGCCATGACGCTTGCCACCGGTATCCTCGTTGACGACGCGATTGTCGAGATCGAGAACATCGAGCGGCACATCCATATGGGCAAGTCGCCCTACCGCGCCTCGATCGAGGCGGCCGACGAGATCGGCCTGGCAGTCATTGCAACGACGTTTACGATCATCGCCGTCTTCGTGCCGGTCTCCTTCATGCCGGGCATTCCGGGCCAGTACTTCATTCAGTTCGGCTTGACGGTTGCCGTCGCGGTGTTCTTCTCACTGCTGGTCGCCCGCCTGATCACGCCCGTCATGGCCGCCTACCTGATGCGCCCGTCGGACGCAGGCAGCGGTGACCATGACAAGGACGGCTTCATGATGCGCCATTACACGCGCCTCGTGGTCGTCACAACGAAGCACTGGTACACGCGCTACCTGACGCTTCTTGCGGCAATCGCCTTCTCGGTCGGCTCGGTAATCGCACTCGTCCTCTATGTGCCGGGCAGCTTCCTGCCTCCGGAAGACGCCTCGCGTGTGAGCCTGTCGATCGAACTGCCGCCGGACGCCATGCTCGAGGATACCGACCGCACCACGACGGAGATCTACACCCGGGTCAAGGATATCGACGGGGTCGACAACATATTTGTCCTCGGCGGCGCCTCGCCGAAGGGCGACCTGGAACTGCGCCGCGCGACCGTAACGGTGCTGCTCAAGAAGCTCGACCACTCGCTCTTGAACAAGATCGTCAATGACGTCATCGGCCGAACGCCGCTGATCGGCGCCTATTTGCCGAAAATACCGCCGGCCGGACGCATCGTGCCGCAGTCGCAGATCGAGAAGGAAATCTTCGCCCGCGTCCGCGACATACCGGATGTTCGGGTCATCAAGCTCAACGACCGGGGTGAGCGCGATCTCGCGTTCAACCTGCTCTCCAACAACGAGGCCGATCTCGACCAGGCGGTGGCGACACTGGAGGCGAAGCTGCGCAGCGATCCGCTGCTCGCCAATGTGAGCCCGGACGGCGCACTTCCCCGCCCGGAACTGCAGATCCGTCCGCGTGACGAGCAGATGTCGCGTCTCGGCATCACCACGGCGCAGATTTCCGAGGTGATCCGTGTGGCCACCATCGGCGACATCGACGCAGCGCTCACCAAGATCGCGCTCGACGGCCGCCTGATCCCGATCCGCGTGCAGATCAACCGCGATTTCCGCACGGATATCGCCGCGATCCGCAACCTGAAGATCACGACCGCTTCGGGCGCCACAGTGCCGCTCTCGAGCGTCGCCGACATCAACTATTCGGAGGGCCCGAGCTCGATCAAGCGATACGACCGCAACCGCGTCGTGACGCTTGGGGCGGACCTGCCGGTCGGTGTCGCGCTCAATACCGCCTCCGACCGCTTCAAGCAGATCGCCGGACAGGCCCAACTGCCGAAGTCCGTCGAGTTCCTCGAAAGCGGCGACGCCGAGGTTCAGGCGGAAATGCAGCAGAGCTTCGGCAATGCCATGCTGCTCGGCCTCATGCTGGTGCTCGTCGTACTGATCCTCTTGTTCAAGGACGTGATCCAGCCCTTCACCATCCTGTTCTCGCTGCCGCTCGCCATCGGTGGCGTTGCCGCGGCGCTGATCCTGACGCAGAACGCGCTGTCGATGCCGGTGCTGATCGGCATCCTGATGCTGATGGGCATCGTCACCAAGAACGCGATCCTGCTCGTCGACTTCGGTATCGAGATGATGCACCACGGCATGGACCGCCAGATGGCTATGATCGAGGCCGGTCGCAAGCGCGCCCGCCCGATCATCATGACCTCGATCGCCATGTCGGCGGGCATGTTGCCGTCGGCGCTCGGCGTCGGCGAAGGCGGCTCCTTCCGCGCGCCGATGGCGATCGCCGTGATCGGCGGCATCATCGTCTCGACGGTGCTGAGCCTTGTGATCGTGCCGTCGTTCTTCCTGATCATGGACGACCTGTCGCGGCTGCTTGCCCGCATCTTTGGACGCTTCGTCGGCAAGAAGGATGAAGAGAATCTGCCGCTCGATCGCGAGGCGCTGACCGGCCTCGCGCAGGAGCAGGGAAAGACGATCGAAGAGCTGGAGGATCGTCTGAGGACGCTGGAATCCGAACAGACCAAGGGGCGGCCCGGCGGAAAGGTGATCAACCACCCGGCACTGGCGGCCGAATAGCCGATCGCTCTGAGGCACCGACATAGACACCCGCGCCCCACAGGCGCGGGCTTTTTGTTGTCATAATTTGATCGAGGTCAAATCGCCAGCGTGAAAGGGTCACTACCCTGCTCCTGAGACTTACGCAGGACGGGTACGATGAAGACGTTGCGATTGAATGCGAACGACCGGGCGGTGCTGCTCGGCTCTTGCTTCTTCGAAGAGCTGCCGACAGCGGCAGCGGGCGCCATTCTCGATGATGTCGTGGTGTCTACCCATGAAGAGCATGACATTCTCTTTGGCCAGGGCGAACCGCTCGATCACGTCTTCTTCGTGCTCTCGGGGCTGGTGCGCCTGTATCGGTTGGGCAAGGATGGGCGAGAGGCAGATATAGCCGTTTTTCCCAAGGGAGAGCTTTTCGGCGAGAGCGCCATGTTTCTCGGCAACCGCGCAACCGCCAACGCCCAGGCGATCGAGACCACCATGCTCGCCCGAATCGACAGTCGCAAGTTGCGCAGTCTCGCCGAACAGACGCCCGAGATCGCAGAAGCATTGATGCTGCTTCTGTGCCGACATGCGCAAATGGCAGAAGATTGCCTGGCCGAAGACCGGCTTTTGACGGCACCGCAACGGGTCGCGAGCTACATTCTTGGAAACTGCCCGGATGGCATCACCAGTTTTTCCTTCCGCCTGCCCTTCCAGAAAAACGTGCTGGCCGGCAAGCTGGGCCTTGCGCCGGAAGCGCTGTCGCGCGCGTTCTCAGCACTTCGTCGCTCAGGCGTAACCGTCAGGGGCCGGATCATCGAGATCCACGACCGGCAGGCGCTGGAACGCTTCTGAGGCGCCAGCGACTATTTGCGCCGTCAGAAAAAGAAGCGCACGGTGGCGTCAGAGCCCACCATGCAGCGTCAGGAAATCGACGATCCGGTTGACGCCGTCGCCGCGCTTCATGTCGGTGAAGACGAAGGGTTTCTCCGCCCGCATCCGCGTCGCGTCCCGCTGCATGACATCAAGGTCGGCCCCGACATGAGGTGCCAGATCCTTTTTGTTGATGACAAGCAGGTCGGATTTGGTGATGCCTGGTCCACCCTTGCGCGGAATCTCTTCGCCCTGGCAGACCGAGATCACATAGATCGTCAAATCAGCAAGATCGGGCGAAAAGGTCGCGGCAAGATTGTCGCCGCCGGATTCAATGAAAACGACATCGAGATCGGGAATGCGGCGATTGAGGTCGGCAATCGCCTGCAGGTTGATCGTCGCATCCTCGCGAATTGCCGTATGCGGGCAGCCGCCGGTCTCGACGCCGACGATGCGGTCGGATGGAAGCGCCTGCATGCGCACCAGCGCCTCCGCATCCTCCTTGGTGTAGATGTCGTTGGTGACCACGGCGACGGAATATTTCTCCCGCATCGCCTTGCAGAGCTTGTCGGTCAGCGCCGTCTTGCCCGAGCCCACCGGCCCGCCGATGCCGATGCGAAGGGGGCCGTTCTTCGATGCCATCTGGTTGTCCTTTCGAGGTCGTCTCAAGCAATCCCGGGAAAAGTGTGAAACGTTCCGTGCGGAATTGCGCAGTCATGAAAAGTTACGAGCGGAAGAGCCGCGAATGCAGAGTTTCGTGTTTCAGCGCCGAGATATCCGCCATGATCGTGGCCGAGCCAAGGTCGTCCAGGGTGGCGGCAGCCGCCTTACTTGCCGTCGCCGCAATCACCGGTTCGAGCGCGGCGATCACGCCGACGCCATCGCGCTGGCCGATCACGCCGCAACGGATCGCGACTGAAACGGCGTTCGAAACGGACGCGTTGAGATAGGCGGCGAGCGCCGGCTCGAGGCCGGTCTCATGGGCGCCGGCAACCGCTCCGACCGCGACCGGATAGGCGGCGGTCTCGCCGATTGCGTCGAGAACCGGATGTGGCCACGATCGCGCGGCCGCCAGAAACGCCTGTCCCTGCAGCATGGTCTCCATATGCCGCTCCCGACTTCCGGCGAGCGCTTCTGCAAGTTCCGCCACCAACAACAGCCGGGCACTGTCGCCAGCGGCCCGGTAGCTTTCGGCAAAGAGCAGCGCGTCGTTCCAGCCTGAGCCGTGACCGATGACCGTCTCCAGCCACAAACGCAACTCCTCCGCCTCGGTGATAACGCGATCATGCACGGCCTGTTCGAGGCCGCTCGAATAGGAGAAGGCGCCGACCGGGAAGGCCGGCGAAAGCCAGGTTACAAGGCGAAGCAGCGCCTGGGTATTGACCTGTTCAGCCATGGTGATGGCCGTGATTGTGCCCGCCGGCATGGTAGGCGCCGCGCACCGGATGGAAGGGCTCCGAAACCTCGCGGACCTCGGCCGACAGCCCTTCGAGCATCTGGCGGATGACGGGATCGCGGCTGATCAGGATGCGGCCCGTCTCGATCTGCGCCGCCAGGTGCCGGTTGCCGAGATGCCAGGCGAGCTCGATCAGATGCAGCGGGTCGCGCGGGCGGATTTCGTAGAGCGCCTCGGGTGCTGCCACAATGCGGATATAGCCGCCGCCTTCCAGCACCAGGAGGTCGCCATCGGCCAGCATCACCGCTTCCTTGAGATCCAGCATCACCACGTCGTCATTCTCGAGGTGCAGCAGCTTGCGGCGGAGATGCCGCGCGTCATGCGCAAGCGCCACGCTGTGAAGCGGCGTCTTGTCCTTTGGCCCCGGAGACAGGACCTCGGTGGAGCGATACGGCATCTCTAGAGCACCTCAACCTTTTCCGGCGACACGAGCTCGATGCGCGCTTCGATGAGCAGATCGGCCATAGCCGCCTGGAAGGCTTTGAGGTGTGGTTCTTCGAAATGCGCGTCGACGGCCGCCTTGTCTTTCCAGGTTTCGACGAACACGAGCGCGTCCGGATCGGTGGGCTTGCGATAGAGGTCGTAGGTGATGCAGCCGGCTTCACGGCGCGTCGCCTCAATTAGGGGCGCGGCAAGCGACACCACTTCGTCACCCTTGCCCGGGTGCGCGGTCAGATAGGCGATTATGTAAACCATTGAACCCTCGATACCTTTTATGTCCACCAGTGTAGCAAGAAAAAGCCTCGACGCCAGTCGCAGGGCGGCCTTTCCGGCGCTCGCCTTCAACACGGGCGAACAACAAAAAGCCCGAAGACCGGATCCGATCTTCGGGCTCTCTCAATTCAGGAATGGAAGCGATCTCGCCGCATCAGGCCGCGAGCTTCTCGGACTTCAGCGTCTCCAAGATGTTCTGCGGCGAGGAAACGCCGTAGGGATCGCTGTCGCAATTGTCGGAGTAACCCTCTTCCTCGAACCACTGCTCGACGAGACCGTTGTTGATCACGGCAGCATAGCGCCAGGAACGCATGCCGAAGCCGAGATTGTCCTTGGCAACCAGCATGCCCATCTTGCGGGTGAACTCGCCCGAACCGTCCGGGATCAGCTTGACGTTTTCAAGGCTCTGCGACTTGCCCCAGGCGTTCATGACGAAAGCGTCGTTGACCGAGATGCAGTAGATTTCGTCGATGCCTTCGGCACGGAAATCGGCGGTCAGCTTTTCGAAATCCGGGAGCTGGTAGGTCGAGCAGGTCGGCGTAAACGCGCCCGGCAGCGAAAACAGTACAACGCGCTTGCCGGCGAAATAATCGTCGGACGAAACGTCCTGCCAACGGAACGGATTGGAGCCGCCGACGGCCTCGTCGCGAATACGGGTACGGAACGTTACAGCGGGAACTTTTCTGCCAAGCATCGTCATCTCCTATCGTGCGGCTCTCGGTCGGCAGGTCTTGGGAGGATTGCTGGTAACCGAGGAAAGATCAGCCGCTTTCCTATCGGAATTTCCGCTGCGGCGCAGCACGAAAGGCCCCGATTCACATGCAGGCATGGCAGCCATGCGGTGACCGCATGGCTCTCATTCCTCACGCAAAGCGTCAATTGTGAATGCGCAAAGAGAGCCCCAGGCTCGGCGGAACGGGGTTCCACAGGCCCGTTCTCAAGCCCGCTTGACGCAGCGCCCGCGCCGTCCAGGTGTTGCAGCCAAACAGCGCGTTGAAGCTGCCCGCGGCTTCGAAGAAGCGGTCGTTGCCGTTGTAGGAGAAGCCGTCGATCGAAACGACAGCACCGGCGTCTCGTGTAAAACTATCGGAGATGAAGGCGAGCAGCCGCTCGAAACCCGCCGCGTCCAGGTCGAAGCTGGCAACGGAAGCTTGCGGCTCAATGATCCGACCGGCGATGTCCACATGCATCACCGAACGGTCAAGCGTCAGCGCCTTGAGAACCGGCACCGCCTTCAGCTCCGACCAGGTCGGGGTTTCCAGATAGAAGGAACGCCCGCCCCAGCCGAAAATCAGCCATTGCGCCTGCGGATGCGCGATCGGCACGCCGGCGGCTTCGACGAAGCGGAAACGCGCTCGCGTTTCCTCAGTCAAGGGCACCGCGATGTCAGTGTGAATCGGCCCCGAGAGCACCAGGATGCGCGCGCTCCCTGCCCCTGCAGCAGAGGCGGCCGCCGGCAGCAACGGCCGTGGCAGCAGCGTTCCGAGAACGACCGCAAGCATCGCGGCCAGCAGGCCGTAGAAGACCCATTTCAGGCCGCGCTTCATGCTTTGTCTCTGCGGGCTCAGAACAGGAAGTAGCGCTGTGCCATCGGCACGATCGTCGCCGGTTCGCAGGTCAGCAGCTCGCCGTCGGCGCGCACCTCATAGGTCTCCGGATCGATCTCGATCTGCGGCGTCAGGTTGTTATGGATCATCGACGCCTTGCCGATGCCGCCGCGGGTGTTCCTGACGGCCACGAGCTGCTTGGCGACACCGAGCTTGGCGGCCAGCCCTACGTCGAGCGAGGCCTGCGACACGAAGGTGACGGAGGAGTTCGTGCGGCACTTGCCATAAGCCGCAAACATCGGCCGGTAGTGCACCGGCTGCGGCGTTGGGATGGAGGCATTCGGATCGCCCATCGGCGCCATGGCGATCGAGCCGCCGAGCAGAACGAAGTCTGGCTTCACGCCAAAGAAAGCCGGGTTCCAGATGACGAGATCGGCGCGCTTGCCGACCTCCAGCGAGCCGATCTCATGGCTGAGCCCGTGGGCGATCGCCGGGTTGATCGTGTACTTGGCGACATAGCGCTTCACCCGGAAATTGTCGTTGTCGCCGGTTTCCTGCGGCAGCGGCCCGCGCTGGCGCTTCATCTTGTCGGCGGTTTGCCAGGTGCGGATCGCCACCTCGCCGACGCGGCCCATGGCCTGACTGTCGGAGGAGATGATCGAGAACGCGCCGATGTCGTGCAGGATGTCTTCGGCTGCGATCGTTTCTTTGCGAATGCGGCTTTCGGCAAAGGCGATATCTTCCGGGATCGACGGCGACAGGTGATGGCAGACCATCAGCATGTCCAGGTGTTCAGCCAGCGTGTTCTTGGTATAGGGCCGGGTCGGGTTGGTCGAGGACGGAATGACGTTCGGCTGACCGCAGATCTGGATGATGTCGGGCGCGTGGCCACCGCCTGCACCTTCCGTGTGGAAGGCGTGGATCGTGCGCCCCTTGATCGCTGCGATCGTATCCTCGACGAAACCGCTCTCGTTCAGCGTATCGGTGTGGATCATCACCTGCACGTCGTATTCGTCGGCAACACCGAGGCAGCAATCGATCGCCGCCGGCGTCGAGCCCCAGTCTTCGTGCAGCTTCAGCGCGGTGGCGCCGGCGAGCACCATTTCCACCAGCGCGCCCGGCCGCGAGGCATTGCCCTTGCCGGCAAAGGCGATGTTCATCGGGAGGCCATCGGCCGCTTCGATCATGCGGGCAAGATGCCACGGGCCGGAGGTGCAGGTGGTGGCAAGTGTCCCATGCCCCGGTCCGGCGCCGCCACCCAGCATGCAGGTAATCCCGCTCACCAGAGCTTCCTCGATCTGCTGCGGGCAGATGTAGTGGATATGGCTGTCCATGCCGCCGGCGGTGACGATCTTGCCTTCGCCGGCAATCACTTCCGTCCCAGGACCGACGACGATGGTCACACCGGCTTGAGTATCCGGGTTGCCGGCCTTGCCGATCCCGGCGATGCGGCCATCCTTGAGGCCGATATCCGCCTTGACGATGCCCCAGTGGTCGACGATCAGCGCGTTGGTGATGACCGTGTCGACAGCCCCCTCGGCGCGCGTCGCCTGGCTCTGCCCCATGCCGTCGCGAATGACCTTGCCCCCGCCGAACTTCACCTCCTCGCCATAGGTGGTGAAATCCTTCTCGACCTCGATGAAGAGTTCGGTGTCCGCAAGCCGCACCTTGTCGCCGACCGTCGGGCCGAACATGTTGGCATAGGCCGCGCGCGACATCTTGTAGGGCATGGTTCAGGCTCCTTGGGACGAAGAAGAAAATGGATGGAGGCGGCGAAGGCGGCCGCTCGCCGCCAGCGCGTCGACATAGCGGCGCTCTGCCGCAAAGGGATGCCATAACCAGCCGACATGGCCGAAGCCGGCAAGAACGACATCGTCAACAGGTGTTGCGAGATGTGCGAGGATATCGGCGATGACGATCATGCCACTCGACGGAACGACGTAACGATCGGGCGCGTAGCCGGCGAGATCGCGATCCACCTGATCGTGCACAGCCACCGGTACGATGCGAAAGCTCCGGCCGGTTGAACGGCTGAAGCTCTCGAAGCCGACGGTATAGTCGTCACAGAAATCATCGAGATCCGGATGGGTTTCGGCAAGCCCGGCCCGCATCGCGGCAAATCTCGCACCTGTCCGCACGCACCAGATCTCGCGCGCCTGCCGGACGGCGGCATTCGTCTTCCAGCGACCGCCGCCGAGCATGGCGAGCCCGGGACGCCCGGTGTTGCAGACGGCAACGATATCGGTCTTTTGGCCACCGGCGCCGACGGAACGGCAATCATTGAAACGCACGACGATATCCGCGGCGTCGATCGTCGCACCGGCGCCGTCAGGAACCTCGCCATTGCCCACGATCATGATGACGCGGCGACCTTGCACGGATCAGTTCCCCTGCGCTTCGAGAAATTCTTTAAGCTCGGCGGTGCGCTTCTGTGTCAGCTCGGAAAGACATCCCGAGACCAGCATCGGCTCGGCCTGCCCGCCGCGCGCCTGGAATCCGGCCAGTTCGCATTGTCCATCACGATAGGTGATCCAGGCCCGCTGCGCCTTCTTCAACGCCTCGACAGCGCCGACATCGGCACCGTCGCGCTCGTTGTCGATGGTGTGCACCGCCGTCATCGCCTGCTTGTAGACCCTGTTCAGCTCGGTATCTGCCGCCTCGTATTCCTGATAGGCGCATGCGTTCAGATCCGGCTGAGCCGTTGCACGTGCACAATCCACCTTCGCTTCTTCCTCGGCGAATGCCGGCGCGGCAAAGACGAGGAGCAGGCCGAGGACCAGAGCCGCTGCCCTCATAGCTTGCCCATCACCTGTTGGCGGAACCCGTAAACCTCGCGCTTGCCGGAAAGCGGGATCAGCGTCACCTGACGCGTCTGGCCGGGCTCGAAGCGCACGGCGGTGCCGGCGGGGATATCCAGGCGCTTGCCATAGGCGGCCGATCGGTCGAACTGCAGTCCGGCATTGGTTTCGGCGAAGTGGTAGTGGCTGCCGACCTGGATCGGGCGGTCGCCGCTATTGGCGACGTCGATGGTCGTGGTCTCAAGGCCGGCGTTGAGTTCGAGCTCGCCGGCGGCGGCAATGATTTCTCCCGGGATCATGATTTTCTCCTCAAGCAGCGTTGGCGTGAGCGCAGCCTTGCGGCTTCAGCACGCGCTCGGTAGAGGCCGGGTACTTGTCGAGCAGCGCCGCCGGGCGAACCGGGCGACGGGTGAACTCACCGCCGCAATTCGGGCAGGTGCCACCAAGCGTGCCTTCAGCACAATCGACGCAGAAGGTGCATTCGAACGTACAGATCATCGCCTCGCGGCTATCCGGCGGCAGGTCCTTGTCGCAGCATTCGCAGTTTGGGCGCAAAGCCAGCATGTTTGCCTCTCAGATCTTCTGTTGTGACAGCGACGGCAGAACGACCGCACGCACTGGGCCTCGTATCAGCGGATCGGCTCGTGCACGGTGACGAGCTTGGTACCATCAGGAAACGTCGCCTCGATCTGGATGTCATGGATCATCTCCGGGATGCCCTCCATGACCTGATCGCGGGTCAGGACCTGGGCGCCCGCCTCCATCAGTTCGGCGACCGAGCGCCCGTCACGCGCGCCCTCGACGACGAAGTCGGTAATCAGCGCAATCGCCTCGGGATGGTTCAGCTTCACGCCGCGCTCCAAACGTCGGCGCGCGACGATCGCCGCCATGGAAATCAATAGCTTGTCCTTTTCGCGCGGAGTCAGATTCATGCGGGGTCACCGGTTGTTCGTGGATGAGGCAGTTCCAGGAAAATCAAGCGTTTCTCCAGCTGGAACTGCGTGGTTTCAAGATGCGGGATCATGTCACTGTTTCGCTGAAACACATAAAATGGCCCTAGAGAACCCAGACTTTCGGCACTGTTTTCTGCAGGCGCAAGTGCGAAATAACCGGGATCAGGATTTTTCTGAGGGCGAAGCCGTCAGGTGCTGCGAAGCGCGCAATCAGCTTGTCGCGACCGCCCACCTGCACGTGGCTGACGCCGACACCACGCTCGCCCTCAAGCAACGACCGAAGACGCTGCAATTGGGCCTCGCAGTCGACACCGACATAGATGAGCGTCGCAAAGGCTGCCACGCCGTCGAGCACCGCCGGCCGTGCTCCGAGAGTGGCGATGGCGCCCGCGAGCGAGAGATTGTCCGCGTGCAGCAATTGGCCTTCAACGCGGATACGCCAGCGATCGCGAAAAAGTCCTTCATGCACCGCCTCACCCATCGCCTTGCGTCCGAGCAGAACCGCCTCTACCGCGAGGAAAGTGGCATCGGCGGCCAAATCCACCTCGAGCGAGCGGGACAGCGATGCGCGGTCAAACAGGATCGTCTCCTGCGGCAGCCAATCGACGCGCGCGCCGGCGGCAACCTCGATGCGGGTGGTCACGCCGACCGTGTCGGCGCTCGCCTTGTAGATCTTTTCGCAGGCCTGGGTCGTCACCGTCACATCCGTTCCGGCGCCAGCGGCAATCTCCCAGACCATGCGATCGCCGCCCGTGAGCCCGCCGGAGGAGTTGATCAGCACCGCTTCCATGGAGGCGTCAAAGGTCTTCGGCAGTCGGATCTTGGCACAGCCTTCCTGGTAGAGTTCGGCAATGCGGCTTTGGCCGAGCGCGGCCTTTGCGACCAGCCGTCCCCTACCCCAGGCCCGCTGCGGGGCGATGATTGCCGCATTGTTCATTTTCGTTAGCCGAGCGAAGCCTTCCAAACTTTGACACCGTCCCCGCCCGGAGCCGGCCGCCTTGCTCCCGCACGCAAGGACGCGGCAGCAAGTGGCGCTATCGTCCGCATCGTGGAACGACAAGTCAAGTTATTGTTTTGCTAAGAAAATCGTCAATGCGCTGAATTTTCGTGCAGGCATTGCGCAGGAAAGAGGCATCCCCTCAAGCCACCCGATCCGGCGGCATGCGCCCCTCGAAAAATGCCGTCACGTTATCGACCACTTTCATGCCCATGGCGACGCGGGTTTCCTCCGTAGCGCTGCCGAGATGCGGCAACAGCACGACATTCTCGAGCCTGCGCAGGGGTTCCGGCACGTTCGGCTCCGCCTCGAAGACATCGAGGCCGGCGCCGCGAATGACGCCGTTCTCAAGTGCGGCGATCAATGCCGCTTCGTCGACCACGTCGCCGCGCGCCGTGTTGACGAGATAGGCCCCCTTCTTCATCAGCGCCAACCGTTCCGTGTTGATCAGATGCCGGTTTTCGCCGCCGCCGGGGCAATGCAGCGACACGAAGTCGGCGGCCTTCAACACATCCTCCACGGTGTCCAACTGACGGGCGCCGTAGCGGCTCGCCTCGGCCGGGTCGATGCGCGAGCGGTTGTAGAAGACGACATCCATGTCGAAGCCGAAATGACAGCGTTTGGCCATCGCCTTGCCGATGCGGCCGAAGCCGATGATGCCGAGCGTCTTGCCGGTGACCTTGCTGCCGATCATGTGGGTCGGCCGCCATCCGCTCCATTCGCCGGCCCGCACCTGCCGCTCGCCCTCACCTGCCCGGCGCGCAACGGCAAGCAGCAGCGTCATGGCAATGTCGGCCGTGCAGTCGGTCAAAACACCTGGCGTATTGGTGACGACGATATTGGCGACCTTGGCGGCCGCGACATCGATGTGGTTGTAGCCGACGCCATAATTGCCGAGGATTTTCGCCCGGATGCCGCCGCCTTCAAAGAGTTCCGCCGGAAGCCGATCGGAGACG
Source organism: Ensifer sp. LC11 (assembly GCF_001695835.1). Classification (GTDB taxonomy): domain Bacteria; phylum Pseudomonadota; class Alphaproteobacteria; order Rhizobiales; family Rhizobiaceae; genus Ensifer. The sequence goes on along the minus strand of NZ_MBSO01000001.1, from coordinate 75,729 downwards.
GTTGGCAGAACGGCATCATAGCTCCGAAGCGCATCGGCCAGCCCTTCGGCCGTCATCGGTACATCCCGTTCGTTCAAGGTGGTGTCGAAGCGTTCGGCAAGCACCTGCTCCACCGCCATCGGCCAACGACGGGTGACGAGAATGCGGGGTTTCGAACTCATGCCTGCCTCCGGATCAGAATCGTCGGGAGATAGTGCACGAAACGACGCTCAGCGACAGCCATTCCGGCAGACGAAACAGCTATTACAAAAAAGCAGAAAGGAGGCGCCGACTCCGGCGCCTCCTTCGTACCGACGAAGCGAACTTCTTAGTTCACGACCGCGCGAAAGCCAGCAGGTCGGCGTTGAGCTGGTCCTTGTGGGTGTCGGTGATGCCATGCGGTGCGCCGGCATAAACCTTGAGGTCCGCATGCGGCACCAGCGTCTTCGCGGCGCGCGCCGCCGCATCGATCGGCACGATCTGGTCGTCGTCGCCATGGATGATCAGCGTCGGCACGTCGAACTTCTTCAGGTCCTCGGTAAAGTCGGTCTGGGAGAAGGCGACGATCGAGTCATAGGTGTTCTTGTGGCCGCCCGTCATGCCCTGCAGCCAGAAGCTGTCGATCATGCCTTGCGAGGCGACCGCGCCCGGCCGGTTGAAGCCGAAGAACGGACCCGAGGCGATGTCGCGGTAGAGCTTGGAGCGATCCTTGAGGCTGGCCGCCTGCAGGCCGTCGAACACCTCCTTCGGCAGGCCGCCGGGGTTGCTATCGGTCTTGACCATCAACGGCGGCACCGCCGAGATCAGCCCGACCTTGGCGACGCGGCCGGTGCCATGGCGGCCGATATAGCGGCTGATCTCGCCGCCGCCGGTGGAAAAGCCGGCAAGGAAGATGCCGTTCAGATCGAGCGCATGGATGAGATCGGCCAGATCGTCGGCATAATGATCCATGTCGTTGCCGTCCCAGGGCTGCGACGAGCGGCCATGGCCGCGGCGATCATGGGTGATGACGCGAAAGCCGTTGTTGGCGAGGTGGAAGGCCTGCGCCTCCCAGCTGTCCGACGACAGCGGCCAGCCGTGGCTGAGCACGACGACCGGGCCGTCCGTCGGCCCCCAGTCCTTGTAGTAGATCTCGACGCCGTCGCGGGTGATGATGCGGCTGCCCACGGTCCTTGCGCCTTCCCGGCCGGACGCAGCGGCGGCTGATGTCGATGCGGATGCGGCCCTGGCCGGCGTGCCGACGGCGTGAACGGCTGCTGCGGTTGCTGCCGCGCCGAAGGCGGCCGAAAGTACGTTGCGGCGGGAGATGCTGTCGGTCTCGACCTTGCTGACTGCCTTGCTCATGGAACGGCTCCTTTTTGTCTGCGGTCACACCGCGCTTTTCCATATTTAGCGATTAAATCGTGCGCGATATATATGAGCGAAGAAACGGATGAACTCGCCCGAACTTTGCATCGCTATCGATTAGATCGTGCACAAACATTTATATCGCGATCCTGCAGCTGTCAATGCCTTGCGATTATATCGCGAACGATTTATTTTGGTCGCGACAGGAGATGCTGATGGCTGACACCAAACACACGGACGACGAAATGCTGACGCTCGACAGTTTCCTCTGCTTTGCGGTTTATTCCGCAAACCACGCCTTCACGCGCATCTACAAGCCGCTGCTGGAGGAACTCGACCTCACCTATCCGCAATATCTCGTCATGGTGCTGCTCTGGGAGAAGGATGACCAAACAGTCGGCGGTCTTGGCGAGCGGCTCTTTCTGGAGTCAAGCACGCTCACGCCCATGCTGAAGCGGCTCGAGGCCGCTGGATACATCGCCCGCGTCCGTGACAAGGCCGATGAGCGACAAGTGCGCGTACAGTTGACGGACATGGGCAAGGCGTTGCGCCAGAGGGCGACCGATGTGCCGCGCGGTCTTGCCCAGGCAACGAAGCTCAGCCCCGATGATATCGAGCGACTGCGCGCCGAAGTTTCGTTGCTGCGAGATACTCTGCTGAAATAGCTGATATCTGCGGGCAGTACGGCCAAAAAGAAAGAGCCCGGCGATCGCTCGCCGGGCTCTTTGGACAGGCACACGCCGTGTCCGGAACAAGACTACTCGTTCTGGAAGTAGCTGTACTTGCCGTCGTCACCCTTCTTCCAGGTGTACATGACGTAGTCCGGGCGGGTGATGTCGCCCTTTTCGTCATAGCCGAGTTCGCCGATTGCGGTCTTGAACGGACCCTTTGCCTTGACGGCTTCGGCAACGGCCTGCGGGTCGTTGCCGCCGGAGGCCTTGGCAGCTTCGGCGATGACCTGGAGCGCGGCATAGGCGTAGAGCGTGTAGGCTTCCGGTTCGAAGCCAGCAGCGCGGAACTTCTCAACGAGTTCCTTGGCGGCCGGGTTCTTGCGCGGATCCGGAGCGAAGGTCATCAGCGTGCCGTCGACGGCGTCACCGGCGATCGAGGCCAGTTCGTTCGAAACGATACCGTCGCCCGACATCAGCGTTGCCTTCAGGCCCTGGTCCTTCATCTGGCGCATGATCAGGCCGGCTTCGGTGTGCAGACCGCCGTAGTAGACGATCGAAACGCCGGCTTCCTTCATCTTGGCGATCAGAGCCGAGAAGTCCTTGTCGCCGGTGTTGATGCCTTCATAGAGGGCTTCGGTGAGACCGGCTTCGTTCATACCCTTCTTGGTTTCGTCGGCAAGGCCCTGACCGTACGGGGTCTTGTCGTGAATGACGGCGATCTTCGCGTCCTTGAAGTTGGCGGCGAGGTAGGCACCGGCTACGGCGCCCTGCTGGTCGTCACGGCCGCAGGTGCGGAAGGTGTTCCAGAGGCCCCGCTCGGTGAACTGCGGGTTGGTGGAGGCCGGCGTGATCTGCAGGATGCCGTTTTCGGCATAGACTTCCGAAGCCGGGATGGACACGCCCGAGTTGAAGTGACCGACAACGAACTTCACGCCATCAGCGACGAACTTGTTGGCGACCGAAACGCCCTGCTTGGCGTCCGAAACGTCGTCGCCGAGCACAACCTTGATCTGTTCCCCATTGATACCGCCAGCCGCATTGATGTCGGCAGCAGCCTGCTCTGCACCTTTCTGGAGCTGTGCGCCGAAGGCGGCGTTCGGGCCAGTCAGCGGGCCGGCGACACCAACGAGAATATCAGCCCAGGCGGTGCCGCTGAAGGCAACCATAGCCGTCAGCGCGACCGCCGACAGAAGAGACTTTTTCATCTTGTTACTCCCAATTATTCGAGCGGGTCTCGTTTCCAACCTGCGCAATGCCCACCATAGTTGCGCCGGTGTTTCTTTCGCACCGGCCGCGGCGGACCGGCACGCGCTGTTCCCTTTTATTTAGTCTTCCAGGAGAAGGGTGAGGCCTTCTCATAGAGCCAATAATAGATATTGGTCATTTGCTTGGTCCGGTAGTACCGGAAACCTGCGGTAGCAAACAACAAAAGTACGATCGTGTCCACGATATAGTATTGCAGGCTGAACATCGTGCCCTCGAAGAGGGCGTGATGGATGAAGCGAATCCCCAGCCCCAGCAACGCCACGTAGAGAAGCAGGCGCGGCATGCCCTGCCAGCCTTCCGCGACGCTCTTGCCGGTTCGCCATGCGGTCCAGCCGCCAAGCACGCAACTGATGAAAAGAAACTGCCAGATCGACGCTTCTTCGTAGAGAATTCCATGCATGTCACTTGCTCCAGATGCAGCCCGTCAATGACGGCCGCCTTCGAGATAGGCCGCGCGAACTTCCGGGTTGGCGAGCAGGTCCTTGCCGGTGCCGCTCATCGTCACCCGCCCGTTGACCATCACGTAGCCGCGATCCGAAAGTTTGAGCGCCCCGAAGGCGTTCTGCTCGACGAGGAAGACGGTCAGCCCCTCCTCCTTGTTGAGCTTCTTGATCGCCTCGAAGATGCCCTTGACGATCAGCGGTGCGAGGCCGAGCGACGGCTCGTCGAGAAGCAGCAGCTTCGGACGGGCCATCAATGCGCGGCCGATCGACAGCATCTGCTGCTCGCCGCCGGAAAGCGTGCCGCCGCGCTGTGCCTGACGTTCCTTGAGCCGCGGAAAGAGCCTGAAGATCTTTTCCACGTCCTCATCGAAATGCTTCAGATTGTCGAGACTCGCACCCATCTGCAGGTTTTCGAAGACCGTCATGCGCGGGAAGATGCGTCGTCCCTCCGGCGACTGCGCGATGCGCAACCGCGCGATTTCATGGGTCGGCAGGCGCGTGATGTCATGACCGTCGAACATCACCGTACCGGTGCGTGCCTGCGGACTGCCGCAGATCGTCATCATCAAAGTCGACTTGCCGGCGCCGTTAGCGCCGATCAGGGAAACGATTTCTCCGCGATGGACCTCGACATCGACGCCGCTCAGCGCGCGGATGTTGCCATAGTAGGTCTCGACGGCTTTGACTTGGAGAAGAGGCGCCGTCATCAGTTGGTGCCTCCCTTTCCGCCTTCGATTTCCTCGATTTGTTCGATCACCTGTTCAACCTCTTCATCCTCGACACCCAGATAGGCCGCGATGACCCTTGGATCGTTCTTCACGAAATCCGGATTGCCGTCGGAGATCTTCTGACCATATTCGAGCACGACGACATGGTCCGAGATCTCCATGACCACGGACATATCGTGCTCGATCAGCAGGATGGAGGTGCCGGTGTCATGGCGGATGCTCTGCAACAGTTCATTGAGTGCATGCGATTCGCGCGGGTTGAGACCGGCTGCAGGCTCATCGAGGCACAACAACTCCGGTTCCGTGCACATGGCACGGGCAATCTCCAATCGTCGCTGCGCGCCATAGGGCAGGTCCCCGGCCGGGTCGTCGGCCCGGTCGATCAGCGACGCCTTTTCGAGCCAATGCTGGGCGAGCTCCTTCGCCTCCCTGGCGGCCTGCCGATAGGCAGGAAATCCAAGGAGCCCGAGCACCGTAAAGCCCGACGCCAGCATCAGTTTGTTATGCTGCGCCACCAGCAGATTCTCGAGCACGGTCATGCCCGAGAACATCCGGATGTTCTGGAACGTGCGCGCCACCTTCGCATGCTTGGTGATCTCGAAGTCCGGCAGCCGCTCCAGGAGATACTCCTTTCCGGACCGCTGCTTCATGGTGATCATGCCCATTGTCGGCTTGTAGAAGCCGGTGATGCAGTTGAAGACGGTGGTCTTGCCCGCTCCGTTCGGGCCGATCAGCGCGGTGATTTCGCCGCGATGGGCCTCGAAGGAGAAGTCGTTGATGGCCATCAGACCGCCGAAGCGCATCGACAGGTGCTCAACCTTGAGAATGGGGTCTTGTGTCATTGTCATCGTCGTGGTCTCGAGGGCCATCAGCCATGCCCTTCCTTGGTAAAGCTGCCGGAGACGGCCTTGCGCTCGCGCAGAAACGCGGTCGGCTCACGCGATCCGACGAAGCCGCGCGGCTTCCAGACCATGACGACGACCATGGCCAGGCCAAAGATCAGCATTCGGTAGAGTTCCGGCGTGAAGTTCGGCCCGAAGACGACCTTCAGGAAGGTGAGCTCGCGCAGGATTTCAGTGCCGCCGATCATGACGACCGCTGCGATCGCAATGCCGGTCAGCGATCCCATGCCGCCGAGAACGACGATTGCGAGGATCACCGCGGATTCGAGGAACACGAAGGATTCCGGCGACACGAAGCCCTGACGTACGGCGAAGAAGGACCCGGCGATGCCGCCGAACATGGCGCCCATGGCGAAGGCCGTCAGCTTGGTGGTAACCGTGTTGATACCGAGCGACTTGCAGGCGATCTCATCTTCGCGCAGCGCTTCCCAGGCGCGCCCGATCGGCATGCGACGCATGCGGATCGTGACGAAGGCCGTCAGCAGGCAAAGGCCGAGGATCAGATAGAACAGGAAGATCTTGTAATAGGCCGACGACATCGGCAGACCCATCAATGCGGCGAAACCGTCCTTCGAGGCATCGAACTTGATGCCGAACAGCGTTGCCTTGGCGATGCCCGACACGCCGAAGGTACCCTTGGTCACCTCGGTCCAGTTGATCAGGACGAGGCGGATGATTTCGCCGAAGGCGAGCGTGACGATCGCCAGATAGTCGCCGCGCAAGCGCAGCACCGGGAAGCCGAGAACCATGCCCCAGCAGGCGGATAGAAGACCGGCCACCGGCAGCAGCACCCAGAAGGACAGGCCGAAATAGGTCGATAGCAGCGCATAACTATAGGCGCCGACCGCATAGAAGGCGACGTATCCGAGATCAAGCAGACCAGCGAGCCCGACGACGATGTTGAGACCCCAGGCGAGCATGACATAGATCAGGATCTGGACGCCGAAATTATCCACCCACTTCAGCGATCCCTGGATGCCGTAGCCCATGCTGATGCAGGCCATGACGACGATCGGCGGATAGAGGACCAGGAACGCTATTGCGAGCTTCGAGAAGTTGCGGCTGAAGAAGGTTTCCTCCTTCACCACGTTCTCGGCTTCCGCCTTGGCGGCCTTGCGCCTTGCAAGCGCCGGCTGAACATAGGCAACCATGACGAAGCGGCCGACGGCAGCAACGATCACGAAGATCGCGAGCAGGCCCCAGCGCTGGTTAAGCACAAGCTCGTTGCGGATGTTTTGCGTGGTCTCGAGACCGACGAACAACACGAAAAGGCCGAGGGAAATCAGGCCCGCGAAGACAGCCTCGCGCAGGGCCCGCGCCGTCAGGTCAGTGCCGGCGCTTGCAGTTGTAGAAGCAATGTTTGCCATTGAATTATACCTTCTCGACTTCCGGTCGTCCGAGAATACCGGACGGCTTGAAGATCAGGACGATGGCGAGAATGGAGAAAGTCGCGACGTCCTTGTAGTCGATGGTGAAATAGGCCGACCAGAGGGACTCGATGAGCCCGATCAGCAGTCCGCCGAGAACGGCGCCCGGCAGCGATCCGATGCCACCGAGAACGGCCGCGGTGAACGCCTTGACGCCCGGAACGAAACCGTCGGTAAAGACGACGACGCCGTAATACATGAGATACATCGTGCCGGCGACCGCCGCGAGTGCAGCACCCATGATGAAGGTCACCGAGATGGTGCGATCGACGTCGACACCGAGCAGCGCCGCCATCTTGCGGTCCTGTTCGGTCGCGCGCTGGGCACGGCCGAGCGGCGTCTTGTTGACGATATACCAGAAGATGGAAAGCAGGATCGCCGTGATGATGATGATGATGATCTGCTTCAGCGAAATGGTGATGCCGAAAACCTCATAGACCGAGGAAACGAGCGGCGGGATCGGCTTGTTGCGCGGGCCCTGCGTTACCTGGATGAAGTTCGACAGCGCGATCGACATGCCGATCGCGGTGATCAGCGGCGCAAGGCGGAACGAGCCACGCAATGGCCGGTAGGCCACCTTCTCGATCGTCCAGTTCCAGAGACCCGCGGTCAGCATGCCGACGATCATCATCAGCAGCAGCGCAAGTACAACCGGGACGCCCCCGATGAATGTTGTGAGAATTAGAAAGACAATCAAAGCAGCGAAGCCGCCAAGCATGAAGATATCGCCGTGGGCGAAGTTGATCATGCCAATGATGCCGTAGACCATGGTATAACCAATTGCGATCATACCATAAATAGACCCAAGAGTCAGCCCGTTGACGAGCTGCTGGACGAAATACTCCATCAATCTTCCCCTGGACCAGATCCCTAAGGTCTGGTCTCTTGTTTTTTTGAGCTCATTTTGAGCACTGTGTTTGATCGATTCCATACCTCTTTCAAACGAAAAGGAAAGCTAAAAAACGCAAGTTCGACAAAATCTTCCTCGATAAAATCGATTTGACGCTTTTGGAGCCAGAAAAATCAAATTTTCCGCAGCTTCCGCCCGCGAAATCATCAACTTTAGTCGTAAGAACTCCGGAATTACCACGTCGGCCTGCTCGCTGAAGGACCAGGCCGACGCCTCATTGCCCTTAGGTTCGCATGCGTTGCCCGCCTGGATCGAACAAAGGATTCGACTGCAGACGCGCCGGCAGGATCTCGCCAAGCAGCTCGATCGACCATCCGTCGCAGCGGTCGGCGACCTCCTTCGGCACATAGCCCATGGCCACCGAAACGCCACTTACATGCGCATACCCGCCCGACGTCACCCAGCCACGCACGACGCCGTCGAGATAGATCGGCTCGTCGCCGATGACATCGGCATCCTTTGCTTCGATAAGGAAGGTTCGAAGGCTGAGGGCGCCGCCCTCTTTCTTCTCCTGAATTGCCGCCGACTTGCCGATGAAATCCGCGTCCTTGCCGGTCGCGACGAACCGACCGAGCCCAGCCTCGACGGGTCCGTAGAGTGGCCGGTACTCCCGCGCCCAGCTGCCGAATGACTTTTCGACGCGCAGCGCATTCAGCGCCCTGAGCCCAAACAACCGGATCCCGGAGGCTGCCCCCTTCTCCATCAGCAGATCGAAGAGATAGCGCTGATATTCAGGCTTCATCCAGATTTCGTAGCCGAGATCACCGGTATAGCTGACACGGCCGACGATGGCAGGCGCCATGCCGAGATCCATCCGACGGATGTCCATGAAGGCAAAGGCTGCGTCGGAGACATCGAGATGGGTAAGGCTTGCGAGCACCGCGCGTGCGTTCGGCCCGGCGATCGACAGGCCGACCAGTTCGAGCTTCAGTGCCCTTAGCGAAACAGATCCGTCCGTCGGCAGATGCGCCTCGAACCAGCGCATGTGATAGTCCTCGGCGATGCCCGAGCCGATCAGCAGGAAGTCCCCCTCCCCGAGCTTTGCCAGCGTGAAGTCGCCAATCAGCTTGCCGTCTTCCTTCAGCATCGGCGCCAGCGTCATGCGCCCCACCTGCGGAATGCGGCAAGCGAGCATCCGGTCAAGCCAGGCTTCAGCCCCCTTGCCCTTGATCGCGTATTTGGCAAAGCCCGAGGTCTCCATCAGGCCGACCCCTTCGCGCACCGCTCTTGCTTCGGCACCGACGGTCTCGAAGTCCGTCGAGCGGCGCCAGGAGAAGGCATCCGCAACGCCCTCAGGCGCGAACCACAATGGGGTCTCCAGACCATAGGATGCACCAAAGACGGCGCCGGCCGCCTTCAGCCTGTCGTAGACCGGCGTCGTCAGCAGTGGCCTTGCCGCTGGCAGTTCCTCATTCGGATAGCGGATTGAGAAGCGGCGCGAATAGTTCTCGCGCACCTTGGCATTGGTATAGGCAAGCGTCGCAAAGTCGCCGTAGCGGGCAACGTCCATGGCGAAGACATCAAATCCCGGGTCGCCGTAGATCATCCAGTTGGCGAGCGCCAGTCCGACGCCGCCCCCTTGACTGAAGCCGGCCATGACGGCGCAGGCCGACCAGAAGTTCCTGAGGCCACGCACAGGCCCGACCAGCGGATTGCCGTCAGGCGAGAAGGTGAAAGGGCCGTTGATGATCTTCCTGATGCCGGCCTTGTTGAAGGCGGGGAAATGCCTGAAACCGACTTCGAGTTCCGGCGAGATGCGGTCGATGTCTTCGGCCAGCAGCTCATGACCGAAATCCCAGGGCGTCGTCACCGGCGACCACGGACGGCACGCCTTCTCATAGGTGCCCATCAGCATGCCGTTGCGTTCCTGGCGCAGGTAGATCTCGCCGTCGAAATCGACGCAGTGCATCAGCTCCTTGCCGCGCGTCTGGTTGAACTCGATCACCTCGGGCATATCCTCGGTGATCAGGTACATATGCTCCATGGCAAGTACCGGGAGTTCGAGGCCCACCATGCGGCCGACCTCGCGCGCCCAGAGACCGGCGGCATTGACGACATGCTCGGCGACGATTTCGCCCTGGTTGGTGATCACCCGCCAGGAGCCGTCCTCCCGCTGTACCAGGTCCTCGACCTTGGTGTGAAGGTAGATCTCGGCACCATTCTTCTTCGCCGACTTGGCATAGGCATGCGTCGTACCGTAAGGGTCGAGGTGGCCCTCCACCGGATCGAAGACGGCGCCGACGAACTGGTCGGGGTCGAGCAGCGGCATCAGGTCATGCGCTTCCTGCGGCGTCAAAAGCTCGGCTTCGAGCCCCATGTAGCGCCCCTTGGCAAGGATCGACTTCATCCAGTCGAAACGTTCCTTGGTGGCCGCCAGCATCATGCCGGAGGTCATGTGCAGGCCGACATCCTGGCCGGAATATTCCTCAATTTCCTTGTAGAGTTCGACGGTATACTTCTGCAACTTGGCAACGTTCGGATCACCATTGATCGTGTGCATGCCGCCGGCCGCATGCCAGGTGGAGCCCGAGGTCAGTTCCGATCGTTCGAGCAGAACCGCATCCGTCCAACCGAATTTCGTCAGGTGGTAGAGCACCGAACAACCGACGACACCACCACCGATGACGACGACCTTGGCATGGCTTTTCATGCGTACACTCCGTCTTCCCACGCTCCGCTCGGGGCGTGGCCAAATTGTCAGGAAGATTCAAGCACGGTGATCGCCCGCCCTCCCGGTATGAGGCCACAAGCGGCGAACATCGGAAGCCTAGACAGAAAGGCGGCGGCGATAAAGCCACGGCTGCGAAGGACGCTTGTCCATTTCCGCCGTTTCTTGGCGAAGGGGCGACCCGTTTGCGGCATCGAATGCCGCATTTGCTCATGACCTCAAGAAGCGGCCCGTTCCGGCGGTCGGTAGGCTACGGCAGGTCAATCGGCAAAAGCCGCGGTGAGCTCGAATTCCCGCCCCATCCGCATCAGGTCGTCGAAGAGCGATTCGGCGAAACTGCGCGGCGCGATCAGTTCGAAAACATCCTCGCCAACGCGCGCGAGATTGATCGGGATGTGGCCGCACAGCACATTGGCACTGCCACCCGACGAGAAAACGTCAGGGTGAAGATCGACACCGATACCCTTGGCAAGGATGCGACGCCCGTTGGGTCCGGAGAGGCGAAAGACGACGCGCCCGTCGCTTAGGTCGATGACATGGGCCATTGCGCCGCAAAGCTCTTCGAGGCGTCGCGCAAGCCCGCTTGGAGCCTCGGCCTCGGAGATCACGAGCCATTCCGCCGGCGCAGAAAACCGCATGGCGAACTCCGGCACGGACGCGATTGCCCGCTGCACGGTCTCCTCCTGCCCTGATCGCGCCAGAACCGTCGCAACGGCACGCCAATGGCCGACCATCAGGTGATCGGCCGCCGGTGGGGTGGGTGCTGCGCGCAGTTTCTGCTCCAGCGCGTGGCGGTTGTTGTAATCGCGAACCATCACCGCCTCCTCAGGCCTTCAGCTTCTCATTTTGCGGATCGACGAACACCGGGTCGCAGACCTCGGCAACAATCTCCTGATCGCGCAACTTGTCAAAAATGATGACCCTTTCGCCATAACGCTCTCGTCCGGACTTCAGGAAGGCGAGCGCGATCGCGTGTCCGAGAACCGGCGAGAAGCCGGCCGAGCTTATCCAGCCCTGGTCGTTCAGGGTTGAAGGCTTTGTTCCTTCCTTCAGGAGATGGGCACCGGCGCGCATGTCCTTGTCGGCGTCGACAGGCTTCAGACCGACGAGTTGCATGCGATCGGCCGCCGTCAGGCCGTAACGGGTCGACAGCCGCTTGCCGATGAAGTCGGTCTTCTGCATCGACAGCATGCGGCCGAGGCCCGCGTCATCAGGCGTCACGCGGCCGTCGAATTCGGCATGTGTCAGCAGCCCCTTCTCCAGCCGCAACACGTTCAGAGCCTCCGCACCATAGGCGCAGATATCATGCGGCCGACCGGCCTCCGTGATCTGGTCTGCCACGGCCTCGCCGTAGCCCGCCGGTACGGCAAGTTCGAAGGCGAGTTCGCCAGAGAAGGATATGCGGAACAGCCGCGCCGAAACACCCGTCTTCAGCACGATCTTCCGGGCAGCAAGAAACGGGAGCGCGCGGTCGGAAATATCATCATCGACAAGGTGTTGCAGCACCGCCCGCGCCTTCGGCCCAGCGATTGCCATCTGCGCCCACTGGTCCGTCGACGAGGTGAAACGGACGTCAAGATCCGGCCAGAGCGCCTGGGCGCAGTATTCCATGTGGGACATGACCGCGCCGGCCATCGCCGTCGTCGTCGTCAGGAAGAAATGCTCTTCGCCGAGACGGCTCACCGTGCCGTCATCGAAGACGAAACCATCCTCTCGCAGCATCAGGCCATAACGCGCCTTGCCAACAGGCAGTTTGAGGACCGGGTTGCAGTAGAGCCGATTGAGGAATTCGGCTGCGTCCGGCCCGAAAACCTCGATCTTGCCGAGCGTCGAGACGTCGCAGAGTCCGACATTGGCGCGAACGTTCAGCACCTCCCGGTCGACGCTTTCGCGCCAGGTCTTCTCGCCCGCGCGCGGGAACCAGGCGGAGCGATGCCAGAGCCCCGCCTCGACGAAGGTCGCACCATTTTTGATCGCCCAGCCATGCAGCGGCGACTTGCGCGCCGGCACCGCATGCTCGTCGCGCGCCGCCCCTGCAAGTGCGCCGAAGGAGACGGGCGTATAGAAAGGCCGGAAGGTTGTGGTACCGACGTCAGCCGGGCTGACGCCGCGCATGCCCGAGAGAATGCCGACTGCATTGATGTTGGAAAGCTTGCCCTGGTCAGTCGCCATGCCGTTGGTCGTGTAGCGCTTGGCGTGCTCCACATGGCCGAAGCCTTCGCGCAGCGCGAGACCAAGGTCTTTCGCATGCACGTCGTTCTGGAGGTCGATAAAGGCCTTCGACTTGGCGCCCGGCACATACCAGAGCGCAGCGAAGGATGATGCCGTTTCCCCGTCGATAACAGGAGACGCGCCCAGGCTGGCGCTGAAGCCGAGTTCGGCTGCAATCGCCGCGGCCTTCTGCGCACCATCGTCGAAGCATCCGGAGAGCGAATAGACGCCATTTGCTGAGCCCACCGGCCGCAAGCCGCCGCCGACGTCGGGCGGGGCGAACGCCTTTAGCTCCTCAGACCAGATCGGCTTTGCCCCACGCTGGCAGGCCAGATGTACGACCGGGCTCCAGCCGCCGTGCATGCCGAGCGCGTCGCAGGCGATCAGTTCCTCGAAGCCGGAACGTTCGACAACGATGCCCTTGAGACGCTTGCTGCCCTTGGTGTCGACGACGGAAGCGGAACGGATGATGCGTACGCCATCCGGCGCCTGATCGTTGGCTTCGGCCCTGGCATCGACGATCGCCGCGATCGAGATGCCCTTGGCTGAAAGTGCGCGCGCAGCGCGGTAACCGGCGCTGCCGCTGGTGAAGATCGCGACCGCCTTGCCGGCCGCAACACCGTAGCGTTCGGCATAGGTGGTCATGGCGCCCGCCATCATCACGCCGGGGCGATCATTGCCGCCGAAGACCAACGGCCGTTCCTCAGCACCCGTCGCAAGCAGCGCGCGCTTGGCGACGATGCGCCAGATGCGTTCGCTGACAAGTTTCGCCGAGGGTTCGGCGACATGCTTTTGCACCCGCTCGACCGCGCCGAAGACATTGTCGTCATACCAGCCAAAGACGGTGGTGCGCGAAAGCAGCGTGACATTGGGCAGGGATTGCAGTTCCGCGACGGCGCGGTCAGCGAAGATCGAAGCCGCAGCGCCGTCAATGGTCTCGCTGGTCGAAAGCAGCGAGCCGCCGAACCGGAAGTCTTCGTCGGCAACAATGACCCGCAGGCCTGCGCGACCGGCCGTCAGCGCCGCCATCAGGCCGGCTGGACCGCCACCGATAACGAGCAGGTCGCAGAACGCCCAGGATTTTTCATAGGCCTCAGGATCGCGCTCGAGCACCGCCCGACCGAGACCAGCCGCCCGCCGAATGAAGGGCTCATAGACGCGCTCCCAGAACTGCTTCGGCCACATGAAGGTCTTGTAGTAGAAGCCGGCGCCGAGAAACGGCGACAGCAAGCCGTTGGCCGCACCGATATCGAAGCCGAGCGACGGCCAGCGGTTCTGGCTCTTCGCCGCCAGCCCGCCATAGAGCTCGGCGACGGTCGCCTTGGTGTTCGGGTCGCGGCGCGCGCCGGAACCGATCGTGACGAGCGCGTTAGGCTCCGACGGACCAGCGCTGACGATGCCGCGCGGTCGGTGATACTTGAAACTTCTACCCACCAGAAGCTGATCGTTGGCAAGGAGCGCCGATGCCAGCGTGTCGCCGGCAAAACCTCGCAGGGGCCGGCCGTCGAACGTGAAGCTCAGCGACTTGCTGCGATCGACGAGACCGCCGGAGGAAAGGCGATAGCCGGTCATCTCTCAGCCCTCCGAGCAAATTCGGCGGCATCGGCGACGGAATAGACCTCGTGGGTGGCGGTGTCGCGCTCGACCACCAGAAAGCGGCGACAGCCGGCAATGTGATGCCAGTGTTCAACGGCACGGCCGCGCGGGTTGGCACGGACATAGACATAGTCGTGCCAGGCCTCATCGGAATCGAGCGGCTCCGGACGAACGCACGAAGCGTCGCCGCGGATCGCGAACTCTTCCTTCGGTCGCACCCCGCAATGCGGGCAGGTAATCAGGCTTGCCATCGTTTTCCGTGTCCTGAAGCCGCGGTCGGCTTCCTGTTCATTCCATGCGGGCCAGCGCTGCGGCCACCTGTTGTCAGTGAAGGTTGGGCTGCGGGCCTGCGCCAGCCTCGTCGACGGCGTAACCGCGGGCAAAGCGGTCGAGCCTCAGAGCGTGCGCCACCGGGTGCGTGTCGTTCTTGGCGATCAGGTGCGCAAAACAGTAGCCCGAGGCCGGCGTCGCCTTGAAGCCGCCGTAACACCAGCCGCAGTTCAGGTAGAGATTGTCGATCGAGGTGCGGTCGATGATCGGCGAGCCGTCCATGCTCATATCCATGACGCCGCCCCAGGCGCGCAGGACCCGCACCCGCGACAGGCCGGGGATCATCGCCACCCCCTCCTCCATCACATGCTCGGCGGTGGCAAGATTGCCGCGCTGGGCATAGGAGGCGTAGCCGTCGATTTCGGCCCCGAAAACCAAGCCGCCCTTGTCCGACTGCGAAATATAGAAGTGGCCGCCGCCATAGACGATCACGTGATCAATGCAGGGCTTCAGCCCCTCGGTGACGAAGGCCTGCAGCACATGGCTTTCGAGTGGCAGCTTGAGATCGGCCATCTCACCGACACGCGAGGAATTGCCGGCCGCCGCCAGCGCCAGCTTGCCGCAGCCGATGAAGCCCTTGGTCGTTTCGACACCGGTAACCCGGCCGTTTTCCCGACGGATGCCGGTCACTTCGCAATGCTCAATGATGTCGACACCATGCCGGTCGGCACCGCGCGCATAGCCCCAGGCAACGGCGTCATGTCTCGCCGTACCGGCGCGCCGCTGCAACAGGCCGCCAAGGATCGGATAGCGGGCGTGATCGTAATTGAGGAAGGGGATCATCTTCTTCAGCTGTTCGCGCTCGATGAGCTCGGCCGCCACACCTTCCATCCACATTGCATTGCCGCGCCGGACATAGGCGTCGCGCTGGGCATCACTGTGGTAAAGCATGATGACGCCGCGCTGCGAGAGCATCACATTGTAGTTGAGATCCTGTTCCAGCCCTTCCCAGAGCTTCATCGAGAATTCGTAGAAGGGTTCGTTGCCGGGCAGCATATAGTTGGAGCGCACGATCGTCGTGTTGCGGCCGACGTTCCCCGAGCCCAGATAGCCCTTCTCCAGCACGGCGACGTTCTTCACGCCGAATTCCTTGGCAAGGTAATAGGC
The DNA here is from genome assembly GCF_001695835.1 of Ensifer sp. LC11. GTDB lineage: Bacteria > Pseudomonadota > Alphaproteobacteria > Rhizobiales > Rhizobiaceae > Ensifer. The sequence continues at coordinate 60,144 of NZ_MBSO01000001.1, read as the reverse complement.
CGTCGAAAGCCCGTGGCCACCGCCGCCGATGATGATCACGTCATAGTGGGATTTCGGCTGGGGCTGGCGCCAGTGCGGCTTCCAGTTCAGATTTCCGGAAAGGGCGTTCCTGACGATCGAGAATGCGGAATAACGCATGAAGGCATCCAGTTCAGTTGCGTCGGCACATTTGCACAGCCGCAGCGCGGAAGCCAAGACTGAAGCCTCGCGCAGGCGCAAAAAACCTCCATCGGCCATGTCGCGCGCGTCGTTGCCCGACAACTTGCATCCAAGACAATGGAGCCACGGGAAAAGCACGGGTATTTTCTTGTCCCCGATGTGCTAAGGGCTGGGGTGATGGAACTGGAAAACGAGGCGATGCTGGAAATTCTGCAACAATCGGCGATTGCCGCGGGTCGCGCCATTCTCGACGTCTACAATGCCGGGCCGGAGGTCACCTACAAGCCCGACTGTTCCCCGGTCACCGATGCCGATGCGACCGCCGAGCGCATCATTCTTGCGGACCTCGCCCGTGCGTTTCCGAATATTCCGGTTGTCGCCGAAGAAGCTGTCGCCGCCGGCTTCGTGCCCGATACCTCCGGCAGATCCTTCTTCCTGGTCGACCCGCTGGATGGCACCAAGGAATTCATCAGCCGGAATGACGACTTTACCGTCAATATCGCGCTGATCGAAAATGGAGCGCCGGTCGCGGGTGTCGTCTATGCGCCAGCGCTCGGCATCCTCTATGCGGCAAACCACGGCAAGGCAGTGAAGGCTGTCATCGATGATGACTTTCGTCCCACGGCTAAAACGGTGATCGGTTGCCGCAGTTGCGGCGATCGCGTGGTGGGGCTGGCCAGCCGTTGGCACAACAGCGCCGAGACAACCGCCTATCTCGCCGAACACGGCATCGACGACTACCGGACGGTCGGCTCGTCACTCAAGTTCTGCCTCCTCGCCGAAGGGCTTGCCGACGTCTATCCGCGCTTCAGCCGCACGATGGAGTGGGACACGGCCGCCGGCGACGCCATTCTGCGGGCCGCCGGCGGTGAAACCCTGACGATGGATGGCATGCCGCTCGTCTACGGCAAGCGGAACCAGAAAGACGACAGCGACTTCGCCAATCCCTGGTTCGTCTCGCGCGGCAAGCCTTGATCGCTTCCCCCTGGCCGCGGAAACGATGCTCAGGCATCGCCTTTATGCGTTCCGGCGGCGATCAACTGGCTGATTGATTTTTCGCTGAAGGGTTTGTCGATCCGTGGAATATGCCTGAGAGACGGCGGGAAAAGCTCTGAATCTCCGTAGCCACTAGTGAAGCCGAAGGGCATGCCGCGGGCGAGCATGGCGTCAGCGACGCCGAAGCTCGTGTGATCGCCGAGACTGACATCGAGGATCGCGAAATCGAACGGCTGCAGGGTCAGAAGTTCCATCGCCTGGTTCGCATTCGTCGCGATCGTAACGTTTGAGATTCCGAGCGAAGCCAGGATTTCCTCGACGTCCATGGCGATGATGAAGTTATCCTCAAGAACGAGGACGGTCCGGACGGGCTGCGGTAGTTCGGCCATGCGCTGCACTCCATCTTTCGCACACGACAGCTCCGCTGAGGTCGCCTCGCGCCAATGCGCAGAGCTTAAGTCTCCTCCCCCGCACTGGCATTTAAAAAAGACATGTGCCACACGACCCGGGCGATCGGAACAACCGTCCACCGGCAGCGAAGCGGCTGCACGCCGCATGCGCGACGCCGGCACCAAGGCCGATGACAATGGCGACCTCGTCACGACAGACATGCTGACCGACCGCCTCGATTTCCACGAAAAAGCGCTGTGGATGCTGCAGGCTATCGTTGCGGCCTGAGCAACGACGAGGCACCGATGCGGCAGTTGCGCCGCATCGGTCAGGAAGCATGAACCGCAATTTCAGATGAGCGGCCGCTTCGGCTCGTGCAGCCCCTCCCAGCCCGAGACCGCAAGCAGGCCATCGATATCACGCACGTTACAGCCTTTGTCGGCCCAGCGGATCAGGCCGCGCTCGGCAAGCTTTTTCAGCGTCTTGTTGGTATGGACGATCGAAAGGCCGAGCGTATCCGCCACATGCTGCTGGGTGACCGGAATGGCGACGCGGCTGCTGCCGAAGAGATCGAGCACCTCGGCTCTCTGGTAGAGAAAGGCGAGGAGATAGGCAGCCCGCTCCAGAGCCGACCGGCGACCGATGCTCAGAAGGTTCTCATCCAGAATGCGTTCCTCGCGCGCCGCGATCCAGGTGAGATCGTAGGCGAGCTCGGGATAGCTGGCAAACAGCCGGCTGAGCTTGCCGCGTTCGAAAACGCAGAGTGTTACGGGCGACAGTGCTTCGATCGAATGCTGCATCTCCCCCATCAGGCTGCCCTGCAGGCCGATCAGATCGCCCGGCATGACGTAATTCAGGATCTGGCGGCGACCGTCGTCGAGCATCTTGTAGCGAAAGCCCCAGCCGGAAAGCACCGTGAAGAGGTGGGCGCTGTGCGCGCCTTCGACCAGGATGGTCGCTCCGCTATCGACCGCAAGTTCGCCGGTCTTGAATTGCGATACGAAAGCAAGTTCCTCGTTCGTGAACGCGCGAAAATGGTCGAGCTTGCGCAAAGGACATTTTTCGCATGGGGTGCGCTTTTCGTTGCGGGTCGCTGTATCGCTCATCGTACCGTCCGCAGGATCCTATCGGTCGTGCTCAAGTCCCAAGCTGCAAGTAGCGCCGACACTTCGAGGAACAAGGGACCATCTTGAAAACACACGCGTTTTCAAGGGGCCATGGTCGCAGTGGCAATGGACAGGCGGCCGCTTGCGCCCTATCTGTTGCACGCGATCCCGCCACAGGAGTTCCGTCATGTCCCATCCTGCCTTCGCCCCCAACAACCTGGCTGTCGTCACCGGTGCCGCCTCCGGCATCGGCCTGGCCGCCGCCCGCCACTTCGCCTCGCTCGGCATGCGTGTCGTACTCGCCGATCTCGCAGGCGAACGGCTGGAGAAGGCGGCCGCCGAAGTTGCGGCCCTGTCGCCAGGGCGGGCGCAGCATATCGTGGCGATTCCGACCGATATCTCCCGCCTCGAAGACATCGAAGCGCTCGAACGCGGGGTGCATCAACGCATGGGCGATGTGCATGTTCTCATGAACAATGCCGGCATCCAGCCGGGTAGCGCGATACTCGGCCCCCTGGCAGCCTGGGAGGCGACGCTCGGGGTCAATCTCTGGGGCGTCATCAACGGTTCGCGCGTCTTCGCAACGCGCATGATCGCCCATGGCAAGCCGGCCGTCATCATCAACACCGGCTCGAAACAGGGCATCACCACGCCGCCGGGCGACCCGGCCTATAATGTCTCGAAGGCGGGCGTGAAGGTGTTCACCGAAGCGCTGGAACACGAGTTGCGCAACACGGCCGGCAGCCAGGTCCACGCCCATCTCCTCATCCCCGGTTTCGTCTATACCGGGCTGACGGCCGGTGGCCGGACCGAAAAGCCCGCAGGTGCGTGGACGTCGGAACAGACCGTCGACTTCATGATGGAAAGCCTGGCGCGCGGCGATTTCTACATCCTCTGCCCGGACAACGACGTGCCCCGCGCCACCGACGAGCGGCGTATCCTCTGGGCCGCCGGTGACATCGTCGAGAACCGGCCGCCGTTATCGCGCTGGCATCCGAAATATGCGGACGCGTTCAAGGCGTTCCTGGAAAAGGATCGCGACTGATCTTCCCGCGTAAACACAGCGTTCCCACGGCGCTTCTGGCGCCGTCGCTTCGTCTCGTGTTTTGTGAGCACGTACCAATGAGGGACTGACAATGACGAGCGGCATCCACCACATCACCCTGATTGCCCGCAAGGTCCAGGCAAATGTCGATTTCTATGTCGGCTTCCTGGGCTTGCGCCTCGTCAAACGGACGGGTGGCTACGAGGATGCCAACCAGTTGCACCTCTTTTACGGTGACGCCGAGGGTTCGCCCGGATCGCTCGTCACCTTCCTGATGTGGGAAGACGGCGGCCGCGGCCGGGTTGGTCATAGCCAGCCAAGCGAGATCGCCTTCGCCATCCGGCCTGAGAGCATCGGCTTCTGGCTGACCCGCGCGCTCCAGTTCAACGTCGCCATCTCCGGCCCGGCGCAGGAATTCGGTGAACCGGTGCTGCGCCTCAAGGATCCGGACGGCGTCATCGTCAAGCTCGTCGGCACCGAGGCGCTTGCAGCGGCGGCGCCCTGGAGCACCCGCGACATCCCCGAAGAAGATGCGATCCGACGCCTGCGCGGCGCCACGATCCTCACCGAGAAGCCCGAGCAGTCCGTTCACTTCCTGAAGGCGCATTTCGGCTACACGGAAACTGGCGCAACCGACACGATCCAGCGACTGACCTCCGCCTCCGGTGACATCATCGACGTGCGCAATGCAACCGGCTTCTGGACCTCGGCGCCGGGCACCGGAACGATCGACCATATCGCCTTCCGAGCTCCGGATCGGGCCGCAGTAGACACGGCGCGCGCAGACTTGCAGCGCGATCAGGCTGGCGAGATCAACGCGCATGACCGCAAATATTTCTATTCGCTCTATGTGCGCGAGCCCGGCGGCTCGCTCTATGAACTCGCCAGCGACGGCCCCGGCTTTGCCCTCGACGAGCCGAAGGAAACGCTTGGCACCGAGCTCTTCGTTCCCGCGCATTTCAGCGCCGCGAGGGAGGAAATGCTGCTCGCCATGCCGCAGTTCGCGCTACCGGGCGAGCCACGGCTGACCGAACGCGACCTGCCCTTCGTGCACCGGTTCTATCATCCGGAGCAGCTTGATGACCGCACCTTCATGCTGCTGCACGGCAGCGGCGCCAACGAGACGCAGCTTCTCCACCTCGCACACCAGGTCGACCGGCAGGCAACACTCGTCGGCATTCGTGGCCGGTCGAACGAGGAAGGCCAACCGCGCTGGTTCCGGCGCTATTCGCCGACGACCTTCGACCAGAAGGACGTGCGATCCGAGGCCGAAGCCTTCGCCGCCTTCGTCGAAGGGGCCAGGGACGGCTACCGCATAAATCTCGAGAAGACGGTTTTCATCGGCTATTCCAACGGCGCCAACCTGCTCGTGGCACTGATGCTTCTGCATCCCGGGCTCCTCCGCAACGTCGTGCTGATGCGCTCGATGCTCGTTCTCGACGACGTGCCGCCGCCGGATCTCTCGGGCACGAACGTCCTGCTGCTCACGGGCGAGCATGACAGCTACGGAGAATTCGCGCCTCGCCTGAAGGCGGAGCTTTCCCGGACCGGCGCGGATCTGTCGACAGTCGAACTGGACATGGGCCATGAGATTGGCTCACCGGATATTGCAGCCATGCAAGAGTGGCTCAAGGAGAAAGGTCTCTGAGGCCCTCAGAGACCCGCCCCTCCTCCGACTTTCGGGCGCTCTCCCTGTCCGTCATGCTCGGGCTTGACCCGAGCATCCATTCCCAAGGCCGGTGCGGCATTGTGGATCCTCGGGTCAGGATGATGAGGGGAGTATTCAGGTATTCCCGGCCCCGGCAAAATCCGCGAACGCCTTGACGAAAGCCGTCAGCCGGTCGCGGGCGTCTGTATCCGTCAGCGTCCCCGCGGCATCGAAAAGCGTCTCGGCCCTCGGCAACATCAGCCGCTTGCCCGACCAGAGTTCGGCGCCGAGCGTGCGCATCACCGGCAGCCAGGCGTTCTGGCTGAGGATGGTACCGAAATTGCCGGGCGAAGCCCCGGCAAGCGCGAAGGGCCGGCCGCGAAACACCTTGGCGATATCGGCCGGCGGTCGGCTCAGCCAGTCGATCGCGTTCTTGAACACGCCGGGGACGGAATTGTTGTACTCCGGCGTAAACAGGATGACGCCATCGGCGGCGATAATTTTGTGTTTGAGCGCCATCACCGCTTCGGGAATGCCCTTCTCGGCTTCGAGGTCCCCGTCGTAAAGTGGGATGCCGTGCAAGGTCGCAGTCTCGAATTCCACGCCGTCAGGCGCATTTTCAGCCGCCGCCCGCATCAGGCCGGTGTTGAAAGAGGCCTTGCGCAGACTGCCGGATATGCCGAGGATTCGTGTCATTGGCTCTGATCCTTTTCAGTCTTGCAGCGTCGCTCGGTGCGCCGGCTTCGAATGTGAAACGCTTGGCCCATCATCACGGGGTCCACACCAATCTTCAACAGGATCAGTGAGACGAGAACAAGGAAGCCGGGGAAATCCCCCGGCTTCTTTGCGCAGCTACTCCAACGGCTTCAGTCGTGCCTCGATCTGGGCCCGCTTCGGCTCCAGGAATGGCGGCAGCGACAGGCTTTCGCCCAGCGTCTCCATCGGCTCGTCGACCGCAAAACCGGGACCGTCGGTGGCGATCTCGAACAGCACGCCATTCGGCTCGCGGAAATAGAGTGAACGGAAGTAGTAGCGCTCGACCTCGCCGCTCGACGGCAGACGGAAGCCATTGAGCCGCTCCGTCCACTCCGTCAGTGCCGCATTGTCGGGCGCGCGGAAGGCGACGTGATGCACGGCGCCGGCACCCTGGCGGGCCATCGGCAGTCCCGGCTGGACCGCGACATGCAGTTCTGCCGCAGGTCCGCCTTCGCCCATGGTGAAGACATGGACCTCGCCCACACCATCCGGCGACGGATAGGTCCTGGCCTCGCTCATGTTCATCACATGGGTCAGAACCAGCTGGGTGTTGGTAATGTCGGGCACGCTGATGGTGATCGGGCCGAGGCCCTTGATCTGGTGCTCGGCCGCGACCGGGCTTCTTTCCCAGGGATGCGAGGGGGCAAGCCCACCGTCATCGATCAACCGGAAGCGCTGACCCTCCCCGTCCTCGAAATCGAGCGACACGCGCCCGTCGATTTCGGAGACTTCGCCAGCCGTCACCTTCAGCTCATCGAAACGACTCTTCCACCAGCGCACACTGTCGGCACTGGCGACCCTCAGGCCGGTGCGCGAAATGCTGTGCGTGCCGCGCCCCTCGGGCCCGACCGGCCAATCGAAGAAGGTGAGGTCCGTTCCCGGCGTTGCGCGCCCGTCGGCATAGAAGAGGTGATAGGCGGTGGTATCGTCCTGATTGACGGTCTTCTTGACCAGCCGCAGCCCCAGAACCTTTGTGTAGAAGCGCAGGTTCTCCGGCGCGTTGGCCGTAATCGCAGTCAGGTGGTGGATCCCAGTCAGTTGCAAGCTCATGATTGCCTCCAATGCGTGGCATTTCTGTTGAGCACCATATGGGATGCCGTATCGTTTCCGACAGTATACCAATCAGGAACGGAACGTTCCCGTCATGAGAACAATTGCGCGTGGCTTTTTTCTTGGGATCGTCCTTGAGCCCTGTCGGCATCAAAGGACAGCACACACTCAGCGCCGATTGAGGTCGCCAAGATAGGTGTTTTCAAGGCGGGAGATGGCATAGGTCTGCGGGTCGATGTCGACGAGCAGCACGGTTTCCTGTGCCGTACCGGCCTTGGCGAGCACCTGTCCGTCCGGTGCCGCGACACGCGAGAGACCGGCGAAGGAAAACAGCGGATCCGAGCCGCAATGATTGATATAGGCGACGAACACCTGGTTCTCGAAGGCCCGTGTCTGGATCATGTGCTCGGCGATGAAATCGCCGGACCAGCCGGCTGGCAGCGCCGTCGGAACCAGCACGGCCTCGGCACCGGCCAGCGCCAGCCGTCGCACATTTTCCGGAAATTCGACGTCGTAGCAGATCAGCATGCCGCAGGTGACGCCGCGATGCACGAAGAGCCGAGTCGACGGCTCCGGCGCCCGGAAGATCGCCCGCTCGTAGTCACCATAGAGGTGGGACTTGCGGTAAACGACCGGCGTCGCCGCGCCGTCGACATAGACGGCGCTGTTGTAAACGTCCTTGCCGTCACGCTCGGCAAAACCGGCGATGAGCGCGATACCGGTCTCAGACGAAATCGCCTTGAGGCGCTGAACGATCACACCATCAGGCGCCTCGGCGAGTGCCGTCAGCGCATCGCCGGCGCCATAGCCAGTGATGCCGAGTTCAGGCGTCATCAGCAACGTCGCACCTTCGGCCGCAGCCTCCTTGGCGGCGCGGGCGATCCGGTCGAGATTGGCGGCGACGTCACCCGCCACCGATTGCATCTGGAGGGCGGCGAGTTTCATCATTTTCCATCCGACGACATGGCGCCAAGCAGTTTCGGCAGGTCGCCGAAGCGGGCGACGAGACCGAAGATCACCGCGGCCGTCGTGACGAAAAGCACCGTCACAGACGCCATGGTCGGCGTGTAGCCGTAGCGCAGCGCGTTGAAGATCTTGATCGGCAGCGTTTCCACCGTGAAGCCGACCGTCATGTAGGCGACGATGTACTCGTTGAGCGACAGCACGAAGGCGAAGGCATAGCCGGAAACGATATAGGGCAGGATCAGCGGCAGCACGACCGTGCGGAAGATCGTGCGCTCGTCGGCCCCCATCGTCGAGGCCGCCTCAACAAGGGAACGGTCGATCGAGGTGAAGCCGAGCGACAGCGTCACCAGCGGCAGCGTCACGAAGAAGATCGCGTGGCTGACCACCGCCGTCCAGGGCTGGCCGTAGAAGCCGACCGTCGCCCAGAAGGTGAGCATGCCGAGCGCAGTGATGACGGGCGGCAGCGTGAACGGTGCGACGCCGAGCAGCTGGAAGATGTTCGCCCAAGGCGCGATGCGGCGCCAAAGGAACCAGGAGAGCGGCAGCGCGATCGCCACCGCAAGCGCTGCCGAAAGCACGGCCAGTGTCACCGAGGCGAAAAGAGCGTTGCGCCATTCCGGATTGAAGAAGATCTCGCCGTACCAGGAGAGGGAAAAGCCCTGCGGCGGAAAGGCGAGCGTCTGCTTCTGGTTGACCGAGACGCCGGCAACGACGATCAGCGGCAGCGACAGGAACAGGCCGATGACGAAGAAATAGGCCTTGCGGAAGATCGAGGTCATGCCGCTTCTCCCTTGCGTCCGGCAATCACGGTGAGCGCCACGAGGCCGAGCGTCACCAGCACGAGGAAGACGGCCATGGCGGCTGCGAACGGCATGTTCGACTGGTAGATCGCCTGGTCGGTGATCAGCACCGACAGCGTCCAGTGCTGCGGCCGGCCGAGAAGCTGCGGCAGGAGGTAGGAGCCGAGCGCGAAGATGAAGACCATGATCAAAGTGGCGGTGATGGTGTTTCGAAGCGCCGGCACCACCACGGTGAAGAAGGCTTTGAGCGGCGAGGCGCCGAGCGTGCGGGCTGCCTCCGTCAGCGTCGGATCGAGGCGCACGAGCGCCGGGAAAAGCACCAGGACGGTATAGGGGAAGGCCTGGTAGACCATGCCCGTCAGCACCGCGCCGAAGCTCGGCGTCAAAGCCTTGGCCTCGGCCATGATGCCGAGCGCGACGAGAATGTTGGTGATCCCAGCGGTGCGCGAAAACAGCGTCGACCAAGCAAAACCGATGATGACTTCCGAGAGCGACAGGATCGAAAGCAGCGCGACCAGCCAGACCACCTGCACCTTCCGCGCCATGCGCGTCAGCATGTAGGTGAAGGGCAAGGCGAGCACGACGCAGCAGATCGCTACGATGATGGCGAGCATCAACGAAAAACCGAGTACCCCACCGAAGAAGGCCGAGAGGAAGCGGGCGTAATTGTCGAAGACGAAGGCCGGCGTGTAGAAACCGCCCTGCTGTCGCTGGAAGAAGCTGACGGCGATCATCGTGCCGAAGGGCACGACGAAGAAGATCGTCAGCATCGCCGCCGGAAAGAGAAGTGGGGCGTAGTCGCCAAGGGTCTGGGGCGGTTCGCGTCTCATTTCTTCAGCACCACGCAGACATCGGGGGTGAGCGCGATGCCGACCTCCTGGCCGACCGAAACATCGGGCCGGGCACGCGGCGTGGAAACGGCAACGATCTGGCGGCCGGCGATATCGACGAAGGTCTCGATCGTGCCGCCGAGATCGCGCACGAAGGTGACCTTGCCGGTGAGCGCGCCGGCGCCGGGTGCCGTCAGATGCACGTCCTCCGGGCGGACCGACAATGTGCCCTTGTTGGACCCGGCCGGCAGGGCAAGGCCCGGCACCACGTAGCCGAGCACTTCGGCACGGCCGGCGCTGTCGGCCTGGACGTCGAGCAGGTTCGTCTGGCCGATGAAGTCGGCAACGAAGCTGTCGGCCGGACGGCGATAGATTTCGATCGGCGAGGCGGCTTGGCGGATCTCGCCGCCGCTCATGACGACGACGGTGTCGGCCATGGTCATCGCTTCGCGCTGGTCGTGGGTAACAACGATGGTGGTGATGCCGAGCTTCTGCTGCAACTGGCGCAGTTCCACCTGCATCGCCTCGCGCAGCTTGGCGTCGAGCGCCGACAGCGGTTCGTCAAGCAGGAAGAGTTTCGGAGAGATCGACAACGCCCGGGCGATCGCCACGCGCTGGCGCTGGCCGCCGGAGAGCTTGGCAACCGGCCGATCGGCATAGCCGGAGAGATGGATCATCGACAGGAGTTCGTCGACGCGCTTCTTCTGGTCTTCTTTTGCCGCACCGCGGATGCGCAAGGGATAGGCGATGTTCTCGCCGACGGTCAGATGCGGAAACAGCGCCAGCGACTGGAACACCATGCCGAGGTTGCGCTTGTGCGTCGGAACCCGGGTGATGTCCTCGCCGTCGAGCCGGATCGCGCCGCCGGTCGGCAGGTCGAGCCCGGCGATCATCCGAAGAAGCGTGGTCTTGCCGCAGCCGGACGGTCCGAGCATGCAGACGAACGTGCCGTGCGGCACTGTCAGGTCGACATTGTTGACGGCCCTGAAGGCTCCGAATTCCTTGACGACGTTTTGAAGGGCAAGACCGGACATTGTTTCTCCGCGGGGATGGTCCCCTCCGCCTCATGGGAGGGTTTCAGGCGGGGAGCAGCAGCAAGCCCCTCCCCGTCGTTACGCTTGTGGCCCTCCCCGGTCGTCGGGGAGCAGGCAGGATCAGCCGACGATCAGCTCGGTCCACTTCTGGTTCAACCAATCCGACTTGGTCTGGTAGAGATCGTAGCGCGGAACGATCGGCTCAATGTCGGACGAAACGGCTGCGAATTCCTTATCGGTGAGGTCGGTAACCTCGCGCTTCACGGTCGGCGACGTTCCGACCTTGCGCGACAGAGTCGCCTGGATCGAGGGCTGGCACATATAGTCGATGAAGATATGGGCCTCTTCCGACTTTTGGGAAGCGCGCGACAGCGCCCAGCAACCGGAATCCTGGATGCCGCCTTCCTTCGGGAAGGTCGAACGCACCGGATGGCCGTCGGCGGCTGCAAGACCGGTCACGTCGTGATAGTACTGGCCCATCGGGATTTCGCCCGACTTCAGCGACTGCTCGAACTGAGCCTCGTCGCGGTACCACAGGCGAACGTTCGGCTTGACTTCGGCAAGCTTCTCGAACGCCTTCAGCAGACCCTCTTCCGTGTCGAGCGCATTGGTGCCGCCCATGAAGGTTTTGGCCGTCACTTCGAGCAGGAACGAATTCGAGACGAGCGCCAGAAGACCGAGCTTATCGGCGTTCGCCGGATCCCAGAAGGCGGTCCAGGAGGTCGGCGCTTCCTTGTAGACGTCGGTGTTGGTCACAAGCGTGATGTACCAGGAGACGGCACCGATGCCGGCGATGCGTCCGTCAGGATATTTGTTGACGAAGCGATCGAGCAGGTTCGAGGCGTTCTTGATCTTTGCGGTATCGATCGGCGTCCAGAGATCGGTCGACTGGCCTTTCAGCATCGCCACCTGCGACATCATCGAAACGTCGGCGGGTGCCTGGCCAGCGCGGGCGGCCTGTTCGAGCTGGACGAGCCAGGCTTCACCTGTTGGTTCGGCGATCGATTCGATCGCGATGCCCGTCGCCTTGGTGAATTCCGGGAAGATGTTCTTGTCGAACGAATCCTTGAAGTAGCCGCCGTAGACGCCGACCTTCAGCGACTTGTCCTGCGCGCGCAGGATCGACGGCATCGCCAGCATGGAGGCGCCGGCGAGACCGGCGCCGAGCAGCGTCCGGCGCTTGATGGGAGTGGTGATCATTCTCGTTCTCCTTTGTTTCGGCGTTGCCCGCCTCGTTCCCTGTTGTATTTGATTCCTTACATGTTTTCAGTCCGCAGCGCGATCAGCATGCGCCCCAAAATCCGTGGCCTATTGCGCCGGCGCCCTCCGCTCGAGCATGCGCGCATATTGCGTCAGCGGATAACACAGCACGAAGAAGATCACAGCGACCAGCCCATAGACCGTGAAAGGTTCGAAGGTTGCATTATTGATCGCATTGGCAGTTCTGAGAAGCTCTTCGAAGCCGATGATCGAGGTCAGCGCCGTGCTCTTGATCAGCTGCACGAGGAAGCCGACGGCCGCCGGCCGGGTGATGGCGAAGGCCTGGGGCAGGATGACGAGGCGCAGCTCTTGAATGCGGTGAAGCCCGAGGCTTGCGCCGGCATCCCATTGGCCGCGCGGCAGTGCTTCCACCCCGCCGCGCCAGATCTCGGCGAGATAGGCGCTGGCGTAAAAGGTGAGCCCGAGCGCGGCTGCCGTCCAGGGCTCGATGCGGAAGCCGAGCATCGGCAGGCCGAAGAACATCAGGAACAGCTGCATCAGGAGCGGCGTGCCCTGGAAGAGCGCGATGTAGCCGGAGCCGAAGCGGCGCAGCCGCGGGCGCTCGGAGATGCGGGCCGAAAGGATGGTGAGCCCGACCGCGGCACCGCCGGCGAAGGCAACTGCAGACAGAAGCACCGTCCAGCGGGTAGCGAAGATCAGGTTGCGCAGGATATCCCAGAGGGTGAATTCGATCATGACACGCCCGCTCCAAGCACACGTCTGCCACCGGCGACGAAGAGCCGCCGGACGGCCATTGACAGGCCGAGATAGATCAGCGTGACGACGAAATAGGTCTCGAACGAGCGGAAGGTCCGCGCCTGCAAGAGGTCCGCCTCATGCGCCAGTTCGCGCACCGCGATCTGCGAGACGACGGCCGATTCCAGCATCATGATGATCACCTGGCTGGTGAGCGCGGGAAAGATCACCTTCAGCGCCTGCGGCAGGATGATCTTGACGAAAACCTGCCGGGATTTAAGCCCGAGCGCAAACGCCGCTTCGCTCTGCCCCTTCGGCACGGCATCAAGCCCGGCGCCGACGATCTCGGTCGTATAGGCCGCCATGTTGAGCGTCATTGCGACGATCGCCGCGACGATCGGGTCGAGCCGGATGCCCAGGCTCGGCAGGCCGAAGTAGATGAAGAACAGCTGCACCAGAAACGGCGTGTTCCTGACAACCTCGACATAGACGGCCACCGCCTTGCGCAGCATCGTGTAACGGCTGCGGCGGGCGGCGGCAAAAAGAATGCTGATCAGAATGCCCAGCACCGTGGTGCAGGCGATCAGGAACACGGTCATGGCCGCGCCATGGGCGATTGCGCCCGCGGCGTCCTTTAGCCAACCGAAGCTGAGGCCGTAGCCCATCGTCGCCACCTTCTCCTCAAGGGCACAGCGGGGAGCGTTGCTCCCCGCGTCGACCAAGTTCGGTTAGTCCTTGAGGTTCTCGGGGTTGAGCGGCGTCTTCAGCCAGGCTTCGGAGCTTGCGTTCAGCTTGCCGTCGGCGAGCATCTTGGCGACCACGTCGTCGACCGCCTTCTTCAGACCCTCTTCGTTCTTGTTGAGGCCGATATGGGAGGGCGAGGTCAGGAGCTGGAACTTCTGCTCCGGCTTCAGCGCTTCCTGGCGGGCCAGCACCTGGGCGCCGACGTCATTGCCGACGACCATCAGCTGGGTCTGGCCGGAGATGAAGGCCTGGATCACCGCATTGTAGTTGTCGAAGCGCTGGATGTCGGCATTGGCCGGGGCCGCCTCGGTGAGCGAGGTGTCTTCCAGCGTGCCGCGGTTGACGGCGATGGTCTTCTCCGCGAGGTCTTCCTTGCCGGCGACCTTCAGTTCGGCCGGGCCGATGACGGCGATGTAGTAAGGCGCGTAAGCCGCGGCGAAGTCGATGACCTCGGCGCGTTCCTTGGAGAAGCCGACGCTCATCAGGATGTCGACGCGCTTGTCGTTGAGATAGGGAATGCGGTTCTGGCCGGTGACGCTGACGAGGTTGAGCTTGACGCCGAGATCGTCGGCAATCTGCTGGGCCACGTCGACGTCATAACCCTTGATGCTCATGTCGGCGCTGGCCGAGGAGAACGGCGGGAAGTCGGAGAAGATGCCGACATTGATCTGGCCGGCGGACTTGATGTCGGCGAGTGCATCGGCCTTGGCGATGCCGGCGGCGGCCCCCAGCATCAGGGCAGCGGCAAACGCAGTCTTCAGTTTCGAATGGATCGTCATTGGAATTCCCCTACCCGGAAGCTTTGTGATTGTGGTGTCTGATGGTCGGCCGCCGTTTCCGGTCCGGCAGCCGACAAACTTTGTCTCGCCGTCAGGCGGACTTGCCTGATATCGCCGGGCTGAAGACCATGAGGCTCAGGATCTCGAAGAGCACCTGGGCGCCGGCGTGGGCCGTGTTCGTGGTCGAATCGTATTGCGGCGCCACTTCGACGACATCGCCACCGACGAGGTTGATACCCTTGAGGCCGCGGATCAGTTCCAGCACTTCGCGGGTCGTGAGGCCACCCACTTCCGGCGTGCCGGTGCCCGGCGCGAAGGACGGATCGAGGCTGTCGATGTCGAAGGAGAGATAGGTCGGGCCGTCGCCGACGATCTTCTTCGCCTTCTCGATGATCGCGGGAATGCCGAGGCCCGTGACTTCTTCCGCATGGATGACGGTCATGCCGGACTCGTAGGAGAACTCCCAGAGATATTCGGCCGAGCCGCGAATGCCGATCTGCACCACGCGGGTGGGGTCGAGCACGCCGTCGAGCACGGCGTTTCGGAACGGACCGCCATGGTGGAACTTGGTGAGATCGTAGGCGCCGCCGGTGTCGCAATGGGCGTCGATGTGGATCATGCCGACCGGGCGCTTCTTGCCAACCGCCTTCAGGATCGGATGGGTGATCGAGTGGTCGCCGCCAACCGAGAGCGGAAGCACGCCGGCGTCGACGACCTGGTTGATGCGCCTCTCGATATCCTCATGGCTAAGCTCCAGCCGGTAGCGGCTCTGGAACGGCACGTCGCCGATATCGGCGACACGCAGCTCCTGCACCGGCGTGCAGCCGAGCACGTGGTTGTAAGGACCGATGCGCTCGATCGAACGCAGCGCCCGCGGTCCGAAGCGCGAGCCGGGGCGGTTGGTGACGCCGAGGTCCATGGGAATGCCGACGATCGCCACCTGCAGATTACCGAAATCCGGATTTTCCGCATCAACCGGCATGTGCGGCGCGGTCAGGAAGGTCGGGATGCCGGAATAGGGCGCAAGCCGCGTGCCGCTCTTGTTGAAGATCTTGTCGGCAACCTTGCGGAAGGTCGGATCGAACAGTTCGCCGCCATGGCTCTCGCCGTATTTCGCCTTCAGTTCGGCAAGCTTGTTGTCGTTCCAGGCCATCGGTTCAGTCCTCCGTCATCCATAGCCCGGGGCATGCGCTGAGAAGCGCCACAGATATCTGTCTGCGGATGGGGCCGGTTCGTCCGGCGCGATCATGTTCCCCAGGCGCTTTCGCCTTTGTTGACGAATATTAGGCGGCAATTCCCCTAGAAAATCAATTGACATTGTTATAGCGTTTCGTGTGAGAAAAATTCACATGACAGCAACCGCCGGAACCTCGATTTGTCCAGCCGCCTGCCACCCTTGAACCCCTTGCGCGCCTTCGAAGCGACGGCGCGTCGGGGCTCCGTTTCCGCCGCAGCACGCGAACTCAACGTTACGCATGGGGCCATCAGCCACCAGATCCGGGCGCTCGAACTCTCGGTCAAGGCGGCCCTGTTCGAACGCGGCGGCAAGCGGCTGAAACTGACGCCGCAGGGCGCGCTGCTGCTTCCGGCCGTCACCCATGCCTTTGCCGAAATCGCCGCGGCAACGGCAGCCATGACGCGGCCAACGACAAGCGGCGAACTGCGGATCACCTGCGTACCGGCGCTGCTCTCCTTCTGGCTGATCCCGCGGTTGCATCTCTTCACCGAACAGTATCCGGACGTACGCCTGACGCTGATCGCCTCCAACGACGAGGCCTATCTGCATTCGCCCGACGTCGACGTCTGCCTGATCTATGGCGACGGCAATTGGTCGGGCGCCTGGGCGAAGCTCTGGAGCCGACTGGAACTCTTTCCGGTCGTGAGCCCGACGCTCGTCAACATGCGGCCGCTGCGTTCGGTGCGGGACCTGCGCGACCACGTGATGCTGCATGGCGACGACGGCCGCGAGTGGAACACCTGGCTGGCGGCAGCAGATGCCAGCGACCTGCAGCGCGGGCGGCAGCATTTCATGAGCGACGCGCGGCTCTCGACCGAAGCCGCGCTGCACAACCAGGGTGTGGCCCTTGGCGACACCATTACCGCCGGCAGCCTGATCGCGCGCGGCGAGCTGATCGCCCCCTTCGACCTGACCGTGCCTGCCAACGACGCCTTCTTCGTCGCCTGCCGCAACGAGGTGCTGGCGGCACCCATCGTGCGCATTTTCATCGACTGGATGTTCGCGACGCTCGAAAGCGACCCGATGCCGGAACTGCAGACTTCGGCGCGCACGATTATTCGCAGTCGGGCCTCGAAATTGGAGGCAACAGATCGTAAATCGGGCAAGGACAGCTTTCAGCCGGTCTCGGCGCCGAGCCGCGCCCGCCGCCCCGATCGTCCGCAGAAACGTAAAGCCAAGGCCTAAAGCGGGATGAGGAAAAGTGTATACGGTTTTCCGCCCGCATCCCGCTTGAAACTATCTAACGCAGGAACACCCGCCATGCCGCATTTCAACCCGCTCGTCGAAAAGCTCTCGCCGCCGCCCGTCCCTTCGGTGCTGGCGTGGGCAAAGTCCTACGACGGCTCCCCTGGCCCGCTGATCGACCTGTCGCAGGCCGTGCCCGGCTATCCCGCGCATCCGGATATGCTCGCCTGGCTCGGCGAGGCCGCCGCCTCCACCGCCTATACCGGCTATGGCGCAATCGAGGGTGAAGCGGTGCTGCGCGACGCCTATGCGGCTCACGTCGCCGAACTCTATCGCGCGACGGTCACGGCCGACAACATCCACATCACTTCGGGCTGCAACCAGGCCTTCATCTGCACGGCGATGGCGATTGCCGGTGCCGGCGATACGATCCTGATGACCAACCCCTATTACTTCAACCAGGAAACGACGCTGTCGATGCTTGGCATCAATGTCGAGCTGGTGCCCTGCGATGCCGGCGCCGGCTTCCTGCCAGAGGTCGACGCGATTGCGGCCGCCCTTCGCCCCGGCATCCGGGCGCTGGCGCTCGTTTCGCCCAACAACCCGACCGGTGCCGTCTATCCGCCGGAGCTGCTTTCCCGCATCCACGAAGCCTGCCGCGCCAACGGCGCCTGGCTGATCCTCGACGAGACCTATCGCGACTTCCTGCCCGACGCTTCCGTCGCCCCGCACGGCCTTCTGGCAACCGAAGGCTGGCAGGAGAGCTTCATCGGCCTCTACAGCTTCTCAAAATCCTTCTGCATTCCCGGCCACCGCCTCGGCGCCATCACCGCCGGCCCTGCTGTCATCAAGCAGGTGACCAAGATCATGGACAACCTGCAGATCTGCGCGCCGCGTTCCGCTCAAGCCGCCGTCGCCAGGGCCATTCCGGCGCTTGCCGACTGGCGTCAGGCCAACCGCGCCGAAATCGCCGCGCGCGCCGATGCGCTGCGCGACGTGATGAGCCGGCTGCCGAAGTGGAAGCTGCAAGCGGTCGGCGCCTATTTCGCCTATGTCCGCCACCCCTTCCCCGATATCGACTCGCAGTTCATCGCCGAGAAACTGGCAAAGCTCGCCGGCGTCGTCTGCCTGCCGGGCGACTATTTCGGCGAGGGCCAGGAGAACTACCTGCGCTTTGCCTTCGCCAATGCGGATGCCGAGACGATCCGCAAGCTCGAAGAGCGGCTGGCGAATTTTACGCCGCCGGGTCTTTAAGACTTTGAAATGACGCAATTCCGGACGGAAAACCGCTTCACACTTTTCCTGGAATTGCTCTGAGGAAAGCGCGCGGCGTTATCCGCGCCGCGCGATCAGGATGCCGACAAGAACGATCGCCCCGCCGATCGCCTGCATCAGGCCAACAGGCTCGGCCAACAGGATCCAGGCGAGGATCGCCGCGACCACCGGCTGCAGCAGCAGGGTCAGCGAGGAAAACGCGGGCGGCAGATAGGCGAGCGCATAGGTGATCGCCACCTGCCCGCCGGCATGGCTGACGAAGGCAAGCCCGAACAGCATCGCCCAGCCGAAGGCGGTCGCCGGCAGCAGGGTCTGCTCGAAGAGCGCCACCATCGGCAGCATGCAGATCGCCGCCGAAGCGGTGCTCCAGATCATGATGCGCACGGTGCTGAAGAGGGTGCGCAGCCGACCGATTGCCAGGATATAGCCGGCATAGAACATCGCGGCGACGACGGCGATGCCATCGCCGACGAGATTGCCCTCTCCGAGCGCCATCGGGCCGCCCTTGAGTGTCACCACACCGGTCACTGCCGTCACGAGACCGATGACGAAGATGGCGCTGATCCGTGCCCGGAACAAAAGCCAGCCCGCGAGCGTCACAAAGACAGGCGCGAGGTTGGCAAGCAGCGTGGCATTTGCGACCGACGTCTTGGTCAGCGCATAGTGCCAGGCGGCGAGATCAATCGCCAGGAACACACCGGGCAGGACAAGGAGCGCATATTCCGAGAGCTTTTGCGGCCGCCGGTCGTTGGCACCCTCGCCGCGAAACCACGACCAGGCGAGCAGCGGGATCAGCGCCAGCGCCACGCGCCAGAAGGCGGTCGCCATCGGCCCCACCTCCGACAGCCGCACGAAAATCGGCGAACCGCCAATCGCAGCGCCACCGATGAGAAGCGCAGCCATGGCAACGCGATGATGGGCTTGGGAATGAGATGCGTGGGTCACGGGAGGTGTCCGGGGAGCATTGGTCTGAGGCGGGAGGCCCGAGTGCTTCGCAGCTATCAGATGCGCGCGACCGGTGACAGTCCCTTGTACTCCGGAAGCAGAAAGAAAAACGGCCGTCGCCGGGTGCGACAGCCGTTTCAATGTTCAGGACTGCGCTCCGCTGATCAGGCAGCGTCCGGAACGTGCACGGTCTTCACTTCGAGGAAGTCTTCCAGGCCGAAGATGCCGCCCTCGCGGCCATTGCCCGACTGCTTGTAGCCGCCGAACGGGCTGCCATAGCGGTGTGGTCCGCCGTTGATGTGCACCATGCCGGCGCGAAGACGCGACGCGACGCGCTCGGCGCGCTTCGGGTCGCCGGTCTGGACATAGGCGGCAAGGCCGTAGTTGGTGTCGTTGGCAACCGCGATCGCTTCCTCTTCGGTGTCGAAGGGAATGATCGCAAGCACCGGACCGAAGACCTCCTCGCGGGCGATGCGCATGTCGTTGTTGACGTCGGCAAAGATCGTCGGCTTGACGAAGTAGCCGGTCTCGAAACCCTCGGGCTTGCCGGCACCGCCGACGAGAAGACGTGCGCCTTCGGCAATGCCCGCCTCAATCAGCGCCTGCACCCGGCCGAACTGGACGTGGCTGACGAGCGGGCCGATGTGGCCGCCTTCCTGGGTCGGGTCACCGACCTTCGCCTCGCGGCCAACACGCTTGGCGATCTCGACCACCTGGTCATAGACGCTGCGCTCCACCAGCATGCGGGTCGGCGCGTCGCAGGACTGGCCGGAATTGTTGAAGCATTCGAGCACGCTGCCAGTGACGCGATCTTCGAGATCGGCATCGGCAAAGACGATGTTCGGCGATTTGCCGCCGAGCTCCAGCGTCACGCGCTTGACGGTCTCGGCCGCATCCTTGCTGACGGCGATGCCGGCACGCGTCGAACCGGTGAACGACATCATGTCGATGTCGTGGTGCTTGGAAAGGGCGGCACCCGCATTGATGCCGTCGCCGTTGACGAGGTTGAAGACACCAGCCGGGAAGCCCGCCTCATGGATCATCTCGGCATAGAGCATGGCGTTGAGCGGCGTGAACTCGCTCGGTTTCAGCACGCAGGTCGAACCGGTCGCGAGCGCCGGCACTACCTTCAGCGCGATCTGGTTGATCGGCCAGTTCCAGGGCGTGATCAGGCCGCAGACGCCGATCGGCTCGCGCAGGATCAAGTCGCCGTTCGGCAGCCTGTCGCGGCTCTTCAGCCGCTTCAGCGCGTCGATGAAGCCCTGGAGATGGCCGACGCCAACATCGGCCTGCTGCTCGCGGGTCATGGTCTTCGGCGCGCCGAGTTCCATGGTGATGGTGTCGACCATCTCCTCGTAGCGGCGCTTGTAGACGGCGAGCAGCTTTTCCAGCAGTGCCAGGCGTTCTTCGACGCTGGTCTGGCTATAGGTGACGAAGGCCTTCTTGGCGGCGGCCACGGCCCGATCGATATCCTCGGCCGTGCCCATCGAGATGACGGCAACCGGCTTTTCGGTCGCCGGGTTCAGCACTTCGAGGTCGTTGGCGACGATGGGATCCACCCAGGCGCCGTTGATGTAGAACTTGCGTTTGTCGAGCATTCGCTCCTCCTTCCCGTCAGTTTGTCTCTTGTTTTTCCGCGAGCCAATTGCGGATCAGCGTGCGGTAACGCTCACCCGAAAAGCTCGGAAAATGTCCGCCGTGAACGATACGCACGGGTATCGTCAGCAGCCGTTCCATCGACGCCAGGTAGTCGTCGGCATTGGAATGATAGGTGTCTTCGATCAGCGGCCCGTCATAGAGGATGTCGCCGGAGAACATGATGCCGGTTTTCGTTTCAAAGAGCGCGATGCCGCCGGGCGAATGGCCCGGCGTGTGGATCACCTCGAAAACCCGGTCGCCGAGATCGATGTGGTCGCCGTCTTCGAGCAGCCGCGTCGCCGGCGCCGCCTTCACCGCATAGGTGGTGGACGCATAGGGCTCGGGCGGCAACGCGTCGAAGATCTCGTCAGCGACGTAAGGGTCGGCGAGCGTGTTCTTGCGCGTCGGATGCGCCAGCAGCTCCGCTTCGGCCGAATGCACGCAGCGGCACTCGAACTCGTGATGGCAGCCGATATGGTCGAAATGGGTGTGGCTGGCGACAGCATCCAAAGCACGCTCGGTAACAAGCGGCACCCATTGCCGGAGCGACACCACGCCCATGCCGCTATCGACCAGCATGTCGCGGTCGCGGCCGCGCACATGCCAGATATTGCAGCGATAGAACTCCTGGATATAGGGCTCGTCGATGGCGGTGACGTCGTCGTCGAGCCGCCTCACCCGATACCAGTCCTTGGGAGCAATTCTCTGCATGATGCTACGCATGTCCGCCTGTCGCGGGCAAGGCTACGACGTCGCTGGCACGCACCGCAAGTGGCACGATCTCGCCCTCGCGCACGCTTGCCGATTGCGGCAGATGTGCCACCAACGCCCTCGTATCCGTGGCGCAGGGCTCGAGATGGCAGCGATAGTGCGTGCCGAAGAAGGCACTGCCGACGACCCGCGCCTCGCCGAGCGCTACCGTCGGCCCCTCCGCTTTGTCGTCGGAGCGGAAATGTTCCGGCCGAATGGTGAGCGTGATGCGGTCGCCCGCCTTCGGCGCCGACGCCGTGAAGTTACCGGTCGGGAGCGCCAGGCTGCCGAGCGGGGTTTCCACCCGGGCGGAACTTGCATCCGCCGCTGCGACCCGACCGGAAACGAAATTGACCTCGCCCATGAAGCCCGCCGAAAACAGCGAGCGCGGCCGCATGTAGATCTCGGACGGCGGGCCGAAATCCTCGATCCGTCCCTGGTTCATCACCACGATGCGGTCGGCGATTGCCATCGCCTCCTCCTGGTCGTGGGTGACATGCACGAAGGTGGTGCCGACCCGCTTCTGGATCGCCTTCAACTCGTCCTGCATCTGGCGCCGGAGCTTCAGGTCGAGCGCGCCGAGCGGTTCGTCGAGAAGCAACACATCCGGATCGACGGCGAGCGCACGGGCAAGCGCCACGCGCTGGCGCTGGCCACCGGAAAGCTCATGCGGCCGCTTGCCGGCCGAGGCCTTCAGCCCGACCAGATCAAGGAAACCCAGTGCCTTTTCATCGCGCTCGGCCTTGGCAAGGCCGCGCATCCTGAGCCCAAAGCCGACATTGTCGACGAGGCGCATATGCGGAAACAGCGCGTAGTCCTGAAACATCGTCGTCGTCGGGCGCTTGGCCGGCGCCACATAGGTCATGTCCTGCCCTGCAATCGTCACCCGGCCGGCGCTTGGCGACTGGAAGCCGCCAAGGATCGAGAGCAGCGTGGTCTTGCCGCAGCCCGACGGCCCGAGCAGCACGATGAACTCGCCAGCGCGGATATCGAGGGAGACGTTGTCCAATGCCGTAAAGGCACCGAAGATCTTGCTGACGTTTTCGATCGTGACGGATGCGGTCATTGTTTTTTCGTCCTTCCGAACAGGGAAAGCTCAAGGATGAGAAGCACGGCCACCGAGGCGAGAAACACCAGCGAGCCGATGGCATTCGTCTTGGGGTTGAGGCCGGAGCGCAGCATGCTCCAGATCTCCACCGGCAGCGTCACGTCGAAGCGCGACAGCAGGAAGGCGATGATGAACTCGTCCCAGCTGAAGGTAACCGAGAGGAAGAAGGCGGCAAGGATCGACGGCATCAGCATCGGCGCCGTCACCAGCGCCATCAGCTTGAAATCGTTGGCACCGAGATCGCGCGCCGCCCGCTCAATGTTGATGTGATGGTCGCCCATCGAGGCATAGATGATAGCAAAGCAGAGCGGCAGGTTGATCACAACATGGCCGATGCCGACCGTCATCAGCGACAGCGGGACATGCAGTGCATTCATCAGCGACAAGAGGCCAAGCGCAATGATCAGGTAGCTGACCGTCATCGGCGCGATCAACAGCCCCCTCTGCAGCGCCGAGCCCGGCAGCTTGTAGCGCGCCAATGCATAGGCCGCGAGAAAACCGAGCAGCACGGAGATGACCGAGGAGACGAGCGCCACGACCATCGAGTTGCCGAGTGCGGCCATCAGCTTGCGGTCGGCGAAAACCGCCCCGTACCATTGCAGCGAGAAGCCGTTGAACGGCGGCACCGGCAGGCGCCCGTCCTGGAAGGAGAAGAGGACCAGCACGGCGACCGGCAGGAAGATGAAGGCGTAGACGAGGACGAGATAGGTCCAGGAGAGCACGTTTGCGGAAATCTGACGCAGCATCGTCAGGCCCTCTCAATCTTCAGCCAGCGGGCGCAGGCCAGATAGGCGATGGTGACGGCGAGCATCAAGACGATCGACAGCGCCGCCGCCATCGGGAAATCCGCCCTCCGTCCGAGCTGCAACATGATGATCTGCGGCAGCACCAGTTCGTTGTTGCCGCCGAGGATCTGCGGCGTGACGTAATCGCCGATGCAGAGAACGAAAGTGAGGAAGGCGCCTGTCATGATGCCTGGCAACGTCAGCGGCAGCACCACGTGCCAGAAGGTCTGGAAGGCGTTGGCGCCGAGGTCGGCCGCCGCGCGGCGGTAGTTGGGCGACAGCTGAATCAGGTTGGAGTAGATCGTCAGCGTCAGAAGCATGACGAAGAAATGCACGAAACCGATCACCGTTGCGGTGCGGGTGCTCGCCAGCTCCAGCGGCTCGGAGATCAGGCCGATGTTCATGAACAGCTGGTTGATCACGCCGTTCTTCGACAGCACCAGCAGCCAGGAATAGGAACGCACGACGTAAGACGTCCAGAACGGCAGGATGGCCAGGATCAGCGCCATCCGCTGCAGCCGCTTCGGCACGCGCTCGGCGATGATCCAGGCGAGCGGATAGGCAAGCAGCACCGAAATCACCGTGACGATGACGGTGATTTCGAGCGAATTGACCAGCCCCTGGAACAGTGCGTTTTCGGAGAAGAAGCGCACATAGTTGTCGAAATTCCAGACACGGACGAGATCGCGCCCTTCCCGCTTCCAGAGGCTCATCGCCGCCATTAGGGCGAAGGGCACGACGAAGAAAGCGACGGTCCAAAGCAACGCCGGAGCAACGAAGCCCCAGGCCTTGCGGCGGTCCGCGTCTTCGAGCGCTGTCGCTGATGTCAAGGTTCCGGCGTCTGCCATGGCTATCCAGGGGCTCAAGGGTTGCGGGCATGGATTGCCCTCGCGCGCCGCCAAGGCGGCACGCCAGGTGATCAGGCGAGCACGATGCGGATCGCGCCCGCCTTTATCGTTACTGCTGCAGCATCTCCGTCCAGGCGTCCTGGAACTGCTGATCCAGTTCGGTCGACGGGATCGGATAGAGCTGGGTCTTCTTCAGGTATTCGGCCTGTTGGTCGAAGCGCAGCGCCGCCTTCTGCTGATCGTTCAGGTGCTCGCCCGCCTTGGCATTGGCCGGCATCGCCCAGTAGCAGGAGGACGTCGCAAGCCGCGCCTGGCCCTCGGGGCTCAGGATGTACTGGACGAATTTCAGCGCCAGATCCTGCTTGGTCGAATCCTTCATGACGCCGATCGATTGCGCCCAGCGCACGGCACCCTGCTCGGGAATGGTCCAGTCGAGGCTCGGCTTGTCGGCGGAGAGAACCGCGGTGATCCACTCGCCGCCGCCGACGAGAATGTCGACTTCGCCGGTCGCCAGAGCCGTCTGCGAGGAGACGACGTCGCTCACCTGCTTGGAGGCCGCACGCATGGCCGCGAGTTTTTCCTTGATCGCCGGCATGTCCGCCTCGGAAAGCTCGGAGGTCTTCTTGCCGAGCCCGAGCCCGACGAGACCGATCATCGGCAGGTAGTAGTCGTAGAGCGCGATGCGGCCCTTGTATTTGTCCGACCAGATGACCGACAGGTCCTGCATGTCCTTCGGATCGACCTTGGTCTTGTCGTAGGAGATCGTGTTGTAGCCGAACTTTTCGGTGACGGCGTAGGTCTTGCCGTCCTTGGTGTTGTTCGCCTCCATCCGCACTTCGGGGAAGATGTCGGCGGTCGGCAGCGCACTATCAGGCATTTCGGCCAAGAGATCGAGATCGATGGCGCGGTGCACGTCGACGCCGTCGATGACGAGCACGTCCCAGTCGCCCGGCTGCGATTGATCGAGGATCGAGAGCCCTGCCCCGGTGCCCTCATAGACCTTGACGTTGACCTTGACGTCGTTGGCCTTCTCGAACGGCTCCAGAAGCGCCGGGTCGGTATGGTCGCACCAGACGAGCGCATTGAGCTCTTCCTGGGCAAGGACCGGCGCGGGCGCTGCGACCGTCGATAGCGCCGCGATCGCGATTGTCGCAGTGGAGGAGAAAAAACGGCGCAGGCGCGCACCGTCACGAACTGACTGCATCATGCTGTTGCCCTCTTGTTTTGACGCTCGTTCCGGCGCCTTCAAAAAAAGATTGAATGAATTCATTTTTTAAGTCAATCTCAATTTTGAACCAATTCATAATTCGGGGAAACATCAGATGACGGGACTGCGCGCACGGCAAAAGGCCGATCGGAACCGGCGTATTCTCGACGCCGCCGCCGCGCTCTTTCGCGAGGTCGGCTATGACAGCGCGCGCATCGAAGACATTGCCGAGCGCGCCGAGATCTCGGTCGGGACCTTCTACAACTACTATGAAAACAAGGGCGACATCCTGCTTGCCACAGTGTCGATGGAAGTAGAGGAAGTGCTCGCCGCCGGCCGGACGATCGTCGACAATCCCCCCGCCTCCGTCATGGGCGCGTTAGATGCGCTGATCGGCGAGTATTACGACCACTCGCTCTACTATCTCAGCAAGGAGATGTGGCGCACCGCCATGGCGATCGCCATCCAGCAGCCGGAGAGCCCGTTCAGCAAACGCTACACCGAACTCGACCGCCGGCTCTGTGATCAGATCTCGACCCTGATCCTCAAGCTGAAGGCCAAGGGCGTCGTCGCACTCGACATCGACGCCGAGGCCGTCGGCGAAATGTTCTTCAACAATCTCAACATGATGTTCACCGAGTTCGCCAAGCGCGAGCCAATGACGCTCGATGATCTGAAGGCCCGCGTTTCGCGCCAGAACCGTCCGCTCGCGACATTGATCTCGGCGCGCTGATCATCAGGAAAAATGCCCGGCGTGACGCTCGCTTCGGCAAAATCAAAAGGAAACACGATGCAGGATCTCGAACTGTCGGTGCTTGCGGCGGCAGACCGGCTGGTTGCCGCTTTCGCTCAGCACGACCGCACGTCTTACTTTTCGGCCTTCGCGCCCGATGCCACCTTCATCTTCCACACGCTCGACCGGCCCCTTCTGAGCCGCGCGGCCTACGAGGCGGAATGGTCGCTGTGGGAGGAACGGGATGGTTTTCGCGTGCGCGCCTGCCGGTCAAGCGAACGGCATGTGCAGGCGGTGGGCGATGTCGCGGTTTTCACCCACCGGGTCGAGACCGAACTGGAGCTCAACGGCGAGCCGACGACCGCAGACGAACGGGAAACGATCGTTTTCCGGCGGGCATCGTCAGGGGAATGGATGGCGGTGCACGAGCACCTGTCGCGTCATAGTTGACAGCGAGAGAAGCTTAGAGGACGCCAACGACGATAGCGCTAACGAAGGAGAATGCCGCAACGATGGCGATCGCGTGCGGGACCAGATGAACAGGGGACCGGCGCTGGGGTGCAGTTGCATAAAGCGCGTATCGGGACTGGACCATCGGCCTCGAAGCGTTCATCGCGTCTCTCCGTCGCTCACTACAGCGCCGCGCGTCTTTTCAGACGCGCAATGGTCGCTGTAGCACTTTGAATTGCTGCATGTTTTTGT
Source organism: Ensifer sp. LC11 (assembly GCF_001695835.1). Lineage (GTDB taxonomy): Bacteria > Pseudomonadota > Alphaproteobacteria > Rhizobiales > Rhizobiaceae > Ensifer. The sequence goes on along the minus strand of NZ_MBSO01000001.1, from coordinate 33,472 downwards.
CCTTTAATCGGACCGATTAAAGGAAACATGCAGTAGCGGACCATTGCCCGCCTTCTCTCTTGTTCTCCTATATTCTCGATTGAGTTTATAGATATTATTTTCCTGAAATGGCGCTGACCGTAAAAAATCGGTTCAGGCTTGCAAACGGCGGTCAATGCCGATTGCGGTCGCGTTCCTGCAAATGCTTCGACCAGGTTTCGCTGAACCAGGGGGTCAGCAGCGAGACGTCGGAGCCGCGATGCGAACGTGTGAGCGCGCTGTCCGTCTCGACACAGGTCCAGACGGTGAAGCCCGTCAGTTCGTGTTTGCCGAAGGTCTGGATCAGCGGAATGTCGGCCGCGTCACGGCCACGGGCAACTGCGATCCGCCCTGCCCGCCGCTGGTTGGTCTTGGCGTCGAAGGTGTGCCAACGGTCGCCGAGGAAGACCTCGAACCAGGCGTTGAAATCCATCGGCGCCGGATCATCGCTCTTCGGGATATCGGCCATGTAGCCGTTCACATAGCGCGCCGGCATGTTCATGCAGCGACAGAAGGTGATCGCCAGATGGGCGTAGTCGCGGCTGACCCCGACACGATCCTCATGCGCCTCGAGCGCGGTGCGCATCGTCTGCGCATAGCCGTAACTGAAGACCAGACGTTCGTGCACATAATCGCAAATCGCCTGGACCCGCGGCCAGCCGGGAATCGTATCACCAAACAGCCGCCAGGCGAGTGCGCCGAGCCGGTCGGTCTCACAATAGCGGCTCGCCGCGAGATACGGCAGCCAGGCCGCCGGCAGATTCTCGACCGGCACCGCATCGGCCAGCGGATCAGAGGCGTCGAGCCGGCCATCAGCTTCGATCACCGCATCATAGGAGAGCTTGAAGTCACCTTCGGGCACGGTCATCCGGAAGCAGGTGTTGCCGTGCGGATCGGTAATCTCTTCCATCTTCACGATCGGCAAAGAGACCGGCCCGTGCTCGCGGCGAAGGGCTGGGCGCAGCTCCGACACAGGCGAGAGATAGGTCATCATCGGAGTTGGCTGCGGACAGCGAATGCCGATTTCATAGCCAAAGCGCACGAACATCTCGGGGCCTCCCAGGACATCGATCAGGAGCCACCAGCCCCTAGCTTGTTCGCCCGCAGAAACCCGCGGGCGCTCCTTGGTATCCGTCGGCACACAACGGGCTCGCCCTATGGCGGCAACCGGATGCCAGAGATGCAACAGGCCCGCTCGAACGGGCGAGCTGATGCCACAATGGACTAATACTAGCGCATCAGCAGACGCGGCGGAATTGCGCTCAGCGGGAAATCGACCAAACAGAATGCCGGCGAGAAGTGCCCCCTTTGACGTAGGGGCGCCTCAAAACAGCAGGTCGCCCGACCCTATAGACCGACCGCATCCTTGAACTGGTACCACCAGGAGCCGATCGTCGAATATTGGGCGCGGAACATGCGCCCGCCGGGGAAAGGATACCAGGGCAGCTTCTCGAAGACGTCGTAGCGCGTCGTATCGCCATCGATCGCTTCGGCAAGCGTGCGGCCGAAGAGGTGCGAGCCGGTAACGCCGTGGCCGCTGTAGCCGTGAGCGAAATAGGTGTTGGAGCCGATCCGCCCCATCTGCGGCACACGGGTGAAGGAGAGCGCGAAGTTGCCGCTCCAGGCATAATCGATCTTCACGCCCTTGAGCTCAGGGAACACCTTTTCGAGATTGGGCTTCAGCTTGGCGACGACATCGGCCGGATCGGTGCCGCCATAGACGGTGCCGCCGCCGAAGATCATCCGCTTGTCGGCAGAGAGCCGGAAATAGTCGAGGATATAGCGCACGTCCTCGACGCACATGTCGCTCGGGATCAGCGAATGGGCGAGCTCCTCGCCGAGCGGCGCCGTTGTGATCATCTGCGTCGAGACCGGCATGACCCGCGAGACGAGCTTGGGCACCGCGTCGCCGAGATAGGCATTGCCGCAGAGCACGACGATGCGCGCCGAAACTTCGCCGCCTTCGGTATAGACGGTCGGCCGCGCCGCCTCATGGTCGACGCGCGTCACCGGCGACTGTTCGTAGATCGTGCCGCCGATGCTTTCGAGGGCGCGCGCCTCGCCGAGCACGAGATTGAGCGGATGCATGTGCCCGCCTGTCGCGTCGAGCATGCCGCCGCAATAGGCATCCGACTTGACGAGCTTCATGAGCGCGTCACGGTCGAGAAGCTGGTGGTCATCCATGCCGTATTTGCGCCAGAGCGCCTGCTTGGCTTCGAGTTCCTTCATATGCGCCGGCGTGTAGGCGGCGTAAATGTTGCCCGGCTTCAGGTCGCACTCGATCTGATACTGGCTGACGAGACGGCGGATGATCTTGCCGCCCTCCTGCACCAGCCCGCCGATGAAGCGCGCGGCATCCTCGCCATAGCGGCGCTGGATCGTTGCGAGACTGGCATTGAGACCGTTGACGACCTGGCCACCATTGCGTCCCGAAGCGCCCCAGCCGACCTGCGCACCCTCGATGACCACGACCTTGTAGCCTTTTTCGGCAAGGTGGATCGCCGTCGACAGGCCGGAGTATCCGGCACCGACGACGCAGACGTCGGTCTCGACCCGGCCCTGAAGCCGGACCGGCGTGCGGATGATGTTGCGGGAGGCGGCGTAGTAGCTGGTCGGATAGCTGCCGTCACCGGCATAGGATTTCTGTTTCGTGAGCATCAGACGATTTCCAGATAGGCGCTGAATTCGTAGTCCGTGACCTGCTCGGCAAAGCCTGCGATCTCCTGGCGCTTGCAGGCGATCAGCATCGAGCGCAGCACGGGGTCGAAGATTTCGGCGGCAATCGGTCCTGCCTCGAAGCTATCGACCGCCTGCCCCCATTCCGAGGGAATTTTGGGCAATTTCTCCGCTGCATAGGCGCGACCCGAAACCGGCGCCGGTGGCTTCCACTTGTTGCGGATACCGACGAGTGCGGCACCGAGGATCGCGGCGATGACGAGATAGGGGTTGGCATCCGCGCCGGCGACGCGATGTTCGATGCGGCGCGCATTGGGATTGCCGCCGGGAATACGGATTGCCGAGGTGCGGTTCTCATAGCCCCAGCAGACGGCTGTCGGCGCATGGGTGTCGGGCCTCAGCCGCCGGTAGGAATTGAAATGCGGCGCAAACAGCAGCGTCGTCTCGGCCATGCCGCGCAAGAGACCGGCAACGGCATTCTTCAGGATCGGCGAGCCTTCGTCGCTGCCGTCGTTGAAGACATTGTTGCCCTCCTCGTCGAGCAGGCTGAAATGGATATGCAGACCATTGCCCGAGCGCGTTCCATAGGGCTTGGCCATGAAGGTTGCTGCAAGCCCATGCTTGCGCGCCACACCCTTGACGATGCGCTTGAAGAAGATGGCGTCGTCGGCCGCCTTCAGCGGGTCGTCGGTGTGCAGCAGGTTGATCTCGAACTGGCCGATGCCGTTTTCGGCGATCGCCGCATCCGCCGGCACGTTCTGCCGGGCACATTCCTTGTAGACGTCGGAGAAGAACTCGCCGAAATCGTCGAGCTCGTCGATCGACAGGATCGCGTCGGAATCGAGCCGCTTGCCGGTATAGGGCGAGATCGGCGGCACCGCGCTGTCGGGCTCCGGATCGATCAGGTAGAATTCCAGCTCGGTGGCGACGACGGGCCGAAGGCCAAGCTCCTGATATTCCCGCACGACCGCCGCCAGGGCCTGGCGCGGATCGGCCAGAAACGGCTTGCCGTCTTCGAGCTGCAGCCACAGCGGCACCAATGCGCTCGGCCGCGAGGTCCAGTTGACCGGCAGCGCGCCGCGCCCGGTGACGCCGCAGATGCCATCACGGTCGCCGCTCGCAAACACGTGCTCGCTGTTGATGATGTCCTCACCCCATACATCGACGCCGACGATCGAGAGCGGCATGCGGATGCCGCCGCCGAGCACTTTGGCCGCCTGCTCCACCGGCACGCGTTTGCCGCGCATGATGCCGTTGAGGTCACAGACCACCGCCTGGATGCTTTCGATCGGCCCGTTCTGCTCGAGCCATGCCTTGAATGCGCTGGGATCTTCCGCGTCGAGCGACATATCGCAAATCTCTTTTTGTGATCACATTTTCTGAAAGTTGACATAATTCAGGAATTGGAGTCAAGCATGAACGATGCTATCAGGCGTTTGAGGTAGAGCGGGGTGCGGAAAAGTGTATGCGGGTTCCGCCCGCATTCCGCTCGCAAGTATGAGTAACGATTGCGATGACTTCGGATCGAACCAAGCCAAGGCCATCGCTAGCTGGCCAGAAGGAAAGGCGCACTTGAGACCCCTAGTTTTGCCGCCACTTGCAAGGCCCGACGGCATGACCACGCACGATTACGCCTTCAATCGGCTGCGCCAGGCGATCATGGTCGGCGCCTTCCGCCCCGGCACCTCCGTCACCATTCGCGGCCTTGCCGAAGCGCTCGAAAGCAGCCCGACGCCAGTGCGCGAGGCGCTGCGCCAGCTCACCTCCATCGGCGCGCTGCAATTCCTTGAGAACCGCCGCATCGTCGTGCCGCACATCACACCCGCTCGCTTCGAGGAGTTGATCTCACTGCGCATCGCACTCGAAAGCCACGCCGCACGCCGGGCTGTCGCCCATCTTTCCGAGCGCCAGATCCAACAGATCGCAGCGGTTGATGACAGCATCGAGACGGAAATCCGTGGGGGAGACAAGGTGGCGGCGCTGATCGCCAACCAGGCGTTCCATCGCATGATCTACACCGCCAATCCCGATCCGGTCGCCATGCCGCTGATCGAGAGCGTCTGGCTGCAGCTCGGCCCCATCCTCGGCATCGCCATGGAACATGTGACCGAACTCTATGTCGTGGACCGGCATCGCGAGGCGATCGAGGCGCTGAGGCGACGCGACGAAGAGGCCGTTGCCGACGCGATCGCCGCCGACATCAGAGAAGGCATCGGCGGCTTCGACCAACAGGCCGTCGCACGCCTCCTTCGATTGGCCGCCTGAGCCAACGACAACCACGGGCTTCATAAATTTTAGTGTGACTAAAATTCCGTATTGACAACGCTCAGGCTCGGCACCAAAGTCGAGCAAATACAGATGCATAGCAACGGGAAGCAGCCAGCCTTCCCGGCCTATGTTCGTGCATTCGAGGGGGAGGAGTCCGCTTGAAGAGCCAAAGAGCTACACTCCGGGGCAGCACCTGCACCGGCCCCAGGCATTCCCCGTAAACGCCACATCGCGCCGAACCGCCGCGCCCCAATTCCGTCCGCCGATGAGCGCCACAGTCGCGTGAACGGCGAGCGCATCTCATGTCCTCAAGCCAGAACTGGAATCCCCATGAAGGAACTCACCAAGAGCCGTTTTGCAGCGCTCCGCCGCAAGATGGCCGAAAGCAAAGTCGGCCTCGTCGCGCTGGCGCCCGGATCACACATGGACTGGCTGATCGGCTATCACCCGCATCCGGACGAGCGCCCCTGCCTGCTCCTGATCGGCCCGGAAAAGGAAGCCTTCCTGATGCCGGCGCTCAACGCCGAAGGCACGCGCGAGCACACCGACATCGCCTTCCACAACTGGGCTGATGACGTTGGCCCGGCCGACGCCCTGACGGCAGCCCTTGCCGATGTCGGCGCCGAAAAGCCCGGTCGCGTCGTTCTGGACGAAACCATGCGCGCCGATTTCGCATTGCTTTTGATCGATGCACTGCCCGAGGATACCGCCCGCGAATTCACCCCGGCAACGCTCGGTGCCTTGCGCATGCGCAAGGACAAGGGCGAATACGCGCTGCTGAAAATGAACGCCGGCATAGCCGACCGCGCCATGCAGACGGCGTTTTCCAAGATTCGGCCGGGCATGACCGAAAAGGAACTGGCCGCCGAAATCCGCACACACTTCGCCTCGGAGGATGCCGCACCCGCCTTCTGGATCGTCGGGGCCGGCGGCAACGGCGCCTTCCCGCATCATTCGGCGAGCGAACGGGTGATCGAGGAAGGTGATGCCGTCGTCATCGATATCGGCGGCCGCAAGCAGCGCTTCCCGAGCGATATCACCCGCATGGCGATCGTCGGGCGAGCGCCCGAGGGCTACGGCCAGATCCACACGATCGTCGAGCGGGCCGTCCAGGCCGCGCTCAAGGCAGCTCGTCCGGGCGTGCTCGCCAAGGATGTGGACGATGCGGCCCGCAAGGTGATTGCGGATGCCGGCTATGGCGAATACTTCGTCCACCGCACCGGCCACGGCATGGGCATCGACGGCCATGAGCCGCCCTACATCACCGCGACCTCCGAAACCGTGCTGGAAGAAGGCATGGTTTTCTCGATCGAGCCCGGCATCTATTTGCCCGGCCGCTTCGGCATCCGGCTCGAAGATATCGTCATCCTGCGCGAGGACGGGCCGGAGGTTCTCTCTTCGCTCCCCCGCGACGTTCACGTCGCCAAGGTCTGACAAAATAGCGGCGCCTTCGGGCGCCGCGCGCCGACATTTCCGTCATCCCTGTGCTTGTCACAGGGATCCAGACAGCCCCAGTCCTTGGGCTGAAAACTCTTTTGACCCGACAGACGTCGGGTCGCTGGATCCCCGCCACAAGGGCGAGGATGACGGAAAATTGGATGTCCGTCTCGCCAGAAAGCCATCTCCAGGCCTTGTTACCTGTCTGGCGGCGCCCTCGGACGCCGCCTCTTCTTGCGCTATCGCCCGCCTAGTAGCTCAACCGTTTGCGCGGCTTCGGCGTCTCGCCGCCCGCGCCCTTCTTGCCCGGACGCGGCTTATAGACGGGTTGCTGTTCGGCCGGCGGCCAGATCCAGTAGTGACCATAGGGCTTGCGCTGGACCCCTTCGTAATACTCGCCCTTTCTGGTGCGCATCTGCGCTTCCGCGTCGCCCGCGATTGCCATCACGGCAAGGAACGCGGCGGCGACGGCAACCCAATATCTCGATTTCAACATCTTCAAGCTCCTTGCCTTCTGTCTACGCCTGAAGCGCGCGAGGTCAATGGCCGTCCACGTCTATCAGTTCCTGCTTGACGGCCTCCGCCGCCTTAATCATAGTGCTCAGATGTCAGACCAATTTGGCCTCCGAGGAGGGAGCCGAATGAGTGAACCGGCAAGAGCGGCGCTGATGCCACTGCCCCCGGCCGACCGGGCCCAGCAGGTCATTGCCGCGTTGGCTGACTTTATCGAGCAATCGGGCCTGAAGCCCGGCGAACGCCTGCCGGCCGAGCGCGAGCTGATGACGGCACTCGCCGTCGGCCGCTCCACCATCCGCGAGGTCATCCGCCACTTCCAGGCGCTCGGTGTCGTCGAGGCGCGCAAGGGAAGCGGCACCTATCTGCTGCGCACCATTTCGGGCGCCACCGTCCATATGCCGCTCACGCTTGACGCCGCGCATCTACGTGACGTGCTGTTGATGACGCTCGAAGTGCGCCGCGGTATCGAGGTCGAGGCGAACATGGTCGCGGCCCGCCGCCGCACCGAGGAAGACCTGAAGATCATCGAAATCAAGCTCAACGAGATGGAGCGGGTGCATATCGCCAAGGGCACGTCCGGCCCGGAAGACCTCGCCTTTCACCTGGCGATCTACGACGCCACGCACAATCCGCTCTTCCGCCAGCTTCTCGAACAGATGCGCGAAGCCTTCGAGCGCTTCTGGGAGGAGCCTTTCGACCGGTCGGATTTCGCCCGCCGCTCCTTCCCCTTCCACCGCACCCTCTTCAATGCGATCGCGGCTCAGGATCCTGACACCGCGCGCGAAGAAACGCTGAAAATCCTCGCGATCGTCGAGGAAGACATCAAGGAAATGTCCAAATGACCAACGGCCTCGATCCGTTCGACCATGCCTCGCTGATCGTCGCGCATGACGAGGGCCATGCCTTCGATGCTGTCGTGCCGCCGATCGTGCAGACCTCGCTCTTCACCTTCAAGGACTATGACGACATGGTCGCCTCCTATCGGGGCGAGCGTGTGCGGCCGATCTATACCCGCGGCCTCAACCCGACGGTGCGCATGTTCGAGGAAATGCTGGCGAAGCTCGAAGGCGGCGAGGACGCGATCGGGTTCGCCAGCGGCATGTCGGCGATCTCGTCGACCGTTTTGTCCTTCGTCGAACCGGGCGACCGGATCGTCGCCGTCAACCATGTCTATCCCGATGCCTTCCGCCTGTTCGGCACCCACCTGAAGCGCATGAAGATCGAGGTGACCTATGTCGACGGCCGCGACGAGGAAGCCGTCGCCAAGGCCCTTCCCGGCGCCAAGCTGTTCTACATGGAAAGCCCGACGAGCTGGGTCATGGACACCCACGACGTTGCGTCGCTTGCCCGCCTTGCCAAGGACCAGGGCATCATCACCGCGATCGACAACAGCTGGGCGAGCCCGATCTTCCAGCAGCCGATCTCGCTTGGCGTCGACCTCGTCATTCATTCGGCCTCGAAGTATCTCGGCGGCCACTCGGACGTCGTCGCCGGCGTCGTCACCGGTTCAAAGGAACTGATCGGCCGCATCCGCTCCGAAGCCTATCCCTATCTCGGCGGCAAGCTCTCGCCCTTCGACGCCTGGCTCCTGATCCGCGGCCTGCGCACGCTGCCGATCCGTATGAAGTCGCACGAGCGCTCGGCGCTTGAAGTCGCGCGGCGGCTGCAGGCGCATCCGCTGGTCGAGACCGTCTGCCACCCCGGCCTCGGCAACACGCTGCCGCCCGGTCTTTCCGGTACCTCGGGTCTCTTCTCCTTCATCTTCCGCGAAGGCGTCGACGTCAGGCGCTTCGCGGATCATCTCGAACTCTTCAAGCTCGGCGTTTCCTGGGGCGGACATGAAAGCCTCATCGTGCCGGGCGAAGTCGTGCTGTCGCAGAAAGCCCAGCCCAATTCCGCGGCCGCCTTCGGCATCTCGCCGCGGTCGGTACGGCTCCATGTCGGCCTGGAGGGAACGGAGGCCCTCTGGAGCGATCTCGAAGCGGCGCTCGCCGTCGCTTCGACTGGCTGACAGGAGCGGGACAAGATCCCGCTCTCCCACTTTGAACCAAAACCAACGAAGAAAAGAGGGAACATAAAATGAAGAAACTGATCACTGCCACGCTTCTCGCCAGCCTGATGGCCGGAAGCGCACTCGCCGACACCAAGCTGAAACTCGTCGAGGTCATCACCAGCCCCGAGCGCACCGAGACGCTGAAGTCGATCGTCGCCAAGTTTGAAGCCGCCAACCCCGGCACCACGGTCGAGATCATCTCGCTGCCCTGGGGCGAAGCATTCCAGAAGTTCGCGACTATGGTTTCGGCCGGCGAACTGCCTGATGTGATGGAAATGCCCGACACTTGGCTGTCGCTCTATGCCAACAACGGCATGCTCGAGAGCCTCGAGCCCTATCTCGCCAAGTGGGAACACACCGGCGGCCTCACCGAGCGCGCGCTCGAACTCGGCCGCGACGTCAACGACACCGCCTATATGCTGCCCTACGGCTTCTATCTGCGCGCCATGTTCTACAACAAGAAGCTTCTGTCGGAAGCCGGCGTCAGCGAGCCGCCGAAGACCATGGACGATTTCGTCAAGGCGTCCGAAGCAGTTTCCAAGCTTCCGGGCAAATCCGGCTACTGCTTGCGTGGCGGCCCGGGTGGTCTCAACGGTTGGGTGATGTTCGGCGCAACCATGGCCGGCAGCAACACCTTCTTCAACGAGGACGGCACCTCGACCATGAACAGCGAAGGCTGGGTCAAGGGTCTCACCTGGGTGATCGACCTCTACAAGAAGGGGCTGGCGCCGAAGGACAGTGTCAACTGGGGCTTCAACGAAATCGTCGCCGGTTTCTACAGCGGCACCTGCGCCTTCCTTGACCAGGATCCGGACGCGCTGATCGCCATTGCCGAGCGCATGAAGTCTGAGGATTTCGGCGTCACCACCATGCCGAAGGGCCCGAGCGGCAAGGCGTTTACCACCATCGGCTTTGCCGGCTGGTCGATGCTTTCGAAGAGCGAGAACAAGGATCTCTCCTGGAAGCTGATCGAGACCCTTGAAGGTCCCGAAGGCAACATCGAGTGGAACAAGCGCACAGGCGCCCTGCCGGTGCACAAGTCCGCCGAGAAGGACCCCTTCTATGCGAGCCCGCAGTTCAAGGGCTGGTTCGACGAACTTGCCGACAAGGACGTCGTGTTGACGGTCATGCCGACCTACCTCGAAGAATTCGCCTTCTTCAAGGATTCGCTCGCCATCAAGACGACCCAGGAAGCCCTGCTCGGCGACATCACGCCGGAAGAGCTCGCCAACCAGTGGGCCGACTACCTCACAAAGGCGCAGCAGAAGTTCTTGGCCAGCAAGAAGTAAGCCTTCGGCCGGCGGCGGTCCGCCGTCGCCGGCCGTCATGATCTTGAGCGGAATGACGTGTGCGCGGTCTCCGTCCGCATCCCGCTCCGACTTAGCGAAAACGAGGCACGTCGAAAAAACCGGCGGCCGCACAGGGGAAATATCGATCGATGGCCCATGTCGCCCGCCAAAGCGGCCTGCCGGCAAGCAGGACGCCGCTGAAGAAGCGCATCGCCGATGGCGCCGCACCCTATCTCTATAGCGCGCCGGCGCTGATCCTGATCGTCACCGTCATGCTGGTGCCGCTGGTCTTGGGCGTTTCCTACGCCTTCCGCGATATCCAGCTCTTGAACCCGTTTTCCGGCGCCTATATCGGCCTCGATCATTTCCGCGCGCTTGCCGAGGACCAGGCCTTCTACCGGGCGCTGCGCAACACGCTCTGGTGGACCGGCGCCTCGGTCTTCTTCCAGTTCGTCTTCGGCCTGATCCTGGCGCTGCTGCTCGACAAGCCTTTCTACGGCCGCGGTCTTGCCCAGGCCCTTGTCTTCCTGCCCTGGGCGGTGCCGAGCTTCCTTGCCGGCCTCAACTGGGCCTGGCTGTTCAATCCGGTGGTCGGTCCTTTGCCGCACTGGTTCTATGCGCTCGGCCTCATGAGCGAGCCGAACAACATTCTGTCTAATCCGCAGCTCGCCATGTGGGGCCCGATCATCGCCAATGTCTGGTGGGGCATTCCCTTCTTTGCGATCACGCTTCTCGCCGCCCTCCAGGCGATCCCGCGCGACCTCTATGAGGCCGCCAGCATCGACGGCGCCGGCCCGGTGCAGCGCTTCCTGTCGATAACGCTGCCCTTCCTCGCGCCGACCATCGCCATCACCATCCTGCTGCGCACCGTCTGGATCTCGAACTTCGCCGACCTGATCATTGTCATGACCAATGGCGGGCCGGCCGACCGCACCCAGATCGTCGCCAGCTACATCTTCACCCAGGCCTTCAAGCGGCTGGACTTCGGTTACGCCTCGGCGATCGCGCTGGTGCTTCTGGCACTGCTGCTCGCCTATTCGATGCTGATCGTCATCCTGCGCCAATGGCTGCTGAGCAAGGATTGAGACCGATGCGCGCCAAACCCCATCTCCTCACCATCGCGCACCGGCTGGCCATCCTCGCCTATATCGCTTTTGCGCTCTTCCCGCTCTATTGGCTCCTGAAGGTCGCAGTCACCCCCAACGACCTGCTCTACTCCGAAGGCATTCGAATGTGGCCGTCGCGCGCCAGCCTCGAACATTTCGACTTCGTGCTGCGCCACAGTGCCTTTCCGGTGTTCTTCAAGAACAGCCTGATCGTCTCCGGCTCAACCGCCGTCATCGTCACCGTCCTCGCCTCGCTCTCCGGCTACGCGCTGTCGCGCTTCAATTTCCGGGGCAAATACTGGCTGGTGGCGCTGATGCTTTTGACGCAGATGTTCCCGCTGGTGATGCTGGTCGCGCCGATCTTCAAGATCCTGTCGCCGCTCGGCCTGACCAACAGCCTGACCGGCCTCGTCATCGTCTACACCGCCTTCAACGTGCCCTTTGCCACCTTCCTGATGCAGTCCTTCTTCGACGGCATTCCGAAGGATCTCGAAGAAGCCGCGATGATCGACGGCGCAACGCAGTTCGTCGCCTTCCGGCAGATTATCCTGCCGCTGACGCTGCCCGGCATTGCCGCCACACTCGGCTTCGTCTTCACCGCCGCCTGGAGCGAACTCCTGTTCTCGCTGATGCTGATCTCCGGCAACGACCAGGCGACCTTCCCCGTCGGATTGCTGTCCTTCGTGTCGAAGTTCTCCGTCGACTTCGGGCAGATGATGGCGGCCGGCGTGCTTGCGCTCATCCCCGCCTGCCTCTTCTTCCTGCTCATTCAACGCTACCTCGTCCAGGGCCTCACGGCCGGCGCGGTCAAAGGCTGAGGATTGCTCTCATGGCTTCCATCGATATCGCCAACATCCAGAAATCCTACGGCATCCACCCGGTCCTGCACGATGTCGACCTGAAGATCGGTGACGGCGAATTCGTCGTGCTTGTCGGCCCGTCCGGTTGCGGCAAGTCCACGCTGCTGCGCATGATCGCCGGGCTTGAAAGCGTCACCTCGGGCGAGATCCGCATCGCCGGCAAGCGTGTCAACGAGCTGGCACCGAAGGACCGCGACATCGCCATGGTGTTCCAGTCCTATGCGCTCTATCCGCACATGTCGGTCGCCAAGAACATGAGCTACAGCCTCAGACTCCGGAAGACCGCCAAGGAGAAGATCGCGAGCGTCGTCTCGGGTGCGGCCGCCAAGCTCGGCCTCGATCCGCTGCTCGAACGCCGGCCGCGCGCGCTCTCGGGCGGCCAGCGCCAGCGCGTCGCCATGGGCCGCGCCATCGTGCGCGAGCCGAAGGCCTTCCTGTTCGACGAGCCGCTGTCGAACCTCGACGCCCGGCTGCGCGAGCAGATGCGCGCCGAGATCAAGAAGCTGCACAAGGACCTCGGCGCCACCTCGATCTACGTCACCCACGACCAGATCGAGGCGATGACGCTCGCCGACCGCATCGTCGCCATGAACGGCGGCTACGTGCAGCAGGTCGGCAGCCCGCTCGACCTCTACGATCGGCCCGCCAACCTCTTTGTGGCCGGCTTCATCGGTTCGCCCGGCATGAACTTCTTCGAGGGCACCTACCTGAACGGCACCGCCCCGCGCTTCGAGACGGCAGGCGGCGTCACCATCCCGGCGCAGCAGCATCCGGCTCTGGCCGACGGCGACCGCGCAACGCTCGGTATCCGCCCGGAGCATGTGGAGATCGGGGTTGAGGGGCCGGATGCGCTGACCGCCACAGTCGATCTGGTCGAACCGACCGGCTTCGGCATCATCCTGCACCTCTCTTTCGGCCGGGCCGGCTTCAAGGCGTTTACCAACGACCGCAAGTTCCTGACCGCCTCAGGTTCGCTTGCCGTACGCCTGCCGGTGGAACGGTTGCACTTCTTCAACGCCGACGGCAATCGCGTCTGATCGCCGGCACCGGCAATGGCCAAATTTGGGCGCAGCCGGCGACCTGCCGGCGGCGGCGGTTGACTTCCGCAAGGCGAGGCGTACCGTCGTCCTGTCGCAAGTATCAACCGCCCGTGGCGCCAAATAAGAGAAGCAAGTACCGCCAAGACGACAAACCGACGATAGCCTTCCTTGCCTGCGCCCGGCGATTTTGAGGAAGTGTCATGCGAATTCTTGTTGTTGCCCTTGCCTTTTCGACAACTTCGCTCTGTCCGCTCGCAGCCCTCGCACAGGAGGGCGACGCCGCAGCCGGAGCCACCGTCTTCAAGAAATGCGCCGTCTGTCATGTCGCCGACAGCGATACCAACAAGGTCGGGCCCTCGCTCAACCACCTGTTCGGGCGGACTGCCGGCACCCATCCCGACTTCAGCTATTCCTCGGCTATGGTCGATGCCGGCAAGGGCGGGCTCGTCTGGGACGAGGCGCATCTGCGCGACTATCTCCACAATCCCCGGACCAAGATAAAAGGCACGAAAATGGCCTTTGCGGGACTGAAGGATGACACGCAAATCTCTGATCTCATCGCCTATCTCAAGCAGTATTCGCAATAGTCGAGAAAGATGAGAAACACGCACCGCCTGCGGTGAGACGGCGAATTGCGACTATTTGACGTTCGTGCAATAATTGCAGTCAGAGCTCTACGGATTGCGTATTCATGCCCACAGCCGCACGGCGAGGAGGGACAGAAATGGCCGTGGTAGTTATTCTGGTTTTGGTGGCCGTCGGGTCGGTGTTGTTCCATCTGTTGAGCCCATGGTGGTGGACGCCGATCGCGTCCAACTGGAATTACATAGACGATACGCTCATCATCACCTTCTGGATTACCGGCGTCGTCTTCGTCGCCGTCGTGCTTTTCATGGCCTATTGCGTCCTCCGTTTTCGGCATCGCCCGGGAAACCGGGCGGCCTACGAACCGGAAAACAGGAAGCTCGAAGGATGGCTCGCCGGCGGCACGACGCTCGGCGTCGCCGCCATGCTCACCCCCGGCCTTTTCGTCTGGCACCAATTTGTGACCGTGCCTGACGGGGCGGCAGAGGTCGAAGTCGTCGGCCAGCAATGGTTGTGGAGCTTCCGCCTCCCCGGCGCCGACGGCAAGCTCGGAACCTCCGAGACCCGCGACATCACCCCGGAGAACTCGCTCGGCCTCAACCGCAACGATGCTGCAGCGCTTGACGACGTCGTCATCGAAGGCGGCGAGCTGCATCTGGAAGTTGGAAAGCCGGTCAAGATGCTCTTGCGCTCGGTCGACGTGCTGCATGATTTCTACGTGCCGGAGTTCCGCGCCAAGATGGACATGGTGCCGGGCATGGTCACCTATTTCTGGCTGACACCGACCCGCACAGGCACTTTCGAGGTGCTTTGTGCCGAACTCTGCGGCACCGGCCATCCACAAATGCGCGGCACCGTCATCGTCAACAGTGCCGCCGATTACCAGGCCTGGCTTTCGCAGCAGCAGACCTTCTCGCAGCTGCAGGCAAAGGCAGGGACGAAGGAAACGGCGCAGGCAGGAAATGCCGCCCCGGCGCAGTAGGAGGCGCCTCGACGGCCAAAGCGGGATGAGGAAAAGTGCTCGCGGTTTTCCGCCCGCATCCCGCTCGTGAGCGAAGGCAATTCCAACGTTAGAGTCCGGAATTGCGTGGTTCAAAGCGTTGGATCGAATGATCCGGTGTTGGGAGGTTCTCGCATATGGTCGATATCCGGCATGGCACGGGCGAACAGATTGGCCCCGCGGAAGTGGAGGACGTCGAGCTTTATCATCCCCATAGCTGGTGGACGCGCTACGTCTTCAGCCAGGATGCCAAGATCATCGCCGTGCAATATGCCTCGACCGCGATCGCCATCGGCATGGTCGCCCTGGTGCTCTCCTGGCTGATGCGGCTGCAACTCGGTTTTCCCGGCGCCTTCGCCTTCATCGACGCCGAGCGCTACTATCAGTTCATCACCATGCACGGCATGATCATGGTGATCTACCTCTTGACCGCGCTGTTCCTCGGCGGCTTCGGCAACTACCTGATCCCGCTGATGCTCGGCGCGCGCGACATGGTGTTCCCCTATGCCAACATGCTGAGCTACTGGCTCTATCTGCTCGCCGTGCTCGTGCTTGTCGCAAGCTTCTTTGCACCCGGCGGACCGACCGGCGCCGGCTGGACACTCTACCCGCCACAGGCGGTGCTGTCGGGCACACCCGGCGGCAAGGACTGGGGCATCATCCTGATGCTCTCGTCCCTCATTCTTTTCGTCATCGGCTTTACCATGGGCGGGCTCAACTATGTCGTGACAGTGCTTCAGGGCCGCACCCGCGGCATGACGCTGATGCGCATGCCGCTCACCGTCTGGGGCATCTTCACAGCCACGGTCATGGCGCTGCTTGCCTTCCCCGCCCTCTTCGTCGCCTGCGTCATGATGCTGTTTGACCGCGTGCTCGGTACCAGCTTCTTCATGCCGGCGATCGTCGAAATGGGCGAGCAACTGCAGCACGGCGGCGGCAGCCCGATCCTCTTCCAGCACCTCTTCTGGTTCTTCGGCCACCCGGAGGTTTACATCGTCGCCCTGCCCGCCTTCGGCATCGTGTCCGATCTCATCAGCACGCATGCCCGCAAGAACATCTTCGGCTACCGCATGATGGTCTGGGCGATCGTCATCATCGGCGCGCTCTCCTTCATCGTTTGGGCGCACCACATGTATGTCAGCGGCATGAACCCCTATTTCGGCTTCTTCTTCGCGACGACCACGCTGATCATCGCCGTGCCGACGGCGATCAAGGTCTATAACTGGGTGCTGACGCTCTGGCGCGGCGACATCCACCTGACGCTGCCGATGCTCTTCGCACTCGCCTTCATCGTCACCTTCGTCAATGGCGGACTGACCGGCCTGTTCCTCGGCAATGTCGTCGTCGACGTGCCGCTTTCCGACACGATGTTCGTCGTTGCGCATTTCCACATGGTCATGGGCGTGGCGCCGATCCTCGTCATCTTCGGCGCCATCTATCACTGGTACCCGAAGGTGACCGGCCGCATGCTCAATGAGGCAATGGGACAGCTTCACTTCTGGGTCACCTTCGTCGGTGCCTATCTGATCTTCTTCCCGATGCACTATCTTGGCCTCATCGGGATGCCGCGCCGCTACTACGAAATGGGCGAAGCCGCCTTCGTCCCGGCCTCCGCCCACACGCTCAACGAGTTCATCACCATCATGGCGCTGATCGTCGGCGCCGCGCAGGTCGTCTTTCTCTTCAACCTCATCTGGAGCATCCGCCACGGACGCGAGGCCGGTGGCAATCCCTGGCGGGCAACGACGCTCGAATGGCAGACGCCGGAAACCCCGCCGCGCCACGGCAATTGGAAGGAACTGCCGGTCGTCTATCGCTGGGCCTACGATTACAGCGTGCCCGGCGCCGCCGAGGACTTCATTCCGCAGAACCAGCCAGGGTCCGCTGGGCTTGCGTCGGAGGAGGCCTCATGAGCGTTAGCCTGGTCTTCCTGGCAGTCATTCTCCTGATCGCCGGCTGGTGGCTGGCGCATCAGCGGCTGTTTTCGAAGCCCTGGCTGGAGGTCGGCCACACCCATGATCCCCGCCCCCACGGACCGCCTGTCATCGCGCCGGCGCAAATCGGGCTCGGCGTCTTTCTGGTGGTTGTCGGCGCGCTCTTCACGCTCTTCATCAGCGCCTATTTCATGCGCATGGCATCCACCGACTGGTGGTCGACGCCGATGCCGAGAATCCTCTGGCTCAACACCGCCATCCTCGGCCTCGGCAGTCTGCTGCTTCATGCGGCCCGTGTCACGGCCGAGCAGCATCGTGAGGAGACGAGCCGCACGGCGCTCATCGCCGCCCTTGCCTCCGGCCTCGCCTTCCTCGCCGGCCAGGTCTTTGCCTGGAGCGAACTCACCGATGCCGGCTTTCTCATCGCCGACAATCCGGCCAACAGCTTCTTCTACATGATCACAGGCATGCATGGCCTGCACATCCTCGGTGGCCTGTTCGCGCTTACGCGGGTGATCCTGAAAACCCGCGCCGGCCCGATCGGCGAAAAGGGGGTGCTGTCGATCACGCTTTGCGCCACCTACTGGCACTTCATGCTGGCCGTATGGCTGGTGCTTTTCGCGCTCTTTTCCGGCTGGGCCAACGACTTCGTCGAGCTCTGCCGGCAACTCTTGACCTAAGGAGCCAAGGCATGTCCGCCGAGACACATTCGCATGTCAGAGAGCCGCTCCACCGCCCGGCGGGACTTGCCGGTTTTGCTGCCGACTGGGCCTCCGACCAGCGGACGTTCAAGAACGTCTCCTGGGGCAAGGCGATGATGTGGATCTTCCTCCTCAGCGACACCTTCGTCTTCGGCTGCTTCCTCATCGCCTACATGTCGGCGCGCATGTCGACCGCCGTGCCCTGGCCCAATCCGAGCGAGGTCTTTGCGCTCCATATCGGCGGTTCCGACGTGCCGCTGATCCTGATTGCCATCATGACCTTCGTCTTGATCACCTCGAGCGGCACCATGGCCATGGCCGTCAACTTCGGTTACCGACGTGATCGCAAGAAGACGGCCCTGCTCATGGTTCTGACCGCCCTCTTCGGCGCCACTTTCGTCGGCATGCAGGCCTTCGAATGGACAAAGCTGATCACCGAGGGCGTGCGCCCCTGGGGCAACCCCTGGGGTGCGGCGCAATTCGGCTCGACCTTCTTCATGATCACCGGGTTCCACGGCACCCACGTCACCATCGGCGTCATCTTCCTCTTGATCATCGCCCGCAAGGTCTGGCGCGGCGATTTCGATACCGAACGGCGGGGCTTCTTCACGAGCCGCAGAGGACAATACGAGATCGTCGAGATCACCGGTCTCTACTGGCACTTCGTCGACCTCGTCTGGGTCTTCATCTTCGCATTCTTCTATCTGTGGTGAGGCATGGCCATGACAGAAACGACTGTTCACACCCATACTATACCGCAGCCGGAAGCACGGGCGCCGGCGCATGAGCACCAGCAACACCCGATCGGCCTCTACCTGGTCGTGTGGCTGCTGCTCTTCGTGCTCAGCACCTTTTCCTATCTCGTCGACTATGTCGGGTTGCAAGGCTATCTCAGGTGGTCGCTGATCCTGATCTTCATGGTGCTGAAGGCAGGGCTCATCGTCGCGATCTTCATGCACATGGCCTGGGAGCGGCTGGCGCTGATCTACGCGATCCTGCTGCCGCCGCTGCTGGTGCTGGTCTTCGTAGCCCTCATGGTCTCGGAATCGCACTACGTGCTCTTCACCCGCCTCGCCTTCTTTGGTGCCGCGCCGTAAAGTGACGTGGCAACGGCGGCGCCACGCTTAAAGCCCCGTATCTCCTGGAGTTACCCCCCTCTGCCCTGCCGGGCAGAGGGGGGTCGATCAATGGCGCTAAGGCCCGTCAATGTTGCTGAAGCCCGGTGATCATCGCAATGATCTCGTTCTTGTCGGTCTTGGCCGTCTCCCGGATGCCAATCTGCTTGCCGCGGCGGAGCACACAGATGCGATCCGAAAGCTTGAACACCTGGTCGAGGCTGTGGCTGATGATCAGCACGCCGATGTTGCGGCGCTTCAAGGATTCGACGATCTCCTCGACCTTGGCGGTTTCGGCAACCCCGAGTGCTGCCGTCGGCTCGTCGAGAAGGATCAGCTTGCTTGCCCAATGGGTGGCGCGGGCAATGGCGACACCCTGGCGCTGCCCGCCGGAGAGGTCGCGGATCGTCGCATGGGCCGAGGGGATGCGAACATCCAGTTCCTTCACCAGCGTCTCGGTCTCGGCGATCATCCGGCGACGGTCGAGCAGGCCGAACCGGTTTACCGGTTCGCGGCCGAGGAACATGTTCATGTAGACCGTCTGCTGGTCGGCAAGCGCCAGGTCCTGGTAGACGACCTCGATGCCGTGGCCGCGCGCCATGGTGGCGTTCGACATCGCCACCGTCTGGTTCTCGATGGTAATCGTGCCCGAGGTCGGCGTGTAGACGCCGGAGATGATCTTGATCAGCGTCGACTTGCCGGCACCGTTGTCGCCGACGAGCGCGACGATCTCGCCTGGATGGACGTCCAGCGAGAAATTCTCGATGGCGGTGACGCCGCCAAAGGTCTTGCGGATGTCCTTCAGCTTCAGGACCGGCTCGTTTGCTGCACTCACGTTCGCGTTCATGACGTCGCCCCTCAAACCGGCCAGGCTGCGGTTTCGCCGAAACCGTTTTCGATCGTTTCCACCTTCGGCGTGCCCTTGGAGATACCGGAGACGCCGACGACATAGGCGCGCGTGACGAAGGCCTGACCGCGAAAGCCGAACACGACGGTGTCGCCGGGCTTGGGTGCTGCGGCACCGCTGGGGTCGATCATCGCGTAATAGTCGATCGCCGATGGCGGCGGCACCTCGACACTTCTGAGCGCCGATGCCGACGTCGTCGGTTCGGCCGATACGATCGCCTTGACGTCATAGTCCGGAAAGATCGGATCGATGTAGAAGCCACCGCCGAAGCAATAGGCCTTGCCGCCCGAGAGATGCGAGACCTCGGTGAGATAGAGCACCGCCGGCAGTTCCGGCAGGTCCTCCATCACGTGCAGTGCCGTGGTGCCATGCAGGCCGTTGCCCGGCTCGCACTGCGTCGCGCCCGCTTCGGCCAACGCCGGAAGCATGACGCTGGAGGTCGTGCCCGGGGCATTCACCTCGATCCCCTTGCGCCCGGCTTTGGCCAGCGCCTCGGCAGCCTTCGACAGCGTTGCGAGATTGTGCGTCGGCCGCACCTTGCGGCTTTCATGATCGAAGAGCAGCGCCGGAAAGGTGGTGATGCCGGCAAAGCGACCGCCGTCGAGGGCGTCGAGCCGGTCTGCGACCGCGGCGACGTCGCCGGCGTCGAACCCGCCCTCGTGGCCACGGTAGAAGGTGTCGCCTTCGGCACGGATGCGGGCGAGCAGATCCTGCCGATAGCCGGCGGCTTTCGCACCGGATGCCGCTTCGCTCGCCTTCTCGTCATTGAAGACGGTCCAGTAGTCCGGCTGGAACGCTTTCGCGGCGGCAGCGGCCTCATGGCGCGCGACCTGCTGCAGGTGGCCAAGATGGCCGAGCCTCAGTCCGGCCTTGTGGGTGGCGCGGGCACAGGCCATGTCGACAGCGACGGACCTGTCGATGCCACCGCGCTTTACCGCTGCACAGAAGGAACTGGAGCGGCCGACCTGCTTGGTCATCGCAAAGATCTTCAGGCCGAGGCGACGCGCCTCGTCGCTCAGAGTGCGAGCATTGGCCTCGACCGCGTCGAGGTCCAGAACATAGGCGTTTGCCGGGATCTTGCCCTGCTGGTGCAGGCCGATGGCCGCTTCGATGAATGCCGGGTTGCGGCGGCGCAGAACGTCGAGAAACATGGAAGCCTCCTTCAGCGGGACTTTTCGCGCAGCGACACGGCGACCGCAGCGAGAATGATGAGACCGCGAACGATCATCTGGTCGGAAACGGAAAGGCCCATCAGGATCAGGCCGTTGTTGAGCATGCCCATCATCAGCGAGCCGACGAGCGCGCCGATGATCGTACCCTTGCCACCGTTGAGCAGCGTGCCGCCAACGATGACGGCGGCGATCACGGTCATCAGGTCGGTCTCGCCGAGCGTGTATTTGGCCGCCTGCAGGCGGCCGGCGTAGAGCAGTCCCGCGAGACCGGCAAGGCCACCGCTAATCAGCAGAACGGCGAGCCGGATGCGCGGCACGCTGATGCCCGACACGCTCGCAGCGCGGCTGTTGTCGCCGGTTGCCAGCACATGCGCGCCGAAGCGGGTTTCCCGATAGATGACATGGCCGCAGGCAACCGCGACCACGGTCCACCAGATCAGCGACGGCACGCCGAGAAACGAGCCCGAGCCGAAGAAGCCAGTAAACGTGCTGTCGGTCACAGGGATCGAGCGCAGGTTGGTCATCGAACGGGAGACACCGGCGAAAAGCCCGAGTGTCGCCAGCGTAACCAGGAACGACGGCAGCTTGACATAGGCGACGAGCACGCCGTTCAAAAGTCCGATCAAAAGGCCGGCACCGATCCCAGCAATGATACCTGCGCCGAGACCATAGTCGTTGACCGTCACTGCCGCCGCCAGCGCCGAGACGGCGACCGTCGATCCGATCGACAAATCGATCTCGCCGGCCGACATGACGAAGACAAGGCCGATTGCCATGATCGTCACCGGTGCGGTCTGCAGCATGATGTTCGAAAGGTTGCGAACGGTTAGGAACCCGCTGTCCTTCAACACGATGGCGAAAAACAGAAAGATCACCAGGAAGCCGAGATAGACGACGTATTGCTGCAGGTTGAGGCGATTGACGAGGCTTGCCGGCTGGCCGCTCGCACTGGAATGGGCACTGGACATCATTCTTCCTCCGAAGGCAGGGGGACTCTCCCCCTGCACTACAGCGCCGCGCGTCATATTGGACGCGCAAAGGTCGCTGGAGCACTTTGAAAAAGCTGCGTGTTTTGTCCCCAAATCCACTTTTAAGGACACATGCAGTTGGCATCACTTCATCGCGTCCGCGATCGTCGCGGGCACATCTTTGTTCAGAGACTTCTTCCAGCCGTCGGCAACGGTGGCCTTGGTGACCGCAAGCGAGTCGACCACCAGGAACGGCTCGGCCGTCTTGCCGACCAGCGACCCTGCCGCCGCGCGCGCCGCCGTAACGCCGATATTGTAGGCTTCGTCGGCGACCAGGGCTGCAATGTTGCCGCCCTTGACCATGTCGAGCGCTGCCGGCTCGTTGAGATCGAGCGTGACGATCTTGGTGTGGCTGTTGCCGGCGCCGCGCAGCGTCGACAGCACGCTGAGAGCCGGTTCCGCCCAGGTCACATAGATGCCGTCGAGATCCGGGTTCTGGGTAATCATGCCTTGAGCGATCTCCTCACTGCGGGCCGGATCGGCCATGCCGGCCTCGGCGACGATCTTCATGTCAGGATAATCCTGCTCGATCGTCGACTTGAAGGCGCCGTCACGCTGGTTGGTCACGTAGAAATCGGCATCGTGATAGATGTAGCCGAGCTTGCCCTTGCCGCCGAGCGCATCCGCCATGGCAACAGCCGCCTTGTTGCCCATCTGGAAAAGATCGTCGGAGACGATCGTCACATAGTCCTTGCCATGCTCATAGCCGGCCGGAGAATTGTCGACGAAGGCGAGCTTCACACCGGCCGTGCGAGCCGGATCGTAGACGACGGCGGCCGTCGCCGGATCGACCGGCAGCGACAGGATGATCGAAGGCTTCTTGGCAAGCACCGTCTCGACATCGGATTTCTGTCGCGCGGCATCAAAACCGGCATCGGTCTGTGCGACCACCTCTACGCCGAGCCGCTTGAACTCGTCATGGGCGCCGCTGTTGACCGCGTTGGTGTACTCGCTCATCTCGTGCCAGACGAGTGCTGCGGTAAACTTGCCGTCCTTGACCTGCTGCTCTTCGGCCGCCGTCAGCGCAAATGTACCGGCCGGCGTCGGCGCCTCGCCATGCGGACCGGTGGTCTTGCCGTCAGCGGCATAGCCCGACGTCGCGACAAAGACCGTTGCCAGCAACGCGAAATGTCTCACTGCCCTGTGCATGTCTGCCTCCCTTTAGGATGATGCCGCCGGAAGCGTCCTCTCTTCCGGCAGCCATCGGGTTATTTGGCCGCGTCGAGCACCGACTGCGGTGCATCGCGATTGAGCGACTGCTTCCAGCCCTCGGCAACGTTTTCCTTGGTGACAGTCAGCGCCGGTGCGACCACGAAAGCCGGGGTCTCTTGTCCAAGCAGCGACTTCAGGCCGGCCGCAGCCATCGCCCGTCCGAGTTCATAGGCCTTGTCGGCAACAAGCACGGTGACGTTGCCGCCCTTGACCATGTCGAGCGCCACCGGTTCGGCAAGATCGAGCGTGACGATCTTGGTCTTCGTGTTGCCGCTTGAACGAAGAGCCGAAAGCACGCCATCGGCAGGCTCCGCCCAGGTCACGTAGATGCCGTCAAGATCAGGGTTCTGGAGAAGCATGGCGCTTGCCAGCTCTTCGGCGCGGGCCGGATCGGAAATGCCCTGCTCGGCAACGATCTTGATATCCGGATAGTCCTTTTCGATGGTCGACTTGAAGGCCTGGTCGCGCTGGTTGGTCACGTAGTAGCTGGCGTCATGGAAGATGTAACCGACCTTACCTTTGCTGCCGATCGCCTTCGCCAGCGCGTCGGCCGCCTGCTTGCCCATCTGGTAGAGATCGTCGGTGACGATCGAGGCATAGTCGGTACCCTGCTTGTAGCCACTCGGCAGGTTGGAGAGAAACACCAGCTTGCTGCCATCGGTGACGGCCTGGCGGAACGCTTCGGCCGAGGTCACCGGGTCAAGCGGCAACGCCAGAATGACGTTCGGCTTGGCGGCAAGCGCGGTTTCGATATCGCTGCGCTGGCGGGCGGCATCAAAACCTGCATCCGTCGTCACCGCGATCTCGACGCCGGCACGGGCGAATTCATCCTTGGCACCGGCCGAAACGGCATTGGTGAAATCCGACGATGTGTGCCACAGCAGCGCCGCCTTGTAGCCCTTGCCCTTCAGCGCGCCGATATCGGCGTCGGTCAGGGCCACGTCGGCGCTCGGCGTCGCGCTCTCACCGGACGGACCGACCGTTTGGGCGGAAGCGGCACCTGCGGCAAGCACGAAACCGCTGACGAGTGCGGCAGCCATCAATTTCTTCAAAAGCATTGTCTCTCTCCCTCTTGTTCAACAGTTCAGCCCATGACGCCGCAGTAGCGCGCCATGAAGGCGGCGAAACCGACGACGCCGGCGAGGTATTCCTCGACCTCGACCCGCTCCTCGTAGGTATGGCAATTGCGGATATCGCCCGGGGCGCAGTAGACGGCGGGTATGCCGAGGCGATTGACGAAGAACGGCGATTCCGACCAGAAGGGTGCGCCTTCGATGACGCCGCGTCCGGCCATGGCTTCGGCCATTGAGGCCGATAGCGCGCCGACTTCCCTTGCCGTCTCGTCGATCTCGGCAGCCGTACCGCCAAGCGCGTGGTCGCGTCCCGCCGGATAGGAAAACTCGACGGTGATCTCCGGGTCGGTGATCGCCGCGCGAACCGCCGCTTCGATCTCGGCCGCTGCCGTATCGAGCGTGTCACCGGGCAGAAGCTTGCGGATCAGCGACAGGGTGCAGCGTTCAGGCACGGCAATATAGCCGCCGCCGGCAAGGCCCGTAATCAGCAGGAAACTGCGGCCGATCAGCTTGTGTTCGGCGCGTGCGGCAATCTCGTCGGAGTGTTTCCACAGAGCCGACATCACCGCGTGGCTGGCGCGTAGCGCATCCTTGCCGAGTTCCGGTACACCGAAATAGGCCGACTTGCCTGATATCGTGATGTCGGTGATGAAAAAGCCGATCTGCGCCGGATAGACCGAAAGCCGCGTCGGCTCGACATAGACGACAAAGTCGGGCCGCGCGATTTCGCCAGCTTCGATCCGGCCGACCAGATCCTTGATTCCCGCCGACACGCCGGTGCCCGGCTGACCGCTTTCCTCGTCGCCGACAAAGGCGAAGCTGACGTCGCCGGCAAGCTCGACACCGGCCTTGTCAAGCAGCGACAGCGCTGCAAGCGACGCGCAGATACCGGCCTTGAGATCGCCCGAACCACGGCCCCAGACCGCACCGTCGATGATCGGTGCGGCGAAGGGATCCTCGCGCTCGGTGCCGGCCCAATGCTCGCGCCAGCCGTCGACATGCACCGTGTCCGTGTGGCCGATGAACAGCAGCCGCGGGCCTTTACCAGCACCTTTGCGCTCGGCCCAGACATTCGGGCGGCCCGGCAGAAATTCGGCGGTCGTCAGCCCTTCCAGGTTGGGATGCCGCATTGTCTCGGCGAGAAACGAGACAAAGTTCGCCTCATTGCCGGTAATGCTCTCGCGCCCGATCGCACCGCGAAAAAGGTCGATCGCCGCCTCCCGGTCGAGCGCTGAGCGCAAGTGTTCGACCAAGCCGTCCTTCGTCGCCATCAGATTGCCTCCCGAAGTGCTGTGACGTTTGCCCGGGGCAGCGAGATGCGGCCATCAGGCGCATCGACCCCGAACAGGGTGTTGTGCAACTGGCCAAGCCCGATCGCCGCAGCGCCGATGATCGCGGCGCGCGAACCGAGCTCGCCCGTCTCGACATTGACCGGATAGGGAAAACACTGCGGCAGGAAGGCTTTCACCCGCGCTAGCATCTCCGGCCTCAGCCCGATCGATCCGCCGAGAATGACTTTCTGCGGGTTGGCGATCGCGGCAATCGCCGCAACGCCGGCCGCGAGAAACCTCGCGGTCTCGTCGAGCACCGTGAGGGCCGCCGCATCGCCGGCTTCCGCGTTGGCGAAGATCGTGGGCACCGGAACGGTCTTGCCCGAAAGTGCTGCATAGCGCTCCGCCATGCCGTGCGATGCGACGGCCCGCTCGAAGGCGCCGGTGCGCAGCGATTCCGCCTCGAACGGATCGGCGCCGAGCGGCAGGAAACCCATTTCGCCGGCCGCATTACTGACACCGCGCACCAGGTGGCCGCCGACCATCAGCCCACTGCCCACGCCGGTGCCCAGCGCCACATAGGCGAGATTGTCGATGCCCTGCCCCTGCCCCAGCCAGTTCTCACCGAGAACCGCGAGATTGACGTCGTTTTCAAGCATGGCACCAAAACCGAGCACTTCCTCGAAGGCGCCGACGACATCCATCGTATCGAAGCCGGCGATGTTCGGCGCGAGCAACACGCGGCCGGTCTCGCTGCAGGGTGCGCCCGGAACGCCAACCACCGCGAGCCGGATCTTCTCGCGGGCGATCTTCTGCCGATCTGCCGCATCAAAAGCCATGGCGGCGATCTGCTCGACAACGAAGCGGCCGCCGCGCGGATCGGTCGGCGCCGTGTCTTCGGCGAAGATCTGGCATGCGAGATCGGTGATCGCCACGCGCACCTTCGTGCCGCCGAGGTCGACAGCGATGATGAAGGCGGCATGGCAGACCAGTTCGTAGGTGACGGCCGTGCGTCCAACATGGCCGCTGGTGCGGCCGGTCTCCTGAACCCAGCCCTCCTCCTCGAGACCGCGAACGATTTCCGAAATGGTCTGCTTGGAAAGACCAGTCTGCTTGGAAATCGATGCACGCGAAATCGGCCCACCCTGGACGATCGCCTCCATGACGGAGCGCTGAGAGAACTTCCGGGAGATGCGCAAGCTGTCGTTCACGGGGACCTCTTTTAATTCGTTCTGTTACCGAACTTATTAATATCAGACATCGCTGTCAATCTTACCCGATGGGATTATCTTTCGGGGCGAACTCCGCTGCCACGGGGAACAGGAATATTCCGCAACCGCATTCGGCAGGAGGCGGCGATGCCGCATTCGGATGCGTCGGGATTTGCGATATGCTAGATAGGATCACGCTTGCGCCCACTGGCGCTTTTTCTCACGAAATCAGTGGCATGACCGTCTCGACAACTCTCGTCCCGCGATCCACAGATTGCTCGGCTCTGGTCGTGCAGTTTGATGATTATGTCGTAGACAGGCTCTAGTCGCGATGTATCAAGCCCTAAAATCCGGCTTCCAAACCAACTAGGGTCGCAATCAATGGCAGAGTTTCCGCAAAAGGCGAAGGTCGTAATCATCGGGCTGGGTGGCATCGTTGGAGCCTCGATCGCGCATCACCTGATCGAGCGCGGCTGGGACGATATCGTCGGCATCGACAAATCAGGCGTGCCGACCGATATCGGCTCGACGGCGCATGCCTCGGACTTCTGCTACACCACCAGCCACGACTATCTCTCGGTCTGGACGACGCAGTACTCGATCGATTTCTTCGAGAAGATGGGCCACTACGCCCGCATCGGCGGCCTTGAAGTCGCACGCACCGGCGACGATGTCTGGATGGAGGAAATCAAGCGCAAGCTGTCCTCGGCAAAAGCCTTCGGCACCCGCGCGCATTATGTCTCGCCGGCTGAAATCAAGAAGATGTTCCCGCTGATCGAGGAAGATCAGGTGATGGGCGGCATGTTCGATCCGGACGCCGGCCTCGTCATCCCGCGCTCGCAGACCGTTGCCGGCAAGCTCGTCGACGCGGCAGAAAAGTCCGGCAAGCTCCAGGTCTTCGGCAACACGCCGGCAAAGTCGCTCATCGTCGAGAACGGCCGCATCAAGGGCGTCGTCACCCATCGCGGCACGATCATGGCCGATCATGTCATCGTTTGCGCCGGTATCTGGGGCCGCCTCATCGCCGAAATGGTCGGCGAGGACCTGCCGGTCATGCCGGTCGACCATCCGCTCACCTTCTTCGGCCCGTACAACGAATTCGAAGGCACCGGCAAGGAAATCGGCTTCCCGCTTTTGCGTGACCAGGGCAACTCGGCCTATATGCGCGACACCGGTGACCCGAAGACCACCGAAGGCGGCCAGATCGAGTGGGGCTATTACGAGACCACCAATCCCCGCCTCTGCCATCCGCGCAATATCCTTGAAAAGCATGAGGCGCGCCTGTCGCCGTCACAGCGCGACCTCGAGATGGAGCAGATCATCGAGCCGCTCGAGCGCGCCATGGAACTGACGCCGATCCTCGGCGAGCTTGGCTACAACGAGAGCCACTCCTTCAACGGCCTGCTGCAGGTGTCAGCCGCCGGTGGTCCCTCCTGCGGCGAGAGCCAGAAGGTGCGCGGCCTCTGGTACTGCGTCGCCATCTGGGTGAAGGACGGCCCCGGCTACGGCAAGCTGATCGCCGACTGGATGACGGACGGCCGCACCGAGATCGACCATGCCTCGATCGATTATTCCCGCTTCTACCCGCACCAGCTCGAGGAGAAGTTCATCGAGGGTCGCTGCTTCGAGGCGGCGCAGAAGATCTACTACCCCGCCGTGCACACCCGCGAGCCCTATGCGAGCGGCCGCAACGTCAAGCGCTCGCCCTTCTACGAGCGCGAGAAGGAACTCGGCGGCTACTTCATGGAGCTCGGCGGCTGGGAGCGCGCCCATGGCTACGCCGCCAACGAACATCTGCTCGAAAAATACGGCGATCGCGTTCCGGTGCGGCAGAACGAGTGGGACAGCCGCCATTTCTGGCGCGTCTCCAACGCCGAGCATCTGGCGATGAGCGAGGATTGCGGCATCGTCAACCTCTCGCACTTCCACATGGTCGACATCGAAGGCCCTGACCATGTCGAGCTGCTTGAGTGGCTTTGCGCCGCCAAGATCGGCGGCGACGGCAACATCGGCAAGGGCATCTACACCCACTTCCTCGACGACGAGGGCATGGTGCGGGCCGACTTCACCGTCTTCCGCATGGCCGACCGCGGCCGTCTCGTGAACGGCGCCGACGCCGGCCCGCGCGACTTCCACTACATGCGCCGCGTCGCCGAGGATCGGGGCCTCGACGTCACCATCACCGACGTTTCGGAAAAGTTCGTCACCATCGGTATCTGGGGACCGAATGCCCGCGAGAACCTGAAAAAGGTGGTTGCCGACCCGGCCGGTCTGGACATCGAGAACTTCGCCTTCGCTGCGATCAAACCGATCGAGATTGCCGGTAAAAAAGTCACCGCCTTCCGCATCTCCTATGTTGGCGAGCAGGGCTGGGAACTGCACATGAAGTACGAGGACGGGCTTGCCGTCTGGGACGCGCTGCGCGCAACCGGCGTCATGGCTTTCGGCGTCGAAACCTATGCCAACTCGCGCCGCATGGAAAAGAGCCTGCGCCTGCAGAACGCCGATCTTCTCACCCAGTACAACCTGATTGAGGCCGACCTTGCCCGTCCGAAGGTCAAGGACGTCGACTTCCGCGGCAAGGCCAAGCACCTTGAATACAAGGCACGCGAGCACCAGCCCGCCATGCTCTGCACGCTCGTGCTGACTGAGAACACTGACAAGAATGGCGTCAAGCGCTATCCGGTCGGCACCCTGCCGGTGATGGATCCGGAAACCGGCAAGGTGCTGGTCGACGAACTCGGCCGCCGCTCCTACACCACTTCGATCGCCTTCGGACCGACGATCGGCAAGAACATCGCGCTTGCCTATCTGCCCTGGTCCCATTGCCAGGTCGGCCGCAAGCTCACCGTCGAGTATTTCGCCGAGACCTATCCGGTCGAGGTCGTCGGCGTTGGCTACAAGCCGCTCTACGACCCCGAGAACCTGAAGCCGCGCACCTGATACGCCGACGTGCGACGTTTAAAAAACAAAAGGCCCGCTCAGATCCGAGCGGGCCTTTTCACATTCGGCTCCTCAAGTGGTCCGTCAGGGCAGCACATGCCCTGCGGCGGTGAAGAGGCGATACCAGTCCTCGCGCGACAGCGTGATAACCGCACCGGGCGCGATGTCTGCCAGCCGCTCAGGGCTCGTTGTTCCCAGGACCACCTGGATGTTCGCCGGATGCCGCGCGATCCAGGCATAGGCGACCGCCGACGGCGACACCGCATACTTTTCGGAGAGTTCAGTCAGCACCCGGTTGAGGTCGGGAAAATTCGTCTCGTCGCCGACGAAGACGCCGCCGAAGAAGCCCTGCTGGAACGGCGACCAGGCCTGTAGCGTCATGCGATTGATCCGCGAATAGACAACCACCTCGCCGTCACGATCGATCGACTGCTCGAGACCCGCCATGTTCGCGGCAATGCCAAAGGCAATGGACGGAGCATGCGCGATGCTGAGCTGGATCTGGTTGGCGACCAGCGGCTGGCGCACGGCCGTCTTCAGGAGATCGATCTGCCGCGGCGTGTGGTTGGAGACGCCGAAATGCCTGACCTTGCCGGCCGCGTGCAAACGGTCGAAGGCATCGGCCACCTCCTCCGGTTCCACCAGGGCATCCGGGCGATGCAGCAACAGAAGATCGAGATAGTCGGTCTTCAGCGCCGCAAGTGAGCGATCGACGGACTGCAGGATATGGTCGCGGGAGAAGTCGAAATAGCCGCGCCGGATTCCGCACTTGCTCTGAATAACGATCTGCGCGCGCTCGGTTGGCTTCAGCCGCAGCGCATCGCCGAAGCGACGCTCGCAGGCGTGCAGTTCGCCACCATAGATGTCGGCGTGGTCGAACACGTTGATGCCGGCGTCCCGCGCCTTGCCGTAGAGCCGGGCAATGGCGTCATCGCTGAGATCGGCGATCCGCATCAGGCCGAGAACGGCGGATGATACGGACAGGTCGGTTGTTCCCAGATTGAACTTTTTCATCGGCGTCACGCCCTCACTGTCGCAGTCGTTTCGAAGGGGAATCTTCCAGCGCTGCCCAAACCTGTGGGCAGCTGCGAATCTCTGATCCCCAATCTCTACCAGCCGGAAGAGGCTTGGCAAACGCCTCAAAGGTGCCCGGTCGAGATCGCGCGACTATGTATAGGCGAAACAAGGGACGTGGCAGCGGCCGGGTGGCCCCGGCGCTTCATGCGATGCGGGAGCCGATGAGATCACCGGCTCCCGCCTTAAGCCACCGGTCAGGCGGCGGACCGATAGCGATCGGCGGGCTCGGACTGCGCAAAATTCGGCAGCATCGCCTGGCGCGCGGTGTCAAAGCTCGTCCACTGTGCGCCGTCCGGCAGCGGCGGGATCGTCACCAGTTCGCGGCGGTCGAAGCCGACGAGGGCCGCATCAACGAGGTCGCCCACCTCCATCACCCCGGCAATCGTATTGACGTCGACACCCGCGTGATCCCAGATTTCGGTGCGAGTCGCCGCCGGAAGGACCGCCTGGACATACACGCCCTTTGCTGCCAGCTCGACATTCAACCCCTGCGACAGGAACAGTACGAAGGCCTTAGTCGCGCCGTAGACGGTGGCGCCCATTTCCGGCGCGAGCCCGACGACGGAAGCGACATTGATGATGGCCCCCTCGCCGCTTTCAGCAAAGCGGGGTGCCGCGGCATGCGCCAGCCGGGTGACGGCCGTGACATTCAGTGCGATCAGCTTCGAAATATCCTCGCCCTTCTGCTGAAGAAAGCCGCGCGGGATCGATGTGCCGGCATTGTTGATCAGCACACCGATATGGTCATCTTCGCTGAGGCGCTGCTCGATCCTGGCGAGGTCCTGGTCGTTCGTCAGGTCGGCCGGCACCACATCTACATGGACACCTGTTTCATCGCGCAGGCGCGCCGCCAAAGCGTCGAGGCGCTCGGCATTGCGGGCAACCAGTACGAGATTGTGGCCGCGGCGCGCAAATCGCTCCGCATAGACAGCGCCAATTCCGGTCGAAGCACCGGTTACAAGGACTGCGGGTTTCTTGCTCATCGGAAAACTCCTGAGTTATTCATGATGACGATCATGTATTTTGATATATGATGGGTATCATGTATAATGTCAAACATATTTTCAGGAGGCGGTGATGCGCGTGAGCCGACAGCAGGTCGAGGAAAACAAGAGAACCATCCTGGAAGCCGCAGGGCGGCTGTTTCGCGAACGCGGCTTTGACGCCGTCACGGTCACCGACGTCATGAAATCAGCCGGGCTGACGCATGGCGGGTTCTATGGCTACTTCGAATCCAAGGATGATCTGATCGCGCAAACCCTTGCGGAACTTCGGGGAAACGCCGAGCCACAGCCCGCCGACCTTGCAACCGTCGCTAGACGTTACCTCTCGCCGGAGCACCGTGACGATTTCGGACATGGCTGTCCGCTGGCTGCCCTGGGGTCGGAGATGAGCCGCCAACCACGAGCTGCACGTGCGGAAATGACCGCCTTCCTCGAGCGCCAATTCCTCCGCCTTGCGAAAATTGCACCTGGTTTGGATGATGATGAGAGGCGTCGCGCTGCGATCGGCAATTCGGCGGCCATGATCGGCGCACTCATCCTGTCGCGGATGACGGATGACCCGCAGCTGTCGGACGAGATACTCAACGAGACGCGCGCCTGGCTGACCGCCACGGATCAGAATAACGAAGCGGCGCCACTACCGGAGCCCAAGACAAACGAGAAGGCGCAAGACCATTTCACTGTTTCGTCGAGACAGTGAAATATCCGATCTCTTGAAGCGGCGAGTTTTGTCGGCGACGTCCCCAACCGGCGCGCTTCGGCGTAGTTGAACTATCCTGCGATAGGCGACGCTGCGCCAATTGCACGAACATCGCTATCGACATCGGGGCGGCCGTACGTTTGGCGCCACTGCCTATCGCGCCTCAGCAGGTTCGTCCTTCCAGCCGAATTTCTTCGCCCACATCGTGTTCCAGTCCTGTAGCAAGCTGTAAACGTTCCGATATCTGCGATCGGCGGCTTCCACCGCCGCGGTGGCATCCTGCAGCTCGCCGTCCTTTGCGTTCATATGCCATTTTCGCGCTTCCATGAGACCTTCGCTGGCCTCACCCGCAGCCTGCGCTAGGTACCCACCCGAGCTATGCCCATCAGCATCGGCGATGTAGTGAATCTGGTTTGCCTGGTGCTTCAGGTCATAACCGAGAACGATCTCCGTTTCGGCAAAACGGCTGCGATTGCTTCGCACTGTGGCGGTTAGCGCGGTGGCGATCGCTTCTTCCAGTTTCAAACCCGGCTTGTTTTGGAGTTCGGCTTCGATGCGAGCGGCAAATATGTCACCATTCTCGTTGAGCAGGGCCTTCAACGTCTCCTTGGCATCCGGATCGCTCGACTTGAAGCGATCGGAATTCACAAATTCAAGCGCCATCCCGACATAACCGTCCGCCCGCGCCTTCATATCGAGCAGGGTGTTGTTGATAGCGTCGGCGGCTTGTGTCGTCGCCCTCCCCGGCTCGGTCGAAATGCCGTTGGCTGCCTTGATAAGGCCGTCCGTAGAGTTGGCGGCGCCAGGCTCCTGATCCGATTCAACCGTCCGCCGGAGGATTTGAAGTACGGCGTTCGTCGTCGGCGAAATTGTCGTCATATCTGATCCTTCGTGGCACGCGGCACTCCTGCGCCCCCTGCCCTATTCGTGTGCGCGCAGCCTCATGCTTTCACGGGAATCTGTGGAATAAGCAACTATCGATTGTATTCATTAATAAAGCGGTAACGCTGCAGCATTCGACCTCCCGGTCGCGGTTTGTGTCCCGCGACGGCCGCCCTCGCCTCACGCCGCTCGGCATCGGCGGTCGGCAGTGAGGTGAGAACGGCAGGGCCATGCCTGGAACGCAAAAAAGCCCGCCGGATTTTGTCCTGGCGGGCTTTTTTTGATTTGGTTGCGGGGGCAGGATTTGAACCTGCGGCCTTCAGGTTATGAGCCTGACGAGCTACCGGGCTGCTCCACCCCGCGCCATCGCGGTAGATCCCCATGGGATTTATCC